>CAWJPF010000024.1:0-393103 GCA_963844625.1 uncultured Actinomycetota bacterium | reverse complement strand
ACCGACAGAACTGCCGGTGTCGTACCGACAGAAGTGGGTCGGTGACCGTTTCTTTTTGTGCTTGTTCTTATTGTGCTTGCGAGGTCTGGTACCGGTTCTGGCTGCGGTGCGGGCTCGTTTTCGGGTGCGGGCGGCTGGTTTGCGGTGTGCTGGCCGGTTTTGGGGGTGGCTGCTGCCGGGCTGGTGGTGGTGGTCGTGGTGGTGGTGGGTGCCGGGGTTGTCAGCCGTCTGGGAGGTAGTCGCGGAGGCTGGCGCGGCGTCGGCGTGCTCGCTGGGCGGTGGCGGGGTCGGGGCTGGCGGTGAGTGCCCGGGAGGCGCGGATCTTGCGGATGTTGGCGGCCATCAGCAGCAGCGCGGTGAACAGGGAGCAGGCGGCGATGCCGCGGACGCGGCGGCGGCCGGGGGCGGCGAGGGCGTGGTGGGCGGGGTCTTTGGCGTAGCCGTTGAGGCCTTCGATGGTGTTGCGCAAGGTGGCGTAGCGGGCCTGCCAGGCGGGGCTGCCGTAGGGCAGGTCCTGGCGGTAGCGGGCGCCGGTGCCGGGGGCGATGGTGATGGCGGTCTGCCGGCAGATCTTCGGCGGTTCTTCGGGGGGCTGGAGTACCTTGGGCCGCCCGTCGCGGGGTGACAGGGAGGTTTCGCGGAGCGGGCACATCAGGCCGGGGTGGGTGCCCAGGGCGGGGCAGGACCGGCGCTCATATCCGTCGGTGTCCGGGCCGTCTTTGCGTTTGAGCTGGTAGGCGGTGCGGGCGGTGATCTGGTGGTCGTAGAGTTCGCGGTCGATGGCGTGATCACGCAGGCTGGTGGTGGCGGTGGTGAGCGGTCCGGGTATGGCCGGGCAGTACCAGCTGCCTTCGACGAGCAGGGCGCCGCCGCTGCTGGCCTGGATGCCGAGCTGGTCGTCGCGGTAGTCCATGACCGGCTGGTAGCCCAGCGCCCGGGCCGGGAGGTGAAATCGGTGCGGGAGCGCCTGGGTGTAGGCGCGGTCGTAGCCGAGCCAGCCGGTCTTGTGGCCGCGGGCGGCGGCCGAGGCCAGGACGCGGGCGCCGGTGCCGCCGGGGTCTTGGCCGGGCCGGGTCAGGGCCAGGCCGATCGCGAGGTTCGGGCTGGCGGGCTCGGCGTGAGGCGGCCGGGCCGTGGTGGCGATGGTGGCTTCCAGCGCCCAGCAGATCTTGCGCAGCGGCTTGCCCTTGTCGTCTTCGCGTTCGCGGTGGTCGCCCTCGCGGACGTACCAGCCGCCGTCGGGGTCGCTGGCCGATAGGCCGGTGCGTCTGGAGGGGCCGCGGGAGAACAGCGGGACCGGGGTGGCGTCCAGGGCGGTGCTGCCGCCGCAGGCAGCGCGTTCGTCCTGGGTGAGGACTGAGATGCTGGCTTCCAGCAGCGCGTTGACCAGCGCCTCGAGCCGGTCCCGGGCGGCGGTGGCCTGGCCGGGGGTGACCGGCTTGGCGCGGGCTCGGAGCTGGTCTTCGGTCAGCCGCCGGTTTTTCGGCAGCGCCGAGGGGTCAGCGGCGGACGCGATCGCGTGGAAGCAGTACCGGACCCGGCGGTAGGCGGCCTTGAAGGCCCGCTCGGTGGCAGCGGTGCCGGGCACGCCGAGGAGCCGCCGGGACGCCGCCGGGAGCTGGCAGAACAGCAGCCGGGTGACGTCGGTGAGGAACAGCGGCCGGTCATCTAGGGCCAGGCACAGCAGCGCGGTGAGCACGGCGCGGACCGGCAGCGGCCGGCGGCGCCCGGTGCGGTGGGCCAGCGCCGCTTCGATGACCGGGGCCTGCCCGCTGCGGTCGATGAGCCTGGCGGCGAACGCCACGATCGTGCGGTCCGGGGCCGGCCCGGCCCGGGGATGTCCAGCCCGCCGCCGCCCATGCTCAGCACCCCCGGTGGCGCCTGTCCCAGGCCCGCAAGACGGCCTTGGACGGGGCGCCGTCGACATGGCGCGCGTAGCGGGCCAGCGACTCGGCCCGGCGGATCCCGGTGATCGCGAGCAGCTCGCCCGGCGGGGTGCCCGCGGCCAGGTGGCCGCAGATGAAGCTGGACCGGCACCGGCCCAGGCCCAGCCGGGGCGCGGCCGGGTCGGCGGCCAGGGTGCGGGCGTAGTTCGTGACGAAGTTCTTGTAACCCCGGTCCGCCGGGCCGGGCCGGAACAGGTGACCGTCTCCCGCTGCGGCGGCCAGCCCGGCCGCCCGCCCGGCGTAACCCGCGGCCGCCGGCACCAGCCGCGCGGCCGGCCCCGACCCGGACCGTCACCCGGCGGCCGCGGCGTGAAACGTCGGGGCCGCGCAGTGCCACCAGCTCGGCGGGCCGCAGCCCGGCGCCGATGCCGAACACCACCACGGCCAGCGCCGAGGCCCGCCTGGCCGGGTCGCGCTGGGCAGCGGCGACGGCGGCCAGCCCGGCGCGGTCGGCCGGCGAGTACGGGGCCGGCGCCCTGGCGCCCGCGAACGGCGTCCCCCGCTGCCCCGGCTCGCCGTGCACCGGCACCGCCAGCCGGTACAGCGCCGACCGGTAGGTGCCCCGGGTGGACGGCCGCGCCGCGGGCAGCCCGGCCACGCAGAACGCCTCGATCACGTCGTAATCCAGCAGGAACTCCCGGGCCGCCGGGACCCCCCGCGTCCGGGCGAACCGGGACAGCCCGCGCAGCGCCGGCCCCGCCGTCCCGGCAGCCGCGCCCGGGCCGGCACCGGGTCCGCTGCCCGCCGCCACGACTTGAATTATAGCTACTTCAAGTCAACTCGTACAGCGGGACCAGCCCAGCCACTCACCCCGATGGGCGATGCTGGGAACATGGACGACCCGGCCCGCCGGCACCAGCAGATCCAGGCCGAACTCGGCCAGATCGGCCTGGCCCTGCCCGGCTCGCTCACCCAGCGCACCACCCGCTGCCAGCGCGCCGGATGCCACTGCCACGCCGACCCGCCCCGGCTGCACGGCCCCTACCCGACCTGGACCCGCAAGACCGGCAGCCGGACCATCACCAAGACCCTCACCCCCCAAGACGCCGAACGGCTCCGCCCCTACTTCGACGCCCACCGCCGGCTACGCCAGCTGATCACCGAACTCGAAGCCCTATCCATCGAGCTCGCCACCCCCCAGACCCCACCGGGAGATCAGCCCGCCTAACCCGGGAACAGCCCTCCCCAGAACACCCGTAATCCCAGGTCACCCGGGTTCTGTCGTTAGCCCACATGGGGTTACCGACAGAACTGCCGGTGTCGTACCGACAGAAGTGGGTCGGTGACCGTTTCTTTTTGTGCTTGTTCTTATTGTGCTTGCGAGGTCTGGTACCGGTTCTGGCTGCGGTGCGGGCTCGTTTTCGGGTGCGGGCGGCTGGTTTGCGGTGTGCTGGCCGGTTTTGGGGGTGGCTGCTGCCGGGCTGGTGGTGGTGGTCGTGGTGGTGGTGGGTGCCGGGGTTGTCAGCCGTCTGGGAGGTAGTCGCGGAGGCTGGCGCGGCGTCGGCGTGCTCGCTGGGCGGTGGCGGGGTCGGGGCTGGCGGTGAGTGCCCGGGAGGCGCGGATCTTGCGGATGTTGGCGGCCATCAGCAGCAGCGCGGTGAACAGGGAGCAGGCGGCGATGCCGCGGACGCGGCGGCGGCCGGGGGCGGCGAGGGCGTGGTGGGCGGGGTCTTTGGCGTAGCCGTTGAGGCCTTCGATGGTGTTGCGCAAGGTGGCGTAGCGGGCCTGCCAGGCGGGGCTGCCGTAGGGCAGGTCCTGGCGGTAGCGGGCGCCGGTGCCGGGGGCGATGGTGATGGCGGTCTGCCGGCAGATCTTCGGCGGTTCTTCGGGGGGCTGGAGTACCTTGGGCCGCCCGTCGCGGGGTGACAGGGAGGTTTCGCGGAGCGGGCACATCAGGCCGGGGTGGGTGCCCAGGGCGGGGCAGGACCGGCGCTCATATCCGTCGGTGTCCGGGCCGTCTTTGCGTTTGAGCTGGTAGGCGGTGCGGGCGGTGATCTGGTGGTCGTAGAGTTCGCGGTCGATGGCGTGATCACGCAGGCTGGTGGTGGCGGTGGTGAGCGGTCCGGGTATGGCCGGGCAGTACCAGCTGCCTTCGACGAGCAGGGCGCCGCCGCTGCTGGCCTGGATGCCGAGCTGGTCGTCGCGGTAGTCCATGACCGGCTGGTAGCCCAGCGCCCGGGCCGGGAGGTGAAATCGGTGCGGGAGCGCCTGGGTGTAGGCGCGGTCGTAGCCGAGCCAGCCGGTCTTGTGGCCGCGGGCGGCGGCCGAGGCCAGGACGCGGGCGCCGGTGCCGCCGGGGTCTTGGCCGGGCCGGGTCAGGGCCAGGCCGATCGCGAGGTTCGGGCTGGCGGGCTCGGCGTGAGGCGGCCGGGCCGTGGTGGCGATGGTGGCTTCCAGCGCCCAGCAGATCTTGCGCAGCGGCTTGCCCTTGTCGTCTTCGCGTTCGCGGTGGTCGCCCTCGCGGACGTACCAGCCGCCGTCGGGGTCGCTGGCCGATAGGCCGGTGCGTCTGGAGGGGCCGCGGGAGAACAGCGGGACCGGGGTGGCGTCCAGGGCGGTGCTGCCGCCGCAGGCAGCGCGTTCGTCCTGGGTGAGGACTGAGATGCTGGCTTCCAGCAGCGCGTTGACCAGCGCCTCGAGCCGGTCCCGGGCGGCGGTGGCCTGGCCGGGGGTGACCGGCTTGGCGCGGGCTCGGAGCTGGTCTTCGGTCAGCCGCCGGTTTTTCGGCAGCGCCGAGGGGTCAGCGGCGGACGCGATCGCGTGGAAGCAGTACCGGACCCGGCGGTAGGCGGCCTTGAAGGCCCGCTCGGTGGCAGCGGTGCCGGGCACGCCGAGGAGCCGCCGGGACGCCGCCGGGAGCTGGCAGAACAGCAGCCGGGTGACGTCGGTGAGGAACAGCGGCCGGTCATCTAGGGCCAGGCACAGCAGCGCGGTGAGCACGGCGCGGACCGGCAGCGGCCGGCGGCGCCCGGTGCGGTGGGCCAGCGCCGCTTCGATGACCGGGGCCTGCCCGCTGCGGTCGATGAGCCTGGCGGCGAACGCCACGATCGTGCGGTCCGGGGCCGGCCCGGCCCGGGGATGTCCAGCCCGCCGCCGCCCATGCTCAGCACCCCCGGTGGCGCCTGTCCCAGGCCCGCAAGACGGCCTTGGACGGGGCGCCGTCGACATGGCGCGCGTAGCGGGCCAGCGACTCGGCCCGGCGGATCCCGGTGATCGCGAGCAGCTCGCCCGGCGGGGTGCCCGCGGCCAGGTGGCCGCAGATGAAGCTGGACCGGCACCGGCCCAGGCCCAGCCGGGGCGCGGCCGGGTCGGCGGCCAGGGTGCGGGCGTAGTTCGTGACGAAGTTCTTGTAACCCCGGTCCGCCGGGCCGGGCCGGAACAGGTGACCGTCTCCCGCTGCGGCGGCCAGCCCGGCCGCCCGCCCGGCGTAACCCGCGGCCGCCGGCACCAGCCGCGCGGCCGGCCCCCGACCCGGACCGTCACCCGGCGGCCGCGGCGTGAAACGTCGGGGCCGCGCAGTGCCACCAGCTCGGCGGGCCGCAGCCCGGCGCCGATGCCGAACACCACCACGGCCAGCGCCGAGGCCCGCCTGGCCGGGTCGCGCTGGGCAGCGGCGACGGCGGCCAGCCCGGCGCGGTCGGCCGGCGAGTACGGGGCCGGCGCCCTGGCGCCCGCGAACGGCGTCCCCCGCTGCCCCGGCTCGCCGTGCACCGGCACCGCCAGCCGGTACAGCGCCGACCGGTAGGTGCCCCGGGTGGACGGCCGCGCCGCGGGCAGCCCGGCCACGCAGAACGCCTCGATCACGTCGTAATCCAGCAGGAACTCCCGGGCCGCCGGGACCCCCCGCGTCCGGGCGAACCGGGACAGCCCGCGCAGCGCCGGCCCCGCCGTCCCGGCAGCCGCGCCCGGGCCGGCACCGGGTCCGCTGCCCGCCGCCACGACTTGAATTATAGCTACTTCAAGTCAACTCGTACAGCGGGACCAGCCCAGCCACTCACCCCGATGGGCGATGCTGGGAACATGGACGACCCGGCCCGCCGGCACCAGCAGATCCAGGCCGAACTCGGCCAGATCGGCCTGGCCCTGCCCGGCTCGCTCACCCAGCGCACCACCCGCTGCCAGCGCGCCGGATGCCACTGCCACGCCGACCCGCCCCGGCTGCACGGCCCCTACCCGACCTGGACCCGCAAGACCGGCAGCCGGACCATCACCAAGACCCTCACCCCCCAAGACGCCGAACGGCTCCGCCCCTACTTCGACGCCCACCGCCGGCTACGCCAGCTGATCACCGAACTCGAAGCCCTATCCATCGAGCTCGCCACCCCCCAGACCCCACCGGGAGATCAGCCCGCCTAACCCGGGAACAGCCCTCCCCAGAACACCCGTAATCCCAGGTCACCCGGGTTCTGTCGTTAGCCCACGGCTCCATTCTTACGTATCGATGTATCACCCTGCACATTAGGGGGGTGTTGCCCAAGTCCCACATCAGTCCCGGCAGGCTGGCAAGTCGGCTGAGGATCGAAGCGACGTACCCACCCTGATCCTCTGGCTGCTGTAACACGGCTGCCTCCCGCGCGGGCCAGCCGGGGATATGTCTGCAGTTTCTGGGGTTATAACCCCAGAAACTGCAGACATATCCCGGTGCCAGGTGCAGAGGAAACTAGAGGGTCTCGTATCCAGGACATGATTGTGACAGTCCGCACATTAGCGTGTGCAGGGTGCCACATCCATACCTATGGACGTCTCACTGGTATGCGGCTCAGGTGCATGGCGGGACCCCTCTTACCAGAGCGCCGCGCTCGGCACCCGCCGGGATCAGGCCGTCCCAAGCCCGGTCCGCGTCGGGGAATTTCCGGCCGCTGTCCCCCTGGGCGGGGTTCGTTCGTCATGGGCACGAGAAGATGGACCACCAGGAGGAAGGAGCCGGAGATGCAGTACGCCTTGCTGATCTACAGCAGGCCCGGAGCCACGGAGGCGCTCGGCGACGATGAGCGGGAAGCCATCCATCGCGAGTACATGGACATCAAGCAGGCACCGGGGGTAGTCGGCGGCGCCTCCCTGCATCCGGTCGAAACCGCGACCACGGTCCGGGTCCAGGGCGGGCAGATGCTCGTCACCGACGGCCCGTTCGCGGACACCAAGGAGGTCTTCGCCGGCTTTTACCTGATCGAGGCCGATGACCTGGATCAGGCGACTGAGCTCGCGGCCCGGATTCCCGCGGGCCGCCTCGGCGGCGCGATAGAAATCCGCCCCGTCGTGACCGGCCCGTCCTGAGATCCCAGTCACCATGGAGCAAGTACCGAGGGGTAAGTCCTGATCGAGCAGGTTTTCCGCGACGAGTGGGGCCGGGTGCTGGCCAGCTTGATCGGCTACTTCGGTGACTTTGATCTCGCCGAGGAAGCCGTGGCGGACGCGTTCGCGATCGCGGCGCAGCGCTGGCCGTCCGACGGCCTGCCCGATCAGCCCGGCGCCTGGCTTGTCACGACGGCGCGCCACCGGGCCATCGACCGGCTGCGCCGCGATCGCGTGCTGGCCGCCAAGCTCCGGCTGCTCGCGCCGGAGAGCGGCGGGGCAGGAAGCGGGGAGGAAGACGTGACCGAGACGGGCATTCCGGACGAGCGGCTTGAGCTCGTCTTCATGTGCTGCCATCCCGCGCTCGCCCCCGAGGCGCAGGTCGCGCTGACCCTGCGCGCCGTCGGCGGGCTGACCACGGAAGAGATCGCCCGGGCCTTCCTGGTCCCGGCCGATACGATGAAACGGCGGCTGACCCGGGCGAAGTCCAAGATCAAGGTGGCGGGTATCCCGTTCGCCGTCCCGGGCGGCCCGCAGCTGCCAGAACGGCTCGCCGCGGTCCTGGCCGTCGTGTACCTCATCTTCAACCAGGGGTACGGCGACCACGAGGACCGGGCCGGGCTCGCGGCCGAGGCGATCCAGCTGGGCCGCGTGCTCGCCGGGTTGCTGCCGGCCGAGCCAGAGGTGCTCGGCCTGCTGGCCCTGATGCTGCTGCACGACGCGCGCCGCGAGGCGAGGTTCGCCGGCCAGGACCTCGTCCTGCTCACGGACCAGGACCAGTCACGGTGGGACTGGCGTCAGATCGCGGCGGGCCGCGCCCTTCTCCGCAAGACCCTCAACCTGGCCGGCCCGCGCCGCGGCCCGTACGCCGTCCAGGCGGCGATCGCCTCCTTGCAGGCCGAAGAGCAGCTTGACTGGCCCCAGATCGCCGCGCTCTATGGCGAGCTCGCCGACCTGACCGGTTCGGACGTGGTCCGGCTGAACCGGGCCGTGGCAATTGCAGAGGCCGAAGGCCCGGCCGCGGCGCTAGCGGTGGTGGACGGCCTGGACCTCCCGGGCTATCAGTACTGGCACTCAACCCGGGCCGAACTCCTGCGGCGTCTCGGCCGCGCCGATGAAGCCCGCGCCGCCTACCGGCGCGCCCTCGACCTCGCGCGCACGGTCCCCGAACGCCGCTTTCTCGAACGGCGCATCGCCGAATCCTGACCTCACTGTCCCCTTCCGCCCCTCCCGCTCGTCGTGGCACCGACAAAGGAGGAAGTGATGGTCCTGCGCACCCAAATCCCACAGGCCGCTCGGCAAATCCCACAGCCCACTCGACGGAGCTGGCTGATGCTGGCCGTACTGCTCCTCGGCCAGTTCATGTGCATCATCGACGTCTTCGTGGTCAACGTGGCCATGCCGTCGATTGCCGCGCACCTGCACGCCTCCGGTGCCTCGCTCCAGCTGGTCGTGGGCGGGTACACCATCGCCTACGCGATGCTGCTGATCACCGGCGCCCGGCTGGGCGACCGCTTCGGCCGCCGGCGGATCTACCTGGCCGGGGTGATCACGTTCACCGCCGCCTCGCTGGCGTGCGCGCTGGCCCCGGACAGCCAGGTCCTGATCGCGTTCCGGTTCGTCCAGGGAGCCGGGGCGGCCGTACTCGTCCCGCAGGTCTTCAGCATCATCCAGCTCACCTTTACCGGCCAGGCGCGGGCTAAGGCGCTGTCCGCCTACGCGGCCGTGCTCTCAGCCGGCGCGGTGGCCGGGCTGGTCCTCGGCGGCGTGATCGTGACCGCAGACCTGTTCGGGGCGACCTGGCGCCCGGTCTTCGCCATCAACGTGCCAGCCGGGATCCTCCTCGCCGTCCTGGTGCCCCGCCTGGTCCCCGCCGACCACCCGCGCGCCGCCGACCACCTGTACGCACCCGACCAGCCGCGCGTCGCGTACCGGCCGCCCCGCATCGATCTGGCCGGCCTGATGATCGCGGTGCCTGCGGTGCTGCTGATCGTGCTTCCGCTCGTACTCGGGCGCGAGGCGGGCTGGCCAGCCTGGTGCTTCGCCGCCCTCGCGGCGGGCGCCGTCCTCGCTGTCGTCTTCATGGTGGCCGAGCGGCGGGTAGCGGCCCGGGGCGGCGATCCGCTGCTGAACCTGGACGTGTTGCGCGCCCCGGCCCTGCCGTCCGGGCTCGTCGCGCTGGCCCTCACCCAGGTCGCATACGGCGGCCTGCTGTTCGCGTTCACGCTCTACCTTCAGCTGGGCCTGCGGCAGGGCGCGCTGCGGGCCGGCCTGACCTACCTGCCGATGGCGGCGGCGTTCGGCCTGGCCGGCTTCTACTGGCGACGGCTGCCGGCACCGGCGCGCCGCGTTATCATCCCGGTCGGCCTGACCGTTAGCGCGGTCGCCTACCTGGGGCTCGCGGCCAGCCTGCGTAGCGGTATCGCCACCCAAGCGTGGCCGGCCGTGGTCGGCGCCGGCCTGGGTCTGTCGGTCAGCCCGTTGCTCACCCAGTCGCTGGTGCATGTGCCCGCCGTCCGGGCCGCCGACGCGTCCGGCCTGCTCACCACCATGGTGCAGCTGGGCCAGCTGCTTGGGGTGACCGTGATCGGCTCGGTCTACCTGTCCCGCGCGGCTCTGACTTCGGCGGCTCTGACTCCGGCGCTCCCGGGCGCCGATACCAGAGCCATGTCCGTGGTGGCGTGCTGGCTGGCTGCCCTGTCCGCTGCGGGCGTTCCCGCCGCGATGATCATGCTCCGGGCCGCCCGGCTGCGCCCGTAACCGGCCGGTGTCCGTAGCGCCACTCCCGGACGGGCCACGCGACCGCGCCCGTAACCGGCTGGTGTCGTAGCGCCTCGCGGATTTACCCAAAGTCACACGTACGCTGCGACAGCGGACGATCAGGCAGGACAAGGCAACAAGAAGCCTCCTGAGGGACATCAAGCAACAGCTGATGCAATCTCGATCGCTTAGTGAGTGTCTGATGGCGGACCGTGGCCGCTGAGCCGCTGAGCCGTGGCCGCCCGGCGCCGCCTCGCGGCCCCGCCCCGGCCGTGCTACCTCACCAGCCCCGCCCGTACCATATTCGATCACTAGTACGACGCTGGGAAGAATTACCGTGGAAGATCCGGCCTCAATGGAGAAAAAGGTGCCCTGGCGGGTACCTGCCTCAAGGGATTGTCGCAACCCTGAGCTGAGCGAGGGTGCTGTGGCTGGACGTGGATTGCCGCCGGAGCGGGTGCAGGCGGTGCTGGATTACCTGAAGGCGGGGCTGAACCCGATGCAGGCGGCCCGGGCGGCGGGGGTGTCCAAGAGCGTCGCCTATGTGCTGGACCGCAAGGTGAGCGGGGTATCCCGGCTGGCCGCCAAGCGGGCAGCGGCGGCCGGGCGTGCTGGCGGGACCGGGACGCGGGCTGCCGCCGGAGCGGGTCCAGGCGCTGCTAGATCAGCTGGCCGCGGGGCTGAACCCGATGCAGGCGGCCCGGGCGGCCGGCGTGTCGAAGACCTTCGCCTACCAGCTGCACCACAAGATGGGCGGGGTGTACCGACCCCCTGAAGTGACCTGCTGTGACCGCTACCTGGACCGTGAGGAGCGGTATGAGCTGGCCCGGCTGCGCGAGGCCGGCCTGTCGATGCGGCAGATCGCCGTGCGGACCGGCCGCAGCCCGTCCACGATCAGCCGGGAGCTGCGCCGCAACGCTGACCCGCGGACCGGGCAGTATCAGCCGGAGCGGGCCGGGCGGCTGGCGTGGGAACGGCAGCGGCGGCCTAAGCCGTCCCGGCTGTCGGGCAGCCCGGTGCTGCGGGCCGCGGTGCAGCGCCTGCTGGACCGCCGGTACTCCCCCGAGCAGGCCAGCGGGAGGCTGAAGATCATGCACCCCGGCGATGCGGCCATGCACGTCAGCCACGAGACGATCTACCAGTCGATCTACCTCTACCCGCGCGGGGAGCTGCGCCGCGAGCTCAAGGCGTGCCTGCGGTCCGGCCGGGACGTGCGCAAGCGCCGCGGCCGCCGCGAGGCCCGCGGGAAGATCATCGGCGCGGTCCCGATCGGGCAGCGCCCGCCCGAGGCCGAGGGCCGCCTGGTCCCCGGCCACCACGAAGGCAACCTCGTCATGGGCACGACGGCATCGAACTCCGCCGTCGGGACCATCGTCGAGCGGATGACCGGCTACCTCACCCTGCTCCACCTGCCCGACGGGCACGGAGCCGACGCCGTCGCCGCCGCGGTCACCACCCGGATGACCGCCTTGCCCGGCTGGTTCGCCAGCACCCTGACCTGGGACAACGGCCGCGAAATGGCCAGGCACGCCCGCATCACCGACCAGACCGGCATCAACGTCTACTTCGCCGACCCCTACGCACCCTGGCAGCGCGGCAGCAACGAGAACACCAACGGGCTACTCCGCGAATACCTCCCCAAGGGCACCGACCTCAGCCAGCACACCCCCGCCCAGCTCCAGGCCATCGAAGACGAACTCAACGACCGCCCCAGAAAACGCCTCGGCTACCGCACCCCACGCGAAGAACTCGATAGGCTCCTCGCTCGAACATACCAAACCGTTGCGACAACCCCCTGAATACGCCGTACCAAAGTTTCCGCGGAAGCCGGATCTTCCACGATCTTCCGGGAGCCGGGCACACCACGGAACACTCGCGTACCACACGTACCACGCGCACCGGCACCGCCGTACGGACCAGGGCCACCACGCAGGAGCGATACCGAGGCTGCCGACGCCCGGAGCATTTATCAGCCAGTCGCCTAGTCGGCAGTTCCCTGGCGCGGGGGCGCCGCGCGCCGGGCTTTCGGTGCGGATAAGTTCTGTCCCCATGAGGGCGATGAGCGTCATCCCTGGCCGTATGCACTCGGGGCTCACCGCTGAGTTGCCCGATCCGCCGCCGGCCGAGGGATCCGTCCTCGCCGAGGGCCTGCTGGCTGGCATCTGCGGGACCGACGGCGAGGTGCTGCGCGGCCACGGGCAGCCGCCGGACGGGGACCAGCGCCTGGTGCTCGGTCACGAGTCACTCGGCCGGGTGCTCGCGGCCCCGTCGGACGCCCCGGTTCAGCCCGGCGACCTGGTGGTCGGCGTGGTCAGGCGCCCTGACCCGGTGCCCTGCCCGGCCTGCGCGGCCGGCCAGTGGGACTTCTGCGCGAACGGACGGTACACCGAGCGGGGCATCAAGGGCCTGCACGGCTACGGGGCCACCCGCTGGCGGGTTGACCCCGAGTTCGCCATCAAGGTCCCGGACCAGCTCGGTGACCTCGGCGTGTTCACCGAGCCGGGCAGCATCGTGGCGAAGGCCTGGGAACAGATCGAGGCCATCGCGGCCCGCGGCCCGCGGCCGGGCCGGGTCGCCCTCGTGGTGGGGGCGGGGCCGATCGGCATGCTAGCGGCGCTGCTCGGCGTCCAGCGCGGCTACCAGGTGCATGTGTTCGACCGCGTGCAGGACGGGCCGAAGCCGAGCCTGGTGGCGGCGCTCGGCGCAACCTACCATTACGGCTCGGTCGGCGACCTCGGCCTGCGGCCGGATGTGGTCCTCGAGTGCGCCGGGGCTGGCGAGCTCGTCATGGAACTGGCCCGCCGGGTGACCCAGGCGGGCGTGATCTGCCTCATCGGCATCTCCTCGGCGCGGCGCCGCCTGCCGGTGAATATCAATAGCGTGCACGCCTCGATGGTGCTGGAAAACTCGGTGATCTTCGGCACGGTAAGCGCGGCGCGGCGGCATTACGAGCAGGCCGTCGTGGCGCTGGCCCAGGCTGATCCGGCCTGGCTCGGCAGCCTGATCAGCCGCCGCGTCCCATTGTCATCATGGCAACACGGGCTTATCAGGAGCCCAGGTGATGTAAAGGTGATGGTGGACCTGACAAAATAAACCCCTCTATCCCGAACGGGCAGTGGTGAGAGCGCCAGGCTAGGTTTATGGCCGGGCCAGGAAACGGAGTACGTAATGGCTGACGCCGAGATCGAACCGAAGCCCGTCGATCAAGACGCGCTGTTGGCGGGCATCGATCGCACCCGCGCGGAACTGGCGCGCACAATTGACGCCATATCCGATCGGGTGAGCCCGAAGAAGAACGTCGACCGGGTGATGGAGCAGGTCCGAGAGCGCACCAGCCAGGTCGACCCGATCATGGCCGGCGCCGCCGTCTCGGCCGTCGTCCTCGGCCTCGGCCTGACTGCCCTGTTCCTGGTCTATCGCCGCCGCAGGCGCTAACCGCCTGCTCGCTGGTAGACCAGTTCGATCACGCCAGAGGGAAACGCCGTGCTTGACACCAGGCGCAGCGCCTGACCGTGTTCGAGGTCTCCGAACAGCGATGTCCCGCTCCCGGCGGCGAACGGCATCATGTACAGCCGGTACTCGTCGACCACCTCGAGCCGGGCCAGGGACTTGACGAACGCGGCGCCGCCGTGGGCGACGATCTCGCCCCCTGGTTCGGCCTTCAGCCGGGCGATCTCTTCGGCCGTGTCGCCGCGGGCGATCCGCGCCTGCGGCCAGTCGGCCGTCTCCAAGGTCCTGGAGAAGACGACCTTGGGCCGGTCGTTCATGATGGCCGCGATCTCGGCCTCGGACCGATCGGCGGAGTCGGTGGCCTTGGGCCAGTACGCCCCCATGTCCAGGTAGGTCTGCCGGCCCATGATGTGGGTATGCGCGCGGCGCAGGGTCGCGACGAAGTACCGGTCAAACTCCTCGTCGACCACGCCCTCCCACCACCGGTAGAACTCGGTGCCGTCCTGGCAGATGTAGCCGTCGAGCGAGATCGCGAACTGCTGCAAGCTCAATTTCCGCATCCGGTACCTCCGCACATCGTGGCTTGCGCTAGAGATGACGGGCGGCGCCGGCGAAAATCATCGGCCGGCGGCGGCGTCCAGCGTCTCGCGCAGGAACTGGCCGGTGTAGCTCTGCGACACGGCGGCGACCTGCTCGGGCGGACCTGAGGCGATCACCGAGCCGCCCCGGGGCCCGCCCTCGGGGCCCAGGTCGATGACCCAGTCGGCGGTCTTGATCACGTCCAGGTTGTGCTCGATCACGACCACCGTATTGCCGCCGTCCACCAGCCGGCG
The DNA here is from genome assembly GCA_963844625.1 of uncultured Actinomycetota bacterium. Lineage (GTDB taxonomy): Bacteria > Actinomycetota > Actinomycetes > Streptosporangiales > Streptosporangiaceae > Palsa-504. The sequence goes on along the minus strand of CAWJPF010000024.1, from coordinate 378,822 downwards.
CAGCACGCCGAGCACCCTGCGGATGTCCTCGAAGTGCAGCCCGGTGGTCGGCTCGTCCAGCACGTACATCGTCTGACCGGTGGCCCGGCGCTGCAGCTCGGCGGCCAGCTTGACCCGCTGGGCCTCGCCGCCGGACAGGGTAGGCGCGGGCTGGCCCAGGCGCACGTAGCCGAGGCCGACGTCGACGAGCGCCGTCAGGTGGCGGTGGATGGCGGGGACGGGCGCGAAGAAGTCGGCCGCTTCCTCGATGGGCATGTCGAGGACCTCGGCGATGGTCTTGCCCTTGTAGTGGACGCCCAGGGTGTCGGTGTTGTACCGGGCGCCGTGGCAGATCTCGCAGGGCACGTAGACGTCGGGCAGGAACTGCATCTCGATCTTGATCGTGCCGTCGCCGGAGCAGGCCTCGCACCGGCCGCCCTTGACGTTGAAGGAGAACCGGCCGGGCTGGTAGCCGCGGATCTTCGCCTCGGTCGTGGCCGCGAACAGCTTCCGGATGTGGTCGAAGACGCCGGTGTAGGTGGCCGGGTTGGATCGCGGGGTGCGCCCGATCGGGCCCTGGTCGACGTGCACGACCTTGTCCAGGTGCTGGATGCCGGTGATCCGGGTGTGCCGGCCAGGGACCGTCCGGGCGCCGTTGAGCTCGCGGGCCAGCGCCTTGTACAAGATGTCGTTGACCAGCGTGGACTTGCCTGACCCCGACACTCCGGTGACGGCGACCAGGCAGCCGAGCGGGAACGCCACGTCCACGCCGCGCAGGTTATGCTCGGCCGCGCCCTCTACCGTGACCTCCCGGCCGGGGGCCGGGGTCCGGCGCTGGGCGGGCACCGCTATCGCCCTCCGGCCGCTCAGGTAGGCGCCGGTCAGCGACTCGGTGGACGCGAGCAGTTCCGGCAGCGGGCCGGAGACCACGATCTGGCCGCCGTGCTCACCGGCGCGCGGGCCGATGTCCACGATCCAGTCGGCCGCCCGGATCGTGTCCTCGTCATGCTCGACGACGATCAGCGTGTTGCCCAGGTTGCGCAGCCGCCGCAGCGTCTCGAGCAGCCGCTGGTTGTCCCGCGGGTGCAGCCCGGCGGATGGTTCGTCGAGGACGTACAGCACCCCGGTCAGGCCCGAGCCGATCTGGGTGGCCAGCCGGATCCGCTGGGCCTCGCCGCCGGCCAGCGTGGCCGAGGCCCGGTCCAGGGTCAGGTAGTCCAGCCCGACATCAAGCAGGAAGCCGAGCCGGGTGCCGACCTCCGCGAGTATCCGGGCCGCGATCTGCTGGTCGGTCCCGGAAAGCTCCAGCTCGAGCAGTCGCTTGGCGAGCTCGCCGATCGGCAGCGCGCAGTACTCCGCGATGGACCGGCCGTCCACAGTCACCGCCAGCGACACCGGCTTGAGCCGGGCCCCGTGGCAGGACGGGCACGGCAGCTCGCGCATGTACCCGGCGAACTTCTCCCGGCTCGAGTCCGACTCCGCCTCGGCGTGCCGCCGCTCGACCCACGGGATGACACCCTCGAAGTTCGTGTCATACGACCGCTCCCGGCCGTGCCGGTTGGTGTACTGGACGTGAACCTGTTCGGCTGACCCGTGCAGCAGGGCGTGCCGGGCGGCCGCGGACAGCTCGGACCAGGGCGTGCCGGTGCCGAAGCCGAGCTTGTGGCCCAGTGACTCGGTCAGCCGCAGGAAGTAGTCGCCGACTCCGGCGCCGCGCCACGGCGCGATCGCGCCGCCCGCGAGCGACCTGGACTCGTCCGGGACGATCAGCTCCGGGTCGATCTCCGTCCGGCTGCCGAGCCCGGTGCAGTCCGGGCAGGCCCCCCACGGGGAGCTGAACGAGAACGACCTCGGCTCCAGCTCATCGAACGACAGGTCATCTTGCAGGCAAGCCAGGTGCTCGGAGTACATCCGCTCCCGGTGCGGGTCGTCAGAAGGCAGGTCGACGAAGTCCAGCACGACCAGGCCGCCCGCCAGCCGCAGCGCGGTCTCCACCGAGTCGGTCAGCCTGCGCCGGGCCGGTTCCTTCACCGCCAGCCGGTCGACGACCACCTCGATGTCATGCTGCTCGCGACCATTCAGGGCCGGAAGTTCGTCCAGCCGGATGACCGCCCCGTCGACGCGGGCCCGGGAGTAGCCCTTGGTCTGCAGCTCCCGCAGCAGCTCCCCGTACTCCCCCTTCCGCCCCCGCACCACCGGCGCCAGCACCTGGAACCGCGTCCCCTCGTCAAGCTCAAGCACCCGGTCCACGATCTGCTGCGGCGACTGCCGCGCGATCGGCCGCCCGCACAACGGGCAATGCGGCTTGCCGATCCGCGCGTACAGCAGCCGCAGGTAGTCATACACCTCGGTGATCGTCCCCACCGTCGACCGCGGATTACGCGACGCCGACTTCTGGTCGATCGAGACCGCCGGCGACAGCCCGTCGATGAAATCCACATCCGGCTTATCCAGCTGCCCCAGGAACTGCCGCGCATACGCCGACAGCGACTCCACGTACCGCCGCTGCCCCTCCGCGAAAATCGTGTCAAACGCCAGGCTCGACTTCCCCGACCCCGACAACCCCGTAAACACGATCATCGCGTCCCGCGGCAAATCCAGCGAGACATCCTTCAAGTTGTGCTCGCGGGCGCCGCGAACCACAAGACGGTCAGCCACTTTTCTCCAGGGATCGAATCAACGTGGCGGGCAGCGTCAGCCAGGACGGTCAGCCACGGATTAAGAACTAGAAGGTTCAACCAAGTGGGGCGGCCGGGGATTCCCGGGACTTCTCACATCGCGTGCTCGGGTGAGCAGGCCGGTCGCGCGATGAGAAACTGGCAAATAGCCGCGAAGATTTCCAGAAGCAACCCCGCAAACAACCCCCGCAAACAACCCCGCGAACAACCCCAGGGAGGGATCATGCTGACGATCAGAGTCCATGAGTTCGGCGGTCCTGAAGTCATGCAGGTTGAGGAGGCGGACATCCCGATCCCGGGAGAAGGCGAGGTTCTCGTCCGGGTCATGGCCGCGGGTGTCGGCCCGTGGGATGTGTCCCTGCGGCAGGGCGGGTATACCGGCCCGCGTCCTTATACCCCCGGCGGGGAATTCGCCGGCCTGGTGGAGGGCGAGACCGGCGACTTCGCCGGCTTCCGTGACGGCGACCCTGTCTACGGCTATCCGGGCCTGACCGGGTGTTACGCCCAGTACGTGACGTGCCAGGCCGAGCAGCTCGCGCCGCTGCCTGCCGGGCTGCCGCTCACCGACGCGGCCGGGGTGCCGGTCGACGGCCTGACCGCCGAACAGGGCCTGACCGATGAGCTGACCGTCGGCGCAGGTGACCACATTCTCATCACGGCCGGCGCGGGCGGGCTTGGGCACTTCGCGGTCCAGATCGCCCGGGCGCTCGGCGCGGTCGTGGTGGCCACGGCGAGCCCGCGGCACCACGAGTTCGTGCACAAGCTCGGGGCGGCGGTCGTGGTCGACCACAACGCGCCGGACTGGCCCGAGCAAGTCCGCCAGGTGATCAGCGGCGGTCCGGCCAAGGTGCTCGCCTGCGCGGGGCCCACCCTGGCCGGAGCCGCCCGCGCGGCCGGGGACGGCGCGGTCATCGCGACGCCCGTGCACGCCGAGTATCCCGATGCGCAGCGGGTCCGCTGGCGGCCGTATAACGGCCAGCCGCGCGGCAGCCGCCTGATCCGGATGGCCCCCTGGTTCGACGACGGAACGCTGTCGGTTGAGGTGCCGGCCCGGTATTACTGGCAGGACGCGGCCCAGGCGCAGGAGAAGGTCGCCCAGGGCCATACCCGCGGCAAGATCGTCCTTATCGTGGACGACGACCTGGCGGCCGGGCTGGAAGTCTGAGGCGCCCGCACTACGGAGCCCTAGGGGTTACCCGGCGCTCTTGGTCAGCTCTTCGTACTCCGCCGCGGAGAGCAGGTCGGTCGGCAGCGCCGCGTCGCCGTCGCCGCCCTGGGCCACGCGTACCCGGAACATCCAGCCGGCCGTGTAAGGCTCGGCGTTGACCAGCGACGGGTCGTCTTCCAGCTCGGCGTTGACCTCGATGACCTCGCCGTCTACGGGGGAGTAGAGGTCGCTGACGGACTTGACCGATTCGACCTCGCCGCACGGCTCGCCGGCCACGACGGTGGCGCCGAGGGCAGGCAGCGATATGTAGACCACGTCACCGAGTTGCTGGGCCGCGTACTCGGTGATGCCGATCGACGCCGAAGTGCCCTCGACTGACACCCACTCGTGCTCGGGTGTGTAGTGCAGTTCGGCTGGAACACTCATGTTTATTGTCTCCTCCGGTAAAACGGCAGTTGCGTCAGGTGCGCGGGGACAGCTTCGCCTCTGATGCCGACAGTAAGTACGGAGTCACCCTCGCCAGAGCCAGGGTTCAGGTAGGCCATGGCGATCGGTACGCCGAGCGTGGGGGACGGCGCGCCGCTCGTGACGGTACCCACCGCCTGGCCGTCCGCGAGGACAGGATAGCCGTGCCGGGCGATCCGGCGGGAATCGATCATGAGCCCGGCGAGCCATTTCACCGACCCAGACGCAGCCCGCTCCGCCAGGGCCGAACGGCCCACGAACTCGCCCGGCTTGTCGAACTTCACCACCCGCCCTAGGCCCGCTTCAAATGGTGTCACGTCCGGGCCTAGCTCGTTGCCGTACAACGGCATGCCGGCCTCAAGCCGGAGCGTATCGCGGGCCGCCAGGCCGGCCGGGACCAGGCCGCCCCCAGCGCCGGCCCCAGCGCCGACTCCAGCGCCGGCCCCGGAGCCAGCCGCGGCGAGCGCTTCCCATAGGTGCACAGCGTCCTCCGGCCGGCAGTACAGCTCGAAGCCGTCTTCGCCGGTGTACCCGGTGCGCGCCACCCAGGCCTTCCGGCCCGCGACCTCGCCGAACGCCCCGGCGTAGTACTTCATCGCCCCCAGGTCCAGGCCGGCCGCCAACGGCGCCAGGATCCCGGCCGCCGCGGGCCCCTGGACCGCGATCAGCGCGTAGTCGCCGGTCGCGTCGGCGACCTTCGCGTCGTGCCCAGCCGCCCGTTCGGCCAGCTGCGAAAAGACCACCGGCGTGTTAGAGGCGTTGGCGATGACCAGGAACTCACTGTCACCCTGCCGGTACACCACCAGGTCGTCGAGTACGCCGCCGTCCGGTGCGCACATCATCGTGTACCGGGCGCGGCCCGGCGGGACGGCGGACAGGTGCCCGGTGAGCGCGTAGTCCAGCGCCGCCCCGGCACCCGGCCCGGTCACCAGGATCTCGCCCATGTGCGAGAGGTCGAACAGGCCGGCCGCGTGCCGCACCGCCTGATGCTCGGCCGTCTCGCTGCCGTAACGCAGCGGCATCTGCCAGCCGGCGAACGAGGTCATGGTCGCGCCGAGCCGCTCGTGAACGGGGCCCAGCGGGGTCTGCCTCGGCGGTTCCCCTGATGATGTCACGTGGGAATGGTATGCCGGAACCATGGACCTTCTGAACGAGCCCCAGATCAGCGCCGAACTCTCCGCCGTCCCCGCCTGGACCCGCGCGGGCGGGGAAATCACCACGGTCACCGAGCGAGCCGACTTCCGCGATGCCCTGCTCTATCTCGGCGCCGTCGCCTACCTGGCCGAAAGCGCCAGCCACCACCCCGACATCGCCATCAGCTGGAACAAGGTGACGCTGACCCTCAGCACGCATTCGGCCGGCGGCCTGACCGCCGCCGACTTCGCCCTGGCCCGCCAGATCTCCGCTCTCAGCCAATAACGCCAAGGGTTCCGCGCGGCCGCCATCCGCGCCCGGGTCCAGTACCGGGCCGCTGAGACCACGCCCCGTTCGGCCGAAAAACACAGCCCAGCCGGGACGGTGCGGTACCGGTGCCGGCTGCCCCCAGGAAAATAACGAGGGATGGTCACATCACGATTCTGTTTCCCTACCGAGAGTTACTGAACCCGCCGCTGCGGGGTAACGGCCCGTGGCACGCCACGGGTAGCGGACAATAGAGCGGTGGAATCCCAACGCCCGGTCCCCCGTGAGGTCGTGCTCCTCGGCTCGACCGGCTCCATCGGCACCCAGGCGCTCGACATCATCAGGCGTAACACCAACCGCTTCCGCGTCGTGGCGCTGGCCGCCGGCGGCGGCCAGCCGGACGTCCTGGCCAGGCAGGCGGCGGAGTTCGGCGTGGCGGCGGTGGCCGTAGCCAACCCGGCCGCCGTAGCCGAAGTACAGGCCGCACTTTCGGATTATTTTGGCCGAACGGGCACCGGCTCAAGCGCCCCGGCCACCTTGCCCGCGGTTCTCGCGGGCCCCGACGCGGTCTGCGAGCTGGCGGCCTGGCCATGCGATGTCGTCCTCAACGGCGTCACCGGGGCGGCCGGCCTGCGGGCTACGCTCGCGGCCCTCGACGCCGGCCGGACGCTGGCCCTGGCCAATAAGGAGTCGCTGATCATCGGCGGCCCGCTGGTGACCAGCCGGGCCAAGCCGGGCCAGATCGTGCCGGTGGACTCCGAGCACTCCACGATCGCGCAGTGCCTGCGGGCCGGACGCGAGTCCGAGGTGCGCCTGCTGGTGCTGACCGCAAGCGGCGGCCCGTTCCGCGGCTGGACTCATGAGCGGCTGGCGGACGTCACGCCGCAGCAGGCCCTGGCCCACCCGACCTGGACCATGGGCCCGCTGGTCACCGTCAATTCCGCGACGCTGGTCAACAAGGGCCTCGAGGTGATCGAGGCGCACCTGCTGTTCGGCTTTTCCCTGGACCGGATCGACGTGGTGGTGCACCCGCAGTCGATCGTGCACTCCATGGTGGAGTTCACCGACGGCGCCACGATCATTCAGGCCTCCCCGCCGGACATGCGGCTGCCGATCTCGCTGGGCCTGGCCTGGCCGGACCGGGTGGCAGACGCCGCGCCCGGGCTCGACTGGTCCGCGGCGGCCTCGTGGACGTTCGAGCCGCTCGACGACGAGGCCTTCCCCGCGGTCGCGCTGGCCCGTGCGGCGGCCACGGCCGGGGGCACCGCGCCGGCCGTCTACAACGCCGCGAACGAGGCGTGCGTGGCCGGCTTCCTCGCCGGCCAGATCAGCTTCCCCCGCATAGTTGACACCGTGGCCCGGATACTCTCTGAACATGACGTCGCGCGCGCGGACGTTACCACGGTGGCCGATGTGCTGGCCGTCGACGGCTGGGCCCGGCGGCGGGCACGGGAGCTCAACTCCTAGAACTTCGTAGAAAGGGACGACTGGATGGACCTGATCGGCTGGGTCATCTTCATCGTCGCCCTGCTCTTCTCCGTCATGCTGCACGAAACCGGGCACTTCGTCACGGCGAAGAAGTTCGGCATGAAGGTCACCAGGTACTTCGTGGGCTTCGGCCCGACGCTGTGGTCCACCTGGCGGGGCGAGACCGAGTACGGGATCAAGGCGCTGCCGTTCGGCGGTTTCGTCAAGATCGTCGGCATGACCTCCCTCGACGAGGTGGACCCGGAGGACGAGCCGAGGTCGTTCCGCCGGCACCCAGCCTGGCAGCGGATCATCGTGCTCGCCGCCGGCTCGTTCATGCACTTCGTGCTGGCCTTCGTGCTGATCTTCGGCCTGGCGCTCAGCGTCGGCATCGTGAACCAGAACACCACCCAGCTGGGCCCGGTCAGCTCCTGCGTACCCGCGAACGTCACGCAGCTGGACAACGGCATCTGCAAGGCCTCGGACCAGGCATCCCCGTCCAAGCTGGCCGGGCTGCGGGCCGGGGACCAGGTGACGGCCTTCAACGGACATCCGGTGAGCAACTGGACGCAGCTCGGCAACACGATCCGCGACACCAGGCCCGGCTCGCCCGTGACCATCACCGTACTGCGCGACGGCAAGACGGTGACGCTGCACACCACGCTGGCCAGCGTCCCCGGCCGTAGCGGCGCCTACCTGGGCGTCGAGGCCACCACCGTGTTCTCACCCGCCAGCCCGGTCCGTGCCTTCACCTACGCGGGCTCGGCGTTCGGGCAGGTGCTGGTCGGCTCGGCTAAGGCGGTGGCGGCGCTGCCCGCAGCGCTGCCCAAGGATTTCGGCAAGGACCGGGCCAATACGACCGGCGGGCAGGTCACCAGCGTGGTCGGCGCGGCCGAGGCGACCGGGACCGAGGTCGCCGCCAACGTCGGCTGGCAGTACAAGGTCAGCTTCGTGCTGCTGCTGATCGCGTCGCTGAACATCGTCGTCGGCGCGTTCAACCTGCTGCCGCTCCTGCCGCTGGATGGCGGCCACATCGCGGTGGTCATCTGGGAGCGGATCCGGGCGTGGTTCGCGCGGCTGCGCGGTCGGCCCGACCCAGGCATGGTAGACATGGCCAAGCTGCTGCCGGTCAGCTTCAGCATCTTCCTGATCGTGATGTTGTTGAGCGTGGCGCTGATCCTGGCCGACATCGTGAACCCGGTGAATCTCGCAGGTTAACAATCGGGGCGTTACCCGACGCGTCCGTCAGCGTCGATCCTCGACCGGTCCGCGTGTGGTGGAAGAATAGCCAGAGGTTAGCCAGTGAGACAGCTTCAGTGCCAACCGAACGGATGGGGGCTATGAGTATTGACCTGGGGATGCCTTCGGCGCCGCCCGCACCGCTAGCCGAGCGCAGGACGTCCCGCCAGATCATGGTGGGTTCGGTGCCGGTCGGCGGGGGAGCGCCGGTGTCGGTCCAGTCGATGACGACCACGCTCACCGCCGACGTCAACGCCACGCTGCAGCAGATCGCCGAGCTGACCGCCTCGGGCTGCCAGATCGTCCGGGTCGCGGTTCCGTCTCAGGACGACGCCGACGCGCTGCCCGCGATCGCGAAGAAGTCCCAGATCCCGGTCATCGCCGACATCCACTTCCAGCCGAAGTACGTCTTCGCGGCCATCGACGCCGGCTGCGCGGCGGTCCGGGTCAACCCGGGCAACATCAAGCAGTTCGACGACAAGATCGCCGAGATCGCCCGCGCCGCCAACGACGCCGGGATCCCGATCCGGATCGGCGTCAACGCGGGCTCGCTGGACAAGCGGCTGCTGGCCAAGTACGGCAAGGCCACCCCCGAGGCGCTGGTCGAGTCCGCGCTGTGGGAATGCTCCCTGTTCGAGGAGCACGGCTTCCGTGACATCAAGATCTCGGTCAAGCACCACGACCCGGTCGTGATGATCAACGCCTACCGCCAGCTCGCCCGCCAGTGCGACTACCCGTTGCACCTCGGCGTGACCGAGGCCGGGCCGGCCTTCCAGGGCACGGTCAAGTCCGCGGTCGCGTTCGGCGCCCTGCTGGCCGAAGGTATCGGGGACACGATCCGGGTCTCGCTGTCCGCGCCGCCGGTGGAGGAAGTCAAGGTCGGCATCTCGATCCTGGAATCGCTCGGCATGCGGCAGCGTGGCCTGGAGATCGTGTCCTGCCCGTCCTGCGGCCGGGCCCAGGTGGACGTGTACAAGCTCGCTGAGGAGGTGACCGCCGGACTCGAGGGCATGGAGGTCCCGCTGCGCGTCGCGGTCATGGGCTGCGTGGTCAACGGCCCGGGCGAGGCCCGCGAGGCCGACCTGGGCGTCGCCTCGGGCAACGGCAAGGGCCAGATCTTCGTCCGCGGCAAGGTGATCGCCACCGTGCCGGAGTCTGCGATCGTGGAGACGCTGATCGAGGAGGCCATGCGCCTCGCCGAGCAGCTAACCGATGAGGGGGCCGCCGACGGCGAGGCCGCCGACGGCAAGCCCGTCGTCACCGCGTATTGATGACCCGGTTTTCTACCCGGTTTTCCTCAGCACGGGCGTGTTGCTCTCGGCCAGCATGACCTCGCCGACCTGATCGGCCACCTGCGCCCGCGCGTCGAGCGGCAGCATGTCGTCGGTGATCAGCACGTCCACCTCGTCCAGGCGGGCGAACGAGCTCAGGCTGACCAGGCCCCACTTGGTGTGGTCGGCCAGCACGACGACGCGGCGCGCGACCCGCATGAAGGTCCGGTTGGTCTCGGCCTCGGCCAGGTTGGGCGTGGTCAGCCCCGCCTCGGTGTCGAAGCCGTAGCAGCCGAGGAAGAGCAGGTCGAAGTGGAGCGACCGGATGGTCAGGTCCGCGACCGGGCCGACCAGCGCGTCTGAGGGCGTGCGGAAACCACCGGTCAGCACCACCGAGTCGGTCGTGCCGTCCAGCCTGCGGGTGCCGCTGAACACGTTGCTCACCCGCAGCGAATTCGTGACGATCGTCACTCCGGGCACGTCGAGCAGGTACTGGGCCAGCGCGAACGTGGTCGTGCCCCCGGCCACCGCGATCGCGGTACCCGGCGTGACCAGGTTCGCGGCGGTGCGCGCGATGGCGGTCTTCTCCGGCTGCTCGAGGACCAGCTTGGCCTCGAAGCCCGGCTCGTGGCTAGCGGGCGTGCCCGGCAGCACCGCGCCGCCGTGGACCTTCTCGATCAGGCCATCCCGGGCCAGCACCTCAAGGTCCCGGCGGATGGTCATATCAGAAACGCCGAGCCGCTGGGTGAGATCGCTGACCCGGGCGCTGCCATCGTTCCTGACGGTTTGCAGGATGAGCGACTGGCGGTGTCTGGCTAGCATCCGTGCTCCCCTCCTTATCACCGGACGGTGCCGGGGCCGGGCGGTCGGCCCCGGTTTACACCATCCGTCCAAGGTGAGACGTTTGCGGCGCGTGTTGGGTTCCGCGCCCCGATGTCGGAACCATCCCGATTTCCCCCGATCCCACCCCAAAACCCTCCGGCTTCCCTCGAACGCCCGTCTGCCCCTCGAACGCCCGTCTGCCCCCGGGCGTCCGCGGCCCTTAGCGCCTGTCCCCCGAGCGTCCGCGGCCCTTTGCGCCTGTCTGTCCCCCGAGCGTCCGCGGCCTTTGCGTGTCTGTCCCCCGAGCGTCCGCGGCCCGGAGCGCCCCGGCGCCAGCTAAGCCGTCCCCTGCATGCCATTTGCTCCGCGCAGTGCACAAAAGGCTGGCTCTCGCGCCGAGCTGACCGGCGGAGTAGCGTATCGAGGGTGTTTCGCGTTCGTTGCCGTTTAGTGACTTGTTAGCGCTAACATCGTCGCACACGTTCTTGTCTGCGATGAGCTGATCACCGTGGTGTGAGTGAGGTGCTGGTTTCGTTGAGTTACCTGGGCGGCAAGAACCTGGGAGACAGGCACTGGCACGGCCACGGCGATGGCCGGACCGGACCGTCCGGCCGGACGGCGAGGGGGGATGCGGTACCGAGACTCACGCTAACGATCGAAAGTTTCGATAAACGGGCCAGGTATGTGCTCGTGCCGAGGCTGATATCAAAACGGGCTCGTTCGTTTATCAAGCTTGCGTGGTGCCTTGACAGCTGATCATGAGAAGACTTAGCGTCAGCGGCGGTCAGCCAGGAATATCAGTTGCATTTCGACCACGGTGTAGTTACGCCGGGCGACTGCCAGAGCAGGCAAGCTATCGAAAGTTTCGCTACGGAATAAGAGTGTCTTCGCGTTATCTCTCTCGCGACGAAGTCGACGGGACTCGCCGCGCACGCTGCGGGCTTGGCTCGGGAGAGTATCCCCGTCCAGGGAAAATTCCATGGAGGTCCTTAGATGAGGAAAAAGATCGACCCAGTGGTCGACGAAGCGATTGAGACCCTGAACATGAAGGACGGGCCTTCTCGCCGTCGGCTGCTCGAGGGGCCGGCCTGTTCAGCGCGACGGCGGCCGCTTCGGCACTTATCGCGGCGTGCAGCTCGTCGAGTTCCAGCAGCGCCGCCCCGACGTCGTCGGCGTCGGCGGCGCAGGCAGCTGCGGGTAACTTCCCGACCACGCCCAAGTGGAAGTTCACCTTCGTCAACCACGTCACGGACAACTCCTTCTTCACCCCGACCCAGTACGGGTTCCAGGACTGCGCCGCGCTGCTCGGCCTGCCCACGCCGGCCTGGACCGGTGCCCTGTCGACCCAGCCGACCGTGCCCACCATGCTGTCGGCCTTCCAGGCCGCCGTCACGGCCGGTTCTCCGGGCATCGCGACCACGGTGGTCTCGGCCACCTCGTTCATCGCCCCCATCAACAGCGCGCTGGCCGCGGGCACCCCGGTGATCACGTACAACGCGAACGGCTCCAGCGCCAGCCCCACCAACGGCCAGGCCTACGTCGGCCAGGACCTGCTCGCGTCTGGTCAGGAGGTGGGCAAGCGGCTCGCCTCGCTGATGAAGTCGGGCGACACGGCGGTCGGCGTCATCGCCCAGCCCGGCTCGCTGAACATCCAGCCGCGCATGGACGGCGCGACGCAGGCCCTGGAGGCCGCCGGCATGAAGGTCATGTTCGGCAACAAGGGCCTGGACTCGGGTGCCTCGGCGACGCAGGAAGCCCAGGTGATCCCCCAGTTCCTCCAGTCGCACGGGTCCAGCATCCAGGGCATCTTCGCCGTCGACGGCGGCAGCACCGCCCTGCTCGGCACCTCGCTACAGAAGTACAACCTGATCGGCAAGGTCGTGGCGGGCGGTTTCGACCTCGAACCGCAGACCCTGACGGCCATCACTGCTGGTCAGACCGCCTTCACTATCGACCAGTCGCCGTACCTGCAGGGCTTCCTGCCCACGCTGTACATGTACCTCTTCCAGCTCTCCGGCGGCTTGGTGGCGCCGGCGACCACGGACACCGGCCTGAAGTTCGTGACCAAGAGCAACGCGGGCGCCTACACCGCGACGCCGACCCGGTTCGAAGGCTCCACCTCGGCGCAGAAGTACATCAAGCACACCGGCGCGATCACCGTCTGACCGGACGTGGCACGCTAGAGATAGCACGCTTGCGGCGATTCACCTGGGCCGCGAAGCCCAGGTGAATCGCCGCGGCGCCTGGGTATGACGTCAACACAGGCATCGGGTGAAGAGCAGGATTGGGATGAGTGACGTGAGCGAGACTGCTGAGCGCAGCCCGGAGACCGTCGGCGCCGCGCCTAACGGGCGAAAAGGCGCGAGCGTCCTCAGCCGCGCCGCCACTATGTTCCTGAAGCAGCGCGAGGCCAGCGTCCTGGCCATCGCCGTGGTGCTGTTCGTCTACTTCTCGGTGACCACTCACGCGTTCTTCAGTCACGGCAGTTTCGTCAACATCGCCCAGTACATGGCCCCGTACACGATCATCGGCATCGGCCTGGTGTTGCTGATGGTCTGCGGCGAGATCGACCTGTCGGTCGGGTTCGTCTGGACGCTGTCGCCGTACACCATGCACTTCTTCATCGACTCGGGCATCCCGACCTTCATCGCCATCGTGCTCGCGATATTGGTCCTGGCGGTCGTCGTCGGGGGGGTCAACGGCGTCGTCACGACGATCTTCGGCGTCCCCTCGCTGATCACCACGCTCGGCACCGGCTACATAATCTTCGGTTACGCGCTGACGGTCTCCTCGGCGGAGCAGATAAACCTTCCCGCCGTCTCGCTGGGGCTCGGTCACTGGTTCGGTATCGAGGCGTGGTCGGAGTTCATCTGGGCCACCGTCCTGGTCCTCATCTTCCACGTCATCCTGACCAGGACCCGGTGGGGCCTGTACACGGTCGCCGTCGGCGGCAACCTGCTCGGCGCGAGGGAATCCGGGATCAAGGTCAACCGGATCAAGATCGGCAACTTCATGATGTGCTCCGGGCTCGGGGCGCTGGCCGGGATCCTGGAAGCCTTCAAGAACGACATCATCGACCCGAGCGCCGGCCAGCTCAACGTAGTGCTCGTCGCCCTGGCCGGGGTGGTCATCGGCGGCACGGCCATGCTGGGCGGCTCCGGCACGATGATCGGGCTGTGGCTGGGCATGCTGGTGCTCGGCATCCTGGAGGACGGGTTCAACCTGCGTGGCATCAGCTCGAACAAGTACCTGATCATTCTGGGTGCGGCGATCCTGCTCGCGATGATCGCCAACACCTATCTCACCCGGCTGAGAAACGCGCCGGCTGCAGTCCAAGACGTGACGCAGCCGCGTGTCCTATCGAGGATGGTCAGACCGAGCACGGAGGCAGCGAAATGACTACTCAGCCAGCCGACGACTTCACGGCACCGACCGACAACGACATCCTGCGGGTCGAGCACATCTCCAAGCGCTACGGGGCCGTGACCGCGCTGGTCGACGTGAGCCTGCGACTGGAGCGCGGCGAAGTGCTCGGCCTGATCGGCGACAACGGCGCGGGCAAGTCCACCCTGATCAAGATCCTCTGCGGCTTCCAGCAGCCCACCAGCGGGCAGATCATCCTGAACGGCAAGGAGGTCACGTTCACCTCGGTGACGCAAGCCCGCTCGGCCGGTATCGACGTGGTCTACCAGGATCTCGCCCTCATCAACCAGCTCACCGTTTACCACAACATGTTCCTCAACCGGGAGCCGGTCCGCTGGCCGCTGCTGCGTAACAGGGTCATGCGCAAGCAGGCCCAGGAGCACCTGGACTCCATGGGGATCAAGACCCTGAAGTCGGTGGACGTCGAGGTGGCCAGCCTTTCCGGCGGCCAGCGGCAGGCCATCGCGGTGGCTCGCTCGGTGTTCTCGGACGCGAAGATCCTGTTGCTTGACGAGCCGCTGGCCGCCATGGGCGTCAAGGAAGGCGCGATAATCCTTGACCTGGTGCGCGAGCTCAAGCAGCAGGGCCTCTCGATCATCATCATCGCGCACAACTACGGTCAGGTGCTCGAGGTCTGCGACCGGGTGAACCTGCTGCAGGGCGGCAAGATCACCTTCGATAAATACGCCAGGGACACCTCCGTCGAGGCCCTGACCGAAATGGTCGTCGCCGAGTACCGTAAGGCGCTGGAGGAGCGTCACCGCGCCGCCGCGTCGTAACCGCTACGCGAGGTTTCCAGACCTGCCGCGCTAGGACGAGGCACCGGAGCGCTTCGGGCATGATGGGGGGCATGTCGATGTCACGCCTGGGCGGGCGGACGCGGGGTGGCGTGGCGGCGCTGACCGTCGGCCTGGCCGTACTGGCCGGGGTCACAGCCTGCACGTCCGGTTCCGCCGCCGTCCAGCCGTCGAAGCCGGCCACCGCGAGCGCGCAGGCCAGCAGCACGGCCCCGCAGGCTGGCTCCATCATCCCGGCGCACAGCACACTGCACTGGCATGCCTGCTCCGGGCAGCTGGCTCAAGACGGCGTGCCCGACTGCACTATGCTGAGCGTCCCGCTCAACTACGCCGATCCCAGCGGCAGGCATATCAGCCTGGCCCTGGACATGATCCCCGCAACCGCGCCGGCCAGCCAGCAGCAGGGGATCATGCTGGTCAATCCCGGCGGGCCTGGCGGCAGCGGGCTGTCGCTGGCCCCGGCCGTGGCGCAGGGGCTCAGCCCGAACGTGGCCGCCGGCTACGACATCGTCGGCTTCGACCCGCGCGGCGTGGGGTCTTCCGTGCCCGCGCTGAGCTGCGATCCAAGCTTTTTCTCCGGCGTCCGCCCGAACTACATCCCGGCCAATGCCACGGCCGAGCAGGTGCTCATCAACCGGGCGAAAATGTACGCGGACGATTGCGAGCAGAAGTTCGGCTGGCTGCTGCCCTACATGACGACTCAGGACGTGGCCCGCGACATGGACTCGATCCGCGCGGCGTTCGGCGTGTCGAAAATAAATTACTATGCGTTCTCTTACGGCACGTACATCGGCCAGGTTTACGCCACTCTTTTTCCCAGCCGGGTCCGCCGCATGGTCCTGGACAGCACCGTCGATCCCACCGGGGTCTGGTACGCCGACAATATCGGCCAGGATTATGCCTTCCAGGGCCGCTTCGAGGCATTCTTCGCCTGGGTCGCTCAATACGACGCGACGTACCATCTCGGCAGCACGGCCGCGCAGGTGCGGGCCTCCTGGTACAAGGCGCGTAACCAGCTGCTCGCGCACCCGGTCAACGGGATGATCGGCGCCGACGACTTCGACGACACCTTCTTGCAGGGCGGCTACCTGGACGAGCTGTGGCCAGGCCTGGCCCAGGCGCTCTCGTCTTACCTGAACTCCGGGCAGACCGCCGACCTGATCACCCAGTACGAGGGGAACGGCGCGCAGAGCGAGAACGAGTTCGCCGTCTACAACGCGGTGCAGTGCTCGGACGTGAACTGGCCGCGCAGCTGGGCCTACTGGACCTCCGACACGAAGATGGTCTATGCCAAGGCCCCGTTCCAGGCCTGGGACAACGCCTGGTTCAACGCCGCCTGCGCGTTCTGGCCGGTGCAGGGGCCAGCCAAGCCGCTGCAGATCAAGGGCGCCGGCCTGCCCGGCATCTTGATGCTGCAAGGCACGCTGGACCCGGCCACCCCGTACTCGGGGGCCCAGGACGCGCACAAGCTGCTGCCATCGGCGCGGATGGTCGTGGTCGAGGGCGGCGGCAACCACGGGCAATCGCTCGAGCAGCCGCCGAACACCTGCGTCCAGGGCTACCTGAACGCCTACCTCGCCACCGGGGCCCTGCCGCAGGCGCCGGGGCTGGTCAATGCCACCTGCCCGGCGGTACCCGATCCCACCCCAGGGAGCTCGAATGGGTAACCTGACCGGGCCGCCGGTTACAATCGCGCAGGCATGTCCACAATGAGAATTTCCTGCGTTATTGTCCCGTGTACGCTGGGGCTATGTTGCGGGTAAAGCCGCCGTGGTCCGCCTCGGTGCGGCAGCTCGATGAGCGGGACCGTGCCGCCGTGCTCGCGATCTGCGACCGCGATCCGGTGACGAACGTATTCGTGAGTTCCCGGGTGCGGGCCCTTGGCCTTGAGCCCGGCCGGCTCGGCGCGCAGCTCTGGGGACACGCGCCTGGAGGCCGGCTGGAGTCGCTGTGCTACTCCGGCGCCAACCTGGTTCCGGTCGCCGCTACGGCGGACGCCGTCGTGGCGTTCGCGGACCGGGCGCTGCGGCAGGGGCGGCGCTGCTCGTCGGTGGTCGGGGCGGCCGCGGAAGTCCAGGCGCTCTGGGCCCTGCTGCGGCCGCACTGGGGACCGGCCCGGGAGGTCCGTCCCGTGCAGCCCGTGATGGTCACGTCAGGGCCGCCGCTGGTGGCGCCCGATCCGCTGGTGCGGCGGGTGCGGCCGCACGAGATTGACATCCTGTGGCCGGCCTGCGTCGCCATGTTTACCGAGGAAGTAGGCGTCTCGCCGGTCACCGGAGACGGCGGCGCCTCCTACCGCGCCCGGCTGGAACAGCTCATCCGCAGCGGCCGCGCGTTCGCCAGGATCGAAGACGGCCGGGTCATCTTCAAGGCCGAGATCGGGGCCGTCACCCCGCAGGTGTGCCAGGTGCAGGGGGTGTGGGTGCGCCCCGAATGCCGCGGCCAGGGCCTGGCCGCGCCGGGCATGGCCGCGGTCGTCGTGGAGGCGGCCCGGTCGATCTCGCCGCTGGTGTCGCTGTACGTCAACGACTTCAACGAGCCCGCCCGCGCAGCGTACCGCCGGGTCGGCTTCACCGAGACCGGCCGGCTGATGTCCGTGCTGTTCTAGGCTGTGCTGTTCTAGGCTGTGCTGGCCCGGGGGGCGACCCCCTGGAACCCCCGGTGCGCTTCGCGCCCTGGTTGCGGTGCTCACCCGCGGTATCCGCGGCCGCAGGGCCTTATGGCCCCTCGCGGGCCGCGTGATGGCGGCTACGCCGCGTTGACGCCGTAGGCCTACGCCGTTCGCCGTACGCCACGTGATGGGGCGGTTACGCCAGCCGGGCGTGCTGATGAGACTGCGGAGCCGGTGAAGGCCAGTCTCAGTCGCGTTGGCTGATCCACAGCGATACGTGGGCGGGTTCGAGGGTCTGCTGCACGACACCGGCCAGGTCATCACGGACCGAGTCCAGGTCGACCGTGTCTTGCAGCCGGGCCGCGAACGCGGCCACGGTGTGGTCGGCGTCGTACCGGGCCCGGTTGAATCGCCGGTCGACCACCTTTTGCACCCGCCGCCGCAGCGGGTTGAACAGGGCCGCCGCCGTCAGCGTCGCGGCCGCCACCTCCACCGGCGAGGAGAATGACGCCGCCCCGGCCAGTGCCACCACTGCGGCGTACACCCCGACGAGCAGTCCCGTCACGATCGCATAGGCCAGGGTCCGGGAGATCAGCCGGTCGATGTCATACAGCCGGTACTTCAAGATCGCGATACCCATGCTGACCGGCAGCGCGAGGACCGCGACAGTGCCGAGGCCGCCCACGATGTGCAGGATCTTGGACGGGCTGCCCGACAGCGGGACGCCGAGCCCGCCGCCGGCAAGCGCCACGGCTGACCCTCCGACCAGCCACTTCAGCTGCAGCCTACGTTCACCCGAGGAGCGCCGGTAGCTGAGGGCCTGGCCCACGAAGGATGCCAGCCAGAACACCAGCAGCACCGGGAAAAACACACGTTGCACTGCGCCCCACCAGACCGCGGAACCCGTCGGGTCGTCCAAGATCAGGAGGTTTCCGCCGGAATCCACGTGGACGTTGTGCCCGATAATGGCGCCGGCCGAGATTATGACGGTACCCGCGATCCACGCGGCCGCCACGGCGAGATAGGCCCACAGCACCCACCGCCAGCGACGTGACGGCAGCCGGCCGTCCGGGAAAAGCAGGACAGTCAGGCCGAACAAAGCGATCGCCGGTGCCCAGCCGGGCTGCAGCAGCACTCCGACCCAGCCCAGCGGCAGGCCGCCATGACGGAGCCGGTAGTCGGCCACCACGTAGGACCCGGCATCGCCGCTGAGGACCAGGAAGGCCACCGCGCCGAGCATGAGCCAGCCCAGCGGGTTCTGCGGCCGCCGCCACGCCACGACGAAGCCCACCACCGCGAAAACCGGGCCCAGCACGAAGGTTGCGCCCCCTGAGCCAATGTTCTGGCGGGCCAGGATGCCGAGCGGGACTGCGGCGACCGTCAGTGCCAGCACCAGTCCGCCGAGCAGCACCACGCCGGCAGGCGATGCCAGCCGGAAGGCAAAACGGCAGGCCGCGACTTCCCCTGTCACCGGCGCCTGCCCGCTTGCCGGCTGTCTCATCCCCACGAAGTGCAACGCTACGCCCGGACCGTTCCGTGAACGTTACGGCTCAGATAGGGAACCGTTCCGACTGTGAAAACGGCCGTGCCGTCCGCCGGCTGCACTATCGAGGCCACCATCCTGGCATCGCCCGGGTGGCGCAGCAACGCTTTGAAATCAGGGGACGCCGGAAGTATCCGCTACCTAGGTAGACCATAAGCCCCTACCTATGTAGAGTGACCTGCGTGAGGTCACGTTCTGAGTTTTCGGCGCAGACGCTGTCGGTGCTGGCGGCGCTGTGCGAGGAGCCGTCGCAGTGGCGGCACGGGTACGCGCTGGCCGGGCAGACGGGGCTGAAGTCGGGCACGCTGTACCCGATCTTGATCCGGCTGGCTGACCGAGGGCTGGTGGAGGCGTGCTGGCAGGAGGAGCCGGCGCCAGGCCGGCCGCGGCGGCACCTGTACCGGCTAACGGCCGCCGGGCTGGCCAGCGCTTCGGGGGCACTGGCCAGCGCTTCGGAGGCGCTAGGCAGCGCGGCCAGGCGGCGCGGGCGGGTGCGCGGGCGGCGCGGGCGGGTGCGCGGGCGGCGCGGACGGGCCGCAATGTGGTGACACCGGTGGTGCCGTGAGCGGGCTGAGCCCGGGCGGGGGCGCGACCTGGCTGAGCCGGGCGGCGGCAGCGGCCGGGCGCGGAGCGCTGCGACTGGTGCCGGCCGGGCGGCGTGACTGGGCCGAGGCGATCTGGGCCGAGGCGTACGAGGTGCCGTCCGGGTTCAGGCGGCTGGCCTGGCGGGCCGGCGGGGTGCGGCTGATAGCCAGGGAGGCGCTGATGGCACGCAAGATTGGCCGCTGGCTGCTGTTCGCGGTGGCGGCGGCGCTGGCGACCCGGGCAAACTGGCCCGGTCCGCCGGGCAGGTTCGCCACCGCGATCGCCAGGATGGACGTGGTCACGACCGTGCTGCTGCTGGCCGGGCTGCCGCTGCTGGCGCGCTGCTTCCTCGGGCCGGCCATTAACAGCTGGCTCGCCAGGTTCCTGCGCGCCGGCGGGTACGCGGCGATCCTGGCCCTGATGGTGGCCAAGGCCAGCGTTTTGCGGGGCGTTCCCGCCGAGACGGGGCCAGCGCTTCAGTTCGACTGGTTCGCCCAGATCGTTTTCCTGGTCGTCATGGCCGGGTACGTGGCCGCCATCCTCGCTATGACGGCGCCGCGGTCGCGGGTGGCCCCGGCCACGCTGGCCGCCGGCACCGGTGCGGGCATCGTGCTCGGCGTGGTCATGTACGCGGTGGCGCCGCTGGGACTCACTAACGACGCCACCGAGCCGTGGCTCCCGGGCGCCGCTATCGATCCGGTCGTGGTGCTCGCCTGGATCCTGCTGCTGGGCGGGCCAGTGGTGGCTGGCGCCGTGGCCGTGCTCCGCTACCGCGGACTGGGCAGCCCGCAGCAGGTCACTGACGTCAGGATCTGGCAGGGCGGCGCGGCGGGATTTCTGGCGACCGGGATCGGCGGCTTGATGGTGACGGTACTTGGCACGGGCACGGTCGCGCTGATGCCTCGGGCGGCATGGCTGCGGAACCTGCTGTATCCAGGTCAGCATCTGCTCCCAGCCGTCGCCTACAGCCGCGAGTTCGCCGCCAGCGAGAGGGTCGGGGGCTACGGGCTCATCCTGCTGGCCTTCCCGGTCATCGGGCTCGTCATGGGCCTGTTGGGCGTGGCCATTGGCGCCTCGGCGGCCTCGTCCGGCTCATCGCCGGGGGGTGGCGGCCCGCCCGGTCCTGAGCCGGTGCCGGATCCGCCGGATCGCGGTCTGGCGGCCGACGCGGGAGTGAGTACGGACGAGCTGCGGGGCGACCTGCCCGGCTGGAATGAGGAAGGGCCGGACAACGAGCATGGCGAGGTTACGGCCGGCGTGGCTGGTGTGTTGGCGTAGCTACCTGGCCGGAATTTCCGCGTTAACCGGCGCGGGAGCGCAGGGACGCCGGGACGTCAGCGGCGGCAGGAGCCTGACGAGGCAGGAATGGCCGGGTGACACCTACTCAGCCGGACGGCACCGGCATCACCCGCACCCGAGCCGGGCTACAGCCGCCCACCCCAAGACCTACGGGACAGACCTTAGTCGCGGTCGCGGATCTTGCGGAGATAGTCGACGACTGGGCCGAAGGCGTCGGTGACTTCCTCGAGTTGGCGGGGCGTCAGCCGGTCAATGAAATGGCGCCGGACGTTTTCCACGTGGTGCGGCGCGACCCGCTTAATGGCTTGTTCGCCTTGCTCGGTCAGGACCGCGAACGTACCGCGCTTATCGCCCTCGCAGTTGTCACGGCGGACAAGCCCGCGGCTTTCCATCCGCGATACCTGGTGTGAGAGGCGGCTCCGCGACTGGCTGGTGGCATCGGCGAGTTCGGTCATCCGGAGCCGTTTATCCGGCGCCTCGGACAGCTCCACCAAGATCTCGTAATCGTGGCCGCTGAGCCCGTGCGCGTTAAGGTCGCGATCGAGCTGGCGCATGAGCAACTGGGACAGGTGAACGGTCGCGCGCCACGCCTGCTGCTCGTCCTGGCTCAGCCAGCGCGGCTCACCTTTTGTCCCGGGCATACCAAGAATCTACCCTGGTCGCCTGGCTGGGGCGACAGTGTTTGCGCTGGCCGGGCGGGACGGCCACGGTACCGGCGACCGCGGGCCGGCCCGCCCCTCCCCAAATAAGTGCGTCCCGGCCAGCTCAGCCTGGCTCGCGTCCAGCATGCCCTGGGCCAGAGCCAGGTACCTGACCAGGCCCAAGTCGCGCAACAACGGCAGGCAGGCTTCGAGGTAACCGACGGCATGCCAGGGCTCATCAAGGCAAAGATGGCTCTCCGCTATCTTGAGCAGGCACAAGGCAGACGAGCAATCCGCAGCCTGCTCCGTGAAGGCCCGCGACGCCTGCTGGTAGGCCTCGATGGCCGCGCCGTAGCGGCCCAGGCCATGATGACTATCGCCGAGCAAGTCGAGGTAGTGAGCTCTATCATGCTGCTGCCGAGCCGCAGTCCCACCCCACAAGCCATCCTGCATTGTCGTGGTGGCTCTTCTGGCTGTCGAGATGTCCCCTTCATCCGCCTGACGTACGTCATTAATGTGCCCACCATGCCGATCCCGCCCCCTCCGCGAGAACAGGCATACGATAGCTGACAAATGTCGCGCTTAGTTCTCAGCCCCAGCGTAACGACTCAGCTAATCGGCCCACGTGGATCAACATTGGGGAGATCGTGGCCCAGGAAATGCCAGAAGGTTCCGCGACCCCTACTGGCGCGCAGGCGGCCGCCGCGTATATGTGCGAGCTGCTGCTCCGCCCAGGCCGGTACCGGCGCAAATGGGAGCAATACGCCGAACGTAGCAGGCTCGGGCAAGTGAACCAGCTCGCCGTCGCCGAAGTGCTCGCCCATCACCTGTGGGAGTACCCGAGGGCCACCGGCGATACCGACGTTCTGCCCAGGCAGTTGAAGGACACCACCTCGCGCGCGCTTTCCGGCAAGCTCCTCAGTAAGGCCACCCTCACCCTTTTCATGGAGGCGTTCGGGTTCGGCCCGTTCGAGCGGGAGCAGCTAGTGAAGCTGTGGGAAGGCTCCGCTCATGTCCGCGTGCTCTCCGGCCCGCGCGCGATCCGCGACGACCAGGCGGGCGCGCTCGGCATCCCGCGGCTCAAGACCCTCTCCCTGCATGATCATCATTACCTCGGCCCCGATGGCCTGCCGGTTCGGCACCGTGTGATCCACGTCATCGAAGCGCGCGTAGACGGGGTCGACCGGGTACCTTACCGGGCTGACACCAATGCCCTGACCATTGAGGTCGGGCAGGGATTCAGCGGGCTCGCGGGTCCGTTCTACCAGCCGATAACCGAACTGTTCGTCATCGACATGCTGCTCGCCAAGCCCCTCGAGATCGGCGAAACGGCCACCCTTGAGTACTCCACGAGTTTCCATTACTCGCTGCCGCCCCCGCGCGAGTTCCGGCGCGTCATCCAGTACTTCGTCGAGAACATGGATATACGCGTGGAGTTCCATCCGGACAAGCTGCCGAGTGAGGTGGTATGGGCCGTGTGGGACGGGATGGACGGCCCCATCGTCGAGCGGGAGCACGTTGCCCTCGATAGCCAATTCGCCGTCCACCGCTATCTGCGCTTCGCCGAGAAGACGACCGCCGGCTTTCACTGGGACTGGTAGGCCTCCTGAGGCACTGCCGCGCGCCAGAGCAGGGCCCGGGCATGGCACGATCGGATGGTGCGGAAGGACGAGGGCGCGGCGACCACTAGCGCCGAGCTGCGCGCGCACAATCTCGCGCGGCTGCTGCGTGCGGTCCACGACGGCGCAGGCCAGCTCACCCGCGCCGAACTCACCAGGCAGCTCAGACTGGCCCGGGGAACCGCTACGGTGCTGGTCAGGGACCTGGTCGGACGCGAGCTCATCGAAGAGCTGAGCAGCCCGGCCGACGCGCCAGCTGATGTCACCGTGCAGCGCGCCCGGGGGCGGCCGACGGGCGTGCCCTCAGCGCATCCGTGCGGGCCGGTCGCGCTCGCCGTCGACCTGCGCGACGACTCCTTCACCGTGGCCGCCTTCGAGCTCACCGGACGTTGCACCGTGCTTGACCGCCAGGAACGCGGGGCTGCCTCGGGGACCGGGGTGCTGGCCGACGTCGCGGGCCGGCTGAAGATCCGCCGCCGCCGGTTCGGCAGCCGCGTGGTCGGCATCGGCGTCGCCGTCCCTTCGCCGGTGAGCGGCGGCAAGATGGTGCAGCCGACCCTGCCCGACTGGCAGGGTGTCGAGGTGGCCCGCGTCCTGTCCGGCCTCGGAGCCGACGGCGGCGATGGGGCCGGCGACCGGGAGGGCGACGACGGCGAGGCGGATGAGATGGGGCCGGTCCTGGCGGGCAACGACGCCACGCTGGCCGGGCTCGCGGAGGCTCGCCGGGGTGTGCTGCGGGGAGTCTCGGTCGCCTTGCACCTGCACGTCGCGACCGGCATCGGCGGGGTACTGCTGTCCGGGGGGCTGCCGGTGACCGGCGCACACGGCTCAGCGGGCGAATTCGGGCACATGCCGCTGGCCGGCGGCGATGAACCTTGCCGGTGCGGTTCGACCGGCTGCTGGGAGCTCGACGCCGGGGCGCGCGGGTTGCTCCGCGCGGCCGGCCTGGGCGAGCAGGGAGACCGGATGCTCAAGGCCGAGGAGGTCATCGCCGCGGCCGGGACGGATCCGGGCTGCGGCCGGGCCCTGACCGAGGTAGCCGCGGCGCTCGGCCGCGGCATCGGCGCCCTCGTCAACGCGCAGGATCCAGAGGTGGTGGGCCTGTCCGGGCTGGCCGCCGAGGTGTACGAGGCCGCACCCGGCGCGGTCGCCGCGGCCTACCTCGCGGCGCTGATGCGGTTCCGCCGGTCGCAGCCGCCCGCCCTGCGACCGTCGACGCTAGGCGACCTGGGTGCGCTGACCGGTGCGTCCGAGCTCGTCTTCGACGCCTTCCTCACTCCGCGCGGCCTCGGCACCTGGCCCCCCAGAAAACCACGTGACTTACGGAAGGTTAGCTGGTAAGTTCCCGTCCTCGTGGCTGCGGAACATTCACGATCAGATGATTCCGAACGGGCCGTCGGTGACTTCGTTCTCGACGACGAACGCGACCAGCTCCGCCGATCCAGGGAATACCTCCACCTGATGCGCGAGGACGTGCTGTCCCTCAAGGCCATGGGCGGAGACCCGCTCTCCGAGGAATTCCTCAAGGCCGACCTCTACCACCGGGCCGAGGCACTGAAAGACATCCCGGACGCCCCCCTGTTCTTCGGCCGGCTCGACTACGCCGACCAGCCCGAGGAGATCGAGGACGGCGTGGCGGGGCACAGTTTCCACATCGGCCGCAGGCACGTGCACGACCCGGACGGCACCCCCGCGGTGATCGACTGGCGGGCCCCGGTATCGCGGCCTTTCTACCGGGCCAGCCGCGCCGATCCGATGAACCTCGCCCGGCGGCGGCGCTTCGGCTTCTCCGGCGGTGAGCTGACGGCCTATGAGGACGAGCTTTTCGCGGCGGACCGTTCGGCAGAAGAAAGCGAGGAAACCGGGCCGAGCAAGATCCTCATCGACGAGATCGAGCGACCGCGGTCGGGACCGATGCGCGATATCGTCGCGACCATCCAGCCCGACCAGGACGATATCGTCCGCGCCGGGGCCGCGCAGACGGTCTGCGTGCAAGGCGCGCCGGGGACCGGGAAGACCGCCGTCGGGCTGCACCGGGTCGCCTACCTGCTGTACGCGTACCGGGAGCAGGTGCGCAGGCGCGGTGTCGTCATGGTCGGGCCCAACCGGGCTTTCCTGTCGTATATCCGCGACGTCCTGCCCGCGCTTGGTGAGCTTGACGTCACCCAGACGACCGTCGGCGAGCTGGTCGCGTCCGTGCCCGTGCGGGGGACCGACCCCGATGCCGCCGCGATCATCAAGGGCGACGCCCGGATCGCGGCGGTGCTCCGACGGGCCCTGTGGGCGTCGGTCCGGCGGCCGTCCTCGCCGGTGGTGCTGCCGCGCGGGTCGCGGCGCTGGCGGGTGGCCGCCTACGAGCTCGAGGAGCTCACCCATGAACTGCGTCATCGGGGCGTCAGGTACGGCGCCGCCCGCGAGTTGCTCGAGCACAGGATCGCGCACGTGATCCTGACCCAGATGGAGGCCGCGGGGGAGGCCTGCGACGACCGGACGCACGAGTCGGTGCGGCGGTCGCGGCCCGTGCGCTCGGCCGTGGACGCGATCTGGCCGAAGGTGGATCCGATCCGGCTGGTGTTCGGGCTGCTGTCGTCGCCGCCGTCCCTCGCGGCAGCGGCCGAGGGGATCCTCACCGACGCGGAACAGGCCGAGATCGTGTGGTCCCCGGTGCCCCGCGCACCCGGCTCGGCGCGCTGGTCCAGCGCGGACACCGTGCTCATCGACGAGGCGCGCGACCTGATCACCCGGACGCCCAGCCTGGCCCACGTGGTCGTCGACGAAGCGCAGGACCTTTCGCCGATGGAGTGCCGCGCGCTCGGCCGCCGGTGTTCCACCGGCGCGGCCACCGTGCTGGGTGATCTCGCGCAGGGCACCACGCCGTGGGCGGCGCCCTCGTGGGAATCGCTGCTTTCGCACCTGGGTAAGCCGGACACCGAGGTCAGGGAACTGTCGGTGGGTTACCGCGTGCCCAGGCAGATCCTGGACTTCGCGTCGACCCTGCTCGCCGTGATCGCTCCTGAGCTGAGGCCAGCGTCCTCGCTGCGGGCCGATGCGGGGGCCCTCGACCTGGTTCAGGTGGCCGCTTCCGCGCTGGGCCCGGCTCTGGTGCAAGCCTGCGAGCAGGCCTGCACCCGGCCCGGCTCGGTCGCCGTCATCGCCGCGGACCCCCAGGTTCGCGCCCTGGCGAGCGTGCTGGATGGGGCGGGCGTGGCCCACGGCGTACCGGGTTCTGACTCCCGGCTGACGCTGGTGCCCGTGACGCTGGCCAAGGGACTTGAGTACGACCACGTCATCGTGGTGGAACCCGCGCGCATCGCCGGCGCCGAGGCCAGGGGCCTGCAGCGGCTGTACGTGGCGTTCACCCGAGCCGTGTCGCGGCTGACTGTCTTGTACACTGAACCGTTGCCAGCGCCGCTCGAGTCCACCTCACCGTGAACCGATGCCTGGCCCGGTGCGTCAGTCTGGGTAGGGGAAAATGCGGGGCCATGTCCGCTGATTTCTTGAACTGCGAATTTCCCGATGTGCGTTGCGCCGGCGCCGTGGCGGCGGCATCCTGGAAGAGGCAGCGACAATAAGTTCTCGACTGACTCCTAAAAGTTACTATGGTGATAAAGGTGGAAGCCAAAAGGGCCCGGGAGCCCGACCAGATTCAGGCTGTTTATCTGGAGAAGCTAGCCGACGAGTTGTCCCATCGCGGCCTCGAGGCATGGCTGATGGCCCCGCCAGGGCGCGTCCCTAGCCTGTACGTGGTGAACCCGGGGGCGCGGGCACTCGAGGAGAACGTGTACGTCGGTTGCGGTAAGGACGGCCTGTGGTGGTTCTGGTGGTCATGGGCGGAGCGGATAGCCGTTGCCGACGACGTCGACCTGGCCGCGACCACGATCGTGCGGGTCCTGGCTTCCCTTCGCCACCGGGACTGACCGGGCCGCGTCGCATTGGACCTGTGCCGCACCCCGGCGACCGAACTCGCCCGGCTCATCAGGTCCCGCGAGCTTTCCGCCGCCGAACTTCTCACCGCCGTGCTGGCCAGGATCGAGGAAGCAAACCCGGCGCTCAACGCGATCGTGACGCTGGCCGCCGAGCAGGCTCACCTCGTGGCGGCAGACCTGGATGCGCAGGCCGCCCGCGGAGCGTTCGCCGGGCCGCTGCACGGCCTGCCGATCGCGATCAAGGACCTGGCCGAGACGGCGGGGATCAGGACGACCTTCGGATCGCCGATATTCGCCTCCTACGTGCCGACGGCGGACGCGCCGCACGTGGCGCTGCTCAAGCGAGCCGGTGCGGTGGTGATCGGCAAGACGAACGCGCCGGAGTTCGGGGCCGGAGCGCAGACCTTCAACCCGGTCTTCGGGGCGACCAGGAACCCGTACGATACGCGCCTCAGCCCCGGCGGCAGCAGCGGCGGCGCCGCGGCGGCTGTGGCGGCCGGCCTGATCCCGTTCGCGGACGGATCCGACCTCGCCGCCAGCGTCAGGAACCCGGCGGCCTTCTGCGGGCTGGTGGGACTGCGGACCACCCCCGGTCTCGTACCGCCGACGTGTTCGACCCGCTGGCCGTGATCGGCCCGATCGCCCGCACCGCGCCGGACGCCGCGCTGCTGCTGGCCGGGATGGCGCCGCTGCTGCGCGACCATCCCGGCCAGCTGAAGGACACGCTGGTCTGGAACATCGAGCAGGGCCTCGCGCTTACCGGCGAGCAGATCGCCGCGGCGCGGCTCGCCCGCGCCGAGATCTTCGGCCGGGTCAGGTCCTTCCTGGCCGGCGGCCGCTACGACGTGCTCGCCCTGCCCACGGTCCAGGTCGTCCCGTTCCCGGTCGAGCAGGAATGGGTGACGGAGATCGACGGCCAGCCGATGTCCACCTACCGTGACTGGATGCGTTCCTGCTCCCGCATCACGGTGAGCGCGCACCCGGCCGTGTCGGTGCCGGCCGGCCGGACGGACTCCGGCCTGCCCGTCGGCCTCCAGCTGGTCGGCCATTACGGCGGTGACCGCCGGCTACTCGAGATCGCGGCGGCGATCATGGAGCTCGATTCCTTATTCAGGACAGCAGGACGCTGGTGGCCAGGCCGGGGAAGGCCTGGGTGCGGCCTCGCCAGTACGCCGCGCGTTTCGCCGGGCCCTGCATGGCCAGGGCGCCGAAGGTGCGCAGGCGCGGATCGCTGACCGCCACGACGCCCAGGTAAGCGCGGGTCACGCCGTCCTCGAGGTAGGCCGCGAGCGCCATCGCGCTGGCCGCGTCGTGCACTGCGAACGGAAGCTGGTAGAAGGCCTGGGCGGCCACGGGCGTCGCGCCCAGTTTGGAGATCATGGCGGCGAGGGCATCACGGGCCTCGTTGTGCCCGGTCCAGTACCGCTCGGCCGCGGCGAGCCTGCTCCCGGACAGGTGGGCCCCCGCCACCCCGTAACCGAAGATGGCCGCGTCTTCGGCCGCGAGCGCGGCCTGCAGGGCGGCTACCGGCGCGATGTAGTTACCCTTCATCACCCGTGCCCTATCCGCCCAGCGCGGTCACGTGGGTGGCGTCAGCGGCGGCGATGCTCGCGAACAGCTGCGCGAGCGCGGGCTCGACGGTGACCAGCCGTCGCACCAGGTGAGTGGCTGATGCGCGTTCCGCCGCGCGCAGCCGGGCGACAGTGACGCGGCCGGGTGCCGGGGGCGTTGCGCTCGGTGCGGCCTTCGCACCCGCGGTCCCCGCGGGCTGGATGAGCCTGGCTCGCAGCTGGGTGAGGTGCTGTTCGTGCTGGAGGAGGAGCGGGCCCAGGTTATGCGCGGTCCCGGAATCGCCGTCGATAGCCGTCCGGTAGAGGAAGATCAGGTTTTCTTCCGCGGCGATCACCGCCTGCAGGGTGACCACATCGGGCCCGGGGCTGGGCCGGCCTGCCAGCGGATCGGGTCCGGCGAACGCGTCCGAGGAACGGCAGCCGGCCACCGCGAGCAGCAGCGGCAGCGTGGTCGCCGAGGCGAGCAGCATCCGGCGCGTCGGCAGGATGTCGGGCACACCGGCAAGCTACCATGTGCGGCCGGCCTGTCCTATCCGCGTGAGGGCCAGTGGCCAGATAGGCTAGATCCAATCCCGCAGGTCGTGGACGAGGAGGTCGTGATGCCTGGAGGTTCGCGTCACGCGCCGAAGCCGCGCCAGGCCGAGGCCGGCGGGTCAGTCGACGAGGGCCGGATCGCGGACGCTATCCGGCCCGTGATCACCGCCGCCGGCATGGATCTGGAGTTGGTGCGGGTGACCGCCGCGGGCAGGCGAAGGCTGCTGCGCGTAGTGGTGGACAGCGACCGCGGCGTGAGCCTGGATGATGCCGCGGCGATCAGCCGTCAGCTGTCCGCCGAGCTCGACACGGCGGCGGTGATGGGCGATTTCCCCTATACGCTCGAGGTCTCCTCACCCGGTGTTGACCGCCCGCTGACCGAGCCGAGGCACTGGCGGCGCGCGGTCGGGCGCCTGGTCCGGGTCACGGTCGCGGATTCGGGTGCCACCTCCGGCCGGATAGTCTCGGCCGACCCGGAGGGAGTGACCCTGGACGTCGAGGGGGAGCGCCGCCGCTTCGGTTACGCCGCGCTGGGCGCGGGCGCCATCCAGGTGGAATTCGGGCACCCGCAAACGGAGCTGGGAGCGACTGGCGATGGACATTGACCTAAGCGTGCTGCGGAGCCTGGAGAGCGAGAAGGACATCTCGCTCGACCTCGCCATCAAGGCCATCGAGGACGCCTTGCTCGTCGCCTACCTCAAGTCAGAAGGCGCGTCGGCGGCCGCGCGCGTCGAAGTGGACCGCAAGAGCGGGCACGTCACGGTCTGGGCCACCCAGGCCAGCCCGGACGGTGCGACCGTGCGGGAGTACGACGACACCCCGGCCGGGTTCGGCCGTATCGCGGCGACCACGGCCAGGAACGTGATCCTGCAGCGGCTCCGCGACGTCGAAGACGAGCTGACCTTCGGCGAGTACGCGGGCCGCGAGGGTGACATCGTGGCCGGGGTGATCCAGCAGGGCAAGGACCCGAGGACCGTGCTGGTCGATCTAGGCAAGCTGGAGGCCGTACTGCCGCCCGCCGAGCAGGTTCCTGGCGAGCGGTACGTCCACGGCGAGCGGATCCGCTGCTATGTCCTGCATGTCCGCAAGGGGCACCGCGGCCCTTCGGTCACCTTGTCGCGTACTCACCCGGGCCTGGTCAAGAAACTATTCGCGCTGGAAGTTCCCGAGATCGCGGCGGGGGCGGTGGAGATCGTCGCGATTGCCCGCGAGGCAGGTCACCGCACCAAGATCGCGGTCCGGTCCCACCAGCCGGGCATCAACGCCAAGGGCGCCTGCATCGGCCCCATGGGCACCAGGGTGCGGAACGTGATGAGCGAACTGCACGGCGAGAAAATCGACATCGTCGACTACTCCGAGGATCCGGCCGGATTCGTGGCTAACGCCCTGTCGCCCGCCCGGGTGAGCGGTGTGCGTATCGTCGATCTCGCGGCCAGGGAGGCACAGGTCATCGTGCCCGACTACCAGCTGTCCCTGGCGATCGGCAAAGAGGGGCAGAACGCCAGGCTGGCCGCCAGGCTGACCGGCTGGCGAATCGATATCCGATCCGACGCCGCGCCCCCGTCAGCGGCTGCGGAGCCACCGCACGCCGAGCCAGCGCACGCGGAGCCAGCGCACGCGGAGCCAGCGCACGCGGAGCCAGCGCACGCGGACTCATCCGGTCCGTCGCCGGAGCGGGGCACCGAGCTGTCGTCGCTCAGCGGTTCCGGCGGTGCGGAAGACCTCGGAAGTCCCAGGGACACCTCGGGTACTCTTGCGGCACCGAGCGTATCGGGGGGATCGGGAGTTTCGGAAACACCGGCGAGCCCGTAGGCCCGAGGGGCCGACCCGCCCGTCCGTTCCTTTCCGCCGCTTCCGCCTCGGCTGCCCCGTCCGCGCAGTTCTCACCCGGTATCAGGGACATGCGGACGCGGTAGACTTACTACTGGGATGACCGCACAAGCCGAGCAGCATGCCTCGGGTATGCCCGTGATGCGTACCTGTGTAGGCTGCAAGGAGCGTGCGGTCAAGTCCAGCCTGCTTCGTCTCGTAGCGGCTGGGGACGTCATCCGGCCCGACCCGCAAGCCCGGCTGCCTGGCCGGGGTGCGTATCTGCACCCCAACCCGGCGTGCTTTGAGCTTGCGCGGCGGCGGCGGGCGTTCCCCCGGGCTCTGCGTACTGCGGGATCGCTCAGCTTTGCCCCACTGGCTGAGTATCTTTTGCGGCGCGCAATCCCCGGCGTAGCATTACGGCGGCGGAACAGTCTGGCTGGGCAGCAGGTTAGTTAAAGGCAAGAAGGAATACCTGTCGGAAAGCAGGTCGAGAAGCTGATGAGCGCTCGATGAGCACGCGGCGATGATCACCATAGGCTGAGGCCAGCCCGGAGCACGCTCTGCCCGGGCCAAGGTCCGGTAGAAGGTCCGGGGAAAACGGGCCGAGAAGGAGCGTAGTGGCGAAGGTCCGGGTTTACGAACTCGCGAAGGAGTTCGGTGTCGAGAGCAAGGCCGTCATGGATCAGCTCAAAGAAATGGGCGAGTTCGTACGGTCGGCATCCTCGACGATTGAGGCGCCTGTAGTCAGGCGGCTCAAGGAGGCGTTCACCTCCAAGGGAGCTGATCAATCGGCCCAGGGGTCAAGGCCCCGGCCAGCGGCACCATCGGCGCCGCGCGGCGGAGGAGCACCGGTGGGTTCAGCGGCACCCGCCGCCCAGGCGGGTCGGACGGATTCGGCTGCCCCGAGGGACGGCGTCCGTCCCGGGGCCGGACCGCGCCCCGGCATCGCTGCGGGCCCAGCGTCGCGCGATGATCGCGCGCCAGCAGCCGCCGGAGCGGCACCCGAAGCCGTGGGAGGTGTCCCGTCGGCCCCAGGGACCGTGCCCATAGCCGCGACAGGAGCCGCCAACGGCACCGCGGAGCGCGCCAGCGCGGCTGTTCCCGATGGCGCGGTCGCTGACCGTACCTCCGCAGATCCCGCAGGCGGGGGCGACGCGGCGCGCCTGCTTCCGCCGGTTCCGCCGTCACCGGCCTCCCGGCCCGGCCCGGACGACTCCAGGACTCAGGCGGCTCCGGACAGTCCGGGTGCTCCGCGGGTGCCCGGACCGCCGAAGGCTCCGGTCACGCCGGCGGACTTCAGGGGACCAGGGACCGGGCAGACCCGTCCCGCCACCCCGCGGCCCGGCGGGCCGGCAGGTCCGGCGGGTCAGCGTCCAGGTGGCCCCGTAGGCCGGCCTGACCAGCAGGCCCAGGGATCTGGTGGCCGCCCGGCCACCTCGCGGCCCTCGGGTCCTGGCGCGCCCAGGCCAGGTGCACCTAGGCCAGGCGGATCGGGCCCCCGCCCCAGTGGCCCGCGTCCTGGCCCTAGGCCAGGCAATAACCCGTTCAGCTCGACCGCGACCGGCATGGGGTCAGCGCCTCCGGCCCGGCCCCAGGCGCCTGGAGCGCCCAGTCAGCCCACTCATTCCGGCCGTCCTGGACAGCCGGCAGGCGCGCCGGGTGCCACAGGTGGTCCTGGCGGTCCCCGTCCGGCCGGTCGCGGTCCGGGCGGCGCTGGTGGTCCTGGTGGTCCCCGTCCTGGTGGCCCTCGTCCGGGCGGACCTAGGCCGAGTCCGATGAACATGCCATCCCGGCCCGCGCCGTCAGGCACTGGCCGCGGCGGTCCGGGCGGTGCCGGCCGCAGCGGTCCCGGTGCCGGGGCTGGTACCCGGCCCGGCGGCGGCGGCGGTGGCGGCGGTCGTGGTCCAGGAGCGGGCGGTCCCCGGACCGGCGGCGGACCAGGTGCGGGGGCTCCCCGGGCCGGCGTCGGCGGCGGTCCGCCTCGCCCAGGTGGCGGCGGCCGCGGCCGGAGCGGTACCGCGGGTGCCTTCGGACGGCCAGGCGGGCGTCCGTCGCGTGGCCGCAAGTCGAAGAAGCAGCGGCGTCAGGAGTTCGACAACATGCAGGCGCCGTCGATCGGCGGCGTGCAGGTTCCTCGCGGCAACGGCCAGGTGGTACGGCTGTCCCGGGGGGCGTCGCTGAGCGACTTCGCCGACAAGATCGGCGCGAACCCCGCGTCGCTGGTTCAGGTCATGCTCCATCTCGGCGAGATGGTCACGGCCACCCAGTCGGTCAACGACGAGACGCTTCAGGTACTCGGAGCGGAGCTGAACTACAGCATTCAGGTCGTCTCGCCCGAGGAAGAGGACCGGGAGCTGCTCGAGTCGTTCGACATCGAGTTCGGCGAGGACGAGGGCGACGACACCGACCTGGTGGCCCGTCCGCCGGTCGTCACCGTCATGGGCCATGTCGACCACGGCAAGACCAAGCTGCTCGACGCGATCAGGCACGCCAACGTGGTCGCGCGCGAGGCCGGCGGCATTACCCAGCACATCGGCGCGTACCAGGTGGCCACCGAGGTCGACGGCGAAGAGCGCGAGATCACCTTCATCGACACCCCGGGCCACGAGGCCTTCACGGCCATGCGCGCCCGCGGGGCCGAGACCACGGACCTGGTGGTTCTGGTGGTCGCGGCCGATGACGGCGTGAAGCCGCAGACCACGGAGGCGCTGAACCACGCGCAGGCCGCGGGGGTGCCCATCGTGGTGGCGGTCAACAAGGTCGACAAGGAGGGCGCTGACCCGGCGCGAGTGCGGGCGCAGCTGACCGAGTACGGGCTCGTCGCGGAGGAGTTCGGCGGCGACACGCAGTTCGTGGACGTATCCGCGACCAAGCGCACCGGCATCGCCGAGCTCCTCGAGGCGATCATCCTGACCGCCGACGCCTCTCTTGACCTGCGGGCTAATCCCAAGCAGGACGGGCAGGGCGTCGCCATCGAGGCCCACCTGGACAAGGGCCGCGGCCCGGTGGCGACCGTGCTGGTACAGCGCGGCACGCTGCACGTCGGCGACTCGATCGTGTGTGGTGAGGCGTTCGGCCGGGTCCGGGCCATGCTCGACGAGAACGGTGAGCCCCTCGCCGAGGCCGCGCCGTCCCGTCCCGTCATGGTGCTCGGCCTCACCGCCGTCCCCGGCGCGGGCGACAGTTTCATCGTCGTATCCGACGACCGGATGGCCAGGCAGATTGCCGAGCGCCGCGAGGCCCGCGAGCGCATCGCCCAGTTTGCGCAGGGGCGGCGGCGGGTCACGCTCGAGGATCTGGAGTCGGCGTTCAAGGCCGGTGAGCGCGAGGAACTGCTGCTCATCATCAAGGGCGACGTGTCCGGCTCGGTAGAGGCCCTCGAGGACGCCCTGCTCCAGCTGGATGTCGGCGAAGAGGTCAGCCTGCGGGTGATCGGCCGTGGCGTTGGCGCGATCACTCAGGATGACGTCAACCTCGCCATCGCCTCGGACGCGGTGATCATCGGCTTCAACGTCCGGCCCGCGGGCCGGGCCGGTGAGCTGGCCCAGCGCGAGGGCGTGGACATCCGCTACTACTCGATCATCTACCAGGCGATCGAGGAGGTTGAGGCCGCGCTCAAGGGCATGCTCAAGCCGGAGTTCGAGGAGGTCCAGCTCGGCACGGCGGAGATCAGGGAGGTCTTCCGGGTGCCGAGGGTCGGCAACGTCGCCGGGTCCATCGTGCGCAGCGGCACGATCCACCGCGGCAGCAAGGCACGACTGATCCGGGACGGCGTGGTCATCTCCGACAACCTGACGGTGGACTCGCTGCGCAGGTTCAAGGAGGACGCCACCGATGTCCGCGAAGGCTACGAGTGCGGTATCGGCATCGGCTACAACGATGTCAGGATCGCCGACACGATCGAGACCTTCGAGATGAGGGAGAAGCCGAGGACCTGAGCGGAGTGACGCGGTGTACGTCGCCGCGCTGACGCTAGACGTGCTGCTTGGCGACGTGCACTCGCTGAAGGCCAAGCGGGGCGTCGTCCGCCCGCTGGTCGCCGAGCTACGCCGGTGTTATCCAGGTGTCGCGGTCGCTGAGACCGGGCACCTGGATCTGCACCGGCGCGCCGAGATAGGCGTGGCCGTGGTCTCCGCGACCGCCGCCAACGCGATGAGCGTGCTCTCCGACTGCGAGCGCCTAGTGGCGGGGCGTCCTGAGATCGAGCTGCTGTCGGCGCGGCAGCGGCTGTTCAACGAGGAGGAATGACGGCATGGACGCCGCGAGGGCGCGCAAGCTCGCCGATAGGATCAGCCAGATCGTCGCGGAAATGCTGGAGCGGCGGATCAAGGACCCCAGGCTCGGCTTCGCCACCGTCACCGAAGCCCGGTTGACCAACGACCTGCGTGAGGCCACCGTGTTTTATACGGTGTACGGCACCGACCAGGAGCGGGCCGACACGGCGGCGGCCTTGCTGAGCGCGACAGGCATCATCCGGACCGAGGTGGGCAGGCAACTCGGCCTGCGCCACACCCCGTCGCTGGAGTTCGTGGCCGACGTGCTGCCGGATAATGCCAAGCGGATCGAGGAACTGGTGGCCCAGGCCAGGCACGCCGACGCCGAACTTGCCCGCGGCCGCGAGGGCGCTCAGCACGCCGGCGATCCCGACCCGTATCGCAAGCCCGCCGAGAACGAGGACGAGGACGAGGAATGAGCGTCCCTAGGTGAACGTGCAGAGCGGCCTGGTCATCGTGGACAAACCCGCCGGCATGACGTCCCACGACGTCGTGGCGCGGATCCGGCGGCTGGCCGGCACCAGGCGGGTCGGGCATGCGGGCACCTTGGACCCGATGGCGACCGGCGTCCTGGTGGTAGGCGTGGAGAAGGCCACGCGGTTGCTCGGTTACCTGGCCCTGACCGAGAAGGAATACGACGCCACTATCAGGCTCGGCCAGTCATCAAGCACCGATGACGCGGAGGGCGAGATCACCGCGGCGGCGCTTGCCGTCGGCGTTTCCGCGGCAGCGCTCGCTGAAGACCAGCTCACCCAGGCGGTGTCCGCCCTCACCGGCGAGATCCAGCAGGTACCCCCTGCGGTCAGCGCGATCAAGGTCGCGGGCCAGCGTGCCTACCGGCTGACCCGGGCGGGCGCGGCCCCCGAACTGAAACCCAGGCCGGTGACGGTCTACGAATTCGCGGTCACGGCTCTGCGGCGCATGAACGGGGATGGGTTGCTGGATCTCGACGCGACCATCCGCTGCTCGAGCGGCACGTACATCAGGGCCCTGGCTCGTGATCTGGGGACGGCGCTGGGCACCGGCGGGCACCTGACTCGCTTGCGCCGCACCCGGGTGGGCGGGTACGACCTCGAGCAGGCGCGTACTTTGGGCCAGCTGGCCGAGCAGTTCGAGGTGCTGCCGCTCGCTCAGGCCGCCTCGGCGGCGTTCCCAGGCCGGGACCTGACCGCGGACGAGGCCCGGCGACTGGCCAACGGCGGCCGGCTGGCGTCGGCTGGCGGCGTCACTGACCCGCGGGCTCCGATAGCCGCCTACGCGCCTGACGGCACGCTGGTCGCCTTGGTCACCGAAGAGTCGGGACAGGCTCGGCCGCTCGTAGTCTTCGCATGAGGCCCGTCCACGTGGGCCGGTCACGCGCCGTTAACGTGTCCGTCGTAACCTGATCGCGGCCCGTCGCCCGGCGTGGTTAGGCTTGTGGTCTCCAGACGAAGGAGGAACGGGGATCGTGTACCGCTGGTACGGCTTGGCCGAGGTGCCTTCCGACTGGAGTGCGAGCGTGGCGACGATCGGCGTGTTCGACGGCGTGCATCGCGGCCACCAGCGCATTATCGGGCGGGCCGGGGAGATCGCGCGGGGGAGGAACCTGCCGGTCGTAGTGATCACCTTCGATCCGCACCCGGACGAGGTTGTCCGGCCGGGGTCGCACCCGCCGTTGCTCACCACGCCGCGGCGACAGGCGGAATTGCTGGCCGGGCTCGGTGCCGACGCGCTCTGCGTGCTCCCGTTTAACCTGGATTTCTCCCGGCTGAGCTCAGATGAGTTCGTCCGGGTCGTGCTGTCGGAACGGCTGCACGCCGGGGCCGTGGTGGTGGGCGAGAACTTCCGGTTCGGCCATAAGGCCGCCGGCGACGTGCCGCTGCTCGGGCAGTTGGGCGAGAAGTACGACTTCACCGCCGAGGGCGTCCCGCTGCTGGTCGTCGACGGGGTGACGATTTCCTCGTCCTACATCAGGGAGCGCCTGGCCGCCGGCGATGTAGCCGCGGCGGCCCAGGCCCTGGGCCGGCCGCACCGGGTCGAGGGTGTCGTCGTCCGCGGTCACATGCGCGGCCGGGGGCTGGGTTTCCCCACCGCGAACCTCGAGACCCCGCCGCACACGGCCACTCCGG
The DNA here is from genome assembly GCA_963844625.1 of uncultured Actinomycetota bacterium. GTDB lineage: Bacteria > Actinomycetota > Actinomycetes > Streptosporangiales > Streptosporangiaceae > Palsa-504. The sequence continues at coordinate 341,589 of CAWJPF010000024.1, read as the reverse complement.
CCGACGGCGTCTACGCGGGCTGGCTGACCAGCCTGGATCTAGACGGGACCGCGATCAGCCGCTGGCCGGCGGCGATCTCGGTCGGCACCAACCCGACCTTCGGCGCCGGCGACCGGACCGTGGAGGCGTACGCGCTCGACCGCGACGACCTAGACCTCTACGGCACCCACGCCGCGATCGACTTCGCCGCCCGGCTGCGCGGCACGGAGCGGTTCGACTCCGTCGAGGCCCTCGTCACCCAGATGCACGAAGACGTCAGACAGGCCCGCGCCGTGACCGCCGCCTAACCTTAGGACACTAACCAGAGGCCGGTACCCCTGAGTTACGGCGACGCGTAGAGCGCCCTTTCGAAGTCGTTGTACATCGTGACCGCCTCGGGCGTCACGAACGGCAGGAAGTTGCTGTAGATGGAGCCGCAGACGCCGGTAGTGCGGCCCACCCAGAACTGGGTGTTGCACAGCCCCGCCCAGGCCCCCGACCACGCCCGGCGCATGCCGGGGATGTCCGCGGTGTTGAGCAGCAGGCCGTAACCCCACTTGTAACCGGGGCCGGCGCGGAAGATGCAGCTCGAGGCCGGGTCGGCAGTCCGGCAGTTCGGCCGGGAAGTCTAGGTCGCCGATCTGGTTGGTGAAGGCCGCGTCCACCGTTGATTCCCGCAAGATCCTGGTGCCGTCGAGTTCGCCGCCGCGCAGCAGCGCCCGCTGGAACTTGATGTAGTCACTGGACGGCCCGTATAGACCACGCCCTCCGGCCCACCAGTCTGGTGCCTGGTTCAGCACCTCGCCGATCGCTACCCAGGTACCGTCTTCCCCCTTGACATGAACCGGAGTCGAGTTCGGCCGCTGGTCATCGTTCATCAAGAACGTGGTCTGGTCCATGCCGAGCGGACCAGTGATGCCCTGCTTGATAGCCACGTCAAGGCCGACGCCGGTAACCGCCTCGACGACCTTGCCAAGCCAGTCGATGTTGATGCCGTAGATGAACTCCTCGCCGGGGTCGGTCAGCATCGGCGCGGTAAAGGAGGCCCCCGATCCCGCCACGACATTCGGCACGCCGGTGATCTTCTCCCAGCGGACCAGCCGCTCGCTCCAGAACCAGTAGCCCAGGCCTGTCGTGTGTGTGATCAGGTTCTTCACCGTGACCGGCCGGGCCGGAGGCCGCAGCACCGGTGCGTCTCCGTCCAAGCCGGTCATGACCTGGACCTGGGCGAACTCGGGGCAGTAGTCGGCGACGGGCGCGTCAAGGTCCAGATTGCCCTGCTCGACCTGCTGAAGCGCGGCCACGGTGCACGGCATCTTGGTCATCGACATGATCCGGAACAGCGTGTCCACGGTGACCGGGTCGCTCTCGCCGGACGCCCGCGGGCCCGCCCCGCCCTGGTAAATGACGCCGTTGCGGCTGGCGGCGATCGCGGCCACGTGGGCACCCCACCCGAGTCCACCGCATCCCGCAGTATCTCGTCGATGGCTGTCCCGTCGATGGCAGCGCCCATGCCTGGTCTCCTCGTCATTGAGTCAAGCCGTTCGTCACCTGTGGGTACCACGCTGTGGCGAAATCGGCCGCCTCAATCTGAACTCGGCTGCCTGGCGACCGGCGATGATCGCTGCACTGCCGTCGGGATGACCGGCATCGGAACGGACAGAAGGGCACCACGGATCATGGACCTGCTCAATCGGATGGATCCTGAGGTCGGCTGCAGCAGGCGGATGTCCCTATCGACTGCACGTCTACCTGGGCGCCATCCATGGCTTCGACTCCTCCGCCCCCGCCTCAGGCCCTGCGCGGCGTCTCGTTCGTGATCGCGACGCGGCCCGCGGCGAGCATTCAAGTTGTGACCGGGCCCGCATCGCCCCTGCACCCCATCTGCCCTTCAAGACCCTCCTGCCCCTCTAAGTGGAGGCCTCGTACGTATGGTTGCAGCACCCTGCACACAAGAGTGTGCAGGGTGCTGCTTTCATACGTGGCCGTCAGGATGCCTAGGGATGCTGACCAGGCACGGGATGGTACCGATGGGACGTAGGGGGCGTATACGGTCGCAGGTGGTTACGCGTCCGCCAGTACCGCTTCGAGGGCGGACCTCAGCGGAGCCAGCCTGCCGGCCGCAACGACGCGGGCCTCAGCCAGGGAACGACCCGCGAGTGGCTCGACGATCTCGATGTAGCACTTGATCTTCGGCTCGGTACCGCTCGGCCGCAATACGACCCGGCCCCCGGAAAGTGAGAAGATCACGACATCCGCTCGCGGCAGCCCGGCCGCGTCGGCCGCGCCGGGCCCGCTCGCCGCGCTCGCCGCCCCGGCCGCCCCGTCGCCCTCGGCGAGGTCGACGACGCCGGACACCAGCTGGCCGCCGAACTTCGCCGGCGGGTCCGCCCTGAGCCGGCTCATGATATGCGCCGGTTCGGCGGTTCGCAGCGTGAGCTGGGACGTCAGGTGCACGCCGTGGCCCATCTCCAGTTCGTCATACACGCCAAGCACCGAACGGCCCGCCGCTTTAGCGCTGGTCGCCAGCCAGAGCATCGCCAGGGCGGCCCCGATGCCGTCCTTGTCGCGCACCACGTCACCAACTTCGTAACCGAGCGCCTCCTCGTAACCGAAGAGGAAGCGGGCCCCGGGCGTGCTATCCGCCGCCCGGGCAATCCACTTGAACCCGGTCAGCGTCTCGGCGTACCGGGCACCAGCGGCCGCCGCGATCTTGGCGAGCAGGGTGGCGGAGACGATGGTCGACGCCACTAGCCGCACTTCCGGAACATCAGCCGTTCGCTCCAGCAGGCTCGCCCCGAGCAGCGCTCCCACCTGATCACCGGTCAGCACGCGCCACCCGCCCGCCGGCTCCGGCACGGCCACGGCGAGCCGGTCCCCGTCCGGGTCGCTGGCTACGACCAGCTCGGCGCCGAGCCTTCGCGCGTCGGCTAGCGCTAGGTCAAGCGCGCCCGGTTCCTCGGGATTGGGGAAGGCGACCGTCGGGAAATCGGGGTCGGGTTCCGCCTGCGCCGCCACCACGTGCGGCCGCGTGAAGCCCGCCTGACGGATGGCCCGCAGCATGAGGTCCCCGGCTACCCCGTGCATCGGCGTGTAGACGACGTTCAGTTCGGCCTCGGGGGCAGCGCCGCCTGCCGCGGCGGCGGCGGTCACCGCGTCGAGATAGGCCTGAGCCACCTCGTCGCCATGGCGGACGATCAGCGGGCTCCCGGCATCGGCGACCGGAATCAGGGTCAGCGGCCCGAGGTCGGCGATCCGCTTCTCGACCTCGGCGTCCACGGGCGGGATGACCTGTGCGCCGTCGCTCAGGTAGAGCTTGTATCCGTTGTCAGCGGCCGGGTTGTGGCTCGCGGTGATCATCACGCCCGCCGCCGCGGCTAGGTGGCGGACCGCGAAGGCGAGCAGGGGAGTGGGACAGGGCAGCGGGAGCACGTGCACCGTGACACCCGCGCCGGCCAGGACCCGGGCGGCCTCGTCCGCGAAGTCCGCCGAGCGGTGCCGCGCGTCGCAGCCCACCACCACGCTGGTGCCCTGCGGTCCGGGACCCGACCCTGCCAGCCAGCCCGCCACAGCCGCGGTGGCGGCCCTGACCACCGCGCGGTTCATCCGGTTCGGCCCGGCCGCGACCGCCCCGCGCAGCCCTGCCGTCCCGAACCTAAGCCGCCCCGCGAACCGATCCCGCAACTCGGCGGCCGCCCCCCCATCGCCCGCTCCCGCGCCGCCCGCTCCCGCGCCGCCCGCTCGCGCGCCACCCAGCGCTCGGTCGAGCAGCCCCCGCAGCTCGGCCCGGTCTCCCTCGTCGGGGTCATCCGCGATCCAGGCCTCGACCGCGGTCTGGAACCCACCCTCAGCCGTCACTTTCACAGCTCATGCCCCCACACGCGCAAGAGCCCCGAACAACGTGGAACATCCGGCCTACGCGGAAGCGCAAGTACCCGATAGACGCCCAAATCTTCCACGAAGCTCGGATCATCCACGATAATCCGCGCTTCCATCGCAGCGCCCCGCCGCGAAACACCGCGAAACACCGCGAAACACCGCGAAAACGGCGAAAACCGCGAAACAACACGAAGCTACGCCTTCACGTAGGGGATGCCCTCGGCCCTGGGGCCGCGGACCTTGCCGACGAGCCCGGCGAGTACGACGATCGTGACGATATACGGGGTCATCAGCAGCAGGTTCGACTGGATCGGCGTATTGAGGGTGGACAGGATCGACTGCAGCTGCGTCGTGAACCCGAACAGCAGCGCCGCCGCGATCGCGCCGAATGGCGTATACCGTCCGAAGATCATCGCGGCGAGCGCGATGTAGCCCTCGCCGGAGGTCATGTCCTTGCCGAACGAACCGACCGAGCCGATCGTGAAGTAGGCGCCGCCGATGCCGGCGATCAGCCCGGCCACGATGACGTTGCGGTACCTCATCGCGATCACCGGGATGCCCACGGTGTCGGCCGCGACCGGATGCTCGCCTATAGCCCGGGTGCGCAGCCCCCACCGGGTAGAGAACAGGCCGACCTGAAGGCCGGCCAGCGCGATGTAGGTGATGTACAGGAAGATGGTGGAGTCGAAGAAGACCGGGCCGATGATCGGGATGTCGCCGAACAGCGGGATCTTGATCGCGGAGAACGTGGCCGGTGAGTTCAGCGTGTTGGCGAAGGGCACCATGAGGTCGTCATACAGGTACCCGGTGAGGCCGAGGATCAGCGTGTTCAGTACCACGCCGAGGATGACCTGGTCCACCCGGTAGCCGATGGCGAAGACGGCGAGCAGCACTCCGACCAGCGAGCCAGCCAGTGCCCCGCACACAAGCCCCAGCCACAGCGAGCCGGTGCCGCTGGCCACGATGGCGGCGGTGAACGCGCCGAGCAGCAGCTGGCCCTCGATGCCGACGTTGATCACCCCGGAGCGGGAGCACACGACCCCGGTCAGTGCCCCCAGCATGATCGGGATCGAATCGTTGAACGTGCCCTGTAGCAGGTTCACCACGTTGAACGACGTGGTCTGGCCGGCGTCGGCCCAGCACAGCAGGGCGAGAACGAACAGGAAGACGACGACCGCGATGGTCGCCCGCTTCAGTGCCGTGCCGAGCGGCAGGAAAGCGCGCAGCGCCGCCATCACCAGGGTAATCGCGCCGCACACGTAACAGGTGATAGCGGCAGGCAAAGTCAGGTTCGGGACGGTCACCTTGGCGAACGGCTGGGAGAACGCGAAGGTCGCGTCACCGTGGTGCGCGTTCAGTCCCAGGACGAAGATGTTCACCAGCCCGAACACGGCAAACGCCACCGGAGCCAGCCACCGCCGGAAGGCGCTGCTGGGGGGACGGGCCGCCAGGTCCAGGTCTACGGGCGGCACGCGGTCCGCTACCGTCATGCGTTCCACCCCTTCGACACAACTCCGCCCACGCCGGCGGCTTTGGCGGCCCGCAGGTTGTACATGGTCCGGATCAGCAGCGGCGCCGCGACGAACAGGACGGTCGTCCCCTGCAGGACTTGCACCATGTCCACGGGGGTGCCGGTGGCGACCTGCATGAGCGGCGCCCCGGCGTGCAGCGCGCCGAAGAATAGCCCCGCGAGCACGACCCCGAACGGCCTGCTCAGGCCGAGCAGCGCGACCGTGATCGCGTCGATGCCGTAGGTTCCGTAGCTCTGGAAGTTAAGGGTGAAGTCGGTGCCCTGGATGACCGTGGCTCCGCTCAGCCCGGCCAGCCCCCCGGCGATCAGCATCACGAGCACCCAGTTCCGCTCCACGTTCATGCCCGCCACTCGCGCGGCACTGGGGTTCTTCCCTATGCTGCGGAACTCGAAGCCCGTGGTGGTCCGGTTCAGCAGCCACCAGACGCCCGCCGCACAGGCCAGCGCGATGAGGAAGCCCGCGTTGATCCGCAGGTGCGAGCCGAACAGCAGCGGCAGGTGCGCGTTCCCGGCGATGGGCGCGGTGATCTGGTTGCTGGTGTTCGGCGCCTGCATTAGGTAGCCGAAGGAGAGCAGGTAGGTCAGGAAATAGACCATGATGTAGTTCAGCATGATCGTGACGATGACCTCGTGCGCGCCCGTTCGCGCCTTGAGCTCGCCGACTATCCAGCCGATCGCCGCGCCGCCGACGAAACCGCCGATCACGCAGACCACGACGTGCACGCCCAGCGGCAGGCTGACCCCGTAGCCGAGGTAGGTGGCGACGATCATGCCGCCGATGAGCTGGCTCTGCGCGCCGATGTTGAACAGGCCCGCCTGATAGGGCAGCGCGACCGCCAGGCCGGCCAGGATCAGCGGCGTGGCCTGGACGCAGGTCTCCGACAGCGGGTTGAACACGGCGGACAGGTAGCCGTCGTGCACGGCCGCGGCGAACGAGGCCTGCTGGAACAGCGCGGCGACCGTGTGCGGGTTGAAGATCGATCCCTCGAACATCGCCACGTAGGCGCCCACCGCGGTATCCCAGGCCGCCGCGATCGCATGGCCGGGAGCCGAGAAAAAGTTGCCCCAGGCATGCAGCACGGCCGTGTTGGTGAACGCGTTCAGCAGCCCGCCTACCACGAACCCGGTGAAGATGGCCAGGATAATGATGGTGACCGTATGACCTTCGAGGATCGTTTCCCGCAGGGCCTGGCCGAATGAGGCGTGCGGCTCCTGCTCATCTTCTTTCTTCTCCGCCGCGGCTGGACCCGGCGAACCCGCCTGATCGCTCATTGTCCCGCCCCTGGTATAGCCGTCGGGGCGCTAGGGGTGGGTTCCGGTCCCGGGTCTTGGTCAGTTGCCCCTGCCATCAGCAGCCCCAGTTCTTCGGCCGGCACCGTCGGCGGACGGAAACCGGTGATCTTGCCCTCGTACATGACCGCGATCCGGTCCGCCAGGGCGTAGATCTCGTCGAGTTCTGCGGAGACGATAAGCACGGCCACGCCCTTGTCGCGCTGTTGGACGATGCGGCGATGCACGAACTCGATCGAGCCCACGTCCAGCCCGCGAGTGGGCTGGCTGGCCACGAGTACCTTGTGCTCGCGCCCGACTTCCCTGGCCAGGATGACCTTCTGCTGGTTGCCGCCGGACAGCGTGCCCACGGCCGCGGCCACCGAGGTGGTGCGGACGTCGAATTCCTGCACCCGCTCGGCCGCGTTGGTCTCGATGGCGTCCAGGTTGAGCTTGATGCCGGACGCGTACGGCGGCCTGTCATACGTGTCAAGGACCATGTTGTCAGCCACCGAGAACTCGCCGATCAGCCCGTCTTCCTGCCGGTCCTCGGGGACGTAGGCGACGCCCGCGTGCAGCCGCTGCCGCGGCGTGGCGTGGGTGAGGTCGCGGCCGTTCAGCGTCACCTGCCCGGAGGTCGTCGGCAACAGCCCCATCAGAGCCTCGCAGAGCTCAGTCTGCCCGTTGCCCTGCACTCCGGCCACGCCGAGGATCTCGCCGGCCCGGACCTGGAATGACACCCCGTTGACCCAGATCCGGCCCGTCTCGTCGGCGACGGTCAAGTCGGCCACGTCCAGTATCACGTCGCCCGGCTTGGCGGCGTCCTTGCTGACCCGCAGCTGCACGTCCCGACCGACCATGAGTGAGGCGAGCTCGTCCTCTGTGGTGCCTGGGGGCCGCTGGCCGACGACCTTTCCCCGGCGCAGCACGGTGATCGTGTCCGCGATCGCCTGGACTTCCTTGAGCTTGTGCGAGATGAAGACGATGGACCTGCCGCCGTCCTTCAACTGCCTGATGATGCGGAATAGGTCTTCGGTTTCGGCCGGGGTTAGGACCGCGGTGGGCTCATCGAGGATCAGCACGGTCGCCTCCCTGACCAGTGCCTTGACGATCTCCACCCGCTGCTGGATGCCGACCGGCAGGTTCTCCACCAGTGCGTCCGGGTCGACCTCCAGGCCGTAGCGGCGGGAGAGCTCACGCACATCCTGCCGCGTTCTGCGCCGGTCGAGCAGGCCGGAACGGCGGGTCTCCTCGATGCCCAGGGTCACGTTCTCCGCGACAGTGAACACGGGCACGAGCATGAAGTGCTGGTGCACCATCCCGATGCCGGCCGCGATGGCGCCCCGGGGAGAGTGGAACTGGACCGCTTTCCCGTCGAGCAAGATCTCGCCCTCGTCGGGCTGCAGCAGCCCGTACAGGACGTTCATCAGGGTCGTCTTGCCGGCGCCGTTCTCGCCGAGCAGGGCGTGCACCTGACCTGGGGCCACCGACAGGTCGATCCGGTCGTTGGCCACCAGCGAACCGAAACGCTTGGTGATGCCCTTCAGCTCAAGTTCCACGTCCGCCCTTCAGTCCCGCGTCCGCACCATCATGCCCGCGGCTCCTCCCTCGGGAAACCCGTCAGCCCGGACGCCGATGTGGCAGCGATGCGCATCACGCCGCACCGCTGCCACATCCGTCGTTCCGTGCTGCCAGGCTCTTACACCGGGCTCTTGGTCGGCGTCGCTATCGAGCCGTTCTCGACGCCGGCCTCCACCTGCTTGAGCTCACTCTGCAGCGTGGCGGGAACCTGGCTGGCGAAGTCGTGGTAGGGGGAGAGCACGGCCCCGCCGTTGGTGAGGGTACCGACGTACGTGCCGCCCTTGAACGTGCCGTGGGCCGCGCTCAGCACTGCGGTGCTCACCGAGGGTACGATGCCCTTGGTCACGCTGGTGATGAAGTACTTGCAGTACTGCGCCGCGCTGGTGCAGCCGTCGGTGTCCACCCAGAACATGTTCACCTTCTGGCCGCCGGCCGCGGCATCCGCGTCCTGGACCGCCTTCGCGGCGCCGAGGCCCACGTTGCCGGCCACCGGGAAGATGATGTCGGCGCCCTCGCTGATGAACGTCTGGGTGAGCGTCTGGCCCTTGGTCTGGTTGGTGAAGTCACCGGTGAACGAGCCCTTCTGGGTCTTCTCGTTCCAGCCGAGCACCTGCACGTGCGTGCCGTGCTTGGAGTTGTAGTACTGCACGCCGTCCCAGAAGCCGTCCATGTAGATCGTGACGGTCCCGAAGTCCTCACCGCCGAACGTGGCGACCTTGCCGGTCTTCGTCATGCCCGCGGCCAGGTACCCGCCGAGGAAACCGTCCTGCACGGTGTTGTACGTCAGCTGGTCGATGTTGGGTTCCTTGGTGCCGGTCAGGCACTCCGATGCGTACGAGCAGTCGACGATCGCGAACTTCTGGGTCGGGTGCGCCTTGGCCGCGGCCTCCGTCGCGGGGCCCATCAGGAAGCCGACGGTGACGATGATGCCGCACTTCTCGCTGAGGAACGTGTTGATATTCGGTATGTAATCGCTTTGCGTCGTCGACTGCAGGTACTTCACGGTGACGTTGGGGTTGGCGGCCGCGGCCGCCTGCATGCCCGCCCACGACGAGGCGTTGAACGACCTGTCGTCGATGCCGCCGGTGTCGGTGACCATGCAGCCGAGGAACTTGCCCGTAGTCGCCGCCGTGCTCGTGCTCGCTGGCGTACTGGATGTGCTGGTGCTGGACGAGGCCGAGCTATGGCTGCTGCCGCACGCGGCGATGAGCAGCGTTGCTGACACGGCCAGCGCCGCCGTGGCCCATGCGCTGTGTTTCACTCTTACCTCCACTGGGCCAGCGCGCCACAGCGCCTAGCCTCGCATTCGTCCTAGGTTGTCCCGCAGGTTATGCCTGGTGAATGCCTGCTGGGAAGGGGACACGCGCCGGTCTGGCCTGCTCGTTGCCGAATCGGAACCCGATCATGATGGCATTCCTGGCCAGCCGGACATACAGCCGGGGCTTGCGCCGGGCGCGTTTGGTGTGTTCCTACATGCTGAGCAGATTGTGCCCAGCGGAGCTACCGTCGTACGCCCCGCCGTTAGATGCAGGGCCGTTAGATGCAGGGCCGTTAGATGCAGGGCCGTTAGATGCAGGGCCGTTAGCTATTAGGCGCCAGGACCCCGGGGAAGTCAAGGGTGACCGTCAGGCCGCCGCCTGGTGTCTGGGCCAGGCTGGCGGTGCCGCCATTCGAGGTGGCCAGCCGGTGCACGATGGCCAGGCCGAGCCCGGTGCCGTTGGGATTCGAGGTGCTGAAACGCAGAAAGGCGCGCTCGCGGTCCTCGGCGTTCATGCCCGGGCCGTCGTCGCGGACGGTAATCTGCGTGCCGGACGCGGTGTCCGCCGTGGTGACCAGGACGTGGTTCCCCGCGCTCAGCGCCTCGAGCGCGTTGGCGATCAGGTTGTCGAGGATCTGCTCCAGGTGTCCCTCACCGATCCAGGCCAGGGCCGGCCCGCTGCTCGTACCCCGTCCGCCTGCCTTTCCCCGTTCCGCGGTCTCGAGTACGATGCCCCGGTCGTTGGCCACCGGATGCCACGCCGCTACGCGCTCCGCCGCCACCTCGGCCATGTCCACCGCGGCGGGCACCGGCACCACGTTCTCCGCGCGCGCCACCGCGAGCAGGCCGTCGACCAGCCTGGACAGCCGGGCCAGTTCCTCGAGCGCTCCGGCCAGCTCGTGGGCCGTATCGGGGTCCGACTGGGCCGTGTCCGCGGCGAGCAGGTCCAGCCGGAGCCGCAGGGCGGCCAGCGGGGTACGCAGCTGGTGCGACACGTCCGCGATCACCGCCCGGTTCCCGTGCACCAAGGCCTCAAGCCGCCCGGCCATGGTGTTGAACGTCCCGGCTAGCCGACGCAGCTCCGGTGGCCCCGACCCGACCACGGCCCTGATCGCCAGATCGCCGTCCGCGAGCCTCCTGGCCGCGTTGTCCAGCCCGGCCAGCGGCCTGCTCACCCACCTGGCCAGCGCGAACGCCAGCAGCGCCGCAGCCAGCAGGGCGAGGAGGGCGATCGTTCCCATGATGATCCAGAGGTTGAAAATGGATTGGTCGAGCGACGTCGATGACCTGGCCAGGATCACCGTGCCCACCAGCGGGCCTTTGCCGCGCTCGTAGACGGGTATCGCCGCGACCACTACCGATCCCGTCGTCTCGGTAACCGGATGGGCCGCTTGGTGTGCTTCGGTCGTGACCTGGGACGGCTCGTCCGCCTGAAGGGCGAGCTGTTTCAGGTTCGGGACCGGCATGCTGCCCTTTTCGCTCAGCCGGATTTCCTCGATCTGCGTCTGACCCGCGGAGTTCAGGACGCGATTGCGCTGCAGGATCAGCAGGCCGTCACCGGCCTGCTGTACCTCGTTGAGGAGGTAGAGCAGCGGCTGGTCGGGCGAACCGTCCAGGCGAGCCTGGGCGACCGCGGCGTCGGTTCGCACCATGCCCTCGGTGGCCTGAACAAACGAGTTCTGGTCGTGTTCGATTGAGATCAGCGCCAGCGGGACCATCGCGCCTGCGATGACGACGGCGGTGAAGGCCAGCAGGACCAGCAGGATCCGCCGGGTCATGGCTGGCTTCCCTGGTCGGCGAGCCGGAAGCCGTGGCCGTAGACGGTCTCGATGAGCCCGGGGTCACCGAGCTTCTTCCGCAGGGCCGCCATGTGCACGTCGAGCACCTTGGTGGGGCCGTACCAGTGCTCGTCCCAGGCGCGCTCTAGCATCTCCTGGCGGCTGACCACCCGGCCTGGGTCGCTGGCCAGGCACTCCAGGATGGCGAACTCCTTGGGCGTCACCGCGATGTGGTTGCCGCCGACGGTGACCTTGTGCGTCCGCAGGTCAACGGTGAGCGGGCCGTTCTGCAGCACCTGGCCGGCGGGCTGGCGGCTGCGGCGCAGCACCGCCCTGATCCTGGCCAGCAGCTCCTGCAGCCCGAACGGCTTGATCAGGTAGTCGTCGGCCCCCTCGTCGAGGGCCAGCACCCGGTCGGATTCCTCGCCTCGCGCGGTCACGATGATGATGGCCGCGTCGCAGGACTGGCGGAGCCGCCGGCAGACCTCCACGCCGTCGATGTCGGGCAGCCCGAGGTCAAGCAGCACCACGTCGGGCGCCGGCCAGTCGAGCGCGGCCTTCCCGGTGGTGACGCTGCCCGTTTCATAACCAGCCCGGGTCAGCCCGCGGACCAGCTGGGTGGCGATGCCAGGGTCGTCTTCCACCACGAGGACCCGGCCAAGACGTGCGTTCACGGGCTCCACGTTAGGCACGAAACCGGTACTGACCTAACCGGACGCAGATCTTAACCAAACCTGAACTTCCTCCAGGGGAGGTCCTTAGCAAGTCGTTGGGCATGATTTCTATCAGAGTTCCTTGCTCTAGCGCGGTCCGCCGACCCGGCGAGCTAACTGGATCGCAGCCGCGCAGGACAGGTAGCGGGTCCGTATGGATAAGGCCACCCTGCAGCCTTATCCATACGGACCCCCAGTCCTCGAGGACCCTCTCCCCAGCCTTAAAGTCATCAGATGACCATTGACTGGCCACGTCTGCGTGCGGCCGCTGTCTCGGCCGCGGGACGGGCTTACGCGCCCTACTCCGGACTGCGGGTAGGTGCGGCCGGGCAGACCGCCGATGGGCAGGTCGTACTGGGCTGCAACGTGGAGAACGCCTCTTACGGCCTGACCTTGTGCGCAGAGTGCGGCCTCGTTTCCGCCCTGCACGCGGCTGCCCTGCCCGCGGCTGCCCTGCACGCGGCCGGCGCGCCCGCGGCCGGCAGGCGCGCCCGCGGCCGGCGCGCCCGCAACGGACACCAACGCGCCGCCGCGGCTGCTCGCCGTGGCCGTCGTCGCGGGAGACGGGGAGCCGCTGCTTCCTTGCGGCCGCTGCCGGCAGGTCCTGCTCGAGGCCGGCGGCGGTGAGCTGCTCGTCGACACCGCGGCCGGCCCGGTCGAACTCCAGGTCCTGCTTCCGAACGCCTTCGTCCCCACCGACCTGGTCCAGCGCCGGGATACGCAGTGACCGACGCGGCCACGCTGATCAGGGCTAAACGAGACGGCGGCCGTCTCGCCGATGACGACATCAGGTGGCTCTTCGAGGCATACGCGCGCGGCGAGGTGGCGGATGAGCAGATGTCCGCGCTGCTGATGGCGATCTATTTCCGCGGTCTCGACGGCGCGGAGCTCCGAACCTGGACGGCGGCGATGATCGCCTCGGGCGATCGCCTTGACCTGTCCGCGCTGCCCAGGCCGACGGTGGACAAGCACTCGACCGGCGGGGTGGGGGACAAGGTCAGCCTGATCCTCGCGCCGCTGGTGGCAAGCTGCGGAGCCGCCGTCCCGCAACTGTCCGGACGCGGCCTCGGTCACACCGGCGGAACCCTGGACAAGCTCGAGTCGATCCCCGGTTTCCGCACCGCGCTGACCCCGGAAGAGACGCTCGCCGTCCTGGCCCGCGCCGGCTGCGTCATCTGCGCCGCCGGGTCCGGCCTGGCGCCCGCCGACCGCAGGCTCTACGCGCTGCGGGACGTCACAGGGACGGTCGAGTCCATCCCGCTCATCGCCAGCTCGATCATGTCGAAGAAGATCGCCGAGGGGACGAGCGCGCTCGTCCTGGACGTCAAGGTCGGCACCGGCGCGTTCATGACGGACCTGGACCGGGCCCGCGAACTCGCCGAGACCATGGTCGCCCTCGGCGAGGAACACCAGGTACGCACCAGAGCCCTGCTGACGCGGATGGACACCCCGCTCGGCCGCGCGGTCGGCAACGCCGTCGAGGTGGAGGAGTCCGTCCGGGCCCTGCGCGGCGACGGCCCAGCCGACCTGATGGCGGTGACGCTCGCCCTGGCCCGGCAGATGCTCGACCTGGCCGGCCTGGACGCCGATCCCGCCGCGGCCATCAAGGACGGCCGCGCCCTGGCCGCGTACCGGGCCATGGTCACCGCGCAAGGCGGCGATCCGGACGCCCCGCTGCCGCAGGCGGCGTACACCCGGGTGCTGCCGGCCCACGCAAACGGCTGGCTGACCCGGCTGGACGCGCTCGCGGTCGGCACCGCGGCCTGGCGGCTCGGCGCGGGCCGCGCCCGCAAGGAGGACCAGGTCAGCGCGGCTGCGGGAATCATCTGCCTGGCCAAGCCGGGGGAGGAGGTACGGGCGGGCCAGCCCGTGCTGGAACTGCGCGCCGATGACCAGGAGCGTTTCGGTCCCGCCCTCGCGGCCCTGGACGGTGCCGTCACGATCAGCGACGCCGGGCCGCCGCCGGTCATCTCGCCGGTCATCGAGCAGGTGGTAGCACAATAGGGGGATGCTGACTCATCCCGAGATCCGGGCCGTCCCGAAGGTTCTGCTGCACGATCACCTGGATGGCGGCCTGCGCCCGCAGACCGTCCTCGAGCTGGCCAGCGAGATCGGTTACACCGACCTGCCTGGCGACAACGTGGAAGACCTGACCAGGAAGCTGACCGAGGGCGCGCACCGCGGTCACCTCGAGGTCTACCTGGACGCGTTCCGGCACACGGTCGCGGTCATGCAGACCCCCGAGGCGCTGCGCCGGGTGGCCGCCGAATGCGCCGAGGACCTGGCCGCCGACGGCGTGGTGTACGCGGAGGTCAGGTTCGCGCCGGAGTTGCACACCGAGGGCGGGCTCAGCCTCGACGAGGTGGTCGAGGCGGTGCTCGAGGGTTTCCGCCAGGGCAGCAGCGGACGGGGGATCAGGGTCTACGCCCTGCTCACGGCCATGCGGACGGCGGCGAGGTCGCTGGAGATAGCCGAGCTTGCGGTTCGCTACCGGGACGAGGGCGTCGTCGGATTCGACATCGCCGGCGCCGAGGCGGGCTGGCCGCCGAGCCGGCACCTGGACGCGTTCCAGTACGTCAAGCGGGAGAATTTCCACATCACGATCCACGCGGGTGAGGCGTTCGGGCTGCCGTCGATCTGGGAGGCCGTGCAGTACTGCGGCACCGAGCGGCTCGGTCACGGGGTCCGCATCGTCGATGACATCCAGATCGGCCGGGAAGGCAACGTCCGGCTGGGGCGGCTGGCCGCCTACATCCGTGACCGCCGGATCCCGCTGGAGATGTGCCCGACCTCGAATGTCCAGACCGGCGCGGTGCCCTCGATCGCGATGCACCCGATCCGGCTGCTGCGCCAGCTGCAGTTCCGGGTGACGGTGAACACCGACAACCGGCTGATGAGCCAGGTCACGCTGAGTTCTGAGTTCCACCGGCTGGCGGCCGAATTCGGCTACGGCTGGTCCGACGTCGAATGGCTGACCATAAACGCGATGAAGAGCGCGTTCGCGAGCTTTGACGAGCGGCTGCACCTTATCAACACCGTCATAAAGCCGGGCTTTGCCACCGCCCGCGCCATGAGCGACGCGGTGGTGGTTCCGGCCGGTGTGCTCGGTGCCCGTCCCGCCGGGTAAAAAATATTTTTATCCCGAACGGGCCGTGGTTCCTCCCACGGTTACCTGCACCAGTCCGGGCCGAATACACTGCCCAAATGCACGTGCATTCGGCATGATAGAAGCTGGCCACTGGTTCCGGGGGCGGACAGGGACGGGTCAGGGAGGCCATTTGATGGTGTCGCGGTCGGAACGTGAACCATTGCGCCGATGGGACCCGGAGATGATCGGGCCCTACGTGGTACTCGGCCGCCTCGGGGCTGGATCGATGGGCCAGGTGTACCTGGGCCGGTCGACGGCCGGGCGGCTGGTCGCGGTCAAGACGATCAAGGTCGAGCTGGCGGAGGAAGCCGGCTTCCGCACCCGCTTCGCGCAGGAGGTGGCGGCGGCCAGGAAGGTGAGCGGGGTCTTCACCGCCTCGGTCGTCGAAGCCGATCCAGACGCTGACCTGCCGTGGCTGGCCACGGCTTTCATACCGGCCCCCTCGCTGAGCCGGATGATCGGTGCCTGCGGCCCGATGCCGGTCGCCGCGGTCAGGTGGCTCGCGGCCGGGTGTGCCGAGGCGCTGCAGTCGATCCATGGGGCCGGGCTGGTCCACCGCGACCTGAAACCGTCGAACGTGCTAGTCGCCCCGGACGGGCCGCGGGTGATCGACTTCGGCGTGGCCCGGGCCGCCGAGCGGATGGAGGTCACCGTGTCGCGCGGGACCGTCGGCACGCCCGCGTACATGGCGCCGGAGCAGGCCAGGGATCCCCGTCAGGCCTCGGTGGCGAGCGACGTGTACTCGCTCGGCGCGACGCTGCTGTTCGCGGCCACCGGGCATCCTCCCTACCACGGCGCCTCGGTGCTGGACGTGCTGGCCCGGCTGGCCACCGAGGAACCCGATCTGTCCGGTTTGCCCGCCGAGCTCACGGATCTGATCGCGGCCTGTATGGCGCGGGTACCCCGGGCACGGCCGACGTCGTCTGCGATACTGGCGCAGCTAGGGCAGTTCACTGAGGCCCAGGGCGGCCCCGCCGAAGGGCACGCCTACCTGCCGGAACCGGCGATGGCCCTGATCGGGGAGTATCAGCGCAGTCCGCAGCTGGCGGCCCTCACCCAGGTCAGCGAGGAACATACTGATGAGGCCACGGCCGCGTCGTTTACCGAGCTTCCCGCCGCCGCCACCTACAAGCAGCTCCTCGGGCACCGCCATGAGCGTGGCCGGTCGCGCCACGGGACCGCGGCGGACGCCGGATCCGGCTGGCGGCACTGGTTCAGGACTCACCTGGCCTGGGCCGGCTGGGCCGCCGTCGGAGCGGCGCTGGTCGTCGGGGGCGTCATCCTCGGTGCCTCGCTCACCAGTTCCGGGGACAACTCGCCGCCTAATCCCCAGCCGGTGGCACCGGCCACTAAG
Organism: uncultured Actinomycetota bacterium; assembly: GCA_963844625.1. Classification (GTDB taxonomy): domain Bacteria; phylum Actinomycetota; class Actinomycetes; order Streptosporangiales; family Streptosporangiaceae; genus Palsa-504. Next base: position 325,099 of record CAWJPF010000024.1, on the reverse strand, counting down.
TGCGCCCCTGCGGACCAGGTCCCTGAAGGACCGGCTTTGTGCATGGTCCGCTCGGAGGGTAATCCAGAAGACACCTTCGTCGTCCACGGGAGCGGCCTTGCTCCGCGCACGCCCGTCACGGTCACGGTCACCGGCATCGGACCGCCGCCGGGCAACAAGCAAATCATGAACATCACGTCAACCACCCATCCGGTTACCGGCTCGGACGGCACGGTCAGCGTCACGCTCAACCAGCTGTTCCCCAGCACGTTTCCGCTGGGGATGTTCACGGTCGACATGACCGAACCGGGTGGCACTAAGGCCACGACGGAGTTCATCGTGATACCCACGGCACCGCCAGCCCAGGGCTAGGGCTCAGCCCTGGGTCCACCAGAGGTCCTCCTGCCGGGACCGCCACCCCGGATCGTCAAGCCGGCCCAGGTCGGCGGAGGTGATGATGCCGTGATCGATCAGGATCCGGACGACTACCTCGTCGGAGAGCCGCACGTTCGCGGTGGCCAGTCCGTTGTCGGTAATTTTCCGTCGCAGTACCTTGATGTGCTCGGCCACGCGCGCCGATAGCAGGTCGCGGAACTCCGGGTCCGAATCGAACCGTTTCAGCTCGCGGTAGGCGCCGGTAACCTCCAGGGCCCCCCGGGCGATTTCCGGTGTCCGCGGCAGTGGCCTGGTGGCGCTGGCATCCAGCAGCCATGGGCGGCACCAGATCAGGGCGACGAGGAAGAGCTTGGTCATCGGGTCGATGTAAAACGGCAGCAGCGTCCCCTCTCCGCCCCCCCGTTCAGCCTCGCCAGACCGCCCGGCCCCCCCAGCCTCGCCCGGCCGCCCGGCGCCCCCCGCCTCGCCAGACCGCCCGGCCCCCCCAGCCTCCTTGGTCCCGGTGGTCTCGCTGACCAACCCGGTCCCATCGTCGAGCATGGTCCCCCCGGCCAATCCGCTTCCGTTGGCCAGTCCGGTCCGGCCGGCCTCCCCGGCCCGCTCAGCCTCCCCGGCTCGCTCGGCCTCCCGGGTCCGGTCGGCTAGCCCGGTCCGGTCACCCTCCCCGGTCCCCTCGGCTAGCCCGGTCCCCTCGGCCTCCCCTGTCCCCTTGGCCTCCCCGGTCCCCTCGGCTAGCTCGGTCCGGTCACCCTCCCCTGTCCCGTCGGCCTCCCCTGTCCCGTCGGCCTCCCCGGTCCGCTCGGCCGACCCGGACCCGTCGCCGAGCGCGGCCTGCCCGGCCCGCCGGGTCCCGCGCGCCGGCCCCGGACCACCCGCCCGCGCCGCTCCCGCCCCGTTCCACCCGTTCGCCTCGTTGGCCGGCCCGGTCCCGCTGGCTCGGTCCGCCGCGCCAGCGAAGCCGGTCCCGGCGGGTGGGGCCGCCCCGGCCGTTAGCCCGGCCGGGTCGGCTCGCCAGGCCCGGTGCGTCAGCCCGGCGTCGGCGTCCGGTACCGCCCCATCCGCCTGGGGCGCCCGGCTGGACCAGCCCTCGAACTGGCCGGTGACCGTCACGGCGAGCGGCTGCTGTTCATCGAGCATGGCCCTGGAGCCGACGTAGACCGTGCCGGCGTGCACAAACCAGCCGTCGGCGGGCTCGCCGTCATGCTCCATTCGCGGCAACCGGATGCGGTACCCCTGGCCCTCGACGTAGAGCGCATGGGTGCGGCTGATGTTGGCGATCCAGACGCCCGCCGCCATCGCGGTCACCACGCCTGCCCGCCGGGAAAGCCCTCGTCCGGCCGCGATGGCCAGGTCAACCCCGGGCCCGCGGCCGAAGACCAGGCGACTCCCCTCGGCGACCGTCATTTTCCGGCCTGCTTCCATGCTGACGTGCGCGTTCAGTGGCATGACGGGGTCCAGTGAATTCGGAACGACATCTGTTGCCTGCCTGCGTTATGGCCTGACGGAGCGATCTGGTAAGTCTAGGCCGGATGACCGCAAACCGGTTTATCGGGCGGAACCCCGGAATCGGGGATACCCAAAGGCAATGAGATCCTGATTAGCTGCAGATGGCAGGGTGTTGGGCTCTGTGGTGGGGTATCGCCCACCGTGGGTGCGGGGGGGCCAATCCCGGACTGGGCGGTGCCATGATGTCGCCGCAGCAGAGCCCAGCGCCCTGCCCGTATCGCGTCCGTCAGATCTTTCCGAACAGGCGGTCGCCCGCGTCACCGAGCCCGGGCACGATGTAGCCCCGGTCATTCAGCCGCTCATCGACCGCGGCGGTCACGACCCGGATCCACTGGTCGGTATCTTCCGCGGCGAAGGCCTTCTCGACGTGCCGCAGGCCTTCGGGCGCGGCGAGCAGGCAGATGGCGGTCACCGACGCGGCACCGCGGCCGACCAGCATCTGGATGACGGTAGCGAGGGTCCCGCCGGTGGCCAGCATCGGGTCAAGGACGAACGTGTCCCGCCCGGTCAGGTCGATCGGCAGCCGGTCGGCGTAGGTCGACGCGACCAGCGATTCCTCATCCCGGCGCAGCCCGACGAAGCCGACATCGGCCATCGGCAGCAGCCGTGTCATGCCCTCCAGCATGCCGATGCCGGCCCGCAGGACCGGCACGATGAGCGGCACCGGCCGGGCCAGCTTGACGCCGCTGGCCACACCAACCGGCGTGGTGACGGAGACCGGCTGCACCCGCATCTCGCGGGTCGCCTCGTAGGCGAGCAACGTCACCAGTTCGGCCGTCAGGCTGCGGAAGGTAGCGGTGTCGCTGGCGGTGTCGCGCAGCGCGGTGAGCTTGTGGGTGACCAGGGGATGGTCGACGACGAGCGTACGCATAGCAAGCAAGTGTGGCAGGAGAGTCCGGCTGGGGCTACTGGCCCAGCCGGACTAACGCTGCGTCATCCGTTCGCTGACGCGTCTGGCGTAACCGTCGGTGGCCTGGATCTCGGTCAGCGGAACCACGGCGACGCGGACCTTAGTCAGCGGGGCGGGAAGCGGCGGGCCGTTGATCGAGGGAAGCATCCCGATCGCCTCAGGCAGCGGGTCGATGCCCGTCGCGGAACCGGGTAATAGGGATCGATGAGGCGAACGCGGAAGCGGCCGGCAATGCACAGATAGTGCTAAGGCCAGGATCGACCCCGGACCGGAACGGGGCGCGAGGTCCGTCAGCCGTTGGACCGGGCGCGGACCGATGCGCGGGAGCGGGCGAGATCTAGCTCAATGCGGCGAGCGGTGGCGAGCAGTGGCTGCAGGAGCTCTTCGACGATGCTGGCCAGGGTCCGCCGCCCGGCGTGGGTGGAGACGTTGACGGCCGCGATGACCTGGCCATCCGCATCGCGGATCGGAGCGGCGATGGACCGCAGTCCCTCTTCGAGTTCCTGATCGACGAGGGCCCAGCCCTGGGCCCGTATCTTGCGCAGCTCGCGGCGCAGAGCGGTCGCGCTGGTGATGGTATGCCCGGTCAGGCCGCGCAGGCGGGTGGAATCCAGGTACTCGTCGAGCCATTCGTCGGGCTGTGCGGCCAGCAGCACCCGGCCCATCGAGGTCGCGTAGGCGGGGAATCTCGTCCCCACACTGATCGTCACGGTCATGATCCGCTTGGTCGGGACGCGGGCGATGTAGATCACGTCGTCGCCGTCAAGCTCGCAGACCGAGGACGACTCGTGAACCTGCTCGACTAGCTGCTCCAGGTGCGGCATCGCCACCTCGGGCAGGGTCAGGCTGGACAGGTAGGCGTAGCCGAGCTCCAGGACCTTGGGCCGGAGCGCAAACCTGTTCCCGTCGCTACGCATGTAACCGAGCTGGACCAGCGTGCGAAGGAACCGGCGGGCGGCGGCCCGGCTCAGGCCGGTGCTCGCGGCCACTTCGCTCAGGGTCAGCTGAGTATGCTCCGCGTCGAAGGCGCGGATCACCGAGAGCCCCCGCTCAAGCGACTGGACGAAATCCCCGTCGTGACCCTGCTCCTGGCTGTCAGTCAATGAAGACCTCCTGGCTCGGTCGATGACATCATAGACCGGGGCAGCGCGCGTTCGCTGTCTGAACTATCGTTCGTCTTACGTACACATGAGCACGAGGAGCGGGTCATGGCACTCATGGACGAGGGCATCTGGCGCGGCCAGGTCTACTCTGGCGGCTGGACGAGCGGAGCGGGCGGTGAGGCCGCGGTTATCGAGCCCGCGACCGGCGAAGAGATCGGCCGGACCGGGATCGCCGGCCCTGAAGACGTGGCCCATGCGGCCCAGATCGCGGCTGCGGCCCAGCCCGCCTGGGCGGCGACCCCGCACACCGAGCGATCGGCTATCCTGCGCCGCGCCGCCGACATCTGGCTGGCGAACGCGGCCGACATTGAATGGTGGGGGATCAGGGAAAGCGGCAAGATCCCGCCGGCCATGCAGTTCGAGACGCACGTCGCGACCCAGGAGATCTACGAGGCCGCCACGCTTCCGTCCCGCGCCTACGGCGAGCTGCTGCCGAGCGAGCAGCCCAGGCTAAGCTTCGCCGAGCGGGTACCGGTCGGCGTGATCGGCGTCATCGCGCCGTTCAACTTCCCGCAGATCCTGGCCATCCGCTCGGTCGCTCCCGCGCTGGCCCTGGGCAACGCGGTGATACTCAAGCCCGATCCGCGCACGGCGGTGTGCGGCGGCGTCGCACTCGCCCGGGTGTTCGAAGAGGCCGGACTGCCTGATGGCCTGCTGCACGTGCTCCCGGGCGGGGTGGAGACCGGCGAGGCGGTCGTCACCGAGCCGCTGGTCCGGCTCGTCTCCTTCACCGGATCGACGGCCGCGGGCCGCCGGGTCGGCGAGCTCGCCGCCCGCCAGCTCAAGCGCGTTCACCTGGAGCTAGGCGGTAACTCCGCCCTCATAGTGCTCGACGACGTGGATCTTGACCGCGCGGTCTCGGCTGGCGCCTGGGGCTCGTTCCTGCACCAGGGCCAGATCTGCATGACGACGGGCCGCCACCTCGTGCACGAGGCCATCTACGACGAGTACGTCGCACGGCTGGCCGGGAAGGCTGCCCAGCTGCCGGTCGGGAACCCGGCGACTGGGCAGGTGGCGCTCGGCCCCGTCATCGACGCCCGTCAGCGCGATAAGGTTCACGCCCTGGTCACCGACAGTGTCGCGGCGGGTGCCCGGCTCGCCGCCGGCGGCAGCTACGACGGCCTGTTCTACGCGCCGACCGTGCTGGCCGAAGTCTCGCCGCAGATGCCGGCCTACGCCCACGAGGTGTTCGGCCCCGTCGCCCCGGTGCTGCGGTTCGCCTCCGCGCAGGACGTGGCCAAGCTCGCGGCCGACAGCGAATACGGCCTGTCCCTCGGCATCTTGACCTCCAATGTCATGCGCGGCCTCGAGCTGGCCAGGCAGATACCGACCGGCATCGTCCATATCAACGAGCAGACCGTGGACGATGAGCCGAACATCCCGTTCGGCGGCCTCGGGGCCTCAGGCACGGGGGCCCGTTTCGGCGGAACGGCTAACCTGGAAGCGTTCACCGACACCCGCTGGGTGACCATCCGCGGCGACATCGCCCCCTATCCGTTCTAATCAGGTACGCGGCACTCCAGATGACAGTTACCTCACGTACCCAGGTCGGCATCGTCGGGGCCGGTCCGGCCGGCCTGCTCCTTTCTCATCTGCTCGCGCTGCGCGGCATCGACTCGATCGTGGTCGAGAACCGCAGCCGGGCCTACTGCGAGGCGCGGCAGCGGGCCGGGCTGCTCGAAGCCGGGACGGTCGAGTTGCTCCGCGCGATCGGCCTCGGGATGAGGATGGACGCCGAGGGCCTCGAACACGGCGGCATCTACCTGCAGTTCGAGGGGGAGCGGCACCACCTCGATTTCCGTGACCTGACCGGCGGCCGCTGGGTGACGATTTACGCCCAGACCGAGATCGTCAAGGATCTGATCAAGGCCCGGCTGGCGGCCGGCGCCAGGATCGAGTTCGAGGTCTCCGGCACCGAGGTGGCCGAGCTCGAAGAGGATCAGCCCGTGCTCCGCTTCACCGACGCCAGCGGGGTACGGCACGAGGTCACCTGCGACGCGATCGCCGGCTGCGACGGGTTCCACGGCATCTGCCGTGATGCCATGCCGCCGGGCCTGGTGACGGTGGCCGAGCGCCTGTACCCGTACTCCTGGCTCGGCATCCTGGCGACGGTGCCGCCGTCCACCGACGAGCTTATCTACGCCCGGCACGAGGACGGCTTCGCGCTGCACACCATGCGCACGCCACAGGTGAGCCGGCTTTACCTCCAGGTGCCCGCCGACGACGAGATCGAGCGGTGGCCCGATGACCGGATCTGGAACGAGCTGCGGCACCGGCTGGGCGTACCGGGGTGGGACCTGAAGGAAGGCCCGATCACGGAGAAGGCGATCTCGCCGATGCGCAGCTTCGTCGCCTCGCCCATGAGTTACCGGCGCATGTTCCTCGCCGGTGACGCCGCGCACATCGTGCCCCCCACCGGGGCCAAGGGCCTCAACCTGGCCATCGCCGACGTGACCGTGCTGGCTACGGCGCTCACTCACCTGCTGCGCGACGGGGAGGGCGAGCTGGCCGACGCGTATTCGGACACCTGCCTGCGCCGGGTCTGGCGGGCCACCCATTTCTCCTGGTGGATGACCTCCATGCTGCACGTCGACCCGAACGCGGACCAGTTCGGGGCCATGCTGCAGCTTGCCCAGCTGCGCTACGTCATCTCGTCCCGCGCGGCCGCGACCACGCTGGCCGAGAACTACACGGGCTACTTTCCTCTTAGCTGGTAAACCGGGTCCCTGACCCGGTATGCAGGACTACCCCGGGCCTAGGTGATGCCGCGGCCGCAGGGCCCGGGCGAGCAGCGCGGACAGCGCCGCGGCCACCCCGGTGTCGGTGAGCGAGAGGGGCGCGGTGAAACTGCGCTCGGCGCCGAGCAGCTGCAGCGCCCACAGTCGGTGCCGCAGGCTGTAGAGCTCGGTGCGCACCGCGCTGGCCAGGCCGGTGCTGCCGGCGGAGGCCCAGCCTTCCACGCCGTGGATGTCGGTCAGCAGCCTGGTCAGCTCGTCGTACCCGGTGGGCCCGCTGGTCAGGATGACCATCAGCGCGGCTTCCCGGACCGCGACCGAGAAGTCCGGCTGCGGGCCGTCGTCAGGCCCGATCAACGCGGCCGTCCCGATATGCCACCTGGCCGCGGGGTCCGCGGTCATGAGCTTGCCCGTCTTGGTGAGCACGAGGCTGGTGCGGCTGCGGCGGACGGCCCCCATCTCACTTTGGGCCATGCCGCGCAGCGTGTGCAGCGGGAACACGTCAAGTTCCTGGCGCAGCGTGCCGACGAGCTGTTCCCGCCAGCCGAACGTGTCCACCGCCTCGGTGACCAGGGCGGGCGCGATGTAATGACGAGCGGTGAGCCTAAGCCCCCCGTCCGCGTGGCTGAGCAGCCAGTGCAGCGTGGGCAGCGGGTCATCGGGAAGGGCGGGCGGCTCGAGCAGGCGCGAAATGAGCCCCCGGGCCAGCCGCGACCGCTCTCCAGTCCGCCCGTGCGCCCACGCGTCGATGCGCTCAGCGCTGATGCGGCCCAGCCAGGTGTCAGTGCCCAGCGCGCCGTCGGGCCCCCGCACCGGGTCGTCAGCCGGGCCGGCCGGACCAGACTCAGGGACCTGGGTGCGCCCGGTCAGCCAGCGGTTGACGATGTCCGCGCGCTTGATGCGCCAGCCGCGCGCCCCCACGCTCAGCTCGCCCGAGGCGAAGGCCAGTTCCAGGGCGGCCGCGCACGCGTCGTAGGCCGCGCGCTCCTGTGCCCCCATCACCGACCCCCAGGCCAGCAGTTCGGTGTCGGGCGGAGCCGCGTTCGATTCCTCGATGGCTTCGGTGTAAGCCGCGATACCTTCCTCATGCCCGTCCGCGTAGGCGGTGATGATCTTCTCGGTTCCGGTCGAAGAACACACTCCCGCGTAACGGTCGAGGCCCGCCAGCATGAACAGGCGGCCGAGGGCCTTCGCCACCCCGACCCGGCCGGGCGTGGACATCGGCCACTTGACCGGGAGCGCGTACCAGAGGAACTCCTGCAGGCGCAGCAGGGATATGGTCTCCAGTCCCTCGTCGCCGGTCAGCCAGGCTAGAGCTGCCTTCGCGTCGCCGGCCGCCTCGGGGTCCTCCCGCGTCAGGGTTTCCAGCGCCTGGCTCTCTGTCATCATGCGGACAGTCTGCCGCAGGGCGATCCGTGAGGCTAGTGCACGTTACTTTGTACCGCCAGGCAATTGCGTCAGGCATCATGGTCGGATGCCTGGAATCTATGACGAGCCGGAGTTCTATGCGGCCGCTTGCGCCTACCGCGACGTCCCGTCCGAGGTGGCTGCGCTGCTGCGGTGGTCCGGCATGCACAACGGTCCGGCCGCCGGGCCGTCGCGCTCAGTGCTCGAGCTCGCCGCCGGCCCGGCGGAGCACGCTCGTGACCTGGCGCGGCGCGGACTTCACGCCACCGCGCTCGACCTTAACCAGGCGATGTGCGCACGGGCCCGCGAGCTGGCCAAGGCGGCCGGGGTCAGCCTGACCGTCGTCGAGGCGGACATGCGCGACTTCAGCATCCCGGGCCAGTTCGACCTCGCCATCACGATGCTCAACTCGCTGTGCCACCTGATGACGCTCGACGACATGCTGCGCCATCTGGCCGCCGTGGCCGCTCACCTACGCGACGGCGGGCTGTACATCATGGAGCTTGCGCATCCGGCCGACTTCTTCGCGGCCGAGCGCCGGACCAGCAGCGAGTGGACCACCGAAGTCGGCGATGGCACGGTCAGCGTGCGCTGGGGCGCGCAGGACCGGATCGACCCGGTCACGCAGATCACCAGGGAGCACGTCAGCGTCACCTATCTCAAGCGGGGCGGGCCGGTGCGCACGGTCACCGACGTGGTACCGAACCGGTTCTGGACCGCGACCGAGCTGGCCGCCGCGATCCGGCTAGCGGGCGGGTTCACCCTGGTCGCCAGCTACGGGGACTTCGACGACGACCTGCCCGTCGACGCGGCGGAAGCCTGGCGCATGATCCTCGTGCTGCGCCGCTCTTCCGCTCACCGCGACCAGGACGCCGGTCAGCACTAGGGCGACGCCGAGCAGCTGGAAGGCGGCCGGCCGTTCGCCCAGGACCACGTAGCTGAGCGCGACCGACCCGGCCGGCTGTACCAGCAGCAGCGCGCCGATCATCCCGGCGGGCAGGCTACGGTGCTGCGAGGCGCCGGACTGCGAGGCGGTCCTCGTCGACCTGTCGAAGAACCGTTCCCGCCGCTACTGCGACACGGGCAACTGCGGGAACCGGCAGCACGCGGCCGCCTACCGTGAGCGGCGGGCCGGGCGGGCGGGCCGGGACGACTGATCCGCGTCGGTCAGGCCGTGCCTGAGGTAACGGTCCAGGATGGTCTCGACCACCTGGGTCAGCGAGTGGCCCTCGTCGGCCGCCGCCCGGTGCGCGGACGTGCGCAGGGCATGGTCGATCTTGATCGTCAGGTGCGGGCGCAGGCCGGCCGTGCTGGCCACCCGCCGGTGCGGAAAGGGCGGCGGGGGGTCGCAGTTCAGCACGTGATCGCGCAGCTCCGCGGGCGGGCGCCGGCGTACCCGGGCCTGCACCGCCTGCCGGCTGATGCCCAGCGCGTCCGCCAGCGGGCGCAGCGGCCAGCCCGCCTCGTGCAGCGCCGCCAGCGTCGCCGACAGCACCTCGCTGCGCCCGTTGGACCGGAGTTCGCGCAGTCGGGCGGCGATGCGCTCCGGCAGCACCAGCTTGCCGGGGCCCGGCGAGCCGGCCGCCGCGATCTTGGGGGTAGCTGAGCCGGGGCCATCACCGTGGCGCGCGTGCTGCACGTACTGCCGCAGCCCGTTCGTCACCACCTCGGACATGGTCCGGCCCTCACGGGCCAGCCTGGCCCTGATCCGCTGCCGCTGCTCCTGGTCCAGCCGGAACGTCAGCAGCCGCCGGCGGCCCTGGGTATCTCCGCTCATCCCGCGGTAGCGCTCGCGGCGAGGGCCGCCTCGCGTACCGGGCCGGCCTTGATCGTGACGAGCGTTTGGTCGGCCGCCACCAGCTCGCAGTAGCGGCGCGTCTCAGCGGCCCGCCTGCGCCGGCTCCAGCCGAGCAGGCGGCCCATGATCACGCTCACGTCGGCCGCCGCCCCGGTCCCGGAGTCGGCCGCCTCGATGAACAGGCGCGTCCGCCGCATCAGCACGTCCTCGACGTGCAGCGCGTCCTCGTGAGTGACCGCGTAGGCGACCTCGGCGCGCAGGTACGGATGGCCCGCGGCCAGCGGGCGGGCCAGCGCGGGGTCGACGCGGGTCAGGCCGAGCACTTCCTCGGCCAGGGTCCCGTACCGGCCGAGCAGGTGCTCCACGCATTCGCGAGACACCCCGTAATCCTCGGCCAGCCGTCCCGCCGCGGGCTGGACCGCGGCCAGGCCGTCCGCGCCGAGCAGCGGCACCCGGTCGGTGACCGACGCGGGCACCTCGCGGCCGAAGTCCGCCACGGCGGCGTCCACCACGTCGCGCGCCATCAGCCGGTAGGTCGTGAACTTGCCGCCCGCGATACTGGTCAGGCCGGGCACCGGGGCGTCGACGATGTGCTCACGGGACAGTTTGGTGGTGGGCTTCGACCCGTTGCCCTCGCTGGCGACGACCAGCGGCCGCAGGCCGGCGTACACGGCGATGACGTCGGCCCGGGTCAGCGGGCGGGCCAGGGCCCGGTTCGCCGCGGACAGGATGTACTCGACGTCTTCCTCGGTCGCGACCGGCTCGGCGCGATCACCGGAGAAGTCGGTGTCCGTCGTGCCGACGATCCAGCGCTCGCCCCACGGGATGAAGAACAGCACGCTCTTGTCCGTCCGCAGGATCATCCCGGTGTCCGAGTGCACCGCCGCCCGCGGTACCACGATGTGCACGCCCTTGGACATCCGGACCTTGTAACCCGCCTGGACGCCGGCCAGCTCGTGCACCAGGTCGGTCCACACCCCGGCGCAGACCACCACGGTGTCCGCGGTCACGCTGACCTCCCGCCCGGTTTCGTCATCGCGGACCCGGGCGCCGACCACCCGGACCCCGTTGGCGTCGCGCAGCAGCCCGACTGCGCTGACCCGGGTCGCCACCACGGCGCTGTGCGCCGCCGCGGTGCGGGCCACGGTGAGCGTGTACCGCGCGTCGTCGACCTGCGCGTCGTAATAGAGCATGGCGCCGGCTAGCCGCTCCGGCGACAGGGCGGGGGCCCGCCGCAGCGCGCCGCGGGCGGACAGGTGCCGGTGGTGGGGGACCGGCCTTTTGGTGCCTTCCATCGCGTCGTACAGGACCAGGCCGGCTCCGACATACGGCCGCTCGACCACCTTCTTGTACAGCGGGTACAGGAAGGAGACCGGCCTGACCAGGTGCGGGGCGAGCTTGGAGACGAGCAGGTCACGCTCACGGAGCGCCTCGTAGACGAGCTTGAAGTCGAACTGCTCCAGGTACCGCAGGCCGCCGTGGATGAGCTTGCTCGACCGGCTCGAGGTGCCGGAGGCCAGGTCGCGGGCCTCGACCAGGGCGACCCGCAGGCCCCGGGACGCGGCGTCGAGCGCGGCCCCCGCGCCGGTGATGCCGCCGCCGATGACCAGCACGTCGAACCGTTCGGCCGCCAGCCGGCCGAGCGTCGCGTCGCGGTCACGGGCGTCGAGGACGCCGTTGCTCGCCATCACCATTCCCCCATAAGGCGTTGCCTTCCTTCGGATCTTCCCCCTTTAGAGTATGTACATCGTCAACCTAGCCGTAAACCCCGACATAGCGGTTAACTGCCGTTGACCCTGCGATTACAGGTTCGGAAGATAACGGGTGAGAGGGAGAAACGGTGGCGGATTTTGTCGCAAGCGTTGACCAGGGCACCACGAGCACCAGGTTTATGGTCTTCGATCACTCCGGTGCCGAGGTAGCCAGGCATCAGCTTGAGCACACTCAGATCCTGCCCCGCCCGGGCTGGGTGGAGCACAACCCGATCGAGATCTGGGAGCGGACCAGCGCCGTCATCAAGACCGTGCTGAACTCGCGGAACCTCCGTGTGTCCGATCTCACCGCGCTCGGCCTTACCAACCAGCGGGAGACCACGGTGGTGTGGCACCGGCGTACCGGACGCCCATACGGCAATGCGATCGTGTGGCAGGACACCAGGACCGACCGGATCGCCGCCGCCCTGGACCGGGACGGCCGCGGCGATGTGATCAGGCACAAAGCCGGTCTGCCGCCCGCCACGTATTTCTCCGGCGGCAAGCTGCGCTGGATGCTGGACCACCTGGACGGCCTGCGGGCGGACGCCGAGCGGGGCGAGGCCCTCTTCGGCACCGTCGATACCTGGCTGCTGTGGAACCTCACCGGCGGCCTCGCGGGCGGCGTGCACGTCACCGACGTCACCAACGCCAGCCGCACCATGCTGATGAACCTGCAGACCCTGGACTGGGACGACGAGCTGCTCGAGTTCTTCACCGTCCCGCGCCGGATGCTGCCGCGGATCATGCCGTCGTCGGCGCCTGAGCCGTTCGGCGTGACGTCCCCGCAGGGCCCGTTCGAGGGTGAGCTCCCCATCACCGGCGTCCTTGGGGACCAGCAGGCCGCCACCGTCGGGCAGGTCTGCTTCGCTCCGGGCGAGGCCAAGAACACCTACGGCACCGGCAACTTCCTGCTACTGAACACCGGCACCGAGCTTGTCCGCTCCAAGAACGGCCTGCTCACCACGGTGTGCTTCAAGTTCGGCGACGAGCCCGCCGTCTTCGCGCTCGAAGGGTCGATCGCGGTGACCGGCGCCGCGGTGCAATGGCTGCGTGACCAGCTCGGCATCATCAGCGGCGCGGCGCAGAGTGAGACCTTGGCGGCCCAGGTCAGCGACACCGAGGGCGTCTACTTCGTGCCCGCGTTCTCCGGGCTGTTCGCGCCTTACTGGCGAGCCGACGCGCGCGGCGCGATCGTCGGGCTGTCCCGGTTCCATACCAGCGCGCACCTGGCCCGGGCCACCCTGGAGGCCATGGGCTACCAGACCAGGGACGTGGTCCAGGCGATGGAGGCCGACTCGGGCGTCCGTCTCGAGGTGCTCAAGGTGGACGGCGGGGTGACCGCCAACAACCTGTGCATGCAACTGCAGGCCGACATCCTGGGCGTGCCGGTCAGCCGTCCGGTGGTGGCCGAGACTACCGCGCTAGGCGCGGCGTACGCGGCCGGCCTGGCCACCGGATTCTGGCGGGACACCGGCGAGCTGCGCGCCAACTGGCACGAGTCCAGGCGCTGGTCACCGTCCTGGACACCGGAACGGCGCGCGGGCGGCTACGCCGGCTGGCGCAAGGCCGTCCAGCGCACCCTGGACTGGGTCGACGTCGGCTAGCCCGCCGAATGCCGCCACCAGCCCGCATCGTGGCCGCTGCTTGTCGTCTTGGTCCTTGTGGTCACCGGGACTGGCCGTCGCCCTGGTGCGCGAGCGGCGGGGTTCCCTGCTCGCGTGCTAGGCGACCGGCAGGCCGGGGTGGGCAACGGGCTAGCCCGGCTATTACGTTGACTGATATATTCGCCAACGTAATAGGAGGGCAGATGACCGCACGAGAGCAGGACGTGCTGCGCCGGGTTGGGGAGGCGTCGGTGCTGATCCTGGTCAGCCTCGCCGACGGGCCGAAGCACGGCTATGCGCTGATCCAGGACGTCAGGCAGTTCGCGGGCGTCGAGCTCGGGCCCGGCACGCTCTACGGCGCGCTGGACCGGCTCGACAGGCTCGGGCTCATCGAGTCGCTGCCCGCCAGCGAGCGGCGGCATCCCTACCGCATCACCGCACCGGGTGCGGCAGCACTGCGGGTGCACCTGGATTCGCTGGAGCGGGTCAGCGCGGCCGGACGGCTGCGCCTGCAGCTGGGCGGCGTCTGATGCGCGCCCCCGAAGCCCGGGAAGGCGCGCTGGTCGATGCCGCGCTCCGCTGCTACCCGGCCCGCTGGCGGCGACGCCACGCAGACGAGGCCGCCGAGCTAGCGGCGCTTCTCATCCGGGACGGCACCCCGGCGGCGTCGATCGCCTGGAGCTACCTCGTCGGCGCGGCCCGCGAGTGGCTGACCCCGCCTCCCGGCCGGTCCCTGAGCACAGTGGGCGCGGCGCTGCTGGCCGCGGCCTGCCTGCTCGGCTTCTCGGCGGCACTAGTAGCCCAGACCGCGCCGGCCAGGGCGGCGGGCACGACCCAGTCGCCGTCCCGCCCGGTCCCCCCGAAGATCAAGCCCGCGCCCCCGAGCGCCGGCTCCGCGCGCCAGTCCGCCCCGTGTCGCCCTGTCCTGCCCGGGCACGTGACGGGCGCTATTGCCGCCGCAGGCCACTCGCGGCTGAGCCTCCAGGGAACCGCGCATGCCCGCTCCTGCTGACCTCGGTCCCGCGAGCGCCGATCCGGCCAGCGGCGGGTCCGCCGGCACTAGCCCGCAGCGGCGGCGGCGATGGCGGCGGGGACTGACCGAGACGGTCATCACGCTGCTCGTGGCGGCGCTACTGTCCGTCCTGCTGCGAACGTACGCCTGCCAGACCTTCTGGGTCCCGTCGGCGTCGATGGTCCCGACGCTCGCCGTGTACGACCGGATCCTGGTGCAGAAGGCGTTCTTCAGCTGGCACGACGTCCGCGAGGGCGAGATCGTGGTGTTTACCCACCCGCCCCTTGACCAGTGCGGCGGAGCACCGGCAGGGGACCTCGTCAAGCGCGTCATCGCGCTGCCAGGCCAGACGATCTACTCCGCCGGCAACACCATCTACATCAACGGGCACCTGCTGACCGAGCCGTACCTGCCGGCCTACGACCCGCTAGGCCCGCCGATCGCAAGCAGCCAGCATCCCTACCGCGTCCCGCCCGGCGAGTTCTACGTCCTGGGCGACAACCGCGCAGACTCCTGCGACAGCCGCTACTGGGGGCCCATCCAGGGCTCCAGCATCATCGGCAAGGCGATCCTGGTCATCTGGCACAACAACCATCCCGACCTCCACGGCCTTTAACCCCAGGCTCCGTCCGACGTCGCCGACGTCGGAAAATCATGGCGTCGGCTGCGCCCGCACTAGCGCGGTGCGCTAGCTACGGCACAAAGCACCAGCCGCCTAGGGCCGGGACCCGGCCCACGGATCGTAGTCGACTTCCAGGGGCTCCTGCGGCGGGCGCTCGGCCTCCGGGACGTGCTGCAGGTTCAGCCTGATCCGGTACCAGCTCGAGCTGCGGCCGCGCATCGAGTCGACCAGGACGTCGGCGGGCTCGAGCCGGGGCCACACCCCGGCATGCCGGGCCTTCCATCGTTCCAGTCCCGCCATGGCCTCGTCCTTGCTGGCCGCACGCGCGACCTCGATCAGCGGTTTAGTGCTCTGCCGCCGCCCGCTCCCGCCCGACCCGGCCCCGGACCCGGCCCCGGACGCGGGCCCGGAGCCCGGACCAGCACGCCGCTTGGACGGCTGGACCCGGGGCGCCTCGCCGGACTGCTTCTCGTAGTGCGGCGGCCACGGCGCGTCGGGTACCCCCGCCGCCTCGTCCCTGTCCGCCAGCTCGAGCAGCCCGTCCAGGGACCCGGCCGCCTCGTCCATCTCCGCCCAGGGATCGCCGATCTCTGCGAACCGCGCCGGCAGCGTGTCGATCCTGTACGCAGCCGGGTCGCACGACGGCACCTCAGCCCAGGTCAGCGGCGTGGATACCCGGGCATCAGGCACCGGGCGGATGGAGTAGGCGGACGCGACCGTGCGGTCCTTCGCGTTCTGGTTGTAGTCCACGAATACGCCGTGCCGCTCTTCCTTCCACCACTTAGACGTGGCCAGATCGGGCGCCCGCCGCTCGATCTCCCGCGCCACCGCGACGGCCGCGCGACGTACGTCGCCGAACGGCCAGCGCGGCTCGATCCGGGCGTACACGTGCATGCCGCGCGACCCCGAGGTTTTCGGCCAGCCGGTCAGCCCGAAATCCGCTAGCACGCCGGCGGCCACCATGGCCACGTCCCTGATCTGCGGCCATTCCACCCCCGGTACGGGATCCAGGTCGACCCGGAGCTCATCCGGGTGGTCCAGGTCACCCACCCGCACCGGGTGCGGGTTCAGGTCGATGCAGCCGAGGTTGATCACCCAGGCCAGGCCGGCCTTGTCCATGAGTACCACCTCGTCCGCGGTGCGGCCGGAGGGAAAGCGGAGCTCGACGGTACCGATCCAGTCCGGCCGCTTGTCCGGGGCCCGCTTCTGGAAGAACGGCTCGCTCTCCGCGCCGTTCACGAACCGTTTCAGCGCCATCGGCCGCCCGCGGACGCCGCCCAGCGCCCCTGGCGCCACGGCCAGGTAGTAGCGGACCATGTCCAGCTTGGTCACCCCGGCCTGCGGGAAGAACACCTTGCTCGGGTTGCTGATCGCGACCTCGTGGCCCGCCAGCTCCAGCACCACCTTCGGCTCAGCCATGCTGGCCACCCGGCGAATGGCCGCCCGGCGAATGGCCGCCCGGCGAATGGCCGCCCGGCGAATGGCCGCCCGGCGACAGGATCTCGGCCAGGTCGAAACTGACCGGCTCCTCCAGCTGAGCGTAGGTGCACGAGCGCGGCTCGCGGTCTGGCCGCCAGCGGACGAACTGCGCCGTGTGCCGGAACCGCACGCCCTCCATGTGGTCGTAGCGGACCTCGACCACGCGCTCCGGGCGCAGCGGGATGAACGACAGGTCCTTGTCCGCGTTCCACCGGCTGGCCATGGCCGCCCGGGGTGTCCGCTGGCCGGCCTGGTGCTCCGCCCAGTTCCACGGATGCTGGTCGAACGTGGTGACCAGCGGCTGCAGCTCGCCGAACAGTTCCTTGCGCTTCTCCATACCGAACGCGCCGACCACCCCGACGCTGGCCAGCTTCCCGTCGTCTTGGTAGAGGCCGAGCAGGATCGACCCGATGCGGTCCGCCCCGCTCTTGTGGACCCGGTAGCCGGCCACCACGCAGTCCGCGGTGCGCTCGTGCTTGATCTTCTTCATCACCCGCTTGTCCGGTTCGTAGATCCCCCTCGCCGGCTTGGCGATCAGCCCGTCCAAGCCCGCTCCCTCGAACTGGCTGAACCAGCCGCTGGCGACCTCCCGGTCCGTGGTCGTCGGGGTCAGGTGAACGGACGAGCCTGCTGCGGCGAGCGCGCCCTCCAGCGCGGCCCGGCGCTCGGCGAACGGCCGTTCCATGTAGTCGGAATCCCCCAACGCGAGCAGGTCGAAGGCGATGAAGTGCCCAGGTGTCTGGGTGGAGAGCAGCTCGACGCGGCTGGCCGCCGGGTGGATACGCAGCTGCAGCGAGTCGAAGTCCAGCCGCCTGCCTTCGGCGTCGGGGATCACGATTTCCCCGTCGATCACGCAGCGTTCCGGCAGCTCGGCCTTGATCGCGGCCACCAGCTCGGGGAAGTAGCGCGTCATCGGCCGCTCGTTCCTGCTGCCGATCTCGACCTCGTTGCCGTCCCGGAACACGATCGACCGGAAGCCGTCCCACTTCGGCTCGAACACGTAGTCCCCGCTCGGGATCGCGTCGATTGGCTTGGCCAGCATCGGCGCGACCGGCGGGTTGACAGGAAGATCCATGCCCCCAGCCTAAGCTGCAGAGATCCAGGACTCGCTGCGCTCCCACAGCAGGCCGCCCAGCTCCCGGGTCGCGACCGCGCTGGGTGCGCGTTCCGCGCACTTGTCGTAGAACCGCCCGCTGGCCTGCGCGACATCCGGCGACCACGCGCAGTACAGCGACGTGGCGGCGCCCTGGTCCACGGTCAGCATGCGCCGGGTGATGAGCGGGCGGACCGGCCACGGCACCCGCCGCCAGATGTCCGACGCCACCACGCCCGGGTGCAGCGCGTAAGTGGTCACGCCGGTGCCCGTCACCCGGCGGGCGAGCTCCTGCGTGAACAGCACGTTAGCCAGTTTCGAGACCGCGTACTCGCGCATCCCGGTGAGGCCGCCGGCGGCTGGCGCAGCGCCTCGAAGTCGATGCCTGGCGCCGAGTAGTGCGCGTCGCTGGACACGGTCACCACCCGGGACGGCGCACTGTCCTGCAGCCGCCCGATCAGCGCGTCCGTGAGCGCGAAGTGCCCCAGGTGGTTGACCCCGAACATCAGCTCGAACCCCTGCCTGGTCAGCCCGCGCCGTCCCGCCACCCCGGCGTTGTTCACCAGCACGTGCAGCGGTTCGCCCAACGCCAGGAAGGACGAAGCGCACGCCCGCACCGAGTCCAGGTCGGCCAGGTCAAGCGGCAGGAAGAAGACCGACTCGTTCCCTGTTGCCGCCTTGATCCCAGCCACCGCCGCCTCGCCCTTGGCCGCGGACCTGGCCGTGATCCAGACCCGTCCGCCGTGCGCCGCCAGCCCGGCCGCCGTCGCCCGCCCGATCCCGGTATTCGCCCCCGTCACCAGAAACGTCTGCGCACTCATCCCCGCTCCAGCCAGCCAGAAACGATGATCGCGAAGGGTCCTGAGTCTCAGGACCCTTCGCGATCAAGAAAACCGCAGAAAACTACTCGACGGGGATTTCCTTGTTGATCAGGGACAGGTCGATGCCCTGGCGGTTCCTGATGATGCGGGCGCCCACGAAGATGACGATGGCCAGCACGTAGTTCGCGCCCATGTAGATGAGGGAGGATGTGTTGTTCACGAAGTACAGGCTGTTTGACAGCCACTCGATGAGGCAGTACACGAGCAGCGCGATCGTCACCACTCCGGCTACCGGCACGATGGGCACGCCGAACAGCTTGATCTTGCTGGCCGGCGAAGCGAACCACAGCTCCGGCTTGCGTAGCGGCAGGATGACCACCGCGATCGCGCTGAACAGGTACGTCACCGCGATGACCAGCGTGGCGTCCAGGGTGTAGGTGTGGAAGTTGGTGTTGTACGCGTACAGCGCCGCCAGCCCCACGGCAGGCAGCAACATCAAGATCAGCGAATAGAACGGCACCCGGCGCTTCTCCGAGACCTCAGCCGCCCGGTCGGGGAGCACCCGGTCGAACGCGGCCGCGAAGATGACCCGGGTCGAGGACAGGAACAGGGTTCCCACCCAGCCGAAGAACCACAGGCTGAGCACCAGGATCAGCACCACCTGGAAGGCGGTGTTGTGCACCAGCCAGCCCGCGAACATGAACGGGTACGGCCAGATGCCGAACTGCGGGGTCGCGTTGTAGTCCAGCGAGTTGAGGTTCTGGTAGAAGCCCCAGCCGACGGTCTTGGCCATCACCAGCAGGAAGATGATCGTGAAGGCGACCGTAAGCCACAGACCGAAGAACATGCCCATGAACACCCGCTTGAAGTCGCTCGCGCCGCGGACCTCTCCGTACAGGGTGGTGCCCCAGTTCGGCCACAGGAGGAAGAACATCAACGCCGGGACGAGCAACATCGTGGGCCCGAGCGGGCCGAAGCCGAGCGATGAGGTGGTGTAGCCGGCCTTGACGGCCGCTCTGTTGGTGGCCGCGTAGGCGTTGTTGACGCCGAAGTACTTGTGCGCCTCGAGGTTGAACGAGCTGATGAAGCTGGCGTGCGAGTTAACCAGCAGCAGGATCACCACGACGGCGAAGCCGATCACGCCGCCGATGAAGCACCAGCGCTGGACCTTCGCGTAACCGGCCATGCCGATGGAGACCAGGAGGCCGGCCACCGCGATCGTGATCAATGTCACGATGAAGACCCCGTTGTGCGTGCCGAACCACGCGTAGCCGCCGCCAGGCCAGGTCCACCCGAGCGTCGCCCACAGCGGCTGGAACAGCTGCACGGCCAAGATGTTTCCGTAGATCGGCGCCCACAGCCAGAGAATGAACCACCAGCCGGTCGCGGCCATCACGAAGCCGATGCCGCTGCTCAGGATCCTCGTCTGCCAAACGTAGTCGCCGCCGGCCCGCGGGATGGTGACCACTAGCCCGGAATAGGCGATGACCAGGAACGAAACCCAGATTCCCCCGATGATCACCGCCGTTATGAGCTGGCCCTTCGGGAACGCGGGCCCGGCAAAGGTGAACTCGTAGATGCCGAGCGTCACGAAGTTGGTCGCCAGGCACGCGTAGATCAGCGAGTCCCGGACCGACCAGCCGCGGACCAGGCCCGTCGCCTTACGGAGGAAGAGAGTCGGTCTCTCCTCCCCGATTGCTCCGGTCGCCATGGGTACCTCCAGTTCTACTGATGAAGCGGAATTTGCCCGTTCAAACAGAGCTATAGAGTTACGTATGGTGCTTATGTACTTATCCCGCGTTAATATAGGGCCTGGTTACCCGGGGGTAGTACAGATTTGCGAAGTTGAGGCCTTAAGTTCTGCCGATCGGCTCAGCCGTTGACCATGAGGTAACGGTTGATCTTTCCTTTCTTCTCGTTCAGGTCCAGCACGGCGCCCTGCAGCACGCCGTCGGTGTACGAGCTGCCGGGGTTCATCGACAGGGTCCGGCCGAGCTTGCAGGTGCCCCGGCTCTCGTGAATGTGCCCGTGCACGGACAGCATGGGCTCGTACTTCAAGATGGCCTCCCGGACCGCCTTGGAGCCCACCGGCTTCATCACCGCGCCGCCGTGTGTCGGCCGCATGTTCGCGTCCAGGGCGGGCGCCTCGTCGAGTCCGGTGCCGTAGGGCGGCGCGTGGAAGTTGAACACGGCCCGGCTCATGTCGGGGATCTGGGAGACCACCGCGTCGATCTTGGTGGCGAGCACGTCCTCGGGCGCCTCCCGGAAGGTGTTCCACGGGGTCGGGTTGGTCCAGCCCATCGAGGCGAGATAGAACCCGCCGATGTCGAGCACCTTGCTCTCGGCGAAGCTGACACACGGGGAGGCCTCGATGATGTCGTCGATCTCCCAGATGTCGTCGTTCCCGCCGTTCAGGATGCAGGGAATCTCGCCGCCGCGCAGCTTTCCGTCGGCCATGTCGAGCCACCGGTCCAGGCCGCGGGTCATCTCCTGGGTGAACCGGCGGTCGACCGAGCCGTCCTTCTCGCTCAGGGCGTCGAGCTCGTCCGGCACCATCACCGCGGGGTAGGAGCCCCGGTCCCGGATCTTGCGCTGGATCTCGTCGAGTTCGGCTCTGGTGTCCAGCCGGATGCGCTGGCCGCCGAACGTCACCTCCCAGTAACCGGACATGGCCAGGATCGGCACCATGACCTTGCCGGTTACGTCCCCGCCGAGCACGACCATGTTGGCCTTGTAGAAGGCGGCGGCGTTGAGGAACTTTCGCCAGCAGATCTCGGAGCCGTGGATATCGGTGGCGAAGAACACCTTCATTGCGGCGCCGCCTTCCTTGTCGCGACAGAAATCAGTGATCCACTTCCTCGGGTAGTTCGTACCAGCGGACCCGATCGCCCACGTTGGCTCTCAGCTTCCACTTGAACCCCTTCGGCACCATTTCGGCGACCTCTTGCAGTTGTTTCGTCTGCGTCAGGGCGTCGAACCGCGGATAAGGCGGCGCCAGGCCCGGCTGGGACGAGAGCAGGTCGGGCAGCTTGGCCAGGTTGCGGGTCACGGTCCGCCACCAGCCCCAGTCGGCGGCGAGCACGGCCCCGAAGCGGTCGGGGTCGATGGTCGGGCGGGCGGAGTCCCGGCCGACCCGCACCCCGGACAGCAGATGGAAGATATCGTGCGCGTCCTTCGCGTTGAGCTCGACGATCTGCAGCTTGGACAGCAGCAGGTCCGCCGGGTCCAGGGCCGGTGACGCGGAGCCGAACGACGGCCGGAAATCCAGCGTGTGACACATCGACAGCCGGTCCACCATGACGTCGATGGGCCGCCCGGACGGGGCGTTGAAGTACATCTGCCGGTCCCCGTTCAGGTTGTTGAACCGGCGGTCGGGCTCGCAGCCCGCTTGTTCGAGATGGCTGGCCACCTGGCGCCGCGTCTTGCCCAGGCAGGCCAAGTCGATGTCCTGCCCTGGGCGCAGCCGGGGCGGGAAGTCGGGGCACAGCACCCTGACCCCGAGGCCGCCGAGGATCTTGAGCCGGTAGCCCGCCCCGGCGGCGCCTTGCACTAGCGCGACCGCCTCGGGCAGCGGGTCGCCCGCGACGCCGCCTTCGGCAGGCCCGTTCGGTGTGGTCATACCCTTCTCGCTCCTCGGTCTGCGTGCAGTTCGATGATGGTGACGCGATAGCCGATCTGTCTAGTTTCCGGCGGAAAATCCCACGTTGTGGGGAAGGCGGGCACCACGGCCCGTTCGGCCGTAAAGATCTTTTTTAATCTGCCGAACGGACCTCCGTGTCACTAGCCGGCACCGGTGCCCGGTCGCGGCGGTAGAACTCGACCGGCTCGGCCGCCAGCGGTGTATTACCGAGGATCGAATCGGCGGCCTTCTCCGCGGTCATCATGACTGGCGCGTAAATGTTGCCGTTGGTGACGTACGGCATCACCGAGGCGTCCACGACCCGCAGTCCGTCCAGGCCGTGCACGCGCAGCGACCCCGGATCGGTCACGGCCATGGCGTCGGTGCCCATCTTGGCCGTACAGGACGGGTGCAGCGCCGTCTCGGCGTCCCGGGCCACCCAGGCCAGGATCTCCTCGTCGGTCTGGACCGAAGGCCCGGGGGACAGCTCGCCCGCGTTGTAGTCGTCGAAGGCCGGCTGGGTCAGTATCGCCCGGGCGATCTGGATCGCCTCGACCCATTCCCGCTGGTCAGTGGATGTGGACAGGTAGTTGAACCGCAGCGCGGGATGCACCTTCGGGTCGCGCGAGGTGATCTTGCAGGTGCCGCGCGAATCGGAGTACATCGGCCCGATGTGCACCTGGTAGCCGTGGCCGCCCGCGGGGGAGGAGCCGTCGTAGCGGATCGCGATCGGCAGGAAGTGGAACATCAGGTTCGGGTAGATCACGCCGTCGTTGCTGCGCGCGAAGCCGCCGCCCTCGAAATGGTTGGTGGCCCCGGGGCCGGTCCGCCCGAACAGCCACTTGGCCCCGACCACGGGCCGGTTGCGCCACTTCAGCGCCGGCGCGACCGAGACCGGCAGCTTCGAGCCGTACTGGACGTACACCTCCAGGTGGTCCTGCAGGTTCTCCCCCACGCCGGGCAGGTCCGCGACCACGTTGATGTCGAGTCCGGCCAGTTCCTGCGCGTTGCCGACGCCGGAGAGCTGGAGCAGTTGCGGGGAGTTGATCGCCCCGCCGGCCAGGATGAGCTCGGCGGAGCGGACCCGCTTGGTCTTGCCCTCGTGCCGGAACTCCACGCCGACCGCGCGCGTGCCGCGGAAGATGATCTTCGTGACGAAGGCGCGGGTGGCCACGGTGAGGTTGGGCCGGCTCATCACCGGATACAGGTAGGCGCGCGCGGCCGAGAGCCGCCGGCCGCGGTGGATGTTCCGGTCGAAGGCGGCGAAGCCTTCCTGGCGGTAGCCGTTCACGTCGTCAGTGAGGTGGTAGCCGGCCTGGCGCACCGCGGCGAAGAACGCCTTGAACAAAGGGCCGTCGGCCGGGCCGCGCTCGAGCACCAGCGGCCCGCTGTGCCCGCGGAACGGGTCGTCGTCGGCCGCGGCCAGGCAGTTCTCCATCCGCTTGAAGTACGGCAGGCAGTGCGCGTAGTCCCAGTCGGCCATGCCGTCGTCGGCCGCCCAGCGCTCGTAGTCCAGCGGGTTGCCGCGCTGGAAGATCATCCCGTTGATGCTGCTCGACCCGCCGAGGACCTTGCCCCGGGCGTGGTAGATGCGGCGGCCGTTCAGCCGCGGCTCCGGTTCGCTTTCGTATTTCCAGTCGTAGAAGCGGCTGCCGATCGGGAAGGTGAGCGCGGCGGGCATGTGGATGAACGGGTCCCAGAGGTAGTCGGGACGGCCCGCTTCGAGCACCAGGACCCGAGTGCCCGGATCGGCAGAAAGCCGGTTCGCCAGCGCGCTGCCGGCGGATCCGCCGCCGGCAATCACGAAATCATAAGGTGCCATTTTTCTGCCTCTCGCGGTCAGGCCTGGGTCGCGGCGTCGAGGTTCTCGCGCACGGTCTGGGTCATCTGGTGATCCGGTCCTAGATATTTCTCGCAGTCGGAGAGGGCTCTTTGCAAGACCATGACGGCATCGCTGAGCCGGCCGGCCGCGTAATAGGCGGTGGCGAGGTTGCAGCGGGTGGTCAGGGTTTCCTCATCGCCCGCCCCGAGCATCCGCTCGCTGTCGGCCACCGCGCGCTCGTACTGCGGGATGGCCTCGGCGAGCCGGCGGCTCTGCTGGTAGCAGGCGGCCAGGTTGGAGCGCGCGGTGAGAGTGTCCCGGTGGTCGAGCCCCTGGATGCGGACCCGGTCTTCTAGCGTGCGCTCGTAAACGGGCACAGCGTCCTTGAGCCGTCCCGCGCTGCGGTAGGCGTAGGCGAGGTTCGCGCGGCCCGCGATGGTGTCCGGATGATCGGCGCCCTGGACCCGCTCGCGGTCAGCCAGCACCCGTTCGTACTGCGCGATGGCGTCCTTGCCCTTGCCTGCGGCGCGGAACGCCGACGCCAGGATCGCCCGTGCCGCGATCGTGTCCGGATGGTCGCGGCCGTGCATCCGCTCCTGGTCGGCCAGCGCCTGCTCGTACTGCCTGATGGCGTCCCTGGGCCGGCCGCTCGCCGCGTAAGCGGCCCCCAGGCGGGGCCGGGCCTCCAGCGTGATCGGGTGGCCGACGCCGAGATGGTGCTGGGTACCGGCCAGCAATGCCTCGTAGGCGGAGATCGCCTCCGGCGTGTTTCCCGCCATCTGGTAGGCCTCGGCCAGCCGGGCGTGCGCGTCCAGCGTGGCCGGGTGGCCGAATCCCAGCAGCCGTTCGGAGTCGGCCACGGTGCGCTCGTAGAGCAGCACGGCGTCGGCGTGCTGTCCTGCGCTGGCGTAGGCGTGGCCCAGCTGGCCGCGGGCCGCGAGGGTCTCGGCGTGCTCGGGTCCGAGGTTCCGCTCCTTGTCAGCCAGCGCCGCAGCGTAGCTGGCGATGGCGTCGGCGGACTTCCCGCCCGATTCGTAGGCCGCCGCGAGCCGCTCCCGGGCGCCCGTGGTGTTCGGATGGGCCGGTCCGAGCAGCCGGGTGCTCGTGGCCACCATCGACTTCCAGTACGCGATGGCCGGCTCGGCCAGCCTGCCGTGCTCGAGCGAGCGCCCCGCGCGGAATAGCAGCCGATGGGCCTCGGGCTGCCACAGCACCCCGCCGTCCCGTGCCCGCAGCGTCGCGGCGCAGTCCCGCAGTGCCTGGCCCAGCTGATTTTTGCTGGCCTGGGCCTGTTCACGAGCGGACCCGCCGTCGTCGTCTTCAGGCCAAGCCTCCAGGAGTGCGTCAGCGGCGGCCAGCACGGCCTGCTCGAGCTCCTCTGCCGGCAGGTAGGCCAGCACGGCGGCCTGCACGCTGGCGTGCATCTGCACCGTGCGCGCGAGACTGACCTGATCGATAGTGACTAGCCCGGCCTGCGCCAGGTTGCTGATCGCAGCGCGCACCATGGCCCGATCGGGCTGGCTCGCGGTGCTCGGGCGACCCGCGATATAACTGCAGGCGGCCGGGCTGGCCAGCACGGCGCCAGGCACGCCGTGATGATCGAGCATGGCGGTCAGGACCAGCGTCGGCCAGGCCAGCCCAGCGGGCGGCAGTCCGTGCGCGCACTCCGCGGCGATCGACCAGGTGGCCAGGACCGCCGCCGACAAGCCGGGCACGGCGGGCATGTGCGGGCGGCGTTCGGCCAGCTGTACGCGGTATTCCCGGCAGCCCTGTCCGCGCGTGTTCATCACCGCGGTGGCCTGGGCCAGCCCGAGGGGCAGGCCGTCGAGGTCTACGCCGAGGTCGAGTGCCTCGATCCGCTGGTCGGGATAGTCGGTGAGCCGGGCGCCGAGATAGTCGAGCGCCTCGCGGCGGCTCAGGCCGCCCACCGGGATTACCGTGATGTCCCGGTGGCCGGACGCCTCACCGTGGAAGCCCGCACCGTTGAAGGTCTCACTCTCGAAGGTTTCGCCCTTGAACATGGGACCCTCGAACACCGAGGCCGGACACTTGGTGGTGATCACGATCTGGCCGCACGGGCCGCCCGGCCACAGCCCGTCCAGGTCGGTGACCTCGGCCAGGTCGTCCAGGATCAGGACCCAGGCCCGCCTGGTGTGGGCCAGCCAGGAGATGAAGCGGCCCGCGGCCACCTCGGCGTCCTCGGCCGGATCGCCGGCGTCCACCGTGTTCGCCGCCTGCGCGAAGCCGGTGATGACCGATTCCCGGCGGGCCGCGTTCACCCAGACCAGGACCTCGACCGCCCGGCTGTTCCACATCGCATGGGCGAACGCCACGGCCAGCTGCGTCTTGCCGGTGCCGCCCTGGATCGCGTCGGTCTCGTCCCCGGGCACCAGCGCGACGGTCTGCCCGGGGCGCAGTTTGCCCGCCAGGTCCGGCCCGGTCTCCGGGCGCGGGTAATAGGCGTCGGCGAGCGGTGGCACGATCCCGGACAGCAGCATTCCCGGCGACAGTGTGACGTCTTGCTGCGCGGACATCATGGAAAGCCTCTCGCTCGCTTTCTCCCCCCGCCCAGTTCCCATGCTCATCGATACCGCGCCGAAATTCTACGGCGATCTCGCGGCCCCTTTCCGGCTTTACGCGATCTGCGACGTTCAGATCCGGACACCTCAGGTCCGGGCGGCGTTGAGGGTCTCGCGGACTGTCCTGGTCACCGGGTGGTCGGGGCCGAGGTAGCGCTCGGCGTCCGCCAGTGCTCGCGCGTACTGCTGGATGGCGTCGGTCGGCCGTCCGACCTGCCGGTAAGCCGCCGCCAGCTTGGCGCGCGCCGTGATCGAGTCCGGCTGATCCGGCCCGCCCAGCGCTTCGGTGTCGGCCAGCAGCCGTCCGTACTGCTCGATCGCGTCCGCGGCCTGCCCGTTGGCGAGCAGGGCGCTGGCCAGGTTGTCCCGTGCGGCCAGCGTGGTCGGATGGCTCCCGCCGAGGATCCGTTCCGCGTCGGCCACCAGCATCTGGTAGCCGCCCCGCGAGGCCTGGGCCCGGCCGCCCGCCAGGTAGGCCGCGGCCAGCGCCGACCGCGCGGTCAGCGTCACCGGATGCCCCAGGCCGAGCTGCCTGCTGGCGACCGCGATCATCTGCTCGTAAAGCGCGACCGCCTCGGCCGGCGGCCGGCGCTGAAGTAGGCGTGGGCCAGGTGCCCGCGCGCCCTGATCGTGTCCGGGTGCTCCGGCCCCACGCTGCGCTCCCGGTCCGCTAGCCCCTGCTGGAACACGGCGATGGCCTCCGCGAAGCGTCCGGCCGACTCGTACGCGGCGGCCAGCCTGTCCCTGGCCACCACCGCGTTGGCGTGCCCGGCCCCGAGCAGCCGGGTGCTGGTCATGAGCATGGCCTGCCAGTACGTGATGGCGGAGGAGGCGAGTCCGCTGTCCTCCAGGCTCATGCCCTGGCGGAACAGCAGCGGGTGAGCCTCCGGTTGCCAGAGCGGGTGCCGCAGGCCGCTTCCGGCCGCGTGCCGCGCCGTGGTGCCCAGGGCTTGCGGGGTCCACAGCGCGCTCGTGCCGTCACGGAGCGCCTGCTCATGCTGCGCGCCGCCGCTGGTTTCCGGCCAGGCCTGGATCAGGGCGTCGGCCGCCGCGAGTACGGCCTGCTCGTAGTCGGCCGGCGGCAGGTAGGCGCGGACGGCGGCCTGGACGCATCTGTGCATCCGCACCGTGCGGACCGGGCTCGTCGGGTCGATGCTGACCAGGCCGGCCCGGGCCAGGTTGGTGACGGCGGCACGGACCGCATCCTGGTCGTGTCGCCCGGCCGCGCTCGGCCGTCCCATGATGTAGCCGCACGCGGCCGGGCTGGTCAGCACGGCCCCTGGGATCCCGTGCGGGTCAAGCATCGCGGCCAGTGCGAGGGCCGGCCAGGCCAGCCCCGCGGGCGGGAGCCGGTGCGCGCATTCGGCCGACAGCGACCAGGTGGCCAGCACGCCCGCCGAAACGCCCTCCACCGCCACGCCAGACATGTGCTCGCGCCGCTCGGCGAGGTGCCCGCGGTACTCCCGGCAGCTCAGCCCGGTCACCTTCATCATGGCGGCCGCCTGGGCGAGGCCGAGCGGCAGCCCCTCGAGGTCCTCGCCGAGCTCAAGCGCCTCCATCCGCTGGTCGGGATAATCGGTGAGCCGGGTGGTGAGATAGGACAGGGCCTCGCGCCGGTTGAACCCGTCGATTGGCGCGATCCGCAGGCGGGCGACGGCTGCCGACAGCGCCTCACCGGGCCGCCGCGTCGTGATCACCACCTGGCCGGCCGGGCAGGCTGGCCACAGGTCCGCCAGGTCGCCCGGATCGCTCAGGTCGTCCATGACCAGCGCCCACGGGCGCATGGTGCGCGCCATCCAGGCGACGAAGCCGTCCGCGGCCGCCTCGGCGCCAGAGTGGTACCCGGCGCCTGCGGGCGCGCCGTGATCGGCCGCGCCCGTCGCCCCGAACACGCCGGTCGGCCCGACCGCGCCCGTCGCCCCGAACACGCCGGCCGCCCCGGCCGCGCCCGCTGCCCCGACCGCGCCGGTCGCCCCGACCATGCCGGCCGCCTCCGCGTAGCCGGTGATGATCGCGTCCCGGTTCGTCGCGGTGACCCAGACGAGGACCTCGACGGCCCGCAGACTCCACAGGGCACGGGCGTAAGCCACCGCGAGCTGCGTCTTGCCGGTGCCGCCCTGGGCTGCGGGCGCGAGCGCGGTCTCCTCGCCGTGAGTCAGTACGACGGTGTCGCCCGGATACAGGCCGTTCCGCAGCGCGAGCCCGGTTTCCGGGCGCTGGTAATAGGAGTCCGCGAGCGGCGGGACGATCCCGGACAGCAGGACCGGAGAAGGCGGCGGCGCTCCGGCACGCTGCGCGACCACGTTCGACAGCCTCTCCCGCGTTGCCCCGCGGCCGACGGGTGATCCCGCTCGGCCGATGCTTACTGCTCGGCGTGAATCAGTCCTCGGCGCTAGCCCTGTGCCGAGCTAACTTCCGGGCGTGGCTTTCCGGGCGCGGCCGCTAACCGCGCGTCATGGCCGCCCGCCGCGAAACGCCAACCCGTCCGCCGGCTCCGGATTGACTCAGCTGAGTACCCCAGGTCGCGACAGGCACCAGTCTGCACGTGCAGCACAGTCTGATGTAAGGGCATGTTAGTGGTGATCCGTATGACTGGCCATGTGTTAGAAGAAGTTGAGATAAAGACCTGAATAAGGGATCCCAATTAACCATTGCGGCTGTTCAGGCCCTGGCCGATACCGAAGATCTTTCGTCAGTTCTGGTCGTGATTCGGGCGGTCGGTATCCACGACCAAGGACGCTTGCCTGGCCGGGGACCGCGACTGTCACATGAGCCCGGACGTGCGGCGCCGGACGGGCCGCACCCCGGTTTCAGTACGCTCTGACGTGATGAAAGCCCGGTGTCATGGCGTTGCGGAGTTCACTGACTGGCGAATTTGCCGAACGTCTCGAGCATCCATGCGCGCTTGCGGAATGAGGTACCGGGTGTTCCGGGGGCTGCCCGGCCGCGGCGGTCAGGTCACGCAGAACTCGTTACCCTCCGGGTCGCGCATGACGATGGCGTCGCCGCGGCTGTCCTCGGTTTCCCAGGCGATGCTGGCGCCGGCCTGGACCAGCCGCTCCACGTGCTCGCTGACTAGCCGCTTGCGGGCCTCGCCGTGGACCCCGCGTGCGGCTACGCGGACGTCCAGGTGGACCCGGTTCTTCGCGGTCTTACCTTCAGGGACGCGCTGGAAGTACAGCCGGGGACCCGCGCCTTCCGGGTCGATCCGGGAGGCCTGGGCCTCGAACTCCGATTCGGGCAAGCCGATCGACCGGGCGAAGTCCTCCCAGCTCGCAAAGTCCTCCGGCGGGGGCTCGATGACGTACCCGAGCGCCAGCTCCCAGAATTCCGCGAGCTTTTCCGGGTCGGCCGCGTCGAAGACGATCTGGATCTTGGTGTACATGGTCAGGCTCCACGGGTCAGGGGTCACGGGGTCACGGGGTCACGGGGTCACGGGTCAGGAAACTCTCCGCGGTCATGACGGCGCGGCGGCGCCGTCATAGTGCCACAGGTACAGGTCGCGCAGTAGCGCGATCTCGGCGCCGTGGTGCAGCATCTCCCGGTTAATATGCAGGACAAGCTCGGCCATGGACGACTCCGACCACGGCCCTTCGGCCGGCCCGCAGGACCTGGCTAGCCCTTCGGCGCCCAGTCCGCGCACGCCGGCGATCCATCCAGCGTAGGCCGCGTCGAGCTGGCCGAGCGCGGTCGCCGCGTCGCCGGGGTAGCGATGAGAGGAATAATCGGCCTGCGGGCCGCCGAAATGGCTGGCCACTCGCATGCCGAGCACGCCGACCACGATATGCCCGATCCGCCAGGCGATCGTCGTCACCGGCGGCGGGACCGGCTGGGGCAGGGCGAAGTCCATGGTGAACTCACCTCCGCCGACCGAAATGGGCGCGGAACTGGTCCCTCGCGGCCGCACGTTCCACGCGCCCGCCACCGGCTCCCAGCGGTACTCCGCGTCGGTCATGCCGTCCAGCCGCGGCCGCAGCTGCTCACGCCAGTGCCAGTCCAGCTGTTCAGCCAGCTGGAAGTTCCAGTCAATATCAGCCATGGCGCTCACCATAGGCCGCGATGCGGACAGGTGATGTCCTCAATAGGGCGGCGGCGCGAACGTGCATGATGGTGAACGTGACCGATACCGCAGCGACCGGTACCGCAGGGCGGCTACTCAGGTTGCTGCCGCTCCTCACCGCCCGTCCGAACTGGCGGGGGGATGAGCTGGCCGCGCGGCTTGGCGTCACCACGCGAACCGTCCGCCGGGACATCGACCGGCTCCGGGTGCTCGGTTACCCGGTGCGCGCCGTCCCCGGCCGCCACGGCGGCTACGCCCTCGGCGCGGGCGTCGGCCTGCCGCCGTTGCTGCTTGACGACGACGCCGCCGTCGCGGTGGCGCTCGGTCTGCGGGCCGCGTCGGCCGACCCGGGCCTGCGCGACAACTCCGAAGCGGCCAACCGTGCCGCGGCCGCCATCGACCAGGTCATGCCGCCTCGCCTGCGCCGTCGCGTGGAGGCGATCACCGCGACCACCGTACCGCTGACCACGGCCGAGCCGAAGGTCGAGCCGGGCGTCCTGGCGCTGCTCGCGCTGGCCTGCGCTCGCGGCGAGCGGCTGCGGTTCGGCTATCGGAACGGAGCCGGGGACCGCAGCCACCGCCACGTGGAGCCGTACCGCCTGGTTTCCACCGGTCGGCGCTGGTATCTCGTCGCGCACGACCTGGACCGGAGAGAATGGCGGACGTTCCGGGTGGACCGACTGCAGGACCCGCGGCCGACGGGCGTCAGGTCGCGCCCGGCCGATCCGCCCGACGCCGCCAGGTTCGTGAGCGAACAGATCTCCTCCCGGCCCTACCGCTGGCAGGCGCGGGTCCTGCTCGAGGCGCCCGCCGACGTCGTCGCGGGTATGGTGCCCGCGACGGTCGCGGTCGTCGAGGCGGTCGATGACCGGCAGTGCCTGCTCACGTCGGGTTCGGATTCCCTCGACTCGATCGCCCTGCACCTGGCCCTGCTCGGCGTGCCCTTCACCCCACTTGAGCCCCCGGAGCTGAGCGAACGCTGCAAGGCGCTGGCCGCCCGCCTGCTGCAGGCGGCCAGCCGCTCCCCGACGCCCCCGACGCCCCCGCCTCCGCCTCCAGCGCCCCCCGCCCCCCGCGACCCCGCCCGCAGCGCCTCCGCCCGCCGCCTCTCCCCGGCGCCACCAGCGCCTCCGCCCGCCGCGCCCCCCGACGCCACCACAACGATGGAGCATCGTAGTGGCTATAGCAACATCGATGCTCCATCGTTGTGGTTGGAACGTAGCTCCAGCGCCACCCGATCGCCACCAGTAAGGTACTGAGCTCATGATCGATCTTGAGATCAGCGAAGGCGTCGCGTTCATCACGGTGAACGCGCCCGCGACCAGGAACGCCCTCAACAATGAACTGGCGGACCAGATGGTCGCGGCGTGCGACGCGGCGGACCGCGATCCGGCCGTGGGCGCCGCCGTCATCAAGGGCGCCGGCGGCACGTTCTGCTCGGGGGCCGAGCGCGGCGACCTGGAGGAGGTCGGCCGCGACCCGGCCGAGGAACGACGGTATGCCTCCCTCAGCGGCATCTACCGGGCTTTTACCCGGGTCGGTCAGCTTGAGATGCCGACCGTGGCCGCGGTCCGCGGTGCCGCGGTCGGGGCCGGGATCAACCTGATGCTCGCCACCGACCTGCGGATCGTGGCCGAGGACGCCCGGCTTATCAGCGGCTTCCTGCGGATCGGCCTGCACCCGGGCGGAGGGCACTTCGGGTTGCTCGCCGGGCGGGCGGGCCCCGAGGCCGCCGCCGCGGCAGGCCTGTTCGGCGAGGAGATATC
Organism: uncultured Actinomycetota bacterium; assembly: GCA_963844625.1. Classification (GTDB taxonomy): domain Bacteria; phylum Actinomycetota; class Actinomycetes; order Streptosporangiales; family Streptosporangiaceae; genus Palsa-504. The sequence goes on along the minus strand of CAWJPF010000024.1, from coordinate 292,974 downwards.
AGGCCTGCGGGCCGTGCAGCTCGGCCTGGCCTGGGAGGCCTTGCCGTCCGGCAAGGTGGAGGAGCGAGCCGCCGAACTGGCCCGCAGGGCCGCCCGGGACCCGGACCTGGCCAGGAAGGCCACGGCCAGCCTGCGGACCGAGCTCGGACCCCCGCGGCTGCCGTGGGCGGCGGCGCTCGAGGTGGAGCGGGGGGCCCAGCTCTGGTCCCTGCGCCGCCGCCGTCGCGACGGCGCCTAAGCTCCGCGCCGCGACGGCGCCTAGCTCCGCGGCCGCGACGACGCCTAAGCTCCGCGCCGCGACGGCGCCTAGCTCCGCGCCGGTTCGCGTAACCCGCGTTATCTGTGACGTCTTCTGTTATTACCGTGAGTAACAGACCGTAAAGTTAGGGTCGATAGTTTTTCAACTATTCTCGGCCGATTCTCGTCCACACGTGCGTTCCGTTCTCCACAGCCCGCGTGGCCTGTTGGCCAAGGCTCCCGCGTGATTGTGTCCACAGCCCGCTCGTCTTTCCCCTTGCTCGTCCACAGGTTGACGGGCCTTGTGCACATGGCGATCCACAGCCTGCCGGCGGTAGTGTGCTCTTTCCTGGGCAGTGCGTATGAAACTGATATGCGTCGGGCAGGGGCCCAGGCAGGGGCGGGTAGGGGTGCGCGGCAAGGCGGTCACTATGGGCATAGCGGGCGACATCGCGGTCGCTGTAGACGTTCAGCAACGTCGAAGGGTCGCCGTGGACGTCATCCTCTTGCTGATGAGGCACGGGCGGATTCTGCTGCGGGAGCGGTCCAATACCGGTTACGGCGACGGCGCCTACGAGCCGCCGACGGGCGAGCTGGCTGCCAGGGAGACCATCGTCGAGACGGCGGTCCGGGTCGCCGCCATCGAGGCCGGGGTGGCGATCAGCGCCGAGAACGTATCGCTCGCCCACGTCATGCAGGACGTTTCCGGCAGCGGTCGCATCGCCTTCTTCCTCACCGTGTCCGGCTGGGAGGGCGAGTGCACCTCGCCCGACGTGCGGTGGTTCGGCCTGGGCCAGCTGCCTACGAACATGCTCGACCGCTCCCGGGTGGCGCTGCGGAATTACGCGGAGGGGATGCGCTTTTCCACCTACCCCGCGTTCGGCCCGGTCGGCGTCGGCGGTATCGGCGGCCACGCGCTGGCGAACGCCGCCGCGGCCCCCTGGCAGGATGCCTTCAGCGCCTGACCCGCTACGCTGACCCGGCACGCTGACCCGGCACGCGGGTGCGGATAGGCTGGCCGGGATGGCCGAGATCCTGAACGCGCATGGCTCGAAGAACGATATCTTCGTAGCCGCCATGACGCCCCGCGACTTCGCGTCACAGGCAGACCTGCGGGCCTTCGTCACGCATCTGTGCGACCGCAGCGGGCCGTTCGGCGGCGACGGCGTCTACTTCTACGACGCGGGCCCGCGGGTGCCCGAGGCCTGGTTCTTCAACCCGGACGGTTCGGCCGCCGAGTTCTGCGGAAACGGCATGCGCTGCCTAGGCCGGGTCGTCCTGGACCGGCGCGGGGCTGACGCAGCCACCATACGCAGCGGTACGGCCGAGTACACGGTGCGCCGTGGCGCGACCACCGCGGAGGGCGTGAGCCAGATCAGGCTCGAGCATCCGGCGGTCGACTTCAGCCCGCGGAGCCCCGTGGTGGCTGGCCGGAACCCGCTGATCGGCGCCCTCCTGCCCGAACTCGACCCGGGGCTTGAATTCAGTGCCGTCACGATCCCTAACCCCCATCTGGTCGCCCGCGTCGGTTCCTACGTCGAGTCCGACCTGATCGCGATGGGGGAGCGGGTAGCCGCTCGCCCGGACGTGTTCCCGGCCGGAGCCAACCTGTCGGTGCTGCTGCCGCTTCAGGCGGAAGAGGTTTTCGTCCGCACGTTTGAGCGCGGCGCCGGGCTCACCGCCTCGTGCGGTTCCGGCATGGTCGCGTCCCGCGCGGTCTACTCCCGCATCAGCCCGGTCGACCCCGAGCGCCAGGTCGTCGTCCGTAACGCCGGCGGGACGGCCACCGTGTCGATGCGGATCCGCCAGGGGCAATGGCACCCGGTCCTCGAGGGCAACGCGACGTTCGTCTACCGGGCCGAGGTCGACCCCAGCGCGCTGGCCCGGGGCCTGCCGGTTTCTGGCGAGCGCGAGTTCACACACGACGAGGTGCGCGCCTACGCCGCCCTCGACGAGCAGAACGCCCTGCGACTCCGCACGATCGGCATCGAAACCGCCGCCCTCGAAACCGCCGCCGTTACCCAGGCAGCGGCCCGCCCGCCAGCGCGATAATCAGCCCGGTCGCGGCCGCCAGGAGCAAGGTCAGGACGACACCGCGGCGCAGGACCAGCAGCAGCACCGCCGCTCCGCCCAGCACCCCGAACTGCCACGCCACACTCAGCTCCCGGCCCAGCAGGATCGCCGAGCCGAAGATGGCGCCGATGGCGGCCGGGCCCGCGCCGTCCAGGAAGGATTGCGCCTGCGGGTTGCCCCGCAGCCGGTCGAAGTACCGTCCGCCGGCGAGGACGAAGACAAACGACGGCGTGAAGGCGACGAAGGCGGCCAGCAGCGCGCCGGGCAGTCCCGCGGCGGCGTAGCCGACCGCGGCGACTGTCTGCACGACCGGGCCGGGGGTTATCTGGCCGAGCGCGACGGCGTTCAGGAACTGGCCGCCGGTCATCCAGTGCCGTCCCACCGCGTCGGCCTGCATCAGCGGAATGATCACGAAGCCGCCGCCGAACGACAGCGCCCCCACCTTGAACGCCACCCAGGCTACCGACGCCAGCACCCCGGCGCCGACCGCCGCCGGGAAAAGCGGCACCAACGCCGGCGCCAGGAAAACCGACGTCACCGCATGATCACGCCCACGCCGTAGGCCGAACTCGAACAACCCGCAGCCGAGCAGCACCAGCACCAGCCAGGGCCCGATCGTGGCCGCGGCCGCCCCGCCGGCCAGCAGGTAAATCACCCACCGCAGCCGCGCCGCCCGCCCGCGCGGAACGGCCGACCCCTCAGAAGCGCCGTCCCGGGCCGAGGCTCGTTTCCAGCTCGGTGTCAGCAGCGCCCAGCCGGCCGCGACCGCCACTGCCGCCACCGCGCCGCCCGCTCCCGCCCCCACTCCCCGGACCCAGACCGGGGACGCTCCCGCCAGGAAAAGCGCCGAGAGCACCAAGATGATGATCAGACCGGGCACGATGAAGGCCAGGCCGCCTGCCAGCGCGCCGAGCCGGCCGCGCACCCGCCAGGCGCAGAAGATCGCGAGCTCGGTTGACGCCGGTCCCGGCAGCAGGTTGCAGGTGGCGATCGCGTCCTCGAACTCAGCCGCGTCGAGCCAGCCTTCCCGGTCCACGCACAGCCGCCGCAGCAGCGCGATGTGGGCCGGCGGCCCGCCGAAGCCCGTGATGCCGATCCGCCCCCACTCCCGCAGCACCACGCCGAGGCCGGCCTTGAATCCCGTCAATCAGATCACGCAGGCCTTGTCCGGCGACGGTGCCAGCCACCGGAACGCGCGGGAGGCGAAGGCCGACCGGACCGCGGCTGCGTCCGGTCGTAGTCACCGCAGGCCAGGCTCTGCGGCACGCGCATCGGCACACAAGGTATTCAACCGCAAGGACCCCGGCCGCGGCGGCCGGGGCCAACGATATTTTTTATCCCGAACGGGCCTCCTGCCTGCCCCCGTCACCCCTCGCGCTGGCCGCCGCATCACTCCCACAAGCACCTCAGTCCGGACCTGCTCCGCGTCGCCCTGCCCCGGCGCCGGCGGCGGGAAGCGCACCCCGACGCACTAGACCCGGCCCGTCTGGTACCGGCTTGTCTAGGATGAAGTGGTGAGCGGGGACCGGCAGCTAGACGTGGTGGTGTTCGGCGCCACCGGTTTCGCCGGGCGGCTGGTGGCCCGTTACCTGGCCGGTCATGGCTCCGGAGGCGTGCGCATCGGCCTTGCGGGACGCTCCAAACAGCGGATGGCCGATGTCCGGGCGGGGCTGGGTACTGTCGCGTCGGCCTGGCCGCTGCTGGTCGCCGATTCGGGTGATCCGGTGTCGCTGGCGGTGCTGGCCCGGGCGGCCCGGGTAGTGGTGAGCACGGTGGGCCCCTACCGCGCGCACGGGCTCCCGCTGGTCCAGGCCTGCGCCGAGGCGGGCACCGACTACGCCGACCTGACCGGCGAGGTGCTGTTTATCCGGGACAGCATCGACCGCTGCCACGACGTCGCCGCAGCCACGGGCGCGCGGATCGTGCACTGCTGCGGGTTTGACTCGGTCCCGTCCGATCTGGGGGTGCTGCTGTTGCATCAGGCCGCCCGCGCCGATGACGCCGGCGACCTGCAGGACACGACGCTGGTGGTGACGGCGCTGCGGGGCGGTGTCAGCGGGGGGACGCTGGCGTCGATGATGGGGCAGCAGGAGGAGGTGCGGGCCAGCGCGCAGCGCCGCCGGGTGGTCAGCGATCCCTATGCACTGAGCCCTGATCGCGCGGCCGAACCCGACCTGGGCGACGAGCGTGACCCGGGCTGGGCCCGGTACGACGGTGAGCTGCGGATGTGGACCGGCCCGTTCGCCATGGCCGGGATTAACACCCGTGTGGTGCGCCGCAGCAACGCGCTGCAGGGCTGGGCCTATGGCCGCCGGTTCCGCTACCGGGAGGTCACCGGTTTCGGCGCCAGCCCGGCCGCGCCCCTGCTGGCCACCACGGTCAGCGCCGCACTGAAGGCCGCCGAGGCAGGGCTGGCCTTCGGGCCATCCCGGGCGATGCTCAGCCAGCTGCTGCCCGCACCGGGCCAGGGCCCCGGCGAGAAGACCCGCCGCACGGGCTATTTCCGCATCCAGATCCATACCCGGACCTCGGCCGGGGTACGGTACCTGGCCATGATCGAGGCCCAGGGCGACCCGGGATATGCCGCCACCTCGGTGATGCTCGGCGAAACCGCATTGTGCCTCGCGCTGGACAGGAACCAGCTGCCAGCTCGCGCTGGCGTCCTGACACCAGCCACCGCGATGGGCGCCGCGCTCGCCGCCCGGCTCAGGTCGGCGGGCCACACGCTAGCCACCCGGCAGATCACCCAGTTACCCCGGTGAACTCCCACGTCCTGGCTGGTCATCTCCCTTGCGATCGGGTCTGGCTGCTGATGCCGGCGATCAGGGTGCAGCTACCGCGACCGGGCGTCCACCAGCGTCCTGGCCCGCTCTACCAGGGTGTGCATCAGCTGCTGCCGCTCCCCTGATCCTGACTGAGCCAGCGCTCCGGGCGCATCCGGAACGCCACGTTCTCGCGCCCGGGATCCGGGTTGTCCGTGACGTAACGGTCACCGCCGGCAGCACCCAGGTAGCGGCGGGCCATGGCAAGCCGCTCGGCGGGATCGAGTTCCTCCTCGCTGACGACCGGCCCCTCGGCGGTGACGTAGCGGTAGGGCGGGCTGTCGTACTGGACGCACACGCCGAACCGGCCCGCTGCGCGGATCGCCGCGGCCTTGCGCGACCGGCGGCCGGTCAGCACGGTCACCAGGCCGCCCGGCTGGTAGCTGTACCAGACCGGGACGGCCAGCGTCTGGCCCGCCGTGCCCGCTGTCGCGCTCAGCACGCCGACATGCACGCCCGCCAGGAACTCCTCGCGTTCGGCGGCGCTCATCACAACCCACATGGCGACTTCATATCAGACCTCCAGCCGCAATCGCTTAGTAGGGCGTCACAGAGAATTCTTTGAACTGAGTGGATGACCAGGTACCACGGAAGGCATCGGTCTCGATCCCGGGTATGCCGGTGGCGTAATTCGGGTCGTTATCGGTGACCATTGCCACCTGCTGGCCATTTACCCAGGCGGTGATCGTTGTCACGTTGACGCCGATGGCCAGGGAGGTCCACGTCCCGATTGCGGGCGCCGCTATGGTGCCGTGTGCGAGCACGGTGGTGCCGACGCTCACGCTGTTCTTGGTGAGCCACCAGCCGCCCGCCGAGCCAAGGTCGAGTATGTATCCCCTGAAATTGAAGATCTCGTTTCCCTGGCTGCTGAACCGCGCGATGACGCCGCCGGATTGGCCACTTGCGGTGAAGCAGAGGCTCACGCTGACCTTGTAGTTGCTGGCCATCCCGCTGCTGCCGATGACCGCGTACGGGAAGCGCGTGTCGTGTGAGCTCTTCGGATGCCAGAAGATGGGCTGCATCGGGGTTGTCTGGGCCACGACGTAGGAACTCGAGCCGTCGGCTGCGCGGGCGAACTCGAAACTGCCGTCCTGCGGCGCCAGGTACGGCGGCATCGTCCCGGCCGCCGAGGCGTCCCTGGTCCAGCCGTCGGAGTAGGGGAGCTGGAAAGGCTGGCTGGCGGGTATCGATGGCCTGATGATGCCCTGCCTGCTGGTGGTGGTGAAGCTGTAGACATAGCCGGCCAGGCAGCCGAACGTGAAGCTCCCAGCGGCGTCCAGCGCGATATCGGTTCGGCGCAGGAGCCAGTCCGCCGGGTCGGCTGATGCCGGGCTGGTGCGCCACACATGCACCGTTCCACTAGGCAGGCCACCCCTGATGGTTACGGTGATGAACTGTTCCGCGGCGGCGGTGGTGGTTTCGGCTATCAGGCTCCAGGCGCTGCGGTCAGCCGCTCGGAGCGCCAGGTAGGAGCCGTTGGCCCGGTTGCCGCCCAGGTAGCCGCAGGCGCTATCGATGTGCATCCAGCCGGGCTTGGTGAACTGGGTGACCGCGGCGATGGCGCCGAGCATCGCCTTGGGAATGTAGTAGCCGGAGCGTGGCTGCGCGGCCCAGATCAGCCCCCGGTCCTGGTAGAAAAGGCCGGGGGGCTGCGTGGTGATCAGCGGCCACTGGATATGGCCGGTCATCCGGGCGTCGATGTACCCGCGGATCACCGACCGGACCATCGCAGAGCCGTCCGCGCCGGGCATCGCCCCGACCTCGCTGTGCCACAGCGGCTTGCCTGAGGCAACCGCGGCCGCGGTGGACCAGCACTGCATCCCGGTGGTCGGGTAGGAGCACACGTCATGGGCCCCGAGAACCCCGATCGCCGCGGCCAGGTCCGTATCCGTTGTCATGTCATCGGCGATCGCCCACGGCACCTCGGACCGGTAGGTGCCGTCTACGGCCCAGTCGAAGGGATCCTTGTCGGAGGCGACGATCGTCGTGCCAGTGTGCCCGGCCGCATCCAGCGACTTCCGCAGCGCCTTGAACCAGGCAGCGTCATAGCCCTGCTCATTCCAGCCACCGAGGTAGTGGATCGTCAAGCCATGGCTGGCGGCGCACTCCACCCAGGCCACCAGGTAGTCGATCATGTCCTGGGACCAGAAAGCTCCGCCGCCGATCCAGCCGGGCGCCGCCCACGCGAGCCCGTAGAACCTGATGGCCGGGTTACGGGCCTTCGCCTCCTGCATCAGCCACCATTCGTAGCCGCCGTTCGGGTTCAGGACGCCGCGGCTGTGCTGATGGCTCGGCTCCGCCCCGCAGGACGAGAACGCGTCACCTCCGACCTCGACCTTGAGGATCTGCAAAGCCGCGCCGGCGCCCGGCTTGAACAGGTAATCAAGGATGTCGCCGCGCTGCGGTTCCGGGTAGCTGATCAGCTGGACGGAGTTACCGCCGCCGCCGGAGATGGCGCCGACACCATCAAAGACCCGGCCGCCTTTCGTGCCATCAATTGTGATCGTTGTCATCTGGAGCACCTCCCGCGCTCGGAACCGGGCCGCTCGCAGCCCGTGGCCAAGCTACCTGGACGTATCCGGGATGTCCGGATTCGCTTAACGGAAGGCCAAACGTTACCGGGCGCTGCCAGCAGCACCTGCCGTGACAACCGGATCGGATCAGCCTGCCCGGCCGGTGGTCTAGCCGGCCGGTGGTCTGGCCGGCCGGCGACCCGGTGACCGGCAGACTCGGGCCTTGCGCGGCGCAGTTCAGGGGCGGTGATCGCCGGATACACCCTGGCGGAACGCGGCCAGCGCATCGGGGTAGTCGGCCAGCTGGTATGGATGCTCCCGCTCGGGCGGGCTGGCAGAGCTGGACACGGTCAGCGGCACTAGCGGGACGCCGAGGATGAGCTGGTAGCCGGAATGCTGGAAGTGGGCCAGCGCCGGCTGTGCGGAGGAATCGGAGACTGCCTGCTGGTCGGACAGGAATGCCTCGGCGTACTGCAGGCGGCCGCCGAGCAGCAGGCCGAGGTCGTTTACCCCGGCCGTGTTGCCCGTGTACCCGCCCACGTCGGCCAGCAGCGGGCCGGGAGGGAGAGCCTGATCGTTAACCACGTGATGGACCGCCCAGTAGACGCCGATTGCGTGGTGGGCGTGCAGCCACGCGAGCATGCGGGTGATGAACGCCGGGTCGTCCTGGCCGCCGAAGCTGTGGAAGTCTAGCCCCCACTCGGGGATGGCGACCTGCTTGCCGGTGAGCTGGGACAGCCGGGCGAGCCAGTCGAGGCCGCCGGGCTGGGTGAGGATCTGCCGCCACTTCGCGTCGTGGTCCAGCTGGCCGGAGGCGGTGTGCGGGTAGGTGTAGTCGGGGCCGCCGTACCAGTCGTAGACGTCGGTACCTACTAGGTCCACATAGGAGGCACCGGGCCACGCGTCGGTGGCCGCGGCGGCGCCAGGGAAGGCGGTCCACAGGAACCGGAAGTGCTGCCCGGGCACCGACCGCATGGCGTCCACGGCGTGCCGCCAGGCGAGGGCGTAGCAGCGGGGGTCGGTGCGCGGGCATTTCCGCTCGCTCCAGTTGTACCAGCCGCCGGTCATCTCCCGGCCGAGGTTGATAATGGCACCGGCGAAGCCGTCTTTCACGAGCAGCGCGCCGAGCGCGCGGAACCGGGCATCATCCGCGCCGGCGGCGGCAGCCTCCAGCGTGGCGCTGGGATTCTCCCAGTAGCCGGGCGTTGCGGCGTCCGGGTTTCCCTGCCGCAGCAGCGCGGCCAGCGCGCGCGCGACGGCGGGTGAAGATGACGGGCTGGTGTGCGGCCGCGGGGACGACGCAGGGGAGACACTGGCGATCTGCTGGCAGGACACGAGCAGGATGATCCCGGCCGCTGCGATCAGGGCCGCAGCCGCCAGGACACCAAGCCGCGCCCGGGGCCGCCCCGGGAACGACAGGCGGCGCGTCACCTCACCGTCCCCCCGTCAGGGTGGTGCAGGACCGGCGTGTGGTGCGGGAACGCGGGCCTGCTGCAGACCGGGCCGTCGATGAGGACGGCGCGGAGGTGCCCGCGGATCTGCTCAAGGGTTTTCCCGTAGGCGAGGTGCCTGGGCACGTCTCCGCGGACGTCCGGCAGCGCATTCCTCCCCGTCCCGCGCCAGCCGACCGGACAGCCTGGGCGGCCGTCTCATTCGCGCTTCCTGACCGCATGAGGCTGGGTTCGCGCTCCTATCCTTATCCCGGTCGGCAGTCGGCAGGCGCTCAGTGGCCCGACGTACTGTACGACGGCGCGCCTTGAGGCGTCAACGTGGCGCGCCCCGCTGGACGAGCGACGTTGACACCGATCACCGCCGGCGTACTACGCCCGGCAGCTTGGCACCGCGCAATTGACAAATCCTTTCATAGCAGGGAAGGAGCCATGACAGCGTGATCGAGTTCAGCGTTGTATATGGCTTCGGTGGTCGGGAAGAAGCGCGGCGGGTCTACGGACCCAGTTGCGCCCGCGCAGGGGTCTTTACGTTTCAGTGCGGCCTGTTTTTACTTTTTGGCCTGACGCTCCAGCCGGGCGCGCGGGCGCGCGGACGGGGACTGTCTCGAAGCCGCGCAGCACGAGCAGCGGCCGCCGGACGGGCGGCCCCGCCATCTCGAGCCTCGGGTACCGGCGCGTGAGTTCCTCGACCGCGATGCGGCCCTCGAGGCGGGCGAGCGCGGCGCCGAGGCAGTGATGAATCCCGAGCGAGAACGACAGGTGCCGCGAGGCGTTCGGCCGGTCGATGATGAGGCGGTCGGGCTGGTCGAACACGCTGGGATCGCGGTTGGCGCCGCCGATGGCCACGAGGACCGTCGTGCCCTTCGGCATCGCCGTGCCGTCGAGGTCCACGTCCCCGGTCGCGGTCCGCTGGGTCACCTGGACCGGGCTGTCGTAGCGGAGCAGTTCCTCGACCGCCCCGGGGACCAGGGCCGGATCCTCTCGCAGCCGCTCCCATATCTCCGGCTCGCCGAGCAGGGCGACGGCGCCGTTCCCGATCAGGTTGACGGTCGTCTCGAAGCCGGCCACGAGCAGGAGCAGCGCCGTGCTGACGAGCTCGGCGGAGCTGAGCCGGTCGCCGTCTTCCTCGACCGCCACGAGGGCGGAAAGCAGGCTCTCGTCAGGATCGGCGCGGTGCTTGGCCACCAGGTTCCGCAGGTAAGAGGTCAGGGCCAGCTCCGCTGCGCGCGACTGGTTCTCGGCGGCCAGGGAGGTCTGCGGTTCGAGGGTGGCGGCGACGGCGTGGCCCCAGGCCCGGAAGCTGGCCTGGTCCTGAGCCGGTACGCCGAGCAGGTGGCAGATCACCGCGATGGGCAGCGGAAAGGCCAGCGCGTCGATGAGGTCGAAGCCTGCCGCGGCGTCGGCAGAGGTGAGGAGCCGGCCGGTCACCTCGCGGATCCAGGGCTCCAGGCCGGCTATCGCCTTCGGGGTGAAGGCACCGGACACCAGGCGCCGGATGCGGGTGTGGTCGGGCGGGTCCATCGTGAGCAGGTCGGCGGCGGGGAGCTCCGCGCGGGGATCGCCGGCCGGGTAAGCGGGCGGCCGGTAACCGCGCTGGTGCACGGGGGAGGAGCTGAACCGCCGGTCCCGCAGGATGCTCTCCGCCACTGCGTGATCCGCCGTCATCCAGGCACCGAGCGCGCTGCAGACGAGGGGACGCCGGCGGATGTCGGCGTACAGCGGGTAGGGGTCGGTCTTCGTCTGCGGTCGCATGCACCGGGCGAGGGGATCGCCGCGCCACTGGTAGAAGCGGAGCACCGCGGGCTCCACACGGCGCATCACCTGTGCTGCGAGGCTCACTTGCGTCCTCCCCGGTCCGGCGGTATCTATCTATCTGGCCGCCTGTTCATATACCGACGGTATCTGGAGACCGGTGGAATATCAATGGGCGGCGCCATGTGGCAGCATTGGCCCGTGGCCAGGATGACGAGGCAGACCTCGAAGGCGGTGACGCGCGAGCGCCTGCTCGGCGAGGCCCGGCGGCTTTTCCGGGAGCGCGGCTACGCCGCGACCTCGCTCGAGCAGGTCGCCGAGGCGGCCGGCGTGACCAAGGGCGCTATCTACGGTCACTTCTCCAGCAAGGAGGATCTGCTGATCAGCGCGATCGAGGCGGCGCCAATACCGGCCTGGGCGACCGGGATGAACGACCAGTCCCTGCCGCTGCGCGAACGGCTGGCGGAGTTCAGCCGCGCCATGGCCGTGGATGAGGCATTCAGGGACAAGGCCGTGCTGGCGATGGAGCTTGAGTTCCTCGCGGCGCTGCTGCGCAGCCCGGATGACCTGCGGCGCTACAGCGCCGTCAATGAGCGGCGGCTGGCGGAGCTGGCCGAGGCGGACCACGATCAGCCGCTCCCCGGGACCGCTCCAGTCGAAGCCTGGGCCATCGGCCACGCATTGCTCATCGGACTGTGCATCTACCAGTACATCGCGCCGGACATCCTCACCCCCGCGGTGTTCGAGCGCGCCTACGAGCTGCTCGCCGGCCTCTATCCTGAGGGCTGAGCTTCCCGCTTCTCATGAGCACATCTGCGGTCCTGCGCTGGTATGGGTAGGCTCCGGTCGGGGATGATCGCGATCGTGCGTTTCTTCACCGCGGGTGGGCAGTTCCTGATTTCACATCGCTAGGAAGGAGCTTCGGATGACGTCAAAGGCGGCTTTTTCACCCGAGGAATGGAAGGTGGTGCTCGAGGGCCCGCCGAGCGCCGGCATGATCGTGGTCACCGCGGCTCGCGGGGGAATGATCCGCGAGTCAATCGCGATGTCGAAGGCCTACGTCGAAGCGCGCGCTCAGCACGGCGAGAGCGAACTCCTCGACGAGATCGTCGCGGCGAAGCCCGAGACGGACCACACGAGGTACCACTCGGCCGCAGAAGTCAGGGAGAACGGCCTGAAGCACCTCCGCGACGCGGTGGCACTGCTCGAGAGCAAGGCGGCGACCGGGGAAGTCGACGATTACCGCCGCTTCGTCATTGCTCTCGCGAGCAAGGTCGCGGAAGCGCACAAGGAGAAAGGGCAGAGCGTGAGCCCCGCCGAGGCCGAGGCCATCCAGGAGATCACAGCGGCGCTCGGAACCACCAGTTCCTGAAAGACCGGATCCACCTGAACGGTCCGCGGTACGTGCGCCCCGGTCAGCGCGAGCCGGGCAGCCGGATCGTGGCGTACGGCGGCGACCTGCTCCGCCGCCCACGCGGCGGCAGTGGCCCCAGTTTCTACGTGGCTATCTTCCGACCCGGGACGAGATCACCGGATTGCTTGACACCCTGTGACGGGAGCGTCATCGTTGGTCAGCCACGACCCTTCGATGACGCGGCGCGCCCAGCGGATTTGGGGTGATGGCCCGCAGTCAGCTCTCCATCCGCCAGGACACGCGAGCCTAAACGTGGGGCAGGTGCCAATGGTAGGGCGCGATCAGTTGCTTGATCGACTCCGGCCCATACGACCCGACGGCGTACGGCTCGACCGGCGGCGGGTTCTCCAGCAGCGGTTCGGAGATCTCCCACAGCCGCTCGATCCCGTACGAACTGGTGAACAGCGACTGGTCGCCGACCATGGCCAGCAGGATCAGGTGCTCGTAGCCCTCCAGCGCGTGCGACTCGGCGAACGAGTCCTTGTAGTAGAACGCCATTTCGGCGTTGCCCAGGGTCAGCTCCGCTCCGGGCACCTTGGCCAGGAAGTTGACCTTGATGGCGCCGGGGTCGGCGAAATCGATGACGATCTCATTCTGCCGGCCGTACGGAAGGTCCTTGCGATGCGCCGGGAACATCCGCAGCGGCGGCGGCTGGAAGCCGAGCACGATGACCTGACGCGAGGCGCCCATGGCCTTGCCCGAACGCAGGAAGAACGGCACTCCGTGCCAGCGCCAGTTGTCCACCTCGACCCGCACCGCGACCATCGTCTCGGTCTGCGAGTCGGCCGCCACGCCGGGCTCCGAGGTGTACCCGCGATACTGGCCACGGACCACGTGCCTGGTGTCGATCGGCTTCAGTGCCTCGTACACCTTCGCCTTCTCGTCCCGCAGGTGCTTGGCCGACAGTGACACCGGCGCCTCCATGGCCACGAACGCCAGGACCTGGAACAGGTGGGTGACGACCATGTCCCGGTAGGCGCCGGTCGCGTCGTAGAACGCGGCCCGCCCCTCGATCGACAGCGTTTCCGGTACGTCGATCTCCACGTAGCGCAGGTGATTGCGATTCCAGATCGGCTCGTAGAGCCCGTTCGCGAACCGGAACGCCAGGATGTTGTCGACCGATTCCTTGCCCAGGAAGTGGTCGATGCGGAACACCTGCGACTCGTCGAACACCGCGTGCACCGCCTGGTCGAGCTTGCGCGCCGAGTCCAGGTCGGTGCCGAACGGCTTCTCGATGATCACTCGGGTGCGGTCGGTGGCCAGGCCCGAGGCACCGAGCATGCCGACCACCGAGGTGAACGCGGCGGGCGGCACGGCCAGGTGGAACAGCCGCCGCGGCGAGCCGCCGATCTCCTTTTCCGCCTTCTGCACCGCGGCCACCAGCGGTGCGGGGTCGTCGGGGTCCGCGGCGCCGAACGACAGCCGCTCGGCGAACGACGGCCAGGACGGGTCGGTGGGCTTGGTGATGCAGAAGTCGGCGCACGCCTCCTCGGCGTGCTTCTTGAACTGCTCGTCGGTCAGCGCGTACTGGGCCGGCGAGGTCCCGATGATGCGGTACTCCTGCGGCAGCAGGCCGGCCGCGTGCAGGTGGAACAGTCCGGGCAGCAGCTTGCGCTTGGCCAGGTCGCCGGTCGCGCCGAACAGCACGATGACGTGGTCCTGCGGCCGGGGTGACGAGTTCTTCGGCATGAATCAGGCCTTCTTCTCCATGTGCCCGCCGAATTCCGAGCGCATCGCCGACAAGATCTTTCCGGTGAACGCGCCGTTGTCCCTGGACTCGAACCGCTCGTACAGCGAGGCGGCGATGACCGAGGCGGGCACGGCGGTGTCCACCGCGGCCTGCACGGTCCACCGGCCCTCGCCGGAATCGGACACCCGGCCGCTGAAAACATCCAGGTCGGGGGACTTGGCGAAGGCGGCGGCGGTCAGGTCGATCAGCCAGGAGCTGATCACCGAGCCGCGGCGCCACACCTCGGCGACCTCGCCGGCCTCGATCACGTACTGGTAGGCCTCGGGATTGCGCAGCGGCGTGGTCTCCGCGTCGATCTCGTCCTGGTGCAGGCCCGCGTCGGCGTGCTTGATGATCGACAGGCCCTCGGCGATCGCGGCCATCATGCCGTACTCGATGCCGTTATGCACCATCTTGACGAAGTGCCCGGCGCCGTTCTGGCCGCAGTGCAGGTATCCCTGGTCGGCGGTGGTGTGGCTGGTCCGCCCTGGGGTAGCCTCCACGGTGCCCTTGCCCGGTGCGATGGACTTGAATATCGGGTCCAGGTGCTGGACAGGCTCGTCCTGACCGCCGATCATCAGGCAGTAGCCGCGGTCCAGGCCCCAGACACCGCCGCTCGTACCGCAGTCGATGTAGTGGATGCCGTCCCGCTTGAGGTCCTTGGCCCGGGTGATGTCGTCCAGGTAGTAGGAGTTCCCGCCGTCGATCACCATGTCACCGGGCTCGAGCAGGGGGCGTAGCTGGTTGAGGGTCTGCTCGACGATGCCGGCCGGGACCATGATCCAGATGGCCCGCGGCTTGTCCAGCTTGGCGACGAAGTCGGCCAGGCTCTCCGAGCCCTGCGCGCCTTCGGCGGCCAGCGCCTTGACCGCGTCGGGGTTAACGTCGTAGGCCACGCAGCGGTGGCCGTCGCGCATCAGCCGGCGGACGAGGTTGGCGCCCATCCGGCCGAGCCCGATCATCCCGAGCTGCATCGGTGTATCAGTTGGCATGGCTGGTCAGTCCTTACGTGTTGTCAGCGAGCTCTGAGCGCGCGGTACCGGCGGATGAGCGTGTTGGTCGACGAGTCGTGGTCAAGCGCCGGCTCGGTCTCGCTGGTCAGCTCGGGGATGATCTTGACCGCGAGTACCTTGCCGAGCTCCACGCCCCATTGGTCGAACGAGTCAATGTCCCAGATCGCTCCCTGGGTGAACACGCTGTGCTCGTACAGGGCGATCAGCGCGCCGAGGATCCGGGGGGTGAGGATCTCGGCGAGCAGCACGTTGCTCGGCCGGTTGCCTTCCATCACCCGGTGTGGCACCACGTGCTCAGGTGTGCCCTCGGCCCTGACCTCTTCCTCGGTCTTGCCGAACGCCAGCGCCTGCGCCTGCGCGAAGACGTTGGAAGACAGGATGTCGTGATGATCGCGCAGCGGGTTAAGCGTCTTGCCGAACCCGATCAGGTCCACCGGGATCATCGTGGTCCCCTGGTGGATGAGCTGGTAGAAGCTGTGCTGGCCGTTGGTGCCAGGCTCACCCCAGAAGACCGCGCCTGTGTCGTAGCTGACCCGCGCCCCGGTCAGCGTGACGTGCTTGCCGTTCGACTCCATGGTGAGCTGCTGCAGGTAGGCCGGGAACCGCTTCAGGTACTGCTCGTACGGCATGACGCCGTACGTCTGGATACCGAAGAAGTCGCGGTACCAGAGCGCGAGCAGGCCCATCAGCACGGGCAGGTTCTGCTGCAGCGGGGCGGTGCGGAAGTGCTCGTCCATCTCGTGAGATCCGGCCAGCATCTCACCGAACCCCTCGGGCCCGATCGCGACCATCGTGGACAGGCCGATCGCCGACTCCATCGAGTACCGGCCGCCGACCCAGTCCCAGAACTCGAACATGTTGGCTACGTCGATGCCGAACTTCTTGACTCGTTCCGCGTTGGTGGACACCGCCACGAAGTGCTTGGCCACGGCCTCTTCTGAGCCCAGCGCGCCGACGATCCAGTCCCGCGCCGAGGTGGCATTGGTCAGCGTCTCCAGGGTGCCGAACGTCTTGGACGAGATGATGAACAGCGTCTGTTCAGGATCGAGGTCGCGGGTCGCCTCAGCGAAATCAGTGGAGTCCACGTTGGACACGAACCGGAAGGTGATATCCCGCGTGGTGTAATGCCGGAGGGCCTCGTACGCCATCACCGGGCCCAGGTCCGATCCGCCGATG
This sequence comes from uncultured Actinomycetota bacterium, assembly GCA_963844625.1. GTDB lineage: Bacteria > Actinomycetota > Actinomycetes > Streptosporangiales > Streptosporangiaceae > Palsa-504. Next base: position 276,794 of record CAWJPF010000024.1, on the reverse strand, counting down.
CCGACGTTGATGACGTTCCTGATCGGCTTGCCGGTGTAGCCCTTCCAGTCGCCCGACCTGACCCGGTTGGCGAAGTCCGCCATCCGGCCGAGTACCTCGTGCACCTGCGCCACGACATCGGTGCCGTCCACGATCAGGTGATCGGTAGCGGGCATGCGCAGCGCCACGTGCAGCACCGGGCGGTCTTCGGACACATTGATGTGCTCGCCGCGGAACATCGCCTCGCGCTTGTCAGGCACGCCGGACTCCTCGGCCAGCGCCACGAGCAGCCGCATGGTCTCGTCGGTGACGCGGTTCTTGGAGTAGTCCAGGTAGAGTCCGGCCGCCTCGGCGGCCAGCCGTTCACCCCGTCCCTGGTCCCCGGCGAACAGCTCACGCAGATGCAGGCCGGCTATCTCGTCGTAGTGCCCCTTGAGCGCCTGCCACGCCTTGCGCTCAGGCAACGGTGCGACCGCCATCTCCTGCCTCCTCGCGTCGTCGTGCCTCCCCACGGCATAGTTTCATGCCCATTGCCGCGCTCGCCCCCGGCCTGGCGATAACAATGTCCCAACTCCCGGTGCCGCCCCCTCATCCTGGCGCAGCAAAGGGCCGGCCGCTGCCGCAAGGTCATTTGGCCCTGGCGACCGAACCCGCCTGGGCCACCAGTTCCGCGGCGTGGTCGGGGACGTAGGCCTGCATGTTCCTGGGGACCCGGACATATCCGCGCGACGGCGGCCGCGGCGGGAGCTTCAGCGCCGGCGGCTGCACGTCGCGGTAGGGGACCGTACTGAGCAGGTGGGCCATCATGTTGATCCGGGCCTTGCGCTTGTCGTCGCTCTCCAGGACGTGCCAGGGCGCCTCGGGTATGTCGGTGTGCACGAACATCTCGTCCTTGGACCGTGAGTAGTCCTCCCACCTGGTGATCGACTCCAGGTCCATGGGCGACAGCTTCCAGCGCCGCATGGGATCGGTGAGCCGGCCCCGGAAGCGGAGCTGCTGCTCCTCGTCGCTGACCGAGAACCAGTACTTGCGCAGCAAGATGCCGTCCTCGACGAGCAGCCGCTCGAAGATCGGGCACTGGTGCAGGAACCGGCTGTATTCCTGCGGCGTGCAGAATCCCATGACGTGTTCTACGCCGGCCCGGTTATACCAGCTCCGGTCGAACAGGGCCAGCTCTCCCGCTGCGGGCAGGTGATCGACGTAGCGCTGGAAGTACCACTGCGTCTGCTCCCGCTCGGTCGGTGCCGGCAGCGCCACGATCCGGGCGCCGCGCGGGTTCAGGTACTCGGAGACCCGCTTGATCGTGCCGCCCTTGCCGGCCGCGTCACGGCCCTCGAAGATGACCACCATCCTGGCTCCGGCCGTGCGCATCCACTCCTGCATCTTCACCAGCTCGCCCTGCAGGCGGTACAACTCGGTCTCGTACAGCTGTCGCGGCAGCTTCTTGCCCTGATCCTTGCCTGACACCGCCGTGTTCTCCCTCGGTCGGCCAGCCGCCGACGCGTACCGCTGGCCCGGGAGGGACGACCTCCGGAACCCCCGCGATAGCATGGCCGGCGTGAGTGACGATGAGCTTTACCGCCAGTATGAGACGATAAACCTGTACCGCCGGGGCGCGGGTGCGAAGCTCGAGCTGAACCGTCCCGAGCGGATGAACGCCTGGAGCAATCAGTTCTCCCTTGACCTGCTCGCGGCGATCCGGGAGGTCGCCGATGACCCCGGGGTGCGGGCGGTCGTCATCACCGGCGCCGGGCGGGCCTTCTCCAGCGGCGCCGACCTGAAGGAGGCCGCCGAGCAGGCTGGCGGCGGCACGGTCGACGTGTACAAGATGCTGACCGAGCGGTACCACCCGCTGATCACCGGCGTCCGCGAGATGCCCAAGCCGGTCATCGCCGCGGTCAACGGCCCAGCCGCCGGGATCGGGCTCTCCCTCGCGCTAGCCTGCGATCTGGTCGTCGCGGCCGAGTCGGCGTACTTCCAGCTCGCGTTCGTCAACATCGGGCTGGTGCCCGACGGGGGCTCGTCGCTACTGGTGCCGTCCCGGGTCGGCTTCGCCCGGGCGGCCGAACTGGCCCTGCTGGGGGAGCGGCTCGACGCCCCCAAGGCCCTCGACTGGGGCCTGATCAACCAGGTGTACCCGGACCCGGAATTCGCGGACCGTACCGCCGCGCTGCTTGACCGGCTCGCCTCGGGCGCCACGAAATCCTACGCGGGCACCAAGCGGCAGCTGAACCAGTGGCTGTATCAGCACATGGACGCGCAGCTGGAGTTCGAGGCCGGGATTCAGCGGGAGATGGCCGCCTCCGGCGACTTCGCCGAGGGCCTCGCCGCGTTCGCCGAGAAGCGCCCGCCCCGGTTCAGCGGCGCCTGATCCAGCGGCCACCTTGGACGGGGCTCAGCTCGAGCTGGTCTACCGGCAGGAGGCGGCGCGGATCACGGCTGCCCTCGCCGCGCGAACCGGGGACGTGGGGCTCGCCGCCGACGCCGTGCAGGACGCGTTCGTCGAGGCCATCGAGCACTGGCGCGACGGCGACGGGCCGCCTAACCCCGGTGGCTGGCTGGCGACCACGGCCCGCCGCAAGGCGATCGACCGGCTGCGCCGGGCCCGGGCAGGCGCCGAGAAGCTCGCCCTGCTCGCAGCGACCGCGACCGACGCATGCGCCGAGGACGGCGCCGAGACGGCCGACGACGAGCTCCTCGGCATGATTTTCGCCTGCTGCCATCCCGCGCTGCCCCGCGAGTCGCAGATCGCGCTCACGCTGCGTGCCGTCTGCGGCCTGACCACAGCCGAGATCGCCACCGCCTTCCTGGTCGGCGAGCCCGCGATGACGCAGCGGCTGCTGCGGGCGCGCAAGGCGCTGCGGACCGCGGACGCGGACCTGCGCGTGCCCGACCCCGACCAGCTCGCGGACCGGCTGGCTGAGGTGCTGGCCGTGGTGTACCTGGTCTTCAACGAGGGCTACCTGGCCAGCGCGGGCCGCCAGCCGGCCCGGCGGGACCTGGCGGCGCAGGCGGTGGTGCTGACCAGGCTGCTGCACCGGCTGATGCCGCGCGAGCCCGAGGTCCTCGGCCTGCTCGCCCTCCTCCTGCTGCACGAGTCCCGCGCCGCGACCCGGTTCGACGGGTGGGGACGGCTGGTCCGGCTGGCGGATCAGGACCGCGCCCGCTGGAACCGCACGCTGATCGCCGAGGCCACCGGGCTGCTCGACCGCGCGCTCGCGCTGCGCGGGCCCGGTCCCTACCAGGTCCAGGCGGCCATCGCCGCGCTGCACGCCGAGGCGCCCGACTACACCCGCACCGACTGGGCCCAGATCCGGCTGCTCTACGACCGGCTCCAGGCCATGACGCCATCGCCGGTGGTGCTGCTCAACCGGGCCGTCGCCACCCGCTATGTCGTCGGCCCGGAGGCCGCGCTGGCCGAGATCACGCCGCTCGCCGCGGAACTGGACGGGTACCGGCTCTTCCACGCGCTGCGGGCCGGCCTGCTGGCCGGGCTCGGCCGCGACGACGAGGCCCGAGCTGCCAGCGAGCGGGCGCTCGCGCTGGCCGGCAACCCGGCCGAACGCGAGCTGCTCGCCCGCCGCCTGTCCTTCTGACCACCCGCTACCGGCCGACCGCGGGCGTCACATCTCTATGACGGGCCGGACCTCGACCGTCATCCAGCCCCGGTCCACCCCGGGCCAGGTCTTCGCGACCTCCACGGCCTCGTCGATGGTGTCGGTCTCGATGATCGAGTAGCCCCCGAGCGCTTCCTTGGTCTCCATGAACGGGCCGTCGGTGACACCGCTGGCGCGCACCGTCTTGGCGGTGGCCGGCGGCTGGAGCTGGTGGCCGCCCTCGACCAGTTTCCCTGTCCCGCCGCCGCCCTTCTCGTACCAGGCCCCGATCTCGGCGTACCACGCCTGTCCCTCGGCCTCGGTCATGTTCTTGGCTGCCGCGGTGTCCAGCAGCAAGATGACGTACTTCACTGTCGCCTCCATTCGGCGGCGCCGCGATGACGCCGTTCCATCACTTCCACGAACGGGGTGGCGGCGTTTCCGACATACCCGCTCCCCGTTCTGCTCAGGACCCCTCGGTCGGGCCTGCCTCCGGGGCCGCCTACGACTCCAGGGGCGCCTACGACTCCAGGGCCGCCTACGACTCCAGGGCCGCCTACGACTCTAGGGCCGCTCTTGACTCCGCGGCCAGCCTCGAGTCCATGGTCAAGATGGCCTCGTAGCGCCGCCGGATATCGGCCCGGTCGGCGGCTTCCGGCACCGAGCGCTCGCTGGCCCGGTCGATCATGGCCGCCTGGTCGAGCAGGACCCGGCGCTGCCCCTCGCTCGTGGTCTCGGCCATGATCCTGGCCAGGGCCTCTAGCATCCGGATCATCACCGCCGGCATGCCGAGGCTGGATTGCCTGATCTTCTCGAAGGAACGCTGGACCAGGCGGTCGTAGGCGGGCTCGGCCGCGATCACCCGGATGAACCCCTGGCCGTCCCGGTGCACCCGGGCCGGATGCCATCCGGTGACGATCTTGCACAGGTTCTCCCCGAGCCAGTCGATGCAGGTCAGTGCGGTGAAAGTGTCGTTTACCGCTGCGGAGAGCGCGCGTAGCGCGATCTCCACCAGCTGGTCGATGCCGAACGACACGTCCTGGCTGAGTGTCCGGTACGGGCCGACGATGTGCGCGCGTCCCAGCGCCTGGCGTACCAGCGGTGCCGCCTCCGGCGGCCAGACCGTCGCGAACCGGTGCCCGCGCACGACGAAGTGGCCGGGCCGGTGCTCCAGGCTGATTACCGCGTCGGCTTGCGCCGCCAGCCGGACCAGTTTCCGGTGCTGGATGAACTGCACGTATCCGCTGGCCGGCGCGAGCAGCACGCCCCCGCCGTCCTCGGCGCGGCTCAGCAGCTCGATCGCCGTCGGGCCGCTCATGCGCTGCGGCTCGGCATTCCCGCTGCCCTGCTCCTTGATCGCCCCGGCCAGGTCGCTGGCGATACCGGCGATCACCTGGGGCAGCTGGATCGAGAAGGCCGTGTGGTGGATGAAGTAGATGAGCACGCCCAGGTCGGCCACCATCAGTCCGAGCGTGACCGTCACCCCGATGTGCGGCACGAAGTCTCCGTGCGAGCCCGTGCCGACCGAGACAAGCACGAGGACGGCGTAGACGAAGGTCGCCACGAACGTGCCGAGGGTCACCTGAGTGCCGCGGTCGCGGATGAAGTTCCGCAGCATCCGCGGCCCGAACTGGGTCGACGCGAGCGTGAGGGTGACCAGGATGATCGAGAAGACCACGCCGACCACGGTGATGATCGCGGCGGCGATCGTGGTGAGGATCTGCCTGGCCGCGTCCGCGCTCCCGCTGATCACCCAGCCGGGCAGGGCGAAATCGCCGCGGTAGGCGGCGCGGTCCGCGGTGAGCGTGCCGAGGAACAGCACGACGGCGACCACGACTTCGATGGCCGGGACGAACCACAAGCTGGTACGAAGGACTTCACGGCGCCAGTGCGAGGCTAGTGCCTCTGAAAAAACGCCGCGGTACATGGCCGACTCCCGAGCTCGATCATGCCGACCAGACTTCCCGGCTCACCTTTATCACCAGGGTCCATTATGCCGCTCGCTGCTCGCAGCCGCACGTTAGCCGCCTGCCAGAGCCGCAGATGCCCGCGTCAGAGCGGCAGGCCGATCTCGAGCAGCGCCAGCGCCTGGTCGATGCGGGTGAACGTGTCGGCGATGGTCTGCCGGTCCGACCAGCCGTCCCACGGCATCGTGATCGACATGATGACGCCGATGATCGCCCCGGCCGTGGTCCGGACGGCCAGGTCGTCGGCTGGCCGCCCGGCCCGCTTGGCCAGGGCTTCGCTGATGACCCCGATGGTGCGGGCGAACTCGTCCAGGGCCCGGGCCCGGACCTCGGGCACGCTCACGGTGAGCGCCGTGTTCTCCTGGATCAGGTCGAGGTCGGCCTCGCTGTAGGAGGCGAATACCTCCTGGGTGGCCGCGCGGATGGCGGTGAGGGGCCCCAGCCCGGCCGGCTGCCGCTCGAGCGCATCGACCATGCGGGTGTCCATGTCGTCCTGCAGGACGACGTCTTCCTTGGTCGGGAAGTACCGGAAGAACGTGCTGGCCGACACCTCAGCCGCAGCCGCGATCTGCTCGACCGTGGTGGCGTGGTAACCCTGCTCGCGGAACAGCCGGAGCGCGTGCTCCCGGATGGAAGCACGCGTCCTGGCCTTCTTCCGCTCGCGCAGGCCGGATTGCTGCCCCTGGCCGCCGAGTATCGCTGTCATACCTCCAATTGTGCCCGCTGCGAGCCGCTTTCATCGGCCACCGGCTCCATCGGCATCCCGTCGGCGCGGCGCGGCAGGAAGAGGAGTGCGAGGATGGCGCTGACCAGCGCGATGCCGGCGCAGACCCAGAGCATCGTGTCCAGGCCCTGCACGAACGCGCTGCGGACCGAGTCAAGCAGCGCCACCGAGCCCGCGGCGTGCGCGACCTGGACGCCCGCCACCACGCTGCTCTTGGCCGTGGCCGCGGCCGCCGGGGGCAAGCCGGTCACGGTCAGGTGACTCCGGTACACCGAGACCAGCACGGTGCCCAGCACCGCGACCCCGATGGTGGCGCCGACCTGGCGCAGCGCGGAGATCAGGGCCGAGCCCGAGCCGCTGCGCTCGGCCGACAGGGCGGACAGGGCGGCGTTCATCGTCTGCGGCATCGCGAGGCCGAGGCCCAGGCCGAACAGGGCGAACCAGGCCGCCGCGAACCCGGTGCCGCTGCTGGTCTTGGTCATGGCGCCAACCGCGAGCGTGGCGGCCATGAGGGTGAACCCGATAGTGACCAGTGCCTTCGCGCTGCCACGCGGCGCCCGCAACTCGCTGGTTCCGGGCTCCGGCCCGGGAGCAGCGACCCGGCGCGGCGAGGCCAGCCGGGTGCCGCCGATCATGCCGACGATCATGCCGCCGATCATGGGCAGCAGCCGCAGCCCGCTGCCCAGGGCGTTCACGCCGCGGACCTCCTGGAAGTACTGCGGCATCGCGAAGAAGATGCCGAACAACGCGAACGACACCAGCGTGGCCAAGATCGTGCCCCAGGTGAAGCCGGCCGACCGGAACAGCCTGAGCTCGATCAGCGGCCGGATGCCGGGGGACGCGCCCCCGTTGAGCGTCCCTCGGGACCCGGCCGCGCCTGCCTGGGCACGCCGGGTGAGCCTGCGCTCCCACGCCACGAAGACGGCGAGCACCGCGGCCCCCGCCGCGATGGTGCCGAGCGCCGCGGCGTCCGTCCAGCCGTCCTGGCCGGCCTTGATGAATCCGTAGGTTAGCCCGGCCAGGCCCGCGCTGGACAAGATCACGCCGCCGATGTCGAGCCGCGGCCGCTGTTCACTGCGCGACTCAGGCAGCAGCCACGCGACGGCGATCAGGGCCAGCACGACGACAGGCACGTTGATCAGGAAGACCGAGCCCCACCAGAAATGGTCGAGCAGGTAGCCGCCCACGATCGGGCCGATCGGGAAGCTGATGAAGGTCGCCGATGCCATCAGCGCGATGGCCTTCTGCCGCTCCTCGGGGGCGAACAGCACCGGAATCACCGACAGCGAAAGCGGGAAGATGGCGGCCGCGCCGATACCAAGCGCCGCCCGGGCGGCGATCAGCTCACCGGTACTGGACGCGTACGCGCACGCCGCCGAACTGGCCCCGAACAGTACCAGCGCGATCAGCAGCACCTTCTTGCGCCCGAACCGGTCCCCGAGCAAGCCCGCGGGCAGCATCGCGGCCGCCAGCACCAGGCTGTACGCGTCCGAGACCCACTGCAGGTCGCTGGCTGAGGCGTGCAGGTCGGCCGCGATCGTGGGCAGCGCCAGGTTGAGCACGGTCAGGTCAAGCCCGACCACAAGCACGCTCGCCGCGATCGCGACCAGCGCCCACCACTTGCGGCTCGAATCCGCCGCCATGACGGTCACGTCCCCTCGATAGCAGCCCATTAAATGGAAGTCACTATCAAAAGTATGCGTCCGTCACTTGGAAGTGTCAACCATAATCCTCGCACCGGACCCCGGCCGCAGGTCCCTTCCGCCTCCGTCCCCCTAGTTAGCTGAGCCCTGGAGTCGCTTCAGCAGGGCGGTGCCGTCCGGGCTGCCGAGGCCGGTGCAGGCGTCATAGCCCGGCCCGGCCGCGTAGGCGCCGTTGTTCCCGCTGGTGATGTCGCGGAGGCCGGGCACGTCGGTGCCCGGGGTCACGCCGGCGTACAGGGTCGGCTGGAGCAGGCCGAACCGCTGGCCGGTGACCTGCGCGAGCCGGCTGATCAGCGCCGCCCACAACGGAGCGACCGCGCTGGTCCCGCCCACGACCTGGGCTTGGCCGCCGGACATGATCTGGTACCCGGTCACCGGGTCCGCGTTGCCCGCCACGTCAGGCACGCCGCGCCCGCCGGAACCACTCCCGCCGGAACCACCCGCACCGGACCCGCCGGCCCGGGTCGGGACCCCGGCCGTCGCCTGCCAGGACGGCAGCGCGAACTGGTCGCTGACCCCGCCGCCGCCGGCCCCTCGTTCGCGGCCGTCTCGTTCCATACCACCTCCGAGCTGATCACGCCGGTGGACGGGTCCGCGATGAGCTTGGTCCCGCCGCAGGCCAGCGCGTTCGGGCTGGAGGCAGGGAAGTCGACGTGGACCTGGCCGTCGGTGACGCCGTCGCCGCTGCCGTTGTCGCCGGCGGCCACGCACACGGTGATGCCGAGCGCCGCCGCGTCGGCCATCGCCGCGTCCATCGCCGAGCGTCCCTGCGCGGTCCAGGCGTCCTCCGACTGGCCCCAGCTGATCGAGATGACGATGGGCGCCGGGCTCGCGTGCGCCGCGTCGGAGATCGCGTCGACGAAACCCTGGTCGCCGTTGTTGGGCGCGAAGTACACCAGCTGCGCCGCGCCGTTCGCGGCGGCACCGATGACATCGATGTCCAGCGCTACCTCGACATCGGCCCCGGTGGGATCCGAGCCGGGGGCGTTAGCGGCCCCGTCCACGCTCACCGCGGTGATCGAGGGCACCGCGAGGCCGAGGCCGTCGAAGTAGGTGTCCAGGTCGCTGGTTGAGAAGCCGCCGCCCAGTTCGATGACCGCGATCGTCTGCCCGGCGCCGGTGGTCCCGGCGGGGAACTGGTAGATGTCAGCGACCTGGTTCGGCGAGTACGTCGTGCCCTCGGGCGCGGCGGCGGCCCTGGGCCGGAAGTGCGCCCGGGCCTGCGGCCGGGTGTCGAGGCCGAGGACGGCGAGCACGATGCCCGCCAGCGCGGCCGGGACGTACAGCGGCCCCTCGCGGTAGCGGTGCGTGACCATCCGGCCGCCCAGGTTCCGGCTCGTGACCTGCTCCAGCCTGGTGCCGAACGTGCTGGCCAGATCGCCCAGGGTGCCCGCCACCTTGACCCGGCGGGAGCCCGCGTGGACAGCCGCAATATCAAGGCCCCGGCTGGCGAGGGTCCGCCGGACGAGGTCGACGTCGGCCGGGTCAGCGCCGTACCGCTCCGCGAGCTCGTCGCTGGTCAGGACGGTAGGGCCCGCGACGATCTCGGCCGGCAGTTCGGCCCGGCGCCGCAGCACCAGCGTCAGTTCCGCTCGCTCGGCGGTGTTCAGCTGACCGGCCGGCTCGAAGTTCGCCAGCGGCGCGCGCGAACTGCCGGAAAGCTGCACCAAAGATTCATCGGACATCGCGTGTTCCCCCTCGGGTAGGTGCGGGGGACAGCAAGGAATCAGCCACCGCCCGTTCGGAAAAAATTATTTCATCTGAACGGACGTGGTGGCAGCCTTTGTAAATACTGAAACCCCGCCATCGCGTACTTTTGCGACAAATAGGACAAGCTAGAAAAAGGCGTGCACGATATCGGTTACCCGCTCCGCATCGTTTACTACCGGAATCACGCGCCACTTGTCGAAGGTGGTGCAGGGGTGCGAGATGCCCAGGCCTACCAGGTCACCGGGCGCGAGCACGGTGCCCCCGTCCAGCCTCAGGTAGGCATGCTGGTCGTTGAGCTCGGTCACCTGGCTGCCGCTGAGGTCGGTGCCGCTGAGGTCGGTGCTGGTCAGGTCGGTGCTGGTCAGGTCTGGGCGAGCCCCGCCCGTCCGCCGGATGGCGCGTACCGGCACCGGCAGGCCCTGGTCGAAGCCGACGTCGCGGCGGCCCGCGCCGAGCAGCGCCAGGCCGGGCTCGGGACAGGACAGCACCTGAGCCCACAGTTCCAGGGCCGGCCGCAGCGCGGGCGCGTCCGCCGATCCACGCGCGGCGGGGGAGAGGGTGCCGTAGAACCCGTGATCGTGGGTGAGGTAGGCGCCGCTGCGCAGGATCACCCTCGGCCCGCGGCCGCCCGCGGTCAGCTCGGCCGTGACCACGTTGAAGAACGCGCTGCCGCCGGCCGTGACGATGGGCTGCTCGCCGGCGCAGTCCAGCCGGCCAGGGCCCTGAGCCGTCGGCAGAACGACGTGACCAGGCCGAGCCGCTGCGCCCCATCGCTGGCACCGATGCTCCCCTCGTAGCCGGCCACGCCCGCTACCTGCAGCGTGCCGGTCGCGGCCGCGGCCTTCGCCACGTCGAGGGCCTGCTCATCGGTCCTGCAGCCGGTCCGCCCGTGCGCGTGGCCGATTTCGACCAGGACGGGCAGACGGCGGCCGGCCGGGGAAGCGGTGAGTACCCGGTCGAGGATGGCCACGCCGTCCCGGCTGTCGACGTAGCAGTATGCCTCGAAGCCGGGATCGGCGGCCAGTTCGGCGGCCAGCCAGGCGATGCCCGCCTCGTCCACGAGTTCGTTGGCCAGCAGGAGGCGGGGGAAGCCGAAGGCCCGGTAGGTGCGCAGCTGGCCGATGGTGGCCACGGTGATGCCCCAGGCGCCGTGGGCGAGCTGGCGGGCACCGAGCTCGGGTGACATGGCGGTCTTGCCGTGCGGGGCCAGGGCCACGCCCGCCCGGGCGCAGTAGGCGGCCATCGCCTCGAGGTTGCCCGCAAGCGCCGTCTCGCGCAGCGTGAGCAGCGGGTAGGTGAATCCGGCCGCGTGCAGTGCCGGCCGGGCGGTGGCCAGGCGGGCGGCGGTAAGACCAGGGGCCAGCGAGCCGGATCCCTTCTCGACGGGCTCGATGGGCCGCTCGCGCAGCGCGCGCAGCTGCTCCGTCAGCAGCGGCGGCAGGGGATTCCGCACCTGGTCTCCAAGCTTCCCGCCCCGGCGTACCGCGGCTTACGTATGGCTTTCGTCCAGATATAGCAGACGCCGCCCGGCGCCGCGCGGTCGGCAATCCTCCAGCCGGTTCAATTTAATCCGCGGCTGTTGGGGAATTGTAAGACCTTCTGAATTCCTGCTTTTTCCCGGTTAGTGCAGGCTATATCTCTATTCTGCAACAGGGAGACTAATCGCCAGCTCAGGGAGCGAGAGAGGAATCCCGGGTCATGCCTAACCGGAATATTCGTGCTGGTTACCGAGGATCAAGATCACGCCGCGGCAACGCCTTCTCCGTCGCCTCAGACGGCGGCAGTTCCGCCGCCATTCCCGGCGGCGGGGTTCCGCCGGTATCGGGGTGGTGGTGGCGCCAGCGACGGCGGCGGCCGGCGCCACCACCACGATCGGAGGTTCTAGGCGCGCACGGCTCCCGGCGGTCCCGCGGACGAGCCCGGGGACCTGACCTGGCGGGCCCGCCCGCTGGCCCGGCGGCGGGCGAGCCTGGTCCCCGCGACGATGAGGCCCGCCAGGAGCAGCGGCGGCAGGTAGAGCAGGACGGCCGAGGACGGGATGACGGCCGGGCCGCCGCCGAACGGGCCGACGAGATCGCCGGCCAGCTTCTCCTGCCACAAGATCGCGTAGGGGATGACCGGGATGGCGAGCAGCGCGAGCACCCGGCGGCTGACGGCGGTGCGCAGGCAAGCCGATGCGACCGCGACCAGGACGACGGCGATCAGCAGGTCGCCGGGCAGTCCGGCTACCTCGCTGCGGAAGGCGGTCAATCCGGCCGGCGACAGCGGGGCGTACCCGAACCACACGTTGCTGCCTACGCTGAACCCGCCCAGGATCAGCGCGCCCGTGCCGACGAGCGCGGCCCCCCACCACCTCAGCAGCGCCAGCCCGCGGCCGGGCCCCGGCGAGAGCAGCAGCGCCGCCGCGGCCGTGCCGGCGAGCAGGACCGTGAACGCGATGGCCGGGCTCGCGTTCCCGCCGGACGCCGAGGTTGCCGCGACGATGCCCTGGCTGGTCCCGGTGGCCAGCGCGGCGATGCCCGCGACCCGTCTCAGCCGCAGCATCGCCAGGATGGCCACCACGGGCGCGCCAGCGGTCAGGGGCAGGTCGGAGACGTAGACGGCGCTGCCCAGCGGCCAGTACGGATGCCCGGTCATGCCGCTCACCGTGGCCTGCGGGATATCGAACTCGGCCAGCGCGGCCACCAGCAGCAGCAGCGGTGCGACCACGCTCACTACGGCGAGGGCGTCGCTCCAGCGCGGGTCGCGCACCGGGACGGCGAACCAGTGCGCCCGCCGGATCCGGTTCACCGCCATCCGGCCGCGGATCCGGAGCGCGCCGGCCACCAGGTCGGCGCAGTCGGCCGCGTGCTGGCCGCTGCACCGGGCCCGGGCCGCGAGGTCCGCCATCCGGGGCTCGACCGTCCGGGGCTCGACCGTCCCGGGCTCGACCGTCCCGGGCTCGACCGTCCGGGGCTCGGCCGTCCGGGGCTCATCCGTCGGGGGCTGAGCGCCGTGCGCGGCGGCGGCCAGCAGAACGCCGACCATCTCCTCCGCGTGCTCGCGCCGGTGGTCCTTGGGGTAGAGGGCCAGCAGCCGCCGATACCGCCTCTCCAGGCGATGGCGCCGGTGTTCGAGGCGCAGCCGCGCGTGCCGGTCCCGCCGGCTGTCCCTGGCGTCGTTCGCGGTCATGCCGTCCCCCCGGCCAGGCCCAGCCGGAGGGCCGCGGCAGCGGCGTTGGCCCGCAGGCGCCGCACCTCGGCCGTCAGCAGCTGGGTCCCTTCGTCGGTGATGCGGTAGTAGCGGCGCAGCCGCCCGTCCACGACTTCTTCCCGGTCGCTGGTCACCAGTCCATCGGCCTTCAGCCGGTCCAGCGCCGCGTACAAGGTGCCGGCCCGGAGCCTGACCCGCCCGTCGGAGATCCGCGCCACGTCGGTCATGATCCCGTAGCCATGCTGAGCGCCCGCGGCCAGCGCGGTCATGATCAGGAACGTCGGCTCCTGCATGGACTGCTTGCTCACAGAGCTTGTATATGCCGACGAACGACACATATCAAGCCCGTCGGCCATTCTCGTCAGGTACACAGTTAGCCGAGAACCATGTGTGACCGATTCCGCACTAGTTGTTGCGATTTATGTCTGTACTGGGTGATGATGAAACTGAGTGATCATGACGGACCGCGCAGATCGAGGCCTGGACAGAAGGGTCACAGCGACAACTGCTGTGCCGCCGCGTGCCACTTTCCGTGACGTGTTCGCGGTACGCGAATTCCGGGCCCTCTGGCTTTCCGAGGTCCTTTCCGTGGCGGGCGATCGCCTCGCCCTGGTGGCCCTGACCCTGCTGGTTTATGACCGGACGCAGTTGTCGCTGCTCACCGCCCTGGTGTACGCGAGCGGGTACCTGCCGTGGGTGTTCGGCGGCTTGTTCCTGGCCGACCTGGCTGACCGTTACCCGCGGCGTTCGGTGATGGTCGTCTGCGATCTGGTCCGTGCCGTCCTGGTCGCGGCCATGGTGATACCGCACGTGCCGCTCCTGGCCCTGGTCGCACTGCTGTTCGCGACCACCATGTTCGCGCCCCCGTTTGAGTCAGCCCGGGCGTCCATTACCCCCGATATCTTGCCCGGTGAGCTCTACCCCCTGGGCACGGCGGTGATCCAGACGACCTTCCTGGCGGGCCAGGTAGTGGGTGCGGCCGGTGCGGGAGTGGCGGTCGCACTGATTCACGCGCGGCCCGCGCTCGCCATCGACGCCGGTACGTTCGTGCTTTCCGGCTTGTTAATCCTGCTGGGCACCCGGGCCAGGCCGGCCGTCGCCCAGCCGGAAACCGCCCGGGTGTCGCAGTGGGCCCGGACGCGGGACGGCTTCGCGCTGGTCTTCGGCGACCGGGCGCTACGCACCCTGGTGCTGTTCGGCTGGCTGGTGGTCTTCTACACCGTGCCCGAGGGAATCGCCGCCCCGTATGCGGCAAAACTCGGCGGCGGGTCCATCGCGACCGGCCTGGTGCTGGCGTCCACGGCGTTCAGCACGGCGATCGTCATGCCCCTGTTCACCCGTTTCGTTCGCCCGCGCCGGCGAATCGACCTGATGGGGCCGCTGGCCGTGCTTACCTGCGCGACCCTGGTCCTGACGGCCCTGCGCCCGGGTCTTGCCGTCTCGCTGCTGGTCTTTTCGCTGTCGGCCGGATTCGGTATCTACCAGATTGCGGCCAACACCGCCTTCGTCTTCAGGGTGCCGAACGAACGGCGGGCTCAAGCCTTCGGCATCGCCAACATGGGAGTAATCGTTGGTCAGGGAGCCGCTTTTGTCGCGGCCGGTGCCGTGGCGGAATTCATGGCCCCGGCGGTAGTGATCGCCATATGGGGCGGGGTTGGCGCGGTTGTCGCTGTTGCGCTGACGCTGCGGTGGCGGCAGTTGTCACCACCCGGCGGGCGTCATGCGGCGGGCCGGAGGCCCGGTCACACCGCCTCCAGAGGCTCGGTGCCGCTGCGCGGGTCTTCGTAGCGGCGACGGCAGTCTCCGCTCAAGTCCACGTGTCGCGCATTTGCGAATTCCTCTCCGATCGTGCTGGACATGGCGCGCTACTCAGCCCCAAGGCGACGCGCATGGTCTGCCCCCTTCCGGCCGCGAACTCTAGCCGTGCGAAAAGGCTCCCCGGCGAAAGCACGCCGGGTAATCGTGGCTCGTCAATCACCATTTAGCTCCTCTTTATGGCGTGCTGTAGGTGAATCCCAGGCAATAGTGCCCAAGATGGCCAAGTTGGGTTAAGGTAGCTATACGGAGCTAGTCCTTTACGGTGAGCTGCCGGCTAGACAGGAGTCTGTCGAGTCCCATCCGGAACGGTGGAGCATGGAAGCCTCGTCCGTCACGCGTGGCCTGCAAGCACGCGTAGCCTTCTGGGACTGGGCCTGGTGGCAGCTTCCCTGGCTGCTCCGGATCTATGTCGGCGCCATCCCCCTGATCGCGGTCGGGCTCACCGCCTATGCCGCGTCGCAGACGTCGTGGCAGGCCGCGGATCTGGTGAAGTTCGTCCTGCTGCTCGGTTGCGGGCTGGTCTCGGTCGCGGCCACGCCGCGGATCGCCTACTCGCAGGGCGCCCTGGTGCGGGATTTCGTCACCGTGTGGGTGCTGCCGATAGCGATCTTGCTTCCGCCTGTTTACGCGATGGTGACGCCCCTTCCGCTGTACGTGCTCACGCAGTGGCGGGTGCACCGGGGCGTCGTCTACCGGAGAG
This sequence comes from uncultured Actinomycetota bacterium, assembly GCA_963844625.1. Lineage (GTDB taxonomy): Bacteria > Actinomycetota > Actinomycetes > Streptosporangiales > Streptosporangiaceae > Palsa-504. The sequence continues at coordinate 261,405 of CAWJPF010000024.1, read as the reverse complement.
TGTTTACCGCCGCCGCGATGGGCCTGTGCTACGGCGCCGCGTCGCTCACCTTCCGCGCCTTTCCCGACTCCTTTGCGGGCCCCGCGATTGGTACTGGCCTGCACGCGCTGACCTGGTGCGTTGCCGTCGCGGTGTGTGAAATCGTGGGCGGGAGGGGCCATAACGCCCTGATCATGGCGGCGGTAAAGCTCTCTGATCCCACCGTCCGGCTGGCCGACCAGGAGCTCAGCCGCGAGGCACTGCAGGCTGACTTCGCCGAATTCGACCTCGGCATCCTGATCACCGTGGTCGTGGCCATCAACCCGGTGCTCGCTGTTTTCGCGGTCCCGACGGTGCTGCTAGCCCGGCGGTTCATGATGCACGCGCAGTTGCTCGCCCAGTCCAGGATCGACACCAAGACGGGACTGCTCAACGCCTCCACCTGGGAGCGCGAGGCCACGACGGAGGTCGCTCGCGCTATCCGGACGGACAGCCCGCTGGCGCTCGCGCTGGTCGACATCGATCACTTCAAGGTGGTCAACGACACCTACGGTCACCTGGTGGGCGACAAGGCGCTGCGCGCGGTTACCGATGAGCTGCGGAGCCAGCTCCGCAGCTACGATCTCGCCGGGCGGTTCGGCGGGGAGGAATTCGTGGTCCTGCTGCCGCACGCCCGGGAGGCGGACGCGCTCAGCGTCGCCGAGCGGCTCCGCAGGCACGTCGCCGCGCTGTCCATCCCCATCGACGACGCCCACCCGTCAGGACCGTGCGTCAGGCTGACCATCTCGGTCGGCGTCGCCGCCCTGGACGGGGCCAGCCGCGAGCTCACCGAGATGATGGCCGCCGCCGACGCGGCGCTGTACCACGCCAAGGAAGCCGGCCGTAACCGTACTCACGTGGTAACCGCGAGCGCACGGGCCTAATCGCCCTCAAATCACGAAAATCGGACGCTTCCTGCCCGGAATCGGGCAGGATCCTTGCCTTAAGTGCCGCAAGGTAGTAAGAATTATCCATGCCGGACCCGGGCCCTTTCCTGCAGGACCTCGCGGGCTACCTGGCGGCCTCCACGGGTCTGCCGCAGCCCACCGCGGTCCGGGTCATCGCCGACATCGCGACGTACTTCAACGAGACCGTCGAGGAGTTCGTCCGCAGGCGCCATGCCGAACTGCAGCAACGTCAGCGCAAGAACGATGAGATCTGGCCAGTGATCGCGGCCGAGCTCGGGCAGCGCAGGTTCGCGGCGCCCGGGCTTTCGGAGCGCCAGCTCCGGCGCATCGTCTACGGGTAGCGCAGAAGAGAGAAGCCAACCGCGAAGGAGAGCTTTACGTGTGCGGAATCGTGGGGTATATCGGCCGCAGGGACGCGGTCCCTGTCCTGCTCGAGGGCCTGCGGAGCCTGGAGTACCGGGGCTACGACTCGGCCGGTCTCGCGGTCATCCACAGAAACAAGCTGCAGGTCACCAAGACCGCGGGCCGCGTCCAGGACCTCAGGGAAAGGGTCAGCGACCGGACCAAGGCGACGGTCGGCATCGGGCACACCAGATGGGCCACCCACGGTGAGCCGAACGACGTCAACGCCCATCCGCATACCGACACCCAGGGCCGGATCGCCGTCGTCCACAACGGCATCATCGAGAACGCCGAGCAGCTCAGGGACGCCCTGACGGCCCGTGGCGTCACGCTGGTTAGCGACACCGATACCGAGGCGCTGGCCCACCTGATCGCCGCCGAGGTGGACGACACCGCCGGCCCGGCGAGCCTTGAAGAAGCCGTCCGCCGGGTGCTGCGCCGCGTGGAAGGCACGTACGGCCTGGTGGTACTCGACGTCAGGCACCCGGACGAGCTCGTGGTGGCCCGCAACGGCAGCCCCATCGTGCTGGGCATCGGCGAGTCCGAGATGTTCGTCGCCTCCGATGTGGCCGCGCTCGTGCGCTACACCAAGCAGGTCGTCTACCTGGACGACGCCGAAGTCGCCACGGTGCACGCCGCCGACTACCGCACGTCGTCGCTGGATGAGAGGGACCGCAGCGGCACGGACGCCGGCAAGGTGCCCACCACCGTGGAGGCCGAAGCCGGCGACTACGAGCTAGGCACGTTCGAGGATTTCATGCGCAAGGAGATCCATGAGCAGCCTGAGGCACTGCGCCGGGCCCTGCGCGGCCGGCTCAATGACCGGTTCGCCACGGCGAAGCTGGGCGGGATCAGCCTGGACGCGCGCCAGCTGAGATCCATCAGGCAGGTGAAGTTCCTCGGCTGCGGCTCGGCCTACTACGCCGGCCAGATGGGCGCGGTGCTGACCGAGGAGCTGGCCCGCATCCCCTCCGACGCCGAGCCGGCCTCGGAGTTCAGGTACCGCAACCCGGTGGTAGACCCCGACACGCTCTACGTGGCGGTCAGCCAGTCCGGTGAGACCCTGGACACGCTGATGGCGGTTCAGGAGCTGCGCCGCAAGGGCGGCCAGGTCATCGGCGCGGTCAACGTGGTGGGCAGCGCGATCGGCCGCGAGTGCGGCAGCGGTATCTTCCTGCACGCCGGCCCGGAGATCGCGGTCGCGTCCACCAAGGCGCTGACCAACATGGCGGCTTCGTTTGCCATGCTCGCCCTGCTGCTCGGCCGGGTGCGCGACCTGTCCTCGGCCTCTGGCCAGCGGATCGTGGCCGGCCTGCGCGCGCTACCGGCCCAGATCGAGAAGATCCTGGCCGAGGAGGAGCAGATCGCCGAGACCGCGCGCCGCTTCGCCGCCGCTGAGCACATGTTCTTCATCGGCCGCGTCCGGGGCTGGCCGGTGGCGCGCGAGGGCGCGCAGAAGCTGAAGGAAGTCTCCTACGTCCACGCCGAGGCCTACCAGGCCGCCGAGCTCAAGCACGGCCCGCTCGCGCTGATTAACCAGACCATGCCGAGCGTGGTGGTCGTTCCCGCGGACGAGCTGCTGACCAAGAACATCTCCACGATCGAGCAGATCAAGGCCCGTGGCGGCCCGGTCATCGCGGTCACAAGCGCCGACCTGCCCGCGGGCCTGGCCGACGCGGTCATCCGCATCCCCCGCGCCGAACCGGAGCTTGAACCGCTGCTGCTGAACGTCCCGCTGCAACTGCTGGCCTACCATGTCGCGGCCAAGCTCGGCCGGGACATCGACAAGCCCCGTAACCTGGCCAAGAGCGTGACCGTCGAGTAGCCGCGCCTAGCGCAGCTCACGAACGACCCGACGTCCCTCGGCCGGCTCCAGACCGGCGCCCGCCGCGGGACGTCGTGTTGCTGGCCGCCATTTCCCCGCGCCGCCTAACGGCGTCGCTCCGTGGGCTTCGCATGGACCCTTTTACCGCCTCAGCGCACGCTCGCGACAAGATCGGCTAGGTTCTCGGAACCTGGCGCGGATTGGGACTTGGCGAGTTCCCCGATGATCTCTACGTCGCTATTAATTGAGCTCAGCCCCAGGTAGTCAGCATGTCCAGCCCCTCCTCTCACACACCCGGGTGCCGTTGAACGACAGCCTTTCAGTGTAAGCACGCCGTGTAATCGCGGCTTCTCAGTCACCATTTAGCTCCTCCTTGTGGCGTGCTGTGCGTAAATCTCTTGTAATGGTTAACGAAATGGGCATAGATGAGTTAAGGTAGCTATGCGGTACTAGTCCTTTACGGTGAGATTTCGACTAATATTCAGACTCGTTACATATCAGCCGGAACGGTGGAGCATGCGAGCCTCGTCCGTCACACGCCGCCTGCTCGCGGGCACAGTTGTCCGGGATTGGGCCTGGTGGCGGCTACCTGTGTTGCTGCGGGTCTACGTCGGCATCGTCCCCGCGGTCGCGCTCGCGGCTATCGGCGTGGCGGCCGCGCAGACGTCATGGCACATCAGCGACCTGCTGAAGTTCTTGCTGCTGCTTGGCTGCGGCATGATCTCAGTCGCGGCGACCCCCCGGATCGCCTACGGGCAGGGCGCGATGGTGCGGGACTTCCTCACGGTATGGGTTCTGCCGGTGGCGATCCTGCTGCCGCCCTTCTACGCTATGGTGGCGCCCATCCCGCTGCTGATGCTCACTCAGTGGCGCGTGCACCGCGGCGTCGTCTACCGCCGGGTCTTTACCAGCGCGGCGATCGGCCTGGGGTACGGCGCGGCCTCGCTCGTCTTCCACGCTATCCCCGCGTCGTTCGCCGGCCCCGTGATCGGCGGCGGCGTGCACGCCCTCACCTGGACCATGGCCGTCGCCGCCTGCGAGATCGTGGGCTGGCTGGGGCACCATATCCTCCTGGTCAGCGCGGTGAAGCTGTCTGATCCCACGGCGCGCCTGGCTGACCTGGAACTGAACCGGGAGGCGCTGCAGGCCGACTTCGCCCAGATCGACCTCGGCATCGTGATCACCGTGGTGGTGGCCGTCAACCCGGTGCTAGCGGTGGTCGGCGTCCCCACCGTTCTGCTGGCCAGGCGGTTCATGATGCACGCGCAGCTGCTCGCCAGGTCCAGGATCGACGCCAAGACCGGGCTGCTCAACGCGGGCACCTGGGAGAGCGAGGCGGCGGTGGAGATCTCCCGGGCCATCAGGACCCGCAGCCCGCTGTCGGTGGCCCTGATCGACATCGACCACTTCAAGGCCGTCAACGACACCCACGGTCACCTGGTCGGGGACATGGTGCTGCGTGCGCTGGGGGCCGCGCTGCGCGAGCAAGTGCGCGACTACGACGTGGCCGGCCGGTTCGGCGGTGAGGAGTTCGTCGTCCTGCTGCCCCAGGCGGACGAGGGCAGTGCGCTGAGCATCGCGGAGCGGTTGCGCACGCATATCGCCGGGATGTCCGTCCCCATCGACGACGGCCGATCGGGCGTGTGCGTCAGGCTGACCGTCTCGGTCGGCGTGGCCGCGCTCGACGCGGCTGGAGGCGAACTGACTGATCTGCTGGCCGCCGCCGACGCTGCCCTGTACTACGCCAAGCAGACCGGGCGTAACAAGACTCAGCTAGCCGCCGCTCACATGTCGCTGACGCAGATTGTCCCAAGCGCCAGGCAGGCACCGCGTTAGTGCTGTGCCCTAGTGGGTGCACCCGGAAGTTGGTCCGGGGGTTACGTCAGCCTACGCACGCGGCCAGGCCGCGTAGCTCATGCCGGGCTGGAGTGTCCCGTCAGCCCGGCCATTACCCGCAATGGGTGGAGGCGGCGGCGGCGAAAGATCTGCGTGCGCCCTCATACCGTCAGTGCGGCTGGTGAGGTGACGCGGGCCTGCGGGTGGTAGGTGTGCCATGCCTTGGCGAGGCGGCGGGTGGCCTCGGTAAGGTCACCGGGGGAGGCGAGGAAGTGGAGGCGCAGATATTCCCCGCTTCGGCCCGATGCGTCAAGCCCGTTTCCTGGCAGCACCGCGACGCGGTCGCGCAGGGCCGCCTGCGCGAACGAGGTCGCGTCGCCGTGAGGCAGGCGTACCCACAGGGTTTGCCCGCCCTGCACTGGCGGTGCGTGCCAGTCGGGAAGATGGCGGGCCAGTTCCGCGCGCAGGTGGTCATGGCGGGCTTTGAGCTCTGTCGCCCGGCGCTGCGACAACGGCTCCAGCCGTGGCAGCAGGCCGGCGGCAGCCAGCTGACCGGGGATGTTCCCGCCGAGGTCGTGCACGGCCAGCAGCCGCCCGAGCCGGGCGATCACCGGCTCGGGGGCGCGCACCCATCCGATGCGCAGCCCAGCCCAGACGGTCTTGGACAGCGAGCCGACCGATATCACGGTGTCTGCGTAGGCGGCCAGCGGCGGCGGGGCCTGCTCGCCGGGAAAACCAAGGTCGGCCAGCACCTCATCATCGATCAGCGGAACGCCGGTGGCTGCGGCGGTCTCCGCCAGCGTCCGCCGGGCCAGCGGGGACAGCACCGAGCCGGTCGGGTTGTGGAAGGTCGAGATCACGTAGGCGAGGGCGGGGCGGTGCTGCCGGGCGGCCATCTCCAGCCCGCTGAGCCCGACCGGCAGTGCGCGAGGCACGGCCGCGGCGTCGCGGAAAGCCTCAAGCGCGCCGTGGTAGGTGGGTGCCTCCACCAGTGCCGGGGCGCCGGGGGTGAGAAAGGCGCGGGCGAGCAGTGACAGGGCTTGCTGGGCACCGTTGGTAACCAGAATGCGGTCAGGGCCGGTGCGGATCCCGTGCCGGGTGTAGCGCTCGGCGATCGCGGTGCGCAGCACCGGGTGGCCCAGTGGGTGATAGCCGATATCACCACAGATCCCGGCCAGCGTGGGCACGATGCTCGTGTAGGCCTCTGCCAGTTCCGGTGGCGGCGTGCTGGGGGCCGCACAGGTGAGCTGGATCACGCCATCGCGCGGCTCCAGCAGATGCAAGAACAGCGGCGCGCCGGTCGTTGGCCGTCCTGCGGCACGCGCGGTCCCGGCGACTTGCGTGCCGCTGCCCTGGCGCCGGACGATCCGCCCGTCACGGCGCAGCAGGTCATAGGCGGCCACCACGGTGCTACGCCCGACCGCGAGCGCCGAAGCGAGAGCCCGGTCAGGTGGCAGCGGCTCACCTGGCGGTAGCTCCCCCTCGTCGATCAGCCGCCGTAGCCGTGCGGCAAGAAGCACAGGCAGCGGCCCGCGGCCGGATGACCAGCGGCCCAGACGCCCGCCCAGCTCGATTGGCTTCATCTGCAAACCAATTCTGCCGCATTGGCTCTGGGATCGCCACCCGAGCGCGCTGAGCATGGTCAGGTTAACCCTCACCGCGAAGATGAGAGCAGGAAGGTGCAGGATGGATGACCAAGAACTCCGGCGGCGGTTTGCGGCGCTGACCACTGCCCATCTGGCGGATGCATGCATCCGCGCTCAGCTCCCGGTGCGCTGCGCGCCTGCGCGTGTGCACGCGGTCGTGCCCGGTAGCCGGCTGGCTGGACGGGTGTGTCCTGCCCGGCATGCCGGCAGCGTCGATATTTTCCTCGAGGCGCTCGAAGGGGCCGCACCTGGCGAGGTGCTGGTGGCCGACAACGACGGGCGCCTCGATGAGAGTTGCGTCGGCGACCTGGTGGTCCTGGAGGCTCAGGCTGCAGGGCTGGACGGAATCGTGATCTGGGGGCTGCATCGCGACACCGCCGACATCCAGGCGATCGGGTTGCCGGTCTTCAGCCTGGGAACGATCCCGGCCGGCCCGCAGCGTCTCGATACCCGGGTCCTGGATGCGCTGGCGTCCGCCACGGTGGGAGATTGGGCCGTGGATCGTGAGGACCTGGTCCTGGGCGATGACGATGGCGTGCTGTTCGTGCCGGCCAGCCGCGCCCGGGAAGTCTTCACGCTTGCCGAGACAATCCGCGACACCGAGCGGCGCCAAGCCGGACAGCTCCACGCAGGTATCTCCCTGCGCAGTCAAGTGCAGTTCGACAGCTACCTTGCCCAGCGCCAGCGGACACCTTCCCTGAGTTTCCGCGATCACCTGCGAGCCGTGGGCGGGGCTATTGAGGAATAACCCGGCGCCGCATCGCGAAACACCAATCATCGCGCCTGCCTCTAAGTTAGCGGGCTCAACCGACGGGACCGGGGCCCACGGAACCCCTCCGCTAGCGCGGCAGAGATGGAATCTTCCGCAGTGGGCGATGCCACTCGCTCGACGCAGGCCACAAGGAGCAGATCGGCCTGCACCCTCCACCTCGCAGCGCTCGGACACGTACCTGAACCTCGACCCACGACGAACTTACGGTGTCACCCGGTCAGTGAAGGGGCGGTATCTCATCGAAAACGGCACCGGGTAGCGGCTGCTCGCACCAGACGACCTTGCCGGTCGCGGTCCGGCGGGCGCCCCAGCGCTTGGAGAGCTGCCGTACGACCTGAAGGCCGCGGCCGTTCTCGTCGTCGCTGCTGGCCTGGCGCAGCCTCGGCAACGCGGCCGAGTTGTCCAGGACCTCGCAGACCAGGGCCTTCTCGTTGACGAGCCGGAGCGTGACGTCGCCGCGTGAGTACTTGATCGCGTTGGTCACCAGCTCCGAGACGAGCAGCTCGGTCGTCGGGATCAGGTCTTCCAGTTCCCAGCGTTTCATCGGCTCGGCGAGCACCGAGCGCGCCTCGCGGACCGAGGTCAGCTTGGGGGACAGTGTCCACGAGGCGTAGCGGTCCTCCGGCAGCCGCCGCAGCTTGGCGATAAGCACGGCGATGTCGTCGCGCTGATGATCGGAGTACACGCCGTCCAGCGTGGCCTTGCACAAGTCCTCGAGGTTCCGCTCCGGCGAGCCGGGACCGAAGATGCCCTGCAGCCGGGCGAGCCCGTCGCTGATGTCCTGGCCCTTGTTCTCCACTAGGCCGTCGGTGTACAGGACGAACAGGCTGCCGTCCTCGATCTTGAACAGACGGCTGGTCACCTCGCCGTCACCGATGCCGAGTGGCGGCGCGGGCGGGACGTCGAGCAGTTCGTTGGTGCCGTCGGGGTGCACGAGCAGCGGCGGCAGGTGGCCGGCCACGGCGACCTCGCACTCGCCGCTCACCGCGTCGTAGACCGCGTACGCGCAGGTCGCGAAGTGCGGCTCGCGCTCGCCGAGCGTGTGCATGAGCTCGTCAAGCTGCTGCAGCGATTCGGCTGGCGCCAGCTCGAGCATGGCCAGGGTATGGATGGCCGTGCGCAGCCGGCCCATGGTGACGGCGGCGCGCACGCCGTGTCCGGCCACGTCGCCGACCACGAGCGCGACCCGGCCGCCGGGCAGCGCGATGGACTCATACCAGTCGCCGCCGACCTCGATGAGCTTGCTGCCCGGCAGGTACCGGTGCCTGACCTCGAGGGAGGACGGATAGGTGAGCTCGGTCGGCAGCATGCTCCGCTGCAGGGTCAGCGCGGTCGCGTGTTCCCGGCTGAAGCGGCGGGCGTTGTCGATGAAGACAGCCGCGCGGGACGCGAAGTCCATGCCGATTTCGACGTCGTAGGCGTCGAACCGCCGGAACCCCTCCTCCCGGGTACAGGCGAAGAAGCCGAGCATGGTGCCGCGCGCGATAAGCGGCAGCATCAGCATCGACGCACCAGAAAGCAGCTTGGCGACCGGCTTGCGCCGCCAGGCCTTCGCGATCTCGCCCGCCTGCCGCTGGCTGATCATCGTCTCGAGCACCGGCGCGCCAGTGTCCATGCACCGGAAGTACGGCGAGGGCGACGGGTAGCGGAGGATCTCACCGGTGGGGAACGCCGCCTCCCAGGCGGAATCCTTCCGGTCGTGCGAGAGCGTGATCCGGCGCAGCGGCAGCGACCCGTCGAGTCCGCTGGAGGGAAGCTCGTCCTCGCCGATCAGGCTCTCAAGCAGCAGCAGGTCACCGGCGTTGCAGAAGTGCGGCACGAGCGCGTCTATCAGCTCGCGCGCCAGGTGGTCGATGTCGAGCGTGTCGCCGATCCTGGTGAACGTATTGTCGAGCATCTGGCGGCGCATGAGCGCGGGGTCGACGAACCGTTCTGCGCGGGGCGCAGGGATGCGGAGCAGCGCAAGCGCGGCCAGGCTGGTCCCGCTCGCGCGCATGGGATGGACGGTGACCACCGCCTCGGCCTGGGAGCCGTCCCGGGTCGAGATGGTGAGCATCGTGCTGCCCTCGCGATCGGCGCGGATCGCTTCGAGCAGCCCGCTGACCGCGGCGAGACCGTCGGGCGGCCGGGCGACGTGCGAGTTTTCCTGCCCGGAATCGCCCTCGCTGCCGCGAACGGTCAGGTCACTGAGCTGAGCGCCGAGCAGCTCGTCCGGCGCGCGCCCGAGGATCTGCGGCGCGTTCCTGTCGTGCTGCACGATGCGTCCGTCGTAGTCGATCCCCAGGATCAGGGTCCGTACGGACGAGGCCAAGGCCGCGTGAGAGCTGTCGGCGGTGCTGGCGGCGGAGGTCGACGGGGTTTGGTTGATCCCGGCCTCCTGGGAATCGTGGCCGACTTCGGATCCATGGCCCGGCTTGGCCCCGTTGCCCGCGACCCGGGGCGCCGGGGCACGACTCAACTGGACACCGCTCTCGGGAACACTGGCCCCGAGAGCACTGCCCTTTGCCGACATGCCGGATGTCACGTGCTGTCTCCTGATGGCATCGCAGGCTGCGCTCCTGTCAATTATGGGCTACCGATGGCACGTTCAGACAGGAGTTCCGATGAGTCACCTTTATCCAGAAAAGTACCATTTATGCACCAATGACGTAATTCTAGGAGAGAAGTGAGGCTGAGGTGACGGTGAGATTCGGCTGCAATGCGCATCACCCCGGCTCGGGAGGTGCCCAAGGCCTAATTAGTTAACTCAGTGAGAATTGATGGTTACGTACCGGGGTCTTGGCGGTGGCCGGGCGGGGCGGCCGCTTCCGGCAGAGCGGCCCTGATCTTCTCCGCGAACGTCTCGGCCGGGTGCGCCGCATCGTACGGATGCCTCGGGCCGAGCCAGAACCGCAGGCCGTCTTTGAAGTTCCTGGGGATGACATGCAGGTGCAGATGGGGGACCGACTGGCTGACCACGTTGTTGACGAGGATCATCGAGCCGTCCGCGCCGAGGCCGTCTTCGACCGCGCGCTCGAGTCGCTGCGCCGTGGTGATGAACTCAGGCGCCCAGTCGGGCGGCAGGTCACTGAGCAACCGGACGTGCCGCTTCGGCGCGAGCAGCGTATGGCCGCGGAACAGCGGCCGGTGATCGAGGAACGCGATCAGCCGCTCGGTCTGGAGGATGATCACCGCATCCGCCTCGCCACTGATGATGGCGCAGAAGGCGCATGTTGCGGGCATCATCTGTGAGCCTATCGCGGCCATCCCTGGACCTCAGCCGCCCCGGCTGCCCGGTTACTGGCTGAGGGTGGTGTCATGGCCGACGATGGTGATCAGTACTCCTTGCTGGGTGACGCTGACGCTCTGGATCGTCAGTCCCGCCGGCAGGGCCGACTTCGGGACGTTGATGTTGAAGTTAGCCAGGTTGCCGAGAAGCGATGGCGGCACGTCGCCGAACTGGGTGACCTTCACGTTGAAAGTGCTCGGACCGGTCTTGGTCACCTGCGCCACCACGCTCACGGTGCCGATAATAGGGACGTTGAGGGTCGCCCTGACCTGGTCCGGGCCGTCGGCCGTGAGCGTGATCCCCTGCGGGAGGCCGCCTGCGTTCGCGAGGGCGGCGAACTTGATAAGGGCGGAGCCGTTGATCGAGTCGAGCGTGGCGCCGCTGAAGCTGGAGTTGATGTGCATGCCATGGATGGTGGCGTGGAGGCTGGCGATCTCGAGCGGCCCCTCGGTCACGTTCGACGCCGATATCACGACCGTCTTGAAGTCCTTGGCGGCCAGCTGGGTCAGGAACGGGAAGCCCTGGATCGTCACGTCCGGCTTCGTCGGGAAGCCTTGCTGCTGGATCTGGCTGGCCATCTTATTCTCGGCGATGACCACGCCCACCCGGTCGGCGGCCACCAGGATGACGATGATCGCGATCAGGCTGATCCACGGCCACCTGCGGCGCCGCCGCCGGCGGATCCGGGGAGCCGGTCCCGGGGAGCCCTGGGACCCCTGGGCCTGTTGATACCCCTGGTTCCCTTGATATCCCTGGTTCACGGGAATCCTCTGGGTCGGCTGAGAGTCCTGGTACTCCTTGCCTGCTTGGTATCCCTGGTTCCCCTGGGGTGCCTGAGGATCTTGCGGCTGCCACCACTCAGGGTTAGGCCGAGTCGGATCGGAGCTCATGACATGGGCCCGGACGTGGGTATCAGCGCACCGGACATGGGCATCGGCGCACCGGACATGGCGGCTATATCCCCCCAATTCGTACCCTTGATCATAATTTCCCACCCTGCGGTATCGCTTAGTCACGGGGGACAGCGTTGAGTCACATGTGCGTTCAGCGTAGGTGCGGCTCAGGTATTTGACGAACTGCCGGACGTTCTAGTATCAGGTTGTCCGCCACCCAATATGTCAAAACGCACGGTCAACCTGAATGGTTCTTCCGATTCCCGTTTACGGCGCTCGGCCCTACACTTTGTAAACATGCCACCCGAGCGTTTCGACTGGTCTGATCGGCATTCGCCGCAGGCCCCTCCCCAGGCGGGGGTCGCGCCAGCCGGGCTCGCGCCAGCCGGGCTCGCGGAGGCCGCGCCGCTTCCGTCCGGAGCTCCCGCGCCCGGCGCGGCGGTCGTGCCTGACCTCGTGGTGCGGACTCGGCGCTCGGTGCACCAGTTCCAGCCCGGGATGACGTACCGGATCGGCCGGGACCCGGACTCCGACATCGTCATGACCGACTCGCGCGTCTCGTGGCGCCACGGCGTGCTGCGGGCGGACGGCGGCGCGTGGGTTTTTGAGGACCTCAGCAGCACCAACGGCACGTTCCTCGGCATGCAGCGGGTCGACCGGGCCGATATCGGCCACGACTGCGTCGTGCGCCTGGGCAATCCGGACGACGGGCCGATCCTGCGCTGTACGCTCCAGGCCCCGGCCGCTCCAGCTCCCGCGCCCGCCGCTCCCGCCGCGCCGCCGCCCGCCCCCGCGGCCCCGGCCGAGCCCGTCCGTCCGCGCCACGCCGCGCCCGCCCCGCCGGCCGAGCCCGCCCCGCCGGCCGAGCCCATCCCGTTGGTCCAGCCCTTTCCGGCGCCTGATCCCATCCGGTCGGGTCAGTACCCCGCCGCCTACCTCGGGCAGCCTTCAGCGGACGCCCCTTCGTGGGCCGACACCGCCGCCAAACGCGATTCTTCCCGGGCGCCCGGGGTGCCTGCCGACGGCGGCGCGCCGGTCAAGCCTGAACTGCTGCCGAGCGTCGACCGGCGCCCCACCGCGCGGATGCCGTTGCCCGCAAAGGCCATGCGCATCGGCCGCACCGGGGACAACGACCTGGTGCTGTCCGACCTTGACGTGTCAAAGCACCACGCCGAATTGCGCAAGTCGCCCACCGGCAGCTACGAGATCGTCGACCTGAACAGCTATAACGGCACCTACGTCAACGGGAAGCGGGTCACCACCAGACAGCTGACCGAACAAGACCTGGTCAGCATCGGGCACTCGACCTTCCGCCTCAAAGGCGGCGAGCTGGTCCAGTTCGTCGACGACGGGCAGGTCACCTTCACGGCCCAGGACCTGGTCGTGAAGGTGTCGGGCGGCAAGGTGCTGCTCGACCACGTGACGTTCCCCATCCCGGAGAAAAGCCTGGTCGGCGTCATCGGGCCCAGCGGCGCGGGCAAGTCGACGCTGCTCGGCGCGCTGACCGGGATGCGCCCGGCCGACACCGGCACCGTGCTCTACGACAACCGGGATCTTTACCAGGACTACGCCGAGCTCCGGTACCGCATCGGCCTGGTCCCGCAGGAAAGCGTCCTGCATACGCAGCTGACCGCGCGCCGCGCGCTGCAGTACTCGGGCGAGCTCCGCTTCCCGGCGGACACCACCGCCACCGAGCGGGACGTCCGGGTCGATGAGGTGATGGGCGAGCTTGGCCTGACCAAGCACGCGAAAACCCGGGCGGACCGCCTGTCCGGCGGGCAGCTCAAACGGGTCAACGTCGCTCAGGAACTGCTGACCAAACCGTCGCTGCTGTTCCTGGACGAGCCGACCTCGGGTCTGGACCCGGGCCTGGACAAGTCGGTCATGGAGCAGATGCGGGACCTGGCGCACGACGGCCGGACGGTCATCGTCGTCACGCACAGCGTGGCCAACCTCGACACCTGCGACCGGCTGCTCGTGCTGGTGCCCGGCGGGAGGATCGCCTTCTACGGGCCGCCCGACGAGGGGCTCGGCTACTTCCGGCTGCCCGGCTGGGCCGAGGTGTTCCAGGCGTTCGAGGCCTACCCCGACCGCGACTGGGCGGCCGAGTTTGCCGCCTCGTCCGCCTACGCCCAGTACGTGCTCGGCCAGCGCACGAAGCCACCGCCGCAGCCAGGAGGGCCGGAGCTGCCGGCCGCCTCGGCGCCGCAGCGGCGCGGCGCGCTGCGCCAGATGACGACGCTGACCCGCCGGTACGTGCGGGTGATCGCGGCGGATCGCGGCTACCTGCTCTCCATGGCGCTGCTGCCTATCATCCTCGGCGTGCTGATCCATTTCGTGGGGTCACCCGCCGGCCTGACGGGTCTGCCGCACACCAACCAGAACGCAGAAGAACTGCTGCTGACGCTGACCATCTGCGCCTGCCTGTCCGGGACCGCGAGCTCGGTCAGGGAGCTGGTCAAGGAACGCCCGATCTACATCAGGGAACGGGCGGCCGGGCTCTCGTCCGGCGCCTATCTGTCCTCCAAGCTCATCGTGCTCGGCGTCATCAGCGTCGTGCAGTCCGCGCTGCTCGTCCTGATCGGCTTGGCCGGCCAGAAGATGCCGCCCAGGGGTGCGCTCCCCGGTATACCGCCGCTGGTGGAGATCCTGATCGCCATCGCGGCGCTCTCGCTGGCCTCGATGTGCCTGGGCCTGCTCGTGTCGGCCCTGGTGAGCACGTCGGAGAAGGCGATGCCCTTCCTCGTGCTGCTGACCATGGCCCAGGTCATCCTGTCCGGCGGCGTGGTGTCGCTGGTCGGCAAGACGGGCCTGCAGCAGCTGGCCTACATCGCGCCTGCTCGCTGGGGTTTCGGTGCGGTGTCCTCCACGGTGAACCTCAACGTCATCGGCGTCTCGGCGCCCGGAAGCACGGACCCGCTGTGGGCGCAGAGCTCAGGAAACTGGCTGCACGACATGGGCATGCTGATCGCGCTCGGGGTGATCTTCACCCTGCTCACCTGGCTCCAGATGCGCCGCCTGGCCCCGCGCCGCCGCAAGGGCTGACCCGCGTGGGTTAACGGGACCAGCCGGGCGGCACCAGGTCGCCGAGCAGCGCGTGCCGCAGCCCGGCCAGCATCGCGGCGCTGACGTCAAGCCCGCGGGTCAGGAAGGTGCTGAACGATCCGTACCTGCGGTCCGCCTCCTCGAACGCCGCGCCCAGGTAGGTGGCGCCTTGCTCGAGAATGGGCCGCAGTAGCTCGGGATCCCGTACGATCCCGGTCTTGACCAGGTCGAGCCGGAGCTTGGTGTAACCGGTCCGGTGCAAGTCGTTTGACAGCAGGTAGTCGCGCAGTACGAGCTCGCGCGGCACGCCCAGGGCGGTGAGCACGATGGCGGTCATCCACCCGGATCGGTCCTTGCCGCTCGTGCAGTGGTAGAGCAGCGGCAGCCGGCCAGCCGCGCAGACCAGCCGCAGCGCCGCGCCGAACGCCTCTCGCTGCCGCGCGTCGGTCACGAACGCGCGGTTCAGCTGAGCCATGAACGAGGCGGCCCGCCCGTCGCCAAGTTCGGCGCGCTGCCGTTCGTGGTCACCGCTGGCGATGAGCTCGTAGACCGACTCGAGGTCGCCGCCGCCGAGCGGCAGGTGGGCGCATTCGATCCCGTAGGGCAGCCGGTCCGGGCCGCCGAGCAGGACCTCGCCCGATGTCCTGAAGTCGATGACGGTGCGCAGCCCGAGCCGATCGAGCCGGGCGGTATCCGCGGGGGTGAGCTGGCTGAGCGAGTCACCGCGGAACAGCCGCCCGCGGGCGACCTCGAGCCCGTGCACGCTGCGGTAGCCGCCGATGTCCCGCACGTTCACCGCGCCATCGAGGGCCACCAGACGCGACGGTGCCCGCTCTGGTGTCATCGGACCAGGCTCATCGCGCACCGCCTAACGTCCCCACCCGCCCTAAGCGTAACTCCGGCACAGGGTCTAACCAGCGCGAATGCCTGTAATTAACCACTTATACCGAACGGGCACCGCTGCCTGCCCCCGTCCCGCTTCGCCGCCCCGCGGGGCATAAGCTGGCGGCCGTGACAGAGCTTGAGCGGCGAGCGCGGGAGTTGCTCCGCCGGTTCCCGCTGATAGACGGGCACAACGACCTGCCGTGGGCGCTGCGCGAGCGGGCCGGCGGTGACGTAAGCCGGGTCCGCCTCCTCCCGCCGGACGCGACCGCGGACCCCGACGACGATCCCGCCGCGGTCAACCTGGCCGCTCCGGTGGCGGGTACCCACACCGACCTGCCGCGGCTGGCGGTCGGCGGAGTGGGCGCGCAGTTCTGGTCGGTCTACGTGCCGGCCTCGCTCACCGGTGACGCCGCGGTCACCGCAGTGCTCGAGCAGATCGACCTGGCGCACCGGATGATCGCGCACTACCCGGCCGCGCTCGAGCTCGCGCTGACCGCGGGCGACGTGGAGCGGATCTTCGCGGCCGGCCGGGTGGCGTCGCTGCTCGGCGCGGAGGGCGGTCACGCGATCGCAGGCTCGCTGGGCGTGCTGCGCATGCTGTACGCGCTCGGCGTCAGGTATCTGACGCTGACCCACAACGCCAACGTCGGCTGGGCCGATTCGGCCACCGATGAGGTGGCGGCCGGCGGCCTGACCGATTTCGGCCGGGACGTGGTCCGCGAGATGCAGCGGCTAGGCATGCTCGTCGACCTGTCGCACGTGTCCCCGGACACCATGCGGGACACCCTCGACATCGCCGCCGCGCCGGTGATCTTCTCGCATTCCTCGGCCCTCGCGCTGTGTGACTATCCGCGCAACGTGCCCGACGACGTGCTCGCCCGGTTGGCCGAGAACGGCGGCGTGTGCATGGTGACGTTCGTGCCTGCCTTCGTCTCCCAGGAGTGCGCCGACTGGCTGGCTGACCTCAAGGCCGAGGCGTCGCACCGGGGCCTGGATCCGAGGAACCTAGACCAGCTGTTCAGCCTCAAGCCCGAGCGGGAACTCACCCACCCGATGCCCCAGGCCACGCTGGCCCAGGTCGCCGACCACATCGACCACGTCCGCAAGGTCGCAGGCGTCGAGCACGTGGGCCTCGGCGGCGACTTCGACGGCACCTCCGACGTCACGGCGGGAATAGAGGACGTGAGCAAGTACCCGGCCCTATTCAGCGAACTGCTCCGCCGGGGCTGGTCCGAGTCCGACCTCAAGGCCCTGGTCGGCGCCAACGTCCTGCGAGTCCTGCGCGCCGCCGAGTCCTACGCCGCGCGCTGAGCCCGGCTGTCCCGGTCTGCCTGGCCACTTCGGGTGACCCGGTGAAGTTAAGGGTCCGAAGGCTCCGCCGGCCGACGGGATAATCCGTGGTCCGGGCAGCCGGCAGGCGCTATCGTCTGGATGGTGGGACGGTGGAGCAAGATCGCTGAGAAGGCAGGGACCGGCCTGCCGGCCGGCGAGGGGCGCACAGCCAAGGATGCTATCGACGGACTGCTGGAGCTGTCCCGAAGCGAGGAGAGCCGGGCTCGTCAGCTCGCGTGCAGGAACCTGTGCACCTGCCACGTCCGGGCCGACGACGACCGGGTGTGGACGAGGTTGCTCGAGCTGGCCGGGGATCCCGATCCACGGGTCCGCGGCGACGTGATCCACGCCCTCACCGACAGCACGCCCGCGTCCCGCGTCCCGGCTGTGATCCAGGCCCTGGAGTCCCGGCACAACGACCCGGACGTGGGGATTCGCCGGCGGGTCCGCAAGACCCTCGCCCACTACCGCCGGACCGGCAAGGTAACCGACGCTGCTCACTAGCCGTGAGAACCCTTACCGCCTCGGCCCGGGACACCAAACGTGGCCTCGCAGGTGGCTCACGTTGGCTCCTACCGGCCGAGCTTGGGCGGCGAGATTTGCCTGATCCTCCCGCCATCGGAGCGTACTTGCAGGGCGTCTCAGTCAGGATGTAACGTCGCGGGAGACCTTACGCGACCGGAAAGTGATCAACACAAAGTCCGATGACAATCAGAACCGAGAGCCGCATAAAAATCGCCAGCAGCGTCCGTGAGGTGTGGGCGTATGTCTGTGACGTCGGACGCTGGCCGGAGTGGGCGCCGACGGTTCTCGAAGGCCGGGTCCGCGGCGGAGGTCCGCTTCAGCCCGGCTCGCGGGTGGAGCAGCGGGCGAAGCTGATGCTCGGGCTGAGTCGCGGCCGGAGCCAGGAGGTGACCGTCGTCGAGGCGCCCCGCTCCGTGGCGTTCGCCGGGCCAATGGGTACTTCCGCGGCGCGCTGGGGAATGGAACTCGAGCCGGTGGACGATAAGCAGACCGACGCCCTGATGTGGATTGAGGTGGACCTCGCGGGCATCATGCGCGCGGTCCCCGGCCGCATGCTCCAAGGCAGAATTCAGCGCGTAAGCGATGTTGAGATGGTGGCGATCAAGGCTGCTGTCGAGTCCGATACGCGGGAGGGCGCAGAGCCCTAGGTGGGGTGGTGCGGTTCTAGCGCGACGCTACTGAGATCGAGGAGCACACCGTGACCCAGGTCGACCGTACTCGAGAGCACCTGATCGAGACATACCGCAAGAAGGCAAAGCACTACGACGTCACCTCCCGGCTCTACCCCGCGCCCGGCTACCCCCAGCGGACACAACGCCTCGCGGCCGTGCGAGCGCTCGGCCTTCGCACGGGTGACACTGTGATCGACATGGCATGCGGCACAGGTCTGAACTTCCCGCTGCTTGAGAGGGTGGTCGGTCCTGACGGCCGGATCGTCGGCGTCGATCTGACCGACGCGATGCTCGCCCGCGCCCAGGATCGGATAGAGACGAACGGCTGGAGCAATATCAGCCTCGTGCAAGCCGACGCGGCCGACTTCGACTTCCCGACCGAGGTCAACGCGATCCTGTCCACGTACGCCCTGTCGCAGGTGCCCGAGTGCGCAGAGGTCATCGCCCACGGCGCCGCGGCCCTCTCCGGAGGCGGACGCTGGGTCGTGCTGGATCTCAAGGTTCCCGACAACACGCCTGGGTGGCTAGCGCAGCTCGGAACCGCAATCGTGCGGCCCTTCGCCTCCATAGATGAGTGGACCATGCGCCGTCCGTGGGAGGCGATTCGCGCAGCCATGCAGGAAGAACTGGCCGATTTCTCCTGGACCGAGTTGTTCTTCGGAACCGCATTCCTCGCTGCCGGGTCCCGCGGCCCTGGGACCTTCGGTGTACGACCGCGGGGGAGCGGCCATCAGTGACCGTGGGCTGACCAAGCGTCCTCTCACCTGAGGCCCGGCGCGGACGCGAGGCTTTAGCGGACGAGTCGATCCAGCGCGTCTAGCCGGCGTGCAGAAGGCTCGATCAGCAAGACCCGAGAATTCCCCCCCAACCTGATCTAGAATTCCTCGGCCTCAAAAAGGCCTTCGACCTCGGCTGGATCGCCAGCTTCCGGTCACCGGCCAACCAGGCCGCCCAGGTGAGCTTGGTCAGCGGCGACGCCACGGCTCCCGAAGACTCCGTGCTGTCAGTCGACGTCGATGCGGCCTACGCGCTGGCACAAGCGACCGGGCTGCTCCCGGACTACGACAAGTGCCAGGCCTACATCGCAGGCGTGCACAGCGCCTTCCGTTCAGGAAGCTGATCGCCCTACCGGGCGACGCCGGGCGGGCGTGCCGCCCACACGGCATCGGGCTCGGGGGCCGACTGCGCGCTCGGGCCTGAGGCGACGGGTAAGCACCAGGGCGCATGCGGTGGCCGCGATAAACACGAGCAGGGTGAGCACGTAGTAGTTGCCGACGATCAATTCCAGCCCACGCCAGGTGAACTCGACTGTCGCCCGGTTGTTGCCGCGGTTCGGCGCGAGAAGCAGCAACCCGCGCGGCCGCAGCTGGGCCTTAGGGTCGTAGCCGCCCTGGGTGCCAATAGGCACGGGCCACCAGCCAAACAAGCCCACCACCAGCGCGGCGCCGAGGATCCGGTAGCCGAGGCGCCGTGGCCCGTACGCGGCGAGGACAAGTGCCGGTACCACGTAAACGTAGTGGTGCGACCAGGTGACCGGGGACACCAGCAGGCCGGTCGCGGCGCACGCAACCAGGCCGAGTAGCTCGTGGCCACGCCGGCCCGCCAGTATCGAGGTGGCGAGCCCGGCGATGCCGACGACGACCGCCGCGACCAGCCAGTACGCGTGCGCGTCGGGTCCGGCGTGGGTAAGGCGCAGTATGACGCCGTTAAGGGACTGGTTGTCCAGGTGGAAGGGTTTGCTGCCCGGCTGGGTGATCTTCCCGCCCCAGTAGACCGCGGAGGCGTGCGGCAGCAGCGCGAACCCAAATCCTACCGTGACCGCGAAGGTCAGCGCGCTGACCGCCGCGGCCTTTACTCGCCGCGTGAACAGCAGGTACGGAATGAAGATCAACGGCGTGAGCTTGATCCCCGCCGCCAGCCCGATCCCGATGCCCTTGCCCTTGATGCGGTCCGGCAGCGCGAGATCGCCCACCACCAGGGCCAGCAGCACGAGGTTGATCTGCCCGAAGAACAGTGTCATCGCAACCGGTTCGAGCCAGAGGCCCACCGCGGCGATCGCAAACGCCGCCGCCGCCCTGGCCAGGCCGGCGGGCCGCCCGGCGAGTCCCAGGGAAAGGTACGCCACCACCGGCAGCAGCCCGATCGTGAGCACCGCCAGCCCGACCTGCCAGGTCGCGAACGACGCACCGCACCCCGCAGCGAACAGGAGCGCGGCGAACGGCGTGTAGGTGAACGGCAGCTTCGCCGGCCCGAGCTCCAGCGCGTAGAGCATCGTCGGCTGGTTCCGCACAGCGATGCCGCCATCCCGGTAGACGGCCGTGTCGATCTGCGTCCAGTAGTACTGCGGGGACGCGTGGACGAGCAGGGCATAACCGGCCACGGCCAGCAGGAACAGTGCGACCGCGGCCATGAGCCAGGCGGCTGGCCGTATTCGAGTCACCGCTCCGTCTCCTCAGCCTTGAACCGGCCTAGTCATGTTCGCTGACCATGATGTCAAACCGGGGCCGATTGCGTGCCGACCCGGGACCTGGCCGCTTCGTAAGCAGGTAGGAATGCCGGTTCGTTCCCGGCTGCCCGCCGGTGAGGTCGGCGTGGTCACTGAGCTCGAGCTGCCCTGGGTCCGCTTCCTGCCTTCACTGGCATCGGGCGTGCTGTGCATCGGGCGGCCACGAGAAGCCCGTTGCGGTCCAGGTGGCCAGCTCAACCGCCTTGTATAGATCGATCGCGGGTATATTGGCTGAGTGCCTGCCCGCGCACTATTTCATACCGCGCCGCGCTGCGTGGATATCAGGGAAGCGCCCACACCGCGGCCCGCGGCCGGTGAGGTCCTCGTCCGCACCGTGTGCTCTGGCATCAGCGGCGGCACCGAACGGCTGGTGTACCGCGGCGAGGTCCCTGCCGAGCTGGCGCTGGACGACACGATCGACGCGCTTGGCGGTGCCTTCTCCTATCCCTTCGCCTATGGGTATGCGTGCGTCGGCGAAGTAGCGGAGTCCGGCCAGGCGGTTTTCGCGTTCCATCCGCACCAGGACGTATTCGCGGCGCGGGCTGGTGAACTGATTCCGCTGCCTGCCATCGATCCTGCGTCCGCAACCTTGTTCCCGCTGGTCGAGACGGCGTTGCAGGTGACGCTCGATGCCGGGACCGGATATCGCGACCGGGTCATCGTGCTCGGCGCCGGCGTGCTCGGGCTGCTGACCGGCCTGCTGTTGCAGCGCTCCGGGTGGCGGCCGCTGATTGCCGAGCCGCAGGCGTGGCGCCGCGCCATGGCCAGCAGCCTCGGCGTCACCGCCGTAGCACCGGAGGAACTGGTGAAAGAGGAGGTTCCGCTGGTCATTGACGCCAGCGGTAACCCGGATGCGCCAGCGATGGCGCTGGATATGCTGGCCCACGAGGGGACCCTGTTGATCGCGTCGTGGTTCGGCACCAAACCAGTGGTGCTGCCGCTCGGTGGCGCCTTCCACCGGCGGCGTCTGATCATCCGCAGCACTCAAGTTTCCACGGTGCCGGCCCGGCTGTCCGGGACCTGGACCCGGTCTCGGCGCCGCCGGGAGGCCGTCGAGCTGCTGGCCGAACTACCGTTGGCACAGCTGTGCACTCACGTCTTCGACTTCGGCCACGCAGCCGAGGCGTTCCGAGCCGTGGACCAGGGGATACCCGGGTTGATGCATGCCGTTCTTGACTACGACAGGAGTGCTGCCGGTGACCTGTGAAGTCGGGTTGAGCCGAAGCGTCCGTGCTTTCCACATCATGCCGGGGCTGCCCGGGCCAGAGGGGCAACTGCATGATCATGACTACCGGATTGAGATCGTGGTGGACCGCGAGCAGCTCGACGACCGGGGCATGGTCTGTGATCTGGATGTACTGGAAGCGGCGCTGACCGAGCTGACCAGCCGGGTCGAAGGCCGCAACCTGGAGGAGATACGCCCGGCCGGGTTCGAGGCGGTCACAGTCGAGGTGTTGGCCCGCTGGGTGCATGACAGCCTCTCGCCCGCCGTCGCCGGCGCAGGCGGCGAGACACTGGCAGTGCGGGTGTGGGAAACTCCCGTCGCGTTCGGCGGATACCACGGACGATGCTGACCTCTGCCTGATTACCCCGGGCGACCAGGCCATCCTGATGGGCGGGTACCGGCACCACATCGGTGACCAGCCCGGCCAGGTCGTGCGGCATGGGTACTGTAACGAGGCCAAGGTTGGGCGGCTGAACCGTCCTGCTGACATGTTCGTATTGCTGTATAGGAACAGTCGACACAACATCTTCGTCATCCTCGCGGGAGCCATATGACACTGGGCTGGGATAACCCCACAGCAGATCCCACCACCACCGTCCTGCTGCGGCACGGCGATACCCAGCTGTCACCCGAACACCGCTTCAGCGGGCTGCGCGACCTCCCGCTTAGCGCCATCGGAACCCGCCAGGCCCAGGCCGCCGCCTGCCGCCTAGCCGCCGGTGCCCCGATCGATGCCGTGGTCAGCTCGCCCTTGCAGCGCGCTGTCGCCACTGCCGACATTGCGGTCGGCGAACTGGGCCTGACCGCGGTCATCGATGATGATCTCCGTGAAACCGACTTCGGTGACTGGGATGGCTTCACCCTGGCAGAAATCCAGCAGCGATGGCCCGCGGCCGCGGCAGCCTGGCGCCGCGACCCCGAACAGGCACCGCCGGGCGGGGAGAGCTTCGCCGACACCGCACACCGGGTAAACCGGGCCTGTGACCGGCTGCTGCGGGACCATGGCGGCCAGACCGTCCTGGTGGTAAGTCACATTACCCCGATAAAGATCCTGCTGTGCCGGGCTCTCAGCGTCCCGCTTGGCACCCTTTACCGGCTGTATCTCGGCTCCGCCTGCATTAACGAGATCCAGTGGCACGGCCGCGGATTTGCCGCCGTCCATCGCGTCAACGACACCAGCCACCTTCCCTGACTCACCGGGCCCGCCTTGTCCCGCCGCGAGCACAGGTCCGCGATCTGCTGGCCGGGCCGCGGCTCGCTGGCCTGACTAGCGACCTGCGGTCCGGGCCGATGCCGTCTGGGCCGGGGCCGTGCTGAAGGTGTTGAGGAACTGATTGCGGAAGGCGTCCATGGGCTCGAGCGGAGCGCCGAGATCAGGCAGCAGACCGTTCTGCCAGTGCCAGGAGGACATCTGCTTGAGCACCGAAGGGGCGCGGGTGACGATCGAGATTGGCACCTCGTGGTTCGCGCCGGCGCCGCTGACGGAGGTGTGGGGCTGGTGGTCGCCGAGCAGGATGAGCACGAGGTTCGGGTCGTTCAGCTCGGTGACCCATGAAGTGAGGGCAGTCATTGTGTACTGGATCGACTGGCCGTAGAACTGGCGCGTGGTGTTGTTGCTGCGCGAGACCGTGGCCGCGGATTCGCTCTCCGCGGGCTGGGGGTCGAATATCGAGCCGTTGCCGATCTTGTTCCAGGGCACCATGGCCGGCAGCGGGGCCCAGGGTATGTGCGAGGAGGTCAGGTCGATCTCGGCCATTACGGGCTTGTGGCCAGGCGTCAGCTCAAGCCGCTGGAACGTGGCCAGGGTGTACTGATCGGGCATTGAGGAGTAGCTGAAGGTCGGGCCGTGGTAGCCGACGTTGTGCCGGTTGTAGAGCTGATCGTAGTGGTAGAACGACGTGCCGGCTGCCCAGACGGGATCGTCAGAGGGGTCGTCGCTGACGGTGTGCCACCCGGCCTTGTCGAAGGCGTCGCTGAGAGTGAACCGTTTGCTGGCGAGGAGCTCGCCATACCGCTGGTTGCTATTAACCCACAGCCCTGACTGCAGGGTGGAGTGGGCGAGCCAGCTGATCCCGCCGAAGGTCGGGGAGGTGAGCCAGGCGCTCTGCGTGGACCAGCCGGTGCGGGTCAGCATGCCGGTTTGCTGGCGCAGGACGGCGTTGACGCCCGGCGAGAAGCTCGTACCCCGGACGGCGACTTGCCCGTAGCTTTCGACGAAGATGACGATGACATCCTTGCCGCGCAGTCCGGTCAGCAGGTCCGCAGCGGGGACGGCGGCCTCGGGGTCGGGGCTGCGGGTGGCCTGCTCGAAACGGCGCGGGTCACTGAGCGCTGCCTGAGTGGCGCGCACCTGCGCGTCGACCAGCCCGACGGCGCTGGTCGAGGCGATCGGGGATCCCGGGACTAGTTGCAGTGACAGGCCCGCGCACAGCCCCCAGACCGCGGTGAGAGCAGCAAGACCGCGAACCGCGCCGACGCGGTGACGGGCGGCCACGGCGGTGATGTGAATCGTTGATGCGGTGATGGCGCCGATGAGCAGGATGAGACTGAGCCAGAGCACGACGAGCACAATGTCCGTGCGCGTGGCGCCGATAGCGTCGCGTACCACGCCCAGAGCCGGCCCGATGCTGACCCAGTTGTCCACCGGGTTGAACGCCCGATCGACCTCCTCGTAGAACGCTAGGTTCAGGATCGTGGCGAGAGCGAGCAGGCTGAAGAGGATTCCAGCGACGGCGGCCACGATCCGTCGCGGCCAGGGCGGCAGCACCACCGCGACAGCAACCAAGACCAGCGCTTCCACTGGGATGCGGACAAAGGCTACGGGGGTGAACTGCCAGGCACGGTCGGGCGCGAGGAGGTCGCCCCACAGGAGCATGACCGCAAGCACGGTGATGGCGATCCGCACTGCCCGGCGGGTGCGCGGGCCGGCGCCGGTGCGGTACAGCCAGATCACGTTGCGGCCGAACGACTCGGCCAGCAGCAGCAGCGCGGCGGCGACCGCGATCATCCCGGTCAGGCGGTCGACCACTCCGGATGCGGCGACGGTGAGCACGATGCCCTGGACCGCGGCCACGACCTTGCCCCAGTACCGGGGTGGCAACGGCGCGGCCAGCCACGGGATCAGCCAGCCCGCTAGCAGCAGCGCGTAGCGGGCGGCGCCGATGACCAGCACCCAGCTGCCGTAGTCCTGGGACACGGCGACGCTGAGCAGCAGGATGAGGAACGCGTCGACCTCGCCGTCGATGCGGGCGCCCAGCGGGGTGGCGGTGCCGGTCCGGCGCGCCACCTGCCCGTCCACCGCGTCGAGGGCCAGCGCGACGGCGGACATGGTGACCAGCGCTGTGGTCGACGCCGGCCGTCCGAACGAGTCGGCAACCAGGCCCGCGACCCCGGCGATCAGCAGCACCCGGGTCAAGGTGACCCAGTCCGCCGGGTGTATCGCCGGCTGGTCGCTGCGCATGCGGGCGGTGACAAGCAGCGCGGTCGCTGCCGAACCGGTGGCCAGCCCGGCGATCCAGCCGGCGACGCCGAGACCAGCCGTGGCGGACACGATGCCGAGCAGGGCGGCTGTGGCGAGCATCCCCAGGATCGTCGCGAGCCGGATCGTAGGCAGCGCGCCTTTGCCTGCGAGCCGGGTCGTCGGCTGAATGGTAAGCACCGCGCCTCCATCTCCCTCCGTGGCCATCTGCCGTCATCCCTCATAGGCACAACGGGTCCGCGGTCACGCTGGTTCACCGCTGCCGGCCGCAGGCCCGCTATGCTGCCGCAGCCGGACGCCTGTGACCGGCTGCTGCGGGACTACGGGAGAAGATGTCAGCGCCTCGAGGTCCCGCTCACCGCGGCTGTCCGGGGTGCTGCGGGTCCATGGGCCGATGTCGCTTGGGACGAGACCTTGTTGAAGGCGTCGAGGAACTGGTTGCGGAAAGCGTCCATTGGCTCGAGCGGAGCGGAGGGCCCAGGCAGCAGCCCGTCCTGCCAGTGCCAGGAAGCAATCTGCCTGAACACGGAAGGGTCGTGGGCGACGATCGAGGCCACCACGTCGTGGTTGGCCCCGGGGGGGCTGATAGGGCTAGCGGGCTGCTCGTCGCCGACCAGCATGAGCACGAGGTTCGGGTCGTTGAGCTCGGTGACCCATGAGGTAAGGGCCTGCAGCGAGTACTCCATCGACGTGGCGAAGGCCTGGCGCCTCTTGCTGACGTTGCCCGCGATGGAGAGCGGGGTCTCGCCGCGCGCGGGCATCGGGTCGAATATCGAGCCGTTGCCGACCTTGTTCCAGGGCACCATGGCCGGCAGCGGGGCCCAGGGCGTGTGCGAGGAGGTCAGGTCGATCTCGGCCATTACGGGCTTGTGGCCGGGGGTGAGCTCAAGCCGCTGGAACGCGGCCAGGGTGTACTGGTCGGGCATCGGGGAGTAGCTGAAGGTCGGGCCGTGGTAGCCGACGTCGCGCCGGTCGTAGAGCTTGTCGAAGTGGTAAAAGGACGTGCCGGCGCCGAAGTAGTAGTCGTCACCGGGGCTGTCGCTGACGGTGCGCCAGCCGGCCTTGTTGAAGGCGCCGCTGAGGGTGAACCGGCTGCTGGCGACCAGCTCGCCATACCGCTGTGTGGTATTGACCCACAGCCCCGACAGCAGGGTGGAGTGGCCGAGTTGGCTGATCCCGCCGAAGCCCGGGGCGTTGAGCCAGGCGCTCTGCGTGGACCAGCCGGCGCGGGCCAGTGAGGCGCTGCTCTGGCGCAGGACGGCGTCGATGCCGGCGGAGAAGCTCGTGCCCTGGACGGCGACCTGCCCGTAGCTTTCGACGAAGGCGATGATGACGTCCTTGCCGCGCAATCCGGTCAGCAGGTCCGCAGCGGGGACGCTGGCTTCAGGGTCGGAGGCGTGGAGGGCCTGCTCGAAACGGCGCTGGTCGCCGAGCGCTAGCTGGGCGTTGCGCACCTGCGTGACGACCAGCCCGGCGGCGCTGGTCGAGGCGACCGGGGATCCCGGGACTAGTTGCAGTGACAGGCCCGCGCACAGCGCCCAGACCGCGGTGAGGGCGGCGAGTGCGCGAACCGTGGCGCGGCGATGCCGGGCGGCTACGGTGGTGATGTGAATCGCTGATGCGATGATCGCGCCGATGAACAGGATGAGACCAAGCCAGAGCGCGACGAGCACGATGTTCGTGAGCGTGGCGCCGATCGAGTCGCGTACCACGCCGATGGCCGGGGAGATCTCGCCCCAGTCGAGCACCACGTTGAAAGGCTGCCCGATCTCCGCGTTGAACGCTATGTTGAGAATGTTGACGAGAGCGAGCAGGG
Organism: uncultured Actinomycetota bacterium; assembly: GCA_963844625.1. Lineage (GTDB taxonomy): Bacteria > Actinomycetota > Actinomycetes > Streptosporangiales > Streptosporangiaceae > Palsa-504. Next base: position 234,354 of record CAWJPF010000024.1, on the reverse strand, counting down.
CGAACAGGATTCCAGCGACGGCGGCCACGATCCGTCGCGGCCTGGCCGACAGCACCACCGCGACAGCAACCAGGGCCAGCCCCTCCACGGGGATGCGGGCAAAGGCGGCGGGGGTGAGCCGGGAATCACGATCGGGCGCGACGAGAGCACCCCACAGGAGCATGACCGCAAGCACGGTGATGGCGATCCGCACTGCCCGGCGGGTGCGCGGGCCGGCGCCGGTGCGGTACAGCCAGATCACGTTGCGGCCGAACGACTCGGCCAGCAGCAGCAGCGCGGCGGCGACCGCGATCATCCCGGTCAGGCGGTCGACCACTCCGGATGCGGCGACGGTGAGCACGATGCCCTGGACCGCGGCCACGACCTTGCCCCAGTACCGGGGTGGCAACGGCGCGGCCAGCCACGGGATCAGCCAGCCCGCTAGCAGCAGCGCGTAGCGGGCGGCGCCGATGACCAGCACCCAGCTGCCGTAGTCCTGGGACACGGCGACGCTGAGCAGCAGGATGAGGAACGCGTCGACCTCGCCGTCGATGCGGGCGCCCAGCGGGGTGGCGGTGCCGGTCCGGCGCGCCACCTGCCCGTCCACCGCGTCGAGGGCCAGCGCGACGGCGGACATGGTGACCAGCGCTGTGGTCGACGCCGGCCGTCCGAACGAGTCGGCAACCAGGCCCGCGACCCCGGCGATCAGCAGCACCCGGGTCAAGGTGACCCAGTCCGCCGGGTGTATCGCCGGCTGGTCGCTGCGCATGCGGGCGGTGACAAGCAGCGCGGTCGCTGCCGAACCGGTGGCCAGCCCGGCGATCCAGCCGGCGACGCCGAGACCAGCCGTGGCGGACACGATGCCGAGCAGGGCGGCTGTGGCGAGCATCCCCAGGATCGTCGCGAGCCGGATCGTAGGCAGCGCGCCTTTGCCTGCGAGCCGGGTCGTCGGCTGAATGGTAAGCACCGCGCCTCCATCTCCCTCCGTGGCCATCTGCCGTCATCCCTCATAGGCACAACGGGTCCGCGGTCACGCTGGTTCACCGCTGCCGGCCGCAGGCCCGCTATGCTGCCGCAGCCGGACGGTTGAACTATTTGGCTGGCCGGCCCGTGTAATCGGTGTGGCGCCCCTGCACTCAGTCCCGGCCGGGATCGGCCCGGCCGTCCGTCGCTTCGGCCCGTCGTTGCTGCGTCTGGCCGCCGGCATCGCCGTGCTGTGGTTTCTCGGGTGGCAGGTGGGCGCGGCGCCGTTCGAGGACGGGCTGCGCGCGGTCACCTGGCAGGCGGTCGTGGCCACCGTCACGCTCACTGTCCTGACCACAGTGTGTTCGGCCTGGCGGTGGCGCGTCGTCGCCCGGGCACTCGGCGCCGACATCGACCTGCCCGGCGCGACCGGCGCCTACTACCGTTCCCTGTTCCTCAACTCCGTGCTCCCCGGCGGGATTCTCGGCGACGTGCACCGGGCGGTCACGCAAGGCCGGCGCGCTGGAGACGTCGCGCAGGGGGTGCGCGCGGTGGCGTGGGAACGGCTGTGCGGTCAGGTCATCCAGGCCGTAGTGACCGTCGTCGTGCTGCTGATCCTGCCCTCGCCGGTTCGGCCCGCGCTGCCCTACGTTCTGGCGGGTATCGCGGGCGTAGCCGGGTGTGCTGCGCTGGTCGTGGGTGACGCCGCTCGCCACGGCCGGTCGCGGCCGGCCCGCGCCGCCCGGGCCATTGCCGCTGACCTGCGTCGCGGCCTGCTGGTCCCGCGCGTGTGGCCGCAGCTCACGCTGGCCTCGCTGCTGGTCGTCGCCGGGCACACGGCCACGTTCGTCATCGCGGCCCGGGTCGCCGGCTGCACTGCACCCCTGGGCGAACTGATCGCGCTGCTGATGGTCGTCCAGATTGCAGCAGGGATCCCCTTGAGTGTCGGCGGGTGGGGGCCACGGGAGGGTATTGCCGCCTGGGCCTTCGCCGCAGCCGGGCTCGGCGCGGCTAACGGGGTCACGGTCGCCACGCTCTATGCGGTGCTCATGCTGATCGCGGTTGCCCCGGGCGCGGGCCTGCTGCTGAGGGACGCCGTTCGCCGCCGTCGCGGCCGGGGACATCCCGGCGAGTCGAGAGGACCTGATCCGGCGCCGCTGACGAGGCGCTCGACCTGGCGCGAGGCCGAACGGCTCGTCCCGTGACCGGGGCGGTCCAGGCGGCAGCGATCCGCCGGCGTATTCGCATCCCGCTGCGTTTGGCCGACGATTACTCAACCACTGCCACGATCGTCACCTTCACGGGCCTGGCCGACGCGCAGCAGCACGTGGCCCTCGAGCTCGGCCGACCCGCCGCGGCCCGGCTACCGCTGGTGCGCCTGCACAGTGAATGCCTCACCGGTGACGTGTTCGGCAGCCAGCGATGCGACTGCGGGCCGCAACTGCGCGAAGCGATCGAGCGGATCACCAAACACGGCGGGTACGTGCTGTATCTGCGTCAGGAGGGTCGCGGCATCGGACTGTATGCCAAACTCGACGCCTACGCGCTGCAAGATCGTGGCCTGGATACGTACGACGCGAATCTCGCGCTCGGTCACCGGGCCGACGAGCGCGACTACACCAGTGCGGCCCAGATGCTGCACGCGCTCGGCGCCAACCGCATCGCGCTGCTGAGCAACAACCCGGACAAGGGCGCTCAGCTGGCCCGCCTGGGCATCACGATCGCCAGGCAGGTCCCTACCGCCCTGCACCTTACTGAGACCAACGCCGCCTACCTGACCGCCAAGGCCCGGCGCGGAGGGCATGATCTGCTTTCGCGGAGTCTTGAACGCGCCGCCGAGCCGCACCGGCCCGCCGGCCCGGCACACCTCGGAACCGCGGACCGATGACAGGCATCCGGCGCTGGCGGGGCGCTAGCCGGGCGAGCGGCCCGCGAAATCAAGCTGGTGGGCGATGTAGACCAGCTCGCCCGCGGCCAGTTGCCGGCCGCGCTCGGCCAGCCAGTCGGCCAGGTCCGCCGGTTGCACCCGGTCCTCGCGATTCCGCAACGCGTTCTGGATCGTGTTAAGGATGCTGCGCAGGAAGTAAACCTCATCGCCGGGGTAGTTCCCATCCGGGCCGGCGCTTCACGACCCAGTCCGACGACCCCGCCGCCAGCGCGGGCGCCCCCGCGGCCCGCAGGTAGTGGAACAGGCGGCGGCCCGTTCGGCTATCCCCGGCCAGGCCGTAGCGAACGCGCTCATCCATGTCGCGGTGGTAGGCCTGCATGATCTGGTCGTCGTGGGGGTGGCCGGGCGCGAAGATGCTCTCGCCGTCGTAGTTGATCGTGAACCAGTAGACGCCGCCGGGGACCAGCAACCGCAACAATCCGGGCAGGACGGCCGGCACGTCCACCAGGTCCAGGACGGCGTTGGCGATCAGCACATCGGCCGGCGCCCCGTGAGCGGCCTCCAGGTAACTGCCGAGCTCGGCGTGCACCAGGCGCACCCGCAGATCACCCACCCGCAGCCCATCCGGCAGCAGGTCGCTGCGCAGGCCCCGCGCGGCCGCCCAATCGCACAGCCACCGGCGAGAACAATCCAGCAGCTGCCGATCCGCATCCAGCAGGATGTACTCGCCGGCGCCGACCGCGCCCCAGTCCATCAGCCGGGCCACCATCGTCCCCAGGCCGGCGCCGACCTCCAGCACCTGCAGCGCACCCGCGGGCATCAGGCGGCACAACTCGGCCAGCACATGCCGGTTAAGCGCCCGGTCATCCACGGTCGTCTTCGCAGCCAGGTAGCGGGCATAGTCGCAGGTCATTGCTTCTCGGCTACCATCGCGAACTTGCGCACCCGCCCGCTGCCGAGCCAGTCACTCCACAGCTGATGGGCTGTGATCAGCTCGGCGGTGGCCTGCGTCCCGATCTGGCCGGTGATCTGGGACGAATCAGCTCGGTAACAGCGAAGCAGCGCCGTCGCTATGGCGTGATGTGAGGAGCTGTGCTCCTGCCGCCAGGTCACGGCCAACCCCGCCTCGCGCAGCACACCCGTCAATTCCGCCAACTCGATGAGCCAGACTGTATCGGCGCCGGGCATCCGCGCCCGCTCCTGCTGGGTGAGCGGCCGGCCTTCCTCGACCGTGAAAGCGAAACGCCCGCCCGGCTCCAGCACGCGCGCCACCTCACCCACCAGGACCTCCTTGCCGGGGAAGGCCAGCATCGTCTCCAGCAGGAGTACCACCTCGAAGCGGTCCTCGGGCAGCGGCGGGAGGTGAGCTTGCTCGAAGCGGCAGGGCAGATTCCCGGCCAGCTCCTGGGCAGTGGCCAGTGCGCTGGCGGAGTAATCGACACCCAGGTAGCGGCATCGCGACTCCGCCGTGATCATCCGGCCGGGGCCGGCCACCCCGCAGCACAGGTCGAGCACCGAGACGCCGGGGCCGACCCGGGCCCGGTGCGCCAGCGTCCGGACCTCGCCCGCCCGCATGAAGCTCTCCTGGCCGACATACTCGCCCGCGGGGTAGGCGGCCGCCCGGGCCCGCTCTAGCGCCGTCAAAAATGGTGCTCGCTGCTGCTGTCTCACGTCAGATCCCGTATGGTGCCCGGAACGGCGGGTGCCACCCGGCCCGGCAGAGCTACCTGCCGTGCCGCGCCGCGCCCGTGTCGAGCGGACGCCGGTCGTCTCGGGTCGAACCGCGTCCACCGCCGCTACGTACCACCCTGTGTCGGGTATAACGGATCGGCGGCGGGTGTGGTTCAGCTCGGCCGCAGGGTGGAGGCTGGCTCGGTGCGGCAGGCGCTCTGGAGGGCCGGAACATCGTGCGGGTCCACGTAGTAGTCCCCGAGGGGTTCGACGATCCCGGCCGGCCTACCGGCGGCAACATCTATGACCGGCGCGTCTGCGCCGGACTGGCCGAGGCCGGATGGGATGTGCTGGTCACGACCGTGGCCGCGGCGTGGCCGGTACCCGGCTCGGGCGCTCGCGTACCCGGCTCGGGCGCTCGCGCCGACCTGGCCCGCATCGTTTCCGCCATTCCCGACGGTGAGACCGTCCTGATCGACGGGCTCATCGCCTCGCCGGCCGCGGCGCAACTGCTGCCTCACACCGGCCGGATACGAATGACAGTGCTGCTGCACATGCCACTGGCCACCGTCCTCGACACACACCATGATGCCAGCGCGCAGCGCTCCGAACGGGTCGTGCTCCGCGCGGCCACCAGCGTGGTCGTTCCCAGCGAATGGACCCGCCAGCAGGTACTGACCCGATACGCGATCCCGGCCCACCGGGTGCACGTCGCCCGGCCCGGCGTCGATCAGGTCGCTGCCCCGGCCCGGCCCGTCCGCGGCCACCTGATCTGCGTCGGAGTCCTCGGCCGCCACAAGGGGCAGGACCTCCTCGTCGAGGCGCTCGCCGACCTCGCTGACCGGGACTGGCATTGCGTGCTGGCCGGATCGCTCGACCGCGCCCCTGACTTCGTCGACCAATTGCAGACCCGTATCACGCGCCTCGGCTACGGCCACCGCGTCCGGCTCAGCGGCGTCCTGACCGGCTCGGCGCTCAGCCACGCGTACACCACCGCCGACCTGCTCGTTGCGCCGTCCCGCTCGGAGACCTACGGCATGACCGTCACCGAAGCGCTCGCCCACGGCCTGCCCGTCATAGCCGCCGCCGTCGGCGGGCTGCCCGAAGCGCTCGGCTCCACCGCCGATGGCACCCGCCCCGGCCAACTGGTCCCTCCCGGCGATCCGGCTGCCCTCGCCGCCGCGCTCGCAGACTGGCTGGGTGACGAGCGCCACCGGCACCGGCTACGGGCCGCCGCACGACAGCGGCGGTCGACCCTGCGCGGCTGGGAACAGACCACACAAGAGATAGCGAACGCACTGACCGCCCATGGGTGCCGTAAGCCTGTGCCGCCCGGCGTGGACAACCACCCTGAAAAGACCAGCGGCCCGGCTTGACCTTGACCCGGCGCCGGGCTGTGGCACCCGGTGGAGGCGCCCGCGTGAAAATCACCGCTGGGGCTTAGGGGCGCAGATGTGGTCTGGTCTGTCATTGTTAGTTGAGGATTAGCAAGTACCCGGGTCCTAGGTGGGGAGCATGTCCGCCCATGACGGTTAATTCCGACGCGACAGGCGCGCCAGTGCACGCAGGCCGTGCGCTCGGACCGCGCTACAAGTGGATCGCACTGTCCAACACCACGCTTGGCATGCTGATGGCGACGATCAACCAGTCCATCGTGCTGATCGCGCTGCCCGACATCTTCCGCGGCATCGGGCTCGACCCGCTGAGCCCCGGTAACACCAGCTACCTGCTGTGGATGTTCATGGGTTTCCTGGTGGTGTCCGCGGTGCTGGTGGTGTCGTTCGGCCGGCTGGGCGACATGTTCGGCCGGGTGCGGATGTACACCCTGGGCTTCGCGATCTTCAGCGTGGCCTCGGTCTTCCTGACCGTGACCTGGATGCACGGCGCGGACGGGGCGATGTGGCTCATCGTCTGGCGGGTCGTGCAGGGCATCGGCGGCGCGTTCTTGTTCGCCAACGCCGCCGCCATCGTCACCGACGCGTTCCCGGCCAACCAGCGCGGCACCGCCCTCAGCGTGAACTCGATCGCGGCCATCGCCGGCTCGTTCATCGGCCTTATCCTCGGCGGCGTCCTCGCCCCGGTGAACTGGCACCTGATCTTCCTCGTCTCGGCACCGATCGGCGTGTTCGGCACCGTGTGGGCGTACTTCATGCTGCATGACATCGGGATGCGCAAGCACGCGCAGATGGACTGGTGGGGCAACCTGCTGTTCGCCGCCGGGTTGATCGCCATCCTGGTCGGCATCACCTATGGCCTGCTGCCCTACGGCGGGCATCCGATGGGCTGGACCAACCCGTGGGTGCTCACCGCGCTCTTCGGCGGCCTCGCGCTGCTGGTCATCTTCGTGTTCGTGGAGACCAGGGTCGCCGAGCCGCTGTTCCGTATCTCGCTGTTCAGGATCCGGGCGTTCACCGCCGGGAACATCGCGAGCCTGATGCTGGCGATGGGCCGCGGCGGCATGCAGTTCATGCTGATCATCTGGCTGCAGGGCATCTGGCTGCCGCTGCACGGTTACAGCTTCAGCCAGACTCCGCTGTGGGCCGGCATCTACCTGGTGCCCTTGACGACCGGCTTCCTGCTGGCCGCGCCGCTGTCCGGGATACTGTCCGACAAGTTCGGCCCGAGGCCGTTCACAGTAGGCGGCGCGCTGCTGACCGGAGCGAGTTTCCTGCTGCTGATATTCGTCCCGGTGGACTTCGCCTACTGGGAGTTCGCGGCCGTCATCGCCCTCAACGGCTTCGGCTCCGGCCTGTTCTTCTCGCCGAACTGGGCGGAGATGATGAACTCGGTCCCGCCCGACAGGCGCGGGGCGGCCGGCGGCATGATCGCCACCTTCCAGAACTCCGCGTTCGTGCTGTCGATCGGCATCTTCTTCACCCTGATGGTGGCCGGCCTGTCAAGCAAACTCCCGGCGGCCATGTACAGCGGGCTGACCGCGCAGGGCGTCCCGGCGGCCACGGCTACGCCGATCTCGCATCTCCCCCCGATCGGCGTGCTATTCGCCTCCTTCCTCGGCTACAACCCGATGCAGCAACTGCTCGGCCCGCTGCTGCATCATCTGCCCCCGGCGCACGCGGCCTACGTGGCCGGGCGGGAGTTTTTCCCGCACCTGATCACGGCACCGTTCCACAGCGGTCTCGGCATAGCCTTCGGGTTCGCCATCGCCGCTAACGTGATCGCGGCCGTCGCCTCAGCGCTGACGGGCCGGCGCACGCCGGTCCCCGCCGCGCGCGAGTCACTCGGTTACGAACTGGCCGCCGTGGCCGGCGAAGGCGGCTTCGAGCCCGCCGAACTCGTCGTCCCCGGCGTCCCGGAACAGAGCACCGAACCGCCTGACAAGCCCGACTAGGGCCGCCTGCCCGGCTAAGCTCGGACCCGATGATCTCCCACATCCCGCCGCGGTCGGCGAGCGCGGTTTCGGCTGGCCCCACCGTGCTGCGCGAGGCCGGCTCGCTCGGCCTGCTGACCTGGCCGGCGCTGGACGCGTCGGGCGCGGACGCGGCGGTCACGGCCCGCCCCGGCGGGGTATCGTCCGGGCCCTACGCCTCGCTGAACCTGAGCCTGAGCGTCGGCGACGATCCCGGCTGCGTGCTGGAGAACCGGCGCCGGCTAGCGGACGGTTTCGGCGCGATCCCGGCGGACTTCGTGTTCGCCGGCCAGGTCCACGGGGCTGCCGTCCGCGTCGTCGGCGAACCGGACCGGGGCCGCGGCGCGTTCTCGCTCGAGGACGCCATCCCGGCCACCGACGCGCTGGTCACCAGGTCTCCCGCCGTGGTGCTCGCCATCCTGACCGCGGACTGCGTGCCGATCGTGCTGCATGACCCGGTGGCCGGCGTGCTGGCCTGCGTGCACGCGGGCTGGCGCGGCACCTCCGCCGGAGTGGCCGCGGCCGCCGTCGCCGCGATGCAGGCTCTCGGCTCCCGCCCCTGCGACGTGATCGCTGGCATCGGCCCCGCCATCGCCCCCGCCCGTTACCAGGTCGGCCCCGACGTCCACCAGGCCGTCACCCGGGCCTTCGGCTCCGCCGCGTCCGCCGTCATGCGCCCGGACCGGGTCCCCGGCCGCTGGCTCCTCGACCTGTGGGCCGCCAACCGCCTCGCCCTCTGCCAGGCAGGCGTCCCCGACCCCCAGGTCCACACCACAACCCTCCCCACCGGCCCCATAGTCCCTCCAAGCCCCGTCGCCCCCACCGGCCCCGCAGATCCCGCAGATCCCGGCCACTTCTTCAGCGACCGCTCAGCCCGTCCCTGCGGCCGCCTCGCCCTAATCGCCCGCCTGCGCACCGGAGGTGAGCGGTGAGCCAGGATCCCTTCACCCGGCACGCTCTTTCGGGTACGTTGCCGCAACCATCCCCTCGCGGGCGGGTGTTCCGGTACGAGTCCTTCACGACGGACGCGGACAGCGGTCTGCTGACCTGCCGCTACTGGCTGGACGGGCGCGAGTTCACCGAACGCGTCACGCTGCCGTCCGGGCCCCGCTGGCGCACCGAGGCAGCGCGGTGGGCGGCGCGCCTGGTGTTCCTGCTGGCGGGCGTCTCCTACTACAAGACCGCCGCCCCGCCGGTCATCGAGCTCGGCGACACCGCGGTGACCGAGGCCGAACTGGACTTCCTGCGCGAGTTCTACCTGCAGGGCCTGGGTGAGTTCGCTTATCGCAATGCCCTGGACCTGACGTCGCTCCGCATCGAAACCCGCCTGGCTCCGGTCGGCGCCCCGGCCCCGGCGGCGGCTGGTCCCGGACCCTCCTCGGGGCGGCGGGCCCTGGTCCCGTTCGGCGGCGGGATCGACTCGGTCGTCGTGGTGGAGCGGGTCCGGCGGCTCGCCGACGCGGCGCTGTTCATCGTGAACCGTCCGGCTGACCGGTTCGCCGCCATCGAGGCGCCGGCCGCGGTGACCGGCCTGCCCGTCGTGCGGGCCGAACGGGAGATCGATCCGCAGCTGCTGCGCTCCGCCGAGCTGGGCTTCCTGAACGGGCACGTGCCGGTGACAGGGATCCTTTCGGCGATCGCGGTGCTGGCGGCGGTGCTCGAGGATCGCGACGCGGTGGTCATGTCCAACGAGTGGTCGGCGTCGATCCCCACGATTGAGTACCTGGGGTGGCCGGTAAACCACCAGTTCTCCAAGAGCGACGTGTTCGAGGCGTCGTTCCGCGGCGTCCTGGCCAGCGGCGGCCCGCGGCTGCCGGAGTACTTCTCCTGGCTCAGGGACCGGACCGAGCTCTGGGTGGGGCAGGAGTTCGCGGCCCTCGAGCAGTACCACGGCTCGTTCCGGAGCTGTAATAAGGCTTTTTACAGTGACCAGGCGCGGCGGCTCGATCACTGGTGCGGGCAGTGCGATAAGTGCTGCTTCATCGACTTGATCCTCGCGCCGTTCATGCCGGCCGCGGCGCTGCGGCGGGTCTTCGCGGTGACGGGTGAGCCGCTCGCTGATCCGGCCCTCGCCGGGAAGTTCCGGGCCCTGCTCGGCGCGGGCGCCAAGCCGTTCGAATGCGTCGGCGAGGTCAACGAGTGCCGGGCCGCGGTCCTGCTGGCCGCGCGGCGGGACGACCGGTTCGGCTCCGTCCTGCTCCAGGAACTGGCCCTGGAGGTTTCCGGGTGGCCGGACGCGCCGTCCGCAGCGGACGCCGCCGCCATGCTGGCGCCCGTCGGCGAGAGCTTCATCCCGGCCGGATACCGATGACCGGGTCCCGGGTCAAGCTCTCCTGGTCCGACCTGGCCGGAGCCCGGGTCGGCGTCTGGGGCCTGGGCCGCGAGGGCCATGCGAACCTGCGCAAGCTGCTGTCGCTCGGCGTCGCGCCGGTTCTCGTTGATGACGCGCCGGCCGGCCCGGTCGCGGTGGCAGCCGGAGTCCTGCCCGTACTCGCCACCGGCGAGACCGGGCTCGCCGCCCTGGAACGGTGCGACGTGGTGGTGAAGACGCCCGGCCTGAGCCGGTACCGGCCTGAGGTGACCCGGCTGTCCGGGCTGGGCATCCCGGTGGTGGGCGGCCTGGGCCTGTGGCTCGCCGAGGCCGACCTGCGGCGCGTCCTGTGCGTGACCGGGACCAAGGGCAAGAGCACCACGTCGTCGGTCACCGGCCACCTGCTGACGGGGCTGGGCTACCGGTGCATGGTCGGCGGCAACATCGGCGCGTCGCCCTACGATCCGGCCGAGGCGGGCGACTTCGACTTCTGGGTCATCGAGGTGTCGAGCTACCAGGCCGCCGACCTGCCGTACTCGCCGCCCGTGGTCGCGGTGACCTCGCTGCACCCCGACCACCTCGACTGGCACGGCGGAGTGGAGCAGTACTACCGGGACAAGCTGTCCGCGTGTTCCCAGCCGGGCGCCGAGCTCACCGTGGCGAACGGCGACAGCGACCTGCTCAGGGAGCGTGCGGCCCTGCTCGGGCCGCGGGTGGAGTGGGTGTGCGTTTCGGATGACCCGGACGCGGACTGGATGGAGCCGCTCGGGCTGCCCGGACGGCACAACCGGCGTAACGCGCTGATCGCCCGCCGCTGCCTGGTCGCGCTCGGCGTGCCCGCCGCGGGCGACGACGCCCGGCTGCGCGCGGCGGCCGAGGGCTACCAGCCCCTGCCGAGCCGTCTCACCTCGGTCGCCACCATCGATGGCGTCACCTTCGTCGACGACAGCCTGTCCACCAACGTGCTTCCCACCCTGGCCGCCCTGGACTCGTTCCCCGGCCGCCGGATCGCGCTGATCGCGGGCGGCCATGACCGCGGTATCGACTACGCTCCCCTGGCCGCCGGGGTGGTGGCACGCCCGGCGCCCACCCTGGTCCTGACCCTCCCGGACAGCGGTCCCCGCATCGCCGCGGAGATCCTGAAACATGAGCCATCCGCCTTCGCGAGCGTGACCGAATGCCCCGACCTTGAAGCCGCCGTGGCGGCGGGATGGAAATGGGCGCGGCCCGATGGCGTGGTACTGCTGTCCCCGGCCGCGCCGAGCTTCGGCCAGTTCCGGGACTACCGGGACCGGGGCGAAGCCTTTGCCCGCGCCGTGCACGGGCTTTCCTGACCCTACGGCCGGGCGCCGTTCTTCGTCCCGGTGACCGCGACCAGTCCTGGTGGCAGTTCCGCCGCGCCGAACGACGATCCCACCGCCGCGGTCACGCCATGCTCCGCGAGCAGCGCCGGCAGGCCAGAGGTGTCCACGAGCACGTACTCGTGGCGCTCATCGTCGCGCCGCCATACGCCCCGCCCGTCGGGGACGAACGTGGTGATGTCGCGGACGTACCTGTCCGGAGCCGGCCACGAGTCCTGGCTGATGACGGCCCAGTCCTGGCCGGCCCGGCCGACATTTTCCGCGCCCGCCCTGAGCTGGCCGAACTCCAGGTCGCAGATGTCGATCGCGAGCACCCCGCCCGGCCGCAGGACGCCGGCCATGGCTACCAGCGCCCGGTCGACGGCCGCGGCGTCCGGCAGGTAGCTGACCACGTGGCCGACGGAGACGACCGCGTTGGCGGCGGGCAGCGGATCGTCGGGCAGGGTGAGCCGCCGCAGGTCCGCGTCCGGGCCCAGCGCCGCCCGCGCTAGGGAAACCATGTCCGGTGAGGCGTCAGTCGCGATGACCCGGAAACCCGCGGCCAGCAGGTGGCGGGTCAGCGCGCCGCTGCCGCAGCCGAGCTCAAGGACCAGCCCGTCCCGCACCGGCGCGAGAAGCTCCAGGAGGCCGGGCGCACAGCGGTCGGCGTGCTGGCCGTGGCCCCGGTCATGGACCAGGGCCAGATCGTGCCGGTAGTAGTACATGACCCTTCAATCGGTGACGGTAATGCCCAGGTGACGGGCGAGCAGCGGCGCCAGGGCCACCAGTTGCCCGCTGTCGATCGTGGCGCCGCGCAGCGATCCGTACCCGGCCGAGATGCCGAGCTCGGCGCTGCGCAGGTCCACGTCGGTGCAGGTCACCTTGGTGAAATCCGCGCGGGTCAGGGTGCAGCCGCCGAAGCTGACCCGCTGCAGCGTCGCCCCGCCGAACTCCGCGTCGCGCAGCAGGCAGTCCTCGAACCGCACGTCGGTGAGCGTGCCGCTGCGGAAGTTCACCGAGTCGAGCTTGCAGTCGCGGAACGTGACCCGGCGCAGCGAGGCGGAGAACGCCTGCACCCCGGCCAGCGCGCAGCCCGCCAGCGTGGTGTCCAGCCAGCCGGTTTCCGCCAGGTCGCTCGCGACGAACCTGGTGTCCCGCATGGTCACGTCGGTGAACCTGGATTTCCTCAGCCGTCCGCCGTTGAAGGAAACGTTGCCGAAGGCGCAGTCCAGGAAGTGGCAGTTCCCCGCCGCGGCGTCGTCGAACGAGACATCGGCGAACAGGAACCCGTCGTACTCCTCGTCTGGTTCCAGGTCACCCTCGTGCCGGGTGAGCGACTCATCTCCAGGGCCAGCCATGGACCGACTGTAGCCGGGCGAACCCGCCGGATAAAGCCGCTGGCATCGGGGCCAGCCCCGGTCATTTTTCCGGGACCGCCCGGATCCCGTATCAGCGTGGCCGGCGCTAGTGTGCGCCTTATGAACAGTCCAGCTGGCCCGCCTGCGGCGGCCGAGACGGAGTTCGACCTGCTGGGTGCACTCTTCTCTCCCGCGGGGCGCGCCGATCCGCATGTGATCCTGCGCGGGTCGGCGCTGCCCGGCTGCCGGTACCAGTTTGTGCGTGATGTACTGCGCGATCCGCGTTTTGCGGCACCGGCCATCCCGTCCTCTCCCGACCCGGCCTTCCAGCTGCTCCAACGGTGGATGATCCGGCTGGACGGCGACCGGCACCGGCGCGTCCGGGAGGCATTCGGCGGCCTGTTCACCGCCCGCCGGGTGGGGTATTACCGGGCGGTCATCGCCGAGCGTGCCGCCGCATTGATCGATCAGGCGACCCGCGCAGGCAGCATGGACCTGGTCGCCGGCTTCGCCCGGCCGCTGCCGTTCGCCGTGATCAACGATGTGCTCGGTGTCCCCCCGGAGGACCGGGACTGGCTCCGCGAGACGCTGGCCGTCCTGAACCGCGGCTTCGCCAGCCAGCGCGACAGCGACCGCACTGCGGTCCAGGCCGCCAACGACGCGGCCCGGCAGCTGCTCTCCTACTTCGCCGCGCTGCTCGACCAGCGCGCCGCAGCGCCAGCCGATGACCTGATGTCCGCCCTGGCCGCCCGGCACGCGGACGGGGAAGACCGCCAGGACCTGGTCGCGAACTGCGTCTTCTTCATCAACGCCGGGCACCAGACCACTACCACCCTGCTTACCCTGGGCACCCACCTGCTCTGCACCCACCCCGAGGTGCTGGCCACGCTGCGGGAGGACCCGGACCGCTGGCCCGCCGCCGTGGAGGAGATGCTGCGGCTGATCACCCCGACCACCTTCACCGGAGCAACCCCGCGGACCGACGCCGATATCGACGGCGTGGCCTGCCCGGCCGGGCAGCCGCGCCTGCTATTCCTGGCCGCCGCCAACCGCGACCCCGCCGCCTTCCCCGACCCCGACCGGTTCGACGTCAGCCGGGAACCCAATCCGCACCTCAGCTTCGCCGCCGGGGGTCACTTCTGCCTGGGCGCCCCCCTCGCCAGGATGCACGGCGAAGTCGCGCTGAGCACCCTGTTCACCCGCCTGCCTGGCCTGGCCGCCCCCGCCCCGCCCGAAATCACCGCCAGCGTCCCCATCCGCCAGATCGACCACTTCACCGTCACCTGGCCGCAAAACTAACCAGCCTCAGCACGGCCGCCGCGCTTACCGGCGCAGGTAGGTCAGGACGGCGAGTACCCGCCGGTGATCCTGGGCCGCGGGGAGCAGGCTGAGCTTGGCGAACATGTTCCCGACGTGCGTCTCCACGGTCTTGGGTGACATGAACAGCTGGCCCGCGATCGCCTGGTTGGACCGGCCCTCGGCCATCAGGGCCAGTACGGCCAGCTCGCGTTCGGTGAGCGTCTCAAGCGGGCTATCCCGCCGCGGTCGCGCCACCAGCCGGGACACCACCTGCGGGTCGATCACCGACTCGCCCGCCGCGACCCGGCGGATCGCGGCGGTGAACTGCGCAATGTCCGCAACCCGCTCCTTGAGCACGTAGCCGATGCCGCGCGGATCGCCGGCCAGCAGCTCAAACAGGTGCTCGGTCTCGACGTGCTGAGATACCACGATCACGGCCGTGCCCGGCCACCGGCGGCGGATCTCCACCGCCGCCTGCAGGCCCTCGGTCGTCTGGGTGGGCGGCATCCGGATATCCGCGAGCACGACGTCTGGACTGAGCTCCTGGACCAGCGCCAGCAGCTGGTCCGCGTCCCCGGCCGTGCCGGCCACGTCCAGGCCTGCGTCGGTCAGGACCCGGCGCAGCCCCTCGCGCAGTAGCACCGTGTCCTCGGCGATGACCACGCGCAGCCGTGCCTGGGGCTCCGCTGGTCCGGCCGTCACGGACACGGGATGTCCGCTTCCAGCCGGGTCCCGCAGCCCGGCGGGCTGTCCACCCGCAGCACGCCGCCTACCGACGCCACCCGGTCGGCGAGACCCCGCAACCCCGATCCCCGGTCGGGCCGAGCGCCCCCCGCCCCGTCGTCGCTGACCTCCACCAGGAGCCGCCCCGGGAACTTGCGGATCAGCACCTGGGCGCCATCGGCCCTCGCATGCTTGGCCACGTTGGCCAGCGCTTCGGAGACGACGAAATACGCGGTGGCCTCGATCGCCGCGGAGAACCGCTCGTCCGGTACCGCGGTGATCGTCGTGATGACCGGCGACCGCTCGACCAGGGCCTGGATGGCCCCGGTCAGCCCGGTTTCGGTCAGCACCGCGGGATGGATCCCGCGGGCCAGCTCGCGCAGCTCGGTCAGCGCCTCCCGGGCCTCCTTGCTGGCCGACTCGATCAGCGACCCCAGTTCCGGGTCCGCTGCCGCGGCCCGGTCGCGGGCCATCCCCAGCGCCAGGCTCAAGGTCACCAGCCGCTGCTGGGCGCCATCATGCAGGTCGCGTTCCAGCCGCCGCCGTTCGGCGTCCCCCGCCTCGACGATCCGGGTCCGGGAGGCGCGGACCTGCTCCAGTTGGGTCTGCACCTCGGCCTGCAGCCGGGCGTGCTCCAGCGCCATGCTCGCCGCGGCCGCTGTCAGCTTGACCAGCTGCGGCTCAAGCTCCAGGCCTTTGTCGTAGACCAGTACGGCCTCCTCCGCCCCGGCTACCGGCGCCATGGCCCGCCCTGGATCCGGCCTGGCCACCGCGACGGCCTGACCCGAGGTGTCCAGGTAGCCGGACCCGTCCGGCCGCCGGAACGCCAGCTGCAGCGTTGAATCACCAAGCGCCCTGGCCAGCGCGTCCCGGAGCCGACCCGGCGGGGCGCCTGGTTCCAAGTCGACGATCGCGGTGCCGAGCGCACCTCCCGCCGTCCGGGCCCGAACCGTACTGATCACGAACAGGGCCGGACCGGCCAGCAGCACCAGCGGGGCCAGGCCAAAGCTGATCAGGCCGGAAAGGGGCAGGTTGAGGGCACCCCCGGTCAGGATCTGCTCCGCCCCGACCGCGAGGCTGATCCACACCAACGGCACCATAGCCCGCCGGGACCAGCCCCGCGCCGACCGCCAGTGCCGGATGATCAGGGTCAGCACGATGCCGGTGAGCACGAGCCCGACGAACCCGCTTATCGTGTTGATGGCATCCCAGGCCGGCCGGGAACTGTGGACGAGCAGCAAGTTGGCCGGGCAACTGGCGTTGCAGCCGCTGAAAGCGGGATTCCAGAACATCATCGCGGCCAGGCTGAAGCCGACCGTCGACACGTATTCGGCGGTGACCACGCCGCACTCGAACCTGGAGCGGAGCCGCCCGCTGGGCCAGGCCAGACCCAGATGCGCCAGGGCGGCCCCGTAAAAACCCTCGCTCAGGTTCCCGATCGTGAACGCGACCGGATTGGCCAGGTTGACCAGGACGTACGGCACTAGGTAGAGATAACCGACGATCGTGAACAGCAGGCCCAGCCGGCAGGCCGGCCACCGCTGCCAGGCGGCGATCCCGGCCACCATGAACGACAGCCCGACGACCACCATGCTGATCAGAATCGGCGCGAACTGCGATGTCGGGGGCCAGGCCGCCCAGACTAGGCAACCCGCCGCCGTGATCGCGCCGGTCACCAGAGCCGCTTGCAGCCGCCGGTTCATGTCAGGCTCCGCCGGGTCATGCCGGATCCGGCCTTCTCACGCAGGGTCCCGGGCCAGGAACCGCCGCAGCGCCGCACCTGACAGCTGATCCTTGGGCAGGAATCCGGCCGCCGGGCTGGACGTGATCCGGGCCCCGTAGTCGCTCGCCTCGCGGGTTGACGTCAGCACCACCACTGGACCTCCGGCCTGGGCGGCCAGTCGCCTGGCCACCTCGAAGCCGTCGAAATCCGGGAGCTGAATGTCCAGCAGGACCAGTCCGGGGCGGACGGCGCGGGCCGCTTCCGTGGCCTCGGCGCCGGTGGCCGCCTCGGTGACCGTGAAGCCGGCCGCCTCGAGCATGCCCCGGGCAAATGTCCGGAAGCCGTCGTGGTCGTCGACGATCAAGATCGCCGCGGATGGGTGCACGAATCCAGTCTGGCACTGCTTAAGGCCGCTGGCATCAGGGCCAGCCCTGACCATTTTTCCGGGGCAGCCCGGACCGGAATCGGGGGCGCGGCCCGATACCGTCAGCCGCCGGAATTCCTAACGTCAGCTTGGCCGGGCATCGCGGGTCCCGGGTAACCAAAAGGAAGGGACGCAGAAATGAATCGCACCGGAAGATCATGGCGGGTACCGAGGATGGTCCGGTACCTACCGCTGGTCGCGATCCTGGGCGGGATCAGCCTCGTCGTGGCGGGCTGCGGTGGCGGAAGTCCCGCGCCGGTCAACCCGCCGCCGTCCTCGGCGCACACCGCGGCGGAGCGGGCCGCCACCCTGAATTGGCTGGCTAAGACCAACCAGATGTGGACTCACGGCGACTTCGCCGACCTTGATCAGGTCACCACGGCCGAAATGCGCACCATTTACCTGTCCGAGGAGCCGAAGGGAGCCATTCCCGGTAACGCGTCACGGATGGCGTTCCAGCTGACGAGCCTTTCGATAACGGTCCCGTGCCATTCCGGTGCCAGCACCGTTTTCGTCGCCTACGGCGACACCGACGTCTTCGATCTCGGCCCGGCCATGCAGCCCATGGCTATGGTATTCGAGCGGGTCGGCGGTGCGTGGAAGCTGGCCGCGGCTGTCAGCCGGCCAAGCGGCGGCTGGCCCGCACTGTGCACCCGGGAGACGCCGGCCACGGCGCCTGCCCTGCTCGCGCCCGGCGATTACGCCTCCGTCCTGGCCCGGGTGCTGACGCACGCCATGACCGGAGCCACCGAAACGACCGCAGCCGCGTCGCCCTTCGGGATCAACGACTTCCTGGCCGGATCTGGTTCGATCACCGCCCAGGCCGCTACCTGGATCCGGCAGGACCGGCGCGCCGGGGTCACCTTCACCGGTCGCTTCACCCCGGCCCCCGATCCCGCGCTGGCTCTGCCGCTGGCCAGCGGCCGTGGCTTCTGGCTGGTTGGCTTCCTCACCCAGAGCGACACCTACAGTTCGCCGTCCGGGCTCCGCGCCAAGTCCTGGCCGGACGGCAACCAGGTCGCCACGCCCAGGCCCGCCGTCGTCCACCACGAGGCTGACACCTTCATCACCACCTACACGGCGATCGACCCGGTGCGCTCGGACCCCGGCGCAGTCGTCCTTGACGGGTTCTTCGGCTGGCCCCTCACGGCGGTCGCAAGCTAGGCCTAGGGACGTGTCCGGCCGGCCGCTCACCTATGATCCTGCTGAATAAGCCAGGACCAAACCAACGACCAAAGGAGCCAGCCATGGCCGACGTTGAGGACTTCAACACCAAGATCATCAACGAATTCCGCGCGAACGGCGGGAAGGTGGGCGGACCGTTCCAGGGGGCTCCCGTGCTGCTCCTGCATCACACGGGCGCCAAGAGCGGCACCGAGCGGGTAAACCCGCTGATGTACCAGCAGGTGGGGGACACCATCGCGATCTTCGCTTCCAAGGCGGGCGCGCCGAGTAACCCGGACTGGTACTACAACCTGGCCGCCCACCCGGACACGACGATCGAATTGGGTACTAGCACGGTCAAGGTCAGGGCGCGAGTGGCGAACCCGGACGAGCGGGAGCCGATCTGGAACAAGCAGAAGGAAGTCGCCCCGGGCTTCGCCGAGTACGAGACGAACGCCGCGCCCCGCCAGATTCCCGTCGTGCTGCTCGATCCGGTGGCGTAACCTCAACCTCGGCCAGGACCTCGACCTGGCGTGAGCGATAGTCTCATGGCCTACCCGCAGGGAAAGGTCTGAGAGTGCCGATATACGCGCTGGGCGATTACGAGCCGGAGATTCACCCGTTTGCCTTCGTCCACCCCGATGCGGTCGTCATAGGCCGGGTGCGGATCGGCCCCGAGGCATCTATATGGCCTTGTGCCGTGCTGCGTGGTGATCACGGCCAGATCGAGATCGGGTCGCGGACGTCGATCCAGGACGGCACCGTGATCCACTGCACCCACGACTGGCCCACCACCATCGGGACCGAGTGCGTGGTCGGCCATAACGCGCACCTGGAAGGGTGCGCGGTGGCGGACAGGTGCCTGATCGGCTCGGGGTCGGTCACCCTCAACCGGGCCACGGTGGGGACCGGTGCGATCGTGGCCGCCTCCTGCCTGGTACCCGAGGGCTTCGAGGTGCCGCCGGGCGCGCTGGTGGCCGGTGTACCCGCGAAGATCAAGAAGACAGGCGTAAAGGCCAACTGGGTCGACGGCGCGGTGAAGGTATACGTCGAGTCCGCCCGGACCTACCGGAACGGGCTGCGGCGGCTGGACCGGTAGTTCGCGCCGATGATCGACGGCAGGACGGTCGTTGACGCTCACATGCACGTGCCGAGGCTCAGCACGGTCACGCCCGCGTGGCTGCAGTGGGCCGCCGACTACGGCCGGGATTCCCCCTGGCGGAGCGTGTTCGGACCGGACGGCGATCCGGTTCCGGCCCGGCTGGATGCGCTGCTCGAAGCCGAAGGCGTGGACGTGGCCCTGCTGTTCGCCGAGTACAGCCCGCGGGCCACCGGGATTCAGCCGGTCGAGGACCTGCTGCCGATCATCGCTCACGATCCGGCCCGGTACCGCCTCGTCGCCAACGTCAACCCGGAGCTGCACCGCTCCCCGGTCACAGAAGCGGTGCGTCAGCTCGACCTGGGCGCGGTGGCCCTGAAGGTGCATCCCGTGCACGGTGGCTTCCGTCCCGATAGCCCCGAAATGTACGAGGTCTACGACCTGTGCGCCGAGCGGGGCGTGCCCGTGATCGTGCACACCGGCGGAAGCATCTTCCCCGGTTCGGAGCCTGGAGCAGGAGACCCGAAGCTCATGAGCCAGGCCATCGCCGACTTCCCCGGAGTCCAGTTCGTGCTGGCCCACGGCGGGCGGGGCCGGTGGTACGCCGACGCCGCGCGGATGGCCCTCGACCGCGGCAACGTCTGGTTCGACCTGGCCGGACTGCCGCCTAAACGGCTGCCGGACTACTACGCCGGCTTCGACCTGGCCCAGCTGGCCAGGAAGTGGATCTTCGGGACCGACTGGCCTGGTGTCCCCGGGGTGGCCAGGAACGCGCGCGCGGTGGCCGCGCTCGGGCTCGCCGGTGACGTCCTTGACGACGTGCTCAGCGGCAACGCCTCCCGCGTGTATCTCGGCGGCACGCTCTAGATCACCGGCCCGCGCGGCCCCGTGATCCGCCGCCCGCCACCCGGATGACTCCCTTCCTCCAGGATCAGGATTAGCGATGCCCGCGAGCAGCGACGCCGCCTCACCTGGCTCCCAGCCGCAGCAAGAGCCCCGGAGGTAACGCGGCGCGGCGGCGGCCGCCGGATCGCTGCGTCATGAAATCCCGGTTTCAGCACGCCCGGGCGTGCTGAAAGCCCAGTTTCATGACGTTCCGGCGGGCCACCTCGGGCTCCCGACCGGGACGCGAGCTACCGGTGTGAGCGCCGGGACGCGGGTGAACGCTGTTAGCCCAGATTGACCGGCGCCTATCTGAGCAGGCTTCGCGCGTCCTCCAGGCCTTCCGCGTCGCCGCCGGAGCTGCCCGAGCTGCCCGAGCCGCCCGAGCCGCCCGAGCCGCCCGAGCCGCCGGAACCGCCCGGGCCGCCGGAACCGCCTGCTCCGCTGGGGGAGAGCAGCTGCTGCAGCAGCACGACCTCGCTGCTGTCGAGTTCGGTGCTGGCGGGCAGCTTGCCGACGCGTTCCCGGGCCAGGGCCAGCGAATGCTGCGCGGCCTTGAGCTGCTCCCGCAGCCTGACGTTCTCCTCGGCCAGTTTGCCGTGCTTGGTCCAGGCGCTGGCCAGTTCATACTCCAGCCCGGTGACCGTCTCTTGCAGGACCGAGGGGTCCGCCCGCTCGGCGCCCGCTTCGGTTACGGCCAGCCGCCGGACCACCTGTACCAGCAGGCGGCGGGCCAGCTCGTCGTAGTCAAAAACCGCCGTCCCGCTCCCAATAGCCCCATTAGCCCCGTTAGCCCCACGGACCTCAGCTATCCCCGCCGACCCGCCAGACCCGCCAGACCCGCGAGCACCGGTATCAGCACCATCAGCACCGAGCACCCCAGCAATCCCGGCCGACCCAGCAGCACCTTCCGCCTCAACAGCCCCTCGGGTCTGCGCGGCTCCGAGGCTGATCCGATACGTTCGTTTGCCGCGCACTTCGCGCTCGACCAGCCCCGAACGTTCCATCCCGGACAGCAGCTGGGCGAACGCCACGCTCGAGCCCGGATAGCCGACCGCGGCTGCGAGCTGCGTGCTGGCCATCCCGTTGGCGTCGAACAGCTCGCGGGCCTCCGCGAGGTACGCGATGATGTGCTCGCGCGTGCCCACGGCCCGCTTCCTGGACGTCTTTTTCCCGACCCCCACGTCAGCACCCTTTCCCATGGCAATCACGCCTGCCGACGGCTTCATGATAATACGGCTGGACTGATAGCAGCATGGCATGCGTTTACCTGGGTAGCCCGGCCAGATAACAGTTGGGGGCCCAATCATGTCTGCTGAGGCGCTATGAGGTTCAATCGCCGGGCGCGGCGGCCGAAGTGACCGGAGCGGCTGACGTACGATCGAGTTGCTGCCGCCGCACCAGTGCGTCACGCTGCCGGGCCGAAACTAGCCGTCAGGTGTGCACGTTGTCTTTGATATCTGCACACCTTTTCCCTGATGAAGACAGAGCACTGTGATACCGGACCTGGATCTGGATGTGGCCTACGCGACCACTCTCGCGGCCGCTGTGCTGCTCGGGGCCGGCTTCGTCCTGCAGCAGTATGCGGCCAGCCAGGAGCCGGAATCCCGTTTCCTCAGCCTGCGCATCCTGACTGACCTGCTGCGCAAGCCCAGGTGGCTGCTCGGCATCGTATTCATGGTGGTCGGCCAGCTGCTCGCGGCGTGGTCGATCGGCAATCTCGAGCTGACGCTGGTCGAACCTTTGCTGACCACCTACCTGGTGTTCGCGCTGGTCCTGGCGGTCCCGCTGTCCAAGCAGGCGGTCAAGTGGACCGAGGTGACCGGTGCCTTGATCTTGTGCGCCGGGGTGGCCCTCCTGTCGATTTCCCGGTCCACCAAACCCATCGGCCTGTCGTTCGGTTCCTTCTCCAACTGGCCCGCGGCCGCGGTCATCGCCGGCATCGCGTTCGTCGCCGTGCAGATCGGGCAGACCCGCGGCGGACAGCTGCGGGCCACCCTGACCGGCCTGGGGGCCGGCTTGGTCTTCGGCATCCAGGACGCGCTGACCAGGCAGACGCTGGAGATCTTGCAGGGACAGTCGTACACCGCGTTGTTCCACGCGTGGGCGCCGTACTGCCTGCTCGCCACCGGGATCGTCGGCCTGTGGCTGATGCAGAACGCGTTCAGCGCGGGCCCGCTGCACGCCTCGCTGCCCACCATCGCGGCCGGCGAGCCGGTGGCGGGCATCGTGCTCGGCATCGTGGTGTTCGGCGACCGCATCCAGGTGTCGCCCGGGCCGCTAGCGCTCGAGGCCGGCGGAATCGCCGCGCTCATCGTCGGCGTGGTCATGGTGGCGCGCTCGACGGCCTTCGGCGGCCTGCGTAAGGTGACCGACGTCATCAGGCCGGATTCCGCGCCCCACCCAATCAGCCACGTCAATCCCAACCCGCCTAACGCGCCCAGCACCGTAACTCCGGCCACCACCGTCACCCCGGCCACCACCGTCACCCCGGCTAGCAGCGTCATCCCGGCTAGGACGGCCCACCCGGCCCATCCCGCCGATGAGCCCAACCGCAACGGAACCTCACCCGACCGGGTGCCGGCCGCCCGCGGACGCCGGGCGGCCCGCGCCTACCGGCGTCACCTTCACGGTCCCGCGTCCGGTGAGGAAGGCGGCTGAGCCCGCACCTCGGCCAGTACATCGGACCGCGGCCGGCCCCAGTCGCTCCGGGCCGAACCCCAGGGTCCCCAGCCCGCCCGGGCCGCGCCCCGGTTCAGCATCCGGTCCAGCGCCCCGGTCACGCTCCCGTCGACCGCGATCATCTGCCTGACGATCGCGATCATCGCCGGCATGGCCCAGAAATCCCCGCACACCCACAAGATGGCCGCGCCGATCTGCTGGTCGGCGAACGGCGGCAGGGTCACGCCGGGGACGTGGTTGTAGACCGAGTACACCGGCCCCGAGGCGAGGACGCTCAGCGACATGGCCAGGCCAATCATGATCACGTTGGTCAGCAGCAGCGCACCCGCCTGACTGAGCAGCGGCATCCGCCGGCGGAACGGCGGCGACGGAATGAACTGCAGCCAGAACAGCACCCCGGCCGCGAAAAAGCTGCCGTGCATCAGCCAGATATGCACGGCCGCGTTCCGTTCGCCCAGGTCATATGGCCCGGGCAGGTGCCAGAAGATCATCACGGCGTTGAAGAGCCCGACCGACACCCACGGCCGCAGCACCAGTGCGCCCAGCGCGCGCAGCGGCCGGGACCAGCCCCCGGCCAGCACGCCGCGGGTCACGCTGCGGCCGGACCGGCCGGGCAGCGCACTAAGCATCGGCTGCCACGGTGCGCCCGCGACGATCAGCGACGGGGCCGCGAACATCAGCAGCAGGTGCTGGATCATGTGCACGAAGAAGTAGTCGTCGGCCCAGTAGTCGATCGGCGACTCCACGGCCAGCAGGAGTACCACCAGCCCGGCGTAGAACCACAGCGACCTCAGCCGCCGCTGCCGCGTGCGTTCCGGCCGGGACCGGTGCGCCAGCCGCCGCAGCCCGATCTCCTGCCACCCGGCGACGGTGAGCGCCACGATGAGGAACGGGTCGAAGGACCAGTGGCCGGTCAGGTAGCTCATCGGCGCCCCTAGCTCGAGGATCCGTACTCGATGGGCACGTTGATCTGCTGGACCTTGGCCCAGCCTCCCTGGGCGAGCCGCCAGACGGTGAGCTTGGAGCCGGAGACGGCCAGCGCCTCGTACCCGCCGTGCTCCGGTCCCGGGGCGAGCGTCGCGGTCCCGGCCGGGACGGCCGGCAGCGCCTGCCACGAACCGCCCGGGCCGCCGATGGTCTCCGCGCGGCCACCGCTCAGCAGCACCCACGCGCTCCCGCCGGCCCCGAAGCCGGACGCGCGGACGGCGCCCGCCGCGACCGGACCGGAGACGCTCCAGCGCGTCCCGTCCGACCACGCGGCGAGCAGGCTGTTCCCCGCGACCACCAGGGCCACGTTGCCGCCGCCCGCACCGGCCAGCCCGAGCACCCGCGCCTGATCGCCGCCGAACTCTCCAGGCAGCGCCAGCCCCGCCGACCGCCACGTACCGCCCGTCTCAGTGAAAACCCCGGCCACACCCCGCCGTACGCAGCTTCCCGCCGCCATCGGTGTGTTATTTGGGCCGAACGAGACGTCCTGCACCGCCACCAGACCGCACCTGCGGCCCGGGGGGGACGCGGCCAGGGCGGACCGCGTGGTCAGCCGCGACCACTGCCCGGCGGCCGCCGCGCTCGCGGTAGGCGCCTGCTCGATGCGGCCGTCTTGCAGCAAGGCGAGTTCCGGCCCGGACGCGGCGGCGGCGAGGGCGTCCGGGACATCGGCCAGGTCGGCGTCGAGCAGGCCCGGGGTCCAGTGCTGTCCCGCGTCGGTGCTCGCCGCCAGTGGCGAGAAGAGCAGGTCCTGGCTGGGCCGGAACCCCACGAGCAGGGACGCGGGCGTGCCCGCGGCCACCAGCCCGCCGTTGTCGGCAACCCCCGTGGGCGTGGCCAGGGACCAGTTGCTGGCGCCGGCCGGCCGCACGAAGAGCTGCCAGAAATTGTTCTCCGACGCGGCCGACCCGCCCATCACGGCGATAGCCCAGGTGCCCTGCGCGGTGACCAGCGAGGTGTTGAGCGGCGCGCTCACCGTCGGCGGCGCGGGGGCGGTGACCGGGACTCTCTGCGTGCCGCAGCCGGCCGCGAGGCCCGCGCAGAGCACGGCGGCCAGGCTGGTCCGGATCCATTTGTTGCTCACGAGGGGCCCAGCGCCTGGCGGGCGTACTGACTGAGCAGCACGGAGTACGAGGACTGGGTGCTCCTGGTGCCGGGCCCGGGATCGGCGCCCACCTCCTGCCGGATGACACCGGACCGGTCGATGACCACGGCCAGGTCGTTGTGCGCGGACATCGCCCCGGCCGGCAGGTTCTGGACGGTGACACCGTACTGCCGCCAGACCGCACTGAGCTGGCTGAGCGAGCCGGTCAGGTACAGCCAGTTCGGCACCGTGGCGAGCCCTTCCTGCTGGTCGAACGCCCGGGTGAACGTGTTAGACCGGTAGGTCGGGTTGGCCACGATGGCGACCAGCACGACGTTCTTGTCCTGCGCGCCGAGCAGCACGCCGGCCTGCTTGAGCTCCTGCGCGATGATCGGGCAGTCGCTGGTGCACACCGGGTCGAGGAAGGTCATGAGCACGACCTTGCCGCGCAGGCTGGCCAGCGTGACCGGCTGGCCGTTCTGGTCGGTGAGCTGGAATCCCGGGGCCGGCAGGTCCAGGTTGGTGCTGCCGCCCGCGATGGACAGGGCCAGGATCGGATCCGCGGTCCGGTTGACCGCCGCCGAGGCCATCGGCGCCGCCCCGAGCACGATGACGGCGAGCGCGGCGACCGCCGCCACCGACTGCGCGCTGGCGGTCGCGAGCATCCCGCTCAGCGCCCGGGGCCGTAGCCGGCGCCACCCGGGCGTCCCCTCACCCTCAACGGTCCCTTCACCCTCGGCCGTCCCCTCACTAGCCCCAGCTTTCACCGGAGCCCCCTCAGCCACCGGCGTCTCCTGCGGCGCGGGCGCGAGCGCGAGGTAGCCGGCCGTCAGCAGCAGCAAGGTGGGGATCATGCTGTTGGGGTCGGTCCCGATCCCGCCCAGGAAGCCGAGATCCTGGACCAGTACCCAGTCGGCCAGGCAGAACGCGACCGCGAACCACAGCGCGTACCTGATCAGGCGAGACCTGCCGGTCAGGAAGATCGTGCCCAGCACGACGAGCACGATCACCGCCACGAGGTTCACCGCGAAGCCGTCGCTCGCGGTGAACGAGCCGAACCGGGCCAGCAGCGCGGACAGGATATGCGGCTGGGAGGTCGAGGACATCGACTTGACCATGCCGGCCAGGGTTCCCGGCTGACCGCCGGCCGTACCCCGCCAGAAGCCGCGCCCGGGCCAGGCTTGCAGCACGGCCATGCCGGCAAAGAAGGTTCCCAGGCCGGCCAGCAGCAGCCGCCCCAGCCGGGGGCTGCGCCAGCTGCCCTCCGGCAGCGCGATGAGCGCGCCTGCGATCACGTACAGCAGGACCGCTCCCGGCGCGCCGGTCAGCCAGCTCAGGCCGGGTGCGAATATCCCGCCGAACGACTCGCCGAACACCCAGACGATGAGCCCCCACGCCACGGAGGCCAGCCCCGCCAGCCGGGACGACCGCCCGCGCGCTACGGCGATCAGCCAGGCACCGAGGCCGACCTGGATCCACACCGAGGCGGCGCCGGCCTGGACGGGGTGGTACGACCAGGCGGTCCCGCCCCAGTTGACTAGGTGCTGCACCCAGGCGGGCGAGCTGGCCGCGGTCGGCTCGATGGCGAGCGAGGGCAGGCCGGCCGCCATCTTGGGCTGCGCCTGCAAGATCCCGTCCAGGATCCAGAGCGTCCCGAACCCGATGCGGAGCACCCAGCGCCCTCTGGCTTCCGGCGCCCCGGCCCGAACCCGCGCCTCGGGAACCCCCGTCTCGGACCCGGTAGCCGCACTCGCGACGCCGGCCTCCGGTCGCACCCCTGGCGCGGCGAACGGCCAGGTCCGGGCCGTCGCCCAGACGAGCCACACGAACGCGACGAGGAGGAGTGCGATCGCGCCTTGATGGAATAGCGCAGACCTGAACGCGGCGACCATGGTCGGGTCACCGGGATTCAGGCCTGAGTTCATGCCGGGCACGAATCCGCTCCTCTCCTTCGAGGCGCGGCGATTCCACGGGCGGCCAGGCCTCGTGTGCTCAGGGTAGTGCTTCTTCACCTGGCGGGATCGGGGTCGCAGGCAACATGATGATTATGTAATGACCCGGTGCGTCACCGCCGGGCTACGTCGTATCGGCGAGCTGCCAGGCAGTGCCGTCCGGCGTGTCGATGATGTCGAGGCCGGCCGCCGCCAGGGCGCTCCTGATGGCATCCGCGGCGGCGAAGTCACCCTGGCCGCGCAGCGTGCTCCGCAGCTGCAGGAGCGGCTCGACCGCGGGCCGCAGCCGGTCCTTCGGATCGGTCAGCCCGCTGCGAGCCGCCCGTCCGAGCCGGCCGATGAGGCTGTAAAGCAGTGCGCGCGCCTGCTCGGTGCCCTGATCTTCGTCGGTGTCGGCTTCCCACCGCCTGATCGCGCTCTCCAGTGCCAGGATCACCTCGACCATCGCGTCGGCCTCCCCGTCGGCCGCCGCTATCCCGAATCCCCGTTGCGCGTCCGCCATCACCTCAGGGAGCGGCAAGGGCCCGGCTGGCCCGGCGTCCCCGGCCACACCCGAGACGTCCCCGGCACCTTCCGCGGCCCTGCGGCCCCCCGTACGCCCTGCGCTTTTCCCGCCTACCGCGCCACGGACGAGGGCCCGCAGCTCGGCCATGGCGAGGGTCGTGCCCGACGGCAGGATCGTGCTGTTCCCGGCGCGGCGTACGGTGACGCCGCCGCGGCCGCGGATCTCGGCGACCTCGGTCCGCAGGTCGATCAGGAGAGCCGTGTGCTCGTCCACGCCCAGGACGGCCGCGTCAGCCGGAAGCTCGCGCTCGATGACCGTCAGCCGTCGCGCGCCGAGGTAGCAGTGCCGGGTGTCGTAGCGGCCGCCTTCGGCATTGTCATAGTGGGGGATGACCGCGACCCTGAGGCCAAGCGCGCCGAGCAGGTCAAGCCCGGCCAGCCAGCGCAGCGCACCGCCCGCCTTGTAGATCTCATACACCGGCAGGGCGAATTCCCCGGCCGTGACCGCGGCCGCCGAGGCTAGCACGGTCAGCCCGTCACCGGCCAGGACTCGCTCCCGCAGCGCGGCCGCGACCGGTCCGGCCTGCCAGTGCGCGAGTGCGTACGACGGGCTGCCTGGCCCGGCGAATACCCAGTCCGCCGCGGCCAGGGCGGCCGCCTCGCCGTCCTGGCCGCTCACCATAGGTGCAGCCATGGCCGGGTCGGCGTTGTGGCTGGTGCCTGCCGTGATGCGGACGCGCAGGCCGACGCTGTCCGCGAAGTAGCGCTGCGCGCGGGCCGAGACGCCGGCGGCGTTTTCCTGGAACGCGTAGGGCGTCGCGAGCAGTATCGCCTCCGGACGGCCCGGGCCGAGCCGCGACACCAGGTCCCGGTGCACGGTGACCATGGTCGGGCTGGTCTCACCCGAACCGATGATCGCCAGCATGCGGCGCTGAGGGTACTGAGTCATCTCTGGTACGGTAACCACGCGCCGTGGCCTGGTCACGTCTGCTCGTGAGACGAAGCCGGATTCCATCGACCAAGATCCTCCAGACCCGCGCCGTTGGCCACGCCTGGTGACGCCCGGTCAGAGGTTTCCTGCTCCTGGCCCGTTGCTGGCCAAGATGTCATCCGGATTCATCAGCTGGCAGCGCTCGAGCGACAGGCACCCGCAGCCGATGCAACCGGTCAGCCGGTCACGAAGGCTCTGCAGCGCCCTGATGCGGTCGTCGATGTCCTGGCGCCACCCGGCGGACAGCCGCGCCCAGTCCTGGCGGGTCGGCGTGCGGCCGCTGGGCAGCTGATCCAGCGCCTCCTTTATCCGCCGCAGCGGTATCCCGGCGCGCTGCGAAGCGCGCACGAACGCTACCCGGCGCAGCATGGCCCGCTCGTACCGGCGCTGATTGCCGGCCGTCCGGCGGCTGGTGATCAGGCCTTCGGCCTCGTAGAAATGCAGCGCCGAGACGGCCACCCCGCTCCGGACCGCCAGTTGCCCGACGCTCAGCTCGCCGGGCCAGAAGGAAGATCGTGTCATCGCCTTGACCTCAAGATTACTTGAGGTCCTAGCTTAGCGGCTTTGAGCCTCACCCAGCCCGGGCAGCAGTTCCTTGCCACCCAGCGCCGCGGCTGCCTGGCCACGGTGGCACCCGGCTGCGGGCCGAACAGGCTTCCCTGGCCAGTCTCCTCGGTGACCTGCAGGCCGCGCAGGCCCGGCTGGCGGCCAGCCCGGTGGCCGGGAGCACCCTAGCCTGAGACCGCGTCCGCGCCGGATCGGCGGCCGAGCCGCAGCCTCTGCGGCCAGGCCGCGCCAGGCTTCAGCCCCCAGATCGCGGCCGCGAGCATGGTCAGCACGAACAGCACGAACGTGAGGGCGTGGACGCTGGTGCAGTACAGGCAGATGCTTCCGATGAGGAAAAGCTCCGCGTAGATCAGGTAGAGCACGAAGCCGATGCCGACCACGAGCGACGCGATCCGGAGCAGGTGGATCTCGCGCCTGGTCGCCTGCCAGGCCCACGGGCTCATGATCGCCACCGCGAACACGTAGAACGCCAGCCCGAGGACGGCGACCGGGATACCGAACACGTACGACTGCGGGCTGGTCGTCACCTTGGTGCAGTTCACCAGCCCGGTCTCCGAGCATCCGGCCAGCGTCGACTCGGTGAAGTGAGCATAGGTCAGGTAGATCGACACGCCCAGGCCGGCCAGCGCCAGCGCGAACGTCGCGATCTGCAGCCAGAAAGCCGGCCCGGGTGCCGGGCTGGCGACCAGGTTGTCCGCTACGGCCTGCCCGCGTGCCCCGCCGCGAACCTGGCCGTTCCTGGCCGCGCCGGCCTTCGGCGTGACCGCGCCTTTCCTAGTCGCGCTGCCGTTCTTGGCCGCGCTGCCGTTCTTGGTCGCGCTGGCCGTCTTCGTGGTCGCCCCTGGCTTGACGGCCGTCCCGGTCCTGGCCGCGCTGCCGTTCTTGGCTGCGGTGCCGTTCCTGGCCGCGCCGGCCTGAGCGCCACTGCGCGCGTTCCGGGCGCGACTTGACTTCGAAGCGGTCATCCGAGCTTCGCCTCCGGTGGTTTCACGGCCGCTTTACGCGCGGTCCCTGGCCTTGTCTGCGACCGGCACGTGACGCCAGATTGTACCCCGCAGGTGACCGCTCGGGACCTTAAAGTCAGCTGGCGATTAGCTGAGGGGTTACAGGCTGCCTTCGATTGACTGGACGGCCGAGGTGCAGGCACTGGCGGGCTGGTTGCCCGTCATCTTGCAGATGGCGGCCGTCATGTAGTTCGCCACCCCGTCGATGCTCTTGGCCACCGGGCTGCTCGGGTTGCTCAGGTCCGCCGCGATCTGGCTCCAGCTCAGGCCGGAAAGCACCTGCGGGTTATAACTGGCCCCGACGATCTCGTACTTGTTGCCGAAGTCGACGAAGGGGATTGCGCCGGCGTCAGCCGAGGTGACGTAGGGCGGCGCGTCGTACTTAGTGATGAGCGCCGTCTGCTCCGCGGTGGGCTTCTGCAGAGTGGTATAGAAGCCCGTCGAGGTGTCCGGGACGTTGGTGTAAGCCTCGACCGGCGTGAACGTCAGGTACGGGCTGGTGTAGTGGGCGTTGATGAACGTCCACGTCGGCGTGGCCGGGTAGGGCTCTGCGGTGCCGGCCCCGTCCGCGCTGGCCGAGCGAATCGTCTGCAGCCCCGAGAAGGTACCGAACCGGCTCAGGGCCACGATCATCGCCCAGCGCTCGGCCGCGCAGTAGGGGCAGTACTCGGCACCCTCGAAAACCATCTCCGGCTTACCGCCGCTGGTCAGGGCGGGACCAGTGATCTTAATGGGCTTGGCGGTAACCGCGCTGCCGCCGTTTCCCACCGTGTCCAGGGTGCTCGCGGGCACGCTGGTCACCGTAGACACGACGGCGCTCAGCGACGACCCGGTCGGGCCGGACGGTCCCGTCGCCGTCGAGGGCTTGGAGTTGGCCTTGAATACGATGAAGCCCACCACGACCGCGATCACGACGAGGATGGCGCCCGAGGCGATGAGAATGCGCTTGCGCTGCTCGGTGCGGTGCTCCGCCGCCCGCTGGGCCGCGATCTTCTCCCTGCGGCTGTAATCGACCTTGGTCCTGCTTGCCTTGCCCATGATCGCTTCGTCCAACCCTTGCCTCAGCCAGCCAGCGGTCAGGTCGCACTGCTGCTGGTTCCCTGCCTGCGTCGGCGCGCAGGAGTAGTCCGTGTCCCGGGTACCGCGCTCTATGTTAGGCGCTCCGCCATACCGGCGCGCCCGCCCGCGCCGACTGCCCGGCCGCCACGGCCGGGAATCGCCCGATGTCAGGTCTTCCGGGTGCTATGTCGCCTCGGGCGGGAGCAGCAGCCAGGACGGCCCGGACGCCCCGTCTTCTGCCCTTTCCTCGCGTTCTTCCACCCATACGGCCGCGGCCGCCGGATTCACCACGGCATCCCCGACCCGCTCCAAGAAACCCCGGATAGTGGCTGCCGCGACCCGGCGCAAGACCACCCGGTCCAGCAAGGCGCCCGCCTTGCCCAGTGGTGGCCGGTAAGACCCGGCCAGGCTCAGCGCCGTCGCGGACTCCGCGACCGGCACCAGGGTGACGTCGGCATCTAGGACGGGAAACAACCCGCCGCCCGGGCCAGTCGCTTCCCACGCAACGCCAGCACCGCCAACTCACAATACGTGACGAGGTCACGGAAGCGAACTTCCACCAGCCGTGACATCCCCGGCACCGAATCGGGCGGCCCTACCCGGGCCAGACTCGTGCTCCACTCACGGTACGCAGCGCCCGACGCGTTCCCGAGCCAGCCGTCGTGAGCCAGGGCCGCCACGCGTCCGCAGGCCACGCCGAAGTTCACGTCCAGGATCACCTCGGAGCCGACGAACATCCCATCAGTTAACCAAGGCCAGATGATCGCGCTAGGGGCCAGAGGTCCCGAATGCCGGCGCCGAAAGTTCATGCCAGGAAGCCACGAGCCGGTCCGGCCGATCCCGGCGAGCAGGCCGTCATGAGTGTCCTGTTTGACCGTCGTAGTGCGCAAAGCGAGAAAAATGAAGTAATGGCCAAGATAACCTGTCGATTCAATAAAGGCCGCTCAGTGGATCATCCAGGTCAGGTAGGGCTAGAAGGCCGCCACTACGCGCGGCGGCAACGAGGGTGCCGGCCCTCACGGCAGGTAGTGAGGGGGGTGCCGTGAGGGCCGGCGGCTCCGGGGCGCCCAGCGCCCGGAGGCTCCGGTCGGCTAGGCCGGTAATGCGGTGGTACTAAGCAGCGAGAGGCCGACCAGAACCTACGGCGCCGTCATTTCCTCCCGTAAAGCCGAGCATCCGGCGCGCCCTGCCGGCTGCGGACGTGCGCGACCAGCCGCACCTGCCGACGCCCCTAGGCGCCCGACCTACTATTAGCCGGCGCTCTCCATGTGATCTAGATTTTTTCTGGAGGAGTGACGCAAATGGCTGTAACCTCGATAAAGATGTTCCGCCCGGGTGGGGGCGGATTTTTGGGGTGGGTCTCGCGAGCGGAAGGTCGGCGAAGCCGTGGTGTTGCGCGTCGGCGTGCTTGGTCCGGTGACGGCCTGGTACGGCGATCAGGAGCTGCCGGTCGGCCAGCCGAGGCAGCAAGCTGTCCTCGGCATCCTTGCGATGCGCGCGAACCGCGTGATCTCCCGCGGCGAGCTGGTCGATGCGGTCTGGGGGCAGGATCCGCCGGCCAGCGCCGAAGGAGGCATCTATACCTATGTGGCCGGCCTGCGCCGCATCATCGAACCTAACCGGTCACTGCGCGGACCGGGCCGCGTCCTGGTCTCCTCCGGGGCCGGCTACGTGCTTCACCTGGTTCCCGGCCAGCCGGACGCCGTTTCCTTCGAGCAGCACCTGGGCCGGGCGCGTCAGCTGCGCAAGGGCGGAGATCCGGTCGGCGCGGTGGCCGCGCTCAACTCCGCACTCGGGCTGTGGCGCGGTATCGCGTTCGCCGGCGTGCCCGGGCGGTTCGCGGAGACCGAGCGGGTGCGGCTCGGCGAGCTGCGCTCCACGGCCGCGGAAGAGCGGGCTGATGTTCTGCTCGCGCTCGGCCGGCACGAGGAAGTGGTGCCCGATCTGACCGCTATGGTGTCGGATCACCCGCTCCGGGAGCGGATGCGCGGCCTGTTGATGGTCGCGCTGTACCGCAGTGGGCGGCACGCCGAAGCGCTGCGGGTGTTCCAGGACGGCAGGCGCGTGCTGGCGGAGGAACTTGGCATCGATCCTGGCAGTGAGCTGTCCCGCATCCACCAGCAGATCCTCACCTCCGACGCCGCGCTGAACGTGGCCGCCGACGACGCCGGCCCGAACAGGCTGGCGAGTCCGAACGGGGCCGCCCGCACCTGGGGGACTATCGCCGCGGCGGTATCCGCGGGGAAAACGGCAGCACCGGTGGTCACCTCGGCGTCCGACCCGGCCCAGGTGCAGCCCCTGACCGATGCGGGCGTGGTCATTCCCGTGCCGGCCCAGCTGCCCTTCGAGGCGCCCGGCTTCTCTGGCCGCCACGACGAGCTCGCCACGTTGCAGGCCGTGCTGGCCGCGAGATCTGCCGGATCCGATGAGCCGGTGCCGGTGGTCGTCATCTCGGGTACAGCGGGGACCGGTAAGACCGCGCTCGCCGTTCGCTTCGGCCGCCAGGTCGCCAAGCGCTTTCCCGACGGCCAGTTGTACGTTCACCTGCGCGGCCTGGGTCCGGCCACGCCGCCGGTGGAACCGGCCGAGGTGCTGCGGTTCTTCCTGGACTCCCTGGGCGTAGCCCCGCACCGGATCCCGGCCGACACAGAGGGACGGGCGGCCCTTTACCGCAGCCTGCTCGACGGCAAGCGCATGCTGATCGTGCTCGACAACGCGCGGAACGCGGCTCAGGTGCGGCCGCTGCTGCCGGGTTCACCCGGCTGCCTCGTCGTGGTCACCAGCCGCAACGAGATGACCGGCCTGGTCGCCGCCGAGGGAGCGGTGCCGCTCACGCTCGATGTGCTCAGCTCCGCGGAAGCATACGAGATGCTGTCCCGCAGGCTCGGGCAGGACCGGGCCGCGGCCGAACCCGAGGCGGCGCAGGAGATCATCGAGGAGTGCGCGCGCCTTCCGCTCGCTCTCAGCATTGCCGTCGGCCGCGCCGCCGGCCGGCCCAAGCGCCCGCTGGCGGAACTGGCCGCCGAACTGCGCGATGCCCGTGGCCGGCTGGACGCGCTCGAGGCGGACGACGCGGCGACGGACGTGCGGGCCGTGTTCTCCTGGTCCTACGACCAGCTCAGCGAGACCGCGGCGCGGATGTTCCGCCTGCTTGGCCTGCATCCAGGTCCCGATATCTCGCTGTCCGCGGCGGCCAGCCTGGCCGGGGTCCCCCGGGCCAAGGCGGGCTCCGCGCTACGCGAGCTGGCCCGGACCCATATGGTCGCCGAGTACCAGCCCGGCCGGTTCACCTTCCATGACCTGCTCCGTTTCTATGCCGTCGACCAGGCTGAGCGGCATGAGGTGACGCAGGATCGCCAGGCGGCCGTGCACCGGGTGCTCGACCACTATCTGCATACGGCGATGGCGGCGTCGCAGCGGTTCAGCCCGTTCCGGTCTCCGCTGCGGCTGGCCCCGGTACAGCCGGACGTGCTGCCCGCCGACGTGGCCGACAAAGAGCAGGCCATGTCGTGGTTCGACGCCGAGGTCCCGGTGCTGCTCGCCCTGATCGGCTACGCCGACGCCAACGGTTTTGACGAGCACGCCTGGCAGATTTCCTGGACCCTCGGCCCGTTCTTCAACCGGCGCGGCCGGTGGCGCGACTACGCGGCCAGCCAGGGCACCGCGCTGGGCGCCGCGCAGCGCCTCGGCGATACCGTCGCCCTCGCGCACACGCACTACCTGCTCGGCAACGCCCAGTCCCACATGGGTGACTACGAGACCGCCAGCCCGAACATCCGGCGGGCGCTTGACCTGTTCCGTGAACTAGGGGACCGTGCTAACGAGGGCATGGTGCTGAACGGCCTGGCCAGCATGCTGGAGGATCAGGAGCGCTACCCGGAGGCGCTGGCCGTCGCGCTGGACGCACTGCGGATGCTCAAGGCCGCCGGGCACTGGTGGTCGCAGGCCAACCTGGAGAACGGGGTTGGCTGGCTATATGCCCACCTGGGCCAGTACGACCAGGCCCTGGCCCACTGCCAGCGGGCGCTGAGTTTGCACCGCGAATCCGGCTACCGCGGCGGTACCGCCGACACCATGGACAGTCTCGGCTACGTCTACCTGCACCAGGGTGACATCGCCCAGGCCAAGGCCAGCTATACCAAGGCCATCGAGGCCTACCGGGAGATCGGCTCGTCGTACGGCGAAGGCAACTCGCTGGCCAGCCTGGGTGGCGTTCTTCTGGCCGAGGGTGACGCCGCCGCCGCCGCGACGGCTTGGCGTGAGGCCGTGGCGATCCTCGAAAGCCTGCCGCACCCGCTGGCGGACGAGGTCCGGACCAAGCTGGCCGCCCTGGACTCCGGCACCGAACGCGGCACCCTTGCGCCCGGCTCACCGGCCGCTCCGGGCCTCCTGGATCCCGCTGGCCCCTCGGAGCCGGGTCACCTGACCGGGGCAGCCACCACGGCTCGTTAGGTATAAAGGAAGCGGGCTACGGGGATCAGCCCGGCCTCCGGGGGCTGCCTGAATGCCCGCGAATCGCGCGAAAGGTACAGACGCTGGTGACCACGAGGGTGCTGCTGCTCGAGAACATCCATCCCGACGCGTCGGTGCGGCTGGCCAAAGAGGGTTACCAGGTCGACACGCTGCCTCGCGCGCTGGGGGAGGACGAGCTCATCGACGCCGTCGGCGACGTGCACCTGCTCGGGATCAGGTCAGGGACGCATGTCACCGAGCGCGTCCTGGCGGCCGCGCCGCAGCTGGTCGCGGTCGGCGCGTTCTGCATCGGCGTCAACCAGATCGACCTGGCCGCCGCCAGCAAGCGGGGTGTGGCGGTCTTCAACGCGCCGTTCTCCAACACCCGCAGCGTCGTCGAACTCGCGCTGGCCGAGATAATCGCGATGGCGCGGCGCCTGCCGGAGAAGAACATGAAGATGCATGTCGGCGAATGGGACAAATCGGCCACCGGAAGTCATGAGGTGCGTGGCCGCCGCCTCGGTATCGTCGGCTACGGCAACATCGGCACTCAGCTGTCCGTACTGGCGGAAAACCTGGGCATGGCCGTCTGTTTCTACGACGTGGCCGACAAGCTGGCGATCGGCAACGCCCGCCGCTGCTCCACCCTGGCCGAGCTGCTCGAGTCGGTGGAGACCGTGACCCTGCACGTCGACGGGCGCGATGGTAACCGCGGTTTCTTCGGCGAGGCCGAGTTCGCCGCGATGCGGCCGCGTTCGCTGTTCCTCAACCTATCCCGCGGGTTCGTGGTGGACCACGCGTCGCTGCGCCGCAACATCGAGTCCGGGCACATCGCCGGGGCCGCCATCGATGTCTTCCCTGACGAGCCGAAGGGCGCCGGTGATGAGTTCGTCTCGGCGCTGCGCGGGCTGCCGAACGTCATCCTCACCCCGCACATCGGCGGCTCGACCGAGGAGGCCCAGCAAGATATCGGCGAGTTCGTCGCGGGCAAGCTGGCTGACTACATGGCCTCCGGCGCCACCTCGCTCAGCGTGAACCTGCCGGGCGTCACGCTGCCCGTGGTGAGCGGCACGCATCGTCTGGTGCACCTGCACCGGAACGTGCCCGGCGTACTTGCCTCGATCAACCGGGTGCTGGCCGAGCACGGCGTCAACGTCGAAGGTCAGCTCCTGCGCACCAAGGACGATTTCGGCTACGTGCTGACCGACATCGGCTCCGAGTACAGCGAGGACGTGCTCGCCGAACTCCGCGCGATGCCCGTCACCATCAGCCTGCGCACCCTGCGCTCCCCCTGAACCGCCCGCCTCGGTGGAGCATGGGCGCGGAGCCCGGCTTTACCACAACGATGGAGCATCGCTGTTGCCCTGACCACAACGATGGAGCATCGTTGTGGCCGGCGGTGCCTCGAGGAGGGCCGGCAGTGACGCGAGGAGGGCCGGCAGTGACGCGAGGAGGGCCGACGGTGACGCTAGAACGGTAAGCGCTGGGGCGCGAGTGTTCTCGGGGCCTGCGGTTTCCTGAGAGGTGACATGCCGCAGCGCAGTCTCTCATCTACAGGGGCGTCACGTACGCGCCGGAGATGCCGCCGTCGACGAGGAACGTCGAGGCGGTGATGAACGAGGCGTCGTCGCTGGCCAGGAAGGCCACCGCGGCCGCGATCTCTTCCGGCTCGGCGAACCGGCCCATGGGTACGTGCACCAGCCTGCGCTGGGCCCGTTCCGGGTCGGCCGCGAAGAGCTCGCGCAGCAGCGGGGTGTTCACCGGCCCCGGGCACAAGGCGTTGACCCGGATTCCCTCGCGGGCGAACTGGACGCCGAGCTCGCGGGACAGGGCCAGCACACCGCCCTTGGACGCGGTGTAAGAGATCTGCGAGGTGGCCGAGCCCAGCACGGCGACGAACGAGGCGGTGTTCACTATGGCGCCCTTGCCCTGCGCCCGCATGTAGCCGATCGCTTCCTTGCAGCACAGGTATACCGACGTCAGGTTGACCTCCTGGACACGCCGCCAGGCCTCGAGCGAGGTGTCCAGGATCGAGTCGTCCTCGGGCGGTGAGATACCGGCGTTGTTGAACGCGACGTCCACCGAGCCGTAGGTATCGCGGGCCGCGCGGAACGCCGCAGCCACATCCGCCTCGGAAGTCACGTCGGCGCGTACGAACAACCCGTTCGTCTCGGCTGCGGCCTTCTCGCCGGCGTCGTCATCGATGTCGACTGCCACCACGTTGGCGCCGTCTGCCGCGAACCGCCGCGCCGCGGCCAGCCCGATCCCGCTGCCCGCACCAGTGATCACGACGGTCTTGCCCTCGAACTTCATCTTTCCTCCCGCTCGCTCGCCTCCGGGGCGCCTTCGAGGCGCCTCCTTCCCTCGTCGCTCCTCAGTCCAGTCGGCGCCGGCTCGCTCACTCCGTCGATATGAAGACGTTCTTGGTCTCGGTGAACGCGTCTGGGGCGTCCGGCCCGAGTTCGCGACCGAGGCCGGATTGCTTGAAGCCGCCGAACGGTGTCCAGTACCGCACCGAGGAATGCGAGTTCACCGACAGGTTCCCGCTGTCCACCGCCCGGGCCACCCGGATCGCGCGGCCTACGTCCGAGGTCCAGATCGAGCCGGACAAGCCGTAGGGCGTGTCGTTGGCGATCGCCACCGCATCCGCCTCGTCCTCGAACGGCGTCACGGTCACCACCGGGCCGAACACCTCCTCGGTATAGGCCCGGTCATCGGGGGACACCGGCGCGAGCACGGTCGGCGCGAACCAGAACCCCGGCCCGTCCGGCGCGTGGCCGCGGAAGGCCACCGGCGCGCCGTCCGGCACGTAGGAGGCGACGTGCGCTCGGTGTGCCGCCGAGATCAGCGGTCCCATCTCGGTCCCCGCCGCCGCGGGATCGCCGACCGCGACGCCCCGCACCGCGGGCTCGAAGAGCTCCATGAACCGGTCAAGGACGCTGCGCTGCACCAGGATCCGCGACCGCGCGCAGCAGTCCTGCCCCGCGTTGTCGAACACCGCGTACGGCGCAGTCGCCGCGGCCCGCTCCAGATCGGCGTCGGCGAACACGATGTTGGCGCTCTTGCCGCCCAGTTCCAGGGTGAGCCGCTTCACCTCGCGGGCGCAGCCCGCCATTATCGAACGCCCGACCTCGGTCGACCCGGTGAACACGATCTTGCGCACGCCAGGATGGTCGACCAGTCGCTGCCCCACCACGCTGCCCTTGCCCGGCAGCACCTGGAACACCCCCTCCGGCAGGCCCGCCTCCAGCGCCAGCTCGCCGATCCGCATCGCGGTCAGCGGCGTCGCTTCGGCAGGCTTGGCCACGACGGCACACCCGGCGGCCAGCGCCGGCGCCATGCCCCAGGCCAGGATCGGCATCGGGAAGTTCCAGGGGACGATCAGGCCGACGACGCCGACCGGCTCGTGGAAGGTGACGTTCAGCCCGCCGGGCACCGGGATCTGCCGGCCGCACAATCGCTCCGGCGCCGCCGAGTAGTACAGCAGCACGTCGCGGACATGCCCGGCCTCCCAGCGGGACTGCCCGGCCGGATGGCCCGAGCCCGCCACCTCCAGGGCGGCCAGCTCCTCGACGTGCGCGTCGACGGCGGCGGCGAAGGCACGCAGCAGCCGGGCGCGGTCACCGGGCGCGACGTCACGCCAGGCGGCCTGGGCGGCCGCGGCCGCTTCGATCGCCGCGTCGGCCTGTTCCGCCGAGACCTGGGTCACGGTGGTGACCGGCTCCTCGGTCGCGGGATTCAGCACGGTGAACTGGGACATGCGCAGGCTTCCCCCTGACAGGCACTGGACGGACCGATCCTCGAACTAAAGGCGCTCGAAGCAGCGCCGCAGTTCCCAGTCGGTCACCGCGGCGTCGTAGGCAGCGAGCTCCACCCGGGCGTAGTTGGCGTAATGCTCGACCACCTCCGCGCCGAACGACTCCCGGGCCAGCTCGCTCTTTTCCCACTCCTCCAGCGCGTCACGCAGGGTATTCGGGACCCGGGCGGTCGTGTCGGCGTAGGCGTTGCCGGTCATCGGGGGCTCGAGGGGCAGCTCGTGATCGATGCCGTGCAGCCCGGCCGCGATCATCGCGGCCACGGCCAGGTACGGGTTCACGTCGCCGCCCGGCGTGCGGTTCTCTACCCGCAGCGACGGACCGTGCCCGACCAGGCGCAGCGCGCAGGTCCGGTTGTCCGGGCCCCAGCGCACGGCGGTGGGCGCGAAGCTGCCCGGCACGTAGCGCTTGTAGGAGTTGATGTTGGGCGCGTAGCACAACGTCAGCTCGCGCATCGAGGCCAGCAGGCCAGCCAGGAAGTGCTCGCAGAGCGCAGACATGCCGAACTCCCCGTCCCCGGCCATCACCGGGGAGCCGTCGACACCGCGCAGCGAGAGGTGGATGTGGCAGGAGTTACCCTCGCGGGCGTTCGGCTTGGCCATGAAGGTAATGCTCATGCCTTCCTGGGCGGCGATCTCCTTGGCTCCGGTCTTGTAGATCGAATGGTTGTCGCAGGTGGAGGCCGCCTCGGCGTACCTGAACGCGATCTCATGCTGGCCGAGGTTGCATTCGCCCTTGGCCGACTCCACGTACAGGCCGGCCCCGGCCATCTCGTTGCGGATGCGGCGCAGCAGCGGCTCGACCCGCGCCGTTCCCAGGATCGAGTAGTCCACGTTGTAGGCGTTGGCGGGTACCAGGTCGCGGTAGTCCTTGGCCGCCGCCTGCTCGTAGGTGTCCCGGTAGACGACGAACTCGAGCTCGGTCCCGGCCAGCGCCACCAGCCCGCGCTCGGCCAGCCGCGCGGTCTGCGCCGCGAGTATCTGCCGCGGCGAGGCCACCACCGGCGTGTCATCCAGCCAGGTCAGGTCGGCGATGACCAGGGCCGTGCCGGGCTGCCAGGGGACGCGGCGCAACGTGGCCATGTCGGGCCTGAGCACGAAGTCGCCGTAGCCGCGGTCCCAGGACGACATCGCGTACCCGTCGACCGTATTCATTTCCACGTCCACCGCGAGCAGGTAGTTGCAGCCCTCGGAGTAGTGCTCCGCCACCTCCTCAAGGAAGAACTCCGCGGAAAGCCGCTTACCCTGCAGCCGGCCCTGCATGTCGGTGAAGGCGAGCACCACCGTGTCGATCTCGCCCTCACTGACCGCGACCCGTAGCTGCTCCAGGGTCAGCATGCCGCCGCGCTGCGCGCCGCCCGCGCTGCCCGGACCGTGATCTCCCGCGGCCGGCATCAGGTCGAGAGCTCCCGTTCGATCGCGGCCAGTTCCTCAGCCGTGCCCTGGACCTTGGGCCCCTTGAACCAGTTCTTCGCCGAGACCAGCCAGTAGATGCCGGCGAAGCCGAGTACCACGACTACGGCCACGACGGTGTAGTTGAAGTTGCCCACGCTGATCGGGCTCGCGGTGGGCAGCATGAACAAGATCGTGATGAAGACCACCCAGACGACCGCGACGGTACCGACCACGTAGCTCCACCGGCCCAGGTGCCAGGGCCCGCGTTTGAAGCTCGCGCCCTGCCGCAACCGCAGGAAGGTGGGTATCACGTAGGCGATGTACAAGCCGATCACGGCGATCGAGGTGACCGCGGCGTAGGACGCGCTGTTCCACAGGTACGGCAGGCCCAGGATCAGCGCCCCGGCCGCCGCCAGCCAGATCGCGTTGGTCGGCGTCCTGGTCCGCTTGTTCACCTGGTGCCAGATATTCGAGCCGGGCAGCGCCCCGTCCCGGGAGAACGCGTAGATCATCCGCGAGTTCGCGGTGACCGAAGACATCCCGCAGAACAGCTGGGCGCCGATGACCACGAGCAGCAGCAGTTTGGCGCCGGTGGCCCCGATCGCGGTGACCCAGATCTGGGCCGGCGGTACCAGCGCGCTGGTGTAGAGGGCGTAATGCGTCTTCTGGATCGCGAACGTGATACCGATAAGCAGGACCCAGCCGGCGATGAGCGACACCACGATCGACATCACGATGCCGCGCGGGCCGCTGCGCGCGGCGTTGTGCGTCTCCTCGGTCATGTGCGCCGAGGCGTCGTACCCGGTGAACGTGTACTGGGCCAGCAGCAGGCCGAGCAGCAGCACGTAGAACGTGCTGTGCCACCCGGTGTTGTTGACGATGTGCGTGAACACGTAGCCGGCCGAGGCGTGCCTGGAGGGCACGAAGGCGAGCACCGCCACGATGATCAGCACGCCGATGATGTGCCACCAGACGCTAATGTCGTTCAGCAGCGCGACCAGCCGGATGCCGAGCTGGTTCATCACGCCGTGTACGAACAGCACGATCGCGAAGATCAGGATCGTCACCCAGTGCGCCGTGCTGACCCCCCACACCAGGTTGAGCAGCGCGTTGATGAAGAACGCGGCGCCGAAGTCGATGCCCGCGGTGACCGCGACCTGGCCGAGGAAATTGAACCAGCCGGTGAACCAGGACCAGGCCGGCCCGTTCTTGAGGGCCAGCTTGGCCGACCAGTAGTACAGGCCGCCGGCCGTGGGGAAGCTGGAGCAGACCTCCGCCATGGCCAGACCGACCATTAGCGTCATGATCCCGACGATCGGCCAGCCCCACACGATGATGGCAGGCCCGCCGGTGTTCATGCCGTACCCGTACAGGGTCAGGCAGCCGGACAGGATCGAGATGATCGTGAACGATACGGCGAAGTTCGAGAACCCCGACATCCGCCGCCGAAGCTCCTGGGCATAGCCAAGCTCGTGCAGCCGCTGCTCATCCGAGCCGGCCGCTTGGACTGCGGCGATGTCGTCGGCCATGCGATCTCCCTAGGGGAAGCAACACATATGGCTGGAACTGATCCATTGAATGAAGGTATTGACCCACCACGCCGGGGATTGTGTCAAGGGGGGTGGCTGGGAACGCGGGGCCGCTTATCGACGCGGCCTGCGGCCAGGGCGTCTCAGGAGTCGCCGAGGAAGCCGCGGAGCAGCGCCGCGGTGCCCGCCACGTGCTCTTCCATCGCGCGCCTGGCCTGGTCGGGGTCGCCGGCCAGGATCGCCCGCACGATGCTTGCGTGCTGGAAGTTCGCGTGTTCGAGGTTGGGTCCGAGCATGGGGATGGCGTTGAGCAGGTCGACCAGCCGCACCCGGGCCTCGACGACGCTGGCGGTCAGCAGCGGCGAGCCGGCCGCGTCGGCGATGGCCAGGTGCAGCCGCGTATCCGCCTGCCGGTAATCCGAAGCGCAGCAGGCGTGCACCGCCGCCAGGCACTCGGCCAGGTTCTCCCGCTGCTGCATGGTCAGGCTGGCCCGGGCCGCCATCTCGGCCGCGCCGCTCTCCACCACCCGGCGGAACGTCAGCGCGTCATCGAGCTGGCTGCCCATGTCCCGCGCGGTCCGGCTGAGCTCGTCGGGCACCATGGGATCCGGCGGGCGGATGATGAACGTCCCGCCGAACCTGCCCCGCTTGGTCTCCACGTACCCGGCCGCGGCTAGCTCGCGCAGCGCCTCGCGCAGTGTGATGCGGCTGATCCCGAGCCTGCGGGTCAGCTCTCTTTCCGGCGGCAGCCGGTCGCCCGGCGCGTACACGCCCAGCTTGACGCCCTCAAGCAGGCGCTCGACGGTCTCCTCGAAGGCGTTTCCCGTCCGTACCGCGCGGAAGACCGCGGCGGTGATGGCGGGCGAGCCTCCGGGCATGGTCTTGTCTCCTGATCGCCGGCACTGGCGAGACACTACTGTCGCAGAAAGACTAGATCATGGGCGCAAGTTGCGTCGTCCGCGCGCGGGCCCGCTCGGTGGCCGCGCTGGCCAGCGCCGTGAACAAACGCGGGTCGCTGCCCTGCTCAGGGTGCCACTGGACGCCGACCACGAAACCGGGAAGGCCGTCGAGCGCCGAAGGGCCGGCCTCTACCGCCTCGATCGTGCCGTCCTCTTCCCACGCCACCGCCTTGAGTCCGTCACCGAGCAGGTCGACGGCCTGATGGTGGCGGGTGGGCACGTCGAAGTACCCGTCCTCGGGCAAGATCCCGGCCAGCACGCTGTCCGGGCTGATCCGCACCTTGTGCAGCCCGAATCCGCCCGGCGGTCCGGCGTGCCGGGTATTGCCCACCAGGTCAGGTATGTGCTGCTGCAAGGTGCCGCCCCGGCAGATGTTCAGCACCTGCATGCCGCGGCAGATGGCCAGCAGCGGCACGCCGAGCCGCAGGGCGTGGCCGGTGACGGCGAAGTCCCACGCGTCCCGCAACGTTACGGGAGGCTGGGTCTCCGGGTGCCGGGCCGCGCCGTACCGGCCCGGGTCGACGTCCGGCCCGCCCGTCACGACCAGGCCGTCCAGGCCCGCGACGGTGGCGCCGGCCTCCTCGTCATCCCCGCCCGGCGGGAGCAGCACCGGCCGTCCGCCGTTGCGCCTCACCGCATCGACATATACCCATGGCAGCAGGGCCGCCCGGGCTGACCAATTGCGCCAGGAAGCGTGATCCTCATATGTGGTTATGCCAATGACCGGCGTCATAGTGGCCCCTTTGAACAGTACTCCGTAGCCCCCGCTACCCGAGAAAATCTCGATCACTCCGAACGAACCGTGACTCCCGTCACCATCAGTGTTCGCGCTTCGCGTGGCCGGCGAGGCGATAGGTGGCAGCGCTTGGAGCCAGGTTCACCCGGTGTTTCGGAACATTATTCAGTCACATCCCGCGTTGGCAGGATTATTTATTCTATAACCGCGATGGTCCCTTCGCGGCCGAACGGCCAAAACGGTAACGCAGCGTATTTTGAGCCAGCTTAGGGCGATCCGTTGCGGCTCAGACCGTTTGTCAGGGGTTGCGTTCTCAGATCGTAAGACCTGATGGCGCCAGGTCGCGGGCCCGGGCGACGTGGCCGGGCCAGCACGGGAAGTAGTGCTCGGACGGATCGGCCGGGACCAGCCGCTCCATGGCCGCGCGGGTGGCGCTGTTGACCGGGGTGTAGACGACCATCCGGGTCCCCGGCGCGGCCTGGACGGCGAAGCTGGTGGAGGTCATCTCCAGGCGCGGGTAGAGCGGATGCCGGAACACCTTGGCGTAATGGGCGGGCTGGGCCACGTCCTGGGTCGCCCACATGGCGGCGAACTCCGGGCTGGCTGCCTCCAGCCGCCGGATGAAGCTGGTCCACGCGGGGTCGCCGACGTGGCGGCCGTAGGCCGCGCGCAGCTGCGCGACCATCGCGGCCCGCTGGTCGGTCTGGTTCTCGATCGCGCTGCAGCAGGCCCACCGGGTGAAGCAGTAGAGCAGCGTGTTGCGATCGCGGGGCGCGACCTCGGCGGTACGCGGGAACAGCACCGTGTACGCGGCATTCCAGGCCAGGATGTCGAACCGCTCGGTCACCACGCTGGCCGGCATCGGGGTCAGCCCGTCCAGGATGACCTGGACCTCCGGGCGCAGCAGCTGGCCGTCCCCGTGAGGGCTCCCCGTGTCGGGGACCTCGGCCAGCCGGAACAGGTGCTGGCGTTCGACCGTGTCGAGCCGCAGCGTCCTGGCCACCGCCTCAAGCACCTGAACGCTCGCGCGGATCGGGCGGCCCTGCTCCAGCCAGGTGTACCAGGTCACGCCGACCCCGGCCAGC
Organism: uncultured Actinomycetota bacterium; assembly: GCA_963844625.1. Taxonomy (GTDB): domain Bacteria; phylum Actinomycetota; class Actinomycetes; order Streptosporangiales; family Streptosporangiaceae; genus Palsa-504. The sequence continues at coordinate 189,363 of CAWJPF010000024.1, read as the reverse complement.
TGGGCTACTTCCTCGCGGCGCAGTCCCGCCGTCCGGCGCCGGTGCCCGCCCGGCAGCCCGACGTCCTCTGGCGTGATCCGTTCCCGCCGGCTGCGCAGGAAGGCCGCCAGCTCATTGCGCCGCTCTGTTTTCCCGCTCGCCTCCGGGCCCCCACCCAGCTCCCCATCCCCTTCACTGCGCCGCCTTCCCTCGTCGCTCCTTCGTCGCTCCTCAGTCCAGGCGCCGCCGCGGCCCTTCAGCTCGCGGGGGGTAGTCCACGCTGTGCCACGCCACTTTGGCTCGTTCATCTCTCCATCCTGACCTATGGGCCGACGGTGTGCCAGGTGGTGTCAGTACCAGGATAACCAGGCTCCTGGTACCTGGATAAGAATGCCGTCAGGCTTAGTGACATGACCAACATCCTGACCCGTGATGCTAGCCCCGGGGCGGCCCGCCGCGAGCGTCCGGTACGTCCCGGCCTCATCCTCGCCATCGTCTTGATCGGCCAGTTCATGGCCGTGCTCGACGCCTCCATCGTCAACGTCGCCGCCCCGTCCATTCATGCCAGCCTGCACGCCTCGGGCGCGAGCCTGCAGCTCGTCGTGGCCGGGTACACGATCACCTACGCGGTGCTGCTGGTGACCGGAGCCCGGCTCGGTGACATCCTCGGTCACCGGCGGATGTTCATGGCGGGCCTGGTCCTGTTCACGCTGGCCTCGCTCGGCTGCGGGCTAGCCAGCACAGCCGGGTTCCTGATCGCCCTGCGGTTCGTCCAGGGCGCGGGCGCGGCCGTGATGATCCCGCAGGTGCTCAGCCTGATCCAGCGCACTCACGCGGGCCCGGCCCGCGCCCGCGCCATGACCAGGTACTCGGCCGTGCTGGCCGGCGGCGCGGTGGTCGGGCAGCTGGTCGGCGGCTTGCTGATCAGCGCCAACCTGTTCGGCTCAGGCTGGCGACCCGTTTTCCTCGTCAATGTGCCCATCGGCGTGGCGCTCCTGATCGCCGGGGCGCGGACGCTGCCGCACGGCAAAGGCGAGCCCGGCCGGACCCTCGACCTGGCCGGCCTGGCCCTGCTGACCCCGGCCGTGCTCGCGTTCGTGCTTCCGCTCGTGCTGGGCCAGCCCGAGCACTGGCCGCGGTGGGGCTGGGTCCTGATGGCCGCCAGCGTCCCCTTGGTCGCCGCGTTCGTCCGGGCCGAGCGGCGGGCGGCCGCGACCGGCGGCACGCCGCTGATCCCCGGCCGGGTGCTGCGGGTGCCGGGGGTGCCGGTCGCGATCGCCGGCCTGTTCACCGTCATGACCATCTTCAGCGGGTTCTTCTTCACCCTCGCCCTGCACCTGCAGGACGGCCTCGGCTACTCCCCGCTGCGGGCCGGCCTGACGTTCGCGCCGGCCGCGGCCGCCTTCGCCCTGGTCAGCCTGAACTGGCGGCGGGCGCCCGCGAGCTGGTACGGCGCCCTGATCGTCGGCGGCTTCGTGGCGTTCGGCGCGGCCATGGCCGGCCTGGCCGAGGTGCTGCACGAGGGCGGCAGCGGGGGCGCCGCCCTCTACCTGATCGGCGCGCTGAGCGGCGCCGGCATGGCGGCCGCGTTCGGGCCGCTGATGACCCGCGTGCTGCTCCGCGTGCCGGTCGAGCTGGCCGCGGACGCCACCGGGGTCGTGGTGACGGTCAACCAGCTCGGGCTGCTGGTGGGCGTGGCGACGTTCGGCACGCTCTACCTCAACCTGGCGGGCCGGCTGCCGGCGCACGCGGCCCTCGGGGCGTTCCGCCACGTGTCCGCCCACGCCGAAGCGGTGACCTTCCTGGCCCTGGCCGCCCTGGCCGCCGTAGGCGTCGCCCTCGCCGTCATCCACGTCCTCGAGCGCCGCCCCGCGCAGCCCTAGCCCACCAGCCCCCTGATCCTGGGACGCCCCACGATCGTGTTCGCTGGCCCGTCCAGGCAGGAGCCAGCGGACTGGGGCCGCGCCCGAGACCGGGCCCGGGCTGGCCGGGGCTGAGGCCGGGCCGGGGCTGAGGCCGGGGGCCGGGGCCGGGTAATGAAACTGGGCTTTCAGTACACGGGGATGTGCTGGAAGCCCAGTTTCATGCCGTTCCGGAGGGCCACCGCGCCCGGCCGAGGCCGGGATTTGTCGTGCGACAGCAACCCCGTTATCAAGGGGACCGATACGCGAGCGCTCCAGCCGCGGGCCGCCCAGGTTGCTCGGGTACATTCGTGCCTGCGGAAAGGAGCGAGGATGGCGTTCGTGGTGCTGGTGCTGTGGCTGTTCACCGCGGGTGCCGGAATCTACCTGCTGTTGACCAGCAACCTCGCCCGTTCCCGCCCCGCCGCCGCCGCGCCCCCCGTAGCCCGGCCGGCCCCAGCCTCAGTCACTGCCCGGCCCGCGCCAACGGCCTCGCCCGCGGCCGTGCAGGCCGCACCACCCGCCCGGCACGTACCACCCGCCTCGCCCGCCCAGGCCGCGCCACCCCCCGCCTCACGCCGCGAGATGAAACGCGCCGCGCGGGAACGGTTCGATCCGCCTTCGCTGGTCGCGGCGAGGAACGCGCCGGTGCTGCCGGGAGCGCGGTCGCTGCTGGAGTTCGCCCACCCGGCGTGCGGAATCGTCGGCCTGGGGTTCTGGCTTGGCTTCACGTTCGTGCACTACCGCGTCCTGGGCTGGATCGCGTTCGGGCTGGTCACGGTCACCGTCACCCTGGGCCTGACCTGGTTCGCCACGAACACCCGCGCCGCCAAGTCCCGGGATGAGCCCAGGCCGTCGTTCAGCGGCCGCCTGGTCGCCGTGCACGGCGGGGCCGCCGTGCTGACCCTGGCGCTGGCCGCCCTGAGCGCCCTAGTCCTGCGCAGCTAAAACGAGCTAACGCGCTGAACACGCCGAAGTGGCCAGTGCACCCGACCGCCTGCACGGATAGGGGGAGACGGGCAGTCATGAGCCGAGGGGGAGCGTTCTGATCGAGGCTCATGACCTGGCTGCCGCGTGCACTGACCACTACCCACGACTACGTGCGGCCGCCCGCTCCGGCTCAACGTCGGCCGCCCACGTTAGCAGTTGGTAAGACATTCCTCCGAAAACTCTTACGCCCAGGCCAGCCGCTGCTATCCGGGCCGCGCCGCTGGGTACGCTCTTGCCGGAGACTCCGGGCGGGCAAAAGGATCTGCGATGTGAACGAAGCGGGTAGCGCCCCAGGCGCCCCAGGCGGCCCGAGCGGCCCGGGTGATCCAGCCGGTCACGGCGGTCTGAGCAGGCGGCGGGCGCTGACGGTCTTCGGCGCAGGCGCCGCGGCCCTGATCGCCGAGCAGACGCTGGTCGCGGACGGGTTCTCAGTTGGCAGCACGACGCCAGCCGGCACGTCGGCCAACCTGGCGCCGGTGCCTGGCGGCTACGCGCCGGACGGCACGGCGGGGCGCACGGCGGCACTGCCACTGAACGCGGTGGAACTACTCGACAGCCCGTTCCGGGATAACCAGGCCAGGAACACCGCGTACTTGCTGTTCCTTGATCCCGAACGCATGCTGCGCTCCTTCCGGCTCAATTATGGCCAACCCGCCAAAGCCGAGCCGATCGGCGGCTGGGAGCAGCCCGCGTCGTTGATACGTGGCCATACAACCGGGCACCTGCTGTCCGCGCTCGCGCTCACCTACGCCAACACCGGCGACACAGCCACCCTCAATCGCGGCCGCTACCTAGTCAGCCAGCTGGCAGGCCTGCAGGCCCAGGCCACGAAGGCCGGCTACCACCCCGGCTACTTGTCGGCGTTCCCCGAGGGCTATTTCGGCCGGCTGGAAAACGGCCAGCCGGTCTGGTCGCCGTATTACATGATCCACAAGTACCTGGCCGGGATGATCGACCAGTACCAGCTGGCAGGCGATGACCAGGCCCTCGATGTGGCGATGAAGCTGGCCGACTGGGTGGGCTGGCGCACCTCGCGGCTGACGTACGCGCATATGCAGGTAATCCTGGGCACCGAATTCGGCGGGATGCCCGAAGCCCTGGCCAACCTCTACACGATCACCGGTGCCGAACGGTACCTGGCCACCGCGCAGCGCTTCTACCACGCGCAGGTGCTTGATCCGCTGGCGGACGGGGTGGATGTTCTGCCCGGGCTGCAGGCGAACGTGACCACGCCGAAGATCGTCGCCTGCGTCCGGATGTGGGAGGAGACCGGCAGTCAGAAGTACCACGACATCGCCCAGAACTTCTGGGATATCGTGACCGGGCATCACGTCTACGTCATCGGCGGCGTGGGTAACTACGAACATTTCCAGACGCCCGACACGGTGGCCGCGCAGCTATCCAACTTCACCTGCGAGAACTGCGCCAGCTACAACATGCTCAAGCTGACCAGGCTGCTGCACTTCCACCAGCTGACGCGGGTTGACATGATCGACTACTACGAGCGCACGCTGTTCAACCAGATGCTGGGGGAGCAGGACCCGACCTCGCCGCACGGCTTCAACTGCTACTACACCGGCCTGTCAGCGAGCGCGTTCAAGCGCCAGCCGCTCAACTACTTTCCCCAGGGCAACCAGAACATCTACGCCACCGACTGGGACACCTTCACCTGCGACACGGCCAGCGGCCTGGAAACGCAGGCCAAGTTCGCCGACACCATCTACACCCGCGACGCGGACGGCCTCTACGTCAACCTGTTCATCCCGTCGCAAGTAAGCCTGAACGGACTCACCCTCCGGCAGGCGACCTTGTTCCCCGATGATCCCGTGACGCGCCTTTCTGTGGTCTCAGGCGAGGCGACGATGACACTCCGGGTGCGGGTGCCCAAGTGGGTGTCGGGACCGCCCGTGATCCGGCTCAACGGCACAGCGATCCTGGCCACCGCGGTCGTCCCGGGCGCGCCGGGCTTCCCGGGCACGTCGCCGGGCGGGTGGCTCGCGCTTCGGCGGCGGTGGCAGGCCGGCGACCTGCTCGAGGTCACGCTGCCGATGCAGCTGGCCATCGAGCCCACCCCGGACCATCCGTCGGTCCAGGCCATGACCTACGGCCCGGTCGTGCTGAGCGGCGTCTACCCCGCCTATCCCGGTGACCTGACCCCGGTACTCGACACCTCTTCGGTCCGGCGCACCGCCGCCCAGCCGATGGCGTTCGAGGCCACCGGCCGCAAGGCCGGCGCCAAACCCATCCGGCTGATCCCGGTGAGCCGCGCCGCCCATGAGTACTACACCGTCTACTGGCTAGCCGAATGATCTACGGAAACAGCGCTGTTTAGCGTTCGCCGGGCACATGAGCCCTCCGAGGCCCCGGGAAACGCATAGGGTTGGCGATCTACTCGCCGGTAGATCGACATCGCGGTGCCGATTTCGCGGAACTCATCGGCAGCGCCCGACGAGATCACGGCGTGCATTACGGCGAAACCGATACCAGCTTCGAGCACGCCCAGCAGATCATCTGCCTGGTTAGCCGGCCTGGAGCCGGGTTGAGACGACTTCATCGGCGTTCTCCGCGCTCTCGGGATTGCCTGTCACGGCGGCCAGGAACTCGTCACGGTCGAGGATCCTGGCCTCCAGGCGGCTGATGGCGGTGACGGTGGCTGTCCTGGGTATCCGCCGCAGCAAGGCGATCTCCCCGAACGAGTCAGCCGTGCCCATCTCACTCAACTGCCTGCCGTCCTTGGCCGCGCGGGCCAGGCCCGATGCGATGAGGTAGAACCGCTCGCCGGGCTCCCCTTCCCGGATGATCACCTCGCCGGGTTCGTAGGTCGCCGACTGCAGTTCGCTGGCCAGGTGCTCGACTATCGCGAAGGGCAACGGGCCGAAGAACGGTACCTTGCGCAGCAGCGCGAAATCAGGACCGGGGGCTGAGATCCTGCTGTCAATGGCGCTCAGGCTGGGCACGAACGAAGCGGCGGTCACGACGAGCAGCAGGCCCGTCGCTAGGAGCGTGCCGCGGGCTCCCCAGGCATGGATGAGCAGCGGTGCAATTGCCGATCCGAGCCCCATGGATAGCAGTAGCACGGCCCTCCGCGCTCCCAGCGCACGTCCCATCAAGCGAGACGGGATCACCTGCTGCAGCGCGCTGTAGACGCCTGCGTCGTCGAAGACGTTGGCTGCTCCGATAACCCCGAACATCAGGTACGGCCAGTATCGAGCGTGGACGAATGCGAGCAGGATCATCGGCACGCCCCAGCCCGCGACCCCGCCAGCGAAGCAGCGCGCCACCCTCCTGCCGCGGACGAGCTTGGCCGCAAGCGGACCGGCAAGCAGGCCTCCCACGCCGAGCGCCGCGGCAAGCCAGCCGACGCCGGCCGAGCCTAGGCCGAATAGATCCAGGGCGATGACGACCGCCAGCACGTTGAGGACTCCGCGGGCGAACGTCTGAACGGCAGCCGGGACGACCAGCGTCAGTGCACCGCGCCGCCAGATCCCAGCCTCGAAGCCTGCGACCATGTCCAGCTTGAGCTGGTTCAGGCGTCCGGCCGCCCGCACCGGCGCCTGAGATGCGAGCGGCCGGACACCCGCGAGCAGCACAGCCCCGGCCGCGACGAGCCCGCAGGCGACAAGCATGGCAGACTGCGGCGTGCTTGTCGCGAGCAGGACGGCGGCGATCGCAGGCCCGCCCAGCATGGCAGCCGACTGGATCACGCTGGCGGCCGTATTCGCGCTCGTCAGCTCATCGGGAGTGCGAGCCAGCCAGGGCAGCAGGGCGGCTTGCACCTGACGGAAGACGCTGGCGAGCCCGCCCTCAAGCGCTACGAGCACCACGACGAGGATGCCTTGCCCGCCACCGATCATCGCGGCAGCGGCCGCGGCGAGCAGTAGCGCCCTCGGCACCACGGAGCCGATCAGCAGCCGCTCACGCCGTACACGGTCAGACCCGCTGGTGACCAGCGGCACGAGGAGCGCGCCCGGCAGCGCCCTGAGCAGTCCGAGTAGGGCGACAAGCCCGGCACCTCCCGCACGGTACGCGTATACCGACGCGACAGTGAATGCCGCCAGGTCGCCGGCGTAGCAGACGCCCCAGGCCACCAGGAGCAGGAGGATCGACCTGCTGCGGGCCAGCCACATGTACTGCCTCACGGCCATCCTTCACGCTCGGGCGCCCTTGGCGACCAGCCAAGACCGTCATGCAGCCGGCTAGCAGCGAGTCTTGCCCACAGCCTTACCCGCGTCAATGGTGAGAACCAGCCGAGCGGTCGACGGGACCCGGCCTGCGGCGCCGGTCGCGTAGTTCTCTTAAACCCTTCCCCTCATTTACATCAAGCCCTCGGCCATCCCGCCGGGGTCGGCCTGTACCTGGCCGTGAACTATGCCCCGAACCATTGGAAGCCGGGGTAGACCTAATGATCATCAGCCCGGTATGAACGGTTCGTAAGCTTCTAACCGACGCAAAGCCGTCGATACCGATCGAAAGGCCGGTGATTCGACACTGAACGACGTCGCTGCCGCCACTGACGGCTCCGGCCTGGACGTGATCCGGCTGACCCCGTCCACCCCGGTCAACAAGGCCGACGCCGCCGAGGCCGTCCAGGCCAGCTTCGGGCTGAGCGGTGAGCTTGACCGCTTGCCCGGCGAAGCCGATGACAACTTCGCGCTCCGGGCCGGTGACGGGCGGCGCTACCTGGTGAAGGTCGCGCACGGGCGGGCCGATCCCAGGGTCGTCGGCGTCCAGGTCCGGGTCCTGCGGCATCTTGAGGCCGTGGCCAGCGACCTCCCCGTGCAGCGCGTCGTGCCCGGCCTGGACGGCCAGCCGTGGGTCGTGGTCGCGGACGGGCCGCTGCACGGGCGGCTCGTCTACGTCACCACCTACCTGGAGGGCCAGCTCCTGCGGTCGGTGCCGGCGTCTCCCGCCCTGCGGCGCGAGCTGGGGGCCACCCTGGCCTTGCTCGGCCGCGCCCTGCGCGCGTTCGATGACCCGCTCGTGCACCGGCCGCTGCTGTGGGACATCGCGCAGCTGCCGCGGCTGCGCCCGCTGCTCGCGGAGCTGCCGCCCGATGAAGGCACCCGCCGGCTGGACGAGCAGCTCGGCAGGTTCACCGCCGAGGTAGCGCCGCGTCTAGCGGCTCAGCGTACCCAGCTCGTCCACAACGATTTCAGCCCGGACAACGTGCTGATCTCAGCCGACGCCAGCCGCGTGGCCGGCATCATCGACTTCGGCGACGTTACGGTGACCGCGCTGGTGAACGACGTCGCCGTCGCCGCCGCCAACCTGCTCGCCGCCGAATCCGACATGCTGGGACCCGCGATCGACCTGATCAGCGGCTATCATGCCATAACCTCGCTCACCGGCAGCGAACTCGATCTGCTGCCCGACCTGATGCTTGCCCGCATCGTGGCCCGGCTCATCATCAGCGAATGGCGGGCCGCCCGGTTCCCGGAGAACCGCGCCTACATCCTGCGCAATACGCCCGTCGCGCGGGCGCAGCTGAGCCGCCTGCTGACCATCGGAGTGGACGAGATAACCGCGCGCGTCCACGACGCGTGCCGCCCGGAGGAACGCAATGCCTGACACCGCGACCATGGTCAACGGTTTCGATATTGAAACCGCGGACACCCTCGATCCCGAACTGCGCCGGATCGTCGAGCGGCGGGCCGCCCTGCTCGGCCCGGCCTACAAGCTGTTCTACCGGAATCCGCTGCGGATCGTACGCGCCGAGGGCGTGCACCTCTACGACGCGGACGGTCAGGCTTACCTCGACGCGTACAACAACGTGCCGTCGGTCGGGCACTGCCACCCGCGGGTCGTCGAGGCGATCGCCCGCCAGGCGGCCACCCTCAACATCCACACCCGCTACGCCAGCGACCCGATCCTCGACTACGCCGAGCGGCTTCTCGCAACCTATCCGGCCGAGATTGGCCATGTCATGTTCACCTGCACCGGCAGCGAGGCGGTCGATCTCGCCCTGCGCATCGCGCGCTTCCAGACTGGCGGCGAAGGCACGATCATCACCGCCAACGCCTACCACGGCGTCACCACCGCCGCCGCCGAGATATCACCGAGCCTCGGCCCAGCCGTCCCGCTGGGCCGGGCGGTCTGGACGGTCGCGCCCCCGGACGGCACCGACGCCGGGCCGGCCCTCGCCGCCCGGGTCCGGGCCGCGATCGCCGACATGACCAGGCACGGGGTCAGGCTCGCGGCCTTCATAGCCGACAGCATGTTCTCCTCGGACGGCCTGCGGCCCGGCCCGGCCGGGTTCCTTCGGCCCGTGGCCGACGCCGTGCACGAGGCCGGCGGCCTCTACATCGCCGACGAGGTCCAGCCCGGCTTCGCCCGCACCGGCGAGGCCATGTGGGGCTTCCAGCGTCACGGCATCGTGCCCGACCTCGTGGTCATGGGCAAGCCCATGGGCAACGGCATGCCGATCGCCGGCGTCGCGGCCCGCCCCGAGCTCGTAGCGGAGTTCGGCAACAAGATCAGGTACTTCAACACCTTCGGCGGCAACTCCGTCTGCGTCGCGGCCGCGGCGTCGGTCCTCGACGTGATCGAAGCCGAGGGCCTGCAGGAGCACGCCCGCACGGTCGGCCGCTACCTGCTGGACACGCTGGCGGACATCGCGTCCGGCACGCCCCGGATCGCGGCTGTGCGCGGCGCGGGCCTGTACGCCGCGGTGGACTTCATCGACCCAGGCACCGGCGAGCCCGACGGCGATGCCGCCCTCGGTGTGGTCAACGGCCTGCGCGAACGCCACGTGCTCATCAGCGCCACCGGCCCCCAGGGCAGCACCCTGAAGATCCGCCCGCCGCTGCCGTTCGCCCGAGAGCACGTCGACCAGCTCGCCGCCGCTCTCTCCGACACCCTCGCCCTGCTCCGCTAGCCCGAAAAACCCCAAACATCGTGGATCGCTACTACCCGCCAGGGGGTAGTAGCGATCCACAATCATCTCCAGCCGGGACGGCGGCCGAGGTAGCAGAGCAGGACGGCGGCGTCGTCGGCGCCGGGTCCGGGCTCCAGCGTTGCCGCGTAGGCGCCGTACGCGCGCAGCGGCTCGACGATGCTGTGCGCGACCGGCAGCAGCGCCCGGGCCAGTTCCGGCGTCAACGGCGAGCCCTGGCCGGTCGCCACCGCGATGTCCCAGGCGTGGATACCCGCATCCAGGGCGGCGGCCCCCGCCGCGTCGCCCGGCGCCATTTCGCCCTGGGGGAGGGGAGTCGGTACCGGTCCGGCGTCACCCAGGCCCTGCCAGGCCGGCGCGGAAGCGTCCAGCGCGTGGTCGGCGTAGGCCAGCGGCTCGGTGCCGAGCTGCCCGGAAGGCGCGAACGGGTTCTCACCCGGCATCGCGGTCCTCCTCACCGCGGCGCCCCACACAAGCTGGTCAAGCGCGGCGTGCTGCAGGACCTGACTGACGGTCCACTTCTCGCACGGGGTCGGCCGCCGCCAGCCGTCCGCGGGCACCCCGGCGACCGCCGTCCGCAGCATCGCCCGGGCCTCGTCCAGGATGTCCCATCCGGTCACGGTGATTTCGTTCATGACCTGCTTCTTCCTCTCTCACGTCTGTCGGTCAAGTCTGGCTGTAACGAACCGCTCGCTCTATCCCGTGAATTACTGCACTTGCGCCCCGGCCGGCTCGCCCGTCTGGATGGCCCGCCTCGGCAGCCAGAACGCCACCCCGAACGAGCAGGCCAGCAACCCCACGGTCGCCAGTGCGGTCCATTCCGCCGCGTTAAGATAGCTGGCCACATGGCCGACGCCGCTGGCGGTCAGGGCGAAGAAGATCGCGCCGATCCCGGCAATTCCCAGCGACATGCCGAGCGCGTTCACGGTCTGCAGGACGCCGGAGGCCGAGCCCATCTCCTGCGGCCGGACGCCCGCCATCACGATGTCGAACAGCGGCACGAACACCATGCCCATCCCGATCCCGCCGACGATCATCGGGGCCAGCAGGTCGGCGGTGGAGACGCCGCCGCCGGCGCCGCGCAGGACCGCGTACATCGCCAGCAGCCCGGCCGCCTCGACCACGAGCCCCGCGTGCAGGACCCGGCGGCCCAGCTTGCTCATCGCGATGCCGCCCGCCGCGGAACCGATGAACGCGCCCGCCGCCCACGGTGCGGTCGTGATGGCCGAATGCCAGGGCGTGAAAGAAAGCCCGTTCTGCAGGAACACGTTGAAGATCATCACGATCCCGCCCAGCGAGCCCACGAACACGATCGAGAACACGATGCCCGCGCGGTACGAACGATGCCGGAAGATAGACGGCTCCACCAGCGGAACCCCACCGGCGCGCTGGCGGCGGACCTGATACCTGACGAACCCCGCCAGCACCAGCCCGGACGCCGCGAGCATCCCGAACAGCCAGTCCGGCCAGCCCAGCTCATGCCCCTGCGCCAGCGGGAAGACCAGCAAGAACATCGCCGCCCCAGCCAGCGCCGCCCCCGGCAGATCCAGCCGCCCGCGCCGCCGCCTGCCCGCGCCAGCCTCCACCCCCGCGCCAGCCCCCACGCCCGCGCCAGCCCCCACGCCCGCGCCAGCCCCCACGCCGGTCCTAGCACCCGCCCGTCCGGCCGGCAGCACCCGCGCGCCGACCACCAGCGCCGCCAGCCCGACGGGCACGTTGATCAGGAAGATCATCCGCCAGCCCGTGCCGAACACGTTGGCGCTGATCAGCCCGCCGGACACGATCGGCCCGAGCATCGCCGACAGGCCCATCACCGGCCCGTAAACCCCGAACGCCTTGCCCATCTCGTGCGCCTCGAACAGGTCCCTGATCAGGCCGAACACCTGCGGCAGCATGATCGCGGCCGCGGCGCCCTGGGCGGCGCGGGCGGCGATGAGCTGGCCCGCGCTCTGCGCCGCGGCGCACGCCGCCGACGTGAGCACGAACCCGGCCATCCCGGCCAGCAGCACCCGCCGCCGTCCGAAGGCGTCACCGAGCCGCCCGCCGGTCAGCAGCCCGACCGCCAGGGCCAGGGCGTAGGCCGCGGTCACCCACTCGATAACCGGGTAAGAGCCGCCGAGCTCGCGCCGGATCGTCGGCGCGGCGACCTGGGCGATGGTCGAGTCCAGCAGGTCCATCACCGCCGCCGTGATGACCGTCGCGAATGCCAGCCACCGCCACCGCCCCCCCGGGCCGGCCGTCCGCCCGGAGCCGGCCGTCCGCCCGGAGCCGGCCGTCCGCCCGGAGCCGGCCGTCCGCCCGGAGCCCGGCCGTCCGATCAGAGCCGGCCGTCCGATCAGGGACTCGAGTGGTTTCGGGTGCTGATGACATCGGATCCTCCGCATCAGTACTGGAACAAAATCTTCTGTTCCAAGACTAGCAGAACGGAATGGTTTGTTCCAGTTCTGCTACACTGGCTTCCATGAGCGAGTCACGCCCGTTTCCCATCAGCGAGTCGCGCCCGTTTCCCATCAGCGAGTCGCGCCCGGGCCGGGGCCACGACATGAGTCGTCAGCGCCCGCTCAGCGGTCGCCAGGCCGAGGCCGCCCGTAACGACCAGCGCATCCTCGACTCGGCCCGGGCGGTGTTCGTCCAGAACCCCGACGCGCCCATCACGGCGGTGGCCAAGCACGCAGGCGTCGGCATCAGCGCGCTGTACACCCGCTACGGCAGCAAGGAAGAGCTCCTCCGCAGGCTCTGCACGGACGGCCTGCTGATCGTGGTCCAGGAGACCGAAACCGCCCTCGAGCAGGTGCGGGCTGGCCGCGACCGCTGGCTGGTCTTCGCCGACTTCATGCGCCGCCTTACCGACGCCGACACCAGCTCGATGACCCGCGCTTTCGCCGGCAAGTTCGCCCCGACCCCGGAGATGTTCGCGCTGGCCAACCGGTCAGCCGAGCTGATGACCGAGCTGTTCGGCCTGATCCGGGACCTGCTCCGCCCGGATCTCACCCTGCACGACGTGTCGCTCGCCTTCGAGCTGGTGGCCGCGATCAAGTTCGCCAGCCCCGAACGGACCACCGAACTGCGGCACCGCTACCTCGCGCTCATCCTGGACGGCATGCGGGCCCGCGACCGCGAGGAGCTGCCCGGCCCGCCGCCGGCCTGGCCAGAGCTCAGCGAACGCTGGATGGCCCGCTAAGCCGCTAAGTCCTTCCGCCGGGCCCGGGCCGCGCGCCGCTTGCCCTCGTGCATGGCCTGCACCCGGGCGATCGGGATCGCCCGCCCCTCCTCGACCAGATCCGCGGGCAGCACCTGCGGCGCAGGCAACTCGCCCGCCCACGCCGCATGCCCGGGAACCAGCGCCGGCACGGTGTGCACGGTAAAGTCGGCCGGCGCCACGCCGTCGAGATCCTCCCAGCGCACCGGGAACGACACCGGCACCCCCGGCCGAACCCGCGGGCTGTACGCGGCCGCCACCGTCGCGCCGCCGGCTCGCGTCGAGTCCAGGAACACCTTCCCCTCCCGGTCATCCCGGATGAACGCCGTAGTAGCCAGCGCCGGATCAAGGAGCGCGGCCCGCGCGGCCAGCGCCCTGGTCGCCGCCGCGGTCTCCTCGCCGCTCGCGTCGACCGGCACGTATACGTGCAGCCCCTTGGACCCGCTCGTCTTGACCGCCCCGGCCAACCCCGCGCCGGCCAGCGCCTCCCGGACCAGATGGGCAGCCGCTACCGCCTGCCCGAACGCCTCCCCGGCCGGCGGATCGATGTCCATGATCAGGTACGTAGGCCGGTTCGGCTGGCCGGCCAGCGTGAGGGTCGGGTGGTACTCCACCGCCCGCTGGTTGGCGAACCACAGCAACGTGGGCCAGTCGTCGCACAGCGCGTACCGCACCTCCCGCCGCGACGACTCAGCCCACAACGTCACCGAACGTATCCACGACGGCGCGTAGTCAGCCAGGTTCTTCTGCATGAACGGCTGCTGGCCGGCCCGTACCCTGATTACCGAAAGCGGCCGTCCGCGCAGCTCCGGAAGCATCAACTGGGCAACAGCCTCCAGGTAATCCACCAGGTCCCCCTTGGTCGCGCCCGCCCCGTCGAACAACGGCTGATCCAGATTGGTGAGCGACACCGGCGTGTTCATGGCTCCCGTATACATGGTTCAGCGGGCAAGCACCACTGCCGTTCGGGAAAATTAGGTCTGTCAGAAGAAACGACGAGAGGAGCCGGACGATGACGTTCAGCGGCTGGCCGGAGGAAGCGCTTGATTTTTACGACGGGCTGGCGGCCGAGAACACCAAGACCTACTGGACGCAGCACAAGGCCGTCTACACCGAGCAGGTCCTCGGCCCGATGACCGAGCTCGCCGAGGAACTGGCCGCGGAGTTCGGCGAGCCGAAGATCTTCCGGCCTTACCGGGACGTCAGGTTCAGCGCCGACAAGACCCCGTACAAGACGCACATCGGGGCGGTCATCGGCGGCACCGGCTACGTCCAGTTCTCCGCCGAGGGCCTGGCGGCGGGCGCCGGGATGTGGCAGCTGGACCCCGGCCAGCTAACCCGCTACCGCGCGGCGGTGGCCAGCGACCGCACCGGCGCCGAGCTCGAGCGGATCGCCGCCGAGCTCGAGAAGGCTGACATCACCGTGCACGGGCACGGCGTGCTCAAGTCGGCGCCCCGCGGCTATCAGGCCGACCACCCCCGCATCGGCCTGCTCCGCAACAAGGGCCTGACGGCATGGCGGCAATGGCCCGTAGAACCCTGGCTGGAAACGGCAGCGGCCAGGGACCGACTCATTGAATTTTTCCGAACGAGCCTGCCTCTCACCATCTGGCTTACCGAGAACTGCTCTCGTCCTTAGCCGTTGTTGCCCCGGTGTGCGGGCCGGAACAGGCGGCCAGCCGGACAGCCGCCCACAGCGCCGCGATCCCGCTTGGATCGCGGCCAGGACCGGGCGTACTCTTACTGCGCGGTAGGCCGACTCAGCAAGGGGCATGCGGTGAGCGAACCTAACGAATCCCTCCGCGTCTCGGACGCCGAGCGTGACGTTACGCTGCGGACGCTCGGCGACCATGCCGCCGTCGGGCGGCTCACGCTGGACGAGCTGGAGGACCGGTCGGGCCGGGCGCTGACCGCCAAGACGCGCGGTGAGCTCGCCACGCTGACCAGCGACCTGCCCGCGGATCCGGGCCAGCCCGGTCCGGGCCAGCTCCCGGCCCGGACCCGCAAGCCGGTGCGCTGGATGGTCGCCATCATGAGCGGTTCGCACCGGCGCGGCCGGTTCCGCGCCGTCGGCAGCATCAACGCCGTCGCGATCATGGGCGGCGACGAGATCGACCTGCGCGAAGCCGAGATCGAGGGCGGCGAGCTGACCCTCAACCTGGTCGCGGTCATGGGCGGCGCAAACGTCTACCTGCCCGACTCCGTCGAGGTCGAAGTCGGCGGCTTCTCGCTGATGGGCGGCCACGAAGAGGTCGGCAGCCAGCGCAGCCCGCGCCCGGGCGCGCCGGTCGTGCGGATCCGGATCTACAACCTGATGGGCGGGGCGACGATCTACCGGCTCCCGCCGCAGGCCCGCGGCCAGTCACTGAGCAAAGCCCGCCGCCTGGCCAAGCTCGCCGACCGCGGCGAGCTGCCGGCCCTGGAGTAGCCGCGCCCGGGAAGCCGCGACTGGGAAGCCGCGACTGCAACCTGACTGCAAACCCGGGCGGCCACGATGGCTACCAGGACCCCGGCCCGTCAGGAGGCGACGATGGCAAGTACACCGGTGATTGACAAGTTCCTGGATGCGATCGAGGGCGCGACGATCCCCGCCTGCGATGTGTGGAGCGCGGACGCGACGCTCGACGCGACGGTGCCCAACTGGCGGCTGCACGCCGTGGGCGCCGACGCGATCCGCGCCGAGTACGCGCGCTGGTTCGCCGATCCCGGCCACTTCGACGAGCTGCGGCGCCATTGCGTCGACGGCAGTGCCGCCGAGGTCGTCGAGTACACGCTCAGCTGGTCCGAGCACGGCGTCCCGCACGCGGCGCATCACATGCACCTGCTGACCGTGCGCGATGACCGCATCGTGGCCGACACCGTCATGTGCGGCGGCCGCTGGCCGGCCACGCTGCTCGCCGAAATGGAGGCGGCTGATGGCTGAGCTGTCCGAGCTGCTGGCAGGCGCGACCGAGCGGACGGGCTTCGCCGACGCGCCGGGCAAATCAGGGGCTCAGCTGGAGCGGGTGGTGATCGGCGGCGAGACCTACGTGCTCAAGCACCTCGATCTGGCCGGGGACTGGACCCTGCGGGCCTCCGGCTGCCTGCGCGGCGCGCCACTGGTGCTGTGGGAGCGCGGCATCCTGAACCGGCTGCCCGCCTGCTTCAACCAGCCGATCGTCGCCGCCGCTCCCATCCCCGCCGGGGGCTGCACCCTGTTGATGCGCGATGTCGCGAAGTGGCTGGTCCCGGCCACCGACGCGCCGATCACGGTCGGCCAGCATGAACGCTTCCTGCGGCACATGGCCGCGCTGCACGCGCAGTTCTGGGCGTGCGGCCCCGAGTTCGATGTCGTCCCGGCCATGCACCGTTACCTGGAGCTTTCCGTCTGGACGGCGATGGCGGAGACGGCCACGGGCTCGGCGCACCTGGTGCCGCAGCTGGTCGGCCAGGGCTGGCCGCTGCTGGCCGAGGTCGCGCCGGCCGCGGCCGCGGTGGTCACCCCGCTGGCGCGCGACCCGGGTCCGCTGGTCGAGGCCCTGGCCCGGACCCCGCACACGTTCGTGCACAGCAACTTCAAGCTCGACAACCTCGGCACCGACGACACGGGGCGGACGGTGCTACTCGACTGGGAGCAGCCCGGGCACGGCGCGCCGCTCAGCGATCTGGCCTGGTACCTGGCGATCAACTGCCGCCGCCTGCCGCAGTCCAAGGAGGACTCGATCGCCGCCTACCGGCGCGAGCTCGAGGCGTGCGGCATCGACACCGAACCCTGGTGGGACCGGCAGCTGGCCCTGTGCCTGCTCGGCGCCCTGGTCCAGTTCGGCTGGGAGAAGGCCTTCGGCGGCTACGACGAGGAACTCGCATGGTGGGAGACGCACGCCGTACCGGCGGCCGCGCTGCTGAGCTGACCGCGGGGCTGCGGGCCGGTTACGACGCCGCGGCGCCCGCGTGGGCCGACGGTCCCGGGCCGATGTACGCGCGGCTGGCCGGGGCGCTGGTGGCCGCCGCGCCGGTGCCGCTGGCCGGCCGGCGGGTGCTGGACCTGGGCGCGGGAGCCGGCGTGGCGGGCCAGGCCGCGCTGGCCGCGGGGGCGCGCCAGGTGGTGGGGGCCGACCTGTCGGTGGCCATGCTGCGCCGCGGCCGCGCGGCCCAGGATCCGGCGGCCGCCCGTCCGGCGGGTGCCCGTCCGGCGGCCGCCCGTCCGGCGGGTGCCCGTCCGGTGGCCGCCGACGCGGCCGCGCTGCCGTTCCGGGACCGCAGCTTCGATCTCGTGCTGGCCGCGTTCTGCTTTAACCACCTGGCTCACCTGGCGGCTGGCCTGTCCGAGGCCCGGCGGGTCGGTGGCGCGCTCGCCGCCAGCATGTTCGCGCCGGGCTGGACCCATCCCGCCAAGGACGCGGTGGACGGTGTCCTCCGGTCGTTCGGCTACCAGCCGCCGGCCTGGCACGCCGCGCTCAGCCCAGGGTCACGGGCCAGTGATCCGGCCGAGCTCGCCGCGGGGGCGGCCGCTGCCGGTTTCACCCAGGTACAGGTGCAGACCACCGTCGTCCCCACCGGGCTGACGACCCCCGCCGAGCTGGTGTCGTGGCGTCTGGGCATGGCTCACGTGGCCCCGTTCATGCGCGAGCTGGACGCACCGGCCGCCGCCGCGGTCCGGCGGACGGCGGAGCGTGCCGTGGCAGGCTCCGGCCCCGTGCTGGTAGCCATGACGGTGCTGACCGCCATGTAACTGGGCCGCCAGCTAGCCGGGCCGCTACCTAACCGGGCCGCCAGCTAACCGGGCCGCCAGGTAACCGAAACGCCTGTTACCCAGGCCGCCCGGTAGCCGGCCGGGCCAGCCGCCGGTCCGCCTCCCGCCGCAGATCGTCCGCGTAGGAGCCGGCGTCCCTGGCCAGCCGGGCGGCGCGGTCCGCGGCCCGGTCCAGCCAAACGGGATTCCCGAAGTCGGCGGCTACGTCCCAGGTCCACCGCCACGCCTCGATGGCCACGCAACGGTCGAGCAGATCGAGGTCGGCGGTGACCGTGCCGGGGTCCACGGTCAGGCCGAGAGCATGGTTCGCCCGGTGCGCGAGCAGCCGGGCGACGCTGGTGTAACGGGGCACGCCGAGCGCCTCCGCCCGCGTCTCGAGCTCGTTGGCTTCGTCGAGCGCGCGTTCCGCGTCGCCGCGCAGCAGCGCCAGGCGGCCGGTGATGAGCTGGTGCTTGAGCTCCAGCCGCCACCCGAACACCAGGTCACCGTGGAGCAGCGAGGCAGCCTGGTCCAGCCGGGCCTGCGCGCCGTCCGGATCGCCCGTTTCCAGCTGCTGCTCGGCGAGGTCCTCAAGCGCGGCGATGGTGACATCCGGGGTCCCCTGGCGCTGCCCGGTCTCGAGTGCCTCGTAGTGATGGTCGAGCGCTTCCGGCCAGGCGCCCAGGTTGCGCAGGACCCAGCCGGCGAAGTTGACCGCCCGGCCGGCGAACCGCGGGACCTGCCGCCGTTCCACCTCGGTGGTGTACCGGGTAAACGCGGCCAGCGCCTGGGCCGGGTGGCCGCCGAGCGCGTGCGCGTGCCCGGTGAACAGGAGCGAGTGCAAGGTGGCCGCCGTGTGCTCCACCCCGACCTGCCCGCGGGCCGCCGGGCGCAGCAGCGCCAGCGCCTCCGCGACCCGGCTCTGATGGGCCCGCAGCACCCCCAGCCATCCGGCGGCGGTCACCCGGTCCGTCCCCTCGGCCAGGGCGAACGCCTCCCCCAGGAGCAGCTCGGCCCTGGTCAGCTCTCCGGCGGCGTGCTGGGTACGGCCGCCGACCGCCAGGCACCGGGACCGGGTGGCCGCGTCCGCCGCGGCGAGCGCGCCGTCCTCGGCGAACTGGGCGGCTTGCGCGAAGTCGCGGCCGAAATACGACGCCCAGGCGCCGACCTCCAGGGCGGCCGCGCCGGCGGCCGCGGCCCGCTCGACATCCTTCAGGGCCTCCGGGTAGCGCATGCGCAGGGTGCGGACCCTGGCCCGCGCCAGCCACCCGTCCTGATCGGGGTGCAGCCGCAGCGCGTCATCCAGCAGCGCCTCCGCCGCCGCGTGGTCGAAGCGCTCCGCGGCCTGGGCCGACGCGTCGCGGAGTGCGCGGGCCGCCAGCATGAGGTCACCGCCCAGGCGCGCGTGATTGGCGACGGTCAGCGGGTCGGCACCGGGCCGCCGGTCGAGCACGCGGCCGGCCTGCCGGTGCAGCAACGCGGCCCGTCCCGCGGTGGCGCTGGCCGCCAGCGCCTCCCGGACCAGCTCATGGCGGAACCGGAAGATCCCCCCGTCTTCGACCAGGAACTGCTGGCCGACGGCCCGCTCGGCCTGGTCAAGCAGCGCGATGACGGGACAGCCAAGCACGGCCGCGAGCAGGTCGACGTCGAGTTCCGGGCCGATGACGGCCGCGGTGCGCAGCAGCAGCCCCGCCGGGCCCAGCTCGTCACACCGCGCGGACACCGACTTGACCAGCGACGCCGGCAGCTCCGTGCCCGCCGCCTGCTGGGCCAGTTCGGTCAGGAACAGCGGGTGGCCCTTGGACCGCGCGTACAGCTCGTCGGCGCGGCCCGGCCCGACCAGCTCGGCTGCCGCGTCCCGGTCGAGCGCCTCGAGGTGGACGAACGCCGTCGCGGGCAGCGGCTCTCCTTCGCCGGGCCGGACCGCGGCCACGATGGTCACCGCGACCTGCTCGCGCGCCAGGAAGCGCAGCCAGTCCGCCAGCGCGGGCCCGGCCAGGTGCGCGTCGTCCACGACCGCCACCAGCGGGGCCCGCTCCGCGAGGCGGCCAAGCACCCGGACCAGGGCGGCGTAGAGCACGGCCGGGCCGAGCATGCTGTCGGCCAGCATCGGCGGCGGTCGCGGGCCGGGCGCCACGCTGAGCAGCGGCGCCAGGATCGCCGCGTCGGCCTCCAGCAGGTCGGCGGTCAGCTCGGGCCCGAGCTCGCGCAGCCGCGCGGCCAGCGCGGTTCCCACGGCATCGAGCGGCAGGGCGCGGTCGAGCGGCCCGCACGCGGCGTTCAGCACCGTGTCCCCCGCGGCGGCCCGCCGGCCAGCCCAGGCGCGCAGCAGCGTCGTCTTCCCGATGCCGGCCTCGCCGTCGACGACGACCACCTCGACCGAGCCGTCGCGGGCCCGGGCCGCGATCGCCTCGAGATAGGCGAGCTCGCCGTCCCGGCCCACCAGGCCCGGCGCGGCGACCGCGGGCGGCCGGGCGGGCGCCGCCAGGTCACCCCGCAAGATCGCGGTGTAGAGCGCCGCGGTTTCCGGCGAGGGGTCGGTGCCCAGCTCATCGGCCATCCGCTCGCGGGCGCTGGCGTAGGCGGCCAGCGCCCCGGCCACCCGGCCGCCCATGACGTAGGCGCGCAGCAGGACGCGCAGCGACGCCTCGTCGTAGGGATCGCGTTCCAGCGCGGCCGAAGCGGCGTCGGCGGCCGTCATCGCCTCGCCCGCCTCGAGCAGGGCCGTGGCCGCCACCACCCGGGTCCGGCCGATCAGCCGCTCGAGCTCAGCGTGCTTCAGCTGGGCCCACTCACCGGGCAGGGTCGGCGGGCCGTCGCCCCGGATCAGCGACAGCGCGACCCGGGCGGCGGCGACGGCCCCCATCGGGTGGCCGGCCTCCCGCCTAGCTTCCACTTCGTTGGTGAGCACGGCCAGCTCGGTCGCGTCGAGCCAGTCGCAGCGCAGCCAGTAGCCGTGGTCACGATGCTCGATCCGGTCACGCCCGAGCACCGAGCGAAGCCGGCTCATCAGCACGGCCAGCTGGTCATCGGGTCGCGCTGGCGGGGTGCCGGGCCACAGGGCGTCGACGAGCACGTCCGAGGACACGGCCTGCCCGGCGGCCAGGGCGAGCAGGTGCAGCGCCAGCCGGGCTTTCTTGCTGCCCAGCGCCTGCGGCTCGATCCCGTCCACGGTGAAATCGCTGAGCACCCGCACGGCCAGCGACTTCATGCAGGTATTAAATCCTGGCCGCTCCCCGGTGGCCAGGCCGGTGCAAGGTGGCTGCAACCGCCCGGGGCCACGCTGGTCGCATCACCGCTACCAAAGGAGAACCACCATGACCGGCAAAGCGGAGCAGAAGAGCTTCCAGACCCCCGACGAAACCCGGACCTTCGACTACGGCGCCCTGGACCTGCTGCGGATCGGCGGGGCCGAGATCGGCCGGCTCACCCTGCGCCCGGGCTGGCGCTGGTCCGACCACGTCAAGCCGCTCGCAGGTACCGATCTCTGCGAGGCGCCGCACTTCCAGTACCACGTGCAGGGCACACTGCACGTCGTGATGGCCGACGGCGCCGAGTTCGACGCCCGGCCCGGAGACGTCACCGCCCTGCCGCAGGGCCATGACGCCTGGGTGGTGGGCGACGAGCCGGTCATCGTGGTGGACTGGTACGGCGCCAGCAACTACGCCCGCGGCTAGCGGACGCCTACCTCGGCGTCGGCTAGCGGACGCCTACCTCGGCGGCCAGCACGCCGAGGACGTACTGGCGTTCGGTCTCGTACACATGCGCCGACTTGACGATCATCAGCAGCCGGCCGGCTGGCCGCCCGAGCTGGCCGGCCACGTGCTGCTGCAGGGCGGCCAGCTCCACCAGGTTGCCGTATCCCTTGGCGCCGAAGTCGATGCTGTGCGCGTACGTAACTAGCTCGACCGCACCGTCCGGCAGCCAGAAGTCGAGCAGGCTGACGCACGGGATGTAGCTGGTGTCGGTCCGCGGCTGGAACGTGGTGATCGTGGCCGAGCGCGCGGCCGGGTCCGCGCGCAGCCGGTCCACGACCCAGGCCACCTGGTCGCGGCCGGAGTGCTCGTAGTCGAAGAGCCTGGTCGCGTAGCTGTCCGCCCCGCCGAGCGCCGCGACCTGCGTGTGGTCGGTGAAGTTGGCGTGCATCCAGACCAGCCGTTCCGGTTCGGCGTACCTGGCGATGATCTCGTCCGCGGGGTCGGGCCGGTCGACGGCCAGCGTCACCAGCGAGATCTCACGGACCGGCCGGTCGTCGTAGCGGCTGGCGATGCCCTCGGCCAGGATCCGCCGGGCCACCGCGAGCCACGCCGCGCCGATCGTGGCCGCCGCCACGGTCTGCGGCTGGTCGCTGGCCAGTCGTATCGTCACCCCAGCATCGTACGTAGGATCGCCCGGCTGCATCGCGTGGATAATCGTGCCCATGGATCTTGGCCTGAACGGCAACCGCGCGCTGATCACCGGCGGAAGCAAGGGCATCGGTTTCGCGATCGCCGAGGCGCTCGCCGCGGAGGGAGTTTCGGTCGGGCTCATCGCCCGTGACGTCGCGGGCCTAGCGGTCGCGGCCGAGCGGCTGGCCGGCTGGGACGTGCCGGTGACGACCGCGGCGGCCGACGTCACCGACCCGGCCGCGCTGGACCGCGCGGTGAACGAGATCGCGACCGAGCTCGGCGGCCTTAATCACCTGGTCGCCAACGCGGGCGGAACGGTCGGCTCCGGCAACCTGACCAGCTCGGCCCCCAGCGAGTTCACCGCGACGTTCGCGCTCAACGCGGGACACGCCGCGGAACTGATGCGGGCCGGCCTGCCCCACCTGCGCGCCGCGGGCGGCGGCGCGGTAGTGATCATCTCCTCGATCACCGGCCTGCGCCCGGCGCCGCGCACCGCCTACGCGGCCGCCAAGGCCGCGGAGATCCACCTCGCCGCGACCGCCGCCCAGGAACTAGCGCCGGCCGGCATCCGCGTGAACGCGGTCAGCCCGGGATCGATCATGTTCCCCGGCGGCGGCTGGGAGACCTTCGCCCGCGAGCATCCCGAGGACTTCGCCGCCTTCCTGGCTACCCAGTTCCCTCATCGCCGCCTCGGTACCCCGCAGGAGGTGGCCGATGTGGTCGCCTTCCTGCTTTCCACCCGGGCCTCGTGGATCACCGGCGCGAACATCGTCGTAGACGGCGGCCAGATCTACCCGACCGCCCGCCGTTTCGACTAACCCTCCGCCGCTACCCGCCCTCACGTCCTCCACGTGGCCCGCGCGCTACCACAACGATGGAGCATCGTAGTGGCTGGGGCCACATCGATGGAGCATCGTTGTGGTTAGCCGGCCAGGGGCAAAACCCGGTTGTGTGACGGGCGGTGACGGCGGGAGCATTGAGCCATGGTCTTGGTGCGGGAGACGGTGATGGCGGACTGGCCGGCGCTGCGCGACATCCGGCTGGCGGCGCTGCGGGACGCCCCGGACGCGTTCGCGTCGACGTACGAGGAGCAGGTGGTCTTCACCGAGGCGGACTGGCGGGAGCGGATCGCCCGCGGCGGTACCTTCCTGGCCTACGTGCCCGAGGTCGGCGCGTCCGAGCCCGTCGGGCTGGCCGGCGGCTACCAGCAGGGCCCGGGCAGGGTCGGGCTGATTTCCATGTTCGTGCGGCCGCGGGCGCGCGGCCACGGCGTCGGCGAGGCGCTCATCGCGACCGTGCTGGACTGGGCCCGCGCGAGGAACGCGACCTCGGTCCACCTGTGGGTGACCGAGACCAACAGGCACGCCCGTCTGCTGTACGAGCGCTGCGGCTTCTCACCGACCGGCGAACGCCAGCCGGTGCCGTCGAACCCGAAGCTCGACGAAGTCGCTATGACCCGCCCGCTATAAGCCGAACTCCGCCCGTACCCCAAGCAGCCGCACCGGCCGCCGCCCGGTAAACCGGCCGAGAGCGTCCGCGGCCGCGCGCGAGATGACCGAGGCGTCCGAGCTGGGGGAGGCGAGCGTCACCCCGTGCGTCTCGGTGATGAACGGCGCGTAGCGCACCTTCACGACGACCCGCATCGCCGGCCTCGGCTCGCGCGCCAGGTCCAGCGCCAGCAGCCCGGCGATCCGCGCCACCTCGGCCTGGACCTGGGCCCAGTCGGCGATGTTCTGCTGGAAGGTCTCCTCCCGCCCGTGGCCGCGCGCCACGTACGGGCTGTCGTCCACGTCGGCGTCGCCGCGGCCGCGGCCGAGCAGCACCAGCCACGGCCCCGTCATCGGGCCGAACTCCGCTGCCAGCGCGTCCGGATCGGCGGCGGCCAGGTCGCTGACCGTGTGGATGCCGAGCGCGGCGAGCTTCTTGGCCGTCTTGGCGCCGATGCCCCACAGCGCGTCGGCCGGCCGGTGGCCGAGCACCTCGAACCAGTTCGCGTGCGTCAGCCGGAACACCCCGGCCGGCTTGCCGAACCCGGTCGCGATCTTGGCCTGCAGCTTGTTCTCGCCGATCCCCACCGAACAGTCCAGCTGTGTCGCCTCCCGCACGCCGGCCGCCAGCGACCGCGCGAACTCTTCAGGGTCATCAACCTCGACGCCGAGGAACGCCTCGTCCCAGCCGAGCACCTCCACCACCGCGCCAGAGGCCCGCAGTACGGCCATCACTGCCTCCGACGCCTCGTCGTAGGCGGCCCGGTCCACCGGCAGGAAGACGGCGTCGGGCAGCCGCCGCGCCGCCGTCCGCAGCGGCAGCCCGGAGTGCACCCCATGCTCGCGAGCCTCGTAAGACGCCGTGCTCACCACGCCCCGCTTGGTCGGGTCTCCGTCCCCGCCCACCACCACCGCCCGCCCCCGCAGCTCCGGATGCCTCAGCACCTCCACCGCCGCGATGAACTGGTCCAGATCCACATGCAGCACCCACCGCGTCACCCCCCACTCATACCCCTCCCGCCCGGGCGTACGCGATTAGGGGATCGCAGTGCCCCCGGCCCCCTGGGCGTCCCGGCCCGAGCCCACTCCAGCGCCCCGGTGCCCCAGCACCCCAGCTAAGCAGGCGCACGCACGACGCCCGTTCGGGATAACTGGTTTTGATCTGGCGTGACGTCCGAAACAATGCAGTGTGCTGCTGACGATTACCACCACGTGCGACCCCGCGACCGATCTGGGCTACCTGCTGCACAAGCATCCGGACCGGCTGCAGTCCTTCGCCGTTTCCTGCGGTGAGGCGCACGTCTTCTACCCGGCGGCGACCCCGGCGCGGTGCACGGCCGCGCTGCTGCTCGAGGTGGACCCGGTGGCGCTCGTCCGCGGGCAGCACAACAAGCACCCCGGCGCCGAACTCGGCCAGTACGTCAACGACCGCCCCTACGCGGCTTCCAGCCTGCTCGCGGTGGCGCTCAAGGAGGCGTTCCGCACCGCGCTGACCGGCCGCTGCGACGCGCGGCCCGAGCTGGCCGCGGCCCGTATCCCGCTCACCATCCACGTGCCGTCCTTGCGCTGCCGCGGCGGCGCCGCCCTCGCGCGCCGGATCTTCGCGCCCCTCGGCTGGCGCGTCGACGCGAGCAGCCAGCCGCTGCAGCCCGCCGAGTGGGGCGACTCACCGTATGCGGACCTGCGCCTGACCGGCGAGCTGCGGCTCGCCGACGCGCTCAACCACCTGTACGTGCTGCTGCCCGTGCTCGACGACGCCAAGCATTACTGGGTGTCCACCGACGAGGTGGACAAGCTGGTGCGGGCGGGCGGCGACTGGCTGGCCGGCCACCCGGAGAAGGAGCTCATCACCCGGCGCTACCTGTCGCACCAGCGCAAGCTCACCCAGTCCGCCCTGGCCCGGCTGGCCGACGCCGACGACACCGACCCCGACGAGCTCGACAACGCCGTCACAGAAGAGGACAGACCCACGCCGCTGGCGGTGCAGCGCCGGGAGGCCATCCTGGCCGTGCTCCGCGAGCGAGGCGCCCGGCGGATCGGCGACTTCGGCTGCGGCTCGGGCGTGCTCACCAAGGATCTGCTGGCCGACAAAAACGTCGAGCGAGTCGTCGCGACCGACGTGTCCGCCCGCGCCCTTCAGCTCGCCGCCCGCCATCTCCGCCTGGACCAGATGCCTGACCAGCAGCGTGACCAGCACCGCGACCGGCACCGCGACCAGCAGCGTGACCGGCAGCGCGACCGGCTGAAGATCTTCCAGTCCTCGCTGCTCTACCGCGACGAGCGGCTGGCCGGGCTCGACGCCGCCGTGCTGATGGAGGTGATCGAGCACGTCGATCCCGGCCGGCTGGCCGCGCTTGAGCGGGTCGTGTTCGGCTTCGCCGCGCCCGCCGCCGTGCTCGTGACCACGCCGAACGCCGAATACAACGTGCACTTCATGGCGCTGGCGCTGGCGCCGGGCGCGATGCGGCACCGGGACCACCGGTTCGAGTGGACCCGCGCCGAGTTCGCGGCCTGGGCTGGGCGGGTGGCCGCCGACTTCGGCTACCAGGTCCGCTTCCTGCCCGTCGGCCCCGACCACCCCCAGACCGGCCCGCCCACCCAGCTGGCCGTCTTTACCAAGAGCCAGGCCCCATGGAACTGACCATCCCCGAACTGAGCCTGGTCCTGCTGGTCGGCATCACCGGGTCGGGCAAGTCGACGTTCGCGCGCGCCCACTTCAAGCCGACCGAGGTGATCTCCTCGGACTTCTGCCGCGGCCTGGTGGCCGACGACGAGAACGACCAGTCCGCCACCCCGGCCGCATTCGACCTGCTCAGGTACATCGTCGGAAAACGCCTCGAAGCGGGCCGCCTTACCGTCGTGGACGCCACCAACGTGCAGCCGCAGGCCCGCCGCGAGCTGGTCCTGCTGGCCCGCGAGCACGACGTGCTCCCGGCGGCGATCGTGCTTGACCTGCCGGAGAAGCTGTGCGCCGAGCGTAACGCGGGCAGGCCCGACCGCGACTTCGGCCCGCACGTGCTCCGCCGCCAGCGCGGCCAGCTGCGCAGGAACCTCAAAAGCCTCCAGCGCGAGGGCTTCCGCACCGTGCACGTGCTGCACGCCCCCGACGAGGTCGCCGCGGCCACGATCACCCGCACGCCGCTGTACAACGACCTGCGCCACGAAGCCGGCCCGTTCGACATCATCGGCGACGTGCACGGCTGCCTGGCCGAGCTGGAACAGCTGCTCACGACGCTCGGCTACGAGCTCGAACGCGACGCCGAGGGCCGCGCCGCCGGCGCGCGCCACCCCGAAAGGCGCGCGGTCTTCGTCGGCGACCTCGTCGACCGGGGCCCCGACACCCCCGGCGTGCTGCGCCTGGTCATGGGCATGGTGGCCGCCGGGACCGCGTTCTGCGTGTCGGGCAACCACGAGGCCAAGCTGCTCCGCGCGCTGCGCGGTAAGAACGTGAAGGTCAACCACGGCCTGGCCGAGTCCCTGGCGCAGCTGGCCCGTGAAACCGATGAGTTCCGGGCCGAGGTAGAGCGGTTCATCGACGGCCTGATCAGCCACTACGTGCTGGACGGCGGCCGCCTGGTGGTGGCCCACGCCGGCCTCATCGAGGCCTACCACGGCCGCGCGTCCGGCCGGGTCCGCGAGTTCTGCCTGTACGGGCAGACGACCGGCGAGACCGACGAGTACGGCCTGCCCGTCCGCTACCCCTGGGCGCAGGAGTACCGCGGCCGCGCCATGGTGCTCTACGGCCACACCCCGGTCCCGCGGGCCGAATGGCTGAACAACACCCTGTGCCTGGATACGGGCTGTGTCTTCGGTGGCCGTCTGACCGCTCTTAATTATCCCGAACGGAACGTGGTCTCAGTCCCCGCCACCCGTGTCTACTACACCCCGGCGAAGCCTTTCCCGGCCGCGGCACCAGCCGGATCAGGCTCCGTCGCTGGCCGGCGCGAGCCGGACGTCCTCGACATCGGCGACGTCAGCGGCTCGCGGGTGGTCGAGACGGCGTACCTGCCGCGGGTAGGCGTGCGCGAGGACCACGCCGCGGCCGCGCTGGAGGTGATGAGCCGGTTCGCGGTCGACCCCCGCTGGCTGCTGTACCTGCCGCCGACGATGAGCCCGGTCGGCACGTCGCCCCGCCCCGGCACGCTCGAGCATCCCGAGCAGGCCTTCACGGCGTACCGTTCGGACGGGGTGGCGTCCGTGCTGTGCGAGGAGAAGCACATGGGCTCGCGGGCGGTCGTCCTGGTGTGCGCCTCGCCCGACGTCGCGGCGGGCCGGTTCGGCGTGCCCGGTCCCGGCGCGGTCTGGACCCGGACTGGCCGGCCGTTCTTCTCCCCGGCGCTCACCGAGGTGCTGCTTGACCAGATCCGCGCCGCCGCCGCCGAAGCCGGCCTTTTCGACGAGCTCGGTTCCTCCTGGCTGCTCCTCGACGCCGAACTGCTGCCCTGGAACGTCAAGGCCGGCTCGCTGCTCCGCGACCAGTACGCCGCGGTCGGCGCCGCCGCCCTGGCCTCGCTGCCCGCCGCCGCCGCGGTCCTGGCGCAGGCCCGTACCCGCGACCTGCCCGCCGAAGCGGAGCGGCTCGACGCCCTGCTCGGCCGGACCCGGGCCCGTTCGGCCAACGCAGCCGCGTTCACCGCCGCCTACCTGCGCTACTGCTGGACCACCGACGGCCTGGACGGCGTCCGCGTCGCCCCGTTCCAGCTGCTCGCCTCAGCAGGCGCCGTCTACCACGAACGCCCGCACCAGTGGCACCTCGACATCGCCGACCGGCTCGCCGCCGCCCGCCCCGGCCTGATCACGACCACCCGCCGCGTCGCGGTCGAGGTCGGCGACCCCGCCTCGGTCGCCGCCGCGACCCAGTGGTGGGAGGACCTGACCGCCGCCGGGGGAGAGGGCATGGTCGTCAAGCCCGCCGCCAACCTGACCCGCGACCCCGCCCTCGTCCAGCCCGGATTGAAGGTGCGCGGCCGGGAGTACCTGCGCCTCATCTACGGCCCCGACTACACGGAGGAGGCCAACCTGGCCCGGCTGCGCCAGCGTGCGGTCGGCCACAAGCGCTCGCTCGCGCTGCGCGAGTACGCCCTGGGCCTGGAAGCCATGGACCGGGTGGCCCGCGGCGAGCCGCTGTGGCGGATCCACGAGTGCGTCTTCGCCGTCCTGGCCCTGGAGTCCGAGCCCGTCGACCCCCGGCTATGAACCCGCTAACGTCGGCGACGTGACCGTTATCGGTGTCCCGTACCACCTCGACGAGTACCTGCCCGACCTGGATTTCCCGCTCGGGCCGGCCAATCTCATTACCGTCGGCTTGCCTGCCGGCGATACGTGGCAGCGGCTAGCCGTCCTGTACGCCGCGGTGGCCCAGGCGGTGGCCGCGGATGTCACCGCGAGCGAGTGCCCGGTCGTGCTGACCGGCGACTGCACCACCGCGCTCGGGATCGTGGCCGGGCTGCAGCGCGCCGGTGCCGATCCGGCCATCGTCTGGTTCGACGCGCACGGCGACGTGCAGACGCTGGAGACGACCGCGTCCGGATACCTGGGTGGCCTGCCGTTGCGGCTGCTGGCCGGATACCGGCCGGAGCTGATCGCCGCGCGGCTGGGCCTGACCCCGGTCCCCGAACACCGGATCGTGCTCGCCGGTGCTCGCGACCTGGACCCGCCCGAGGTGGCGTACCTGGCCAGCACCGGGATCCGGCGCCGCGAGGTCGCGGACCTGGCCGTGACCGATCTGCCGGACGGCCCGCTTTACGTGCACGTGGACCTGGACGTGATCGACGCCGGCGAATTGCCCGGACTACGGTATCCCGCGCCGGGCGGTCCCGGTCCCGGGCCGCTAGCGGACGCGCTGCGCATGCTGCTGGACCGCGGTCACGTCGCCGCCCTCGGCGTGGCCTGCACGTGGTATCCCGGCCACGCGGCCGCCGAGCACATCGGTCCCTACCTCGACGCACTGCTGGTTCGGTTAACCCCTATCGCGCGTAGGTGCGCAGCAGTCGCAGCGCGGTAGCGCCGTGCGGGCCGTCGGCGTGCAGCGCGGACCTGGCCGGGTCGAGCCGGCGCACCGCGACCCGGCAGAAGTCCCCGGCCGGCCCGCTGATCGACGACGGCGCGTCCGCCGGGCCGTATCCCCACACGTCCGATCCGCCCGGTGCCGTCAGCTCGCATCGGACCTCCGCCGCCGGCTCGCCGCCCAGAGCCAGCGCGTAGGGCAGCGTGCGGTGGGCCAGCCAGGCGACGTGCCGGAGCCGTTCGGTGTCCGGGAAGTCGATGCCGAGCGGTCCGGTGATGTCCAGCCCGTGTGCCCAGTGCTCGGTCAGCCGAGTGGTCGCCAGCGTGCCGGGCTTGACGCGTCCAGACACCCACTCGACGGCGCGTTCCTGGTCGGCGGCCCGCAGCGCGGCCAGCGCGGCCACCCGCGCCCGCCGCCAGCGCCCGAACACCTCCGCAGGCGCCGACCGTTCCGCCCGCACCGACTCCGCCACCCGCGCCTCGACCGTGCCTCCGGCCGCCGCGCCCGGACCCGCCCGCAGGCCGGCGCCGGAAATGCTGGCCGTGACCGCTTCCTCGGACTGAGCCAGGTGCAGGACGACATCCGCGATCGTCCATCCGTCCGCCCCGGACGCCGACATCCACCGCACCTCGTCCAGCCCGGTCAAGATCCGTTCCAGCCTGGCCTGCTCAGCGTCGAGATCGTCCAAGACCGTCATGCCCGCGACTATGGCACACCCGCGCTAGCGCAGTTAAGGACCGCATCCGCCAGAAAAGCCGCCCCGCCGATGGAGGAACCCCCCGGTTTCCCGGCCCGCCGCAACGTCATGAAACTGGGCTTTCAGCACACCAGGACGTACTGAAACCGGGGTTTCATGACACAGCGACCCGCCGCGCCGCGCTACCTCCGGGGCTCCTGTTACGCCTGAGAAGCCGCGCCAGGCCGCATTCGCGATCGTGGATATCTGCTGCCCCTATAGCGGTAGCAGCGATCCACAATCGTTAAGCTCGCCATTCTCCCCATCGCTATTGAGGCGGTTGTGGCAACTGAGCCTGGGTGCGGGAGGCTGCCGGTCTTTGTGCCTTTCTGGAAGCCGCCGAACATCACGGAAAGCACGATCAGGACCACGATCAGCAGCACCACCCACAGCAGGCAGCCGCCGGCCCTGGATCGGGGCCGCCACCGGCGCCGCGGCCCGCGCTCGTAGTCCTCGGGGCGAACGCGCCGGGCGCGGCGGCCCAACCGGGATCTGTACATGGATCGTGTATGCCCGTGTACAGCGCAATATGCCGCGCCCGCAGGATTATCTGCACCCGCCGGGGTAGCTCATGCCCGTAAAACTCAAAACGGCGCACGTGAGGAAGACAATGGCGCGCATGCCGAGAATAGGATCGCTGGCCGGGCTGGTGGGCGCGATCGCGGCGGTGCTGGTGCTGATCGTGGTGCTGTCCGCGGTCCACCTGCTGCCGCAGCTGCGGAACCCGTTCGCGCAGACCACCACCGTCCGCAGCCAGCCGGTCATCCTGAAGTCGATCACTAACCTCAGCCGCTACGAGGCGGCGAGCGGCTCGTTCGAGGTCGTCGTCGACCTCACCAAACGCACGTCGCTCATCCCGTCGTTCCTCGCAGGCAGCGAGACGCTGTTCATCGGGCAGGGCACCGACATCGCCTACGTCGATTTCGCCCAGCTGAAGAGCCAGGCGATCACGATGAACGCGAACCGCACGCAGGTCACGGTCACCCTGCCGAAGGCGCAGCTCGAGCCGGCCGTGCTCAACGTGTCCCAGTCGTACGTCTACGCTCAGCAGCAGGGCCTGTTCAACCGGGTCGGCAATTTCTTCTCCGGCAACCCCAACAGCCAGCAGCAGGTCTACATCCTGGCCCAGCAGAAGATCGAGACCGCGGCCCAGCAGAGCCCACTGCTGACCGAGGCGCAGAAGAACACCGAGGGGATGCTCGACGGCATGCTGACCTCGCTCGGATTCTCCCACGTGGCCGTCACCTTCGGCGGCGCCTCAGCCAGCTAGAACAACAACATTTGCGTTAGAGCGCACTCTAACTCATAGGCTCGATACCGTGACGACCTGGAGCATAGGTGAGACGGCGGAAAAGTGCGGCCTTTCCCAGCACACGCTGCGCTGGTACGAGCGGATCGGCCTGCTCGGGGCCATCGAGCGGGGCGGGGACGGCCGCCGCCGGTTCAGTGACCGCGACCTGGACTGGCTGTCGCTACTGATCAAGCTGCGCGCCACCGGGATGCCGGTGCGAGACATGCAGCGGTACGCCGAGCTGGTCAGGTCGGGCGCGGGCGAGGCCGAACGCATCGAGCTTCTCAAGCGGCACCGCGAGGAGGTCCGCCGGGCCCTCGCCACGCAGCGGGACTGCCTGAAGCTGCTCGATGCCAAGATCAGCCACTACTCCAGCTGCCTGTCCGCGCTGGAAACGAGCGCGCTGAAATCAAGCGCGCCGGAAACAGGCGCGCCGGAAACAAGCGCGCTGGAAACAAGCGCGCTGGAAACAAGCAACCTCTGAAGGAGCAGCAAGCACGTGCGTACCACCAAACTGGGTGACCTCACCGTGTCCGCGCAGGGCCTGGGCTGCATGGGGATGAGCGAATGGTACGGTGCGGCCGACTGGGACGAGTCGATCGCGACCATCAACCGCGCGCTGGACCTCGGCGTCACGTTCATCGACACCGCGGACCTCTACGGCGCTGGCCACAACGAGGTCCTGGTCGGCCGCGGCATCGCGCACCGTCGCGATGAGGTGCAGCTGGCCACCAAGTTCGGCATCGACCGGTCGGCCGGCGACGCGCACCGCGTCGTCCGCGGCGAGGCCGCCTACGTGCAGCGGTCCTGCGAGGCGTCGCTGACCAGGCTCGGCGTCGACACCATTGACCTTTACTACCTGCACCGCCCGCCGCAGACAGCCGAAATCGAGGAGACGGTCGGCGCGATGGCCGAGCTCGTCAAGCAGGGCAAGGTCCGCTACCTGGGCCTGTCCGAGGTCAACGACGAGCTGCTGCGCCGCGCGTACGCGGTGCACCCGATCACCGCGGTGCAGAGCGAGTACTCGCTGTGGACCCGTGACGTCGAGCAGGACGCGATCGGCGCGATGCGCGAGCTCGGCGTCGGCTTCGTACCGTACTCGCCGCTGGGCCGCGGTTTCCTCACCGCCACCGTCGACCTGGGCACGCTGGACGCCAGGGACTTCCGCGCCCGCAACCCGCGGTTCGCGGGCGAAGCCGGGCAGGCCAACCTGGCCATCGTCGACGCGGTGCGGTCGGTGGCCGACGCCAAGGGCGTGGCCCCGGCGCAGGTAGCGCTGGCCTGGGTATACGCCCAGCAGGAGCGACTCGGCGTCCCGCTCGTGCCGATCCCGGGCACCAAGCGGGTCAAGTGGCTCGAGCAGAACATCGCCGCCCTGGACGTCACCCTGACCGAGGACGAGCTCGCCATCCTCGACCCGCTGGCCAGGCAAGTCACCGGTGCCCGCTACTAACTTCCGCAACCGGCCCGGGCTGGGCGAGCCGGCTGGGCGTCGGCTTTGAGGGATGGGCCCCGGTGCAGAAGGAACGGCGTCCCGATGATGACGATCATCCCGAACGCCGGCCACGCCCAGGCGCCGTACGCCAGACTTACGCGCCTGGTTCTCGAGTGACCGGCTCGATCGTCGTCGTCATGACACCAGCTCTTTCGGACGAGGGCCGGCGGCGGGAGTCTTCGGCTTCATGAACCTGCCGACGAGAGGCAGTTCCGACACGGACTCGGCTCGGGCGACGGCCAGGCCGACTCTCGGCATGTGGGCACGGTCGTCAGCGACCGAATAACGCGGACACCACTGCGGGTCGTACTTCTTGTTGAAGTTCCAGAGGGACTCGATCTGCATGCTGTCGCTGAAGCGATGGAGTAGAGACTTCTCCGCCGAACGCCACGGTCCGGAGCCGTTCTCCCCGGCGACCACAGCGCGCATCGTGGCAAAGTTGAGGCCGAGGCCGGTCAGTCCCTGCTTGGCCATCCACTGGATCGTCTCGATGATCACGAAGTCGGTCAGGCCGTTCGGTACGTCGGGGTTGCTTGTCCGTCGCATGAGGTCAAGGGAGTATCCGTTGACGTGGCTCGCGGGAACGTACTGGTTGAACGCCACCGGTTTGCCCTCTGGGTCCAGGCAGACCGCCAGCAGGAGACCGGTGTCGCGCTCGTCGAACATCCGGCTCAGGGTCATCGAGAAGCCGCGCTCCACCGTGCCCTGGCGCGTCTCGGTCGAGAGGTCCTCCAGCTGCGTCCGCAGTTCCGCGTCGGCATCAAGGGCGGCCATGACGGCGACGCGATAGCCGGACTTCGACACCCGGTTGTAGGCCCCGCGCAGCGACTTCATCGACTTGCCCTTCAGTGCGAAGGTCTGGCAGTCGACGATCGCCTCGTCACCGATGTAGACCCCGGTCAGCCCGGCCGCCCGGTAGATCGGCAGCCAGGGCGCGGACGCGCCGAGAACGCATATGTACCACCCGTTGGTGTCGGCCAGATCCATCGCGTCGGACCAGGCGTCGAGGCGTTCGTTGACCGGCCCGATCGGGTCGGGCGACACGAGCATTATGCGGTTGATGACCGAGTAGGCGATGAGGGTGTTCCCGGAGAAAAGCCAGGACTTGTCGTCTCGAAGGGCGAAGTAGCCGAGTGTGTCGCCGCCGTAACGATCGAATATCGCTCGCGCCCGGTGGAACGCCCTGGCTCGCTCTTCTCCCGTTCGCCGGCGCTCGCGGCCGGGCAGCGCCGTCGCGAGGACGAGTATCACCGTGCCGAGGACGGCTGCCACGACGACATCGCGGGTCTCGCGGGCACCTACGTAGGCGGCGTCCAGCCCGGCGGCCAGGGCCACCAGGGCCAGGCTGGTCATGATTACCCAGCCGAGGACCCGGCGGAAACCGGACGGGCTGACCCGGAAGTGCCGGTGCTCGAGCAGCAGCCAGAGGCCGATCAGGCAGGCGATGCCCGCCCCTTCAAGGCCCACGCCCTGCACCAGGCGGTAGACGGTGCTCGCCAGCAGGAGGACGAGGGCCGCCACCCATGCCCGCCGATAACCGAGCCGGATCCCTCGCGCCACTCCGGCGAGGGCCAGGCCGCCGATCACGGCGGTGACGCCGCCGACGGGATGGATGCCGAAGGGCAGCCAAACCTCGACCGGACGGGTCCACCGGACCGGCCACAGGAATGCGAACACGACGTTCAGGAGCCCCGCGATGAGCAGCGTGAACGCAGCCACCCGCCGGACCCGGCGACGCCGCACCCACGGCATCAGGGCCCGCTCGTTGATCGGCCAGGTCGCTCCGTCGGGCAGATGGCCGACGACCTCGAGCGTCTCGGGGCGGGCCCGCTCCGGGGCGAGAACCAGTCGCTCGAGGAAGGAGGGCTGACCGACGGGGCGCTCTGCTACGGACAGTGAGACCGAAAGCACCGTCCCCGCCCGCAGCTCGACCATCGACAGCCGCCGCACGGCCAGGAACGGCGTCGGCAGCCCGAATCTGGCCTTCCGCGCCCTTACCACCTCGGTCGCGCATCCGGTGTTGGCGTAGAAACCCGCGCCGACCTGGGAGATCTCCGGCTCGTGGGTGTGGCCCGTGATCAGGCCCGCGTACCCCGTAGCGATCAGGCGGGCCGCCTCGGCCCGGACGGTCGCGTTGTGTGCCGCCGCGTCACCCCCCTCACTGACCGAGGCATCGGCCAGGGCGCGGTTGACCCGGAGCATGGTGGCGATCCCCGTCACCGCGGCGACCACCGCGATCGCGACGACCAGGATGCCGAACCAGACCAGCCACCGCACGGCGTGATGATCCAGCAGCGACTTGAACCCGATAACTCCAGGCGCGAAGGACATGAAACGCAGCACCAGCGCCGCCGCGAACGGCACCGCCAGCCACCACAGCCATCCCGCCACCATTCGGTACAGCAGGCGGGATCCCAGGAAAGCGGACGGGTCCCCGTTGCACCACCGGACCCCCTCCAGCAGCGAGCCGGGCTGGTCACGGGACGCCAGCTTGGGCAGCACCTGCCGCACGACGTGGTGGCCCAGCGGCGTGTCGACCGGGGACCGGGGGTCGTCGAACGCGTTGTACTGATCGAACTGGTGGCCGTGCGTCACCCGGACCAGCTGGCTGCCGTTCCCGGTCTCTATCGCCAGGTCGCAGGCGAGGCCCACGTCCGTCAGGCCGAGGCGGTCCCGCAGCACGGCGACCGAATTCCCGTCCCAGGCGAGCTGACCGTCGTGGTTGCCCGGGGTCAGCACGGCGCGATGATCGCTGCCCTCGGCGAAGCGCTTGACCGCGCCGGCGAACTGGGGGTGGGAGTCCAGGATTCCGTCGACGTCCGGGGCCGCGGCGAGCATCTCGAACCCGTCACCGGCAATCACGAGAATCCCGGGCTCACTGAAGCCGTCCAGCAGTTCGGCCAGCTCGTCGGCGGCCCGCGTCGACACCTCCGACGCGACCGGCCCGAGGTGCAGGTCGCTCACCACGACCACCCGGTCGCCCCGCCCTACCTCGAGCTGGATGAGATCGGGAACGAAGAAACCGGCCGGGGCCTGGCCCGTGTCGGCCACGCCGGGATCCCGGCTCTCGTCGATGAGGAGCAGGTCGTTCACTTCCCGGGTTTCATACACGGCGGTCATGACACTGCCTCCGGTCGCATGATCGGGAAAAGAATGACGTCGCGAATCGCCGGAACCTCGGCGAGGAGCATGATCAGCCGGTCGATGCCGATGCCGATGCCGGATGTCGGCGGCAGCCCGAACTCGAGCGCCCGCACGAAGGCGATGTCGGCCGGGTGAGCCTCAGCGTCCCCTCCAGTGGCCGCCGCCGCCTCGGCTTCGAACCGCTTCGCCTGCTCGTCGGGGTCGTTGAGCTCGCTGTATCCGTTGGCGAGCTCCCTGCCTGCGATGACGAGCTCGAAGCGGTCGGTGAGGGTGGGGTCATCAAGGGACTGCCGGGCGAGCGGCGAGACCTCGGTCGGGTAGTGGTAAATGAACACCGGACCCACGGTCTGGCTCATCAAGACCTTGTCGTAAAGCTCGAAGATCAGCTTCCCCGAGCCCCACGACGGCAGGTAGGGGACCTCGTTGGCCTCGCTGATCCTGCGCAGGTCCTCCACCGGCATGGATGGGTGCACCCGCTGGCCGAGCCGCTCTTCGAGCATGTCGAGGAGGTCTCGGCGCGGCCAGGGCGGCGTCAGGTCGACGCACTGGCCCGCGAAGTCGAATTCAAGCCGGCCAGCAGCAGCTCGGGCGGCCTCGACGATCAGGTGTTCGGTGAGATCCATCCCGTCGTGAAAGTCGCCGAAGGCGCGGTACGCCTCGAGCGAAGTGAACTCCGGACTGTGCCGGGTGTCGATCCCCTCGTTGCGGAAGTTGCGGGCTATTTCGAACACCCGCTCATAGCCTCCGACCACCAGCCGCTTGAGGTAGAGCTCCGGCGCGATGCGCAGGCTGAACTCGGTGTCCAGCGCATTGGCGTGGGTGAAGAACGGGCGGGCCAGGGCTCCGCCTGCCTGCGGTTGCAGGATGGGGGTCTCGACCTCCACGAAGGCCTGCGCCTCGAGTCGCTCGCGCAGGACGGAAAGAGTCTTGAAGCGAATGTCGAAGACCCGCCGGCTCTCCTTGTTGGCCAGCAGGTCCACCTCGCGCTGACGGTACCTGGTCTCTGCCTCGCTGAGGCCGTGCCACCTGTCGGGCAGGGGTCGGAGCGCTTTGGCCAGGATCTCCAGGCCCGTGACGTCCACCGAGAGCTGCCCCCTCCGGCTGGTTATCACCTCGCCGGTGACACCCACCCAGTCGCCCAGATCGACCAGCGCCTCGATGGCAGCCGCGTCATCCGGCAGGTGGTCGGCCTGGAACATCAGCTGAACGGCGCCGCCGGCGTCCTCGATGGTGGCGAATCGCAGCTTGCCGTGACCTCGCCTGGACACCACCCGCCCGGCGATCCTCGCCACCTCGCCCGTTCGCGTGTCCGGCTCCAGCCCGGAGTGGACCGACTGCAGCTCGGCCAGCGTCGTGCTGCGGTCGAACCGGGTGGGATAGGGGTTGACGCCCCGGGCCTGCAGCGCATCGCGCTTGGCCCGGCGCTCAGCTGTCTGGGCGGCCAGCCCTCCCGGGGCAGGTGCTGGTTCTTGGTGTGCTGGTTCGTGGTGCAGGACCGGGGTGCTCATCGTGGATATCTTTCTTGTCGGCTCAGTTGCTCCGTGCCTGATAGGTCCACACTCGGCTAGGCCGGGGCCGTAGTCCCTAGAGAAAGTCCCTAGTTCGCCTCCCCAGGAAGGCCCCTGGTGAAGGCTGGCGCTGATCAGCCGGGAGACCGAAGCTGCTGCCGTCCGTGCAGGCCGGACTTGGCGAAGCTGTTGCCGAGGGGGTATCCGACTGCCTTGCGGCAGGCGGAACGGCGCCCTAGCCAGGTATCGGCGCGCCTGGGTCCGGCCGCGGCGGACCGCCGCCGCTGCGGACTGGGGAGGCGAACTAGGGAGTCTCTCTAGGGACTGTGGCCTTCGAACAGCCGACCGTGGATCTATCCGCATCGTGCAACTGACTTGAGAAACGGATACGTCCACCATGAGCACCCAGACCGACACTGCGAACCAGCAGACCACCAACCAGCAGACCACCAGCGCGTCCCGGCTCCGGCGCTGGCCCCGGCTCCGGCGCTGGCCGCGGTCCAGGCGCTGGGTCCTGGCCGTCGGCGCGGCGGTAGCCGCGGCCGTCGCCGCCCTGATCCTGGCCACCTCGGTGAACGTAGGCGGCATCTCGATCGTCTCCGGCTGGTTCCCGGTCTTTTTGTTCTGGGTCACGGTCGCGGTCGCCGTGATAGCGGTGGTTCTGCGCCGGGATGTGCTGACGGAGTTCGCGATCGGAATCCCGATCGGCGTCGTCTTCGCCGGCATCGCCTTCGCCGGGCTTCACCTCACGCAGGCGGTCCCGGCCGGCGCGCCCCGGTCCCTGTACGTATGGCTGACCGTGGTGTGCCTCGTGGCCGGCCTGGTCCTGGCCGGATGGCGCCGGGCCCATTGGCTCCGCCGCGTCGCCGGCCTGGCCGCGGTTGTCCTCGCCTTGGTGTCGGCGGGCAGCGCCGCTAATCAGACGTTCCAGTACTACCCGACCTTCGACCGCCTCCTCGGCAAGAACGCCAACCACTTCCTCGACAATGCGCAGCTCACCGCCATGCGCGACCAGGTGGCCAAGACCGGCCAGCTTCCGGACCACGGAGCCACCCTGAGCATCTCCATCCCCGGGAAGGACCTGAAATTCACGCCCCGCCAGGCGTACGTGTGGGTGCCCCCGGCGTGGTTCGCGAGCAGCCACGCCAAGCTGCCGGTCATCGAACTGCTGCACGGCACTCCTGGCCAGCCTTCGGACTGGACTCGCGCGATCTACGCGGATGCCACGTCGCTGGCCTTCGCCGAGCAGCACCACGGGGTGGCGCCGATACTCGTCATGCCGGACATCAACGGGTCTCTGGACGGGGACTCCGAATGTGCCAACAGCACCATGTTCGGGGACGTCGAAACGTACCTGACCAAGACCGTGCCGCAGTTCATGCAGAAGAACTTCAACGCCAGCACGACGCCGGGATCAATGGCGATCGCCGGACTTTCCGAGGGCGGTCTGTGCGCCGCCACCCTGGCCCTGAACAACCCCAAGGTGTTCCCGGTCTTCGCCGATTACTCCGGCGACGAGTCACCCACCTACCAAAGCGACACCAAGGAGCAGACCATCCGGGCCTTGTTCGGCGGCTCGCCAGCCCGCTACAACGGCCACAATCCGCCCTACCTGCTGGCGCAGCAGCATTTCCCTCACCTGGCGGGCTGGTTCGAGGCAGGCGCCCAGGACTCCCAGAGCCTCCAGGCCGCGCGCACGCTGGCCGGACTGGCCGCCAACGCGGGGATCGACACCTGCATAGCGACGCCGCCAGGGGCCCACGATTTCGATTTCTGGACGCAATCCTTCCAGAATTCGCTGCCGTGGCTGTCCTGGAAGCTGAAGCTCACGCCAGAGCCGCAGTCCGTTATTGCCCACTGTGTCCCAGGTAAGAGCTAGCGGCCATGATCGCGGCCATTGTCTTCGCCGTCCTGTCGGCCCTGTCGAACGCGGCCAGCGCCGTGCTGCAGCGGCTCGCCGTCGTGGATCGCGCGTCCGGGGCGGGGTCCGTCTGGCGGACCGCGATCGACCTGGTTCGCCAACCGGTCTGGCTCCTCGGAGCCCTGTTCCTGGCGGGTACGTTCGGGTTCCAGGCGCTCGCCCTGTACTTCGGTCCCCTGTCGGTGGTGCAGCCGGTCCTGGTGCTGGAGCTGGTCTTCACGCTGGGCTTGCGTGTTTTTCTCCGCCACGACCGCATCGCCTCGCGGACCTGGTTCTGCTGCCCTCACGATCTGCCTGGGGCTCGCCGCCTTCCTCGTCGTGGCGTCGCCCAGTGCGGGCACTCATGTCCCGGACGCCGGACAGTGGATGCTGGCGGTCAGCACCAGGGGCCTGGCCGTGGCGGTGCTGCTCCTGCTCAGCCGTTACGGCTCGCCTGCCCGTCGCGCCGCCCTCCTCGGGGCGGCCGCGGCCGTCGTGTGGTCCGTGGACGCCGCGTTGGTGAAGCAGACGGTTGATGCGCTGGCGCACAGCGGCCTGCCCGGGCTGTTCACGCACTGGCCGCTCTACGCCATGATCGCGACGGGAGTGCTGGGCACGATCCTCCTGCAGGGCGCGTACGTAGCCGGGCCGCTGGCCGCTTCCCAGGCGGCCCTGCTCATCGTCGATCCCCTCGCGAGCATCGCACTGGGAATCGAGCTCTTCCACGAGCAGCTGCGCACCGGCCCCGGGTCCGTGTTCGGTGCTGTCGTGTCGCTCGCCGCGCTCGGGACGGGTGTGGTCATGCTGTCGATCTGGGCTCCGCCGGTGATGACCACCGAGGAACCGGCTTCGTGCTGCCAGCAACTCGCTGTACCCGGCGCTCAAGCGCTTCGAGGCAGCAGGCGCGGCCACCAAGACCGCCGAGCCGCAGCCCGGCCGCCCGCCGCGGCTGGTCTACACCCTGACCCCGGTGGGTCACGAACTACTCCACGACCTGCTCGCTGAACTTCCGGCCGATCAGGCGGCTGATCCAGGAGAGTTCCTGCCCGTCTCGGCCAGTTCTCTCTTCTTAATTCGGCCGAACGGGCCGTCGTGCTTGCCGCCCGCACCCAGGCCGTGCGCGCGCCACCAGCGCAGACCGCCGCTAGCGCCACCAGGGCAGGCGGCGCTGCTCGGCCACGTGCGCGGCCGGCTCGGTGATCGTGCCCGCGTGCGAGCTGAGGTGCTGCAGGTGCTCCTCTACCCAGAGCAGATGCGGATGATGCGGCGAGGTAATCACCCGGACCAGGTCAGGAGCACCCTGCCCGGCAGTCTCGTCATCCGCGCCGGTCCCGTCCGCCCCGCCGCCCGCCCTGATCGTCACACCGGTATCCTCTGTCCCGTCAGAATCACGCGCCCCATGGTCCAGCGTCCCGTTCAGGCTGACGAAGGCCGGGGCGGTGACCGGCAGCAGCACCTGATGCGCGACGGGCCTTCCCACCAGCGCCGCGATCCGCTCGTAAAAGCCGGTGAGGTCGGCGGTCGTCCGGGTCAGCGCGGCCCGCGCGTAGGCCGCCCCGCGCTGCGGGTGGTGGTGGGCGGAATACGGGCCCGGCCTGCCGGCCAGCGAGAAGGCGGTGAGCCGAAGCCGCATGGCCGCCATCACCAGCATCCACAGCTCCTCTTTCG
The DNA here is from genome assembly GCA_963844625.1 of uncultured Actinomycetota bacterium. GTDB lineage: Bacteria > Actinomycetota > Actinomycetes > Streptosporangiales > Streptosporangiaceae > Palsa-504. The sequence continues at coordinate 148,067 of CAWJPF010000024.1, read as the reverse complement.
AGAGCCGCTTGGCGCCCTGTTCAGCGAGGAACCCGCGGAGCGCCTCGTCGAGCCGGATCGACGCGGTGACCGCCGCGGCGCCGTCGTCCGGCGGGCCCTGCCGGGTGCCGAGGGCCCAGTCCACCGCCTCGGTCAGGTACGCGGCGCCGCGCCGGAACGCGTCGGCCAGATCGTCCCCGACCACCGAAGAGGCGCCCCGCGGCCAGAACAGGACGCCGACCACCAGGCTCACCAGGCAGCCGATGCCCACGTCCTCGATACGCAGCAGACCTACCTTCCAGCCCGCCGGGACGAGCAGGTTGAACAGGACGACCACGACGACCGTGAACGCCGCCTGGCCGAAGGCGAAGGGCAGCGTGCCGGGCGCGTAGGCGGCGATGGCGAGCGCGATGGGAAATGCGGCCCACAGGGCCGGGGTGCTGGTCCCGATGCCGAGCAGCAGCAACGCGCCGAGGACGAAGCCGGCCAGGGTGCCGCCGAGCGCGCGCAGCGCGGTGGATTCGGTGGAGGCCGCGTTGGTACGCAGGACCGACAAGGTGCCGAGCACGACCCAGAACGCGTGCTGCACACCGGACAGGTCGGCCACCAGGACCGCCGCGGCCAGGGCCAGCGAGCCCCGCAGGCTGTTCTGCATCCAGACCGAGCGGAAGCTCGCATGCCTGGCGATGACGCCGAGCGCGCCGGACAGGGCGGCCACCCGCCGTTCGGCCATCGTGCCCTCGGGCTGGGCCCCGTACCAGCCGCGGCGCCGGGCGGCGATCGTCTCCGGATCGGCGCGCCTGGTGGCGATCAGGGCATCGGCCACGAGGGCCTGCACGGCGATGGAGATCGCCTGCGCGTGGAAGGCGTGCCTGGCGATCACCTCCACCGAGTCGTAGTCCCCACCCGGCGCCGCGGCCCGGTGGTAGGCCGTGCAGACCTCGCGCTGCCGCTCCATCTCGTCCGGGTCGGGCAGCGTGTCCTGGCCCGGGTCGGCCAGCAGGTCACCGACCTGTCCGAGGACCGCGGCGGTCCGGTCCATCAGGTCGCGGTCGCACTGATCGGCCCGGTCCAGGTCCGGGTGCCCGTCGGTCGCGTCGGCGATCAGCGAAGTGCACCACTCGAGCAGCTGGACCACGCTGGCCAGTCCCTGGTCGGCCGTGGCCAGGCCGGTCGGCCGGTACGGCGTGCTGGCGAACACGCTCATCAGCTGGCGCTTGGCGGCCTGGCAGTTATCGTGATCGGCCGCCGTGGCGGTGCCGTGCACGGCCGCCTCGAGGTGTGCGGCCAGCGCGCGGGCCGAGGCGGCGGCGGCTGCGCTAAGCCGGTCTCCCGGCGACGGCGGCGAGAGCAGCAGGACGGCCGCCGTCGAGGCGACCGAGGCCAGCCACCAGCCCGCCAGCCGGTCCGGGATCACGCCCGTCGTGCCCGGCGTAGCGACAGAAAGTACGAAGGGAAGCAGCGCGGCGGTGACGCCGGAGGCCGCGTTGGGCCCGGCCACGCCGGCGAAGAAGATGCCGAACGCGACCGGGATGGTAATCAGGACCGCCAGCCAGGTGATCCCGTTGACCGCCGTGCCGATGATCAGCCCGATGCTCCCGACCACGGCCAGCCCGAGATGCGCCACGATCTTGTCCCGCCTGGTACCGCCGAACGAGGCGAAGATCAGGCTCGCGAATCCGCCGAACGCGGCGAACAGGGCCATCTGCAGGTTGCCGAAACCCTCGTAGGTTATGGCGAACAGCGGGGGGATCACGAGCACCGCGCGTAGCGTCCGCAAGGCGGCCGGTCGCGACCACACCGGCATCCAGGCTGGTCTAGACCCCTTGGACGCAGGCGCGGCCGACGGGGAAGCGGTACCCGGCGAGCGGATCGCAGGGAAACGGCGCGCAATGCTCAGATCGGGCATTTCCCAAGTCTAGGGAACGTCTGAACAAGTGCGCCGTGTCGGCGCCGAAGCCTCCGTCAGGACGCGGCGCGACCGCCACGCCGCGCGTGGTAATGTGAAACGCTGCCAGGCGACTAGCCAGGACAGATAGGGGTTTGCTGCACCCTCATGCGGCGGCCTCGCGGGAATCAGCCCTTGAACCCGTTCCGTGTCAAATCATAAGGAGTCACGTGCCGCTCGACACCGCCGCCAAGCAGGAGATCCTGGCGGAGTATGCGACCAGTGAGGGTGACACCGGTTCGCCGGAAGTCCAGGTCGCGCTGCTGACCAGGAGGATCAACCACCTGACCGAGCACCTGAAGGTGCACAAGCACGACCACCACAGCCGCCGCGGGCTGCTGCTGCTGGTCGGCCGCCGCCGCAGGCTGCTCAAGTACCTGGCCAAGAAGGACATCAATCGCTACCGCGCGATCAGGGAGCGGCTCGGCATCCGCCGCTAAGCCCCCGGCCGTCCCGGGCGTCTGCGCCCTGGCCCCTGATAACTGAACAACGACAACACTGACATCCCGTAGCCCCCGGCCCCGAGCACCAGGGCCGGTCCTCGGTAGTGGTCCCCGGGTCGGCATTGGCTCGCAATGCACAGACGCGCAAAGCCAGCCAACCCAGAACCCGAGGGCTTCGATCGAAGACCGGCCGGCGGCCCTGTACTCAGCTAGCGCGAATTTGAGCTAACGCTGACAGGCCAGCCAGGCCACATGCGGCACGGCGGCGGGTGGGTGCGGGATCTACCGCAAGGAGGTCTCACCCGTGGAGGGTGCCCTAAGTGCCGAAGCCGTTATTGATAACGGCGAATTTGGCGTACATACCATCAGGTTCGAGACGGGCCGTCTGGCCCGCCAGGCCGCCGGCTCTGCCGTGGTCACCCTGGACGGGGAGACCGTGGTGCTTTCCGCCACCACGGCGTCCAAGCATCCGAAGGAGAACCTGGACTTCTTCCCGCTCACGGTGGACGTGGAGGAGCGGATGTACGCCGTGGGCCGGATCCCCGGCTCGTTTTTCCGCCGGGAAGGCCGTCCGTCCGAGGACGCCATCCTGACGTGCCGGCTCATCGACCGGCCGCTGCGCCCGTCGTTCGTGAAGGGCCTGCGCAACGAGATCCAGATCGTCGAGACCATACTCTCGCTCGACCCGCAGCACCTGTACGACGTAGTGGCGATCAACGCCGCGTCGATGTCCACCCAGCTGGCGGGCCTGCCGTTCTCCGGCCCCATCGGCGGGGTGCGGGTCGCGCTGATCAAGGGCCAGTGGGTGGGCTTCCCGACGCACGAGCAGCTGGCGCACGCCACCTTCGACATGGTGGTCGCCGGACGGGTCCTTGAGGACGGCGACGTGGCCATCATGATGGTCGAGGCCGAGTCCACCCCGGGGACGCTCAAGCTGATCGCCGACGCCGACAGCGGCGCCGTCGCGCCGACCGAGGACACCGTGCCCGAGGGCCTCGAGGCGGCCAAGCCGTTCATCCGGCTGCTGTGCGAGGCGCAGCAGCAGCTCGCCGACGCCGCGGGCCCCGGCGCGCCGTCGGCCGAGTACCCGGTGTTCATCGACTACGGCGAGGACGTGTACGAGGCCGTGGCGCGTGAGGTCTCCGACGAGCTCGCGCAAGCGCTGACGATCCCGGGCAAGCACGAGCGCGAGACGGAGACCGACCGGGTCAAGGCTCTCGCCGTCGCCAAGCTCGGCGAGCAGTTCGAGGGCCGCGAGAAGGAGATCAGCGCCGCGTTCCGCTCGCTCACCAAGAAGCTGGTCCGGGAGCGGGTCATCAGGGACGGGGTGCGCATCGACGGCCGCGGCCTGACCGACATCCGGCCGCTCACCGCGCAGACGCATGTGCTGCCCCGGGTGCACGGGTCCGCGCTGTTCGAGCGCGGCGAGACCCAGATCCTCGGCGTGACCACGCTGAACATGCTCCGGATGGAGCAGATGATCGACACGCTCAACCCGGACCGCACCAAGCGCTACATGCACAACTACAACTTCCCGCCGTACTCGACCGGGGAGACGGGCCGGGTCGGTTCGCCGAAGCGGCGCGAGATCGGCCACGGCGCGCTCGCCGAGCGTGCCCTGCTGCCGGTGCTGCCGACGCGGGAGGAGTTCCCTTACGCGATCAGGCAGGTGTCTGAGGCGCTCGGCTCCAACGGGTCGACCTCGATGGGTTCGGTCTGCGCCTCGACGATGTCCCTGCTCGACGCCGGCGTGCCGCTGAAGGACATGGTGTCCGGCATCGCCATGGGCCTGATCCACGAGGGCGGCCAGTACGTGACGCTCACCGACATCCTCGGCGCCGAGGACGCGTTCGGCGACATGGACTTCAAGGTGGCGGGCACCGAGCAGGTGATCACCGCGCTGCAGCTCGACACCAAGCTCGACGGCATCCCCGCCTCGGTGCTCGCGGCCGCGCTGAAGCAGGCCCGCGGGGCCCGGATGACCATCCTTGAGGTCATGCGCGCCACGATCAGCGAGCCGGGCGAGATGTCCCCCTACGCGCCGCGGATCATCACGATCAAGGTTCCGGTGGACAAGATCGGAGAGGTCATCGGCCCGAAGGGCAAGATGATCAACTCGATCCAGGACGACACCGGCGCCGAGATCACGATCGAGGACGATGGCACGATCTACGTCGGGGCCACCGACGGGCCGTCGGCCGAGGCGGCCCGGGCCGCGATCAACGCGATCGCCAACCCGCACATGCCCGAGGTCGGCGAGCGCTTCCTCGGCACGGTCGTGAAGACCACCACGTTCGGCGCGTTCGTGTCGCTGCTGCCCGGCAAGGACGGCCTGCTGCACATCACCCAGATCCGCAAGCTGCACGGTGGCAGGCGGATCGAGAACATCGACGACGTGGTGCACATCGGCGACAAGATCCAGGTCGAGATCCGCGAGGTGGACGACCGCGGCAAGCTGTCGCTCGTCCCGGTCGAGGTGGTGGAGCGCGAGGCGGCCGGCGAGGACCTGTCGGGCGGCGACTCGCGCCCGGAGCGCCCCCGGGAGTCCAGCGGTCCCAGGGACCGGGCCGGCGACCGCGGTGACCGGGGCGGCGATCGCGACGGGGACGGCCAGCGCCGGACCCGGCACCGTACCCGCGGGCATAACGAGTAGATGGCTACCGAACCAGTCCCAGGTGTCGAGCGTACGGTCCTTCCGGGCGGTCTTCGGGTCATTACCGAGCACCTGCCCGCGGTCCGGTCGGTCGCGCTCGGCATCTGGGTGGGCGTCGGGTCTCGCGACGAGGACGAGGCCCACGCGGGCGCGACCCATTACCTCGAGCACCTGCTGTTCAAGGGCACGAAACGGCGTACCGCGCTGGAACTCTCTTCGGAGATGGACGCGGTCGGCGGCGAGATGAACGCGTTCACCGCGAAGGAGTACACGTGCTACTACGCGCGGGTGCTCGACGCGGACTTGCCGCTGGCCGTGGACGTGCTTTCGGACATGGTGACCAGTTCGCTGATCACGCCGAAGGACGTCGACGCCGAGCGCAACGTGGTGCTCGAAGAGATCGCGATGAACGATGACGATCCCACCGACACCGTGCACGAGGCGTTCACCGAGAAGCTGTTCGGCGACACCCCGCTCGGCCGGCCCATCCTGGGCACGGTGGACTCGATCAACGCGATCACCAGGGCCCAGATCTTCGAGCACTACCAGGCCAGGTACACCTCGGAGCACCTGGTCGTGGCGGCGGCGGGCAACCTCGAGCACGGCACGGTGGTGGAACTGGTCAGGCAGTCGTTCGGCGCGGCCCTGGACCGGGCGGCCGAGCCCGCCCGGTCCCGCCTGACCGGGGACCAGCTCGGCCATGCGGCCGGCGTGGGCACCACGCTGGTCTCCCGCGGCATCGAGCAGGCCAACCTGGTTCTGGGCTGCGAGGCCCTGGCCCGGACCGACGAGCGCAGGTTCGCGCTTGGCGTGCTGAACGCCGCGTTCGGCGGCGGCATGTCGTCCCGGCTGTTCCAGGAGGTCAGGGAAAAGCGCGGCCTCGCCTACTCGGTGTACAGCTTTTCCGGCCAGCACGCCGACACCGGCATATGGGGCGTCTACGTCGGCTGCCTGCCGTCCAAGGCCGACGAGGTGCTCGCCATCTGCGCCGAGGAGATCACCAAGGTGGTCGAGGCCGGCCTGACCGACGCCGAGCTCGCACGCGGCAAGGGCCAGGTGCGCGGGTCGATCGTGCTGGGCCTGGAGGACCCGTCGTCGCGGATGAGCCGCCTCGGCAAATCCGAGCTCGTGTACCCCAGGCTCGAGCCGGTCGACGAGGTGCTCGCCTCGATCGACGCCGTCACCCACGACGACATCCGCGCGATCGCCGCCGAGATCCTCACCCGCCCCAAGACCCTGGCCGTCGTGGGTCCCTTCGACGACGCCAGCGCCTTCCAGCTCCAACGTATGCAGTTACCCCCCGCCGCGCGGGGGCAGACAACAAGATTGTGGATCGCTGCTACCCCTATAGGGGAAGCAGCGATCCACAATCATCGAAGCTCGGCGGAGGCGGCGATGGTCAGGGTAGGGGTGGTCGGGGCGCGGGGGCGGATGGGGCGCGCGGTGGTCCAGGCGGTCACCGAGGCGCCGAGCCTGGAGGTCGCGGCGGAGGTTGATCAGGGGGACGATCTCGAAGCGCTCCTCAATAGCAGCGTGGTCGTCGACTTCACCCATCCCGGCGTGGTCATGGACAACCTGCGCTGGTGCGTGGAGCACGACCTGGACGTGGTCGTGGGGACATCCGGCTTCGCCGGGGACCGGCTGGATGAGGTCCGCGGCTGGCTGGCCGACCACCCGGACGTGCGTGTCCTCATCGTGCCGAACTTCTCCATCGGAGCCATCTTGATGATGCGCTTCGCCGCCCAGGCCGCGCGGTTCTTCGATTCCGCTGAGGTGATCGAACTGCACCACGCCGGCAAGGCCGACGCGCCGTCCGGCACGGCGCTGCGGACCGCGTCGCTGATCGGCGCGGCGCGGGCGGCGGGCGGCCTCGGTCCGCCGCCGGACGCCACTGCGTCGTCCTTGCCGGGTGCCCGCGGCACCGTCGTCGACGACGTACACGTGCATTCGGTGCGGGTCGCGGGGCTGGTCGCGCACCAGGAGGTCCTGTTCGGCGGGCACGGGGAAACGCTGACGATCAGGCACGACTCACTGGACCGCGCGTCGTTCATGCCGGGCGTGCTGCTCGCGATCCGGCGCATCAGCTCCCTCCCGGTCGGCCTCACCGTGGGCCTGGAGGTGCTGCTCGGACTGGAGTAGGCGTACGGTCGGAGCATGTGCCGAAGCATCAAGACCCTTCGCCCGCCCTTCGCCGAGCAGGTAACCGACGACGACATCCGCGCCGCCGCGCTGCAGTACGTGCGGAAGATCAGCGGCTTCCGCACGCCCGCCGGGCATAACGCCGAGGCGTTCGGCGACGCGGTCGACGCCGTCGCCGCCGCCACGGCGACGCTGCTCGGCCAGCTGCAGGTCAGGTCACCGGCCTCGATCAAGTAGGCAAGTACGAGTAGAAGCCAGGGTCACGGATCCGTGCCGTCAGGTTCCCGGGGCTCCACGCCGCGCGGCGGTGCGTCGTCATCGCGGAACCTGCCCGACCAGCGGCGGCCGTCCAGCATGCTCAGCACCCGGACGTGCCTGATCTCGAGCACGAACGCGGCCAGTACGGTCGCCGCGACCGCGACGAGCAGCCGGCCCTGGCCCGCCGCCAGCCCGATCGCTGCGGCGGCGAAGATGGCGGCGGCCGTGTTGAGGCCGACTACTACGTGAGCCCGCCCCGCCGCCTGCCGGAACACCATGCCACCGCCGATGAAGCCGATGCCGGTGATCGCGCCGGCCGCTGCGTTCGGCGCGCCGTGCGAGGCGATGATCCCGATCACGCCCGAGCCGGTACCGATGAGGCAGAAGACCCGGTCCCCGGCAACCGCGCCGCGTAGCGCACGCTCGAAGCCGAGGGCGTACGTAAGCCCTGCCGCCGCCGCCAGATGGCTGATGTCCGCCCCGCTCAGCGCCAGGCTCACGGCTCTGCCCTCCCGCAACTCATGGCCGCGCCTTCCCGCAACTCATGGCTGCGCCTGCGGCAAGTAAACCGCCCCGCCGGTCACCCGGCTGCGCAGCGCGGCGGCCACTCGCGCCGCCAGGAACAGCGGCAGGTAGTCGCCGATCTCGCCGGGTTCGACGAACCGGTAATCGTCGAGCTCGGCTTCCTGCAGCCGGATCGGGACGCCGTCGTCGAGTTCGCCGCCGTCGAAGACGAAGTGCACTAGCGGCCGGGGCCGGATCCCGTCCGGCGGCACCCAGTCGATGACCAGGAGCCGGCCCGGGGTGATCTGGAGGCCGATTTCCTCCTCGACCTCGCGGCGGCAGCATTCGTGCGGCGACTCGGCCTCGTCGATTATCCCGCCCGGCAGCGACCAGTGATCCCGGTAGTTCGGCTTGACCAGCAGGACCCGCCCGGCCGGGTCGGTGAAGATCGCGGCCGCGGCGCCGAACATCGTCGGCAGCGTGGCGTACCACGCGACATCGGCGGCGGGCGAATAGGTGACGCGGACGGGAACCGGGTCAGCCGGGTCCGGACTGTCGGGCACGGACATGACCTTATACGGGTTGGTGACGCGCGAGGCCGGCGTGCCGGTAACCTAAGCGCATGCACACACCGGGTGACGACGCTTCAGACGTTTCAGCGGTCGATACCGAGGAAAGCCGGGTCGAGGTATACGTCACTACCGACACCTCGGCCGCGCCGCACAAGGCCGATGAAGGCAGGCTTTACGTCATGTACGACGCTGCCGATCCCGACGGCGACAAGCTCTACTTCACCGAGGCGGAGTGGGACGCGTTCGTGCTCGGCGTCAAGGACGGCGAGTTCGACCTCGACGAGTCGGGCAACCTACCGTAACGGCTTGTTCGGGCCGCCCGGGTTGATCTGCTGTCCGGAGCTGGACATCGCCGACCTCGGCAACCCCACCACCGCGGCTAGGTCGGCGGCCAGATGTGGTGCCGCGTTCGCCGTCGGCCCGATCACCACCGAACGGCTGGACTTGCCCGCCGCGGTGACTTCCACCGTCTGGCAGCCGCTCGCCCCGTAGACGAACGTGGCGAGTTCTCGGTGACCGTCGTAGAACGTGCCCGTGTAATTGAGGCCGAAGGCGGCCGGGCAGTGGACCGGGCCCTTCGGTGCGTAGGGGTGGGCGACGACCTTGCAGAAGTCGCCGAACAGCGCACGTACCAGGGCAGGCTTGCGTTGCGTCGTGACGACCGCGCTCACCCGGACCGGCTCCATCGGGTGCATGGTCCGGCGCACGGTGACCACGGTGGCCTGGTTCACGCTGGCACAGCCCACCGCCGCCGTTGACGGCGCGGGCTGCGCCGCGTCCACGCTGCCTGACACTTCAGTGCCGCACCCGGCCACCGTCGCACACAGCAGTCCCGCGACAACTATCCCGCGAACTTGGCGTGGAGACATCATGCTCCTTTGACGCGCTCCGTGCGTCTTCCGTTCCATCGCGTATCCACATGCGTCTCAGATTGCGCCCGCCGCTAGCGCGGCACCAACCGCGATCAGGATGACGCTGGCTATCAGCTCGCTCCGCTCACCGACGGACGTCCCGATCCGCGCACCGAGTTCCAGCCCGGCCAGCGACATCGCCACGCTGACCAGGCCGAATACCACCGCGGCCAGGGCCAGGCCGGTGTGGTAGGCGCCGAGGGCGAAACCGGCCGCGAGATTGTCAACGCTCAGCGCCAGCCCGCTGATCAAGATCCGCCCCGTCCGCCACGACGGTGCCGCAGGCCCGGCGTCGGCGCCACGGCTCCGCCAGGCCTGCCACAGACTGACCGCGCCGACGACGATCAGCACCGCCGCGCCGACCTCGCGCGCCGCGGCGCCCAGGCCGGACGCCACGCTCTGCCCCAGGATCAGCCCGATCACCGGCATGCCGGCCTCGAACATGCCGAACACCACCGCGACCCGCACCCGGAGGTTCCTGCTGATCCCGCTGACGCCGATTCCGATCGCGGCCGCGAAGTTGGACAAGCCGAGGGCGACGGCTAGCAGCAGGAGGGCAAGCACACGCCCACGCTACCCAGGCCGTTACCACAGGGTGCCCGGGCCGGCCCCCTCCAGGCGCAGCAGCCACTCCTTGCGGTCCAGGCCGCCGCCGTACCCGGTGAGGCTGCCGTCGCTGCCGATCACCCGGTGGCACGGCACGATGACGGAGATCGGGTTGGACCCATTGGCCAGGCCGACCGCCCGCGAGGCGACCAGCCGCTTGCCGAGCGCGCGGGCGATGTCGCCGTAGCTGACCGTGCTCCCGTACGGGATCTTGGCCAGCTCGGTCCAGACCGCGAGCTGGAACGGCGTCCCGGTCGGCGCCAGCGGCACGCTGAACTCCTTGAGGTCACCGCCGAAGTACGCTTCGAGCTGCGCCGCGACCTCGCGGAACGCCGCCGGGCTCGATGTGAGCCCTTGGCCGCCCCGGCTCTCGTGCCGGCTGGCGTCGATCATCCAGAGCCCGGTCAGGGCGTGCTCGTCGCCGGTCAGCAGCAGCCTGCCGATGGGGGAGCCGACCACGTGGGAAAGGCGCGGCGCGCTTGTGTCCGGCGCCACGAACGGGCTGGTCATGACGGACCTTTCTGGTCGGGGCCTTCGATAGAGGCCCACAGGTGATGCACAGCGTAAGAGCGCCACGGCCGCCAGTTTTCGGCCAGCGCCGCTGCGGCCTGGGCCGCCCGGCCCCTGGCGCCCGCCGCCGCGGTCCGCGGGCACCGCACCGAGCCGGCCGAGCGCGTCAAGCACGCCCGTATCGGCGGGCAGGAACGCGTCGGGGTCAGACAGGGCGCGCATCCTGATGTAGGACGCGGTCCACGGCCCGATCCCCGGCAGCGCGAGCAGCTGGGCCTCGGCGCGGTCCCGTTCGGCGCCGGGGTCCAGGCACAGTTCGCCGGACGCGAGCGCCGTGGCGAGCCCGGTCAGTGCGCGGCCGCGGGCACGCGGCATCGGCAGCGTGGCCGGGTCGATGTCGGCCAGCGTCTCCGCCGTCGGGAAGCAGTGCGTCAGCGAGCCGTCCGGCCGTTCCAGCGGCTTGCCGTAGGCGGCTACCAGCCGCGCTCCGAGCCGCCGGGCGGCGGCCACGGACACCTGCTGGCCGAGCACCGCCCGCAGCGCGAGCTCGTGGCCGTCGACGTGGCCAGGCGACCGCCGTCCGGGATGGGCCCGGGCCAGCGGCCCGAGCACCGGGTCGGCGGCCAGGTTGCCCGTGACCGTCTCGGGGTCCGCGTCCAGATCGAGCAGGCGGCGGCAGCGCTGCACCGCGGCGGTCAGGTCGCGGAGATCCTCGAGCTGGAGCTCGCAGTCGAGATAGCCAGCATCATCGTCGGCCGGCCGGACAAGGGACAAGATCCCCGTACCGTTCGGCAGCCGGATCGTCCGTGCGTACCGGCCGCCTTCCGCCGATTCGATTCCCGGAATGGCCCGGGCCGCCAGGAAGCCGAACATCCGGTCTGCATCCACCGGCGCCCGGTACGCCAGCCGAAGCCTGATCACGCCGGGGGCCGCCGGGTCGGGACCGGGCGGCACGCCCAGCCGCCGCGACCGCGGGGCCCGGGCCCGCCGGCCGCGCGCTTCGCGCAGCTGCGTGGGCGTCGCCGCGAAGACCTCGTGCATGGTCGCGTTGAACTGCCTGATGCTGGTGAAGCCGGCCGCAAAGGCAATCTCGGACAGCGGCAGCGCGGTCGTCTCGACCAGGATGCGGGCCGTCTGGGCTCGCTGTGCGCGGGCGATGGCGAGCGGGCCCGCCCCGAGTTCGGCGGTAACCAGGCGGCGTACCTGCCGCTGCTCGTAGCCGAGACGGGCAGCCAGTCCCTCGACGCCGCCACGGTCGACGACCCCGTCGGCGATGAGCCGCATCGCGCGCCCTACCATATCGGCCCTGATGTTCCATTCCGGCGAGCCGGGCGAGGCGTCCGGGCGGCACCGCTTGCAGGCCCGGAAGCCGGCCTCCTGGGCCGCGGCGGCACTGCGGTAGAAGCGCATGTTCGCGCGCTTGGGCGTGATCGCCGGGCATGACGGGCGGCAGTAGATGCCCGTCGAGGTAACCGCGATAAAGAACACGCCGTCGAAACGGGGATCCTTGCTGACCGCTGCCTGATAGCGCTTGTCGTCGTCGCGAGCCGCCACCCCTCCGACGAGGGACGCTGCCCCTCCGGCGAGGGACGCTGCCCCTCCGACGAGGGCCGGGCCACCAGGCGCGGCCGCGATGTTCTCCTTCACGCCTTCCACCTTGCCACCAGGTACGGCCTAACACTGGCGGAAATCGGACAGGGTAGGCTCCTCGGCATGCAAGCTGAGATCAAGGGCACCACGATGCCGGTCCTCGAGGTCATCCTGCAGGCGGGCGAGCAGGTTATCTCGACCCACGGTGAGCTTTCCTGGATGACCCCGAACATCCAGATGTCCCAGCACACGGGCACCGCTCCCGCGGGCCAGCGCGGCGGCGGCGGCTTGCTGCAGGGCCTGAAGCGGGTCATGGGCGGCGGCGGGCTTTTCCTCACCCACTACGAGGCCACCCAGGGCCCCGGCATGGTGACGTTCGCGGCCAAGCTGCCCGGCCACATCAAGCCGATTGACGTCGCGCCCGGCCAGGCCTACTTCGTGCACCGGCACGGCTGGCTGTGCGGCACGCCGGGCATCACGCCAAGCATCGGGCTGCAGCAGACGTTCCGCGGCGGCATGTGGGGCGGCGACGGCTTCATCCTGCAAAAGCTCGAGGGCCAGGGCCGCGCCTGGATCGAGCTTTCCGGCGAACTCGTCCACTACACTCTGTCACCGGGCCAGACACTGATGGTCCACCCGGGGCACGTCGGCCTGTTCGAGGGCAGCGTGCAGTTCACCATCACCTTGGTGCCCGGCATCTCGAACGTGCTGTTCGGCGGCGACGGCTTCCACCTGGTCGCGCTGACCGGCCCGGGCCAGATCTGGCTGCAGTCGATGCCGCTGCCGGTCCTGGCGCACGGACTCCAGCCGTACCTGGCCCCCCAGGAGGCCCCGCAGACGGCCGAGGCAGGCGCGATCGGCGGCATCATCGGCAACATCATGCGCGGACAATAAATATTTTCTGCCGAACGATCCCTCGTGCATGCCCCGAGTTAATACCTCCGCGTTCACACGGGTCTCCTGCGCCCCGCGCTTCTCTCCAGGCCGCATTCGTTACCTTCCGTGGATACTGGCCGGGGAGATAGGTAACTATTACCATGTTACCCATTGCATTTAGGACAGCACATATAGTTACACTACAAATGGTAGCGAGACAACTTCGTACCGTGTTTCAAGGCGGTGCCCCGCCAACGGGCCGTGTCAGCCGGCGGGGCACCGCCACAACTTAGATTCGTAGTAGAGGTGTGTCGTGGCCAGCAACTACCCAGACGAAGGTCGGCCCGCCCGGCTCCCGTTCCGCGGCGGCGGCCCCGGAGAGCCGGCCTACACCGAAGCGCGCGCCGAGGTCCGCGACCGAGAAACCTACTACGCAGAGCTACGTTTCGCCGTCCATTGCCAGAGCCGGTCCATCCCCGCTCCGCGAGCGGCCCTCGACGACCTGGGGGCTGACACCTGGCCCCACCGCAGTACGACCGGCGGCACCGACGCGGAAAGCTGGGACGAGATAGTCGCGCGCTTCGGCGACACCTGGACCTGACAGTTCCACTCGGGAGACGCAGTTCCATTCGGGACACGCAGTTCCAACCGGGAGACACAGTTCCAACTGGGACACACGGGCAGCCGACGGCAGACCCGGACCCTTCTTCCGGCGCTCGGCGGCGTCCGGGTCCGCCGCCGGTCTCTTCGCCCTAGACCCGCCAGAAGTCGAAGCGGTCCCGGCCGGGCCGAAAGCCCGCCGCCTCCACGATGTCGACCGCCAGCTTGAACTTGTCACCGACCCGCCAGGGCTGGTGCGCGTCGCTCCCGAAGGACACCGCCCGGCCGCCTGCTTCGCGCCACCAGCGCACGAGTTCGGCTGAAACCATCGGGCTCTTGGTATTGACCTCGAGAACCCGGTCACTGGCGGCCAGCGCGCGCAGGATGGCCCGGTACTCGTCCTCGAAGGCTCGCTCCTCATAAGGACCCGCCGTCCACGGCCACATTCGCCGGGGGAAGTCCAGGTGCGCCAGCACCTGGAACAGGTCGCTGCCCTCGATCAGCTGGACGATCTCGCCGAGGTACCGGCGCATCACCTCATCCGCGGGCAGCTGCCGGAACAGGTCGTCGGCAGCCGTCAGCCGCCCCTCGAACGGGATCGCGTGCAGCGAGCCGAGAATCCGGTCGAACTCGGCCGTGGCCACCATGGCGCCCGCGCTCGCCGCCCACATGTGGGCCTCGCCGATCTCGGCTCCGGAAAATATCCGCAGGTCCGGATAGCGCTGGCGGCACTCGTCGATCGTCGCCAGGTAGCCGTCGACGTCGAGCAGGTGCATCCGGGAGTACCGGTGCGGATCGAGGTTCTCCGTGCTGATCCGGTCCCCGTCGGTCCAGGTCGTGAAGTCAAGGTGGTCGGTAAAAGCCACACTGGGCACGCCCGCCGCCAGGGCCTGTTCGCAGCTGCGCGCCATCGACGCCTCGCCGGGAGTGTCCCACGACCATTCGGTATGTACGTGGTTGTCGGGCGGCAGCACACGGCCAATTGTGTCATGCGACCAGGTCGGCACGCCGGGCGCGGGGACCCTATACCCAGCGGGGCGTCACGAGGCTGGCTGTAACCAGCCCGGCTGGCGCGGTGGGGCGGACGTGATGACGTAGACGTCGCCGGAGTCGGGATCCGGAGTCTGCGCAGGGGAGGGTGCAATGGCCGGCGTCTCGCCGATGGCCGGGAGCTCCGCTGGTTCCAGTGGTTCGGAAGCCTCTTCGCCGTCGAGCCTGCGCTTCTTCGCCGTATCGGCGGTGATCTTCTCGGCCAGCTTCTGCCAGCGCTCTTCCCACTCGGCCACGTTCCCGCCGCAGGCGCGCACGTAAGCGACGGCGACCGGCAGCGTCGGCAGCCGCAGCCCGCCGGCCGCCGAGGCCAGCGTCTTCATCTCGTAGTGCGAGGTCCCGGCCATCTCGGGGAGGTCCAGGTCGGCCTGGGCGCGTAGCACGCGCAGGTCCCTGGCGAAAGCCTCAAGCCCGTCAGGTGCGATGCTCGCCAGCGGCTGCGACGCCCCGGTCGGCCGCTCCTCGGGAACCGCGGTCTCCCGCTGCCGGATCACCGGACCAGGCGCTTCAGGCGGCGCCTGAGCCCCCCGGCCCGCATGTACCCCCTGCGACCCCGCGCCTCCGTTTACCCCGATAGCCCCGGGTGCCCCGGTGCCCCCAGGTATCCCGGCGAGCCCGGGTGCCCCCGCCACCCCCGCCACCCCCGGTGCCCCCGGTGCCCCCGGTGCCCCCGCCATCCCGGGTGCCCCCACGGCCCCGTGTGGCCGGAGGAGTCCCTGCGGTCCGTAAGCTCCCTGGGACCCTACGCCTCCCTGCGGTCCTACGCCTCCCTGCGGTCCCACGCCTGTGTGCGACCCCAGGCCTCCGTGCGGCGCTCCGGCTCCCTGGAGGCCGGGTGCTCCGTATGGTCCCGGCGCTCCGGCCGGCCCGGGAGCTCCCACTGGCCCCGACGCTCCCACCGCGGCTGCTCCGTATCCAGGAGCCCCATACGACCCTGGACCTCCTTGCGGCCCTGGGGCCGGGTGCGGTCCCGGACCTCCCTGCCGCCCTGAGACCGGGTGCGGTCCCGGTCCTGCCTGCCGCCCCGGTCCCCCCTGCGTTGCCGGCGCAGCATGCGATCCCGAGGCGGGGTACGCCCCCGCGGCGGGGTGCGGTCCAGGTCCTGCCTGCGGTCCGGGTCCTGCCTGCGGTCCGGGTCCTGCCTGCGGTCCGGGTCCTGCCTGAGGTCCTGGAGCACCATACGGTCCCGGGGCCGGATGCGGCCCTGGGGCGTGACGCGGTCCCGGGGCACCATGCAATCCTGGTGCATTATGAGTCCCTGGAGACTCGTATGGCCCTGCAGCCCCATGCGACCCTGGTGCCCCATGTGGTCCTGGAGCCGCGTATGCTCCCGGCCCTCTAAATGGTCCGGCTCCATAGGCTCCCTGCGGTCCTGGCCCTCCCTGCGGTCCTGGGGCTCCCTGGGGGCCCGCAGTCCCGTGCGTCCCCTGGGTTCCTGCTCCGTGGGGTCCGGGGCCTGCGTATGGCCCTGCCGCTCCCTGGGGGCCAGGTGCTCCGTGTGGTCCGGCTACGCCGTACGTCCCGGCTGCTCCATGGACGCCCGGTCCTCCGTGCGGTCCCTGGACTCCCTGAGCTACGGGTGCCCCGTGCGATCCCGGAGCTCCAGGCGCTGCCCTGAAAAACCCTGCCGACCCGGGGGTGCTCCCGTATCCCTGCGAACCACCCGGAGCACCGCCTGGCGCCGGGCTACCTGGAATCGATGGGCCCGGAGCCGGCATGCCGGAACCCGAGGACACCCGTCCCCGGTGGCCATCGAGCGAGTCCTCGGCGGGTGGTGCCGGACGAGGGCTATGGTGCCTGCCCCGAGCCTCGCTCGACGGGTCCGGCGGCTGGGAGTAGAAGCGGTCCGCGCGGCCAGGAACCCGGCGCCCGTTCGGCAGTCGGTACTGGCGTCCCGACGCGTAATCGCCGTTGGGCGCGTCGCCGTCCGGCCCGCCGTTAGGCGGCCCACCATGGGACAGGCCGCCGTTCGGCTCGCCGCCGTTCCCTGCACCGCTGTTGGGCGGGGCGTCATTGGCCGGGCCTGCGCCAAAGAAGCCGCCGTTAGCTGGCCCGCCGTGGGCCGGACTCAGGGTCGGGCTGAGGTTCGGGGTGAACTGGCCTGGCGGGCGTACGGGCGGGTTGGCTTGCTCGCGGAGTCGCGGCTGACGCGCTGGTATCTCGCTGGGGCGCCGCAGCAATTGGCCGTAGTCATCGTCGGCCTCGACCGGTCTGCCCGTTCCTGTCCCTTCGGCCTCCTCGTCGTCGGGGAAGGGAGGGTATACGCCATCAGGTGATAGGGGGGCATCAGGTCCGTAGGCGTGGCGGTACGCGTCGCGGCCGAGGCCGGTGTCGCCACGTTCCACCAGATTCCTCCTGGACCTTTAGTGTCCAGCCGTGCCGCGGGACGGTTGCCCTTGTCTCACGAGTGTAGGTCGCCAGAAATCCCCTGCAGGACCTAGACGGCTAATTGTCGCCAATTGCACACAATCCGTCGGTGTTTGACCGATCACACCAGGTATCAGGTCCGTAACATGGTTTAACCTCGCGGCTGTGACGCAGGTGCTTGCCTACGGGGTTACAGTCAAATTAGGAGCATTCCGCGGAGCGGCCATGATGTCTTGGATCGTATGGCTGATCGTGGCAGCCGTGCTCGGCGTCGCCGAGCTACTCACCACGACGCTGGCGTTTGGTCTCATCGCGGTAGCGGCATTGGTGGCTGCGTTGGTGGGCGCGCTCCACCTCGGCTTGCCCCTACAGCTCGCTGCGTTCATCGTCGCAGCGGGGGCCGGGCTCGGCTTCGTGCGCCCGATCGCGATCCGCCACATCAAGCAGCCGCCGGCGCTGCGCACCGGAGCGCAAGCACTCGTGGGCCGCTCGGCGATCGTCCTCGAGGAGGTCTCCGAGCATAGCGGCCGCGTTCGCATAGGCGGCGAGGAGTGGTCCTCGCGTCCCTACGACGAGTCGCTAGTGATTCCGGTCGGCACCAAAGTTGACGTCATGCAGATCGACGGGGCCAACGCCCTTGTCTATCCCCGGGAGTAGCCATGGTCTTGCCGGAAGTCATTATCGCGGCGGTAGTCGCGCTGCTCGTCATCGTCACCGTGCTGCGTTCGGTACGGATCATCCCGCAGGCGCGCGCCCGCAACGTGGAGCGGTTTGGGCGATACCGCAAGACGCTGGAGCCCGGGATGAACTTCATCATCCCCGGCATCGACCGGGTCAAGAAGGAGATCGACCTGCGCGAGCAGGTGGTCTCGTTCATGGGCGCCCCGGTAATCACCGCGGACAACCTGAGCGTGCTCATCGACACGGTGCTGTTCTTCCAGGTCACCGATCCGCGAGCGGCCGACTATGAGATCGTCAACTACATCCAGGCGATCGAGCAGATCACCGCCACGATGCTGCGCAGCGTGATCGGGTCGATGGATCTGGAGAAGACGCTGACCTCGCGCGACCACATCAACAACATGCTCCGCGGCGTGCTCGATGACGCGTCGGGCAAGTGGGGCATCCGGGTTACCCGGGTGGAGATCAAAGCCATCGACCCGCCCAAGTCGGTCAAGGACGCGATGGAGAAGCAGATGCGCGCCGAGCGGGAAAAGCGCGCCGCGATCCTGACCGCCGAGGGTGTCAGGGCATCCAAGATCCTCACCGCCGAAGGCGAGAAGCAGAGCGCCATTCTTACCGCGGAAGGTGTCAAGCAGGCCAAGATCCTCACCGCCGAAGGCGAGGCGCAGGCCATCGCCGCGGTCTTCCAGTCCGTACACGAAAACGACCCGGACCCCAAGCTGCTCGCCTACCAGTACCTGCAGACGCTGCCGCAACTCGCACAAGGCGCGGGCAATACGTTCTGGGTCATCCCGAGCGAGGTGACGTCGGCGCTCCGGTCCGTGGCCAGCGCTTTCGGCGGCGCGGACACGCCGCCTGGTCCGGCCGCAGAACCGGCCCGGCCCAAGCGTGAGGCGCCTGCCGTGCCCGCTACCGACCGCACGGCCGCGATAGCCGCCGGACCGGCAGCCGGTACCGTGTCCGAGATCCTAGCCGGGACAAACGGAGACGGCCAGGACGAAGCCAGCCAGGTCGCCGCCGGTCCGGGTGTCGTCCCCGACGTGAGCGACACGGTGAGCGCCATGCTCGCCGCAGCCATCCCGGGGACCAGCTTCGGCGATCCGCTGGGTTCTGCTGATTCCGCCGCCGCTGACGAGGATAAGTCCGCCGGAACGCGGGATCTTGACCTCCCGATGGCCAATGGCACCGAAACCGGAGGATAAGAAGCACCTCAGCGGCCTGGTTACTTGAGTAGCAGGACCAGAGCGCTGCCGATTAGCGCGGCGATGACGATGATCACCAGCAACCTCGCCGTGAAGAACCCGTCCTTCCCATGGTCGGCAGGCTTAGGGGAGGTCGGCTGCGCGGTCCCGGATCCGGCGGTCCTCGTGAATCTGGCTGGCTCGGCGGAGACCTGTGGCGGCGTCGTGGCTGAGACAGCGCTTGGTACGGCGTCAGTCCCGAGCCGCTGTGTGAGTTCGGAGGTAACGGGCGCGGCCGAGGTTCCGGCGGTCTCGGCGAAAGCGGGCACGGGCGCCGAAGATGCCTGCGTTAGCTCCTGCTCCTCGATCCGGCGCAGGGGAGCAGAGGGCGGCTGAAGGTCGCCGGAGGCGGCCGTCACCGATGGCGCCCAGAAATCCGTTCGCTCCGGCGGCGCCGGTACATCGTCCGTGGACTCGGTGTCGGCCGCCTGCGGTGCCGGCTCGGCGTCTGGAAGCCAGCGGAACTGACCGGTCTGCTTCGCGCGGTCGGCCGAATCAGGCATCTCGACGATCGCGGCGTCGAATGGCCCCCGGGCCTGGTGCTTGCCGGAATGGTTGCCGTTGGCCATTGTGATGGTCTGGTCGGCTTCCGCGTCCCAGCTCGGGCTGGAATCCCAGCCTGAGCCAGCCCCCGGGCTTTCACCCGTGTCCAGGTCCGCGCTCGTGTCCAGGCCGTTGCCATCCTGGCTGCCGCCGTTGTCATGGCTGCCGCCGAGGCTCCATCCCGCTGGGCCGCGATCCGGGAACTCATACCCTCGAGTTGGAGAGGAGATGGCCGGGTCGCCGGTTCTGCGACCGCTGTGTTCCGAACGTCCTTGGCCACCCCTCAGCGCCGCCTTGATCCGTTCCGGGTCATATACGTCAGGTGGGGCCACGCTGACCCCTGCGCGGGCTCCGGCGGCGGCGGCGGGACTGGCTCCGGGCGGCCTGACTGGGAGATCGGGATCCTCGGGCACCTCAGCCAGGCGGCGCCAGCGCTCCTCCCAGTCGAGGACATCACCTTCGCAGGCGCGGACATAAGCGGTAAGGACGGGCAGGCCCGGCAGGAGGGGCCCGTTTTCCGCTTCCTTCAGGACGTCGCTTGGGTAATGCGCCCGGGCGGAGAGTTCGTCATATCCGATGGCGGCCATGTCGCGCAGCGCCCGGAGGTCGGCAAGAAAGCGTGCCTGATCGTCGCCTGGTCCGGCCGACCACATTCCCCGGATTTGCAACTCGGCGCCCTTCCCGTTGGATACGCATGGGCTTAGGCAACCACCCGCGCCCGCACCTCATCACCTGGGATTATCGGGCAGGTTACCGCGCCTGCAGCCGCTATGTCGCTGATACCGCGCATTTCCCATCAAGTGTCTCTCACCAGGCCTGCGAGCGGGCCAGAATCGCGCATCCTGGCCTGATGTCGTGCCTGAGACACTCGCCGACCCGGACGGTTAGGGAGCCTACTGGGCACCCAACCCTCCGCACCCCGGATCCAAGATCGGCCCTCAGCCGGATCCATCCGTCAGGCTCGCGAGCCGAGCGCCTCGCTCACTACCAGCCGCAGATAAGCCCTCCCTTGCGGGAGGATCCGGGTCCTGGAGAAGACCCTGGGGACTGGGGTACACCAAGCACTCCCCGGAGCCCGGATCTTCGCCCAGAGCTGGCGCGAGACTCCCGCTTACAGGTGGATGGCCAGGCCGATCGTGAACGCGACCCCGAACGCCAGCTGCAACCGCCCGGTCTCACCCAGCGCCTTGATCAGGGCTGGACCAGATGCTCCGGCCCGTACGGACCTGATGGGCACCCGTGCCAGCGGGAGCGCGAGTAGCGTGATCAGCGTAAGCGGCCGGAAAAAGGCAAGCAGCGCGGCGAAGCCGAACGGCAGCAGCAGCGACAGCGTGTAGGCGAGCCGACTGCGCGCGTCACCGAGCACGACGGCGAGCGTACGCTTGCCCGCCAGCGTGTCGGTGGGGATGTCGCGCAGGTTGTTGACCATCAGCAGAGCGCAGGCCAGCAGGCCGGCAGGAGCCGAGGCGGCCAGTCCGAGCCAGCTGAGCGCCTTCATCTGAACATACGCGGTACCGGCCACCGCGACCACGCCGAAGAACGCGAAAACGAAGACCTCGCCGAGTCCGCTGTACCCGTATGGCTTCGGGCCGCCGGTATAAAACCAGGCCGCGGCGATGCTGGCGGCGCCCACCGCCAGCAGCCACCATGAGGTGACGGCGGCCAGCGCGAGCCCGGCCAGGCCAGCCACGAGAAAACAGCCGGCCGCGGCCGCCAGCACCTGCTTCGGCGGCGCGAGCCCGGAGGCGACGAGCCGGACCGGTCCGACCCGCCGCTCGTCTGAGCCGCGCACGCCGTCGCTGTAGTCGTTGGCGAAGTTGACGCCCGCTTGCAGCGCGAGCGCGACCACGAGCGCGAGCAGCGCGCGCCACCAGGAGAATCTGCCGTAACCAAAGGCGACGCCCGAGCCGATCAGCACCGGGACGACGGCCGCCGGAAGCGTTCTCGGCCGCGTGCCGGCGAGCCATTCCCGAGCATCAGCCACGCACAGATCCTAAGGCACCCGGGTTACTCGCTGATGGTCGTGTGCAAGCGCACGACCCGGACGCTGGTGCCCACGTCGAGTTGACCCCGGGCGCCGTCGGCGGCCCAGCCCGACGATTCGAGGAAGCCGCGCAGGGCTGTATCCGCTTCCAGCGCCCAGATGTACAAGGTATGGAAGCCGTCTTGCGCGAGCGTGTCGACGGCCGCGTGCAGGAGCCTGCCGCCGTGGCCATGCCGGGTCAGTTCCGGCGCGACCCGCAGCTCGTATAGTTCACCGTCGGTTCCCGGCCAGCGGTCGGTATCGGTGGCGGGCCCGGCGGAGACGAACCCGACGAGCTCGCGGGACGGGGCATCAGCTACGGCGGCCAGCACGCGGTGCCTGCTTGTCGGCGGGTTCGTGATCGCCTCCCGCCACCGGTCGCGCCACACGCTTATTGCCTCGTCGCCGGTGAGTTCCGCGAGAAGGTTGTCCGGCACGATACCGGCGAAAACGCGGCGCCAGCTCGCGACCTGGACGCGCGTCAGGCTCTCGGCGTCGGCCGCCCGGGCCGGGCGCACGAAACCGGCGGTCCCCCGCCCTGCGGAGCCCGGCTCGTCCGTAACGCCCTTCTCGCCAGGAATGCCGCGCTCGCCAGGAATGCCCTGCTCATCCAGGCCGTGCGGGCTCACTTGTCCGGATGGCCGATGAGGGTGATGTCGCGGGCCGCGCCGCTAGACGCCGAGGTGGCCATCGCGGCGTAGACCTGCAGGGCCGCGCTGACCGGGCGTCGCCGCTCGGTCGGCCGGTACGAGCCGAGCGAGGCCAGCACGCGCTCCCGACGGGAAGCGAGTTCGTCGCCGGTCACGTCCAACCTGAGCTCACGGCGCGGGATGTCGATCACCACCGTGTCTCCGGTCTCGACCAGCGCGATCACGCCGCCCCCGGCCGCCTCCGGCGCGACGTGACAGATGGACAGGCCGGACGTCCCGCCGGAGAAACGTCCGTCGGTGATCAGCGCACAGGCCCGGCCGAGGCCCTTGCCCTTGAGGAAACTGGTCGGGTACAGCATCTCTTGCATACCGGGCCCGCCGCGTGGTCCCTCGTAGCGGATGACCACCACGTGGCCCGCGCTGACCGCGCCGCTGAGGATGCCCGCGACCGCGTCTTCCTGGCTTTCGAATACCACGGCTGGCCCGGAGAACTGCCAGATCTCCTCCGGCACCCCGGCGGTCTTGACGATCGCACCGTCCGGGGCGAGGTTGCCGTAGAGCACGGCCAGCCCGCCGTCGGTGCTGTAAGCGTGCGCCGCGTCCCGGATGCAGCCAGCCACCCGGTCAGTGTCCAGCGTGTCCCATCGGGCCGACTGCGAGTACGGCCGGGTGGTGCGCACCCCGCCCGGTGCGGCGTGGTAAAGCTCGACCGCCTCCTCGCTGACTGAGGAAGACCCGAGATCCCAGCCGTCGAGGAACTCACGCAGCGAGCGGCTGTGCACCGTGCGCACCTCGCGGTTGAGCAGGCCGGCCCGGTCGAGCTCACCGAGGATGGACGGGATGCCGCCGGCCCGGTGCACGTCCTCCACGTGGTAGGCGCTGCTCGGCGCGACCTTGCACAGGCAGGGCACCCGGCGGGAGAGCTCGTCGATCTCCTTCAGCCCGAAGTTGACGTCTCCCTCGTGCGCCGCGGCGAGGAGGTGCAGGATCGTGTTGGTCGACCCGCCCATCGCCACGTCGAGCGCCATCGCGTTCTCGAACGCGTCCCGGCTGGCGATCGAGCGGGGCAGCACCGACTCGTCCCCGTCGGCGTAGTACTGCCGGGTGATCTCGGCGATCAGCAGGCCCGCCCGCTCGAACAGGCCGCGCCGGTCCGCATGGGTGGCCAGCGTGGTCCCGTTGCCCGGCAGCGCCAGGCCGATCGCCTCGGTCAGGCAGTTCATCGAGTTGGCCGTGAACATGCCGGAGCAGGATCCGCAGGTCGGGCAGGCCGACTCCTCCATGGCGAGCAGCTGCTCGTCGGAGACCGAGGGATCCGCCGAAGCCACCATCGAGTCGATCAGGTCCAGCTTGCGCCCGGCGGCGGTACCGGAAAGCCCAGCGGGCGCACCTGCTTCCATCGGGCCGCCGGACACGAACACGGTCGGGATGTTCAGCCGCATGGTGGCGATCAGCATGCCCGGCGTGATCTTGTCGCAGTTCGATATGCAGATCATGGCGTCGGCGCAGTGCGCGTTCACCATGTACTCCACCGAGTCGGCGATCAGCTCCCGGCTCGGCAGCGAGTACAGCATGCCGCCGTGGCCCATGGCGATGCCGTCGTCCACCGCGATCGTGTTGAACTCGCGCGGGATCGCCCCGGCCGCGCGGACGGCGTCGGCCACCACCTGGCCGACCTCTCGCAGGTGCACGTGCCCGGGGACGAACTCGGTGAAGCTGTTGGCCACCGCGATGATCGGCTTGCCGATGTCTTCCCTGGCTACCCCGGTGGCGCGCAGCAGGGCGCGCGCGCCCGCCATGTTCCTGCCGTGCGTGACCGTCCGGGACCGAAGCGGCGGCATACCGGTCTCCCCTCAAGCTTGTGTTGGAGAAGCACAAGCCTACCGGGGCCTCGGCTAACCCCGGCCCGGGTCAGCGCAACGGGTCAGGTCGCGGTGGCCTCGGCGTTCAGGTGCGGGAACGCCTGGTTCGCGGCCTTGTATATCCGCTCGACCTCGCCGGGGCTCAGCGGGCGCATGCCATTCTGCCGCGCCCGGCGCCGGAGGTACTTGCGCAGCCGCGGGCCGCTGAAGACGTCGACGTCCCTGATGGTGACCACATCCCAGTTGATCTTCGGCCCGTAGACGGCCATCGCCGGGCGGACGGTGACCGGGCTGCCGGCCGCGCTGGACAGCAGCTCAGCGGCTCGCTCCGACTCCCACCGGGCGTGCTCGAGCCGCTCCGTCATGCTGAACGGGCCGTGCCACAGCTGCCGGGCATTCTTTGTGCGCACGGGCAGCCGCTTGTCCCAGGACTCGGAATCGATGGCGAACACGCCCGCGGGCCCGACGACGAGGTGGTCGATCTGCTCCTGGCTCTGCGGGATGAGGTTTCCGTCGATGGCGCGGTAGCCCGCCCGCCCGAGTTTGCCCAACTGCCTGCGGGTCTGCCGCTGGGCCCGGGTCAGCTTGACGCCCCGCGGGCCGGGCACGCCCCTTCTGGACTGGTAGACGGTGTCAGTGATGGCGGCGATGATGGCGAGCGTCAGCCCGACCTGCCAGGAGAACACGATCGCGAAAAGCACCCCGACGATCACCGCGATCACGATCCGCCGCTGCCACACCCGCATCCGCGGGTTGGCGGCCAGGTGCGCGAGGTCACCCCGGCGCTGGCCGATCCCCGCCGGCCGCCGCTGATCGCCCGCTACCTCGACCGGGGTAATCACTAGCCTCGGCGGATCCGTACTCGCCGCGCCCGCCGGGAACCTGTCGTCCCGCGGGAAAGCGTCCCCGGGGTCGTCGAGCTCGACAGGGTCATCGGCCCCGGCCCAATCCCAGAACGGCACGTCGCCCGTATCGGGCGCTGCCTCGGGGGCGTCAGCAGGACTCTCATTCACGGCTGCATCGCCGCTCGCCCAGGCCACAAGGCCATTGCCGGCCGGGGCGCTGCCCGCCGGGCCGCTCGGAGCCGGCCCGCCCGCCCGGCTGCCCTCAGCCCGGTCCGACGCCGGGCCATGCGGCCGCGCTCCGTCCGGTGCTGCCCCGCTGTGATTGCTTTTTGTCTCCAGCTGATCAGGAGACTTCGGAGTTCTCAGCTTCGGCCACGCCATCCGGTACTCACCCACCACCTCAGCGTAACTGCGTTAGGACAAAGCGCTTAGCACCGTCACTCACCACGAGTGTGCCCGGCAACGGCTTGTTTTATAGCAAGACATCGGGTCGGAAAACCGGCCAAACGTCTAGACCAGTGCGTGCCATACGATGATGCAACATGACCCAGATCCATGAGCTCACCGTGATCGAGCTGGCCGCGGCGATCCGTGCGCGTGAGCTATCCCCGGTTGCCGTCACCGATCATTATCTGCGTCGCACGCAGGAGCTCAACGACCAGGTGGGCGCTTTTTACACCATCACCTCAGAACTCGCGGCCGAGCAGGCGCTGGCCGCCGAGAAAGCCGTCACGGCGGCGGAGGACCCGGTCGCGCTGCCGCCGCTGACCGGTGTGCCCATCCCGATCAAGGACCTGAACATGGTCGCGGGCGTCCGGCAGACGCTCGGCTCGCTGGCGTTCGAGGCCAACGTCCCGCACGCCGATGACTACGTGGTGGCCGCGATCCGGAAGGCCGGCGCGGTCATCACAGGCAAGACGGCGACCCCCGAGTTCGGGCTGCCCTGCTACACCGAGACCAAGATCGGGCCGCCGGCCCGGACGCCGTGGGACCTGTCCAGGTCCGCGGGCGGGTCGAGCGGTGGCGCGGCCGCCGCGGTGGCGACGGGCCTGGCGCCTGCTGCGCAGGGCAGCGACGGCGGTGGGTCCATCCGCATCCCGTCGAGTGTGTGCGGGCTGTTCGGGATCAAGCCGTCCCGCGGCCGGGTCTCGGAAGGCCCGCTCGTGCCCGATCTGACCGGCCTGGGCGTCAACGGGCCCCTCGCCCACACCGTGGCAGACGCCGCGCTGCTGCTCGACGTGATGGCGGGGAATTACCCGGGCGACATGTACACTCAGCCGCCGCTGCCACCCGGTGAGTCTTTCCTTGGCTACGCCAGCCGCCTGCCCGGCCAGCTGCGGATCGGCCGGACCATGCAGCCCGCGGTCGAGGGCGCCGATGTGCATCCGGACTGCGTTATGGCCTACGAGGAAGCCAGCACGCTGCTGGCCAGCCTGGGGCACGTGGTCGAGGACATCGCCATGCCGTTCGGTCCCGACGTAGTGCCGTACTTCGAGATCCTGTGGTACGCGCACGCCACGCTGGCCCCGCTCCAGCCGGGGCAGGAGGAACTGCTGCTCCCGCTGACCCGCTACCTGCGCGATCGCGGCCTGGCCATCAGCGCCGCCGAGCTCATCTTTGCCCAGGCCTACCTGCAGGCCGTGACGCGCGGGGCGATCACCGCGATGAACGCCTATGACGCCATCCTCAGTCCGACCCTGGCTATGCCGCCGAGGCCCGTCGGCTGGTTCGACGAGGTGCCCCCGGCCCAGAACTTCGAACGGCAGAAGCTGTTCACCCCGTTCACCCCGCTCTACAACGTGTCCGGCCAGCCTGCCGTCAACGTGCCGCTGCACTGGACCGCCGGAGGCCTTCCGATCGGCATCATGCTGGCGGGGCGGATGGGGGACGAGGGGACCCTGATTTCCCTGTCCGCGCAGCTCGAACAAGCCCGCCCGTGGAAGGACCGGCATCCGCCGCTCTGGGGGTAAAACCTCGGGATGCGGCCGCGTGCCGTGGCCGCTGATCCCGGTGTACCGGCCTGTGCCGCGTACGAACTCGTAGGTGCCCGACTGGCTGATGACGGACAGGCAGCTCCTCGGGATCCCCCGCGCGGTCAGCGAACTGACCCCCCGTGAACGCGAGGTGCTCGACCTGCTCATCCGCGGGCTCTCCAACCCGGAGATCTGCCGTCAGCTGGTGATCCGCGAGGCGACGGCCAAACCCACGTGGCCAGGATCTTGCAGAAGCTCGGACTGCCCGACCGCGTCCAGGCGGTCATCTACGCCTACGAAACTGGTCTGGTGGCACCCGGCCAGGGCAGCCTTTTATGTCTCGTCCGTCTCGTAACGCAGTTACCTCCCGGAAACCGGCGGCAACTTCACACATTAATGAGTGGCATCACCCGCGGCGCTATCAAATTGCTCTCAAAAGAATATGAATTCCCTGATTGGCTCATTGTGCCGCCGGGAGGCCGGTCCTAGCTGAGGAGCTCATGGCCGGCTCAGAAGAAAAGCCCAGGTGACGCGCATCCGTCGCCGCCATAGTTGCTGCTATGACCCAGATAATCCAGGCATCCAAATCGCGTGACAGCCGCAAGCCGGGTGATCCGCTGGTCGAATTGGTCGTTCCCATCTACAACGAGGAGGCGACGCTTGAGGCGAGCATCCGCCGCCTCCACGCGTTCGCCGCCGCGGAACTTTGGATGCCGTGGCGGATCACGATCGCGGACAATGCGAGTACGGATAAGTCACCGGAAATTGGCCGGCGTCTGGCCGGCGATCTGGACGCGGTGAATTACCTGCGTCTTGATCGCAAGGGACGCGGCCTGGCCCTTCGCGAGGCGTGGTCGCGGTCGCGCGCCGCCATCGTCGTGTATATGGACGCCGACCTATCGACTGATCTGGCCGCCCTCGCGCCGCTGATGGCGCCATTGCTGTCCGGGCACTCGGCCGTCGCGATCGGCAGCAGGCTCGCCCGCGGTGCGGTCGTCGCTCGCGGGAGCAAGCGGGACCTGATCTCCCGCTGCTACAACCTGATCCTGCGCACCGCACTGCGGGTGCGGTTCAGTGACGCCCAGTGCGGCTTCAAGGCGATCCGTGCGGACGTGGCCGTGCATCTCCTCCCGCTGGTCAGCGACGACTCGTGGTTCTTCGATACCGAGCTGCTCGTGCTGGCCGAGCGCGCCGGGCTCCGCATCTACGAGATACCCGTCGACTGGGTCGAGGACCCCGGCAGCAGCGTTGACATTATGGCCACCGTCCTGGCCGACCTTCGCGGGGTCGCCAGGATGCGCCGGCAGCTCAAGCGCGGCCGGCTCGCCCGCCGGCTGGCGATGATCGCCGCCGTCCCGCTGACGCCGATCTCGCTAGGCGAGACGCCCACGGGTCCCGTGCTAGCCGACGTGACCAGGGCGGCCTGAGATGAACGCGCCCTCGCTATCCCCGCCGTCTGCCACCGTGAACTCGCGCGCGGGCCACCACAGAGCAGTATCGGCTGGTCCCGGCTGGTATCGCCCGGCCTTGTTCGTGCTGCTGGCGGCGACCGCCGTTTTGTACCTGTTGGACCTCAGCTCGTCCGGCAACGCCAACAGCTTCTACGCCGCCGCGGTTGAGGCTGGCTCGAAGAGCTGGAAGGCGTGGTTCTTCGGCTCGCTCGACTCCTCGAACTTCATCACGGTAGACAAGCCGCCGGGCGCCCTGTGGGTGATGGGGCTCATCGCCCGGCTGTTCGGTTACAACAGCTGGAGCCTGCTGGTCCCGCAGGCGCTTGAGGGTATTGCCGCGGTAGCGCTGCTCACCGCTACGGTGCGCCGCGTCGCGGGCCCGGCGGCCGGGCTGATCGCCGGCGCGGTCCTCGCCCTTACCCCGGCGGCGGTGCTGATTTTCCGGTTCGATAACCCGGACGCGTTCCTGGTGCTGCTGCTCGTGGCCGCTGCGTACTGCGTCACCCGCGCGCTGGAAGGCGCCAAGGTCCGGTGGCTTGCCGCGGCCGGCGTGGCCGTCGGGTTCGCGTTCCTCACCAAGAGCGGCCAGGCGCTGCTGCCTGTCCCCGCGTTCGGTCTGGCCTACCTGGTCGCGGCGCCGACCACGGTCCGGCGCCGGATCGGGCACCTGCTGGTGGCCGCGCTGTCGATGGTCGTCGCGGCCGGATGGTGGATCGTCGCCGTCTTGCTCTGGCCTGCGGCGGACCGTCCCTACATCGGCGGCAGCACGGATAACAACCCGCTCCAGCTTGCCTTCGGCTACAACGGCCTCAGCAGGCTGCTGGGCGGCCAGGGTAACGGCGGCGGGGGTGGCGGACCGGGCGGCGGCGGCAACAGCCAGTTCGGTGGCGCGACCGGCCTGCAGCGGCTGTTCACCGGCGAGTTCGGTCTGGAGATCTCCTGGCTGCTGCCCGCCGCGTTGCTCCTGCTCGCCTGCGGCGTCTGGCTGACCTGGCGGCGTCCTCGCACCGACCCGGCTAGAGCGGCCCTGATCGTCTGGGGCGGCTGGCTGCTCATCACCGCGGCGACCTTCAGCTTTATGAAGGGGACTATCCACCCGTACTACAGCGTCGCTCTCGCGCCGGCCATCGCGGCGACCGCGGCGATCGGCGTGACCGCGCTGTGGCGCCGCCGGTCCGAGCCGGGCGGTGCCGCGGCCTATGCCGCGCTCGCCCTCGTCGTGGCCGTGACCTGCGCGTGGGACGTCAAGCTGCTCGGCCTCGCGTCGCTGACGGCGGCCGCCGCCATGGCCGCCTCAGGCGTCGCGATCCTGGCTCTCGGCTGGGCCGCGCTGCACGCCAGGAACGGCCGTCGGCTGGCCGCGGCGGCGGCCATCATCACGGCCGTCGCGATCGCGGTCCCGACCAGCGCCTGGGCGGTTGAGACGGCCGGGACGCCGCACACGGGCAGCATTCCGACCGCGGTCTCGACCAGCGGATCAGCCGGCCTCGGTTCAGGTGGCCTCGGTGCAGGCGGCCGAACGTCTGGATCCATCCCCTCAGGGACCGGCCCAGGCGGCGAGCGACCGGGCGGCGGCGCCGCGTCGACCGCCAAGGGCAGCACGGGAAGCGCACCAGGCGGGGCGGCCGCGCGCGGTTCAAGCTCCTCTTCTGGACGGATGCCGGGCCAGGCCGGAGGCGGAGGCGCCGGCCAAGCCGTCAGCTCAGCGCTCAAGGCTGCGCTGGAGAAGACGACGGCCCGGTGGGCCGCGGCCACGGTCGGTTCGGACAGTGCCGCGTCGCTGGAGCTCGCGACCGGCGGTAAGGCGGTCATGGCGATCGGAGGCTTCACCGGCAGCGACCCCGCGCCGACGCTGGCGCAGTTCAAGGCCTACGTCGCGGCCGGCGACATCACCTACTTCATCCCCGGCGGCCAGGGCGGCACGTCGAGCCAGATAACAAGCTGGGTCGAAGCCCACTTCAAGGCCGCCACCCTCGGCGGCCAGACCGTCTACCTCCTCACCAACAGCTAACCCCCACCCCTGGACCCCCCGATTCCCCCACCCCGCAAGGGATCGGCGGGTCCAGGGGGGGCCGGTGTGCCACCGATCGCCCTTTCAGCGGCGGCACGCCCAGGGACTGGTCAGTGAAAGGTCTGCACTCGGGCTATCAATGGAGCAGAGCGCGGCAAGACATCCTGATACCCCGTTCCGGCACGGCTGGCTCCGCCAGGCCCTCTGGCGGTCCCCGTGCAGCGCCATCAGCGCAGGATGTAACGAACCGCGACGAAGCCAAAACCATGAGTTGCGTATAACGATGACCCGGTGCTTTGTCTGCAGTTTCCGGGGTTATAACCCCGGAAACTGCAGACAAAGCGGAGCGGCGGCCTAGGGCATGGCGGCGTCCGCGGCACGCGGCAGGGGCCACAGCTAGGGGCCACAGCTAGGGGCCACAGCTACGGGACCAGCAGCTAGCGGCCGGAGATACCGCGCCGTTCGGTTACTAGGACCAGTCAGCTCTCGCACTCGTGCGGGCTCGGCGGCACGTCCAGCGCCGGATTGCGATCGAAGAACCCGAACGGCTTGAGCCAGAACGAGACGATGTCCGACGGCATCACGGGCCAGTCCTCCGGCCGGGTGATGTGATGGATGCCGAACACGTACCACAGCACCACGTCGGTATTCTCGATCGCGCGGTCCGCCGCGGTCCACACCGGCAGGCCTTCGTCGCGCTCGCTCAGGTTGGGGAAGTCGCCGCAGGGCCAGCGCTCGTCCGGGCGGTACGGCGTCACCCACAGCGTGTGCCCGATCACCTCGGCCCGCCGGAACGCCGGCGAGGCCTCATCCAGGAGCGGCGGGAACGCGGCCGAAGGTACCAGCTTGTACCCGACCGGGGTACCCAGCCCGTTCCGTACGTTGTCGTTCACCACCTTCCAGCCGCGCTGAGTGGGCCAGGAGTAGTCCTGGCGCCCCTGCGACTCGGTTGCAAGCGGGGTGCTCGAAACCGTCAGCCCCAGCCCGTACGGGTCATCCACGCCCAGACGTGCAGGCA
This sequence comes from uncultured Actinomycetota bacterium, assembly GCA_963844625.1. Taxonomy (GTDB): domain Bacteria; phylum Actinomycetota; class Actinomycetes; order Streptosporangiales; family Streptosporangiaceae; genus Palsa-504. Next base: position 116,760 of record CAWJPF010000024.1, on the reverse strand, counting down.
CCGACTCGCTCATGTAGACCGTGTTATCAGTACCGTCCACGTCGAGGTCGAGCCTCGCCACGATGAAGTGCTGATGGAACGGCGCGTAGGTGCCCTGGTCCACGAGCGTCCCCGTACCCGGTGCACCGGAAGTCGCGACGTGCGAGGTGACCAGGATCCCGGTGGCGCGGACCTCGCACTCGATGTTCCCGTCCTGGTAGAACCGCCAGTACACCAGGTACTCGTAGTTAGCCACGGTGACGTGGAAGGAGACCACCAGCCGCCGGGCCCGCCGGACCTCCGCGCCGGCTCGCTCGTCGACGTGCTTCCACAGGACGCCGCTGTCCTCCTCGTGGATGCAGATCGCGTTGGCGATCGTGCGCGGCTCGCCGCGGGAGTCGTGTACCACGGCGTCCAGGTAGGTGATCTCGCCCAGGCAGTCGCAGCCGAGTTCCAGCGAGGTGGTCATGAAGCCCAGGCCCCACTCGCCGATGTCGAACGCGGTCCGGCGGTAGTGGTCGGGGCTGGCGTCGCGGTACGGCACGATCATCTCGGCGAATGAAAGCCGGTGCGCCACCGGCCGCAGCCGCCCGGCGTCGCGGAACCCCACCTGATGCAGCACCAGGCCCTCGCGGTAGTTGAACCCCAGCCGCAGTTCCCAGCCCTGCCAGCGAAGCAGTCGGCCTTCCAGCGTGAAGTCCACGCCAAGTGGCTGGCTGACCTCCAAGGGCTTGACCGAGCGCAACGGCGTGGGTATCAGCCGGGGCAAGTACTCACCCATCACGTTGGCCGCATCGACCGCGTTGTCCAGGCTGTCCTCGAGCTCAAGCAGCGTCATCGTGTTCAGGTCGACGACCGGATGGAGCCCGGTGACATGATGGGCGTACGGGCTGCCCAGCTCGCTGCCCCGGTACCACACGTCGCACCAGCCGAGCCGCAGGCCCCGGTAGCGTTCGGGGACCAGCGCGGCCCCGTAGGCCCACATGTCGGTCAGCACCAGGTTCATGTCGGTGATCCCGCGCCGCGTCAGCGCCTTGGCCAGCGCGGGGTGCTGGCGCAGCATCTGATCGCACTCGTGCCACTCGTCCACCGTCATGTTCGGCTGCCGGCCCGGCAGGTGCGCCCACGAGGTGACGGCGTTGGCGGTCAGCGACACCACCGCCCGGTAGGCCTGGCCGTCGGCGCGGTCCCAGCCCACCGCGATCGCCTCCCGCCCCGTCACCAGGCCGCCCGCCAGCAGATCCTTTCCCGGCTCCGCGAGCTCGATCGAAGCAAACCGCCAGCTCTCGCCGGTACCGCGGTCACGCCGCACGATCTGCGCCACCTGCCGGATCTCCGCCGCCGTCAGCGGATCCAGCGGATGACCAGTACCAGAACCAGAACCAGTACCAGTACCAGAATCAGCGGTCACGAACGTCTCCCATCCAGCTCATCCCAACGGCGGCAAGCCCATCCTGGCCGATTATCAGCGGCGAAGCCAGATCTGGAGCCCCTTGCGGCGCACACGCCGCACGTTCTAGGTTTCGCCCATGCACAGTGTGGATCCGACAACGGAGTCGATGATCAGGTCGGTACTGGCGTACGCGGAGAACCGGCTGCGGCTGGACCCGGTGCCGCTGGACCAGGGCTCGCGGAACGCGGCCGAGCTCGAGGCCGCGCTGAAGGGACTGCTCGGCCCGGACGGACACAACCCCGACCAGGTGCTCGGCGTGTACACCTCGGTGGTGGCGCCCGCGGTGATCTCGGCGGACAGCCCGCGCTTCCTCGGGTTCATCCCGGCCGCGCCGACCAAGGCCGCGCTGCTGTTCGACATGCTGATCTCCTGCGCCTCGATCCAGGGCATCTCCTGGCTGGAGGCGGCCGGCGCGATCCACGCCGAGAACCAGGTACTGCGGCTGATCGCCGATCAGGCCGGGATGCCGTCCACCGCGGGCGGCTGCTTCGTCTCGGGCGGCTCGGCCGGCAACCTGTCCGCACTGGTCGTGGCGCGCGAGACCGCCAAGCGCAAAGCCGGCCCAGGAACAAGCAGATGGCGGGTGGCGGTCACCGAGGACGCCCATTCCTCCATCATCAACACGCTCCGCATCCTGGAGATGGATCCGCTGGTCGTACCCACCGCCGACCACCAGCTCACCGGCCCGGCCCTCCGCGACACCATCAGCAAAGACGATGCTCCAGAAACGATCGCCGCGGTCGTGGCCACCTCAGGTACGACCAACGCCGGCATCATCGACGACCTGGCCGGCGCGGCCGCCGTCGCTCGGGAGTACCAGCTGTGGTTCCACGTGGACGGCGCCTACGGCGGCGCCGGCCTGTTCGCGCCGAGCGTCCGGCCCAGATACGACGGGATCCAGAACGCCGACTCCTTCGTCGTGGACCCGCACAAGTGGCTGTTCGCCCCGTTCGACTGCGCGGCCCTGCTGTACCGCGAGCCGTCCATCGCCCGGTCGGTGCACCGGCAGGACGCCTCCTACCTCGACGTCATCCACGACACGCCGGGGGAGTGGAACCCGACCGACTACGCTTACCACCTCACCCGCCGGGCGCGCGGCCTGCCGCTGTGGTTCTCCCTATCGGTGTACGGGGTCACCGCCTACACCGAGGCCATCGAGACGGCCCTGGAACTGGCCCGCCAGACCGCGACCGAGATCAAGTCCCGCGACTACCTGGAACTCATCCGCGAACCCGATCTCGGCGTCGTCCTGTTCCGCCGCCGCGGCTGGACACCCGCCCAGTACACCGAATGGGCGGACCGCCTGCTCCAGGACCAGGTGGCCTTCATCCCCCCGTCCGCCTGGGAAGGCGAGACCGTGGCCCGGTTCGCGTTCCTGCACCCGCACACCTCCATGGACCTGGTCCGCGAGATCCTCGACCGGATGACCTGACGGTCACCACGCCGCGGACACCGGCAGGACGCCAGGCGAAAGGCCGGACAGCGAGGTAAACACCCCGTTGTCGATCCGGCCGAACGCGAAGGCCTGGATCAGCACGTGGCCGCCGGCCACGGACAGCACCCGGCAGGTCGACTGGATCGCGTCCTGGACATCGGCGCGGGTCCGGAACCGGGCCGTCTGCGTCCGTAGCACCCGGATCAGCCGGCCGTCCGCAGCGGACAGCTCGACGACCCGCGCGGTGGCGGTGTCCGGTCGCGGCCCGGCACGGCAGGATGATGCGATGACGGCACCGCCGCCGGGTGCGATCAGCGCGGACTCCAGGCCCGGCCCGGGGGCGGGGAAGGCGACGAGCCGTGCCGCCAGCAGGCTGCCGCCAGGCCCGGCGAGATCGAGTTCGCGGACTCCGGTGATACGGGCCGGCAGCATGCTCTGGGCGGCGCTATGCCACCAGGGGACGATAAGCGTGCCGTCGCCGGCCCAGGAGGGAATGCCAGGCCAGTAGCCGGGCGCATCCCGGCCGGTCCAGGTCCGGGTGGCTCCGGTCACCATGTTGATGAGCTCGACGCTGCCATATATCCCCCCGGCGGGCGCAAACTCATGCATCAAGGACAGCGCGAGCATCCTCCCGTCCGGCGACAGCGCCACGCCGGTCACCGGCACGCCCTCGCTGTCGAAGTTCAGCTTGACCAGCCGCCCCGGCCGGCCGTCCGCGGAAACGGCCAGCCGGAACAGGGTGACGTCGGCTACGCCGGGGAGGTCGCCGCCTCGGGAGACGGCGATCACGAAGTGCCGGCTGTCCGCACCGCCGAAGGCCGCTGCCCCGGCGAAGGCCCGCGCGGTCCCCGCCAGCCCGGGTATCGCGACGGAACCCGTCACCTGCCCGTCGCCCGAGGCGCGGACGACCACCTCCAGCCCGGCGACCACGACGTAATGGCGAGGCATGCCGCCAGGTCGCGGCGCGACATGCTGGCCGGAGGCGACACGCCAGCCGGAGGCGACACGCCAGCCGGAGGCGACACGCCAGCCGGCGGCGAGGAGCACGCGCAGGCCGCCAAGGCCGCGATGCCAACCACCGCGGCCACGGCCACCGCTTTGACTGCTTCCATGCCGATGAGACGCACCGCCGGCCACTCCGGTTTCGCCCGTGCATATAGTGCGCATGTGGCTTTCAGCGACGGCACCTCTCAGGCGCCAGTGAGCGCGATCCTGCTCGACGCGGGTGGCGTCCTGGTCTTCCCCGAACCAGAGCTCGTGCTGCCGCCGCTGCAGGCGGCCGGCGTCACTCCCGACCTCGCGACCCTCGAACGAGCGCACTACCAGGCCATGGCGGTCCAGGACGCCGCGGTCACGGTGCCGGCCAGGGCCACCTGGTGGCACGAGTACCTCCGCACCTACGTCGTGGCCTGCGGCGTGGCCGAGGACCGGTGCGAGAAACTCATCCTGGAGATGGCCCAGGACCGCAGCCGCGGCTGGGCGCACGCCGGTCTCGGGGCCGTGGCCGGCCTGCGAGCCGTGGCCGCGCTCGGCCTGCCCCTCGGCGTGGTCTCCAACTCCGACGGCTCGGTCGAAGCTGACCTGCGCCGCCTCGGCATCTGCTACGTGCCGGTCGCCGAGTCACCCGGCGCCGACGCGCCGACCACGCCGCAACCGGGCGTCCCGGTCGGCGTCGTCATCGACTCCGAGGTGGTCGGCGTGGCCAAGCCCGACCCGGCCATCTTCCAGATGGCGCTCAACCTGCTGGGCGTGCCGCCGGGCGGAACCGTCCTGCACGTCGGGGACAGCCTGCGCTACGACGTGGCCGGCGCCCTGGCGGCGGGCCTGCAGCCGGTCCACCTTGACCCCTACGGCTTCTGCCCGGCCCCGGCCGGCCATCCGCACCTGCGCCGCCTGGCTGACCTGCCCGCCCTGGTCAGGAGCTGAGGCCCCGTAACCCCTTTAATCGGCTCGGCCCGTACGCTGCGCCGGGGATAGACTACGGGCTCATCGCGGCCGCGGCCTGAAAGTGAGAGTCCGAAGAACATGCGCTGGTCCAAGATGCACATCCCGACGCTGCGCGACGATCCGGCGGACGCCGGCGCGCCGAGCCACCGCCTGCTGCTGCGGGCCGGATACATCCGCCAGCTGATGGCCGGGCATTACTCGCTGCTGCCGCTGGCCCAGCGGGTCCGGCTGAAGGTCATCGGGATCATCCGCGAGGAGATGAACGGGATCGGCGGCCAGGAGATCCTGATGCCGGTCATGCACCCGGCCGAGCTCTGGCGCACTAGCGGCCGCTGGGAGCTGATGGGCGACGAGATGTTCCGCCTCAAGGACCGCCGGGGCGCCGACCTGGCCCTGGGCATGACTCACGAGGAGGTCATCTCTACCCTCGCCACCGAGCTCGAGTCCTACCGCCAGCTGCCGCAGGTGTGGTACCAGTTCCAGACCAAGCTGCGCGACGAGCCGCGCCCGAAGGCCGGGCTGATGCGCACCCGCGAGTTCACCATGAAGGACTCCTACAGCTTCGACCTGGACGCGGCCGATCTCGACGTGTCCTTCACCGCGCACCGCGACGCGTACGCGCGGTCGTTTCACCGCCTCGGCATCCCGGCCATCCCGGCGCAGGCGTCCAACGGCACGATGGGCGGCTCGGACTCCATCGAGTTCGTCTGCCCGTCCCCGAGCGGCGAAGATCTCATCATTCACTGCCCGGAATGCGGTTATGCGGCCAACATAGAAAAGGCCACGTCCCGTTTGGTAAAAATTGATGATTCTTCCGAACGGACATCGCTACTCGCCGAGCCCCAGCCCTTCGCCACCCCGGGCGTACGCACGATCGAGGATCTTGCCTCTTCCTACGATGCGCCGGCCGACCGCCAGATCAAGACCCTGGTCTACCTCCTGGACGGCACGCTCACGCTGGTCCTGATGCGCGGCGACCACGCGCTGCACGAGCAGAAGCTGATCGACGCCACCGGGGCGGTCTCGGTCCGCCCGGCGCAGCCGGACGAGATCCGCGACGCGCTCGGCGCGCTGCCGGGCAGTCTCGGCGCGGTCGGCGTCCGCGATCACCCGGTGATCGCGGACGAGGCCCTGCGCGGTCGGCGCGGCATGTACACCGGCGCCAACGTCGACGACACCCACCTGCGCGGCGTCGACGTCGAGCGGGACATCACCGTCGGCCAGTGGGCCGACCTGCGCGAGGTCGCCGCGGGCGAGGGGTGCATCAACTGCGGTCACGGGCTGGAGGTGGAGCGGGGCATCGAGGTCGGTCACATCTTCAAGCTCGGCTACAAGTTCAGCAACGCCATCGGGATCAGCGTGTCCGGCCCGGACGGCAAGCCCGTCCGGCCGATCATGGGCTGCTACGGTATCGGCGTCGAGCGGGCGATGGCCGCGATCGTCGAGGTCCATTACGACGAGAAGGGCATCGTCTGGCCCGCCGCGGTGGCACCGTTCGAGGTCGATGTGGTGATCGCCCAGCAGGACGACGCGGCCGTGGCCGCCGCGGGGGAGCGGGTCTACCAGGCGCTGCTCGACGCGGGCGTCGAGGTCATCGTGGACGACCGCTCAGTCCGCGCCGGGGTCAAGTTCAGCGACGCCGAACTGGTCGGCATCCCGTTCCGGGTCACGATCGGCAAGCGCGGCCTGGCGTCCGGGACCGCGGAGCTGACCGACCGTGCCACCGGCGCCACCGTCCATGTGCCCCTAGACGACCTGGCCAAGCACGTGCAGGAAGCGGTCTCCGCGGCCATCACGTGACCGAGACCGTGAAGTGGCTGCCCAAGCCAGACAAGCGCGACTACCAGGCGGCGGAGGACTACCTGTCGCTGGTCATGTCGCCCAGGCGGGCCGCCGGGTACCGGCGCAGGCTCGCCGCCGCGAAGGACAGCGCCACGCACCGCCCGGCCAAGGCCATCCTGCGCGCCAGCCAGCTGGCCCTGCTCGGCGAAGACAACAAGCACGTCGCGGCCGACCTGCGCAGGGTCGCGTCAGGCGCGCCCCTGTCGCCGATCGCAGGGCCGCGTCAGGCGCGGCCCGGTCGCCGATCCTGATGCTGCGCGGCAACGATGATCACCCGCTGGTCATCGCGGACGGCTACCACCGCGTCTGCGCCAGCTACTGGATCGACGAGAACACCGACATCCCCCGCATCTTGGCGTAGGGCTCTGCTATACCGCTCGCCTCCGGGCGCCTTTCGAGGCCCCGCCTTCCCTCGTCGCTCGTCGCAGGCTCCTCGCTCCTCAGTCCAGGCGGGGCCGGCGCCCTTTTGCTCGCGGGGTACGATCCCCTTCTACCCCTTCTGGCGGTCGCGTTCCTGGCAGCGCAGCGCGCGGAGCACGTCGTCGCGGCCCTCGGTGAGCAGCCGCAGCAGCGCGGCCGGCGGCTGCGCGGCTTCGATGTAGGCGTCGGTGGCCTCGATCGTCTCCGGCGAGATCGCGGCCACCGTGTAGGCGCCGCTGGCGAAGTCCTGCGCCATGGCCGACGGCCACTGCCGCCACACGCCCCCCACGACGCCGAAGTACTTGTCCCGGTACCGCTCGACGAGCTTCGGCTGGTCCGGGTCGGCGAAGCCGCCGAGCATGGCGCGGAACATCGCGATCGTCTGCTGGCCGTCCGTCAGCGTGTCCCAGGCCGCCTGCTTGGCCTCGGCCGTCGGGATCGCGGCGCGGCACGCGGCGGCGTGCCGCTCACCCGCGTCGGTCGCGTCCCGCGCTAGCTCGGCGTCGATTTCCGCCGCGCCGAAGCTCCAGCGACCGCCGGGCGTGCTCCGGCTGACCAGGCGCCACAGCAGCGACCAGCGCAGGTCGGTGTCGATCGACAGGCCGTCGAGCGTCACCGAGCCGTCGAGCAGGCCGGCCAGCAGGGTCAGGTCGTCGTCGGAGGTGGCCACGCCCGCGAAGGCGCGGACGTAGGCGAGCTGAGTGTCCGAGCCCGCCGGCGCCGCCCGGAGCAGGTCGCGCAGCGTGCCGGCGATCAGGGCCAGCCCGGTTTCCCGCCAGCTGGGGTCCGCGAACCGCCGCACCGCCTGGCTCGCCTGCCGCAGCAGGGTCTGCACCACGCTGATGTCGGCCACCGAGGAGATTCCGGACAGCACGAGCCGGACGTAGTCGCGGGCCGCCATCTCGCCGTCGCGGGTCATGTCCCAGGCGGCGGACCAGCACAACGCCGCCGCGAGCGAGTCGGTGAACGTGGCGATCGACTCGATGAGGGTGACCAGCGAATGCTGGTCGAGCCGGATCTTGGCGTAGGTCAGGTCCTCGTCGTTGACCAGCACCAGGTCCGGGCGCGGCTGGCCGGCCAGTTCCGTGATGACGGTGCGCGGGCCGGTCACGTCAGTCTCGATGCGGTGCCTGCGGGTGAGGCCGGCCTCGGTCCGGTCATAGAGCCCGATGGCGATGCGGTGCGACCGCAGCACGGGGTGGCTGGCGGGGGCTTCCTGTTCCACCGCGAACTCGGTGAACCGGCCGTCCTCGCCGACCGAGTAGGACGGCCGCAGCGTGTTCACGCCCGCGGTCTGGAGCCATTCCCGGGACCACGAGGCCAGGTCGCGGCCCGAGGTGTCCTCGAGCGCGGACAGCAGGTCCGCCAGCGTCGCGTTGCCGAACGCGTGCCCGGCGAAGTACTTCCGGACGCCCTCGCCGAAGTTCTCCCGCCCGACGTACGCCACCAGCTGCTTGAGCACGGACGCGCCCTTGGCGTAGGTGATCCCGTCGAAGTTCACTTCGACCGCGTGGATGTCGGGGATGTCGGCCGCGATCGGGTGGGTGGAAGGCAGCTGATCCTGGCGGTACGCCCACGCCTTGTACAGCTGCGCGAAGGTGGTCCACGCCGACGTCCACCGGGTAGCCTCGGCCTCCGCCAGCGTGCCGGCCCAGGTGGCGAAGGACTCGTTCAGCCACAGGTCGTCCCACCAGCGCATCGTGACCAGGTCGCCGAACCACATGTGCGCCATTTCGTGCAGGATGGTCTCGGCGCGCGCCTCGCGGGCGAAATCAGTGACCCGCGACCGGAAAATGTAGGCCTCCACGAAGGTGACGCAGCCGGCGTTCTCCATCGCGCCCTCTTTGAACTCCGGCACGAACAGCTGGTCATACTTGCCGAACGGGTACTTGATGCCGAACGAGCCGTGGTAGAAGTCGAAGCCCTGCCGCGTCACCTCGAAGATCTCGTCGGCGTCGAGGTACTCCGCGAGCGACTGACGGCAGTAGACGCCGAGCGGGATGCCGTCATGGGAGTCCCTGACCACGTGGTACGGCCCGGCCGCGACCGCCGTGATGTAGGTCGGTATGACCGGCGTCGGCGGGAAATGCCAGCGCAGCGTCCCCCCGTCCCCGCTGGTCGACTCCGGTGCCATGTTGGACACCACCAGCCACTCCGCCGGGGCGGTGACGGTCAGTTCGTAGCTGGCCTTCATGTCGGGCTGGTCGAAGCAGGCGTAGACCCGGTGCGCGTCGAAGGTCTCCAGGTCCGAGTACAGGTAGACCCGGCCGTCGGCCGGGTCGGTGAACCGGTGCAGCCCCTCGCCGCTGCGGGAGTAAGCGCACTGGGCCACGATCCGGAGCAGGTTGTCGGCCAGCAGGTCGGTCACCGTGATCCGGTCCCCGTCGAACGTGTCCAGGTCGACGGGCTCCCCGTTCAGGGTGATCTCCCGCACCGCGGGCGCGGACAGGTCGACAAAGCTCGATGAGCCGGGCGCACCGCAGCCGAACCTGATCTCGCTGACCGAGATGAACGTGGTATCACCGCTCGTCAGGTCGAGGTCTACCTCGTAGGAGGTGACCTGGAGGAGCGCTGAGCGCGTCATTGCCTCGTCGCGGGTCAGGTTGGATGTCACCGGATGATCCCTTCGGTACGGAATTCGCCGTCGTGCGGCGGGGTTGTCGCTGCCGAGACCGTTATCGCGGCCAAGCGAGAATTTACTCTGTGAGGGAGTGCGCATGACCCAGCAGGAGCCCACGCGTGTCGATTTCTGGTTTGACCCTATCTGCCCGTGGGCGTGGATCACTTCGCGCTGGATCCTTGAGGTCGAGCAGGTCCGCCCGGTCGAGGTGGCCTGGCACGTGATGAGCCTAGCCGTGCTGAACGAGAACAAGGAAGACATGCCCGAGCAGTACCGGGAAGCGATGCGGTCCGCGTGGGGCCCCGTCCGGGTCGTGATCGCGGCGCAGCAAAGGTACGGCCAGGAGGTGGTAGGGCCGCTGTACACCGCGCTCGGCACGCGCATCCACCACGAGAAGGCACCCAGGGAGCGGGCGACGATCGAGGCCGCGCTGGCCGAGGTAGGACTGCCCGCCGACCTCGCCGACGCGATGGACTCGACCGAGTACGACGGGGCCGTGCGCGCCTCCCACGCGGACGGCATCGACCGGGTCGGCTACGACGTCGGCACCCCCGTCATCTCGGTGAACGGCACGTCGATCTTCGGCCCGGTCGTGTCGCCGATCCCGCGCGGCGAGGCGGCGGCCCGCCTCTGGGACGGCGTCCTGCTGATCGCGGGCACCGACGGTTTCTTCGAGCTCAAGCGCTCCCGCACCCGCGACCCGATCTTCGACTGACCCCGGCCCGGCTAACCAGGCCTGTCCCGTAGATCTCGGCGGGGTTGGTCCGCTGGGCGCGTGGGCAGCCGCCGGTTCCGGGCCCGCAGGCGCATGCCGTCTCACCGGGCTGGTGCCCGATACCATGCCAGGGGCTGATGGGGCGGGCGGGGATCCCGTGGGCCGGGGAGAGGGTCCCGGTGACCCGTTCGCGGTCCTCGCGGCCCCGGCCCAGCCCCAGCCCAGCCCTGGCCCCAGCCCGGCCCCAGCCCAGCCCAGCCCCAGCCCAGTCCCGGCCCCAGCCCGGAAAAGAGCGTGGAAAATCGGGCTTACGCGGAGACTTGGGTACCCGCCGGGGGCCCGAATCATCCGCATAGCTCGGATTTTCCGCGTTAACCGGCGCGGGAGCGCAGGGACGCTGGGACGCCAGCGGCGGCAGGAGCCTCACGGGGCAGGACAGGCCGGGATGACACCTACCCACCCCCGGATCTACGGGACACACCTTAACCGGGTCGGCTAACCGGCCGATCGCCGGCCGATCATCGCCGGCCGTGGTGGCCACCGCCATCCCGGCCGGCGCCTGGGTCTGGCACACTTGCCCTGTGCGCGTATACCTGGGATCAGATCATGCGGGTTTCGAGCTAAAAACCCGCCTCATCGAGTGGCTGACCGAGGCCGGACACGAGCCGGTGGACTGCGGTCCCAACACCTATGCCCCGGACGACGATTACCCGGTCTACGTGATGCGGGCCGCCCACGGCGTGACTGGCGACCCGGGCAGCCTCGGTATCGTCATCGGCGGCTCAGGCAACGGCGAGCAGATCGCCTCCAACAAGATCCCCGGCATCCGTGCCGCGGTCGCCTGGACCGACGAGACCGCCCAGCTGGCCCGCCAGCACAACGACGCCAACGTCCTCAGCCTCGGCGCCCGCATGTACACCACGGATGAAGCCGTCGGCTTCGCCAAGATCTTCGTGGCCACCCCGTTCTCCGGCGAGCCCCGCCACGCGAGGCGCCTAGCCGAGATCGCCGACTACGAGAAGACCGGCGAACTCCCGCCCCTCCCCGCCTCCTGACGCCCGTCAGCGCCCAGCCCGCCCCCGTCGCGCCGAGTCCCTGGCCATCTTCCGCTTGCGCGTTCCCTCCGGCCGCTCCTGCGGGCCCGGTCGCGTCCCGGCATGCTCCTCGCCGTCCCGCACCTTAGCCCTCGTGCCGTCCCATTCCAGCTCAGCGTCCCGAGCACCCCGCTCGTCCCCCCGCGCGGCGCCCGCCGCGGTCACGTTCGCCCGCGGTCCGCTCGGGACGCTCGCCTCAGCCGCCTCGGCCTCAGCGACCTGTTCGTCACGTGGCCGCGACACGTCCCTCGCCCGCATCGCGGCGCTCACAGTCACCTTCATCGTCGGCACGGGCTCATCCTCTCACCTCCAGTTCCCTGTGCCACATGGCCACGGGCCGGGATCGCGCCTGGACCAAGTCTGTGGTCATCGCCGCCGTCTCGTTTGCGGCCAGTTTGACGATGGCGATTCTCATTTCGATATGTGCAGCAAGGGGACGGACCAGCAGAATGAGCCATGAGCTAGAAGATCAGAATCGGGCCACAAGCGGACGCCACCGTGGAGGAACCTCATGCGACCAGGCAGCGACCAGGCCGACGACCCGCCAGTTGCCGCCCAGAAAGCCGAATCGGCTAGCGGCTCCCCGCTCGCGGCCACCGCGTTGGTCGATTGGCACGGCGATCTGATGGCTCGGGTCGACCGGCTTGGCTGGCTCCGGACTCTGAGCGACCAGCTGACCGCCGTGCTGGCGCCGTTCCGGGAACGGCACCAGGACAACCTTGTCCTTGAGTTGATGCATGGTGGCCGATGGATCGGCCACCCGATACACCCCGCACTTAGCGACCTGCCCATCGGGCTGTGGACAGGCGTCATGCTGCTGGACATCATCGACCGTGACCCGGCTCCCCGCCACGGCCTCGACGCCGCCGGCATGCTCAGCGCGGCCGGCATCCTCGCCGCGGGCGCTACCGCCCTCACCGGTCTCAGCGACTGGACCGTCAGCGAGGATCAAGACCGCCGCGTCGGGCTCTTCCACGGCCTCCTCAACACGGTGGCCCTCGGGCTGCAAGGTGCCTCGCTGGGCACCCGGGTGGCCGGCCACCGCAGCACGGCACGTGCATTGGGAGCGGCCAGCCTGACGGTTACCGCCGCGGCCGGTTACCTCGGTGGTCATCTCGTATTCACCAAGGGTGTGATGGTCAGCCGGGTGGCCTGGGCCGTCGGGCCGCGGCGGTGGACCCGCGCGCTGCAGGAGGCCGACCTGCCCGATGATTCGCCAATCGCGGTCGAGACCGAGGGCCGGCAGGTCATGCTGTACCGCCACGACGGCAGCCTCTACGCCATCGACAACATCTGCAGCCACGCCGGCGGCCTGCTCAGCCGCGGCACTGTCGCCGACTTGACCGTGACATGCCCGTTGCACGGGACCCGCTTCGCGCTCGCCGACGGCCGCGTCGGCCGCGGCCCGGCTAGCCAGCCGCAACCCGTGCTACCTACCCGGATCCGCAACGGCTGGATAGAGGTGCGCGGCAGTCAGCCGACACCCCGGCGGCCCGCAACTGGAAGGACACAGCCATGACGTTCGTAGTCGTCGCGAACCTCGATGACCTAGAGGTCGGTGACACCATGCTCGTGGAGGATCTGCGCGAACCGATCTGCCTCATCCGCCTCGATGATGAAGACGTCAGGGCGATCCACAACACCTGCACCCACCAGCAGCAACCCCTTCACGAGGGCTCCCTGCAGGACGATGACACGCTGGTCTGCGCCTCCCACGCGTCCCGCTACAACCTGACTACCGGCGAGGCCGTCGGCGTGTTTGCCTGCGGCCCCATCCCTGTCTACGCATGCAAGATCGAAGACGACGCCATTCTCGTCGACATTGACCAGCAGCTTAACGACGCGCCCATCCCTCGTCATCCCGTCCGCTGAGGCCAGCATCCGAGTCGTCGGACGGGCCTGAGGCCGGGCAGCCCGACGATGAGGACGGGTCTCGCCGGCGCCGTGCGCGGGCTCACGCCGGCTAGCGCGGGTCCTCCGGGGCGAGCATGTGGCGCTCGTCGGGGAGAATGTGATCTCGTTGGTGCAGGGCTAGCCCTCGAGCGTAGCGCCGGGCGACGTCGGACATCTGCGAGCCGGTGTCGCTGGCGCCTAGCCCGAAGACCGTGCCCGGATAGTCCAGTGGTCCCATGATGGCGCGGATGCGGTCCCAGTCTTGCGGTGCCACGAGTTCGGCAGGCTGTCCGCCAGCGAACCAGCCCATAGGTACCGCCGTACCGGCCGGGACGATGGTATTGACGTAGACCACCGCGTTGAACTCGACCTCCGCGCCCGTTTCGATACGGGCGCCGTTGAACACCATGGCGCCAGTCGCGATCCGGGAGCCGCCCTCGATCACGCAGCCAGTGAGGTGAACGTGCGGGCCGACGAGTACGTCGTCACCGACGCGGGTTTCCTGGCCCGGCACGCCCCGGATGACCGCGTTCTCCATGATGACGCAGTTCCTCCCGATCTCCACCGGGCCGCCCTCGGCAGTGATCACGGCGCCGAACAGGACCCGGCTGTGCGGGCCCACGGTGACATCACCAGCGAGCACAGCCGTCGGCGCGATGTAAGCCGACTCCGATACCTGCGGGACCTTCAGCCGGTGCTCCACGAACAACGCGCCATGCCCTACCACTGGCTGGGGAACCGGAAATTCGTCCGCATCCACCTTCATCACCCCTTGCCGCCTTCGGCGCCACGTGTCCGGGCCATGGGGGCGCAGCCTGTCCGGCGGCCCCTGGCTCGCTCGCCGTCTCTTAGCGTAAACGAGAGAGACGGCGAGCGCCTGGAGTGGCATGGCTTGGGGGTCGGTGGGACACCACGTAACCTGCCAGTGCCTTCTACGGTCATCTCGCTGGACAACCCGATCGAAGGTGGGCAACAGTGGTTCGGTGCAAGGGGCAGAAGGTATCCACGAGCCCCCACAGCGACCCCCAGGACTACATCCCACCACCCCGGACCGGCGCAGCCTCTGGCGCCACAGTAACTTCCTCCTGCTCTGGAGTGGCCAGACCATCAGCGAAATGGGCTCGGCCGTCACCCAGCTGGCCTTGCCCCTGACCGCCGTCGTAGTGCTCGGCGCCACCACGTTCCAGGTCGGCCTGCTCACCTCGGCCGCTACCGCCGCGTTCGCGTTCATCGCCCTCCCCGCCGGCGCTCTAGTCGACCGGTGGCCCAAACGCCGCCTGATGATCTGGTGCGACGCGGCCCGAATGCTCATCATCGGCTCCGTCCCGCTAGCCGCGGCGTTCCACGTGCTCACCTTGGCCCAGCTCTACGTCGTCGCGATCACCGCGGGGATAGGCACAGTCTTCTTCGACGTGTCCTACCAGAGCTACGTGCCGACGCTGATATCGACCGAACACCTGCCGGACGGCAACGGCAAACTAGCCTCGACCCAGTCGTTCGCGCAGGTGGCCGGACCTGGCCTCGGCGGCGGCCTGGTCGGGCTGGTCGGCGCGGCCGGGGCCATGGCGGCGGACGCGATCTCCTACGCCGTCTCGGTGGCCTCCCTGCTGGCCATCCGCATCCATGAGGAACCACCGCCCAGGCCGCAAGAACGCAGTCTGCGCGCCGAGATCGCCGAAGGACTCTCGTTCGTGCTGCGGCACCCGATCCTGCGCAAGATCGCGGCCTGCACCGCCACTGCGAACCTATTCGGCGGCATGGCCCTAGCCCTGCAGATCGTCTTCCTGGTCCGCGTCCTGCACGTCCGGCCCGCCGATACGGGCCTGCTGATCGCCGTGGCCGGTCTGGGCGGAGTCGCCGGAGGAGTCCTGTCCGGCCGCCTGACGCGGCGGATCGGCTCGGCCCGCATCATCTGGCTCTCGATGCTGGTCTTCAGCTTCCCGCAGCTGCTCATCCCGCTCGCCGAGCCTGGCTGGCGGGTCATCGTGTTCCCCCTCGCCCTGATGGCTTTCTGGTTCGGCGCGGTGGTCTACAACGTGGCGCAGATCAGTTACCGGCAGGCGATCTGCCCGCCGCAGCTGCTCGGCCGGATGAACGCCGCGGTCCGCTGGGTGGTCTGGGGCACGATCCCGCTCGGCGCGCTGCTCGGCGGCACGTTCGGCAGCCTGCTGGGCGTGCGCCCCACACTGTGGATCGCGTTCGCCGGCAGCTGGGCGGCCGGCTGGTGGGTGTTCTTCTCCCCGCTCCGCCACATGCGCGACATCCCGCTGAGCGACATCTCGCGCAGCGGCAACCTAGAAGACCGTCGGGCACCAGGGAGCGGGGTCCCAGGACATGGCGGTGGAGAGCTGCCGCACGGCGCCGGGCCGCAGCTCGGTGACTAGCCCGGCCTCGGCGAGCGCGGCGAGCCTGGTGCCGCCCAGGTAGGCCGAGCCGAGCTGGGTGACATCCAGCGCCACGTCCACCGCCGAGCCCTCCTGCGCCCGAACGCACGTCGCGACACCATCTCCGCCGGTTACCAGCCGCCACCGCCCGGCGTTGGACGGCAGGATGTCGTCCCGCACCTCGATCACCACGTCCGCCGGGCCGGAGTACCTGCGTCCGGTCAGCGCGCCGGGCACGTCGACGATCCGGACCCACAACGCGTCACTCAGCTGCGCCCGGGCCCTCCTCGGGTCAGCCAGCTGGTAAAGCAGCGGATCGTCGACTGGGCGCCCTTGCAGGCGGAACTCGCTGGTCAGGTCGCGGCTGAGCAGGTCGGCCCAGAGCACGGCGCTGGCCGCGGGATCGGCGGTCATCAGCTCGCGCACGGTCAGCACGTTCGAAGGGATGAATTGTTCCCAGTGGTTCACGCCCGAGTACAGTGCGTAGCCGCGCGGCCCGCTGTCGTCCTCAGCCAGCAGGCAGCGCAGGGGGCTCGCGCCATCCCGGCGGTCCGTCTGATCGTAAATCGCCGCCTGCCACCACGCCTCGTTGCGCGCGAAAAGTCCCGGGCGGCGCTGCAGCACGTCGTCGTAGACCTTGGTCAGCGCGCCCAGCGCGGACACGGGATCAGTGATCCGCAGCCGCAGGCTGGGATCGCTCGGCGCGGTCTTGGCCAGCGCGCCCTCGCCGCGCTTGAGGCTGAGATCGAAATACCAGCTCGCCCGGCCGTAGCCGTACCTGGAGTAGATCACTGACTCGGACGCCCACAGCACCGCGAGGGGCTCGCGGCGGTCGCGGACGTCGGCCAGCTGACGGCGCATGAGGCTGCTCAGCACGCCGCGGCGCCGGTAGGTGGGCATGACCGACACCCAGCTCACTCCGGCCGCGGGGAGCATCTCCCCGCCCGGCACGCTCAGCAGGAAGGTAAAGGCCACCGCGGTGCCGATTGGGGTGGTGTCATCGAACGCCGCGAGGCTGCGGTCAAATTCGAACCGCCCGAGAGCCTTCTGCCGGTCACTCTCGGAAAGCGGTGAGCCGTGGAAGGCATGCTGGTCCACGAGGTGGAAGTCGTCGAACTCATCCGGGCCGATCGGCCGGATCGGATACGGGCTACCGGCGCCGCTGCGCGCAGACTCTGTCATACCTGCCTTCGTACCGCGCCCCGCGCGCCAACGCGAGTGGTTTAGCTCGGCCGCCCGTATCGACTACAGTGCGCCCATCATGGTTTCTGCGCCACCGCCGACCGTGCCCGCGCCGAAGGGACCCGCGCATCCGCCTACGGCGCGGCCCGGCGCGGGCCGACGGCGGGTGCTCCGGGCCTTCCGGTCCCTGCAGAGCCAGCTCACCAGGCAGTTCATAACCAGGAACCGCCGGATGGCTTTCGTGCTCTCGGCGGCGACGATCGCCATCGCGGTGGCCGCCGTGCACATCTCCGAATGGTGGTTCTCGCCCGGCGTGATGATCTTGCCGATCCTAGCGGGCGGCCTGCTCCTCTGGCCTCGGGCGCTGCACATTTACTTCGGCTTCGCCGCAGCGGCGCTCATCTACGACGTGGTGGACGGCAAGGCCGGAGCCGGCATCATCGCCACCATCGTGCTGACCGCGCTTTTTGCCGACGTCCTGGCACGAACCCGGAAGCAGCTCGGCGTCCAGGGGCTGCGCGGGGACCGGATGCTGCTCGAGCTACGGGACCGCATCCGGGCTCAGGGCAAGCTGCCCGAACTTGGCGACGGGTGGGGGTCCTCGCTCGTCCTCAAGCCGGCCGGGGGGTCGTCGTTCGGCGGCGACTTCTTGGTGTCGTACAGCGACGGCAAGATCCTCGAAGTGGCGCTGGTAGACGTGTCGGGCAAGGGGATCGACGCCGGGACCAGGGCGCTGCTGCTTTCCGGCGCCTTCGGCGGGCTGCTCGGCTCCGTGCCGCGAGAGGATTTCCTGCCCGCCTGCAACGCCTATATGCGCCGCGGCCCGGCCACGGAAGGCTTCGTCACCGCCGTGCACCTCTGGCTCGACCTGACGTCGGGCGAGTACGTGATCTCCTCGGCCGGGCATCCCCCGGCCGTGCACTACGACGCGGCGGCGGGCCGCTGGGGTATCACCCGCGCGCACGGGATCGTGCTCGGCGTGGTAGCGGACTTGCACGGTGCCGCCAGCGAGTCCGAGCGCGGCGTACTGCAGCGCGGCGACGCCCTGATGCTCTACACCGACGGGATGGTCGAATCGCCCGGGCGTGACATCGACGCGGGCACCGACCGCCTGCTCGGCGAGGCCGAGCGCCTGCTCTCCAGCGGCTTCCGGGCTGGCGCCCCGGCCCTGGTCGCCGTCATGCAGCGAGAGATCGGCAGCTCGGACGACTGCGCCCTAGTCCTGATCTGGCGGACCTGACCCCACCCGCCCAGCGCTCATCACCCAAGCGTCTGCCCCCAAGGCGCAGGACTCCCTCCACACGATCCACATGACTTCTGCACGGCATGTGCGCGGCCACGGGGTGAGCTGGAGCTGCCAACTACAGGAGGAGGACGACGTGAGTGACCAGATCCAGCCATGGCCGCTACTCAAGCAGGGCGGCCGAGGGCATCCCGTCCCGGCGTTGCAGTACCTGCTGCGGGTCCGCGGCCACACGCTGACCGTGGACGGCCTCTTCGGGCCGAAAACCGAAAGGGCCGTCACGGCCTTCCAGTTCGCGGATCACCTGGCGGTGGACGGAATCGTCGGCCCGCGGACCTGGAGTGCCCTGATTATCGTGGTCGCCGCTGGCCGCACCGGTGACGCGGTGCGCGGCGTGCAAGAGGAATTCCAGTTCCGCAACCTCTCCGGCGATCCGTGTCAGGGCCTGCAGGTAGACGGGATTTTCGGGCCCAAGACCACGGCGGCGGTAGGCGGCTTCCAGCAAGCGCTCGGGATCGCCGTCGACGGAATCGTCGGGCCGGTGACCTGGCGGGCCCTGGTCAGCGGCATGCTCGCGGGCTGACCGGCCGGGGCGCGGAGCCGGCCGCGGAGCCGGCCGGGGCGCGGAGCCAGCCGGGACCGGACCGCCGTTCGCTGCGTCGCGGGGGCGCGGAGCGGACACGGAACAGCCTGCCCGAGCGAGGCTGCATTCAGGCGTGTCCCGCTGCGTCCGGGCGTCTGGCTACGGATGAACTTGCCGCGCCGCCGGATACGGGTGCCCGGGTGCCGGCCCTCGTCACGAAAGACGGCAAGACCCAAGAAAACGCCATCACCGCGCTGCGGAAGGCCCTCGGGCTCCCGCCCGTACCGTGAAACGCCGGGGCCGACCAGGGCGCCGGGAAAGATATTGCCCGGAACTGACATATGTGTCAGGCGTATTACATAGCATAACGTTGTTCGGTAGTGCAAACTACTTTTCCGTCCGTCTAACCTGTGCAAACAGGTAGTGAACGTGTTGCGTAGCAGTGCTCCGGGCCGATGTTAGCCGACGCCTCCGTCATGTGACGCACGCGTCATTGTTGCATTTAATTGCGCATTACCTGGAAAATGACGGGGTGACTTGGGGAAGTCGCGGTGCGGAACGGACGGGTGTGCGTGAGCATGTCCGGCCGTCGCTGACCCGCGCCGAAGATGTGGTGGCTAACGCGTCCGGGGAGAACTTCCCCGTCGCGCTCCGCATGCTGCCCGCCCGCCACCGGCGGCACCTGACGAACCTGTACTTCTTCGCCCGCCTGACCGACGACCTCGGCGACGAAGCCCGCAGCGACGAAGCCCGCAGCGACGAAGCCGGCCGCGACAATACCGAAGTCACCGAACTCCGCCTCCACCTGCTCGACGAACTCGCCGCCGACGTCGACCGCATCTACGACGGCAAAACCCCGGAATCCCCAGTCATGCGCGCGATGGCGCAGACCGTCACGCAGTGCCACGTCCCCGCCGAGCCGCTCCTAGCCCTCATCCAGGCCAACCGCCAGGACCAGCTCGTCACCCGCTACCGCACCTACGCCGAACTTGCCCGGTACTGCGAGCTGTCGGCTAACCCCGTTGGCCAAATCGTGCTCTACATTTTTGGCGTCGCTACCCCGGGACGCATCGCGCTTTCCGATAGCATCTGCACGGCTCTGCAGCTGGCTGAGCACTGGCAGGACGTGGCCGAGGACCTGGGTAACGGGCGGATTTACCTACCCGCCGAGGACATGGAACGCTACAGCTGCACGGAAGCGGACCTGGCCGAACCCACGGCGGGCCCCGCCGTCCGCAAGCTGATCGCCTTCGAGGTCAGCCGGGCCGAAGAACTACTGAACCAGGGCGCGCCGCTGGTCGGCACGCTGCGCGGGGCGGCCAGGGTGGCGGTTGCGGGCTACCTGGCCGGCGGCCGGGCCGCGCTGGCCGCGATCGAGGCACAGCGCTGCGACGTGCTCAGCCGCACCCCTCGGCCGCGCAAGCAAAAGCTGGCCGCGGAGCTCGTCAAGGCCTACGTGGCAGGGAGGTGAGCAAGCGCTAGTGGAACTCATCGACGCGTACCGCGAATGCGAGCGGATCACGTGGACTCAGGCGCGGAACTTCGCGTACGGCATCAGGCTGCTGCCGGCCGGCAAGCGGCGCGGGCTCGCCGTGATCTACGCGTTCGCCCGCCGGATCGACGACATCGGCGACGGCACGCTGCCGCCGGAGGAGAAGATCGCCGCCCTCGATGACGCCCGCCGCTCCCTCCTCGAGCTCAGCACGGCCAGCCCCGATGACCCGGTCCTGCTCGCGCTGGCCGACGTAGAGCGCAACTTCCCCGTGCCCATCCCGGCGTTCGGCGAGCTCATCGACGGCTGCGTAGCCGATGTACGCGGCACGAGCTACCAGAGCTTCGAGGATCTGCTGTACTACTGCCGCTGCGTGGCCGGCTCGATCGGCCGGCTGTCCCTCGGCATCTTCGGTGCTCGCGGCGATCCGGCCGAAGCCGGCCGGCTGGCCGACTCCCTCGGCGTCGCCCTGCAGCTGACGAACATCCTGCGCGATGTCCGCGAGGACTACCAGAACGGGCGTGTCTACCTGCCAGCAGAAGACCTGGCCAAATTCGACATTGCTGACTTGGACGACCCCTCCGGACCTCAGTTCGCCCGCCTCGTCGAGTTCGAGGTAGAACGCGCCCGCGACTGGTACGCCACCGGGATGGGCCTGCTGCCCCTGCTCGACCGGCGCAGCGCGGCCTGCACCGGCGCGATGGCCGGCATCTACTCCCGGCTGCTCGACCGCATCGCGGCGCAGCCCACCGCGGTGCTGCGCGGCCGGGTGACACTGTTGGCGGGGGAGAAGGCCGTGGTCGCGGTCAAGGCGCTGGCCGGGAGGCTCGGATGAGCCCACGGGTCGTGGTGATCGGCGGCGGACTGGCCGGGATCACCGCCGCGATCGCGCTCGCCGAGGCGGGCGCCGCGGTCACCCTGCTCGAGGCCAGGCCCAGGCTGGGCGGCGCGACCTGCTCGTTCACCCGCGACGGCCTGGTCATCGACACCGGCCAGCACGTCTTCCTCGGCTGCTGCGATACCTACCGCGGCCTGCTGGCTAAGCTCGGCATGACGGCCAGCGCCCCGCTGCAGGACCGTTTCGACGTGACCGTGCTCGCACCCGGCGGCCGCACCGGCAGGCTCCGCCGGACCGCGCTGCCTGGCCCCCTGCATATGCTGCCGGCCCTGGGCCGGTATCCCTTTCTTTCTTGGGCCGAACGGGCCTGCGTTTCCCGCCCCGCCCTCGCGATGCGTCGGCTGGACCCGGCCGATCCGGCGGTCGACGCGCAGCGGTTCGGTGACTGGCTCGCCGCCAAGGGGCAGAGCGAGCACGCCCGCCGGGTCCTGTGGGACCTGTTCACGGTCTCGGCCCTCAACATCGCCGGCGATGACGCCTCGCTGGCGCTGGCCGCCACCGTGGTGCAGACCGGCCTGCTGGGCCAGAACAACGCGGCCGACATCGGCGTCCCGGCCCGCCCGCTGGGCGAGCTGCACGGCGACGCAGGCGCGGCCCGGCTGGGCCAGCTGGGCGCCCAGGTCGCCCTGAACACCAAGGTCTCTGCCATCGAAGTCGGGGTCAGCGAAGACCCCGCCGCCCGGTTCCGCGTCCGGCTGGCTCGTCCCGCCGAAGACGAGGGCCTTGGCCCCGAGCTCGCCGCCGACGCGGTGGTCCTGGCCGTGCCGCACGAGAAGGCCGCGCCGCTGCTCCCGGCGGGCGCGCTGCCGGCTGAGACGGTGGCGTCCTGGGCCGGGCTCGGCGCCTCGCCGATCGTCAACGTGCACGTGATCTATGACCGGCCGGTGACCGACCTGCCGTTCGCCGCCGCGGTCGACTCACCCGTCCAGTGGGTCTTCGACCGCACCCGCATCTCCGGCCTTGACCGCCGCTCGCCGGGCCAGCAGTACCTGGCCATCTCGCTGTCGGCGGCCGATGACTACGCCGACGTGCCAGCGTCTGCGCTGCGTGATCAGTTCGTGCCCGCGCTGGCCGAGTTGTTCCCCGCCGCGCGCGACGCCCAGGTCAGCGAGTTCTTCGTGACCCGCGAACGGCGGGCGACCTTCCGCCAGGCGCCGGGCAGCGCCGCGCTGCGCCCGCCCGCCGCGACTCAGCTGCCCGGCCTCGTGTTGGCTGGGGCATGGACTCAGACCGGATGGCCGGACACGATGGAAGGCGCGGTGCGCAGCGGCCTGACCGCCGCTATCGAGTTGCGCCGCACCGTCCTGACCGCCTTTTCCGAACCGAACGCTTCTACCTCAACGATGGGGGTACTTCAGTGACTGCTGTGATGCCTGAGGGCGTGGCCCTAGCCCGGGACCTCGTCGGCCCGGCGATGGAGTCCGCGATCGCCCGGCTGACGCCCGACGTGCGGGTCGTCGCGGCCTACCACCTCGGCTTCGCGGACGCGGCCGGTAATCCGACCAGGAACGGCAGCGGCAAGGCGCTGCGGCCCGCGCTCGCGCTGCTGTCGGCCCGCGCGGCCGGCGCGGCGCCCGAACGCGGCGTGCCCGCCGCGGTGGCGGTTGAGCTCGTCCATAACTTCTCCTTGCTGCACGACGACATCATGGACAACGACACCGAACGCAGGCACAAGCCCACGGCCTGGACCGTGTTCGGCATCGGCCCGGCCATCCTGGCCGGTGACGCGCTGCTCGCCCTGGCCCAGGACCTGCTGCTCGAGGACGGCAGCCCGCAGGGCGCCTGGGCGGCCCGCTGCCTGTCGGCCGCGGTCCAGCGGCTGATCGGCGGCCAGGGCAGCGACCTCGCCTTCGAAAAGCGCGACGACGTGAGCCTGGCCGAGTGCCTGGAGATGGCCGGCGACAAGACCGCCGCGCTGATGGCCTGCGCCTGCAGCATCGGCGCGGTGCACCTGGGCGCGCCGCCCACCCTGGCCATGGCCCTGGCCGGGTTCGGCGCGCACGTCGGGCTGGCCTTCCAGCTCACCGACGACCTGCTCGGCATCTGGGGGGCGCCCGAGGTCACCGGCAAGCCGGTACGCGCCGACCTGCGCGCCCGCAAGAAGTCGCTGCCGGTGGTCGCCGCGCTGAACAGCGACACCCCCGAGGCCGCCGAACTGCGGACCCTGCTCACCGACCCCCGCCCGCTGACCGAGGACGACCTGATCCGCGCGGCGGACCTGGTGGTCGCGGCGGGCGGCAAGGACTGGGCCGAGCACGAGGCCGACGTGCAGCTCGCCGCGGCCAACGCCAGCCTGGCCGACATCGATCTCGCCGCCGACGTCCAGGCCGAGCTGACCGCCATCGCCGAGTTCATCACGGCCCGCCAGTGGTAGCTGACCTCGCTCGTGCGGCGCTGGAACGAGCCCGCGATCACGTGCTCGGCCTGCAGCACCCCGAAGGATGGTGGCAGGGCGAGCTCGAGACCAACGTCACCATGGACGCCGAGGACCTGCTACTGCGCGAGTTCCTCGGCCTGCACGACGACGCGGTGATCGCGGCCGCGGCCCGCTGGATCCGGTCCAAGCAGCGGGACGACGGCACCTGGGCCAACTTCTACGGCGGCCCGGGCGACCTGTCCACCACGGTCGAGGCGTACCTGGCCCTGCGGCTGGCCGGCGACCAGCCGGACGCGCTGCACATGAAGCAGGCCGGCAGCTGGATCCTGGAGCAAGGCGGCGTCGAGGCCACCCGCGTCTTCACCCGCATCTGGCTGGCCCTGTCCGGCCTGTGGTCCTGGGATGACCTCCCCGTCATCCCCCCCGAGCTGATCTACCTCCCATCCTGGTTCCCCCTCAACATCTACGACTGGGGCTGCTGGGCGAGGCAGACCATCGTCGCCCTCGCCGTCGTCCAGTCCTTCCGCCCGTCGCGCCCCCTCCCGTTCACGATCGACGAGCTCCGCGCCGGCGTAGCGCCCGGCCGCCCCGCCAGCGACGCCTGGGCCCGCGCCTTCAACGCCCTCGACCACGTGCTGCACCGCGTCGCGGCCCCCGATATGTCTGCAGTTCCGGGGGTCATCACCCCCGGAACCGCAGCCATAGCGAGGGTTGGCCGGCGCGGCCGGGCCGCCAGGTCCATCCGGCGGGCGGCGCTGCGGCGCTGCGCGGACTGGATCATCGCGCGGCAGGAGCGCGACGGCTGCTGGGGCGGCATCCAGCCACCCTGGGTGTACTCGCTGATGGCGCTGAACCTGCTCGGCTACCCCCTGGACCACCCGGTCATGGCCCGCGGGCTTGCGGGCCTGGACCGGTTCACGATCACCGAGGAAGGACCAGAAGGCCCGGTGCGCCGCCTCGAGGCGTGCCAGTCGCCGGTCTGGGACACCGTGCTGGTCATGATCGCGCTGGCCGACGCGGGCCTGTCCCCGGATCACCCGGCCCTGGTCAGCTCCGCGCGGTGGGTCCTCGGCGAGGAGATCCGCGGGCCCGGTGACTGGCAGGTCCGCCGGCCGGACACCGCGCCAGGCGGCTGGGCGTTCGAGTTCGACAACGACGTCTACCCCGACACCGACGACACCGCCGAGGTCGTCCTCGCGCTGCGCCGGGTCCACCCGATCCCGGGCCAGGGCGTGCCCGGCCGGAGCCAGGGCGCCATCGACCGCGGGCTGCGCTGGCTGGCCGGGATGCAGTCCAAGGACGGCGGCTGGGGCGCGTTCGACGCGGACAACACCCGCCAGCTCGTCAACAAGCTGCCGTTCTGCGACTTCGGCGCGGTCATCGACCCGCCGTCGGCCGACGTGACCGCGCACATCGTCGAGGCCTTCGCCGCCGAGGGGCGCGCCGAGGACCCGGTGGTCCGCCGGGGCGTGGTCTGGCTGCTGCGCCACCAGGAACCCGACGGGTCCTGGTTCGGCCGGTGGGGCGCCAACTACATCTACGGCACCGGCGCGGTGGTGCCCGCGCTGATCGCGGCCGGCGTCAAGCCGTCCAAGCCCGCTATCCGCCGCGCCGTGGCCTGGCTGGAAGCCCACCAGAACCCCGACGGCGGCTGGGGCGAGGACCTGCGGTCCTACGACGACCCGGCGCTGGCCGGGCGCGGCGACTCGACCGCGTCGCAGACCGCCTGGGCGCTGCTGGCCCTGCTCGCGGCCGGCGAAACGGACAGCGAGACGACCGAGCGCGGGGTCCGCTGGCTGGCCGGGACGCAGCGGGCCGACGGGTCCTGGGACGAGCCGCAGTACACCGGCACCGGGTTCCCCGGCGACTTCTACATCAACTATCACCTGTACCGCCTGGCCTTCCCGGTCAGCGCGCTCGGCCGCTATGTAGGCACCGGAGGTAGCGCATGACGGAGACGATCCCGCATCCGCGCGGCGACGCTGCCGAGCCCGTCAGCGACGTGACCGGGCCGGAGCCGCTGCTCATCTGCGCGCCGCTGCGGATCGAGGCCCTGGCCATCCGCCGCGGTGCCACCGATCCGACGACCGTGCTGCGCACCGGCTACGGCACCACCCGCGCGGCGCAGGCGGCCGGGGAGTTGAGCCACCGTCCGTTCGGCCAAATGGTCATCATGGGGGTCGGGGCCGGCCTGACCGCGGACCTGCGCCCGGGTGACCTGGTCGTCGGTACCCAAGTGGGCGCGGTCACCTGCGCCTCGGCGCCGCTGCTGGCCGCCGAGCTTGAGCGCGCCGGGCTGCGGGCGCACGCCGGCCCGATCACCACCGTGGATCACCTGGTCCGGCGGGCCGAACGCGCCGCGCTCGCCGCGAGGAGCATGCTGGCCGCCGACATGGAGTCGGCGCCGCTGGCCGCCGCGGCGGGCGGCCGCCCGGTGGCCGTGATCCGGGCCGTGTCCGACACCCCGGACCGCCCGCTGGCGGGCATCGTCTCCGGTGGCCTGGCCGCGTTGCGGTCGCTGCGCGCGGCCACGCCGGTGGTCGAGCGGTGGGCGGCCGCGTGCGGGACGCGGCAGGTGCTGCTGGCCGGGCCGCGCTCGTTCTGCGCCGGCGTGGACCGGGCCATCGAGATCGTCGAGCGCGCCCTGGAACGCCAGGGGCAGCCGGTGTACGTGCGCAAGCAGATCGTGCATAACACCCGGGTGGTGGGTGACCTGGAGAGCCGCGGTGCGGTGTTCGTGGACGAACTCGACGAGGTGCCCGACGGCGCCACTGTGGTGTTCTCCGCGCACGGCGTATCGCCCGCGGTCCGCCGGGACGCGTCGCGGCGCGGGCTGGCGGTGATCGACGCGACCTGCCCGCTGGTGTCCAAGGTGCACGCCGAGGCCCGGCGGTTCGCCGCCGACGGGTACACGGTCGCGCTGATCGGCCACGCCGGGCACGAGGAGGTCGAGGGCACGCTCGGCGAGGCGCCGGACTCGACCGTGCTGGTCCAGACGGCGCAAGACGTGGCCGCGCTGCGGCCGCGTGACGGTGAGCGCGTCGCCTACCTGATGCAGACCACGCTGTCGGTCGACGAGGCGGCGCAGGTCTCGGGTGCGCTGCGGGAACGGTTCCCCGCGGTGCGGGGCCCCGGCAGCGACGACATCTGCTACGCGACTACCAACCGCCAGGCCGCGGTGCGGGCGGTCGCGGCCGAATCCGACCTGGTACTTGTGGCGGGTTCGGCGAACTCATCCAATTCGGTCCGGCTGGTGGAGACCTGCGAGCGCGCCGGTACACCCGCCCACCTGATCGACAGCGCGGCCGACATCGAGCTCGGCTGGCTCACGGGGGTTTCCACGATCGGCCTGACCGCCGGAGCCTCCGCCCCGCCCGCCGTGGTGGAGGAGATCATATCGGCCCTGGAAGGACTTGGCCCCCTGTCGGTCTCCGAGCGAACCACGACCACGGAATCAATCCGGTTCGGCCTGCCCAAGGAGGTAAGGCAATAATGTCCATGCCCATCCGCCAGTCCATGCGCGTCGGGTCCTACCTGATGCGCCAGAAGCTGGCTGGCAATAAGAAGTTTCCGCTGATCGTCGAGCTGGAGCCGCTTTTCGCCTGCAACCTGAAGTGCGCGGGCTGCGGCAAGATCCAGCAGCCGCACACCGTCCTGAAGCAGCGGATGCCGGTCGAGCAGGCGCTGGCCGCGGTGCAGGAGTGCGGCGCGCCGATGGTGTCGATCGCCGGCGGCGAGCCGCTGATGCACCCGCAGATCGACGTGCTCGTGGCCGAACTGCTCAAGCGGAAGAAGTTCGTCTTCCTGTGCACGAACGCGCTGCTGCTGCCCAAGAAGCTGGACAAGTTCAAGCCGTCCCCGTACTTCTCCTGGGTGGTGCATATCGACGGGCTGAAGGAGCGGCACGACGAGTCGGTCTGCAAGGAGGGCGTGTTCGACGAGGCCGTCGCGGCGATCAAGCTGGCCAAGTCGCGCGGGTTCAAGGTGAACACGAACACCACGTTCTTCAACACCGACACCCCGCAGACGATCATCGACGTGCTGAGCTACCTGAACGACGACCTCGAAGTCGACGAGATGCAGATCTCGCCCGCGTACGCCTACGAGAAGGCGCCGGACCAGGAGCACTTCCTCGGCGTCGGGGAAACCCGTGAGCTGTTCCGCAAGGCGTTCGCGGACGGGCGGCGCAAGAAGTGGCGGCTGAACCACACGCCGCTGTTCCTCGACTTCCTCGAGGGCAAGACGGACTTCGGCTGCACCGCATGGGGCATTCCGTCCTACTCGCTGCTCGGCTGGCAGAAGCCTTGCTACCTGATGTCGGACGGATACGTGAAGACCTACAAGGAGCTCATCGAGACCACCGACTGGGACTCCTACGGACGAGGTAAGGACCCCAGGTGCGCCAACTGCATGGCGCACTGCGGGTACGAGCCTTCGGCCGTGCTGGCCACGACCAGCTCACTGCGCGAGTCGATCCGGGCCGTCCGCGGTATCTGAGCCTGGCCTTTGCTGGCCTGGCGGCAGCTAACAGCGCTGGGCGAAAGGGGCTTCTCGCGGCATCAGCCGCGAGAAGCCCCTTTCGCGCTTCCAGTTTCGGGAACCCCGTAGCTTGCCTTCAGCACTCGTTCAGGTAACGCGGCCATGCTCTGAATCGGCGCGGCGTTCCGCTCCCGGGGCGGTCACCGCGCCGCCATCTGTCCCGCCCTTCGGGTGCCGGGAAAATCCCATCCAGAACACGTCGCGCCGCGGTTGGCTTCCTGGCGCGGTGCCGCTGAGGAGAGCTGCGGATGTTTTTCACGTATTTGCGGCGTGAGCTTCGCCGTCGCATGCGCCAGGCCGTCTTCATCGCGCTCGGCCTCGCCCTCGGCATCGGCCTGGTCATCACCGTCACGGCGGCGTCCGCCGGCGTCAAGAACGCCCAGGGTACGGTGCTCCACGCACTGTACGGCGTGGGCACGGACGTCACCGTGACCAAGACGCCGGCCGCCGGGTCGTTTACGCCGGGCTCCTTCGGTTTCGGGTTCCAAGCCGGCACCACCAAGCGGCCCGCGGCCGGCACCAAGATCAACGACAGCACGCTCGGCGGTGTCGCCACGCTCGCTTCGATCGGCTCGTCCTCGGTCAGCACCGTCTCCGGCCTGCACAACGTCGCGGCGGCGGCCGGCGGGCTGACCCTGACCAACCGGACGATCAGCGGCACCGTGCCGGCCGTCAACTTCAACGGCGGTGGCGGCGGGGGCGGGGGCGGGGGCGGCTCGGGGAGCGGCGGCTCGGGCAGTTCCGGGTTCCAGCAGTTCCGCGCGGCCTTCACCACCAACTCCTTCGGCGTCGACGGCGTGGACCTGACCGCGGGCGAACTCGGCCCGCTCAGCTCCGGCCAGCTCAGCGCGGGCCGCACCTTCACCGCCGCGGACGCCAGCGCCGATGTCGCGATGGTGGATTCGTCCTACGCGGCGCAGAACAAGCTGTCCGTCGGCTCCACGATCGCCATCGGGAACAGCAAGGGCACCGCGACCAGCTTCAAGGTCATCGGTATCGTCGGTGAGCCAGCCGGCGACAATCCCTCGGATGTCTACATCCCGCTGGGTGTCGCGCAGTCGCTGGCGAACATGAAGAACGACGTGAACACCATCTACGTCACGGCCAGCAGCTCCTCGGCCATCCCCGGCGTCCAGAATGAGATCAAGGCGGCGCTGCCGACGACCACCGTGACCAGCTCGAGCGACCTCGCCAGCGAGGTCACCGGCTCGCTGTCCAGCGCCTCGAGCCTGGCCAACAACCTCGGCAAGTGGCTCGCGATCGCGGTCCTGATCGCCGCGTTCGGCCTGGCCATCTTGCTGACGATGGCGGCGGTCTCGCGCCGGACGCCTGAGTTCGGCACGCTGAAGGCGATCGGCTGGAAGAGCCGCCGCATCATCGGCCAGGTGATGGGGGAGGCGGTCACCCTGGGCATCATCGGCGGCATCGTCGGCGTCGGGCTCGGCTTGGCCGGCGCGGAGCTGGTATCCAAGGTGTCGCCCAAGCTGGTCGCCACGGTAGGCCAGACCACGGGCACGGCCACGCCGGGCGGCGCCAGGCAGTTCGGTCCCGGTGGCGGCGGCTTCGGTGGCGGTGGCGGCGGTTTCGGCGGTGGCGGTGGCGGTGGCGGCGGCGGGTTCAACCGCCCGTCGACGGCCGCCAGCCACACGGTCGCCGTTCACCTCAGCGCCTCGGTAAGCACGAACGTCATCCTGCTCGCGGTCCTGCTGGCGGTGGCCGGAGGCCTCATCGCCGGGATATTCGGCGGGTGGCGGGCCGCGCGGCTGCGCCCGGCGGCCGCCCTGCGCAAGCTGGCCTGAGGAAGGAAAAGCATGTACAAGCTCACCGGAGTGACCAAGAAGTACGCCAAGGGCCGCGAGACCGTCAACGCGCTGCGCGGGGTGGACCTCGTGGTGGAGGACGGCGAATGGCTGGCCATCCAGGGACCGACCGGGCAGGGCAAGTCGACGCTGCTGCAGATGCTCGGCGGCCTGGACCGGCCCTCGGCTGGTGTCATCGACTTCGAAGGACGTGACCTGGCGCAGCTGCGCGAGGCCGAGGTGACCCGGGTGCGGGCCGAGTCGATGGGTTTCGTTTTCCAGACCTTCAACCTGATCCCCACGCTGTCCGCGCAGGAGAACGTCGAAACCGCGCTGGTCCCGCTGCGCGTGTCCGCCACGGCCCGGCGGCAGCGGGCCGCGGTCGCGCTCGAGTCCGTCGGCCTCGCCGACCGGCTGCGGCACGTGCCCGGCGAGCTGTCCGGCGGCCAGCAGCAGCGGGTCGCGATCGCGCGGGCCCTGGTCAAGGAGCCCAAGGTGCTGCTGGCCGACGAGCCGACCGGCAACCTCGACGAGGACACCAGAGACGAGATCATCGGCCTGCTCGACACCATGTGGCGCGAGCACGGCCTGACCATGGTGGTCGTCACCCACGACAGCACCGTCGCCCGCCGCGCCCAGCGCATCGGCGTGATGAAGAACGGCCGCCTCACCTTCAAGCAGAAGGCCGCTCGCACCCAGCCGGCCGATCATCGGCCCGTCGAGGCCGCTGATCATCGGCCCGTCGAGGCCGTTGATAGTTCGCCCGCCGATTCCGTCTCCTTCCCCGACTAGTCCCCACTGGCCCCTTCCGCCCGCGGGCCTGCCCGAACCGCGATCTTCCTCCCCTGTCGCGCCGGGCCTGCCCGTGTCCCACATCTCGCCTCACCCGGCCGGACACGCGGCGCTTCCTCGAGAACAAGCGGGTGCTCGGGCCATACTGGCCCGAGCACCTGGAGGTCCTGGCCGAGCTGCCCGCCCCGGCCAGCGGCAACATCCGCAGTTCCGGCTGCGCGACATCGTGGGAGGCACCTCATGACCGACCTGGCGCACGACTACCTGGACCTGGACAGCCTGCTCTCCGCTGCGGAGATCGAGCTGCGCGACCGCGTCCGCGCCTTCGTCCGCGCGCGGATCACCCCGAACATCAAGCGGTGGTACGAGACCGCCCACTTCCCGCGCGAGATCGCCACCGAGATGGGCGCCCTCGGACTGCTCGGGATGCACCTGCACGGTTACGGCTGCCCGGGCCGCAGCGCCGTCGAGTACGGCCTGGCCGCCATGGAGCTCGAGGCGGGCGACTCGGGCCTGCGCACGTTCGTCAGCGTCCAGGGATCGCTGGCGATGAGCGCGATCCACAAGTTCGGTTCGCAGGAGCAGAAGCAGCGGTGGCTGCCGGGCATGGCCGCCGGTGAGCTCATCGGCTGCTTCGGCCTCACCGAGCCGGACGCGGGCAGCGACCCGGCGAGCATGGTGACCAGCGCGGTACAAGACGGCGACGGCTGGGTGATCAACGGGGTCAAGCGCTGGATCGGCCTGGCCTCTATCGCCGATGTCGCCGTCATCTGGGCCAAGACCGACGAGGGTATCCGCGGGTTCGTGGTGCCGACCGTGACTTCCGGCTTCACCGCCACGCCGATCGAGCCCAAGCTGGGCATGCGGGCCTCGATCCAGTGCGACGTCACCCTGGCCGGCGTCCGGCTGCCCGCCAGCGCCGTCCTGCCCGGCGTGTCGGGGCTGAAGGGGCCGTTCGCCTGCCTCAACGAGGCCCGCTACGGGATCATGTGGGGGGCGATGGGCGCGGCCCGCGACGCCTACGAGGTCGCGCTGGCGTACGCGCTTGAGCGCCGCCAGTTCGGCCAGCCGATTGCTTCGTTCCAGCTCACCCAGGCCAAGTTCGCCGACATGGTGCTCGAGATCACCAAGGGCGTGCTCGTCGCGCTGCAGACCGGCCGCCTCAAGGACGCCGGGACGCTGCGACCCGAGCAGATCTCCCTCGGCAAGCTCAACAACGTCCGCGAGGCGATCGCCATCTGCCGGCAGGCCCGCACGATCCTGGGCGGCAACGGCATCACGCTGGACTACTCGCCGCTGCGGCACGCGAACAACCTCGAGAGCGTGCGGACCTACGAGGGCACCGACGAGATCCACACCCTGATCATGGGCCGGGCCATCACCGGCATTCCCGCGTTCAGCCCGGAATCCGCGTCGTGACCCGCTCCTAGTCGAGCATCGCCTCCCGGCAGAGCAGCGCGCCGAGATCCCGGGGTTCGGGCCGGACGCCGGTCAGCCCGTGCCCGGCGAACCAGCGGCCTATGTTCTCCGCGTCACGGTTGAGGAAGAAGGCGCCGCGCGGGTTCGCGATCACGTCGACCACCTGGGGCAGGTCGATCATCACGATCCGCCCGTCGTGCACCAGCAGGTTGTACGCGGACAGATCGCCGTGCGCGAGGCCGTCCCTGGCCAGGGTCACGAGCGCCTGCACCAGCTGATCCCACTGGCCGGCGAGTTCGGCGGGATCCGGCCTGGTCTCGGCCAGCCGCGGGGCGGCAATCCCGTCCGCCGAGCCGATGAATTCAAGCAGCAGCTCGGTGTCGAGGATCTGCGCCGGGTAGGGGACGGGCACCCCGGCCGCGTACAGCCGGGCCAGCGCGCTGAACTCGGCGGCCGCCCACTGGCCCGCGATGGCCTGCCGCCCGAATGCGCTGCGGCTCGACATGGCCCGGTTGACCCTGGACTCCCTGGTCCGGCGGCCCTCCAGGTAGCCGCTGTCCCGGTGGAACATCCGGTGCTCGGCGGACCGGTAACGCTTGGCGGCCAGCAGGCAGGACCTCCTCGTCTGCGGGACGCCCCGCCGGAGCAGGAAGACGTCGGCTTCCTTGCCTGTCTTCAGGATGCCGAGCTCGGTATCGACGGCGGCCAGTTCGGTGACCAGCCAGTCCGGATAGGGCTTCGGGCCGCGTTCGGTAGGAATGGACTGGTCCCAGGTGGACCAGCGATCACCTTCGGGCAGCCCGTCGGTCGCGTCGAACTTCTCGATCGGCGGCAGCGCCCGGCGCCGCCGGACGCGCTTGGCCGTGGTCGGCTCGTCGTCGTCAAAACGCCGCTTACCGCGGCGGGAGTTGAACTCTCCGTCGGATGCGGAGGAAAAGTCGTGCAAGGGTGGTGCTCCTCAGCTGAGCGGTCAATAGGGCAGGCGGCAGCGCACCCGCGACGGGCATGTACATCTGGCGCCTCCTTCCGCTCAGCCGGCCACGCCGGCCCGAACTCGCTGCAGGTTGCCACACGGTCCCCGGCCGGTGCAACCGGTTTTCGGCCCGCGACGGCATACTGCTGCCTATGAGCACTTTCTCGGGAGGCCTGCTGGGTGAAAGCCTCCGGCCCGATGCCGTCCTTGAAGGCATCCCGCTGACGGTCACGAAGATCTACCGCGCCGCCCTCGGCGTGGCCGCGGCCGGCCAGCCGGAGGTATGGACCGTCATCGAATTCGAGCTACCCGCGGAGCACGCCGCCGCGCTGGCGGAAACCCTGAGCCGTCTGCTC
This sequence comes from uncultured Actinomycetota bacterium, assembly GCA_963844625.1. GTDB lineage: Bacteria > Actinomycetota > Actinomycetes > Streptosporangiales > Streptosporangiaceae > Palsa-504. The sequence goes on along the minus strand of CAWJPF010000024.1, from coordinate 83,325 downwards.
TACCACGAAGGCGGCTGGTACTGCGATTTCCGCTCTGCCGACGAGGTGTTCGTCGTCTTCAGCGGAAAGATCTTCCATTACCCGCGCGGCGACCGCGCTGGCCGCGCCGCCGCCGAGGAATACGCCCGGTCCGCCGGAGTCCCGGAAGCCCAAATCGACTGGCCCGGCTAATTTGCGGCCAGCCCACCGCAAAAGGCGGCGTCCTCCTGATCGTGGATCACCACTACCCCCCCGCGGGTAGCGGTGATCCACGATGATTGATTTCGCGGTTGCCGGTGCACCGTCTTGTCGCTAGCGCGACTGCGGAGGCAGCGGATGGCCATCGCCGGTCCCACGCTCCGGGTTCGCCAGCCAGGTCTACGCGCAGCCGGGCCAGAAAGTCACCTTGTCCGTCAGCACCACCGGCCCGTCCGCCGGTGCCGGTGTGCTCGACAACCGGCACCAACAACTGGATCCCCCGCGCTCGACGGTCGCATCGGGTGCCATCCAGGCGGCATCCGCGAGGCCACCATGGTCCAGCGCATCACCGGCAACATCCTCAAGCTCTTCGGCCAGAGCCCCGCCGCCAGGCGCCAGCCCTCCGTCGCCAGCTGGCAGCAAGTCACCGGCCAGTAACCCCGGCCGGTATCCGAGGAAGGTGCCCCCTAACTGGCCGCGCCCTTCTTTTTCGGCCGAACGGACCGTGGTGCCTCTCCATGGTCACTCCTGGCGTAAGCGATGTTAGTACCATTGGTGTTAGCATCATTGATGATACAAAGTGTGGAGGCGCGCATGAGCGACTTCGTCGGGCGGGAGCATGAGATCACGGTCCTGGCCCAGCTGCTCCACCGGGTCCGCGCCGGAGCAGGCACGGCGAGGCCCGGACGCTGCCTGCTCATGCGCGGCCGGCGGCGTATCGGCAAGTCGGCCCTCGCCGAGGAGTTCGTCCTGCGCTCAGGTGTCCCTTCGCTCTTCTACGCCGCCGCGGGCGGTCCGGCCGATGCCGAGCTCGCGCAGTTCCTCGACGATGTGGCGTGCTCGTCACTGCCTGGCCGGGCGCTGCTCGCCGAGATTGCGCCCGCGGGATGGAACGGTGCCCTGCAGGTGCTGGCCGATGCCCTGCCCGAGGATGCGCCCTCGCTGGTCGTCATCGACGAGGTTCCCTATCTCATGGACAAGGTCGAAGGCTTCGAAGGGCTGCTCCAGCGCGCCTGGGACAGGTTCCTGTGCCGGAAGCCGGTGCTGCTGATCCTCATCGGTTCGGATCTGCCCATGATGACCGCGCTGAACAGCTACGACAGGCCGTTCCACCAGCGCGGTACGGAGATGGTGATCGGCCCGCTCAATCCGGCTGAAATCGGCTCGATGCTCGGCTTGGACGCCGCGTCGGCCTTTGACGCGGCGCTGGTCACCGGCGGGCTCCCGCTGATCTGCGGCGAGTGGCCCCGGGGCGCGTCCACCTGGGAGTACCTGGAACAGGCCGTGGGTAACCCGGTATCGGCGCTGCTTGTCTCCGGCGAAAGATCGCTGGCCGCGGAGTTCCCCACCGAGGTGCAGGCGCGGGACGTCCTGCGCGCGATCGGCTCGGGGGAAAGGACCTTTACCAGCATCGCCCGTGCCGCCGGGGGCATTAACAGCACGTCCTTGACGCGCGCGCTCGACCGGCTGACTACGAAGGGCATGGTGGCCGCCGAGCTACCGGTCAGCCTGCTGCCCTCCAGAGAGCGGCGCTACCGGATTAGCGACTCCTACCTGAGGTTCTGGCTGCGTTTCCTCGAGCCGCACATGGCCGAAATCGAGCGCAGGCGCGGCGACATCACGCTTCGCCGCGTCCGGTCCGGCTGGAGTGCCTACCGGGGCCGGGCCGTCGAGCCGGTGATCCGCGAGGCGCTCGCCCGGCTCCTTCCCGACGGCCAGCTTCCGGCCGCGCCGGCCGTCGGGGGCTACTGGACCCGGACCAACGAAGTGGAAATCGACGTGGTGGGAGCCGACCGTTCGCCTGTCGCCAGCCGCCTGGCGTTCGTCGGCTCCATCAAGTGGCACGATCATGCGCCCTTCGACCGGCACGACGAAGCCAGCCTCATGCGGCAGCGCTTCCAGCTCACCGATGACCTCATCCCGCTAGTGGCCGTGTCAAGAAGCGGCGTAGACGCCTCGGCCGTCGACGCCCGCTACGGCCCCCCCGACCTGATCCGGGCCTGGCCCGGATCGACCTGATCCGGGCCTGGCCCGCGCCTCGCCGCCGCCGCGCCATGAAACCCGTGTGCCTGCCCCGCGCCTACACCTGGACGAACTCGATGCCGGTGACCCCGCAGAACGCCTTCCAGTCAGCAGCGTGATGGCCCAGGTTCATCACCTCGTGGTGCGGGCCGCCATGCGAGAGCCAGCCGTTCAGGCACTTGCGCAGCCCGGACGCGGGCCGGAACTGGCCGTACGGCATCTCCAGGGCCGGCAGTACCTGGCTGTCCAGGTTCTCGCCCTCGGCGACCACCAGCCGGAAGCGCTCTGCCTCCAGCGAGACCAGGGCGGCCAGCGTGGCCGGGCCCGGCTGGTACTGGAACAGAAAGGTCGGCGGGTCGGCCAGCCGCCCGATGCCGAGCGGCCGCTTGATCAGCTTCACCGGCCGGTCGGACCGGGCGATCTTCCAGTTGCCCTCGCCCATGTGGCTCTGCAGGATCGAGTCCGAGGGGAAGTCCATCGCGTACATCTCGGTGAAGTGCGCGTCGCCGATCAGCATGTGCCCGGCGTAGACCAGGCACGCGGTGAGCACGTCGCCCTCGGCGGCGTACCCGTAGCCCTTGGCCATCAGGGACGACGCCGCGGCCAGCGGCAGGCGACTGAACCGGCCGTCCTCGCCGATCGCGTCGAAGTGCGCCGTGTAGGCGCCGAACCCCCGATCGCTGAGGATCTGCTCGATCGCCACCTGCATCCGGGCGTGGTCAGTGCGCTCCTCGGCGGAAAGCCGCGGGTCGATCTCGAAGTTCTCGTCCTCGAACCCGATGACCGCCGCCACCGCCTCGGCCCTCGCCTCCTGCATGCCGCGCCACAGGTCGCCCTGCGCGACCGAGATGATCGCCGGGCCGAGGCTCCTGACCAGCGCGCTCTCATCGACGCGGATGTCACCCATCTCGTTCATCGCGTAGCCGAAGATCGCGACCTTGAGCCGCTTCCACGCGGCCGCCGCGGCCGCCGCGCGAGCCCAGCGGCCCACATCCGCGCGGAACGACGCGCTCTTCCAGTCGTCGGTGAACACGGCGAACCGCTTCCCGGCCCGGACCATGGCGTTCGCCGTGTCCTGCGCGCCGTGCACGCCCTGGTTATACGTCATGTCGGCCATGTCCCAGGCCGGCGTCACGTTGGGTTCCGGCTGGATGTTGGCCAGGCAGACCGGCAGCCGGGACTCCGAGAGCAACCGTGCGACCCGCATGGCCGGGCCGTAGGTGAGCATGACCACGAGCACGCCGTCCAGGTCCGCGTCCTCGAACTCGCGCATGGCGCGTTCGGCGTCCTCGCGGTACTTGATGGCCTTGCTCGGCGTGAACTCCGCGACATCGGACAGGTGCGCGGCGAGTTCGGCGGCGTACCCCTCCTGCCGCTGGGCGATGCCGGGCACCATGTCGTCGTACAGATCCTGCATGATCCCGAGAATGCCGATGCGCGGCTTGCGCCCGTTGAAAGCGGTCATGAGGTCTCCTTCGATACGTCAACGCTGGCCGTAGTGGTTCTTGTAGCGGGCGTGCAGCGCGTCCACCTGGTCAGCGGGCAGCGGCGTCAGCTCGCCGTAGGCGCGGGCCAGGTGCACGGTGCGCGCCACGTCTTCGCACATCACGGCGGCCTTCACCGCGTCCCGGCCGGTGCTGCCGATGGTGAAGACGCCGTGGCTTTTCATCAGCACGGCGGGGGAGCGGTGCCCGGTCAGCGTGGTGACCACGCCGCGGCCGATCTCGTCACTGCCGATCAGCGCGAACGGGCCAACAGGAACCTCGCCGCCGAACTCGTCCGCCATCGCGGTGATCACGCAGGGGATGGGCTCGCCGCGGGCGGCCCACGCGGTCGCGTAGGTGGAGTGCGTATGCACCACCCCGCCCACGCTGGGCATGTGCCGGTAGATGTAGGCGTGCGTGGCGGTATCACTGGACGGGCTCAGGCCGTTCGCCGACACGGACTTGCCGTCCAGGTCGCAGACCACCATCGACTCCGGCGTCAGGTCGTCGTAGGAAACCCCGCTCGGCTTGATCACCATCAGATCCGAGCCGGGAAGCCGCGCGGACACGTTGCCCGAGGTCCAGGCGACCAGGTTGTTGCGCACGAGCTCGCTGTGCAGCGCGCATACCGTCTCGCGCAACGCGGCGACCGCACGGCTTTCCGCGGTACTCATGCTCTACCTCCCGCTCGCCTCCGGGGCGCTTCGAGGCGCCGCCTTCCCTCGTCGTTCATTCCCCTGTCTTTCTCGCGGCCGTTCCGCCAGGCTCAGCGGCCGCCTTCCTGACCCGGTTGCGGATGGCGCGCAGCCGGTGCATGACCTCGTTCTCGCCCCGGCCGAAGTAGTCGTGCAGTCGCACGTATTCGGCGTACAGCTCGTCGTAGACGTCGGCGCGGGCCGCGTCCGGGCGGTAGACGTCCAGGTCGAGCCGGCCCATGGCGGTGGCCGCGGCCGGCACGTCCGGGTAAGCGCCCGCGGCCACGGCGGCATGGATGGCCGAACCCAGGGCCGGCCCCTGCTCGGACCCGATCACGCTGAGCGGGCGCCGGGTGATGTCGGAATAGATCTGCATGAGCGGGGCGCTCTTAGTCAGGCCGCCGGCCACCACGAGCTCGGTCACCGGCACGCCCGAGGCACCGAACTCCTCGATGATCATCCTGGTGCCGAACGCGGTCGATTCCAGCAGCGCCCGGTAGATCTCCGGCGCCGTGGTCGCCAGCGTCAGCCCGACGATGGCGCCGGACAGGCGCCCGTCCACCAGTACCGACCGGTTGCCGCCCTCCCAGTCCAGCGCGATCAGGCCGTGCGCACCGGGCGGCTCTGCGCTCGCCTGCTCATCGAGCAGCCGCTGCAGCGACACGCCGCGCCGCCGGGCCTGCTCGGCGAACTCGGCCGGGACCCCGTTGCGCGCGAACCAGGCGAAGATGTCACCGACCCCGCTCTGCCCCGCCTCATATCCCCATAGCCCGGCCACGATGCCGCCGTCGACGGCACCGCACATGCCGGGGACCTCGGCAAGCTCCGCGCCGTTCATCACGTGACAGGTGGACGTACCCATGATCGCCACCATCTTGCCCGCCGCGACCGGGCCCGCCGCGGGCACCGTGACGTGCGCGTCCACGTTGCCGACCGCCACCGCGATGCCGGAAGGCAGGCCGCACGCGGCGGCTGCGGCCGGGGTCAGCCGCCCGGCCAGCGCGCCGAGCGGCGAGATGGGGTGGGCTAGCTTGTCGTCGGCGAAACCGGCGAACCTCGGGTCGAGCGCGGCGAGGAAGTCCCGGGACGGGTAATGCCCGTCCTGGAAAATGCCCTTGTAACCGGCCGTGCAGGCGTTCCTGGTCTCGGTCCCGCAGAGCTGCCAGATGATCCAGTCCGCGGCCTCGATCCACCGGTCGGCGCGCTGGTAAAGCTCGAAGTCCTCATCCAGCAGCTGAAGCGCCTTGGCGAACTGCCACTCAGCGGAGATCTTGCCCCCGTAGCGGTTGATCCACTTCTCGGTGCGCTGGTGGGCGACGGCGTTGATCCGGTCCGCGTGCGCCTGGGCGGCATGGTGCTTCCACAGCTTGGGGTAGGCGTGCGGCCGCGCGGCCAGGCCGGGGAGCTGGCACAGCGGCGTCCCGTCGGTGGTCACCGGCATGCACGTGGACGCGGTGAAGTCGGTAGCGATGCCGATCACCCGGGCCGGGTCGACGCCGGCCTCCCGCAGAGCGGCCGGGACGGTGGCCGTCAGCGCGGCGGTGTAGTCGCCCGGGTCCTGCAGCGCCCAGTCCGGCGGCAGCTCGGCTCCGGCCAGGTAATGGTCGATCACGCCGTGCGCGTACTCGCTGACCGCGGTACCGGCCTCGGCGCCGTCACGGACCCGGACCACCAGGGCCCGGGCCGACAGCGTGCCGAAGTCGACGCCGACGACGAAATCGTCACCGCTGACGCCTTTGTTAGCGCTAACATCCATCTGTCCGCCTTTTCGTACGTTCCTTTCCGTGCATTCTTGCCGCCCGGCCGGTGGCTGAATCCGCCGGGTCAGCGGTTGTGCGGCCCCGCGGCGCTCGCCCGCACGATCAGCTCAGGCGCTACCCGGACCCGCGGGCCGGCCGGGATCGCGCCGGACATCCGGTCCACCAGTGCGCTGAGCGCTTGCCTTCCGACTTGGCCGAAATCCTGCCGTACCGTGGTAAGCGGCGGCAAGTAGTACCCGGCCTCGGGCACGTCGTCGAAACCGACGATGCTCACGTCATCGGGCACCCGCAGCCCGCGTTCGGCCAGCGCCCGCATCATGCCGAGCGCCATCGGGTCGTTGCCGCAGAAGACCGCCGTGACCGCGGGATCGGTGGCCAGCTGGCACCCCAGCTCGTAACCGGAGGCCGACGACCAGTCGCCCGCGAGCACGGGCGGCTCGGGTGCCCCGGCCTCGCGCAGCGCCTGCCGCCAGCCGTCGATGCGCTCCTGCGCGTCGAGGCAGGAGGCCTGGCCGGCCACGTGATACACCGTCCCATGGCCCAGGCCGAGCAGGTAGCTGGTCGCGGCGGCGGCGCCGGCCGCGTTGTCGATCGCCACCGACGTGACGGATGCCCGGGTGCCGCAGCCCACCGCGACCAGCGGCACTTCCGGGGGCACGTGCGCCAGGGCGGCCACGGCGGTGTCCTGCGTCGCGATGACGATGATGCCCTCCACGCCCTGGCCGAGGAACCGCTCCACCGCGTCCAGCATGGACCGGCGGTCCAGCGCGGGCAGGCTGACGATGGAGACGAAGTAGGCGTCGTGCGCCGCCCGCTCGAAGCCGTAGAGCATGGACGCCGGACCGTAGAGCATGGTGTCGAAACTGATCACACCCAGGGTGTGGGTGCGCCGGGTGACCAGCGTCCTGGCCGCGGCGTTCGGCCGGTAGGCGAGCTCGCGGATGGCCGCGAGCACCTTGTCCCGTGTCATCGGTCGGACGTTCGGATGATCGTTGAGCACCCGCGAGACGGTCTGATGAGACACGCCGGCCAGCCGGGCTACGTCCGCCATGACCGGTGGCCGGGAGAGGTTGCCCGCGTCCGGTACGACTGATCTCCGTACCCGGCTGCTGGCCCGGTCACCCGGTGACGGCATCACGTCGTGCCTCCCTCGGCCGCGCGCTGGGTAGCTATGCGGTCAGCCGGGGCTGACGTTAGCGCTAACATCCGTGCAGGTCAAATGGCGGTGCTCAGGACAAGAACCCCCGACCGCGACGTGCTCCGTCCAGGGTTTCCTCTCAGGGTAGCCGCCCCCGCGCCGCCGCGGTACCCCGTGGCTCAGCCGGACCCGCCCCGCCGGGTCAGGACTTGTCGCTGGTCCCTGAGCCGTCGCGCAGGTCGTGGCGCGCCGCCTTGGCCTTGCGTCCGGCGTCGCCCGTTCGCAGGTCGCGCAGCGCGTCACGCGCGGTCTCGCGGGCCTTGCCCACCACTTCGCTCTCGCGCAGGTCGTGGAGCGCAGCCTTGGCCTTGCGGCCGGTCTCGCCTTCGCGCAGGTCTCGCACCGCCGCCTCGGCTTTGCGCCCGACCTCGCCTTCGCGCAGGTCCCGCAGCGCCGCCTCGGCCTTGCGGCCGGCCTCGCTGGTGCGCATGTCCTGCAGGGCGTCCTTCGCCTTTTGCGTGGCGTCGGCGCGCTGCCCGCCGTGCAGCCACGCGGTCAACTTGGACCAGAAGCCCCGAAGCTGCTCTTCAAAATCGGCCATGGCGGATTCTCCTTCGCGCTCCGGGCGATCGGCGCCCGTGCTAACGTCCACTAACACGATATAACGTGATGCTGATTCGGGCCAATCCGCGACGACACTGACATCTGGACGAGCCGTATCCGGGCGGGGAGAGCTGGCGGCAGGCGGTCGCGCGCGTCGGCCGGTTCCTCGCCGACCTGCCGCTGTGCTGGAACGGGCAGCGGTCCTCGTCATCGGCCACGTCGCCACCCGGTGGGGCCTGGACCACCTGATCAACGGCGTCCCGCTGGAGGACCTCGCCGCACGGGACTTCGCGTGGCAGCAGGGCTGGGAGTACTGGCTCAGCTGACTAATGTCGTAGGCGGCCACCGGGCACGTGACGGGGCAGGATCCAGCCGCCGGTCGGCCGCTTGGTAACCACATCGATGGAGCATCGATGTTGCCCTGACCACATCGATGGAGCATCGTTGTGGTCGGCGGTGACGGCAGTAGGGCAAGCACTGGGGCGCGAGGGGCTGGAAGGATCTGCGGGGCCTGGGGGATAACATCCCCGGACGCTGAGAGCGCGAGACGGCTGGCGGGCGCCCGGTCGATTCTGCCCGCTCGTTTCGGCGCGGTTCCGTCCGGGCGTGGCGCCGGGTGCGGCGCCGCGTCAGCCTCGCCGGTCCCGCCGGCCACCCGCGTCACAGGCCTGGCGGCTCCCGGCATCACCCTTAGCTAGGCGGCTCCCGGCATCAACCCTTAGCTAGGTGACCCCCCGGGCTCGATCCCGCCCAGGATCACGTCCACGACCCGGCCGATGAAGTCGTCCGTCATCGGCAGGTGACCGAGCAGCAGCCGGTGCTCGGCGGCGCCGAAGAACAGGTCGAGTACGACCTCCTGGTCGACGGAGGCCGGCATCTCGCCGCGGGCGATGGCCCGGTCCAGCATGATCCGGTGCTGGCCGCGCAGCGGCTCGATCACGCGACCCCGCCAGGCCCCGCGCAGCTCCGGGTCATGCTGTGCCTCGGCGATCAGGCCGGTGAGCATCGATCCCATCGGGGTCTGCGTCACCGCGCGCACCCACGCGTGCAGCGCGGCGAGCAGGTCGCCACGGAGCGTCCCGGTGTCGGGCAGTGGCTGTTCTTCACGGAACGACGTCACGAACGCATCCAGCGCCAGCAGGCCCTTGGACGGCCAGCGCCGGTAGATCGTGGCCTTGCCTACCCCGGCCCGCGCGGCCACCTCCTCGATCGACATGGCGGCCAGCCCCCGGTCGGCGAGCAGGGCCACGGCCGCCGCCAGAATGGCGCGGTCCGCCTCCGGACTCCGCGGCCGCCCCCGCTGCGCTCCGCCCGTCCCGCCCGCACTGCCCGTCCCGCCCGCACCGCCCGCCCACCGCCCGCACCGCTTACGCCGTCCGGACCAGCCTCCGCGGATTCCGGCTCCAGCTCCGGAATATCGCCGTTCACCGCCGGGTTCTACCCTCTGGAATTTCGAAACGATCCGTTACGTATTTGATTGGTATCATGTCCGCCACCGCGCCTTCCGACCGCCGTGAGTCCCTGCCAGTCACCACTGCCACTCCTCCCGGACCCCAAAAAAAGCCAAAACCAAAACCAAAGCCAAGGCCAAAGCCGAAGCACCCCCCACGACGCAGAACCCTCCGCTCCCGCCCACCGCCGGCCTCTCCAGCTTGCCCTGATCCTCGTGGCCGCGTTCATGGTCGTGCTTGATTTCAGCATCGTGAACGTGGCCCTGCCCTCGATTGAGCGCGAACTCCACATGGCCCCCGACGCGGTGCAGTGGGTCGTGACGGGATACGCCATCGCGTTCGGCGGACTGCTCATCCTCGGCGGCCGGGCGGCTGACCTGTTCGGCCGACGGCGCATGTTCGTCGCGGGCCTGATCGCGTTCTCGCTGGCGAGCCTGGCGGGCGGGCTGGCCAGGGACCCGACGCTGCTGATCGCCGCGCGGGTGGTGCAAGGCGCGGGTGCGGCGATCGTCGCCCCCGCCGCGCTCTCTCTCATTACCACCGGCTTCCCAGAAGGCCCCGAACGTACTCGTGCCATCGGACTTTACGGTGCGATTTCCTCCGTCGGCTTCGTCTCAGGCCAGGTTCTCGGCGGCGTGCTGGTGCAGTTCACCAGCTGGCGCGCGGTTTTCCTCGTCAACGTCCCGGTCGGCCTGATCGCCGCGGCCCTGTGCCCGGCCATCCTCGGCCCCGCCAAGACCGCCGTCGCCAAGACCGCCAAGACCGCCAAGACCGCCAAGACCGCGAAGGCCGCGAAGGCCGCGAAGGCCACCAGCACCGCGAAACACCACCTCGACGTCCGCGGCGCGCTCCTGATCACCAGCGCCATCACGCTGATCGTGTTCGCCGTCTCCCAGGGCGTCGTGCTCGGCTGGACCTCCCCGCTGGTCATTGCCGCCGTCGTGGCCGCAGCCGCCGCGACGGCCGTCTTCGCCAAAGCGGAGACCCGCCACCCCGAACCGCTCGTCCGGCTGTCCCTGCTGCACCGCCGGGGGCTGCGGGACGGGACCACGCTGTCGTTCCTGCTCGGCCTGTGGAACGGCGGCGAGATGCTCGTCCTGTCGCTCTACCTGCAGCAGGTCTTGCACGAGTCGCCGCTGTTCACCGGCCTGGCGATCGCCCCGCAGGGCGTGGTCGGGTTCATGATGGGCATGTTCGGTCCCCGGCTCGCGGGCCGGATCGGCATCAGGCGCCTGCTGCTGGTGACCGCCGCCGCGGCCGCGATCGGCTTCGCTGTCCTGACCCGCCTGCCCGCCACTGGCTACAGCCCGGTCCTGCTCGTGGTCATGCTGATCGGCTTCGGGACCGCGGGCACCGCGTTCGGCTCGACCGTGATCGCCAGCCGCGGCATGGCCGATGCTGACCAGGGCCTGGTCGGCGGCCTGATCAACACCAGCCGTCAGATCGGTGCCGCGGTGGGTGCCGCCCTGCTGCCGGCCGTGGCCCAGGGCGTCAGCGGCGGGATCGGGGTGGCCGGCGACCGCGCCGCGATGCTGGTCGCCGCGGTGGCCGCGCTGGCTGCCACCGCCGTCGCCTGGCACGCCGCCCACCCGCTGTCGGCTCGCGTCCGCACCGCCTGACCGCAAAAACAAATTCCTTTATCCCGAACGAGGCGTCCTACCACTACCGCGTCCCCTGCGTCACCCCTGGGGCCGGCGCCGGTAGGGCAAGATAGTGGACAGGACGAAGGGACACCACGGTGAGCACACCCCGAATGCTTCGGATCGCGGCGATTCCCGCGGACGGCGTCGGCCGGGAGGTGGTAGCCGCCGGGCGGGAGGTGCTCGAGGCGCTGGCCGCCGCCAGCGCTGGCGCGTTCGCGTTCGAGTGGCACGAGTTCGACTGGGGCTGCGACTACTACGCGCGCACCGGCCAGATGATGGCCGCGGACGGCCTGGACCAGCTAAGGGCCTTCGACGCCATCTACTTCGGCGCGGTCGGCTGGCCCGGCGTGCCCGACCACGTCAGCCTGTGGGGCCTGCGGCTGGCCATCTGCCAGGGCTTCGACCAGTGGGCCAACGTCCGCCCCGTGCACTTCCTGCCCGGCGTGCGCAGCCCGCTGCGCCAGGCCGACGACACCGAGCTGGACTGGGTGGTCGTCCGCGAGAACAGCGAAGGCGAATACATCGGCTTCGGCGGCCGCAACCTCTCCGGCCGGGGCCCCGGCCGCGAAGTCGCCGTCCAGTCAGCCTTGTTCACCGAGGCCGGCTGCGAACGCATCATGCGCTTCGCCTTCGACCTGGCCCGCACCCGCGACCGGCGCAAGGTCTCCAGCGTCACCAAGAGCAACGCCCAGCAGTACGGCATGGTCCTGTGGGACGACGTCTTCAAGCGGGTCGCCCGCGACTACCCGGACGTGGCGACCGAAAGCGTCCTGGTCGACGCGATGTCCGCTAAGTTCGTCCTGCATCCCGAGGACCTGTCCGTGGTGGTCGCCTCCAACCTGCACGCCGACATCCTCTCCGACCTCGGCAGCGCCCTGGCCGGGAGCCTCGGCCTGGCCGCCAGCGCCAACCTCAACCCGGAGCGGCGCTTTCCTTCCATGTTCGAGCCCGTGCACGGTTCCGCCCCGGATATCGCGGGACAGGGCCTGGCCAACCCCGTCGGCGCCGTCGGCAGCGCCGCGCTGATGCTGGACCACCTGGGCCTGCCCGACCAGGCCGCGCGTCTGCACATGGCCATCGAGACCACCACCGGAGCCGGGATCCTCACCCGCGACCTCGGCGGCACCGCCACCACGGAAGATGTCACTAAGGCCCTGATCGGCGCGCTTAACACCTGACCGCTCCGCGCCGCGGTGCATGATTGGCGGGTGCCACTATTTGCGTTTGAAGGCCACGAGCCGCAGGTAAGCCCCGAGGCGTGGATCGCGCCCACGGCTACCCTGGTCGGAGATGTACGGGTGGAAGCGCAGGCCTCGGTCTGGTACGGGGCTGTACTGCGGGCCGACTTCGGGCCGATCATCGTGCGCCGGGGAGCGAACATCCAGGACGGGTCGGTCCTGCACGGCGGCGACGACCCGGTGACCGAGGTCGGCGAGGGCGCGACCGTGGGCCACCTGTGCGTGGTGCACGGCGCGGTCATCGGTCCGGAAGCGCTGATCGGCAACGGCGCCACGGTGCTGGACGGCGTGATCGTCGGCCGTCGCGCCCTGGTCGCGGCGGGCGCGACGGTACCGCCCGGCCTGATCATCGGCGATGGCATGCTGGCCGCCGGCGTCCCGGCCCGGGTCGTCAGGGAAGTCACCGGGGGAGCGAAGCAGTGGGTGGAGACCAATCCCGCCATTTACCGCGACCTGGCCCGCCGTCATGCCGCCGGGATCCGGCCCGTCATTCCCTGACGGCAGGCCCGGCTGATAGCGTCGGATTAGGGACCAGGGGGCTCCCGCTCGCGCGACAGCTGGCGCGCCCAATCTCGCTCACACAAGCCCGTACAATCGCAGGAGGACACCATGGCCTCTCGGCTGAATCCCTACCTCAACTTCAACGGCAATGCCCGGCAGGCGCTGGAGTTCTACGCCAGCGTATTCGGCGGCACCCCGACCCTCAGCACGTTCGCTGACTTCGGCGCCCAGGATTCGCCCGACGCCGACCGGATCATGCACGGGACGCTCGAGACCCCTGCGGGCTACACGATCATGGCCGCCGATGTCACCAGCGACATGGAGTACCACTCACCGGCCGGGTTCTCGATGAGCCTCAGCGGCGACGACGACGCCCTGCGCGGTTACTGGGAGAAACTGTCCTCCAGTGGTACGACGACCATGCCGCTGGACAAGCAGGCCTGGGGCGACGAGTTCGGCATGTGCGTCGACCAGTTCGGCGTCCCCTGGCTGGTCGACATCATGCCGCCGCAAGCGTAGCGGTTCAGCCCGAGGCCACGCCTGGCCCGGACTCGGCCAAGTGCGTCGTGATGACCGAGTCGAAGTCCGGGTCCGGGGTCAGGCCGAGCCGGGTGGCCCTGTCGGCGCGTATCCGGGCGGGCCAGCTCGACACCATCCGCGCCACCGCCGGGTCGGGGATCCAGTCGATCAGCGCGCTGACCTGCGGCCCGGCGATTCGGGTCAGCGCGGCGGCCATGTCCGCGACCGTCACGGTGAGCGCGGGCATCGTGAGTGCGGTGCGGCCGCCCCAGGCCAGGCCGGAGGACGTGGCCGCGCATAGTAGCGCGGCGATGGCCTTGGGCGGCGAGGCGAGCGCGACCTCGGTGCCCGGGTCGACCGGGCAGGTGGCGTGCTGCCCGGCCAGCGGCTCCCTGATGATGCCCGACAGGAAGCCCGTCGCCGCGGCGTTGGGCCGTCCCGGGCGCACGCTGACCGTCATCAGCCGCACGGCCCGCCCGTCCAGGAAGGCCTTCCTGGTGTAGTCGGCCAGCAGTTGCTCGCAGATGAGCTTCTGCGTGCCGTAGCTGGTCTGCGGGGTAGGCAAGGTGTGGTCGTCGACGACCGCCGGGAGCGGGTGCTCATCGCTGGCCCCGAAGACGGCCAGCGAACTGGCGAACACCACGACCGGGCTGGTACCCAGCGCGCGGCAGGACGCCAGCAGCGCCTCGGTGGCCCGCAGGTTCGCCCGCAGCCCCAGGTCGAAGTCTGCTTCGCATTCCCCGCTGACGGCCGCGGCCAGATGGAAGATCACCTCGGCTCCGGCTAGCGGGCCGGCCCGGCGGCGGCCGGATCAAGCAGCGCGTCAAGCTCGCCGCCGATCATGGTCACCCGCCCGTCGGCGGCCAGGTCAGCCGGGACCGGGGCCCGGTCGATCAGCGTCAGGCGGGTCAGGGGGCGCGTCCCGCCGCCCGCGGCGTCCAGCGAGCCCGCCGCCAGCAGTTCCCGCGCCAGCCGCGACCCCAGGAAGCCGCCACCCCCGGTAATCACCACGTTTACCACGGACCCCACAATATCCGGCGGCCGACCTGGCCCTGCTGGCCCCATACCTGTAACCCGCTAACCCCACGCCACGCACCAGTACGCAGCCGGACCGTCTGGTTGCGGCGGCCTGCCTACCTTGACGTACACGCCGCCACCATGCCCGGCCGCCGTTCCCGCTGCACTCAGCGTTTCCATGGCAGGCACCCCCGCGGCAGGTACCGCTGCAGGCGCTCTCGCCGCCCGCCCGGAACGGCCGCCCGTCAGCAGCGGCAGGCTGCTCAGCGTGATACCGATCATTATGGCCACGCCCCCGGCGAGCTGCCCGAGCCCGAACGGGTTACCGAAGACGACCACGCCCGCGATCGCGCCCACGAGCGGTTCGAGGTTGAGGAACGCACCGGCGACCTCCGACGACACCCGGCTCTGCCCGAAGGCGAACAGCGTGAAGGGCAGCAGCGTGCCGCCCGCCGCCAGCGCGATCACGGCCAGGACCGGACCCGGCGTGGCCGGGACGGCGGGGGCGCCTTCCGTCCAGACGGCGAACACCAGCGCGGCCACCGTGGCCCCGAGGAATTGCACCGCGGTAACCGCGGCCGGGTCGCGGCCGGTCAGCAGCCGGGACTGCGCGACGGTGACCGCGGCCGAGATGAACAGCGAGGCCAGTACCAGCTCATCGCCGCGCAGCGTCGCGCCGCCGCCTCCGCCGCCGGCGACGAGGCCGACGCCGATCAGCGACACCACGAAACCCGCCCAGGCCACCGGCCGGGCCACGGTGTGGTGCCATACCGCGGCGATGACCGCGACCAGCATGGGCACGGCCCCGATCAGCAGGGCGGCGTGGGTGACGCTAGTCCGGGTGATGCCGGCGTTCTGCACGACGACGGACCCGCCGTACCCGATCGCGCCCGAGATCAGGATCTTGGGCCTGAACGCGGCCCGCAGCCCGAGCCGGCCCCTGGACGCCACGGCCAGCAGGACCGCGGCGGCGAGGCCGAAGCGGGCAACGGTGAGCCAGCCCGGCGGCAGCCACTGCAGGGCCAGCTTGGAAAGCGGAACGGTAGTGCCCCACAGCAGCCCGGCCGCGGTCAGGGCTGCGACGGCGTTGCGACGGCTGATGTTCATGTAGTAATTTTCGCCGATGGGCGCGCAGAATTCGTTGCCTAGCGGACTTGGCTGAATATAATTAAGCATTATGGCAGTTAAGCTTGATGATGTTGACATACAGCTACTCAACGAGCTGCAGATCGACGCGGACCGGACCAATGTCGAACTGGCGCGCGCTGTCGGCCTGTCACCTGCGGCGACCCTGTACCGGGTGCGGCGGCTCAAGGAATCGGGCGTCATCCGGATCATCAGCGCCCAGCTGGACCCGGCCGCCGCCGGCTTCCCGCTGCAGCTCTATGTGACGGCCACCCTGGCCCGTCACGACCCGCGGTCCAGCCGCGTCTTCGATGACCTGATCCGGGCCCTGCCGCAGGTCATTTCCGCGGACAACGTGGCGGGCGAAATGGACTATCTCATGTCTGTCGTGGCCCGCGACGTGGGCGAGCTGCAAGAGGTGCTCGCCAGCCTCGCCACCCGCGGCGGCCAGCGCCTGGTGACCTACCTGCGGCTGGCCGAGATCAAGCCCCCGTCCCGGCTGCCGCTTCTCTCGCCCGAGCCCGCTCCCGACGGTCCCGCCCGCCGCCGTCCCCGAAACCGCCGCCCTCCGGACAAGCCTCAGTAACCCGCCCCGGTCAGCGGACCGCGGGCGGCACGCCCCGGGCCCGCAGCGCGGCCTGAGTCCCGTCGGCGGCCTGGAGCTTGTCGAGGATGCGGGAGAAATGGTTCTGCGCCGTCTTCAGCGAGACCCCCGAGGGCGCGGGCGATCTGCCGGTTGCCCGCCCCCTCGCCCCCTCGCCCCCTCGGCCAGCCGGTCGAGGGCCTCGCGTTCCCGCGCTTCGCCTCCGCGCCGGCTGACCATCTTCGCCCGTATTCTCTGACTACAGTCAGAGAATGGAACCGGGCATGATCGGCCAGGTCCGGCGATTCAACCGGACCGTCACGCAGAGCATCGGCGCACTCGACGACGCCTTCCTGGCCCGCGGCCGCCCGCTCGGCCAGGCGCGGCTGCTGTGGGAGATTGAGCCGGACGGCAGTGACATCAGGGTGCTGCGGTCGCGGCTTGACCTCGACTCCGGCTACCTAAGCCGGCTGCTGCGGTCGCTGGAACAGGACGGGCTGGTCATCGTGGCGGTGAACCAGGCCGACGGGCGAGTGCGGACCGCCCGCCTGACCGAGGCCGGGCAGGCCGAACGTGCCGAGCTTGACCGCCGCTCCGATAACGCGGCCGCCGCCCTGCTCGGTCCCCTCACCGAAGGCCAGCGCACCCGGCTGGTCACCGCGATGGCCGAGGTCGAGCGGCTGCTGATGTCCTCGGCGGTCCGGATCGCGGTATGCGACCCCAGCCACCCCGACGCCCGATACTGTCTGCGGGCCTACTTCGCCGAGCTAGGCCGGCGGTTCGATAGCGGCTTCGACCCGGCCCTGAGCATCTCCGCAGCCGACCGGGAACTGAGCCCGCCCGCGGGCCTGTTCCTGGTGGCGACCCTGCGCGGCGAGCCGGCCGGGTGCGGCGCGCTGAAATTCCACCACGACGCGCCGGCTGAGATCAAGCGGATGTGGGTCGCTCCCGCCGCCCGCGGGCTCGGCCTGGGCCGCCGGATCCTGGCCGAGCTAGAGGCCCGCGCCGCGGCTCACGGCGCCCGCATCCTCCGGCTTGAAACCAACCGGACCCTAGCCGAGGCGATCGGCCTATACCGGGCGGCCGGCTACCGCGAGGTACCCGCGTTCAACGACGAGCCCTACGCCCACCACTGGTTCGAAAAGACCGTGGTCTCACACCTCGCCTCCACCCCCGACCCCGCGGTCACAGACGGCGGGAGGTGATGATCCAGGCCCGGGCATCGAAGAACACGCCGCGGCCGGTATCGTGCGCGGCGAGCATGACGCGTAGCCGCTCGCGGGCGGCCTCGGCCGCCGCGGCGTCCAGCCGGGCGAGCAGGTCCCTGGGAGTGCGCAGGCCGAGCGTGAAATCATAGGCGGTGGCGCTGTCCGGGCCGTACCAGACGGGCTCGTGCACGTCGGTGAAGCTGACCTCGGCGAAACCGGCCGCGGTGAGGATGCCCTCCGTGCGGGCCGGGTCCGCGAGTGAGAACGGGAGCTGGCCGCCCTCAGCGGGATCCGCCAGGCCCTCGCCCGCGAGGGCCTGGCGGACCGCGGATGACCACTCGTTGCTGTCTTGCCCCTGCCAGACCAGCAGCGCCAGCCGCCCTCCCGGGCGCAGGGCGCGTCCGATGTTGGCGAACGCGCTGACCGGATCGGCGAAGAACATCACCCCGAACTCGCTGATACCCAGATCGAAGCGGGCCGGCCGGAAGCGGTGCACCTGCGCGTCGGCCTGCTGGTAGGTGACGTTACGCAGCCCCTCCTGGCGGCTGACCTGGCGGGCGTATTCAAGCACGGGTTCGGAGATGTCCACGCCGAGAACGCTGCCCGTCGCGGCGGCGCGGGCGGCGTACCGGGTAGACGGCCCGGTGCCGCAGCCGATATCGAGCACGCGGTCGCGCGGGCGGACGCCGGCCGCGGCCCGGAATCGCTCGGTATGCGGGCGCACCTCGGCCTCGAACAGGTCGGCGTAGGCGATCCGGTGCTCGCCCGCGGCCTGCGCGGCATTCGCCGGTACCTGCATCTCGTCGGACAACGCCCTCACCGCTCCTGCATCAGTTGTTACCTTACGGGTACCCCGCCGCCGGCGGTCATGCCTCATAGGGGGGGAGGAGACCCGGCATCGCGACCACGGGCCCTAACGCCCGCGTACGCGCTACCGTGCGGGGATGGCGAAACGACCACAGGTGACCGTGCTGGGCAGCCTGAACATGGATATCTCCGTAGCCGTGCCCCGGCTGCCTGGCCCGGGCGCGACCGTGCTCGGCTCGGCGGCGACCTTCACGCCAGGCGGCAAGGGCGCCAACCAGGCGGTGGCGGCGGCCCGGCTCGGCGCGCAGGCGCGGATGGCGGGCTGCGTCGGCGCCGACGACTTCGGCCGTCAGCTGCTGGCCGCCCTCGAAAACGAAACCGTGGACGTCGAAAAGGTACGCCTCATCGCCGGCGTCCCGACAGGACTGGCCATGATCTCGGTCGACCGCGCGGGGGAGAACCTCATCACGGTCGCGCCCGGCGCCAACCATGAGGTCGCCGACCCGGATGTGGCCTCGGCGGTCAGCGGCCCTCGGGACGTCCTGGTCATCAGCGCCGAGATCCCGGTGCCCACGATCAGGCTGGCGCTGGCCCGGGCGCGCGGGACCCGCTGTGTGCTCAACCTCGCTCCGGCCCCGGAGCAGGCGGCCGCTATCGTCGCGGACGGCGTGGACTGGCTGGTGGTCAACGAATCAGAAGCGGAGGCCATTCTCGGCCAGCCGGTGGACGGCCTGGCCGCCGCGGGCCGGGCCGCCGCCGGGCTCGTGGCCGCGGGCGCGCGCTCCGCCGTGGTCACCGCGGGCGCGCACGGCGTGGCTCTCGCCAGTCAGAGCACAGGACCGGGGAAGGTAGAGTGCTTTCCGGCATTCCGGGTCAAGGCGGTTGATACCGTCGGGGCCGGCGACACCTTCGTCGGTGCGCTCGCGGTCGCCCTCGCGGCGGGCGTCCCGGCACCCGAGGCAGTCCGCGCAGCGGCGGCCGCGGGCGCCACGGCCGCCACCCGCCCTGGCGCCCAAGCCGGCATGCCGCGTCCTGCCGACATCCTGGCCGCTACCGGCCTTACCTGGCCCCTAGCGTAACGTAGCCACCACGCTACGTCATGTCGGGGGACAGGTCTAGCGCACAGGTTAACGGCAGGTGGATCAAAGCTAAATGGGGACTTAAGTCCCCTGGTCAGACGAGCCGTGAATGTATACGGAAGTAACCGGGCGGGCGGTAGCATGGCCCGAAGGAGAATTTTGAAGTGATAACGCCTGGCCTGCGGGGATTTGCCATGGATCCGGAGGCGTCCGCCGGGGACGACGCCACTGCGGATCTCCTGCCCGCTGCCCTCACCGCGCTGGCGCCGGTGTTCACCCTCGCCGGGGAACACGGCGCGCCCGGCAGCGGCGTCAGGCGGCATCTCTGGCTGGACACCTTCGACTGGCGCCTGTACCGGGCCGGGCTCGTGCTCGAGCTCGAGCAAGGCCGCCGGGGTGGCCGCCTGCTGCTGACCAAGGCGGACGGCACCCCGCAGGCTGAGCAGCCGGTGACCGGCTGGCCGCCGAGGCGCCCCGGCCTGGCCGAGGACCTGCCCGCCGGCCCGGTGCGGGACCGGATCATGGCGCTGACCTACCCGAGGGCACTGCTGCCGGTGGTCAAGGCGGTCAGCACGGTCCGCGTCACACGGTTGCTCAACGCGGACGGCAAGACCGTCGCCCGGCTGGTCGCGGACCGCTCCACCGTGACGGCGGCCCCGGTGACCGCGGACCCGGCGACCGGGGCCGTGGCCGTCACCGCCGAACTCCCGCTGCGCCTCGCCGTCCGCGAAGTCCGCGGTTACCCCGGCCAGGCGCGCAAGGCGGCCGCGCTGCTGGCCGGCGTCCCAGGTGCGTCCCACGTCAGCCAGTCCGTGTTCGCTGCGGCCCTGTACGCCCTGGGCCGCCATCCGGCGGATTACTCCAGCGGCGTGGACGCGGAGATCACCGCGCAGCTCCCCGGGTCCGTCGCGGTGGCCCGCTTGCTGCTGCGACTGCTCGATACCGTGGAGCTCAACGTCGACGGCGTACTGCGCGACATCGACACCGAGTTCCTGCACGACCTGCGCGTCGCGGTCCGCCGGACCCGGTCGGCGATCAAGCTGCTCGGGGCGGTGCTGCCGGCCCGCCTCGCCGAGCAGTACGGCGCCGAATTCAAGTGGCTGGGCGACATGACCACGCCGGTCCGCGACCTCGACGTCCACCTGCTCGGTTTCGGCGCGCTGACCGGGCAGCTGCTCGCCGCGACGCCGGCCGACCTCGAGCCGTTCCGCCTCTTCCTGGCCCGGCGCCGGGCCCGCGAGTTCCGGCGGCTGGCCGCGGCGCTGCGCTCACCCCGGTTCCGGGCCATCACCGACGACTGGCGCAAGGCGCTGCTCGTGATCCGTGACGGGGGAGCTCAGGGCAAGCGCAGGCGCCGGCAGCCGACCGCGGCCGCTCTCGCCATCAGCACGACCGTCCGCGCGTTCAGTAAAATCGTCGCGCACGGGGCCGCGATCACCCCGGATTCACCCCCGGAGTCCTTGCACGACCTGCGTAAACGCTGCAAGGAGCTACGTTACCTGCTGGAGTTCTTCGCCCCGCTGCACGACCCGGTGGCCTACCGCAAGGTCGTGGGCAACCTGAAGCAGCTGCAGGACTGCCTCGGCGACTTCCAGGACAGCCAGGTCCAGCGCGAGGAAATCGGCGCGCTGGCCGACGCCATGCTGGCCGAACACGCGGCCCCCGCCGCGACGTTCCTGGCCATGGGCGAAATCGCGGCCCAGCTCGCGGTCAGCCAGGCCGAAGGCCGGGCGGACTTCGCCAGGCGGTTCGCCAGGTTCGCGGGCCCCGAGGCCCAAGAACGGGTCCGGGTGCTGCTGACCCAGCCCCCCCAGCTCGCGGCGGTCAGCCAGTGAAGATCTACGCCACTTACAACATCAAGGGCGGCGTCGGGAAGACCACCGCCGCGGTCAACCTCGCCTACCTCAGCGCGGCCGACGGCGCCCGCACCCTGCTGTGGGACCTCGACCCGCAGGGCGCGGCCAGCTTCCTGTTCCGGATCAAGCCCCGGGTCAAGGGCGGCGGCCGGGCGCTGATCCGCGGCAAGAAGACCCTGGACGACGCGATCAAGGGCACCGACTTCGACAACCTGGACCTGATCCCGGCCGACTTCACCTACCGCAACATGGACCTCATCCTGGACGGCGCGGCCAGGAAACCGACCCGCAGGCTCGCCCAGCTGCTCGAGCCGCTCGCCGCCGAGTACGACGCGGTCTTCCTCGACTGCCCGCCTGGCATCTCGCTGGTCTCGGAAAACGTCATGCACGCCGCCGACGTGCTCCTGGTCCCGCTGATCCCGACCACCCTTTCTGTGCGCACGCTGAACCAGCTCACCGACTTCGTGGCCGGCTTCAACGGCTATCGCCCCGCCATCCGCGCGTTCTTTTCCATGGTCGACCGCCGCAAGAAACTGCACGCCGAGACCATAAAAGATCTTTTGGCCGAACGGACCGTGGTGACTCAGTCCGTCATCCCGGCGCTGTCCATGATCGAGCGGATGGCGGTGGAACGCGCTCCGGTCAACGCGTTCGCCCCCCGCAGCCTGGCCGCCCGCGCCTACCGCGCCCTCTGGTCCGAAATCCAGTAGCACTGCGGATCGGCGCCGCCGGCGCCGCGCCAGCCCGGCCCTAGCCCTCCCGGCCCTGCCAGGTGGTGATGCACGCCTCGTTACCCTCGGGGTCGGCCAGCACCCAGAACGCGGGAGCTTCGGCGTCGTAGACCAGGGTTCCGCCGGCCGCGATCGTGGCCTGGATGCGCTGATGCGCCTCGTCGTGCGGCACAGACACGTCGAAGTGGATCCGGTTGCGCTGCGGCCGCGGCGCGTCCATTTGCTGGAACCAGATCGCCGGGCCCTGGCCCACCGGGTCGACCAGCGCGTCCTGCGGGCCGGATCGGCCCGGCTCGTCAGCGTAGCCCAGCACCGCCTTCCAGAACGGCCTGATCGCGGCGGCGTCGAGCGCGTCGATGCCGATCTCGAGCGACTGGACGGGCCGCCCGGACCCGTCGACCCCGCTCTGCGTGGTCAGCCGGAACTCGCGGACCACCGCGGAGATCCGGTGGGCTAGTTCGACATCGCGCGGCGTCACCCAGCCGACCGCCGCGGTCTGCAGGGACAGCACCACCCGGTCCGCGCGGACGTCCATCCGCAGGTGCCCCTCGGCTGCGGCCACGGCGGCCGCCCGAGCGGCGACGTCCGCCGCCAGCGGCAGCGATCCGGTCAGCACCTCGGTCCGGAACTCGCCGAGTATAAGGCGCCATCCGATCCCGCTGACGGCGGCCGAGGCCTCCGTCCGGCTCAGCTTCGTCTGGGCGGTATGACTCGATTCATCCATGCCGCCCATCGTGCCAGCTGCGCCCCGAGAGGACCACGCGAAACCGGGATACGTCAGTGGCGCAGCAGGAAGGCCAGCGTCTGGGCGTTGAACCCTTCGACGTCCTCGTAGATCGGCGCGTGCGCGCAGTCCTCGAACACGAGGAGCTCGGAGTCGCCGATGCCCTCGCTGAGCGGGGCCGCGAAGCGGGTCGAGGTCACCATGTCATGGCGGCCGAACGTGATCAGGGTCGGAGCCTGCACCGATCCGAGCACGGCGGTCGCGTCGTGCGCCAGCGCGGCCCCGGACTGGCGGATGAACGCGTCCACCTGCGGCATCGGGCGGCTGCGGACAAACTCGGCCAGGGCGTCGACGTACTCGGGGCGCGCGGCGTACATCTCGGGGGTGAAGCACCAGGGGAAGATTCCCTGGATGATCATCTCGGGCACGCTGGCCAGGGCCTGGGCTATGATCTGCCAGCCTTCGACGACGGCGCGCAGGAACGGGTCGCTGGCGGACCAGGCGCTGTGCAGGGACAGCGACTTCACTCGCTCCGGATGCTTGGCGGCGAGCCAGATGCCCGTGGCCGCGCCGAGGGACAGCCCGAAGATATGCGCCTGGCCGATCCCGGCGGCCTGCATGAACGCGGCCACGTCGTCGGCGAACAGCTCGGTGGTGTAGATGCCGTCCGGCTTGCCGGACAAGCCCGCGCCGCGCAGGTCCACGCTGAAGCAGGTGTAGTGCTTGGCGTACTCGGCGACCTGGAACGCGTAGCACGCCTGGTCGGCGGCCAGGTAGGGGATGAGGACCATCGGCTCGCCTTCGCCCTGCACCTCATAGTTCATGTCGATCCCGTTTGCCTGCACCGTCGGCATCCCGTACCCCTTCCGGTTCGATTGTTGACTCGATCCTAGGAGCGCGGTATGCGCACGACCTAGCTCTTGCCCAGGACGCAGCACCGGCAGCGCAGAACGAGCGGAGCCCGGCACCCATCTAAGGTGCCGGGCTCCGTCGTCCCGGGCTCGTAATCCGCCCGGCGGTACGTAAGTTCTCAGTCCTCGGCGTCGAGTTCCGCCTCGAGCTCAGCTTCGGCTAGGGCGATCACGAACCCCAGTCCCTCGGCGATGTTCGTCGTCGCCGAGACGACGCGAGCTGTGCCCACGATGGGGGCGATCGCGATCAGAATATCTGCGACGTCATCGAGGGTGACGCTAGATTCACTGGCCGGCAGGGCGTTGAGCGCGTAGGAGGTGGCGGATGCGTCTATCGCGACGAGGGCGGCGATCCGCGCGATCATCAGCTCGCGGGGCGGCAGGTCGCTGTTTTCTAGTGACGCGGCGGTCATCACCAGGAGTGTTTCGCTGACGGAGTTGTCGTCCTCGGACATAGTGGCTCTCCTTTGAGGGTTTTAATTCTGAAGGTGCCCGCCCATGACGGCGGCCCCGGCTCACACTACTCTGGCCAGGTGTACGAATCGCGTTGCCGTCAGGGCAGAGCCGTTAGGTCCTGGCGAAGCGGTTCAGCGCGGCCATCATGTGCATGGTCATCTCATCGCCGCCCTGGTGCCCGGTCCGGACCAGGTGCAGCTCGGAGCCTGGCCACACCTGGTGGAGCAGCCAGGGCACGTCCGGCGGTCCCTGGATGTCGAAGCGGCCGTGGATCATCACGCCGGGGATGCCGGCCAGCCGGCGGGCGTCGCGCAGCAGTTGCCCGTCCGCCAGCCACGCCGCGTGCGAGAAGTAGTGCGCGCATAGCCGCGCGAAGATCATCCGGAAGCGCGGATCGGCGTACTTCTGGCTCGGCGTCCATCCTTCCTCCAGCGAGACGACCGCATCCTCCCAGTCACACCAGTCTTTGGCCGCGCGAAAACGGACCGCGGGATCAGGATCCGCATTGAGCAGCCGGTCGTAGGCCGCGACCAGGTCCTCGGCGTTCCCGCCCCCTTCGGCGTACCTGTGCCACTGCGCCGGGAAGAACCGGCCTGCCTCGTGATAGAGCCAGTGCACGTCGGAGGGCCTGGTCATGGTGCAGGACACCAGTACCATCTCCGTCACCCGCTCCGGGTACCGCTGGGCGTAGGCGAGCCCGAGCGTCACCCCCCACGAGCCGCCCCAGACCAGCCACCGCTCGATCCCCAAGTGCTCGCGCAGCTTCTCGATGTCGCCGATCAGGTGCTCGGTGGTGTTGGTCTCCAGGCTGGTGCTCGGGTCCGCAACCGACGGCGTGCTCCGCCCGCAGCCCCGCTGGTCGAACTGGACGAAACGGTAGGCGTCCGGGTCGAACGACCGCCGCCGCCCCGGCGAAAGGCCGCTCCCCGGCCCCCCGTGCAGCGCGACGGCCGCCTTCCCGGCGGGGTTACCGCTGACCTCCCAGTAGACGAGCTGCCCGTCCCCGACGTCCAGCATCCCCGCGTCATAAGGCTCGATGGCCGTAAACCGCTCAGTCACGACCATCACTCTAAAACACAAGATCAAAATCATGAGGCCGAACGGTCCGTCGTTCCTCCAGCCGGACACCCGCTGCGCAGAAGCGCCCTTAACCCGGCGTGAGGCTGGCCAGCCCGTGCAGGTCGACGCAGGTGACGCCGCGGACCCGGACGAAGACCATCAGCAGGCTGTCACAGCTGCGGCACCGGACCACGGTGCCCAGCCTGGGCAGGTACACCGGGAGCTCGGCGACCTCCTTCGTGGCCCCGCAGTTACCGCAGGTGCCCGTGGCCGTGGTCATCTCGATCCCGAAGATCTCCATCAGCAGGCCCCCGATCGCGTTCCCGTCCAGAGCGCTGCTGTCAAGGACGGGCTCGTCAAGCGGTCCCATAACCGGCCTCCCACTCAGTCGCTGCCCATTCAGTCCCTGTCTGGCCGGTCCCTGTCTGGCCGGTCCCTGTCTGGCCGGTCCCTGCCTGGCCCGTCCCTGCCTGGCCCGTCACTGTCTGGCCCGTCACTGCCCGCTCGCCCCGAACCGCTCGGTCTTGACCCGTTCCGCCGGATAGCCGAGCGCGACCAGCCCGGCCGCGACCGTCTCCACGAACGGCGTCGGCCCGCAGGCGTAGGCCAGCGGCATCTCCGCCGCGGGCCAGGCCACCTCGGCGAGTATCTGCTGGTCGGGCCGCCGCGCGTAGCCGGTCCAGCCCGGCGGCTGCTTCCTGGTCAGCGTGTGGGTCACCGCCACCCCGTCCGCGCCGGCCTCGAGTTCGCCGCGGTAGATCACGTCCTCCCAGCTGCGCGAGGAGTACAACAGCCGCGCCGGGACCGAACTGCCGGTCAGTCTGCGGTACCGCAGGATCGCCCGCAGCGGGACGATTCCGGAGCCGCCGGCCAGCAGCATGAGAGGCCCGCCGTCGGCGGGGGCCCAGACGAAGTAGCCGCCGATGGGCCCGCGTACCTCGAGCATGTCCCCGGGCCGCAGTTCCTCGGTCAGGTAGGGGGAGACCTCGCCGTCGTCCAGCCGCTCGACCGTGATCGCGAGCGGTTCGCCGGGAGCCGCGGCGATGGAGTAGGCCCGTTCGGCCTGATAACCGTCGTCGGCGGTGAGCCTGACATCCACGTGCTGGCCGGCCCGGTGGCCGGGCCAGCCGGGCACGTCGAGCATGATGGTGCGCACCGTGGGCGTCTCGTCGGTGACCGAGCTGACGGTGGCGGTCTGCCAGGTCAGTCGCCCGCGTACCGCTGTTCCCGCCATGGATCTCCGTACATGTGGTAACCGTAGTTTTCCCAGAAACCAGGCTCGTCGGTGTCGCGCAGCCGCAGCCCGCGCACCCACTTGGCGCTCTTCCAGAAGTACAGGTGCGGGACGAGGAGCCGCGCCGGGCCGCCGTGCTCCGCCCCGAGCGGGCTGCCGTCGTACCCGAACGCCACCCAGGCCCGCCCCCCGGTCAGGTCGGCCACCGGCAGGTTGGTGGTGTAGCCGCCGTCGCAGAAGGCCAGCACGTACTGCGCCTCGTACTCGACGGCCGCGAGCAGCACGTCGAGGGACACGCCCTTCCAGGTCGTGTCCAGCTTGGACCAGCGGGTCACGCAGTGAATGTCCGTGGTCAAGGTCTCGGCGGGCAGCGCGCGGAATTCCTCCCACGTCCAGCTCTTCGGCTCGTGGCCGCCCTCGATCGAGAACGTCCATCTCGGCAGCGCCGTGTGCGGGGTCGGGCCGGCCGACAGGACGGGGAAATCGCTGGTCACGTACTGCCCAGGGGGGACCCGGTCCGCCGGAGCCTCCTGGCGCTTGCGGTGGAAGCCGCGCGAAATGGGACTCACCCCAGCAGGTTACGCGTTCTGCCCCACGTTACGCAGTAACGAGCAGGTAGACGTTCAGCGCGATGATCACGATCGTGACCAGCCCGGCCGCCACCATGGTCGGGCGCCGGTTCACCAGCGTCCCCATGAGATCGCGGTTGCCGGTGAAGAAATACAGCGGCACCAGCGCGAACGGGATGCCGAAGGAGAGGAACACCTGACTGAGGACCAGGACCCGGGTGGGGTTGAAGCCGATGCCGATCACGATCAGGGCCGGGATCATCGTGATGGCCCGGCGCGCGAAGATCGGGATCTGACGGTGCAGGAACCCCTGCATCACGAGCTGACCTGACATCGTGCCCACGCAGGAGGACGCGATTCCCGACGCGAGCAGGGCGACGCCGAAGAACGTCCCGGTGTGCGCGCCGATGTAGTGGTTCAGGCCGGCGAACACCTGGCCCAGGTCGTTGCCCGCGCCGAACAGCCCGCGGGCGTGGAAGACCGCGGCCGCCGTGGCCAGCATGGCCAGGTTGATGATCCCGGCGGTGCCCATCGCGATCGTGATGTCGACGATCTCGAAGCGGAAGATCTTGCGCCGGGCGGCGGCGTTGGCGCCCACGATCCGTTTCTGGGTGAGCGAGGAATGCAGGTAGATCACGTGCGGCATCACGGTGGCGCCGACGATGCTGACCGCGAGCAGGGCCGAGCCTTGCCCGGAGAACTGCGGCACGAACAGGCCGCGCGCGACCCCGCCTGCCGACGGGCTGCTTTTCAGCAGCTCCAGGCCGAACGCCAGTACGATCACCGCCACGAACCCGGTAATCGCCGCCTCGAGCCTGCGGAAGCCCCACACCTGCAGGCCGAGGATGGTGAACACGGCCAGGCCGGTCAAGATCGCGGAGACCCACAGCGACAGCCCGAAGACCAGGTGCAGGCCCAGGGCGGCGCCGACGAATTCCGCCAGGTCGGTCGCCATCGCGATCGCTTCGGCCTGCAGCCACAGCGCTACCACGACCCGGAAGGGAAACCGGTCCCGGCAGACCTCGGGCAGGCTGCGGCCGGTCGCGATGCCCAGCTTGGCGCTCATCGACTGGACGAGCATGGCCATCAGGTTCGCCGCGAGGACCACCCAGAGCAGCGTGTAGCCGAACTCAGAGCCGCCCGCCATGTTGGTGGCGAAGTTGCCCGGATCGACGTACGCCACCGCGGCGATGAACGCGGGGCCCAGGAACGGCAGAACCGCCCGGACCCCGCGTCTTTCACCGGAAAGGGCCCGCTCGGCCGCGTCGGTGATGCGCGCCTCACCGGAGAGGGCGTCGTCGTCGACGACCACATGCCGGGTGAGCGGAACCGTGTCAGCCAACGGAAGACCTCACGGAAAACCCGGGTCAGCCAACCGACGGTCCGAGCCCCAGGGACTGCGGCGTGCTCGAGTCGGGGGATGGCTGGTGCAGGCCCTCGTCGAGGGAGCCGTACTCGGTCATCAGCGCCGCACTGCCGCCCCACGGCGTCTGCTCCTCCGCGACCAGGGTGTTGGTCGTGAGCAGCAGGCCCGCTACGGACGCGCCGTTCTGCAGCGCCGAGCGGACCACGCGCAGCGGGTCGATGATGCCCATCTCGATCATGTTGCCGTGACGGCCCTGCAAGGCGTCGAACCCGTCGTCCACGCCCAGCGGAATGGTCTTGGCCACCACCTCGGCGGCGTTGTAGCCGGCGTTGGACGCGATGAGATGGGCAGGCTCGCTCAGCGCCCGCCTGACGATGCCCGCGCCGATCGCGTAGTCGCCGGTGAGCTGCAGGTCATCGAGCGCGCTCACGGCGTGCAGCAAGGTAGCGCCGCCGCCGGCCACGATGCCCTCGGCCATGGCGGCCCGGGTGGCGGACAGGGCGTCCTCGACCCGGTGCCGCAGCTCACTCAGCTCGGCGTTGGTCGCGGCGCCGACCCGGATCACGGCGACCTTGCCGGACAGCGAGCCGATCCGCTCGGTCAGCACGTCCTCGTCGATGCCGAACTGCGCCCGGTCACGCTCGGCCCGCAGCTGGTCGACCCGGAACTTGATCGCCTCGGAGGAGCCGTGGCCGCCGATGATGGTCGTGTGATCCGCGGTCACCCGGACCTGCCGGGCCCGGCCGAGTTGCTCGGCGGTCATCGTCTCCAGGTTGAAGCCAGAGTGCTTGCTGTAGACGGCGCCACCGGTCAGCGTGGCGATGTCTTCCAGTTTGTGCAGCCTGCGGTCACCGAATCCGGGGGCGCGTACCGCGACGCACTGGAAGATGCCGTTCACGTGGTTGTGCACCAGCATGGACAGCGCGGTGCCCTCGACGTTCTCGGCGAGGATGATCAGCGGCCGCGGGGCCCGCATGATCTTGTCGAGCAGCGGCATCAGCTGCTGGACCTTGGTGATCTTCTCGCTGCACAGCAGGATGTACGGGTCGTCGACGATGGAGTCCAGGCTGGCCGGCCGGGTCACCATGTAGGGCGACAGGAATCCGTTGTCGAACTCGAAGCCCTCGACGAAGTCGACGGCCATCCCGGGCAGCGGCGCGTCTTCCACCGTGACGATGCCGCCGTCGCCCACCGTGTGCAGCGCCTTGGCGATGACCGCGCCCACCGTGTCGTCGTCGTTGGCCGAGATGGCCGCGACCCGGGTGTAGTCCTGCTCGGTGTTGATGGGGTGCGCCACCTTCTGCAGGTAGTCGACCAGGTGCCCGACGGCCAGGTCGATACCCCGCTTGACCAGCACGGGATTGGCGCCCTCTGCGATGGCCTCCATGCCCTCGTGGATGATCGCCTGGGCGATCACGGTGGCCGTGGTGGTGCCGTCGCCGACGATGTCGTTGGTCTTGATGGCGGCTTCCTTGACCAGCTGCGCGCCCATGTTCTCGAACTGGTTCTTCAGGTGGATTTCCCGCGCGATCGTGACGCCGTCGTTGGTGACCACGGGCGAGCCGGTGATCTTCTCCAGGATGACGTTGCGCCCCTTGGGGCCGAGAGTCGATTTCACGGCTTCGGCCAGCTGGTCGACGCCAGCCAGCAGGAGGCCGCGAGCTTCAGCGCCGAAGCGCAGTTCCTTGGCCATGAGGTGCTCCTTAAGGGACGAGGATGGCGCGGCCGCGTACCCGGCCAGCGTCGAGGTCGGCCAGAGCGTCGGGCGCGGCGTCCAGCGGGTAGGCCTTGGTGTGCAGCGTAACCTTGCCCGCCTGGGCCAGCGCCATCAGCTCGGCCAGCTCGTTGTAGGTGCCGACGATGTTGCCGACGATGTTGCGCTCGGTGGAGATGATGTCCAGAGTCGGGATTTCCAGCGTGCCGCCGTAGCCGATCACGAAGTACGAGCCGGCCTCGCCGGTCATGTTCCAGCCGTCCATCTCGGCGCCCTGCTCGGCCACGAAGTCCAGCACCACGTGGGCGCCCTTGCCGCCGGTCAGGTCCTTCACCGCGTCGACCTGGGCGCCGTCGGCCACTACGGTGTGCCTGGCCCCCAGCTGTTCGGCCAGCTTGAGCGCGTCCGGGTTGCGGTCGACCACGACGATGTCGGTCGCGCTCAGCGTGGCCAGGCACTGCACGCCGATGTGGCCTAGGCCGCCGGCGCCGATGACCACGCAGGTGGTGCCGGGATAGAGCAGCGGGAGGGCCTTGCGCACCGCGTGGTAAGCGGTGATGCCGGCGTCGGCCAGCGCGGCCACGTCCTGCGGGCGGGTCTCCGGGTTCAGCTTGATGCAGGCCCGGGCCGAGGTCAGCATGTACTCGGCCATCCCGCCGTCCCGGCTCAGGCCGGGGAACGCGCTGTTCTCGCAGTGCATGTCGTCGCCGGCCCGGCAGGCGCGGCACAGCCCGCAGGTGACCAGTGGGTGCAGGATCACGGTGTCGCCGACGGCTACGTTCGTGACCCCGGAGCCGATCTCGTGCACCCAGCCGGCGTTCTCGTGGCCCAGGATGTAGGGCAGCGGGGTGCCCATCGCCGCGTCCCACTGGCCCTCGATGATGTGCAGGTCGGTGCGGCAGACGCCGGCGCCGCCGATCTTCACGATGACGTCGAGCGGTCCGCTGATCTTCGGGTCAGGCACCTCGTCGATGACTGGCTGAGTGTGAAACTTGTGCAACCTGACGGCCTTCATTGGTCCTCCTCGCCCTGTCCTGGTGAGTCGTATCGGTGCCGCAGCATGCCGCGGCATATTCCGGCATTCGCCTCGATGCTCACCCGGGTGACCTGCGCCTTGCGCAGGTGCAGCGGCAGGGCCGCGGAAACCACCGGCTCGCCGGTCGCCGGGTCGATGAGCAGCGGGGCACCATCACCGGCGGGCAGGCCCAGGTCGGCCCGGCGCTGGCGCAGTCGCTCAAGCGCACGAGAAGGCGGCAGCTCGCCAAGGGTCATCGCGAGCAATGCCGCCGGTTCTGTGCCTGCCGCGAGCAGCGGCCTGCACACCTGATCAGTGCCTGCCATCACCGCCTTGCGCAAAAAGTCAGCACGGAGCGCGTGCAGCTCGCCCACTGCCTCGCCGTCGAAAGACCGGGCGAAACCGGCCTGGGCGGCCACGCCGCCGTTGATCGCGTCGGACGCGAAGTGGTCCTCGAGGACCACCTCGGCGCGGCGCACCCCGGACAGCGCCGACACCGCGTCGTAGGCGTCGGCGACCATCAGGTAGGCGAAGTTGGGTGCGCAGAAATACGTGGGCAGCCGCAGCCGGACCTGCGCGTCCCCGTCCGCGGAGAGGGTGCACGACGCGACGAAGCCGAGCGAGGTGATCGGCTCGTCGAGTTCGGGGTCGCGCACCGTCTCAAGCGCCCGGAGCAGAGCCCCCGGGGGCTCAGGGGCCGACGCCCCTGAGCCCCCGGGGCCGGCGGTTACCAGCTCGCTCATGCCCCCGCGACCAGCTGCGCGTCGTCCTGGGCGGCCGGGGTACCTTCCCCGCTGCTCAGCTGGAACTCCTTGGGTACCTCGATGTCGTAGAGCCTGGCCGCGTTCAGGCCGAGGATCTTCTTCTTGCCCGCGGTGCCGAGCTTCGGGTAGTCGGCGAACTCCTCGCGGTCCGGCATCTCCCAGTTGACGAAGCCCTCGACCTGCCACTTCGGCTCCCAGATGCCGTAGTCGCTGCCGAAGGTCATCTTGTCCTCGCCGACCCAGAACAGCAGTTCGCCGATGACCTTGGCGAAGAACTGCGGCCGCGCGTGCATGAGGCCGCCGATGACCACGGAAAGGCCGGCGTACACGTTCGGCTCCTGCGTGGCCATGAAGCAGAAGTCCTCGATCCGCGGCAGCCCCACGTGCTCGACGATGAAGTTGAGCTCTTGGAAGTCGGTCGCGGCGTGGTCCACGTCGGAGACGTCGAAGGCGTCCTTGTCCAGCGGCCAGATCGTCGGGCCCTTGTGTACGTGGATGTTCTTGATGCCGAGGTTCTGCGCGGCTTCCAGGAAGCGGTACGCGGCCGGGTCGCTCAGCTTGTACCCGCGCGAGCCGTTGTTCCACTCAGCGGTGTAGAGCTTGACGCCCTTGGAGCCGAAGCGCTCGACGTCGGCCCTGAGCTGCTCGAGGCCCACGTCGCCGTCACGGGGATCGAACCGGGTGTTGTAGACGAACTTGCCCGGGTGCTTCTCGCCCATCAGCGCGTTGCGCTCGGTGGTGTTGAAGCCCTCCTTGTACCACTCCTTCAGGTACGTCGGCTGGAAGACGGCCACGTCCACGTACCCGTCCTCGAAGACGTCCTTCATCAGGTCGTCTTCTGAGTACTTCTGGAAGTGCTCGATCGACCAGTGCGTCTCGGGCGGCCCGAGCCCCTGGTAAGCGTGGAAGCATTCGATCCAGCCCTTGGCGTACTGCTCGGCGCCCGGGACCCAGTTGTCTGGTGCGGCGTTCCAGTAGTGCATATGCGAGTCGACGATGAAGTACTTCTCGCCGTTGTGCTCGTACAAAGCGCCTCCTTCGGTGAGCGGCTGTGGCACTGAGCCGGTTATAACCGCCTCAGTGCCACAACATGCCTCCTGCAAATACGAAACATTCGTTTGTGCCCGCGCGGCGCGGGGCTAAGGGCTGCCCGCGCCGCGCAGGGGCTCTCGAGGCCTGAGACCTAGCTCCGGGCGGTGAGGTCGAAGCCCAGGTAATCGGCCGCGTCCTCGGGGTCGGCGAACATGATCGTCTCGGTGTCGGTGTGGATCATCCGGCCGTAGTGCGTCGACATGTTCTCCTCGAACTGGGCGGCGTCGAAGTAGCCGGGCTCCTCGCCAAGCGCCTCGGAGACCTCGTCGTAGTCCAAGTCGAACCGGCCCTCGCCGTCGATGCGGATCATCGACGGCAGGAACGTGACCTTCACGTTGGGCTTCTTGGCCAGGACCTGGGCGACGACCGCCCCGATCTGGTTGTTCATCAGGGTGTACCCGGCCATGTGCGAGGCCGTGTTGTTGGACTTGTACGGGCTCTCGGGGTGCTGGTAGGTGGTCACTGGCTCAGCTCCTTCGGGGTGTCCAGGTTGAGGTCGGAGACGATGCCGGCGAAACGGTTCTTGGCGGCGTCCAGCGCGTCCTCGAAGCGCGGTGGCTTGGAGTCCGGCTGTGACCACAGCGGCTGCAGCGTCCGGGCGGCGGAGATAGCGCGGCTGGTCCAGGTCGACAGCCAGTCCTGCAGGAGTCCCTTGTTGTGGTCCGCGAATTCCCGGTCGTTGGTGAGCAGGTGGAACATCGCGACCGTGTAGCGCAGGTCCCGCTCGGCGAAGTCGTATTCCTCCGCGCCGATGACCGTGGGGGTGACGAAGTTGCCGTTGCGCGGCGCCGCGTGCATCACCAGCTGGCTCCGGAACAGCTCGCCGACCAGCGGCTCGAACACGACGTTGGCCGCGAAGATGGCCCCGGCCCAGTCGTCGATCGCGGTCAGCTGCTCGGCTACCTCGCGGACGCCCTGCCAGACCGGGTCTTCATTCCACGCGGTCAGGTGGGCGGTCCCGTCGAAGCCCTCGATCTCCTCGGTCAGGGTCAGGTTGTAAAGCGCCAGGTCCTGGGCCGAGCGGATCCGGTGCATGCTGTTCACCGAGATCGCGTTGTTGTGCATGTTGGTGGGCGCGCGGCGGTTGGCGTTGGCGAAAAGGTAGAGGCCGAGCCCGTGGTCCACGTGCATCCACGCGCCGACGTTCCTCTCCACGAAGCGCACCCAGTTCGGGTTCCACTGGTCGAACGCCTTGGACTGCCTGGCCACGTCGACGTTCTGGTTGAGCTGCCGGACCACGTTGGAGTTGTACCGGTAGAGGGTAAGCTCCCACTCCTCGTTCGGGTCGCGGAACTCGTGCCAGCCGTGGGCCGGCCAGTCGTAGCCCTTGCCGCCCGAGCCGGGGAAGCGCTCGGGCTCGGGCCGGTCCGAGCCCCAGGCCTTCAGGGCCGTCCAGTCCAGCGGGTAGCCGCCGCGGCCGTCAGAGAATCCGTACAGCCAGCCCTGGGCCAGGTAGTGGCGGGGGTCGGGCTGGACCTCGACGGTGACGTCCTCGTACCGGGTCTGCTTGCGCTTGGCCGGCGTGTAGTAGTTGAAGTCTCGCTTGGTCGAGTCCGGGAAGGTCCTGGCGCCTGCCTCCGCGTCGGTGAAGTGCGGCTTGGGAACGCTGCGCTCCTGGTTCTCCTGCGTCTCAGTCATGATCTCACTCCTGCGGGTTACCAGTGGTGGTGAACTTGTCGTAGTAGATGCGCTTTTCCTCCACGCCCAGCGTGGCGAGCAGCGGGAGCGCCGCCTCCACCATGGGCGGCGGCCCGCAGACGTAGGCGTGTGCCCCGCGCAGGTCGCTGGCGTGCCGCTTGACCACATCGGTGATCAGGCCGCTCTCGCCGTCCCATTCCTCGTCGTCGCCCGGCTCGGACAGAGCCGGGATGTACCTGAAGTCCGGCAGCCTCTCCTCCAGTTCGTGCAGCTCGGCCTCGAAGCAGAGATCCTTCTTGGTCCTGGCGCCGTAGAAGAAGGTGGCCTTGCGCGACAGGCCGCGCTCGGTCATCGCCCGCAGCAGCGACAAGATGGGCGCCATGCCCGCGCCGCCGCCGACGAACACCAGGTCGTTGTCGCCCTCGCGGAGGGTGAAGACGCCGAACGGCCCGGATAGGTCAAGCCGGTCGCCCTCGGCCAGCTTTTCCGCGAGGAACTTGGAGAAGTGCCCGTCCGGGTAGACCTTGATGACGAACTCCAGCAGCCCGCTCTCCCGGCTCGAGGTGTTGGCCATCGAGAAGGAACGCACCGCGTCGGTGCCGGGGATGGCGATGTCCATGTACTGACCGGGGAAGAACTTGATCTCGTCCGGCTCGATCAGCCGCAGTACCAGGTGCCGCATGTCGTGGGTGACCGCGTCCTTGGACACCACCTCCGCGACGCCCTGCTGGATGGGCAGGCCGGAGCGGATCATCTCCTCGTCGAAGTTGAGCAGCTCGATCGTGAGGTCTTCGTAGGCGTGCGCCCGGCACAGCAGCGTGTAGCCTTCCTCGAGCTCGTAATCGGGCAAGGCGAACGTGGAGTACCTGTCGAGCTCGATCTCGTCGCCGTCGAGGACGAACGACTTGCAGGAGGCACACTGTCCCTCCTTGCAGCCGTGCATGAGCATGACTCCCTGCTCGGCCGCGGCCCGCAGGATGTTCTGATCCTCGGACACCTCGATCTCGATGCCAACCGGCTCGAAGCGCACGAGATGCTTTTCTGCCATGACCCCCTCGCGGGATGCGGTGGAACGGGCTTATGCCAGGCGGACCGGAGGGGGCCCCGGAATCCCGGTGACCCCCTCCATGCCCTTTCTTAGCTTTCCGCCGGAGCAGGACGGCCCGCCGGGCCACCCTTGATGTAATCGGCGTGGAACGCGTCACGCTGGTCGGGTGTCATTTCGTTGAGCAGGACGTTCGGGCTTAGCACCGGTCCCATCCTGCGCAGGTGATCCAGGGTCCACATCTTCTTGGGATCCAGGTTGAGGTGCGGCTGCGCGACCATCGTCTTGCCGTCGTCGCGCACGTAGCCCATGTCGGAAACGACGTCGGCCCAGTTCCAGCCGTGGTACAGCGTCTCCCACTCGCGCTTGCCGATGAGCTGGCCCATGTTCGGCGTCTCGCGGCCCTGGTAGGTCGGCCGGAAGGCCGTCTGATCGGTCCACTGGCATTCCTTGTGGCAGTATGTCCGCCACTGCCCGTCGACCTCGGCCATGGTCATGTCCTCGCGGACCAGGCACGGGACCATGCAGGTCCAGCACCGGTGCGGGTACGCGTAGTCGACGCTCTCGGCCACGATCGGGTTATGGCCGTTCGGCATGGACAGGCGGTTGTAGTTCTCCCACCACTTGCCGTATTTGTCGTACCAGCCCGGGTACTTGTACTCGAACCACTCGAAGTCCTTGTCCGTCATCGGGTCGATCCGCCAGTAGTTGGCGAGCCAGCCGGTGGCGAAGAACTGGGCGACTTCGTGCACGTAGCCCTTGTTCCAGATCTGGTTCCACGCTTCCTCGATGAGGTCGTGCGGAATGACCAGGCCGTACTTCTCCAGCGGTACGAGATAGCTGCGGTAGTAGTCGTCGTAGATCCAGCGGCGCCACATCTCGGCGTAGGACTCGCGGTCCTTGCGGCGGTCCTTGGTGCCGTACTCGATGAACGTGCCGATGGCGGCGTCCACCACGCGGTGGTTGTTCCACCACGCGTAGCGCAGGTCGCGCTCGAGCAGCTGGTGGTTGCTCTCGTCAGACAGCGCCATCAGCAGCGTGGCGTAGCCGTTGGAAATGTGCCGCGACTCATCCGACTGGACCGAGTGGAACACGGTGGGCAGCAGGAAGTCGCCGTTGGCCGCGGCTTCGGCCGGCATGGCCACGAACAGGGTGTTCGTGAACGCCGTCTCGGCCACGATCGTGAGGTAGATGCTCGCCGCGGTGATGGCGTCACCAGTGATGAAGCCCTCGGCGAACTGCCGGCCGATAGTCCCGCAGTAGTCGTTCTGGAAGTTGCGGAGGCTGTTGTTGAAGCCGGCCGGGTCGATGTAGTTGTTCATGTACAGGCGCTTCAGGTTCTGCTGGATCGTCGAGTGGCGTACCTCGTCGATCATCTGGATCGCCTGGCCGTTGTGGAGTTCCGGGTTCGGGACCGTGCGGAACAGCAGCGGCATGGCGCGCGCCGCTGAGATTTCCGGCAACGGGATGATGGACAGGAACAGCTTCTGCCATTCCAGCCATCGCTCCTCTACCTGACGGAACATGTTGCCGCGGATGGCGCCGTCCTGCGCACCGTAGACGCGGTTGTCCTTCTCTTCCTGCATCGGGAAGTAGGACCGGAGGACCTGCTTCAGCGGGTCCTTCTTCTGTGCCTTGTGGAACGTGTAGTCCGTCCCGTACTGCGACACAGGCTCGTGGTACTGAGGCTCCCAGGACAGCTCCTGGATTTTCTGGTGAGCCTTGGCCACACTCTGGCGACTCATCGTCACCCCTTTCTCGGCGGGTTTCCAGGGTCCGGGGTCACCCCCCCGCGGAGGCACTTGGGGTTGTCCTCCTCGGGCTAGCGCCGCCTTGCGGCGGCTCGGGCTGCCGACGGCCCCGAAAGTCCTTGTGTGCTGCATCACATCCCGAAAGCCAAGGTCATGAGCTCTCAACATGAGACACATCGAATGCGGCCCGGAGCTCGGCCAGCTGCTGCTTAACTTGTTCGGAAGCCTGCCGATTGCCTTCCGCGGCGGGCCTTATGCCCAGCGCCCGGAGCAGATCGGCCGCGGGCCGGCCGGGGTCACCCGCCTCGCCGAGGACCGGATGAAGTCCTTCTTCAGCCAGGTGATTAAAGACGAGGTTGACGATGCTCCAGGGGTTGAATGTCTCTTCGCTGCTGCTCTCACCGTGGGCGTCCATGCGCCCGAGAAAACGTCCGCGTGAGTAGATCGGCGGTCTCAACTTGAGACAGTGCCCCGACACGTGGGGTTTACTTTGTAATGAGCGGGTAACCCGAATCCGATTCCGCGCCGGGCTGAGCCTCCAGCCTGGAGATATGTGGTGGGGGAGGCGTTATGGCACGTGCATCAGTGTCGCTGCACGCAGCGAAGGACGGGCTGGCTGAGGCCAGGGACCGCTTCCTCGCGGCCGAGCCGGTCGACCAGGCCGTCGTGCGCAAACCCATCCTGGCGTCATGGTGGCGGTCCCGGCAGTGGAACGTCGCCGCGGACCACATCGACCTGAGCTACCTGCGCGATCCGGACCTGGAGACGACGCTGGCCCGGACCGCCGATCCGGTGCTGCGGCACCTGCACGAGCAGCTGGACGGCCAGCCGATCAGCATCATCCTGACCGATGCGTCGGGCGTCGTGCTGACTAGGCTGACCGCGGACCACGACCTCGAGCGCGCCCTTGACGGCATCAAGCTCGCCCCCGGCTTCAGCTACGCCGAGGAGCGCGTCGGCACCAATGGCATCGGCACCGCGCTAGAGTCCGGCGGCCCGGCCCACGTCTTCGGCCACGAGCATTACGCCGAGTCCCTTGAGCGCTTCGGCTGCGCCGGGGTGCCCATCCACGACCCCGTCTCGGGCAAGACGGTCGGCGCGATCGACCTGACCTGCTGGCGCAAGAACGCCGACCCGCTGCTGGTCTCCCTGGTTAAATCCACCGCCGATCAGATCACCCAGGCCCTGCTGGCCGCGGGCAGCAGCCGCGACCTGCACCTGCTCCAGGAATACGTGCGGGCCTGCCGGCGGACCGGCGGCATCGTGCTGGCGCTCGGCAACGACGTCGTCATGCTGAACGACCACGCCCGCCGCGTCCTGGACCCCGGCGACCAGTCCGCCCTGATCGGTCACGCCACCGAGGCCCTGGCCCGGCAGAATCCGGGTGCGGTCACGGTCGACCTGCCCAGCGGCGTGACCGCGCGGATGTTCTGCCGGCGGATCTCCGGCGACAGCCCGTTCGCCGACGGCGTGGTCCACGTGAAGCTGGTGGCGGCCGTCACCACGGCGCCCGAGGTGCCCGCGCCGCGGACGGCGATGTACCTGCCGGGCCTGGTGGGCAGCGGGGTGCTGTGGCTGCGCGCGTGCCGCGAGGCGGAGGCCCTGTACGACGCGTCCGACTGGATGACGCTGGAGGGCGAGAGCGGCATCGGCAAGCTGGCCCTAGCCCGTGCCGTGCACCAGCGCCGCAACCCGGCCGCGCCGTTCCACGTGCTCGACGCGGAAGCGGCCGACCAGGAATGGCTCACCAAGACCCGCCAGGAGCTGCTCGAGGGCACCGGCATGCTCGTGATCAGGCACGCCCACGCGCTGACCCCGAAGCAGATGCACTCGCTGGCCAGTGCACTGCAGGAGACCAGGGCGGCCGAGCGTCAGACCGAGCTCCGGGTCGCGGTGACGCTGAACCGCAAGCAGGCCAGCGCGGACCTGACCCGGCTGCTGCGGTTCTTCCAGGGCACGGTGGAGCTTCCGCCGCTGCGGCACCATATCGAGGACCTGCATGAGCTGGTGCCTTTCTTCCTGGCCCGGCTGAGCCAGCAGGGCCGCCTGACGTGCTCGCCGGAGGCGATGCAGCTGCTGGTGCGGCACAACTGGCCGGGTAACTCCGAACAGCTGTGGCAGGTCCTCAAGCAGGTCGTGCAGCGCCGCCGGGCCGGCGTGATCATGCCGCGCGACCTGCCGCCGGAGTGCTGGACGGTGAGCCGCAGGCTGCTGTCCCCGCTGGAGTCCATCGAGCGGGACGCGATCGTGCAGAGCCTGCTCGACCAGGAGGGCAACAAGGTCCGGGCGGCCGAGGCGCTGGGCATGTCCCGCGCCACGATCTACCGCAAGATCCACGAGTACGGAATCGTTACCTCCGCGAGCTGACCCGCCAGAAAGCCCGAAAAGCCTTAGAAATCCGCCTAACGGGCCCCTTTGGCCTCCGCTGTTACCGCCCGGAAACGGGACCCTGGTTCAAAGTGAGAACACACGAGGGCCATCCCTGGCGTACGGATGCATTAACCCCGCAAACGCGGGGCGCTCTAGAAACGCCGATGAAGGAGCGAGCCGTGAGCACTACCGATACAACCGCCGACGAGTCAGGTCGGCCCGTCACCGTCGCCGAGGAGGCGCCGGCGGCTCCGGCCGTGGTCGGACCGATGGCTGGTGACCCGGGCATGCTGGGCCTGGGCAGCTTCATCGTTGGTTCCGTGGCCCTCGGCCTGTCTATCGTCGGCGTGGTGCCGGCCGGCGTCCTCGGCGCCCCCCTGGCCATCATCCTGTCCGCCACGGCCCTGGGCCTTCTCCTGGCCGCGGTCTGGGCCGCGGCCGTCGGCCAGAGTGCGGTGGCTGCCATCTTCGGCATCTTCGGCACCTTCTGGCTGAGCTACGCGGTGCTCGTGCTCGGCCTTGACCACGCCTGGTTCGCCATCACGGTCAGCGCGGTGCTCGCCACCGTGCGGCTGTTCCTGCTCTCCTGGCTGATCGTCGTCTTGATGCTGACCCTGGCCACCCTGCGGCTGCCGGTGGCCTTCACCGTACTCTTCGGGCTGGTCTCGCTGGCGCTGCTGTTCCTGCTGCTCGCCTGGGAGCAGACATCGCCGCTAGGCGTGCCCTCGAGCGGCCTGCTGAAGACCGGCGGCTACATCATACTGGTCTTCGCCGCGCTCGGCGTGTACCTCTTCTTCGGCGCTGCCTCGGCCGGCACCGGCGGCAAGGGCCTGGCGCTCGGCAAGCCCCTGATGCACGGCTGACCCCGGCCGCCGACGCGGTACCGGGCGGGTGCCCAGCCACCCGCCCGGTACCGCCGTAGCGGTGTGATCGAGCGCCTTAGCGACGCGAGTCGCCGACGTCAGTCACGGCCACCGCGGCGTGGGCGATACGGGACAACTCGGCCGGGCGCAGCGAGTCGGACCGGTCCCAGGCCGCCGCGGGGACCATGTCCCGCTGGCTGATGTCCCGGATCGCCCCGAAGCCGTGTCCGCGCAGCAGGGCCGCCATGTCGCCTGGCGCGAAGAACGAGAGCCACGGCTCGCCCCGTTCGGCGGCCGCCTGCCCGACCTGTTCCGCGTCGCCGTCGCCCGCGCCGTCGCGCAGGCCGGCCGGCAGCATGTAGTCGATGATGATCTCGGAGCCGGCCGCGAAGCCGCCGATGACGGCCAGGGTAGAGCCGATGGCGTTTTCGTCGAGGTACATGGTCACGCCGAGCCAGCTCACCAGGGTCGGCGCGGTGAAGTCGAACCGGGTCCGCCCGAGACGGTCGCCGAGCAAGTCCCGGGTGAAGTCCACCGGGACGAACGTGACGCCGTCCGGGTCCGGCTGGACCTGCCGCTTCCATTCGCCCGTGGCCGGATGGTCGATTTCGAAGACGCGCACGTGCCGGGCGAGCGGGGAACGGCGGGCGAATGAATCCAGGCCCGCGCCGAGAATGACGTACTGGCCGATTCCGCGGCGGACGCCGCGGGCCAGGCTGTCCTCGGCATAGCGGCTCCGGCAGGTTACCTGCGCCCGGGCGCCGGCCAGTACCGGATGGGTGCCGTGGGCCCGGTGGTAACCGATGAGTTCGTCGGCCCGCTCGCCGAGCATGGCCTCCGCCAGGGTATCGGCGAAGATCAGGGGATCGCCGTCGACGATCAGGTGGGCGGCGCGCGCGGCGGCCGCGGTCAACGCGGTCAGGCTTGGTTGTCCATTCGCTATCACGCGGACCAGATTACAATTAACTTTAGCCAAAAATAGCACAAAATAATAAATAAAACAATGGCTAGCCCGTAACGCTTCAGTGTCAATTAATCGCGCGGCCCTTTCCGGTCAATGCGCGGTGCCAGGCCGCAAGATTGCCAGGCCGCAAGTTTGCGCTCGACGTATTCCGCCGCCGGTCCCCGGTAATCGCCGTGCCCCGCGGCGTTACAGCCGTGCCCCGCGGCGTTACAGCCGTGCCCCGCGCGCACAGCCGTGCTCCGCGTCGTACAGCCGCACCCAAGGCTGCTCGCCAGCGCCTGCCCAGGCTGGGATCCCGCGCCCGCGATGATGCTCTTGTCCCGCGCTGTTGACATGCAGCCAAACGGCTGCCTATCATCAAAGAGCAGCCAAACGGCTGCATATTCTTTCCGCCGGCTCAGCTACGGCTGGGCAGGCGCAGAACCAGGGAGCATGACATGGCCGACATCAGGCACCGCGTAGGCATCACCGCGCCGGCCGGACGCGTCTATCAGGCACTGGCCACGAACGAGGGCCTGTCGCGATGGTGGACGCGCGACGTACGCGGGGAGGACCAGATGGGCGGAAAGCTGGAGTTCTACTTCGGCTACCCGGAGCCGGCCGCGGTGATGGAGGTCACCGAGCTGGTGCCTGATCGCCGCGTGGTCTGGCGCTGCGTGCAGGGACCCGATGAGTGGGTCGGCACCAGCCTCACCTTCGACCTGAAGCCTTCGGGCGACGAGACCGCCCTGCTGTTCACGCACGCCGACTGGCGGGACCCGATCGAGTTCATGTACCACTGCAGTACGAAGTGGGGGTACTTCCTGCTCGGCCTGCGCGCCGGGCTCGAGGGCGGCACGGCCACGCCCTATCCCGACGACATGAAGATCAGCAGCTGGGGCTAACGAGAGTGGATGAGGTATTCAGGGCGCAGAGCGGAGTGACGGTGATCCACGACGACTTCGATTCCGGCAGCGCGGTGCGTCCCGGCATCACCGAAGGCTGGCCGCGCATCCTGGCCGACCTCAAGACCCTGCTCGAAACCGGTGACCTGCTGCCCGCTAGGTAACGGACCGGACCGGACGGAGCCAACTGTAGGCACGAAACGCTCCGAGAACGCCACGGTTTAGCGCGACGGGGACGTTTTCGAGCGCGCGGCGAAAGGGCTAGCGTCATGGTGTGGCGGCTTCCTCCCTTCCCACCCTCGTGGTCGTCAGCGGCCCGCCAGGCTCGGGCAAGACCACGCTGGCCCACCAGATCGCGTCCGCGCTGGGCTGCCCGGCCATCTCCCGGGACGAGATCAAGGAGGGGATGGTGCACGCCACCCCCGGTTTCGTCCCGGCCCCGGGCGATGAACTGACGATGAGAACCCTGCCGGTCTTCTTCGGCGTACTCGAGCTGCTGCTGGCCGGCGGGGTGACCACCGTGGCGGAGGCGGCCTTCCAGGACCACGTCTGGCGTCCCCGGCTGGAATCGGTGCGGAGCCTGGCCCGGATCCGTATTATGCATTGCGTGCTGGACGCCGACGTGGCTTTCGCGCGGGCGGTGCGGCGCGGGCAGGACGATCCGCTGCGTCGCGCTCATGCCGACCCCGGGCCCGGCGATGCCGCCGAGCAGCACCGCAGGCATCATGCCTTCAACCGGGTATCGGTGGCGGCGCCTGCGCTCGAGGTCGATACCACGGACGGCTGCCGCCCCGGCCTCAGCCAGATCCTCGCCTTCATCAACGGCTCAAGCTGACAGGGAGGATACGCCATCATGAATCCGCAGCGGGCGACCCCGCCGTTCGAAGCGGACGAACGGGCCACGCTCACCGCCTTCCTGGACTACCAGCGCGCCACCCTGGCCCTCAAGTGCGACGGCCTGACCGAAGACCAGCTGAAACGCAGGGCGGTCCCGCCGTCCAGCCTGTCCCTGCTCGGGATCGTCAGGCACATGGCCGAGGTGGAGCGCAACTGGTTCCGGCCGGTGCTCGGCGGTGAGCCGATGGCGACGATCTTCGCCCCGGACATGAACTGGGCGGCCTCGTTCCGTGACGTGGCCGCGGCCGACGTGGCCGGGGCGTTCGGCGTCTGGCAGGCCGAATGTGATCATGCCAGGGCCCTGGTGGCCGCGGCGCCGTCGCTGGACGTCAGGGGGTTCCGGCTGAGCGGCTACGTGTCGCTGCGCTGGGTGCTGACCCACATGATCGAGGAGTACGCCCGCCACAACGGGCACGCGGACCTGCTCAGGGAGCGCCTCGACGGCGCTACCGGAGAATGACCTCAGGTACCGGGGCCGTGCCCTGATCGAGTGGGCCGCTGGCCGCTACGA
The DNA here is from genome assembly GCA_963844625.1 of uncultured Actinomycetota bacterium. Taxonomy (GTDB): domain Bacteria; phylum Actinomycetota; class Actinomycetes; order Streptosporangiales; family Streptosporangiaceae; genus Palsa-504. The sequence continues at coordinate 39,861 of CAWJPF010000024.1, read as the reverse complement.
CGACGACGGCGGCAGCGAGCTGCTTCTCATCGAGCACCGGTGGCGCCAGGGATCGGCGGGGCCCAGCCCGGCCGCCGGATCAGGCAGAACGGATGACCGGCCGGGTCCGCGTAGACGTCGTCGCCGTCGAGCTTCGTGGCGCCCAGCGCCAGGACGAGCGGCCCGGCGGCGGCCACGTCTTCCACCATCACGTCGAGGTGCACCTGCTGCGGCACGGCGGGGCTCGGCCAGGTCGGCGGCCGGTGGTCCGGCGCGCGCTGGAAGGCCAGCCCAGACGACGTGTCGCTGGCCGCGACCACGACGAAATCCGCACTCCGGTAGGTGATCGGCTCGCCGAGCAGCTCGGCGTAGAAGCCCGCGAGCGCCAGCGGGTCGGGGCAGTCCAGGATCACGTGGTGCAATCGCCCAATCATAAAAACCTTTTTATACCGAACGGGCCTTGGTTTCAGCCCGCGTCAACCCTCAACCGCAGGCGGTGGCATCAGACCGGGTCGCGCCGGACGGCCGCGAGTAGCTTCACCGCGGTGTGTATGAGGGGTACGTCGACCGGCAGCCTCAGGTCGTCGATCCGCGCGACCGTGGCCAGCCCGCGGGCGTTCGTCACGAACGCTCCGTCGAACGACGCCAGGTCGGCCCGGCGTACCTCGGCGTGCCGCCAGGACACCCGCGCGCTGCTCAGTTCTCGCTGGAGTACCGCCATCATGACTCCGCGCAGCGCGGGCGCGTCCGGCCAGATGACCGCGTCGCCGTCGATGAAGCCGATGTTCGTGATCGATCCCTCGCAGATACTCCCGTCCGGTCCGCAGAACAGCGCTTCATCGAAGCCGTTGCCGTGCGCCAGGCTCTGGTAGTAGGCCTGCCCGAACCCGCCGTCGTGCTTGATGTGCGCGAGCGGCCGCCGGTATTCCACCGTCTGCAGGCACTGCGCCTGCGCCGGCGCCGGGGCGGGCGGCCGCACGGTGACTACCACGGAAACGTCGCCGGCGGTGCCCGGACGGAAGACGTGCACCCGCACCGACGCGTCCGCCGTACCATCCGCGAGCGCGTGCCTGATGGCGTCGCGGACCCGGCCCGCGTCCAGGCCGACGCCGAACAGTTCCAGGCTGGCGGCGTCCAGGCGGGCCAGATGAAAGTCCAGGCCGGCCGTCTTGTTCGCCCTGACCTGCATGGCGGTGAAGTGGCTCGGGTGGCTCAAGTCCATCGCCCAGATGTCCTCGACGCGGGCCGGACGGCCGTCGATCTCGACTCGCGGCGCACGGATCCCACTCACCGTCTCATCCTAGTAAGCACGCGCCGGTGGTACTCAGCTGACCTGGAAGGACCGCTTGGACAGGCCGAACTGGTAGCCGTCTACCGTGAGCCGGGCCGGATCGTGGGTGGGCATGCTGAGCTGCAGGACAGGGACATCGGCGTAGGGGTACATGACCTTCAGCGGGACCCAGGCGCCATGGTCGAGCCCGCTGCTGGCGTGCTGGTGCACCGGCTCGCGGTCGGGCAGCGCGGCGGCGACCCGCCCGGCCAGCGCGCTGGCGTCGGGCGTGGCGTACGTCATCTGGAAGTAGCGGGGGTCGAACCCGCCGAAGTCGTACACCAGGGGAGTGGCGGCGGCGCTCGCGGACAGGCTGATGGGCGCGGCCTCCCAGTGCGCGCTTACGATCAGGATCGCCGTCGGCTTGGGCAGCGCCTGCGACCAGCCGAACAACTGGCTGATCCACAGCCCGTCATCGAACAGCGGCGGGGCGCCGTGGCTGAGATACAGGGCCGGCATGGGGCCGTCAGACGGCGCCCACGTCCGCTGCCCTCGGCTGGATGGCGCCGCATCGCGCAGGAACGCGTCGAATGCCGCTCCGGCGCGGGCAGGGTGAAGCAGGGAGCTCATGGTGGCGGCCTTCAGACCGACACCACGGTCATGGTGGTGTGCCCCATCCTGATCTTGTCGCCCTTCTTCAGCCGCTGAGCCTGGAAGATGCGGCGCCCGTTCAGCCAGGTACCGTTGGTTGAGTTGAGGTCCTGGACGTACCAGAAGCTGTGGGCGAACTGGAAGAGCGCGTGGTGACCGGAGGCCAGGTCGTCGCTGAGGGGCAGTGTGCCCTGGCGGCCCGCGGTGAAGTCGGCGCGGAAAACGTGGGTCTGGTCTCCTGCCGCCAGGACAAGCGACTGGGCGGAGCCCTCGGTGAGGGTGGCATCGGCCTGGCTGGTAACGGCCGACACGGCGACCCTCCAGGCCTGTTTCTCCTGTTCGGTGGTGTCTTCCCAGGACGGCAGAGGCCCGGGGTGGGCGCCACGGTGGGCTTCGTAGGCGGTGCGTGCGAGGCGGTCGAGGTCAGCGCTGGTCACGCATCGATGATGCCAGAGGACCACGGTGATGCTGGTCGGCTTTTCCGGATGAGGGCGCGGAGCAGGGCCGCGCCGTCGAGGATGGCGCGGCGGATGGCCCGGAGTCGGCCTTGTCCGGGCGCCGGCACTCTACCGTCCCGCCCAGGGCAGACTAGGTAGTGACGACAAGCGAACCGGCCGGCCCTCTTGACCGGCCAGTAAGGCGGCGCTGTGGACGGCAAGGTAATCACTGATCTGCTGGAACCCCTGATCGGCAAGCCAGGGCAGGTCAGGCTGGCGTTTCAGGGGGAGCGCGGTTGGCCCTCCATGACGAGAAACATCCGCTGCTCAGCGTGCGGCTGCGCCCCGATGGGCTCGTCGAGACGTCGCACGATGACGGGTGGGATGTATTCGACCCGGTGCTCGTGCTGGCCGTCGAGTGGGTGGCCAGGGAAAGTGAAGGCGGCGGGACCTACCTCTGACGGGAAGGTCGCTGGCTTCAGGAAGCATCGCTGGCTTCAGGAAGCATCGGCCGGCTGCTTCTGGACCGTCCTCCTGCGGGAGTCACCCGGTGCCTGCGCTACGCGGGAAGGCGCAGGCATCGAATAGGCATTGGCTCTGGCCGGGGCATACGTTACTACCATGTGGCCCATCGACCTGCCGCTGCGGTGGGTGGACCGCAGCCAGGAGCTCGCGACCCTTCGTGCTGGCGTCGAGGCTCTCCGCCATGGCGGGGGCGCAGCGGTCTGGGTCGAGGGCGAGCCTGGCATCGGCAAGTCGTCGCTGGTCGTCGAGGCGCTGGCGGGAGCGAGCGAGCTGGGATGGGACATCGGGTGGGGGATAGGAGACCAGCTCGCCGAACGGCTGCCGCTGAGCGTAATGCAGGACTGCCTGCAGGTCCGGCTGGGCTCGCCCGACCCTCGCCGCGCGCACGCCGCCGGCCTGCTCCGCAGCCAGCGACTCGGGCTTTTCACCGACGGCGACGCGTCGGTTTCCAGTGTCGAGGTGCTGATGGCGCTGGCGGACGAGCTGTGCGCGGCCGCCCCGACCGTGATGGTCATCGACGACCTGCAGTGGGCCGATGACGCATCGCTGCTCGTCTGGCATCAGCTCGCCGCCTCTATTGATCAGCTGCGGCTGCTCCTGATAGCGACGTGCCGGTCGGATCCGCGTCGGCCGGAGGTGCAGCAGGTGCGTGCGTCCCTCGCCCGCCGCGGCGGGGCGCTGGTTACGCTCGGGCCACTGCCCGAAACCGATGTGGCCGCCTTCGTGACGGCTGCGCTCGGCACGCCCCCCGGGGATACGCTGCGCCAGCTGACCGCTCAGGCCGCCGGTAATCCCCTGTACCTGCGCGAGCTGGTCGACGCCGTGGCGCGTGAGCGGGCGCAGGCCAGTCCCGCCGTCGGCGTTCCCGCGGCCCGGGAACAACTGCCGGCGTCGCTGGCCGCCGTGCTGAATGACCGGCTCAGCTCCGTCTCGGCTGTGACGGCGCAGATCCTCCGGACCGCCGCGCTGCTCGGCGCCAAGTTCACGGTCACCGACTTGGCCGTGCTGCTGGGCAGGCCAGTGTCGGAACTGGCAGCGGGCCTGCAGGAGGCCGTGGCGGCCCGCATCCTGGTCGGCTCGGGGGCCGAACTGGCGTTCCGGCATCAGCTGATCCGCCAGGCGCTGTATGAGAGCATGCCGGCGGCACTGCGCACGGCGCTACACGCCGAGGCGGCGCGAGAGCTCGCGGCTACGGATGCGGATGCCTTGAGCGTCGCGCAGCAGCTTTCCGCGGCGGGACAGCCGGGTGCGGGCTGGACCCGGGCCTGGCTCATTCAGACCGCGCCCACGCTGACCACGCGGGCACCGCAGCTGGCGGCCGACTTGCTGCGACGGGAACTGGATGAGACGTCCAGCGGCGATGAGGCCTGGGACGGGCTCACGGCCAGCCTGGCACGGGCCCTGCTCGCCGTCGGCGCCTATGACGAGGCGGCCCGGCAGGCCAGAGCGGCGCTGCCAGTGATGACTGACCCGGTGCGGCGGGCCGAGACGTACTCGGTGCTCGCGCGCGCCCAGGTCAGTGCCGGCCGCAGCGATGAGGCGACCACCACCATGCAGCAGGCGCTGGCGTCGGCGGGCCTGCCCCGCACGTGGCAGGCCCGGATGCTGGCCTTCCTGGCGATGCTCGAGCGGGCCGGCACCGGCGAGCTGGACACAGCGGATGAGACGGCCCGGCAGGCCCTCACCCTCGCCAAGGAGGCCGGCGACCCGTTCGCGACCGCCCACGCCCTGACCGATCTGTGGCTGAGCCATAGCATCAGGCGCGACCATACCGCGGCGCTCGACTACATCGACCAGGCACTGCGCGTGCTGGGCGAGGATCCCGGCTACGCGGACCTGCGCTCGTTCGCCGTCGATGACCGCATCTTCACCCTGCAGAATCTCGACCGCTGGCCGGAAGCGGAGCTGAACCTCCGGCAGGCCCGCGAGTCGGCCCAGCGCAGCGGCGGTCCCGACCGCACGACCTGGGTCACCGCGGCCGTGCTGCGGTACTGGCTTGGCCAGTGGGACGACGCGCTGGCCGAGCTGAAGCCGGATGATGACCAGGATGCTCCCGGGCTGACGTATACGTTCCTGCGCGAACGCTGGCCCGCGCTGCTCGTCCACGGCGTGACCGCGCTCATCGCCGGGCGCCGGGACCAGCGTACGACGGCCGATCAGCATCTCCGCGCGGGCCTGGCTCTCCCCATCCTGACGGTTCCTGACCGGGAGAACCGGGACTTCCTCGTCGCCGCGCACGCCGTGGCGCTGGAGCAGCGCGGCGAGACACGTCAGGCCATGCAGGTGCTGGCCGCGATCGTGCCCCGGCACGACGGCGAGATGACCCTGATCCACCAGTGGCTGCCGGATCTCGTGCGGCTCGCGCTCGCCGTCGGCGACCGGCAGCTGGCGCGGACTGCGGCGCGGGCCTGCCAGCAGGAGGCCGCGGCGGAGACCCAGCCGGCCCGGGCGGCCGCGGCGAGCTCGCGGTGTCAGGGACTCCTCGAATCTGATCCGGCCCCGCTCCGGGACGCCGTTGCGCACTACCGAACGGCCGGCCCGGCCGCGGAATTGCCTGCCGCGGTAGAGGACCTGGCTGCCGTGCTGGCCGAGCGCGGCCAGCACGAGGAGGCCCGGGCCGCGCTGAACGAGGCCGTCAGCTTGTATGAGGGCCTGAATGCCCGCTGGGACATCCGCCGGGCGGACAGCCGGCTTCGCCCCTACGGCATCAGGCGCGGCGTCCGCGGTCCGCGCGGGCCGCGGGCCGCCTCCGGCTGGGCCGCGCTCACGCCGACCGAGGTCAAGATCGCCGCCCTGGTCGCCAGGGGCGACTCGACCTCCGAAATCGCCCGCGGCATGTTCTTGTCCCGGCGCACGGTGCAGACCTATATCTCGCACATCCTGGCCAAGCTCGGCGCCAAAGGCCGGGTGGAGATCGTCCGCGAAGCGCTGCGCCAGGGCATTTCTCCATAGCGGCGACATAACGGCGACGCAGCGATGACGCGGCGGACCGTGCGAACAAGAACCGCGCCCGCCGCGAGGTGTCGTCAGATGACGACTATTCATCGTCCGGCCCAGGGGGTTCCCTTGAGACGTGGCACGCAGACCTGAGCTGGCGACTTGAGTGAGGTAGCCACCGTCCCAGTTGTCCCGGGCGAGCTGAGGCCTTTGCGGGTCCGTCTTGACGGACCCGGCCATGCCGCCGCTGGCCTGGCGGCGCTAGGTGGCGCGACGGCGCTAGGTGGCGCGACGGCGTCCGCGGGCGAGCCCGGGGCCCCTGACGTTCCCGCCGCTCCTGCCGTCGCAGGAGGGGTGGTGTCCCGGTGCGCGCTGTTCGGGCGGCTGGCCGGGGCGGAACGTGTGGTGCAGGTATCGGGGCCGGCGGGGAGCGGGAAGACGGTGCTGGTGCGGTCGTGGCTCGCCGCGGCCGGGCTGGCCCGGCACGCCGCGTGGGTGCCGGTGGATGGTGCGGAGCGTGACCCGCAAGGTTTCTGGGTCTCGGTCGCGGATGCGCTGCGGGGCACGGCGGCTGGGTCGGCGCTGGTGCGGCCGCTGACCGCGGCGCCGGGTCTGGACGGCTGGGCGGTGGCGGAGCGGCTGCTGGCGGATCTGGTGCCGCTGGGGGAGCGGCTGTGGCTGGTAATCGATGATGCGCATCTGCTGGACGCTGGTGAGGTGCTGGCGCAGCTGGAGCTTTTTGTGTTGCGCGCGCCGCCGGAGTTGCGGTTCGTCCTGGTGACCCGGCGTGATCTGCGGGTGGGGTTGCACCGGCTGCGGGTGGCGGGGGAGCTGACCGAGATCCGCGCGGCTGATCTGCGGTTCAGCGTGGCCGAGGCGGGGGCGTTGTTCGGTGCGGCGGGGGTGGAGGTGCCGGCGGAGGCGCTGGCCCGGTTGCACGGCCGGACCGAGGGGTGGGCGGCGGGGTTGCGGCTGGCGGCGTTGTCGCTGGCGGGGCATCCGGATCCGGGGCGGTTCGCGGCGGAGTTCTCCGGTACCGACCGGGCGGTGACGGAGTTTCTGCTGGCCGAGGTGCTGGACCGGCAGAGCGCGGAGGTGCGGCGGCTGCTGTTGCGGACCTCGGTGCTTGAGCGGGTGTGCGGCCCGCTGGCGGACGTGCTGGCCGGCGGGTCGGGCGGGGAACGGATCCTGCAGGATCTGGAGCAGGCGGGCGCGTTCGTGGTCGCGCTGGACGCGGACCGGACGTGGTTCCGTTACCACCGGCTGTTCGCGGACCTGCTGCAGCTGGAGCTGCGGCGGGCCGGCCCGATGAGCGGGCCGTGCTGCACGGCGCTGCCGCGAGGTGGCTGGCCGGGCACGGGCATCCGGTGGAGGCGGTCCGCCAGGCCCAGGCCGGCGGGGACTGGGCGCTGGCCGCCCGGCTGCTGTCGGATCACTGGCTCGGCCTGTACCTGGGCGGGCGGGGCGCCGCGCTGGCCGGGCTGCTGGCCGGGTTCCCCCGCCGGGCCGTGGCGGCCAGCGCGGAGCTCACCGCCGTGCAGGTGGCCGGTGACCTGGTCCGGGGCGCCCTGGACGATGCCGGGCGGCACCTGGCCCAGGCCGCTGGCGCGGTGGCGGCGGTGCCCGCGGAGCGCCGCGGCCGCGTGCAGGTCATGCTGGCGGTGCTGCGGCTGTTCCTGGCCCGGCGCCTGGCCGATTTCCCGGTCGCGGCCGAACAGGCGCAGCGGCTGCTCGCCCTCACCGAGGGCGGCGGTGCCGCGGACCTGGGGGCGGGGGAGGATCTGCGTGCCGCGGCGTTGATCAGCCTGGGTATCGCCGAGGTCTGGGCGCTGCGGTTCGCGGACGCGGAACGGCACCTGCGCCAGGGCGTGGCCCTGGCCCGCCTGATCGGGCGGCCCTACCTGGAGTTCACCGGCCTGACCCACGGGGCGCACGGGATGCTGCTGTTGCGGCCAGGGACATCCCAGGCGCAGTGGAGCCGGCAGGCGATCGAGCTGGCGGAACGGCACGGCTGGGGCGACGAGCCGCTCGCCGGGATGGCCTACGCCCAGCTCGGCATCGTGCTGCTGTACCAGGGACGCCTCGATGAGGCAGAACCCTGGCTGGAACGCGCCGAGCGGACCCTGCGTCCCGAGGTGGAACCCGCCGCCGGGATGAGCCTGCGGTACGCCCGCGCTGTCCTGGAACTGGCCCGGGGCCGTCACCAGGAAGCGCTGGCGGCGTTCGGGGACGCCCAGAAGCTCGCCGCGGCCCTGGCCGGGCCGCACCCCCTCGCGACATCGATGCGAGCACGGACGGCCCAGACGCTGGCGCGGCTGGGCCAGACCGGACCCGCCGCGCAGGCCCTCGCCGACCTGGACCAGGACGAACAGGGCAGCGCCGAGATGGGCATCGCGACGGCGGCGCTGCGACTAGCCGCCGGCGACCCGCAGGCAGCCGCCGACGCGCTCGCGCCGGTCCTGGACCGCCAGGTCCCGGCGGCCCGCCCGGTACGGATGGTGACGGCGCTGCTGCTGCAGGCACAAGCCACCGACGCGCTCGGCGACCACGCCGCCGCCGGAGCCGTGCTGGAACAGGCGCTGGCCATCACCGAGTCCGACGGCATCCTCCTGCCGTTCCTGCTGGACCCCGCCCCGGCGCTGCTCGAACGGCACCGCCGGAACGGCACCGCCCACCCCGCCCTGATCGCCCAGATCCTGGGCCTGCCCGGGGGGCCGGGTAGGCCCCGCGTGAGCAGAGGGGGACTGGAGGGAATCGTCCCCCCGAGGGTGACAGCACAGCTCACCGACAGCGAGACCCGCGTCCTGCGCTACCTGCCCACCCACCTCACCGCACCCGAGATCGCCAGTGAGCTATTCCTCTCGGCGAACACCGTCAACACCCACACCCGCCGCCTGTACGCCAAGCTCGGCGTCCACAGCCGCCACCAGGCGGTCGACCGCGCCCGCGCCCTGGGCCTGCTCGCACCCACCACGCGAAGGACGTAAAGCCGAGATCAGCAAGCGACGTGATGCCGACTCACCGAGCCGGGTGCGACGCTGTGGCCGTCCGAGAGCCCGAAGGAGCGGCCGGTCGCCGGAGGGCGCGCCGCTCGTCCCCGGCGTTACCTCCCGTACGACGCCCGCCGTGCCGGACTGAGGCTATAGCCAGGTCTGCGGGCGAGTAACCTCCGGCCGTTCGGCTGAAAGATCTTTTATTCCGAACGGAGCGTGCTTTCTGTTCCCCCGCGTGCGTGCTACCCAGCGTGACGACTGCGCGGGTTGCGCCGTTCTGCGCGTAATCTTCCCGCCGTCACTTCTAGCCGTGAGACAGGACACCAAACTGGCGGGCTCCCGGCAGGCCGAGGTGCTCGGCCAGCCACGGCCCGGTCGCGCTGCCCGGGGCCTGTGCGACGTCCTCGGGGTTCCCCGCGGCGAGGATGTGCCCGCCGTCCGGGCCGCCGCCCGGGCCCATGTCGATGAGGTGGTCGGCGGCGGCGAGCAGGTCCAGGTCGTGGTCGATGACGATGATCGTGGCCCCGGCCTCCAGCAGCCGGTCGAACACGCCGACCAGGGTGGCCACGTCGAGCGGGTGCAGGCCTGTGGACGGCTCGTCGAAGACGTACAGCGCGCCGCGCTGGCTGCTGCGCAGCCGGGAGGCGATCCGCAGCCGCTGCGACTCGCCGCCGGACAGGGACGGGGTGGGCTCGCCGAGGCGCAGGTAACCCAGGCCGACGTCGCTGACCGGGCGCAGCGCCGCGGCGACCGGGGCCCGGCCGGCGAACCGTTCCAGGGCGTCGTTCACGCTCAGGCCGAGCACGTCGGCGATGGTCAGGCCGTCGACCAGGACGGCCAGGGTGGCGTCGTTGAAGCGGGCGCCGTGGCAGGTCGGGCACTGGACGGCGATGTCGGGCAGGTACTGGACGTCGAGGTCGATGTGGCCGAGCCCGAGGCAGGTCGGGCACTGTCCCTCGCGGGTGTTGAACGAGAAGTGGCCGGGCTTCCAGCGCCGGTGGCGGGCATAGGCGGACTCGGCGAACACGCGGCGGATCTGGTCGAACGCCCCGGAGTAGGTCGCCGGGGTCGACCGCGCGTTCTGGCCGATCGGGGAGGCGTCGACCTGGACTACCTGGCGGATGCCGGCCAGGTCCAGACGACGGACATGCCCGGGCAGCGCGGCGGCGCTCAGCAGCGCCCGCGCGGCCGGTATGAGGCTGTCCAGGACCAGCGCCGTCTTCCCGGCCCCCGATGGCCCGGCCAGCGCGGTCAGCTGGTGCAGCGGGAAGACGGCGGTAACGTCGTGCAGGTTGTACAGGTCGCCGACGTCCAGGACGATCTGCCCGTCGGGACTAGGCTGTGCCCGGCGGTCCCGGGTCACGGCCGCGGCGCCGGCCAGGAACGGGCCGATGATCGAGTGCGGGTCGGTTTCCAGCTGGCCCGGGGTGCCCTGGGCGATCACCGTGCCGCCCTGGGCGCCGGCTGCGGGGCCGAGTTCGATGACCCAGTCCGCGGCGCGGATGAGCTCCCGCTCGTGCTCCACCACGACCACGGTATTGCCGTTCCCGGCCAGGGCGGTGATGGTGGTCAGCAGCCCGGCGACGTTGCTCGGGTGCAGCCCGACCGACGGCTCGTCCAGTACGTACAGCATGCCCGTGGTGCTGGCCCGCACCGTCGAGGTGAGCTCGATCCGCTGCCGCTCCCCGGTCGACAGCGAGGCGCCGGCCCGGTCCAGGGTCAGGTAGCCCAGCCCGACGTCGAGCAGCGGTGTGAGCCTGCCGTCCAGTTCGGCGAGCAGGCCGGTCGTCATCCGGCTGAGCTCGGCGGGCAGTCCCGCGGGCAGGCCGGCCGCGAAACCCCCCAGCTCGTCCAGGGTGAGCGCGCTGATCTCGGCGAGGTTGCGCCCGTCGAGCTGCGAGGTCAGCGCCTCGGGCCGCAGCCGGGTGCCGTGGCACACCGAGCACACCCGGGTGATGAGGAACCGCTGGACCAGGCGGCGGGTGCGCTCGTTGTTGCTGCGCAGCGAGCGTTCGACCGCGGCGACCGCGTTGTCGTAGTTGACCGACAGCTGCACACTCCGGCCGCCCCGGCCCGAGTGCAGCGTCACCTGCCGCTTGACCGGCTCGCCGTGCAGCACGATGTCGCGTTCGCGGTCGGTCAGCTCCCGGTACGGGACATCGAGCCGGACGCCGAGCTCGCCCGCGGCGTACATCGACAGCCGCCGCCCGCCGGAGTTCCACGGCAGTACCGCGCCTTGCTCGATCGTCTTGTCCGGATCGGGTACCAGAGTGCTGACGTCGACCTCGGACCGCACGCCCAGGCCCTGGCAGGCGGGGCACGCGCCGTAGGAGTTGAACGCGAAGGATTCGGCGCTGGGGTGCTCGAAATGCGCACCGCACACCGGGCAGATGATCTCCTCGCGGAGCGTGGCGATCGACGGCGCGACGCGGTGGCCGTTCGGGCACACGTGCGTGCCCAGCCGGGACATCACCAGGCGCAGCACGTTGAGCACCTCGGACATGGTGCCGACCGTGCTGCGCGGCCCTGGTACCGGCGGGCGCTGCCGTAGCGCCAGGGCGGGCGGCAGGTGCTCGATCCGGTCCACGTCCGGCCGCTGGGCCTGGCTCAGCCGCCGGCGGCTGTAGGTGCTCAGCGCCTCCAGGAACCGCTGCAGGCCCTCCGCGTACAGCGTGCCCATGGCCAGCGACGTCTTGCCCGACCCGGACACCCCGACCACCGCGACTATCCGCCACAGCGGCACGTCCACGTCGACGTCCCGCAGGTTGTTGTGCCGGGCCCCGCGCACGGCGATGACCGCGGGCAGGGTTGCGGGTACGGGTATATCACCAGCCGCCATACCAGGCACCTTAAGGCCGACCGTCAAGTGGATACCACGGCCCCGCGCCGGGGCCGGCGTCTACCGGCCCCGGCGCGTGGTTGTCAGGGGTGGACCGGACCGCTCGGGCCCTTGTCGAGGCGCAGCGACTGCATGATCTGGAAGGTCGTGGTGTAGGTGAAGGCCTCGATGTCCGCGGCGGCCAGCACGCCGGTGTACTTGGCGATCACCGGCGCGGCGGCGCGCTCCGTGACGGCGTCGAGGTGGCCCTTGACGCCAGCCCAGACGTTCTCCCCGCCCGCCACGTAATAAGGCACCGGGTTGACGCTCGCCAGGGCCTCCCTAGAGCTGGCCTCGATGTCGGCGATGTACTGCTGGTGCAGGGCGACGTCTTCGCGGGTGGCGAGCCTGCCGAGGTGCCCGCAGATGAAGTGCGTCCACGGGTAGGACAGCACGGTGTCCGGGGCGGCCATGTACCCCTGCACGTCCTCGGACAGGTTGACGTTGTAGATCGGCACCCAGCCAGCGTTGACGACGTCGATGAACATCAAGGTGTCGTGGTCGGGGAAGTGGATGTAGATGTTGTCCGGCGTGTGGTTGGAGCCGCGCCAGGCCAGTTCGACGCGCTCGCCGCCTACCTCCAGCGTGTAGCGGTCGCCGAAGGTCACGTCGGGCAGGGGCCGGGCCGGGTCGTCGTCCTGGAGCAGCAGCCGCCGGGTCTCCTCGTGCCCGATCCGGATGACATTCTCGAACAGCGAGGCGGCCCCGGCGTGGTCTGCGTGGTGGTGGGAGTAGACCAGGTGGGTCACCGTGTTGGTCACTCCGTTGGCGGCGGCGATCTCCTCCACGGCCCGTCGCAGGTTACCGCCGATGCTCGGCGGCGCGTCGAACAGCACCACGCCGTCCGGTGTAGTCAAGAACGCGGATTGGTAGACGCCGTTGGTGACCCAGTACAGGTTCCGCTCCACGCGTCCGACGTAGTAGCCCTGGTCGTTGAGGGCCGGGCCGAGCGCGGACCGGGGGATCGGCGCGTAATCGGACGGGTCGTCGCCGGATGCTGGTGATGTCACGGTATCTCCCTTGAATCTGAGGCACGTCCTCTGGCGGCCGGGCCTTCCCGACGAATCAAGCCTGGCCGCCGGCCAGGTGAGAGGCCATCACCGGATCTTGGTGATTCGCGCGCCGTGCGCAGTACGTGCGATGGCTTGGTGCCGAGAGAACCGTGTCGCCGAGAGCAGGGCTCGGGCGCAGGCACTCCCATCGTGCTTGGCCCTGGCGGACTCTGACCGGCTGGGTCCTGCCGTTCGCGATGACGGCTCCCGGGAACTGCGGCTGCTGGCGGCTGGCCGCGCCGGTTAGCCCGGCGGTCACCTGATTGTGGTGATGCGGGGTCACCTGCCGGCCCGTGACCATGGCGGCATGGACCCGGCACCCGCCCTGTACATGATCCGGATCAACGGGCACCTCGGCGTCACGGTGCTGTCCGCGTTCCCGGCGATGGCGCCGCACCATCACGGCGCGCATACCGTGCTCACCGGCCTGCTGGACCGGTCGGCGCTGTACGGCGTGCTGGCCGAGATCGACGCGCTCGGCCTGGACCTCCTCGAGGTCCGCCAGCTCACCCCGGACCGCAAATCACCAGGATCATGTGACAGCTGCTCACCGTGACGGCCCTTAGCACCAGGTCTAACCGGCACGCCGGCTTCCCGCGTCGTGGACACCGACGAGCAGTTCGACGCGACAGCAGCCTCGTTAAGCTCCGTACGCTGGCAGTATCGCGCCGCTCACCGGCGCTGCGGCGTCGCTGACGAGAAATGCGATCACCTCAGCGATCGCCTCGGGCGCAGTCGCGTGCGCCAGCGCCTCGGCCGGGAACGTGGCCCGGTTTGCGGGGCTATCGAGAAGCTGCGGCGCGACCGCGTTCACCCGGATGCCTTGCGGGCGCAGTTCGATGTCGAGGATGCGGGTCAGGTGGACGAGAGCGGCCTTGCTGACGCTGTAGGCTGCCATGCCCCCGGCTGGCTCGAGCCCCGGGCGGGCGGTTACGTGCACGATGGCACCTGAACCCTGCTGCCGCATATGCGGCGCGACCGCCTGGCTCAGCCAGAGCGCGGGTCCCAGGTTGACATCGAGCATGAGCTGCAGCGTCTCGGGAGTCGTGCTGAGCGCGTCGGCCAGACGGAACGCACCGATGGTGTTCACCAGCACGTCAGGGGGCCCGGTCTCGCCGGCGATCCGGTCGATGAGCAGCTTCGCCGCGGCCGGGTCGGTGGCGTCGGCCACCTCGCGGCGGATGTCGCCAGGGAGGTCGGCAAGCCCGCGTTCGTTCCGGTCGACCGCCACGACCGTGAGGCCGCGGGCGGAGAGGGCCACCGCCGTCGCCTGACCGAGCGCACCGCCCCCACCGGCCACGACCGCCACCTTCGCGTTCATGGCGTCACCCGACCGGGGATCGCGACGGCGACGTGCCCGGCGGGCCGCCCCATGTTGCTGCTCATCATGAATTCCTCCTCATCTCACCGGCGCGCCGAGGCTTGCGATCGCATCGGTGGCCGGATTAGTGTCCGCTAGCGTTCTCCTTGACCATGCGATCGACAGACCCAGGGTCGCCGTGAGGCAGGTGAGAGGTCGTCACCGGATCCTGGTGATTCGCCACGCCGGGACGATGCAGGACGGGATGGGATCGCGCCGACGGCGGGTGAAAATGAGAGCGGAGCAGAGTCGAGTTTCCGCGCGGTCGTTGAGTACGTACGCTGGCCTGGTGGCTCGGGCAGCTCTCCGGCTGATCGACCGGGGTGATCTCCTCGCCGCCCTGGATCGTGCGGCGGCGAAGAAGGTGACGATCATCTCGGCGCCGGCTGGCAGCGGGAAGACGTCGCTGCTGCGCGCCTGGGCGCACCGTCCGGATCAGCGGGACCGGCTCGCGGTCGTGCAGGTGCAGCGCGATCAGCACGATGCCCAGCAGTTCTGGCTGGCCGTACTCGGCGCGGTCTGTCATGTGCCCGGCGCGGAACCGCCCGCGGCGACACTGGAGTTCAACGGGCGGGCGACGGCCGGCCGGGTGCTCTCAGAGCTCGAAGGCCAGCGCGGCCGCGTCGTGCTGGTCATCGACGATCTGCACGAGCTGCGCTCTCCGCAGGCCCTGGCCCAGCTGACCGGGCTGCTGACCAGCCTGCCCCCGAACGCGCACGCGGTGCTGGCGACGCGCCGTGATCAGCGGCTGCGCCTGCATCAGCTGCGCCTGGCCGGCGAGCTGGCCGAGATCCGCGGGGCAGATCTGCGGTTCACCGAACGCGAGACACGCGAGCTGCTCGGCGCCTCGGGGATCACCTTGTCCGAGGCCGGCGCGGCGCTGCTGCACCAGCGGACCGAAGGATGGGCGGCCGGCCTGCGCCTAGCGGTGATCTCGCTGGCCGGTCACCCCGACCCGGAGCGGTTCGTCGCGGAGTTCTCCGGCAGCGACCGCACGGTCGCGGAGTACCTGATCGCCGAAATGCTGGAACGCCAGCCCGACGATGTCCAGCAGCTGCTGTTGCGTACCTCGCTGCCCAACCGGGTCAACGGGGAGCTGGCCGATCTGCTGACCGGCCGCCCGGGTTCGGAGCGGATCCTGCTGGACCTGGAGGACGCGAACGCGTTTGTCGTCTCGCTCGATCCCGGGCGGACGTGGTTCCGGTACCACCACCTGTTCGCGGACCTGCTGCGACTGGAGCTGCGCCGGATGCTGCCCGCAGAGGTGCCGGTGCTGCACCGGCGGGCCGCCGGGTGGTTCGCCGAACATGGCCAGGTGGCCGACGCCATCCGGCACACCCAGGCGGCGGGCGACTGGCCTGGCGCGGCCCGGCTGCTCGCCGACCATTCGTTCCGCCTGACCATGGATGGGCAAGCGCAGACCGTCGGGGCGCTACTGCGGGCCTTCCCGCCGGGCGCGGACTACCCTGAGCTGGCCCTGATACACGCAGGGCGTAACCTCGCCCGGGGACTCTTGGACGAGGCGACCACCCACCTGGCGGTGGCCGAGGCATACGCCGAGACGGTGCCGCCGGATCGCCAGCGCCGCCTCCGGGTGGCGATCGCGTCGCTGAAGCTGTCGCTGGCCGCGCGGCGCGGTCACCTGACCGGCGTCACCGAACAGGCCAGGTTCCTCGCCTCCCCGGTAACCGGCCAGTCCGACGAGGACATCGCGCTCGGCAACGACCTGCGGGCCGTGGCACTGATGAACCTGGGCACCGTCGAAGCGTCCCTGGGGCTTGCCGACGCCGAACGCCACCTCCGGGAGGGCGCCGCCCTGGCCCGGGAAATCGGCCGGCCCTACCTCGAAGTCAGATGCCTCGTGCAGCTCGGGTTCGCGTCGAAGATCCGCCCGTTCGCCACTGTCCAGCGGCGCTGCCGCGAGGCGATCGCGCTCGCTGAACGATACGGCTGGGGCGCGGACCCTATGACCGCGCCCGCGCTGATAACGCTGGCCGGCACGATGGTGTGGACAGGTGAGTTCGACGAGGCCGAGCGGTGGCTGCAGCGCACCATGCGGGCCCTGCAGGCAGACACCGGGGCGGACATCAGGCTGCTTGTGCACATTGTGAGCGGTATGCTGCGGGCCTGCCGCGGCCGCCACCATGAGGCGCTGCAGGAGTTCAGCGCGGCCGAATACCTGGGATCGCAGCTAGCGGACTCGCACGCGCTGGCGAGCCAGGTGACCGGCTGGATGCTGGCCACCCAAGCCCGCGCCGGGATGCCCGGCGAGGCCCGCGCCGCGATCGCGGCGCTCGCTGATGAGCGGGCCAGCTCGGGCGAGATACATAATGCCTGCGCGGTGATCGCGCTCGCGGAAGGCGATCCGGCCGGGGCCCTTGGCGCGGTGCGGGACGTGCTGGACGGCACGGCCCCGGTTATCGGTTACGTCACGGTCGTCGAGGCTCGGCTGCTGGCCGGGCTCGCCCATCGTGAGCTCGGTGACCAGCGTGCGGCGAACCAGGCGGCGGAACGAGCGCTGGCCCTGGCGGAGGCTGACCGGCTGGTCCTGCCGTTCGTGATGACGGGCTCCCGCGAGCTGCTCGAGGCGCTGCCCCGGCATGAGACAGCGCACGCCGCGCTGCTCGCCGGCATCCTCGACGTCCTGCACGGCTCATCCCCGGCGGCCGAAGCTGAGCCTCCGCCACCGGACGCGGAAGAGCTCAGCCCGGGCGAGCTCAGGGTGCTGCGATATCTCCCGACGAATTTGTCCCGGCCTGAGATCGCAGGTGAGCTGTCCGTCTCGCCGAACACCGTCAGCACGCACATCCGCAGCATCTACGCCAAGCTCCAGGTCAGTGACCGGTCCTCGGCGGTGCAGCGCGCGCGGGAGCTGCGGCTGCTGGCGGCTGGCCGCGCCGGTTAGCCCGGCGGTCACCTGATTCTGGTGATGCGGGGTCACCCGCCAGCCCGTGACCATGGCGGCATGGACCCGGCACCCGCCCTGTACATGATCCGGATCAACGGGCACCTCGGCGTCACGGTGCTGACCGCGTTCCCGGCCATGGCGCCGCACCATCACGGCGCGTATACCGTGCTCACCGGCCTGCTGGACCGGTCGGCGCTGTACGGCGTGCTGGCCGAGATCGACGCGCTCGGCCTGGACCTGCTCGAGGTCCGCCAGCTCACCCCGGACCGCAAATCACCAGGATCAGGTGAGAGCCGCTCACCGTGACGGCCGCTAGCGTCGAGCGCATCGGTTCGGCTACGAGGAGATGAGGCTCCCATGACCAGCGCCCCAGTGGCCTTTACCGCACTCGATGCACTGCGCGAAGGATACGAGGTCTACCCCGTCATCGACGCGATCGGCGGCACCTCGCCAGCGGCCCACCGCGCAGGCCTCGACCGGGTCATGCAAGCCGGCGGGCAGCCGGTCAGCTGGGTCTCGCTCGCCTGTGAGCTTCAACGCGACTGGGCTCGCCAGGACACGGTCGCAGCGATCATCGAGATCGTCCTCACTGACCGCCTGCTGAAGCAGGAGCAGTAGCGCCCCTGGCCGCTGCGGCTCGCGTTCGCCGCATCAACCGGCTAGCGACCCGGCGACAGCCGAAAGGCAGTGCCGTATTGTCCAGATCAACGTCCATCTCCATCGTCAGACCAACGTCATGACGATGGCCGGCGCACCTGCCAGGGGAAGGGAGCAAGTTCGGTGAGCGAGGATTCCAGCCGTGCTGTGTGGCTGCCGCAGGTGCGCTCTTACCTGCGCCACGCTGACCCGGTGCTGGCCCGGCTTATCGACGAGCGGCCGGACTTCGATCCCCAGGCGTGGATGGCCCAGCTGCCCGCGATGGACCTGTTCGGTGCCCTGCTGTTCCAGGTGACCGGCCAGCAGCTGTCGGTCGCGGCGACCCGACGGACCCTGGCCCGCATCCAGGCGCTGTTCGGGGGCCGCCTCCCCGCACCCGCCGAATTGCTGGCAGTAGATCCCAGCCAGCTCCGCCAGGCCGGCCTGTCCTGGCGGAAGATCAACACGCTACGCGACCTGGCCCAGCGGCTAACGGACGGCCGGCTTGACCAGGACGTGCTGAGCACCCTGCCCGACGATGAGCTCTTGGCCGAGCTCACCGCGATTCCGGGCATAGGCCCGTGGACCGTGCAGGGCGCCATGCTTATCGCGCTGCAGCGGGAGGACGTGGTCCTGCCGGGCGACCTGGCGCTCCGCAAGGCCTTCCAGGCCGCCTATCAGCTGGACCACCTGCCGACCCAGGATGAGGTCCTGGCTATCGCCGAGAAGTGGCGGCCCTACCGCAGCCTGGCGACCAGCTACCTGTTCTCCGCCGCCTTCGAGCCAGTCGAGGCACCACCGGTCACCCAGCACGGGAGCGCTTGACCGGGTTACGGCTGGCATCCGCGACAGTGGAACAGGGCGCCGCAGGCCTCGGCATGCCAGCCGGACGGCTCATTCGGCCAGCGCGGTCAGCAGGGTGGGCGGGTCGTAGCCGCCGCGGTGGACCACGCCGTCGATGAACAGGGTGGGGGTGCCGAGCACCTGGCCTGAGGCTAGGCCGCTGTCGACGTCGCGCTGGATTCGCTCGAGCACAGCTTTGCTGGAGCGGTCACGCTCGAAGGCCGCCATATCCAGCCCGAGCTGGGCGGCGTATCCGCGCAGGTCGCCGTCTTCGAGCGCCTTCTGCCGATGGAACAGCAGCTCGTGCATGTCCCAGAACCGGCCCTGCCGGGCGGCGGCTTCGGCCGCGGCCGAAGCGGCGAAGGCGTGCGGGTGGATGCTAGTCAGCGGAAAATGCCGGAACGCGAACCGCATGTTCCCGCCAAGCTGGCGTTCGACCTGCTCGATCGCGTGGAACGCCTGACGCGAGTATGGGCATTCGTAATCGCCATACTCGATGATCAGGTGGCCTGCGGGCGAGCCGCGGATGTGATCGATTTTCTCGTCTAGCAGCGCCAGTGCCAGCTGGCGGTCGTCCGGCGTCGCTTTGCGGGTCATGGTCCACCTCCTGGTGGCTGCGGGGCAGATCCGGCGGGCTAAGCAGTCTCAGAAGCCGACCTGCTGGCGGATGAGGACGGCGTAAATCCAGCTAGCTGGCTGATCGACTACGTCCGAAGCTACCGGCCATCAGAGTGAGCGGCTGCCACCTGGTTCTGGTGATTTTGCGAGCTAGTAGCGGACCGTCAGGCAGCGGTGGGCGGCCATAACTAGCGCGATGTGACCCAACGACCATCCCGGCGAAGGCTTGTTACCGAGCGACAGGCTCATCCCATCTGGCCCGCGGCTGCCGTCAGAGGTCGAGTGTGATGCCGCGCGACCCGGTGTGCCGTTTCGGCGATGAGCGTGACAGCGCGATGACGCCGGTACCCCAGCAGATCCTGCTGGGGTACCGGCGTCTCAGTGGGTGGAGCGAGCAGCGTGATTACTTGCTGTCTGCTTCGACCAGGCGCTCCACGAGCTCATCGACGTTGCCCGTCTTGGGCAGGTCACGCTGACCCAGCAGGTCGCTCAACTCGGCCTTGGTCAGGCCCTCGTAGCGCACGCGGGCCATTTCATGGGCGTGCCTGGCCTGCTCGCGCTCGGCCTTGCGAGCCTCGCGGGCCAGCTCCTTCTCGGCCTGCTCGGCCTGGTCCGCCTGCTCGCGAGCGGCCTGCTCGGCCTTGCCGGCCTGCTCGTGCACGAAGTCGCGGGCCGACCCGGCCTGCTCGCGGACTAGGCCGCTGACGGAGTCGGCCTGCTCGCGGACGGCACCGGACAGCATGCCCGCCGCCTCCGCCCACTTGAGGGTGAGGTCATGGCTGATGTCTACCGTCCGTTGCACGAACTCGAAGTAGCGCTCGACTACCGGGACCAGGTTGACCTGCGGCAGGCCCGCAGGCATGCGGTCAGTCAGCTTTCGCGAGCCCTGCATCCAGAAGTCAGCGATCTTCTCGACCGTGCTGGCCGACTGGCTCGCCGCAGCGCGGTAGCGCTCGGTGGTGCTGGTCATATATGTACTCCCTTGTGGGGTCCGAATTCAGTGTCTCCGAATACGTTATGCTAACTATATCAAGCAATGCTTACTAAGTCAAGCATCCCTGATTAGCGGGCCGCCCGGGCCAGCGCTCACCGCTGATCCTCATCCCCGCCCGCGGCCGTCATTAACGAGTACCTCATACGTGCCGGTCCAAACCCACTACCTATCGTGATCATGCAGGCGCACCACGTGAGGGCAGGCCGACGCAGACCCCGACCCTATGATCGGCGGGGCGGATAGCATCGATGACCTGGCCTGCTGCGGCACGAGGCGATGCCCGGCCTGTTCAGCGGAGCTTGGGCGCCGTCCACGCTGGGGTCATTCCTGCACTCAATGGGAACCGGCCGCGCGGTATCGGGCAATAAGCGGTATCAGGCAATAACAAGGGTCAGATCCGGAGTCCAGAAGGGCCGCGCAGATGGCATTGGAGAGCCGGCCGGCGTGACAGCGGCATCGGCCGCCAGCGGCAATGGCACCGACAGCGCTGCTCACGGCCGTGACTCTTGCGACGCTGATGTCATCCGGCGGTCTCGGCATGATCCCGAGCACTTCGCGGTCCTATTCAGCAAGTACGCACCCGAGATCCAGCGCTATGTGACCCGCCGGATCGGCGCCGCCGAGGCTGAGGACGTGGTGGCAGAAACCTTCCTCGCCGCCTTCGGCCAGCGGGAGTCCTACGACCTGGCCCGTCCCGACGCGCGGCCGTGGCTGTACGGCATCGCCACCAACCTCACAGGCCGCCACCGCAGAACGGAGATACGCATGTACCGTGCGCTGGCGCGTACGGGCCGTGATCCAGTGACAGAGCCGTTCACCGACCGGGTGGATGCGGCGGCGAGCGCGGCGCAGGCGGGCACGCGACTCGCCGCGGCGCTGGCGAAACTCCCGGCGGCGTACCGCGATGCGCTGCTGCTCGTCGTATGGGGAGACCTCAGCTACGAGCAGGCGGCGGCCGCGCTGGGAGTGCCAGTGGGGACGGTGCGGTCGCGGGTGCACCGCGCGCGAAGCAGGCTCCGCCGGGCGCTCGGCGGGACCGACCCATCTGCACTGCACGAGGAGCAAGGTCATGAATGAGATGGAACTGCTCACCCGGCTACGAGCCGAGGTCCCGCCGGCCGTGTCAGCGCGGGCGGAGGAAAGGTTCCTGGCGGGCGTCCGCGCCCCCGGCGGCGAGCGCGCCAGGGCACGCGGCGTCACGGCACTACGCCGAACGGCTGCGCGGATGCACGCCACCCCTGTCCGGTGGCGCCTGGCCATCGCGGCCGGGCTGACCCTTGCGCTGACCGCCGCTCTGCTAGGCGCCGCGACCGTCCGCATCGGCGGTGAGCCACCCGCCACCGCGAGCGCGGCCACGATCCTCGCCAACGGCGCCGCCGCGGCCGCTGCGGGACGGCCCGCCGTTTCGCCTGGCCAGTGGATATACCGGCAGGGACTCGACCGCACGCTGGGCCAGGGGATGCTCTGCCCCAGGCTCGGGCGGCACCCGGTCTCCGGCACATGCCCCTCGAATACCCAAAAGACCGAGGGCTGGAGCACCGCGGACGGCACTCGCAACGCCTGGTTCTACCACGGCAAGCTGACCAGAGGAGGAGGGGCTCCCGTTCCGGTCAGCTACGCGCATCTCGGCGACCTGCCCAGCGACCCGGCCGCCATCGTCACCTATATCGCCAGGAAATGGGCATATCCCATGACGGGCGGTGGGCCCGCCAGCGCCGCATTCCAAGGGATCTTCGCGCTTCTGGACAACTACGTGCTGCCGCCCACCGTGGCCGCGGACTTGTACCGGGCGCTCGCCGACATTCCGGGTGTGACCGTGAATCCCCATGCCACCGACTCGGCCGGGCGGCACGGCCCGGCATTCACGCTCAGGGTCAAGGACGGGCCCGGGTATGACATCTTCGAGCTCATCCTCGACCGGAACACCTACACCCTCATGGGCTTTACGGAGGCCATCTATGGCGTGACCAGCCGGGACCTTTATGACAGGACCCCGCCCGACACTCGCGTGCACCTGGTCAGCGGGTCTGAGGTCGCCATCCTGCGCCAGGTGCCGGTGTCCGGCCCCGGCGTGCGGCCGTGATGCGATGGTGCTCAGTCGGCTGGGCGGATGCGGAGCCACCACACCGAAGCGAGCACGGCGAAGGCGGCGACCGTGACGAGGATGCCGTTGCGGGCCAGCTCGAGCCAGATCAGGTGGTTGTACGGCTGGTAGGCGACCCAGTATGTGTAGTGATGCTGCGCGAGCCAGGCACTCACGTTGTTCACCGCCGGCCAGCCACTGAGCCGCTGCCCGCTGGGGGTCTGGAGCCAGGTCTGCACGGTGTAGGTGGTCGTGCTGGACGGCGAGCCAGCGGATGTGCTCGAGTTGACCTGCTTAACTGCCGTTCCGATGCCGAACAGCCACGGGCGCAGCCAGGTCTGGGACAGGTAGACACAGGCCCCGAACGTCACGATGAACGCGATCATGGCGGCCTGCACCCGCCGGATGAGCACGCCGCAGAGCAGGCCGAGCGCCATCGTCAGCACGGTCCAGCCCGCGATGGAGAACGGGGTCAGCTCGAACGAACTCGACCGCCACGACCAGATCGACGTGCCGGCCTGCCATTGCGCGATCTGGTACCACCAGTACGCTGCGGCACCGTATATCGCGGCGGTCACCGCGGCGAGCAGGACGAGCGGGCCGAACGTGCCGAGCAGCCACTGCCGCGGGCTGGTCCCCTGCGTCCAGGTGAACCGGAACGCGCCGCTCTCGAATTCCCGCGCCACCCATGGCACCCCGGCGAACAGGCTGGCCAGGACGGGCAGGACCAGAACTGCCACCGCGATGACGTTCGGCGTCGAGCTGGGCTGAATGAACGAAACCCATGCCCCGCTCATGCACGAGCTGCCGCCGGTCGTAGCGTTGGCCACCAGGCAGCCGTTCAGGTGATGCACGCTGAGATAGTGCCGCTGCACGGCGCTGTCGGCGAAGAGTGCCAGGGCGGCCAGCAGGAATACGGCGGGTATGCCGACCACCGAGAACCGGTGCTTGTACCAGGTGGCCCTTGTCATCCGCAGCACGGTCATAGCGGTCATCGGACAATCTTCAAACCGTGCTCAGGTACGATGCGGGCGGCCGGCTCCCGCAGGTAGCCAAGGACAAGTTCCTCCATGGTGACCGGGCGGGCCGCCCAGCCGGGCGGTGCCGCGCCGGTCCGGGCCAGCACCAGGGCCTGCCTCCCGGCCCGTTGCGCCGTGACGATCTCGACCTGGTCGTACAGGTCATCGACCCCATCGGCCGGGCCGGTCAGCGCCAGGTGCGTGTCGAGCAGGCTGTCCACGGTCGCGGCCACCTGTATCCGGCCAGCCGACAGCACGACCAGGTACGAAGCGACCCGTTCCAGTTCGGTGATGACGTGCGAGGAGAACACGACGGACAGGCCGTCTTCGGCCACGCAGGTCATCAGCCAGCCCAGCACGTCCTGCCGGGCCAGCGGGTCGAGGCTGGCCAGCGGCTCGTCCAGCAGCAGTAGCCGGGGACGGCGAGCGAGCGCCATGGTGAGGGCCAGCTGGGCTTGCTGGCCGCCGGACAGCTTGCCGACTCGCGCCGATGTTGCTATGCCCAATGCGGACAGGCGCTGTACGACCAGATCGGCATCCCACTGGTCATTGAGCGCCCGGGCGGCGGCGAGCTGACCGGCGACCCGCAGGTGGCGGTACAGCGGCACCGTCTGGTCCATGGCCGAGACGGCGGCGCGGGCCTGCGGGCTGCCCGGCGCAGCGCCGAGGACGGTCGCCGTGCCGGCCGTCGGGGCGGTCAGGCCGGCCAGGATGCGCAGCAGCGTCGTCTTGCCCGCGCCGTTCGGCCCGGCCAGGGCGGTCACCTGGCCGACCGGGACGGTCAGGTCGCAGTCGCGGACCGCCCAGGTCCGCCGGTACCGCTTGCC
Source organism: uncultured Actinomycetota bacterium (assembly GCA_963844625.1). Taxonomy (GTDB): domain Bacteria; phylum Actinomycetota; class Actinomycetes; order Streptosporangiales; family Streptosporangiaceae; genus Palsa-504. The sequence continues at coordinate 15,851 of CAWJPF010000024.1, read as the reverse complement.
GAGGCCGCGGGTCTCGATGGCGTTCATGCCGCCCCGCCCTCCCGGCGAGCGCCGCGGGCAACGCCGCCCCCGTGGGCGTCGCCCGCGTCGCGGCCGGGCAGGCGGGCGGCGCCCCCGCCGTCGTTAAAATTCCGCAGCGCCGCGGTGAACAGCGCCTTCATGCCAAGCTCGTCCACCCCGGCCGCGGCCGCCTCGCCCAGCCAGCCGGTCAGCTTCTTCTGCAGGCCCGCCATCTGCTTCAGGCCCGCGATGTCCGGCGTCTGCGTGATGAACGTGCCCACCCCAGCAGGCCGGCCGTCACCCCGCGCAGCTCCAGTTCCCGGTACGCCTTCATCACCGTGTCCGGGTTCACCGCCAGCGTCCGGGTCACGTCCTTGATCCGCGGCAGCTGGTCGCCCTCCCGCAGGAAGCCGAGGCGCAGCGCGTAGTCGACCTGGTGCACGAACTGCAGGTAGGTCGGCACCCCCGACCCCCGGTCCAGGTAGAACACGATCGGCGACAAGCCGTTATCATCTGGTTTTACGGTAACCATGGTAAAACCGTAAGGCTCGGCGGTGGTTCCGTCAACCGTTAGGCACGACGCCAGGAACGGCGGCAGGTCCGCTAGCCAGCCGGCCGCCGCGGCCGCCGACCCCAGCCAGGCCACCCGAACACGCTGAACCTGAGGATCGCCATGAGACGCCCATCGTCGTCGAGGGCTCTGCCGTTCCCGTGCACAGCATCGCGTTCGGCGCGAGTTCCCCGAAGCAGGCGCAGGAACTCGCGAGGTTTGCAGCCCCGTTCGGCGGCGCGTTCAGCCCAGCCGGGCACCCGGAGCGGCCAGCCCCGGCGGAACCTGTCAGACACCGTGTACCAGGTCCGCCGGCCTACGGGCACCGCGCAACCGGGCTGACTTGGGCGATGGCCTGGGCAGGCACAGTGATGATGCCGTTGGCAGTACCGACGCTGATGGCACCGGCTGGCCCGCTAACCAGCGGGCCGCACCAAGCCTGACCGGTGGTGCCGGTGACCGCGACTGCCGCGCTGCCGGCTGCCGCGCTGCCGGCAGCCGACGGCCACCAGCCGGAAAGCGCTGCGATCACTGCCAGGATCAAGGCCACGATGGTGAGCCGGATTCCAGCATGTAGCCGGGCGGTGCCGCTCGCCACAGCACGGGCGCCATCAAGGGCGTCGCCGACGGGGTAAGCGACCCGGCCTACGGTGAAGATCGCCACGCATGCGGCCGCCAGCGCGGCGACCGCCAGTGCCGCGGCCAGCAATTGGATTGCGCGCGGAGCCGTGCCGCTGGCGGTGCGCAAGACGCCGCAGATGCCGATGAAACCCAAGACGGCCATCTGGATGGTATGCCAGCCGCGGGCGGAAGCCGAAAGCCCTTCTAGCTGCTCCGCGGGCGCGGCGGCCGACCGAGGAGCACTAGCCTCATCTGGGTCCATATGCCCTACCTACCCAAAGGTCTGCAGATGATCGATGCAGCGCGCCTCGATCCTGGTGCCTCACGATCACCTCCATAACAACCAGAAGAGTGAGGCGCCGTAGCCCCGGCGACGCCTGGCACCGTAGGCCATCGACGCACACGCACCGGGTCGTGGTAGTCGGCTTCTCCTGACGTTGTGTAATTGACCCTGCCTGGGCGCAGCTCGGCGCGCTGCTCGGAACCGCCGGCGCCTACCTCGCGCTGGCCGCCGGACACCTCAGCGACCTCGCCACCCTGAGCCGCGTGCCACTCCTCTACCTTGCCATCACTATCCTCGGCGTTCCCATCGCCGCTGCCCTCACCGGCTGGATCCTCGCCGGGCGCAAGCCACCATCCATCGCCCGCCAGGTACTCGAGTAACACCAGCCCCTGAGCAACGATCACAGACCGCAGCCAGATGATGCCGATCCGCAGCCGCCGCCAGACCGTGCACCACCACAGCCGATCCGGGCTCACCCCCGCCCGAGGACCCGGGCACGGCCAAGCCTGGAGCCGGCTGGCCACCGTCCGCACGGCGATGAGCGAACACGAAGAGCACGCCGGAACAATTGATCTGCGCTCCCGCGACGACCTAGGCACCTCCTATACACCCAGCTCGTAATCGATTTGTGTGTACCGTCGGCCAGTGACCGGTTAATGCCGGACGCGGAGGACGAGCTTGCCTGTGGCGCGGTCGTGCTCCATGTCGTCGTGGGCCTGTGGCACCTGCTCCAGGCCGTCATAGACGTGGTCCACGGGGAAGGCCAGCCAGGCCGCGACCGCGTCGAGGATCTCGCCGAAGGCCTCCCGAGGCAGGTCGGCGGCGTCGCCGAAGTAGCCCGCCAGGCGCACGCCCTTCGGCAGGTACTCGTTCGGGGAGAAGTCCCGGACCGTCCACTGGTTGGAGAGGCTGCCGCCGAAGCAGGCCGTGCCGTGCACGCGCACCGCGCGCAAGGTATCGGGCAGGGTCGGCGTGCCGACCAGATCAAGGGCGGCGTCGACGCCGTCCGGGTACAGCTCGCGCACGGCGGGCGCGACCTGACCGGTGTCGAGCAGAGGATGGTCGACGCCGTGCTCCTTCAGAAAAGCCAGGCGGCAGGCCCGCCGGGTGGTGGACAGCACCGTGGCGCCGCGCCACGTGGCCAGCGCGGCGGCGGCCAGGCCCACCGAGGAGGTGCCGCCGCGGATCAGCACGGACTGACCGGGCGTCAGATCCAGGCCGATGGTGAGCGAGCCGTAGGCGGTCTGCACCATCTCCGGCAGGCCGCCCAGCACCTCCCAGGGCAGCTCGGTGTCGACGGGGATGACCTGAGACAGCGGCACAGACGTGTACTCGGCATAGCTGCCGTCGTAGGTGCGCCCCATGTCCCCCATCATCGCGACGACCTTCTGCCCGGGAGCCAGCCCGCTGCCGGCCGGCGCAGCGTCGACGGTGCCGGCGGCCTCGATACCCGGCACCCGGGGAAAGCTGACGCCCACGCTCACACCCAACCGGAGCTTCAGCTCTGAGCGGTTGAGGCCGAACGCCTCGACGCGGATGCGCACCCAGCCGTCCCGCTCGGGCGGGAGCGGGAGCGTGGTCAGCCGCAGGTTATCCACGGGGCCGGGGCCGGAGAGCCGGACGGCGCGCATAATGGCCGGCGAGGACGTCATGGGTTGCCTTCTTCCCGGGGTAGGAGAGTCGGTCGGCGCTGATCAACATGCGGCCGCTGCGGCCTCATTCCCGGCTCGCCGGCCCCCTCATCCCGGTACGGTGTCGTCGCGGCGCAGGACGGCGTTGAAGACGGTGGCCGGGACGGTGAGCCTGGGGTCGGCCTGGTAGCGGGCGGCCAGCTCGCCAGCCGGCCCGCCGGGATCGCGGGTGAACGCGGCCAGCTGGTCGAACAGCTCCATGTGCTCGTCGCCGATCGGCTCGCCGGGGCGCGGCATGGCCCCCCAGACATCCCAGGGGAGCATCTCCATGTTGTTCAGCGCCGCGACGTCGCGGATCAGGTTGGCGGCAATCCACCAGTAGCCGCCCTCGTTCATGAAGCTCAGCCCGAACCTGGCCGGATCCGCCTCCCCGGCCCGGCACCTGGCCCAGGCATCCCCGGCCACCAGGAAGTCCTCCCGTGAGGTGTCCAGGACGTTGAACGCGAGGCCGAACATCTTCCGCTGCACGTCGTCGATCTGGGTATCGGCAAGTACCCAGCGGCCCGCGGCCGCGTTCCAGTACTCGCAGACCCAGTGGTCCTCGAACCAGCCGGTGCCGAAGTACCCGCCGAAGCCGCACCGTGCCCTGGCCGGTATGTCCTGGGCCCGCAGCATCGCCACGGTCAGCACGGTGAAATGGCGGCAATCGCCGGCGAACCGCCTGGCCGGCTCGCGGGCGACGGCCAGCGGGCGGCTGTCCTCGGCCAGTATCCGGGTGAGCATGGTCGCTACCGGCCGGATGTGCACGGTGGCGCGGCGCTCGGCGGCCAGCTCGAAGCCGTAGGCGCCGGTCATGTGCTCGTGCACGATCAGCCCGTGCGCGACCTCCGCCAGCGCGGTGACCCCGGCCGGCAGGTCCGCGAACGCGGCAGCGTGCGGTCCCGGCGAGGTCATGGTCGCGGCCTCGGTGTAACGACCAGGCAAGGTGTCCGGCATGAATTCCTCCCTAGTGCTGCGCCTGCTGTCGCCTATGACGAGCAGCGTGCCACGAATTCATCGATCCGGCCGGTATCCGTCCAGGAACCTGCCGCTCCCCAGCCCGTCCAGTCGGCTGCGCCTGCGTGCCCGCTGGGGTGTCGCGCAGCACGGGGAGAGCCTCTCATTCGGGTGGACACTGCCAGCGGCAGCCGGCAAGTCAGAGCCCCCGCCGAGCGAAGCACGGCGGGGGCTTAGGGCTGGTGAGCTCAGCCAGCTGACTTCACCGCCTGGAGGATGACGTTGTCCACTGTCTGCGGCGCCGCCTGCGGGACGTCGTGCCCCGAGTTCGCCGTGACGACGTGGGCATGCGCGCGGGCGGCCATGAAGAACTCGGCCTTGGTGGGGATCGCGTTGTCGTGGAGCGCGACGATCTCCCACTTCGGGGTGGCGGCGGGCGGGTTCACGGTCGCCGGGTCGGCCAGCGCGGCCGCAGTGATCGGCCGCTGGACGACCGATGCGATGGCTACCTGCGCCGGGGACAGGCCCCCGGCGTACACCGAGGCGAAGTCGGCTGGGTTGATGTAGATGTCCGTTCCGCCCGGCTCGGCGCGGGTGATGAGGTTGCTGCCGGTCAGTTCCGACCCGGGGTACATGTAGGTCAGGTCCGCGGGGGTCTCGCCCGCCTCCGGGATGTAGGCGGCGACGTAGACGAGCGCCTTGACCGCGGAGTCTTCCGCGGCCGCGTCGCTGATCAGGAAGCCCGCGTAAGAGTGCCCCACGAGCACGATCGGCCCGGAGATAGTCTGCAGGACGCTCAGCAGGTACGCCGAGTCTGACGACACGTCGCGCAGCGGGTTCGCCACGGCGACGACGGGGTACCCCTGCCCCTGCAGGAAGGCGATCTCGCTGCTCCAGCTGGTGGAATCTGCGAATGCGCCGTGCACGAGCACTATGGTCGGCTTGACAGCCGGCGAGCTCTTGGCTGCCTGCGCATGGGTCGCGCCGGTGCTCGCGGTGCTGGCGAGGGCTGCGCCGCCCCCGCCCAGGACCGCGGCCGCGACCAGCGGCACCGTCAAAGCGCGCGTGAATTTCTCAAGCATTAGTGGTCGCTCCCTTGAGCTGCCGGGAAGACCGCGATCTACGGCCTCCGATGTCTCCATCGTTGCCAGGCCGCGGATCCGCCGCGAATGCCGAATTCGTATCGCCTGATGCCGGAAAGGCATGAGGCCGTTGCCGTCATGGCTATAACAGGTCTCGATCTGCACCGGCTGTGTTACTTCGTTACCTTCGCCGGAGAACTCGACTTCGTCCGCGCGGCGGATCTCGCGCACATGACGCAGTCCCCGCTCAGCCGCCAGGCTAGCGCTAGTGTCCTGTTCCGGAAATCGCCCCGCATGATGGCCCTCGCGCACGATAACCATGGCACCATGCCCGAATTCGCCGAATTGGCTACGTCAATGCCCGGGAATGGCGGCAAGGGCGGGCCGCGGCGCTACGCGACCTTGCCGAGGAGACGCCGCGCTATGCGCGCGAACCTGTCGAATTCCCGCATTGGGCGCGCCTTGTGCTGAGCCAGGGCCACCTGAACCTCATCGAGCCCGGCGACGTGCAGATAGCGTATGTCACGGCGGTGGTAAAACCTGGCCGTGCCCTCGGGAAGAACGGCGTATCCCAGTCCGAGTGCGACCCGCTCAAGCTGCTCCTCGACGGGCAGGCTGCAGCCGATGCCCCGCCCGGGGCCGCGCGGATCTGCCGGCAGCCCGTCCAGGCCGACGCGATCCAGGCCGGCGCGATCCAGGCCGGAAAGGTGCTCAAGGGACAGGTCCTCCTTAGCGGCGAGCGGATGGTCCGCTGGCAGGGCGATGACCTGGGGCTCGAGGAACAGGGGCACGATCTCGAAGAGCCGTGGCGAGATCGGCAGCTGGACGAAGCAGACGTCCACCCTGCTACCCAGGAGATAGTCGACCTGATTCGAGGGAGACGTATGAACGACGGAGATGTCCGCCCCCGGCAGGGACTCCGCGAACTCCCGGATGACGGAGGTCGCCGCTACGCCAGGCATGAACCCGACGGTGACGTGGCTGGCGTGCCGCGCGGCCTGCCTGGCCCGGTGCCGCGCTGCGACGAAGAGCTCAAGCAGTCGTTCCGCGTCGTCGCGGAACTGCTCGCCGGCTGGCGTCAGCCGTGCGCCGTGCCAGTCGCGGTCGAACAGCCGGACACCTATCTCTGCTTCCAGTGACCGGATCTGCCTGCTGAGCGCGGGCTGGGTCATGTACAGCCGCGCGGCGGCGCGGCCGAAGTTTGCCTCGGCGGCGACCGCCACGAAATAGCGCAGCTTCCGCAGCTCAACACCTGACGGTGCTTCCGTATCCGGTCTGCTCAGTCCGCTTGGGTTCGGCTCTAGTTGCTTCATGCCGGTCACCCGTCGCCTACCGGGGCGGAATCGAGCGGGCCGGGTACCGGCGCGAGCGCCCAGTCGAGGGCGAAGTCGGCGACGGCTTCCCACCCAGGCCCGCCGCAGGTGAAGTGATCACGGCCGTCGAAGACCTTGTGCGCGGTGACCGCCGTGGAGTGCCTGACGTTCTTGTCGTAGTTCTCCCGCTGCACCGCCGGCGGAAGGACGTGGTCGCCCCCGCCGGATATGAACAGCAGCGGCGCGCGACCGTCATTGGCGAAGTCATAGGTGGTGGCGGCGTCGTGGGTGAAGTTCTCCAGGCCGCCCTGGAACAGGATCCGGCCTGGCGTGGGTGCCGCGTACCGGTCGTAGGCACGCTGGGACTCTTCTTCGGTCAGCGTGTTGGTGAAGGCGGAGTGGAATTCCCCCGGCGTCAGCGAGACGGCTCGCTTGCTGTTGGCCGGGTTCTCCAGCGCAGGGAAGGTGGAGCGCAGCTCGGAGACAGGCCGCGCCGTGATTCCCTTCACGCCCGCGCCGTCGATGGACACGCCTGCCGACCCGAGGCCGTTGCCGATCAGGAGCTGCGCGAACGTGCCCCCGAAGGAATGGCCCATGATGACGGGGCTGGTGTCCAGCTTGCCGATGTACTTGGTCAGGTAGTCCATGACCTCGCGGACGCCGATCCCGGCCACGATATCGGGGTTTTCCCGGAGCGCCTGGAGGCCAGCCTCGCCCTGGCCGATGCCGGGGTAACCGGGCGTGAGGACGGTATGGCCCCGCGCCTCGTAGCGCTCGACCCAGTGCTCCCAGGCCAGCGGGGTCATCCACAGCCCGTGGACCAGGACGACGGTAGTGGATGGCGGCATCACGCCGGTGAGCACTGGTTGCCCCCTCTTCGTCGCAAACTTGCTTCGGGCAGCCTCCATCCTCTTTTCGGGCCGGCCGAGCTGCATCAGTCACCTGACTATCCCGGCCGGCCCCGGGCGGCGTGGCACCCGACGCGACGTCGTAAGCCACCGTCCGTTCCGGGAAATTCAAGAAAAGAAAGTCCAGATCAGGACATGCAGAACGGAGCGTGGCTGCTGTTACCGGATCGCCGCGTGCAGCTGGCTGCGGGACGTGATGCCGAGTTTCGGAAAGAGCCGGTACAGATGGGCGCTGACGGTTCGGTGCGAGATGTAGAGCTGCTGGCCGATCTCCCGGTTGGACATGCCGTCGGCGGCCATCCGAGCGATCTGCAGTTCCTGCGGGGTCAGCTCATCCCAGGGCCGCGGGTCCCTGCGGCTGCTCGATTCTCCGGCGGCCCGGAGTTCCAGCCGTGCTCGTTCGGCGAGGCTGGCGAGGCCGAGGGCGTCGAACGAATCCCTGGCTTCCCGCAGCGGCGCGCGGGACTCGGCCGCCCGTCGCTGACGGCGCAGCCACTCGCCGTAGCGGAGCAGCAGCCGGGCCCGGTAGTCCGGCCAGTTGGCCAGCCCGTCCGCGAGGGCCGCCTGATAGAGGTGCTCCGCGTCATCGCCGTCGGCGACCAGCGGCCGGGCGTAGGCGGCCGCCGCGAGCAGCAGCGAGCCCGACGTCGCCGCCGCCAGCGACTCCAGCTGGTCCAGGTAGGTCCGCGCGGCGCCGAGGTCGCCCATGTGGGCCGCGGCCTCGACCAGGTCCGCGAGCCCCCACGTGCCGACATACGGATGGTGGGCGGGGTCGGCCGGATCGAGGATCCGCCGCAGGTACGCGAGCCCTTCGGCGTACCGCTGGTTGACGACCGCGCCCCGGCCCCGTGCGAACAGCACCAGCCCCAGATTGGGGGCGGCTCCTATCGCCAGGTACCCCGCCTCCGACTCCTGGGTCATGGCGTCGGCGGCATCGGCGTTCCCGCCGGCCGCGGTCACCAGCGCCTGGACCAGCCGGGCCGCGTGAGCCCAGTGGCCCTGCCCGGTCTCCGGAGCCAGCCGGGCCGCCTCGTCCGCGGCGGACAACGCGGCTGGGATCCGCGACGAATGCAGGGCCGCCCACGCCTGTGTCACCAGCGCCTGGACGAGCAGGCCCAGGCGCCCCTGCCTGCGCAGGCCGTTGACGCCCGCCTCGAGGAGGGGTAGCGACCGGTCCCATGACCACACCGTGCCGGCGGCGACGCCGGCGAAGAACATCCTGGCCGGGTCGGTGTCATCCGGGCTGATGACCTCGATCCTTGTGTTCACCAGGGCGCCGCGCCGCACCGGGTCGGCGGACGCGAGGATCAGCAGCAGCGCCGGGTCGATGTCGGGCAGTGGCAGCTTCTCCGCGGCCGCGATGACCGCGGACCGGGTCCGCTCGCCGGGATTGCCCCAGTAGCAGCGCATGGCGATGCTAAGGAGGGCGTCGAGGGCCGTGCCGGCGTGGCCGGCCGCCCGCATCCTCTCGGCCAGCCCGACGAGCGAGTCCACCATCGTCGCCCCGGACCAGGTGCCGCCGCCGGTGAAGGTCTCACGCTCAAAGGCCATCCAGGTGCGCAGGTCGGCCGCCAGGTCGAGGGACTCGGCCGTGCGCAGCAGGTCCTCCCCGAGCTCCGGGTAGCCGGACCCGAATGCGGTCAATGCCGCGCGATGCAGCCGCCTGCCCCGGCTTGGCGCGTCCTCGCTGAGCTGCGCCGCCCGCCTGAACGCGTCGACCGCCATGGTGACCGCGCCGCGGCGTTCGGCGCGGACCGCGGCGGCTTCCAGGTCGGCCGCCACCTGCTCGTCGGGACCCAGGACCGCGGCGGCCCGGTGCCAGGCCCGGCGATCGGGGTGGCCATCGAGGAGCCCGGCCAGCGCGGCATGCGCGGCCCGCCGCTGGGACACGCTCGCCGTCTGGTAGATGGCCGACCGCATCAGCGGGTGCTGGAATCGCAGGCCTGTCCCGTCGATCTCGGCCAGGCCGGCCGCGATGGCCGGCAGCAGTGCGTCGGCGGTCACCTCGGAGCCGGTCAGGGCCGACGCCGTGGCCAGCACCTCAGGCAGCGCGCCGTCATCGTCGGCGGCGGCCGCCAGCAGCACCGCCCGGGTAGCGGCAGGGAGCCCGGCCTCCTGCGCCGCGAACGCGCGCTCAAGCCGGGCGGTCAGCGGCAACAGCGACGGGGGCAGCCCACCAGGGGCCGGCTTCCCGGGCCGCACGACCTTGGGGAGTTCGACTAGCGCCAGCGGGTTGCCTGCCGCCTCGGCGAGCAGCCGGTCCCGCAGCGCCGGATCGAGGCCGGGGGCGCGGGCATCAAGCAGCGCCCCCGCGCCCGGCTCGGCCAGTCCCGCCAGCAGTAGCTCGGGCAGCCCGGCGTTGTCGAACGGGCTGGCGAGCCCGTCCCTGACCGCGACCAGCAGCGCCGCCGGCTCGGCCGCCAGCCGACGGGCGACGAAGCCAAGTACGGCGCAGCTCGGCTCGTCGAGCCACTGCGCGTCATCGGCGATGAGCAGCACCGGCGAGCCCGCCGCCGCGTCGCTGATCACCTCCAGTGCTGCCAGCCCGATCAGGAACAGCCCGGCCGGCTCCGCGTCGGCCATGCCGAACGCCGACAGCAGCGCCGCCCGCTGCCGGGGCGGCAGCTGCTCCGCCAGCGGCAGGACCGGCTGGAGCAACTGATGCAGACCCGCGAACGGGAGCCTGGCCTCGGCTTGGACGCCGGTCGCGGAAAGCACCCGGACACCGGCCGCCGCCAGCGCGACGGCCGCCGCGAGCAGCGCCGACTTTCCGATCCCGGGCTCGCCGCGGACTACCAGCGCGCCGCCGGCACCCTCGGCCAGGCCGCCGACGAGGCCGGCCACGACCTGAAGTTCGTCCTCACGCCCGTACAGCGGCTCGCCCGCCGCGCCGGCCGTCATGAAACCCCGAGCTTGCCGCCGGCGCTGCCGGGGCCGGGACGCACACAGCTGACGATGGGGTGCCGCACGCTGCAATTATCTCCCGGCCAGCCCGGACAGCGCACGATCAATCATGCCGCAGCACACGCCCAGGCATTACCGGAAGATAGGCAGAGCAGTTGTCTTCACAAAACCCTGGACAAGGCATCCGCGTCGGGGTAACGGCATCATCGGCAGGGAGGCCGGTGATCGAAGAGGTCCTCGAAAAGGCTCACTCAGGGTCCAGCCGGCGGACTGAGATCAGGCAGAGCCCGAGGTTTCCGATTTTGGTCAGCAGACCATGCAGCGCGGGCTGATCGGCCAGCGAGCCGGAGATGACGGTCTGCGTGTCGTCTCTTTCGATGTGCAGGCCGCCGAACCAGGCAGCCCACCGGCTGTCGAGGACGCCCTCGACGCGGATCTCGTAATGGGCAGGGCCGCCGGAGGTGCTCACTTCCGCTCCAGCCGGGGCCCGTCCAGGCTCGGGGTCCGGGCCAGCGGTCCGGCCCGGTCCACGGGCACCCGGCTGGACTGCCAGACGAGTTCCCACGCCAGGACCTGCCTCTCGTCGATGGCCCGCAGGGCCGCCGCGGCGCGGTAAGCGGCCCGCCACAACGTGCCGTGAAGCTGGGTGGACTGGATGGCTGTCATCAAGATCACTCGTTCGTCTGAGAGGCTTGCCGGCGAGGGTCCGGCGGTGCAGGGGTGGGGCGCGGGCCGGCGTGGCCGGTCGCGCACCGGGCGGCGCTGAAGGGCAGCGGTTCCTGTCCTGCCGCCGGATGTGTGGTGCCTTCTCCTAGGCACGCTAGGAGCGGATGCGGGGCCGGGGCGTCACCCGAAGGTGGCATGCGGGTGGAATCTTGCGGTGATATGCGCGTCCATTCGGGCCCGCCCGTTGGGAGAGTCAGGCCGTAGAATGGCTCCGTCCAGCGGCCGGACCGAGGCTCGCTGGCCGGCTGAGCGGTAGGTCCCCGATGGCTGACCCGCCTGCGGCGGCCCCAGCGGGGGCTGCCATGTCCGGGCAGGATGCCCTGCTGGCGACCAAGCTGCACGTGCCTCGGCCGCAGCCGGGCTTTGTGCCGCGCCCGCGCCTGGTGCGGGCGCTCAGCCAGGGGCTGGCGCGGGGGCGGGTGCTGGTTTGCGCTCCGGCGGGATTCGGCAAAACGTCGCTGCTGGCCGACTGGGCCCGCAGCGGCGGACGGCCGGTGGCGTGGCTGGGCCTGGATGCCGGCGACAGCGACCCGGCCCGGTTCTGGCGTTACGTGGTCGCTGCGCTGGATCAGGCACAACCCGGGATCGCCGAGCGGCTGGGCCCGCTGCTCGGGCCGCCGGCCCCGCGTTCGTTTGAGGGGCTTGTGACGGCCCTGATCAACGAGCTCGCTGCCCAGCCCGGCCGGGATGAGGTGCTGCTGGTCCTGGACGACTACCACCTCGTCGACGCTGGCCCGGTGCACGAGTCGGTCGCGTTCTTGCTGGAGAATCTGCCGCCGGGTCTGCTGCTGGCGGTGTCCGGCCGGACTGACCCGCCGCTGCCGCTCGCGCGGCTGCGGGCCCGCGGCCAGCTGGCTGAGCTGCGCGCCGCCGAGCTCCGCTTCACCACCGAGGAGGCGGCGGCGCTGCTGGGCGCGGCGGCGGGGCCGGTCCTGCCTGACACTGCGGTGGTGGCGCTGACGGCCCGCACCGAGGGCTGGGCAGCGGGGCTGCAACTGGCCGCGCTGTCGCTGCGGGGGCGCACGGATACGGCCGGGTTTGTCGCGGCGTTCAGCGGGAGCCACCGCTTCGTGCTGGATTACCTGGCTGATGAGGTCCTCGACGGGCAGCCCGGGCCGGTGCGCGCGTTCTTGCTGGAGACCTCGATACTGGAGCGGCTGTCCGGCGAGCTGTGTGACGCGGTCACCGGCCGGTCCGGTAGCCAGGCGATGCTGCACCACATCGAGCGGGCGGGCCTGTTCCTGGTGCCGCTGGATGAGGTGCGCGGCTGGTGGCGCTACCACCACCTGTTTGCTGACCTGCTCCGCGCCCGCCTGGAGCAGGAGCAGCCCGGCCGGGTGCAAGAGCTGCACCGGGCCGCGGCCGCCTGGTCCGATGAGCATGACCTGGCCGATGACGCGGTGCGGCACGCGCTGGCGGCCGGGGACGCGGCCTGGGCGGCCCAGCTGGTCGAGCGGTACGTCGATACGCTGCTTCGCCGCAGCGAGGGCGTGACTCTGCGCCGCTGGCTGTTCACGTTGCCTGCAGAGGTACAGCGCGCCCGGCCGCGCCTGTGCCTTGCCCAGGGGTTCAACGCCGTCGTCAGCGGCCAGGTGGAAGCGATCGAGCCACTCCTGGACGACGCTGAGCGCGCCTTCGCCGCTACCGGCAGCCAGCCCCCTGAGCCGCCGATCGGGCCGGTGGGGGGCGTGCTGGCCAACGTCCCCGCGGGGATCGCATTCCTGCGCGCCGAGCTCGCACGTCTTCGCGGTGACGCAGCACGCGCGGTCGACTGGGACCAGCAGGCCCGCGCCCAGCTGCGCGAAAGTGACTTTTACCTGCGTACCCTCGTCCGCGCCAACCTGGCCGCGGCGGACTGGCTTCGCGGCCAGCTCGGGCACGCTGAACGCAGCCTGGCCGAGGCCCTCGCCGAGCGGCGGGCGGCGGGCGAGGGCTACCTCGCCACGCGAGTCTGCCATGACCTGGGCCAAGTGCAGCGCGCCCAGGGCAACTTGGATGCGGCGCTCGCGACCTACCGGCAAGCGCTGGACATCGCCGGTGAGGTCAGCAGCCAGCCGCCGCATCTGGGCATGGCGCACGTGGGCCTGGCCGAGGTGCTGTACGAGCGGAACGAACTGGCCGCTGCCCTTGACCACGCCACCCGCGGGGTCACGCTATGCCGGCAGCTGGCCTTCACCCCGCCGCTGGCCGTCGGCTTGGCCATCCTGGCCCGGATCCGGCAAGCGCACGGTGATGCGGCCGCCGCCATAGCGGCGATGGGCGAGGCCGGGCAGGTCGAGCTGAGCCCGCAAGTGGTCGCCCTGCTCAACCCGGTGCCCTCGCAGCGGGCGCGGCTGCTGCTGGCCCAGGGCGATGTCACGGCGGCCAGCCAGTGGGCGAAGGCGGCTGGCCTCAGCCCAGAGGACAAGCCGGATTACCCGCAGGAGCCGGCGTATCTGCTGCTGGCGCGCCTGCTGCTCGCGCAGGACCGTCCCGGCCCGGCACTCACGCTGCTGCAGCGGCTGCTGGCCACCGCGGCGAGCCAGGGCCGCACCGGCAACGTCCTCGAGATTCAGGCGCTGCGGGCGCTGGCGCTGGCCGCCCATGGCGATCACGTCGGCGCCCTCGGTGCCCTGGCCGAGGCGGTCACGCTGGCCTGCCCGCAGGGCTACGTCCGGGTCTTTGCCGACGAGGGCGCTCCGATGCGCGCGCTGTTGACCCGGCTCTCCGCCGCCCAGAAGGACCGGCGAGCCCCAGCCCGCGACATCGACCCCGATTACCTGGCTAGGCTCCTGCGCGCCTGCGTCCAGGCAGGCGCCGCGCCGGCATCGAGGCGAGCGGCCGCCGCGCTGCCGGGCATGACCGAGCCGCTGACCGACCGCGAGCTCGAGGTGCTGCGGCTGCTCGCCGCGGGCAAGTCTAATCAGCGCATCGCCCACGAACTGGTGGTGGCGCTCGACACGGTCAAAAAGCACGTGACACACGTCCTGGGCAAGCTTGGGGCCGCCAACCGCACCGAGGCCGTCGCACGGGCCCGGCAGCTCGGCCTGATCCCCTGACACTGCACCCACGCAGCCCCGTAGCACCTTCGTGTGAGGGCTCGCCGCGCGCCGAGATTCCACCCGGTATGCACCTTTGGGTGACGCCCCACGCTGGCGGGAATTCGTAGCGTTCCTTGCAGAACAGTCCCCGAAGAAGGCCGGGCTCGTAAACGGACCCGGACACGGCGACTGACCGAGGAGATGACAGTGAAGCGCATCCGTATTCACCAGCCGAGGGTCCGGCACGAGCCTCCCTGGCATGAAGTCCTTCCGCCTGACCCGCGAGATCCCGATGTGGTCCGGGCCAAGGCGCTCGCCCGTGCCGGTGATCGCGCCGGCCGGAGAACAGCGAGCCGGTCACATTCCCCAGGACCTGCCGAGACCGCGGGCTGAAGGCGAAACTATGCGATCCAAGCCCATGATCCTCGTCGCGCTGCTGCTCGCGGCGTTCCTCGTCAACCTCGACACCACCCTGGTGAATGTGGCGCTGCCCGCGCTGGTGCGCGAACTGCACGCCACCACCACCCAGCTGCAGTGGGTCGTCGACTCGTTCAACCTCGTCTTCGCCGCGCTGCTGCTCACCTTCGGCAGCCTGTCCGACCGGTTCGGCCGCAAGGGCATGCTGCTGGCAGGACTGGCCGTGTTCGGCGCCGCCAGCCTGGCCGGCGGTTTCACGTCCAGCCCGGCGCAGCTCATCGCGGCCCGGTCCGTGATGGGACTAGGCGCCGCCATGACCTTCCCGGCCACGCTGTCGCTGATCTCCAACGTGTTCACCGAGCGCAGGGAACGGGCTCGCGCCATCGGCTTGTGGGGCGCGGTCTCGGGCGTGGCCATCGCGATGGGGCCGATCGCGGGCGGCTGGCTGCTCGAGCACTTCAGCTGGGCCAGCATCTTCATCGCCATGGCGCCGGTCGCGGCGGTCGCCGCGATCGCGGTGGCGCTCGTCGTTCCCGCGTCGAAGGACCCGGACGCGGCCGCTCCCGACGTCCCCGGCCTGGTGCTGTCCGCCGCCACCATGGCCCTGCTGGTCTTCACGATCATCGAGGCGCCGACCTACGGGTGGACAGCCGCACGCAGCCTGGCGGGCTTTGCCGCCTCGGCGGTCCTGCTCGCCGCGTTCATCGCGGCTGAGCGGCACGCCGCGCACCCCATGCTCGACGTCCGGCTGTTCCGCAACCTGCGGTTCAGCGCGGCCAGCGCCGCGGTCACGGTGTCGTTCTTCAACCTGTTCGGCTTCATCTTCTTGATGACCCAGTATTTCCAGTTCGTCCGGGGCTACGGCCCGCTCGCGACCGGGGTGCGCCTGCTGCCGGTGGCGCTATCGGTCGGCGCCGGATCGGTCGCCGGGACTGCGCTCGCCGTGCGGGCCGGGACCAAGCTCATCGTCACCACCGGGCTCGTCGCGATGGCCGTGTTCTACGGCTGGGTGGCGGTGACCACCAGCGCGACGCTCAGCTACGGCATCATCGCGGTCCAGATGGTGCTGTACGGGCTCGGCCTGGGCCTGACCTCGGCGCCCGCCACCGAGTCCATCATGGGTGCGATCTCGCGGGCCAAGGCCGGCGTCGGCTCGGCCGTCAACGACTCCACCAGGCTGATCGGCGGCACCCTCGGCGTGGCCGTGATCGGCAGTATCTACGCATCGGTCTACGGATCGCGGCTGGCCGCCACCCTGCCGGCGAGCGTGCCCGGCCGGGTCGCGGCGATCGCCCATCAATCCGTCGGCGCGGCCTACGTGGCCGCCGGCCAGATCGCGGCCCTCGGCCATCCCGTCCTCGGGCAGGCGCTGCAGCACGCCGCCGCCAACGCGTTCCTGC
>CAWJPF010000023.1:0-242074 GCA_963844625.1 uncultured Actinomycetota bacterium | reverse complement strand
CGTGCTGAAAGCCCGGTTTCATTACGTTCCGGGGGGCACGACTAGGGACCGGGACCAGGGACTAGGGACCGGGATCGGGACTAGGGGGCTCGGGACCAGGGACTACGGGGCTCGGGACCGGGGGCTCGGGGGCTCGGGGGGCGCCAGGGAACGGACGGGAGCACCGGGGCCGGGACAGACGCCGCCGGGCGCCTGCCTGCCTGCCTGCCTGCCGGCGCGGCCGGGCGCCTGCCTGCCTGCCGGGCATCCTCCCGGCCAGGGGCGCGGCCGCCCACGATGATCGCGCCAGGCGCGCCGTGCAGCAGGTGAGGCTCCGGCGGCCCGTGGCACCGGGCCGGATCCGGCGGCACGGCCGCCAATACCGGCACGGTCGTGCCCGGCCGGACAAGCAGCCCGCAGCCCAGCAGACCCGGCCCGGCTAGCTGGGGCCGGGCTCGAACAGGTGGAGGGCGTGCGCCCTGGCCGCGGCCTCGCCGCGGCTGGCGGCGCCCAGTTTGGCGAGGATGTTGGATACGTGGACGCTGGCCGTCTTGGGTGAGATGAACAACTCGGCGGCTATGTCCCGGTTGCTGCGCCCGGCCGCGACCAGGCGCAGTACGTCAAGCTCGCGTCCGGTCAGTCGGAGCGCGCCGTTGTCCGGCGCGGTCGCGCCGCCGTCCTGGCCGGCCAGCCGGATCCTGGCCCGCCGGGCGAGCGCCGTGATCTCCTCGCCGAGCGGCTGCGCGCCCAGTCCGGCCGCGAGCGGCACCGCGCGCTCCAGGCGCTGCGCCGCGCCATCGCGGTCGCCGCACGCCAGAGCGGCCTCAGCCGCCTCGAACAAGGCCTGGCCGAGCGGGTACGGCTCGCTGAGGCTGGCCCACGCGAAGGCGGCCTGGTCCCAGGCGGCCAGCAGTTCGGCCTGCTCGCCGCCGGCGGTAAGCAGCTGGGTGACGTGCTCATCGGCTGCGGTGAAGGTCAGCCGGGAAGCCTCCTGCACCGGGCCGAAGGCCTCGAGTTTCTCCGCGACCGTCCGCAACCGGTCCGCGAGGGCGCCGGCTTCGTCGCGGAGCCGCTCGTCGTGACCGACCGCGGCCTGCCGGACGGCGGCCAGCGCCGCGCTTGCCCCGGCGGTGACCACGGGCCAGGCGTATCTCGGGCTTCCGCCGGCCAGGTCGAAGCGGTCCATGGTCGCCGACGTGGTTGCGATCGCGGCGGCCGGGCCGTCTACGTCTAGTGCGAGCAGGATCTCGAGCCGGGCCAATGGGAGCTGGTGCTGGTCTTCATACCTGGCTGAGCGCAGCGCCTCGCGGGCCGCCAGTACTTTCTGGGCCGCCGCGGCCTGATCACCGCGGGCCAGCGTGATATAACCCGCGAGAACCTGCAGCATGGCCCGATGCAGCGGCCCCGGGGCGAGGTAGAGGTCCATGGCCTCGGTGGCGATCTTCAGCGCCTCATCCCAGCGGCCGAGTGAGAACAGCGGCTCCGCCTCGTTGATCGCGAGCAGGCTGCCCGAGGTCCGGGAAAGCCGCTGCGCGTCGGCACTCACGGTCGCCCGGCAGGCCGCCTCGACCGCCAGTTCGTGTTCACCGGCGCCTTCAAGCAGGTGGGACGCGTTGACCGCCGCATTCAGCAGCACGCCGTCGGCTCCCCTTCGCCCGGCCATGGCCCGGGCCTGCTCGATCAGCTCGAGGGGCCCGCTGTCCGCGGACGCCTGCTGACCGGAGGAAGCGTCGAACATCGCGAGGCTCAGCAGCGCGTTGGCCTCGTTTTCCTCGTCACCGGTCTGGCGGGCGAGCGCCAGGGCCGCCTCGGCGTAGGATCGCTCTTGGCTCACCCGAGGCGCGCAGCGGGCAAGCGAAAGCAGGATCTTCACCCGGATGGCCGGGGCTACCTCAGCCGGCACGCACGCCAGTGCGTCTTCCAGGTCCTGGCCGAAGTCCTTCTGGCCCAGCCTCATCCGGAAATGGCCGCGGTTCTCGAGCAACTGCGCGACTCGGACCGGCTCGGTCGCGGGGGCAAGCTCCTTGAGCGCCGAAGTAGCCAGCGCGATGCCGCGCTCGAACTCCCCGGCGTCGTGCGCCGCCGAGGTGGCCTCCTCGAGTACACGGACGTGATCCGCGCCGATCCGCGTCTCCGCGTCCGGCACCTGATCCCAGAGTCCGAGCACGCGGGCCAGCAGCGAGAGCCGCTCGGCGGGTGCCACGGCCCGGCCTGCCTGCGCCGCCGCCTGCCACGAAGCCATCAGCGCCTGGACGGAGTCGTGCGCCGAATGCCAGTGGTGCGCCATCTCGATCGCCGCCCGGCCGGGCGGGACCAGCGCGGGATCGGCGTCGATGGCCTCAGCGAAGCGGCTGTGCAGACGGCTGTGCTCGCCGGGCAGCAGGTCCTCGTGTACGGCCTCGCGGATCAGCTCGTGCCGGAATGCGTAGTGGTCGGCCTGTGGGCGGAGCACGTTGGCGAGGACCGCGGGCCGCAGCGTGCCGGTCAGCGCGTCGTCGTCCAGGCCGGTCACGGCGGCGAGCAGCGCGTGCCCGATCATCGCGCCGCACACGCTGGCCACCCGCAGTACCTCCTGCGTGTCTTCCGGCAGCCGGCGCACGCTGCCGATCAGCAGATCACGCAGCGATTCCGGCAGGGCGGGGTTCAGCTCGCCGTCACAGCAGAGCAGCGTCTCCACGAAGAGCGGATTGCCTTCGGACCGGTGGTACAGCTCCTCGATCAGGTCGCCGGCCGTCTCGCGGCCGAGGATACGGATCGCCAGCTCGCCGGTGTCGTGCTGGCTGAGCCGGGGCAGCTCCATCCGCTCCACCCAGTCGAACCGGTCAAGCGCCGCCAGCAGCGGGCGCAGCGGATGGGTGCGGTGCAGTTCGTCGGACCGGAACGTGACCACGATCAGCAGCCCGCTGATCGCCCGCTGGTTGCCGATGAGGAACGTCAGCAGGTCCCGGCTTGACCGGTCAGCCCAGTGCGCGTCCTCGATCACGAGGACCAGGGGCGAATGCCTGGCCAGGTACTCGAGCGCGCCGAGCACCTCCTCGAACAACCGCGCCCGCGCCTCGCCTGGGTCGCTGCTCGCGTCCGGTTCGCCCAGTTCAGGTAGCAGCCGGGCCAGCCCTCGTGTGGTCCGGCCCGGCAGCATCGCGGCCACCGCGTCCGCGCCCATCTCGTGCACCAGGTCGCGCAGTACCGCCGTGAACGGGGCGAAGGGCAGTCCGTCGGTCCCCAGCTCCAGGCAGCCGCCCGTCAGGACCCGGGCGCCCGCTGCCCCCGCCACGGCGCCGAACTCACCCATCAGCCTGGACTTGCCGACGCCGGCTTCCCCGCCAAGCAGGACAGCCGACGGACCGCCCTGGCGCACGCTGGCAAAAGCGGCGGCCAGGGCGGCCATCTGCTCGTCTCGTCCGACCAGGACGGGACTGGATGCTCGCCCGCTCATCTCTAGAGTTAGCATGCCACGCTGGTCTGACATTCCGGCCAGGTCGCATGGCCCGGTGGCGCCGGTCATGGCTGCCTCAGGCTGTGCGGCCCGTGGTGGGCACCCGGCCCGGCTGGCCGGCCGCCTGGTCATCGGCTGACGGCGCGCGGAACGAGCCGTCTACGTAGTCGGGGATGGCGGGAACGACGAACGGGTCTTCGTGGTCCGGCCCGCTCAGTCCCCGTCGGCTGTTCCGCCGCGCCCGGCTCGCCATCCGGGCGAGCATGCTCTGGTGCGCCCGCTTCTGCATCTCACGGCCGCGCTGTGAGGTTAGTTCACGGAGAATCTCGGGATGCATGGTTCCTCCTCGGCCCCCGGGGAACCTCGTCGGTTCCCACATGCTCAAGGTTCGTCGTAAGGCCCCGTCCCCGGCATCGGGCGAATTCCCTATCTTCCGCGGCTCGGAAGGCTTAGGCGGCGGTAAGGTCCGCATCGTTCGCCCTAAGCCGTCTTAGCCCAGGTCAGAAAGGGCTTCCCAGGTTCCAGGGGTAAATTTTCCGGATGTGTTCGGATGAGGGGTTAGCGCAGGCTCTCGCATCGTGAGATCGAGGTCCCCAGGGCAAGCACCGTGTCCGTTCAGGAAAAAACAGGGAGCGGGGGCGGTCCGCAGCCTGCAGCGCGCGGATCTCCCGGGAGAGACACCCGAGAACCCTGCTGGCTCCTGCCCACGATGATCAGGCCGGGGCGGCGGAGCTCCGTTCGGTCACGCAGGCTGGGCCGGCGCTGTACGACCGCGCGGCACCAGGGCCAGCTGGCGGGACTGGGCGACAAGACGCCCGGCCGGATCCCAGATTTCGCCGTCCTCTTCCAGGAAGCCGCCGGTCACGAAGTGCGTGGCGAATTTGCATCGCAGCCATCCTGGCTCGGGCCGGGCGCGAACGTGCACGGTGAGCTCGATGGTGGGTACCCACGCCACCGGCAGATCGGCGTTGAAGGCGGTCGGCGGAAAGGCGTCGGCCGCGCACAAAAGGGCGATGGTGTCGGCCGGTTCGTCGTCGCGGAGCCGGAACCAGCCGCGCATCAGCGCGTGTCCGGTACGTTTGCCCAGGAGGAACTGGCCGTCTTCCGGGTGCAGGCGGAGCTCTATTTTCCCCATAAACGGTGGCGGGAAGGTTTCGGTTGCCACCACGGGCAGGCAGTCGCCAGGATCGGGCATCTCCGGGGGGCCCTGGTCGATGATCTCCGGCCCTGACACCTCAGCGAGGTCGCCGAAGGTTCCAATGCAGCTCAACAGCGTTCGTCCTTTTGAAAGGAGGACCGCAGTGCCAGAACTGAAGCTCCGGCCCGCCTTCAGGACCCGGGTCTCGATCGTCACGTCACCGGGCTTGCCCGGATAGAAGTAGTGAGCCGAGATCGTCACCGGGTCCGGACGATCGAGCGCGGCGCTCAGCGCCCGGCCGACGATGGCCAGGAGGTATCCGCCGTTCGCGTTGGCCGCGATGTCCCAGCCTGGAGCTATGGCACCAGACCAGACGGCCCGCTTTCCCGCGGCGTCGGCATCTGCTGCCGGGGTATCGAGTTTCGCAACCTCAGTCGCGGCTCGGAACATCAATGATGGATGATCAAGGTGCTCGGTCACTTGGTCACTTTCACGGCTCGCAGCAGCAATCCGCGGCCTCTTCCTCGGCGCGGCGGATCAGTGTCTTCCTGCCCTGGAGCTACGCTGGGGCCGATTTCACATCCGGGCCTTCCGGCTCCGGGTTGCGAATCCGTTCCCTGTACTCCCGGGCTGAACGACTGACGTAGTCCAGTATTGCGGGTTGGCTGCGGCCGGTGTCACCCGCGGCATCGAAGTAGGCGCCATCGACCAGGCTCGCGTCCTGCAGGCACTCATCACGTCAAACGCGATCGCCGCGCCCGTGTCGCTTGGCCAGGGCCGGGCTGTAAAAGACGGGTTGTGACCTGGCTCACCAGCCGGTCAACGTGAGGTCGAAGCTGTACCTCGACGCCCGGTAGAGGTGGTTCCCGTACTCCGCCGCCCGGCCCTGGTCGTCGTAGGCCGCCCGGACCATCGTCAGCAGCGGGGCCCCCTTGCGCTCGGCGAGCGCCCGCGCCTCGCCGGCCGTGCTGGCGCGGGCGCCGATGGACTGCTTGGCGATCCGCAGGTTGATGCCGTATCTGCGGAACAGGTTGTACAGTCCCTGCGCCTCCAGGTCGGCGGCGGACAGGCGCAGCAGGCTCACCGGGACGTAGTTGCGCATCAGCGCGAGCGGCTCGGCCTCGGCGTAGCGGAGCCGCTCGAAGGCGTAGACGTCGGTTCCCGCGGCGATGCCTAGCTCGAGCGCGATCGCGTCGGGCGCGGGCTCGACCGCGAAGCCGAGGACCTGTGTGCGCGGATTGCGCCTGGTCTTGGCCAGGTCGTCGTACAGGCTGGTCAGCTCGACCTGGCGGCGCACCTTGGCGAGCACGACCTGGGTTCCGATGCCACGCTTGCGGACCAGCAGCCCGCGGTCGACGAGGTACTCGATCGCCCGGCGCATCGTCTGCCTGGACAGGCCGAACTGGTCGGCCAGGCCGGTCTCGTTCTCAAGCCGCGTTCCCGTCGCCAGGTCACCGGACTCGATCATCTGCTCCAGGTGCTGCGCCACCTGGAAGTAGAGGGGGACCGGGCTGTTCCGGTCCACCTGGATGGGCAGGGCGGTGTGGTTCACGGCCATCTCTCTCGCGGGTTTCTGGACGGGAGATGTTTCCCATTATGACCCAGGTCAACTGCTGCTATGACAGTAGCACGTCAGGTTATCGGGAGATCTAGACGTAAATATGTCCGGACATACTATTGACCGCTCCGAAACACAGGCGTAAAAAGTTAGCAACTCACAGTATTTCCGGAGGGAACATTCAGGGAGGCAGCGCGATGAGCGCCTTCGAGGTCCTCACCATGGGACGGGTCGGCGTCGACCTGTATCCGCTGCAGGCGGGCGTCCGGCTTGAGGATGTCCAGACCTTCGGCAAGTACCTCGGCGGCAGCGCGACCAACGTCGCCGTGGCTGCCGCCCGGTATCAGCGGCGCACCGCGGTCATCACCCGCACCGGCGACGACCCGTTCGGCCGGTTCATTCACGCGGCGCTGACGGGCTACGGCATCGACGACCGCTACGTCACCTCCGTAGCGGAGCTTCCGACGCCGGTGACGTTCTGCGAGATCTTCCCGCCGGACGACTTCCCGCTCTACTTCTACCGCTGGCCGAAAGCACCGGACCTGGAGATCTACCGCGAGGAACTGGACCTGGACGCCATCCGCGAGGCCGGCGTCTTCTGGGTGACCGGGACCGGTCTTTGCGCCGAGCCGAGCCGCACGGCGACCCTCGCCGCGCTGCGGGCGCGGGGCGGGCGGGAGATCACCGTCCTGGACCTGGACTACCGGCCGATGTTCTGGGAATCGCGGGAGCAGGCCCGGCACTGGATCCAGCAGGCACTGCCGCACGTGACCGTCGCGGTCGGCAACCTCGACGAGTGCGACACCGCGGTGGGGGAGCGGGAGCCGCTGGCCGCCGCTCGTGCGCTGCACGAGTTCGGTGTCGGCCTCGCCGTCGTCAAGCAGGGTCCCAAGGGCGTACTCGCGCACGATCGCATCGTGGCCGTCGAGGTACCGCCGGTGCCGGTCAACGTCCTCAACGGTCTCGGCGCCGGTGACGCGTTCGGCGGCGCACTGTGCCACGGGCTGCTTGCGGGCTGGGACATCGAGCGGGTGATGCGCTTCGCGAACGCCGCCGGGGCGATCGTGGCCAGCCGGCTGGCCTGCTCGGACGCCATGCCGACGGCCGCCGAGGTCGCTCAGCTCCTGGACGAGGGACCACGGGAGGACATCAATGCATGAGCAGCTCAAGGCCATCCTCGACGTTCGGACGAGGCGCCCGCAGGCGATCGCCGAGGCAGCGGCCCGGCGCCAGCGCCGCGCGACGCTGGTCGGCGAGGACAACCGGCTGTTCATCATCGCCGCCGACCACCCTGCGCGCGGCGCGCTGCGGGTGGGGGACCGCCCGATGGCGATCGCCGACCGGGCCGAGCTGCTCGAGCGGATGTCGCTCGCGCTGTCCCGGCCCGGCGTCGATGGCGTCCTCGGCACCGCGGACATCATCGAGGACCTGCTGCTGCTTGGCGTCCTGGAGGACAAGGTGGTGATCGGCTCGATGAACCGCGGCGGCCTGGCCGGGACCGTGTTCGAAATCGATGACCGGTTCACCGGTTACGACGCGGCCGCCATCGCCCGGATGGGGTTCGACGGCGGCAAGATGCTCTTCCGTATCGATCCGGACGATCCCGCCACCGCGGTGACGATGGAGTCCTGCGCCAAGGCGGTCAGCGATCTCGCCTCCCATGGCCTGATGGCCATGGTCGAGCCGTTCATCTCGCACCGCGTCGACGGGCGGGTGCGCAACGACCTGTCGCCCGAGGCGGTGATCCGCTCCATTGCGGTCGCCTCGGGGCTCGGCACGACCTCGGCGTACACCTGGCTCAAGGTACCGGTCGTCGAGGACATGGAGCGGGTGCTGGCCGCGTCGACGCTGCCCGCCCTGCTGCTCGGCGGGGAGGTCAGCGCAGACCAGGACGCGGCCTTTGACCAGTGGCACAAGGCCCTGCAGATACCGTCCGTGCGCGGGCTCGTCGTCGGCCGGTCGCTGCTCTTCCCGCCCGATGACGACGTGGCCGGCGCCGTGGACACCGCCGTCCGGCTGATGCGGGGGTGAGGATGGACGAGAAACTCCACCTGAAAGCCGGGTCGGCCGGCGACGGCGCCTTCACGATCGCCGTGACGCCTGAGCGTGCCGGGTGGACTTACTCCGGCCTGCGCGTCCTGAACCTGCAACCCGGCCAGGCGCACACCTGGACCACCGGGAAGGACGAGCTGCTCGTCCTCCCGCTATCCGGATCCGCCGCCGTCACCTGCGACAAGAAGACCTTCGAACTAACCGGACGCCGTGACGTGTTCTCCCGCGTCACCGACTTCGCCTACGCCCCGCGCGACGCCACGGTCACGGTGACCTCCGGAGCAGGCGGCGTATTCGCCATTCCCTCGGCACGATGCGTAAACAAACTGCCACCGCGTTACGGGGCCGCAGAAAACGTGCCGGTGGAACTGCGGGGTGCGGGCCAGGCCAGCCGGCAGGTCAACAACTTCTGCTCGCCCGAGGCGTTCGAGTGCGACAAGCTCATCGCGGTCGAGGTGCTCACGCCCGGCGGCAACTGGTCGTCCTACCCGCCGCACAAGCACGACGAGGCGCACCAGGGCGACGCGGCGCACCAGGACGAGGCCGAACTCGAGGAGATCTACTACTTCGAGACCCGCGGGCTCGCCTACCAGCGGGTCTACGGCACCGCCACCCGTCCCATCGACGTGCTGGCCGAGGTCAGGACGGGCGACGTCGTGCTGATCCCGCACGGCTGGCACGGACCTTCGATCGCGGCTCCCGGCTACGACCTGTACTACCTCAACGTCATGGCGGGTCCGGCCGAAGAGCGCGCCTGGCGCTTCTGCGACGACCCGGCGCACGCCTGGATCCGCGGCACCTGGCGCGACCAGCCCGTCGATCCCCGGCTACCGATGACCACCGACAAGGAGAGATGAACGTGCCCACCGTACGCCTCACCGTCGCCCAGGCCCTGGTCCGCTTCCTGGCCAGCCAGTACAGCGAGCGCGACGGCGTGCGGCAGCGGCTGATCCCCGGCTGCTTCGGCATCTTCGGCCACGGCAACGTGGCGGGCGTGGGCCAGGCTCTCCTCCAGGCGCACGAAACAAAAGAAGCGGACCTGCCCTACTACCTCGCCCGCAACGAGCAGGCCATGGTGCACGCCAGCGTCGGCTTCGCCCGGATGAGGAACCGTCTCCAGACGTTTGCCTGCACCGCCTCTATCGGTCCCGGCTCGACCAACATGGTGACCGGAGCCGCGCTCGCGACGATCAACCGCATCCCGGTCCTGCTGCTGCCCAGTGACTTCTTCGCCACCCGGGCGGCCAGCCCGCTCCTGCAGGAACTCGAGGACCCGCGGTCCTGCGACGTCAGCGTCAACGACGCGTTCAAGCCGGTGTCGCGGTTCTGGGACCGGATCAACCGCCCGGAGCAGCTGCCCTCGGCGCTGCTGGCCGCGATGCGCGTGCTCACCGACCCGGCCGAAACCGGCGCGGTGACGCTCGCCCTGCCACAGGACGTCCAGGCGGAAGCCTACGACTGGCCGGAAGAACTGTTCCGCAGCAGAACCTGGCACGTGCCGCGCCCGGTCCCCGAGCCCGCCGCGCTGGCCCGCGCCGCCAACGTCCTGCAGCAAGCGCAACGGCCGCTGATCGTGGCCGGCGGCGGCGTCATCTATTCCGAGGCGAGCCACGCTCTGCGGCAGTTCGCCGAGGCCACGGGCATCGCTGTCGCGGACACCCAGGCGGGCAAGGGCGCCCTGGCCTGGGATCACCCGTGTGCCGCGGGCGGCATCGGCGCCACCGGCTCACCGGTCGCGAACGCACTGGCCCGCGAGGCCGACGTGGTGCTCGGCATCGGCACCCGCTACAGCGATTTCACCACCGCCTCGCGTACCGCGTTCCAGCACCCGGACGTCAGGTTCGTCAACCTGAACGTCACGGCCTTCGACGCCGGGAAGCACGCAGGCGTCTCGCTCACCGCAGACGCCCGGGCCGGCCTGGAGGCCCTCACCCAAGCCCTCAGCGGCTATCACGTCGACCAGGCTTATACCACCCAGCTCCAGACAGAAAACGCCAGCTGGCGGCGGGTCGTAGACCAGGCGTACCACCTGGGTCACGCACCGCTCCCGGCGCAGACGGAGATCCTCGGCGCGCTGAACGAGTTCATGGACGACCGCAACGTCGTCGTCCAGGCGGCCGGGAGCATGCCGGGTGACCTGCAGATGCTGTGGCGAGCCCGGGACGACAAGCAGTACCACGTGGAGTACGGCTACTCCTGCATGGGCTATGAGATCGCCGGCGGCCTCGGCGCCAAGCTGGCCGCCCCGGACCGCGAGGTCTTCGTGCTCGTGGGCGACGGGTCGTACCTGATGATGGCGACCGAGATCGTCACGGCGGTCGCCGAGCGGATCAAGCTGAACATCATCCTGATCCAGAACCACGGCTTCGCCTCCATCGGCGCGCTGTCCGAATCGCTGGGCTCGCAGCGATTCGGTACCAGCTACCGCTACCGCAATCCGGAGACCGGGCTGCTCGACGGCGACCTGCTGCCCGTCGACCTCGCCGCCAACGCCGCCAGCCTCGGCGCCGACGTGCTCAGGACGACGACCATCAAGGAACTCACCGAAGCCCTGACCCAATCCAGGGCATCCGACCGGACCACGGTCATCTACATCGAAACCGATCCGCTGGCTCCCGTGCCGTCCTCCCAGAGCTGGTGGGACGTTCCCGTCTCCGAGGTCGCGGCCCTGGAGAGCACGCAGCAGGCCCGCGCCGCCTACGAGGCGGCCAAGCGCGACCAAAGACGTTACCTCTGAAAGGCACAAACACATGCGTACCATCCCGCACTGGATCGCCGGCTCGGAGACAACCGGCGCGTCAAACCGCTACGGGCCGGTTTACAACCCCGCCACGGGTGCGCAGCAAGCCCAGGTCGCGCTGGCCGAGCCGTCCGACGTAGATGCCGCCGTCCAGGCGGCCAGGAAGGCGTTCGACGCTTGGCGCGATGTGTCGCTCGTGCGCCGGTCGCGCATCATGTTCGCGCTGCGCGACCTCATCGAGCAGCATCTGGACGAACTGTCCGAGATCGTCGCCGACGAGCACGGCAAGGTCGTCTCGGACGCCAAGGGCGAGGTCACCCGCGGCCTTGAGGTCGTCGAATTTGCCT
This sequence comes from uncultured Actinomycetota bacterium, assembly GCA_963844625.1. Classification (GTDB taxonomy): domain Bacteria; phylum Actinomycetota; class Actinomycetes; order Streptosporangiales; family Streptosporangiaceae; genus Palsa-504. Next base: position 230,824 of record CAWJPF010000023.1, on the reverse strand, counting down.
GCGGTATCCCGACGCTGCTCAAGGGCGAGTACTCCGAGCAGGTCTCCACCGACGTCGACGCCTACTCGTTCCGGCAGCCGCTCGGGGTCTGCGCGGGGATAACCCCCTTCAACTTCCCCGCCATGGTGCCGATGTGGATGCACCCCGTCGCCATCGCCGCCGGCAACACCTTCATCCTCAAGCCGAGCGAACGCGACCCGTCCGCGTCGAACCTCATCGCCCGCCTCTACGCCGAGGCCGGCCTGCCCGATGGCGTCTTCAACGTCGTGCACGGGGACAAGGCCGCCGTCGACGCGATCCTGGACCACCCCGATATCCAGGCGGTGAGCTTTGTCGGCTCGACCCCCATCGCCAGGTACGTCCACCAGCGGGCCGCCAGCCAAGGCAAGCGCGTGCAGGCCCTCGGCGGCGCGAAGAACCACGCGGTCGTGCTGCCCGACGCGGACATGGAGTTCGCCGCCAGCCAGATCACCGCGGCGGGGTACGGATCCGCGGGCCAGCGCTGCATGGCGATCTCCGCGGTCGTCGCCGTAGGCGACGCGGGCGACGCCCTGGTCACCAGGCTGAAGCAAAAGGCCGAGGACATCAAGGTCGGGCCAGGCCGCGACCAGGAGTCGGAGATGGGCCCGGTCGTCACGCCGCAGGCCAGGGACCGCATCGTCGGCTACGTCGACCAGGGCGAGCAGGCCGGCGCCACCCTCGTGGTCGACGGCCGGCCCCTGGTCGTCAAGGACCACGAGGACGGCTTCTTCGTCGGCCCGTGCCTGTTCGACCACGTCACCGCCGACATGGACATCTACACCGACGAGATCTTCGGCCCGGTCCTGGTCATCCTCCGGGCCGAGACCTTCGCCGAGGCCCTGGACATTGTTAACGCCAACCCCTACGGCAACGGCACCGCGATCTTCACCTCCAGTGGCCAGGCGGCGAGGAAATTCCAGCGTGATGTCCAGGTCGGGATGATCGGCATCAACGTCCCGATCCCGGTACCGATGGCGTTCTACTCCTTCGGCGGGTGGAAGGACTCACTTTTCGGCGACACGCACGTGCACGGCCCGGAAGGCATCCGCTTCTACACCCACGCGAAGGCCATTACCAGTCGCTGGCCCGATAACGAATACCAAGAGCATCACCGCACGCACCTGCATTTCCCAACCGCCACCTGACCCGCCCAAACCGCCACCTGACCGGTACGGCCAGGTCCACCCCGCAACCAGGCAATCCCCTCATACGGAGGTATCGGCAGATGTTCAGATCCAGAAAACGGGCCGTAGGCATCGCCCTGATCGCTATTCTCGCGCTCGTCCTAGCCGCCTGCAGCTCCACCGGCGGTAAGAAAGCGGCCGACGCGGCCGCGAACGCGGCTCAGAATGTCTCGGCCGGCCACGCCAACACGCCGCACTACACGGTCGCCATGATCACGCATGCCGCGCCAGGTGACACCTTCTGGGACATCATCCGGGCCGGCGCGACCGCCGCCGCGGCTAAGGACAACATCACGCTGAAGTACTCAAGTAACCCCGACCCGACCCAGCAGGCCCAGCTGATCCAGGACGCGATCAACAGCCACGTCAGCGGCATCGCGGTCACCGACCCCGCGCCGGCGGCCATCTGCCCGTCGGTCCAGAAGGCCAGGGCGGCCGGGATCCCCGTGGTCATGTTCAACGCGGGCGTCCTCAACTGGCAGCAGTGCGGCGGGATGGAGTACTTCGGGCAGGACGAAGCCGTCGCAGGCGTCGCGGCGGGCAAGCGGCTCGCGGCGGCCGGCGCCAAGAACGTGCTCTGCGTCCTGCAGGCCCAGGGGCAGGTCCAGCTCGAGGCCCGGTGCTCGGGCGTGAAGCAGGGCCTCGGCTCCGAGGGCACGATGAGCAAGCTCTACGTGAACGGCGAGGACAACTCGGCCATGCTGTCCTCGATGACGGCCGAGCTCACCAGGAACAAGAGCATCGACGCCGTCATCACCCTCGGCGCGCCGGTCGCGCTCGTCGCCATCCAGGCAATCGCCGCGGCGCACAGCACCACCAAGCTGTACACCTTCGACACCAACGCCGCGGAGATCGCCAAGATCAAGTCCGGTCAGGTGCAGTGGGCGGTGGACCAGCAGCCCTACCTGCAGGGCTATCTGTCGGTCGACTCGCTGTGGCTCTACCTGACCAACGGCGACATCCTCGGCGGCGGCCAGACCGTGCTGACCGGCCCGTCGTTCATCGACAGCACCAACGTCGCCCAGGTCGCGATTTATGCGCAGCGCGGCACCCGCTAAAGGATGTCGTGCGGCAGGTCACCCGCCCGCAAGGTGACCTGCGCAGAAAGAGAGGTTACAAATGACCCAGATAGCAGAAGCTCCTGTCACCCCGCCGCCGCTCCGCGATGAGCGGATGGGGCGGAAGTCGGGCATGGCCCGGTTCCTGGCCCGGCCCGAGGCCGGCGCGCTGGCGGGCGCGATCATCATCTACGTTTTCTTCTTCATCGTCGCGCCGCCGTTCCGGAACGCGAACTCGTTCTCCAGCGTCCTGTACGTCACCTCAACCTACGGCCTGATGGCCACGCCGATCGCGCTGCTGATGATCGGCGGCGAGTTCGACCTGTCGGCGGGCGTCGCCGTCACCAGCTCGGCGCTGTGCGCTTCGCTGTTCGCCTACGAGTTCACCACGAACGCCTGGGTCGGGGTGCTGGTGGCGCTGGCCCTGTCCTTGCTGATCTCGTTCCTGAACGGCTTGATCGTGGTCAAGACCGGCATCCCGAGCTTCCTGGTCACCCTGGGCATGTTCTTCATGCTCCAGGGCCTGAACATCGCCCTGACCCAGAGCATCACCAACCAGGTGGCCAGCCCGGACATCTCCACCCTGCAGGGCTTCAGCTCGGCGCGGGTGGTGTTCTCGGGCAGCTTCACCATCGGCGGGGTGAACATCCGTACCAGCGTGATCTACTGGATCGTCTTCGTCGTGATCGCGACCTGGATCCTGATGCGAACCCGCATCGGCAACTGGATCTTCGCCGCCGGCGGCCACCCGGTCAGCGCCCGGGCCGTCGGGGTGCCGGTGGCCAAGGTGAAGATCGGCCTGTTCCTGGCGGTGGGCGTGATGGCCTGGTTCACCGGCATGCACACGCTGTTCCTGTTCAACACCATCCAGACCTCCCAGGGCGTAGGCAACGAGTTCGTCTACATCATCTGCGCGGTCGTCGGCGGCTGCGCGCTGACCGGCGGGCGGGGGTCCGCGATCGGCGCCGCCATCGGCGCGCTGATCTTCGGCATGGTCAACCAGGGCATCATCTACGCCGGGTGGAACCCGGACTGGTTCCAGTTCTTCGTCGGCCTGCTGCTGCTGGGCGCCATCTTGCTGAACACCTTTATCCAACGTCGCGCGGAGGCAGCGGCATGACCACTCCACAGAACGCCCCGGTCGGCAAGCACCACGCCCCGGCCGACGAAGTCGGCGACGCCGAGCGCGCCGAGCGCGCCGAGCACGCCACGAACGTCGAGAACGCCACGAACGTCGAGAACGCCACGAACGGCCAGCACGGCGTGCCGCTGGTCCGGCTGGCCGACGTCAGCAAACGCTACGGCGCGGTGATCGCGCTGTCCGATATCACCATGGAGGTCGGGGCCCGCGAGGTCACCTGCGTGCTGGGTGACAACGGCGCCGGGAAGTCCACCCTGATCAAGATCATCGCCGGACTGCATCAGCCGTCCTCGGGCCGCTACGAGGTCGAGGGCACCCGGGTGTCCTTCAATTCCCCGCGTGAGGCGCTGGAGCACGGCATCGCCACCGTGTACCAGGACCTGGCCGTCGTGCCGCTGATGCCGGTCTGGCGGAACTTCTTCCTGGGCAACGAGGCCCGCAAGGGCTTCCGGCTGGACATCGGGTTCATGAAGAAGACCTGCAAGGAAGAACTGCTCGCGATGGGCATCGACCTGCGCGATGTCGACCAGCCGATCGGGACCCTATCCGGCGGCGAGCGGCAGTGCGTGGCGATCTCCCGGGCCGTGTACTTCGGCGCGAAGGTGCTGATCCTGGACGAGCCGACGGCTGCGCTCGGCGTCAAGCAGTCCGGGGTGGTGCTGAAGTACATCATCCAGGCCCGTGAGCGGGGCCTGGGCGTCGTCTTCATAACTCACAACCCGCACCACGCCTATCCGGTCGGTGACCGGTTCCTGCTGCTCAACCGTGGCCGGAGCATCGGCTACTTCGAGAAGAGCCAGATCACCCGGGACGAGCTCACCGGCCTGATGGCCGGAGGTGCCGAGCTCGAGCAGCTCAGTCACGAACTCGAAGGCGCCGGCGGCGCCGCCGCCGATATTGCCCACGAGATGGAAGAGGACGTCAGCGAGCTCGGGATCGGCCACGAGCCGAGCACCGGCAGCAGCGCCAGCACTGCTACGTAAACGACGATTCAGGAAGGATTCCCCTCCGCATGAGTGCGAATGGCCTGACGGCCAGTCCGCAAGTCACACCGGAGGCGCGGCCCGCCCCGCGCCTCCGGCTCGGCACCTGTCCCGACTCCTGGGGTGTGTGGTTCGCCGATGACCCGCTCCAGACCCCGTGGTCCCGGTTCCTCGACGAGGTCGCCGAGGTGGGCTACGAGTGGCTGGAGCTCGGTCCGTACGGTTACCTGCCGCCCGATCCCAACCGGCTGGCCGACGAACTCGCCCGGCGCGGGCTCCGGGTGGCGGCCGGCACCGTGCACGGCTTCAGCGGCCTGCACCGCCCGGCTGACTGGCCGGACATCGTTGCCATCACGCAAAAGGTCGCCGCGCTGACCGCCGCCGTCGGCGGCCAGCACGTAATCTTCGTGCCGGTACCCGGCTACCGCGACGACCAGACCGGCGCCTACCTCGAGCCCGCCGCGCTCGACGACGACCAGTGGCGGACCCTGATCGAGAAAACCAGCCAGCTCGGCCAGCTGGTCGCGCAGGAATACGGCCTGCGCCTGCAGTTCCACCCGCACGCGGACAGCCACGTCGAGACGCAGGAGCAAACCCAGCAACTCCTCGACCAGACCGATCCCCGCTACGTGTCGCTCTGCCTGGACACCGGGCACCTGGCCTACCGTCATGCCGACAACGTCGCCATCATCGCCCGCCACCCCGAACGAATCGGCTACGTGCACATCAAGCAGATGGACCCGGCCATCGTCGCGATAGCCGACCGCGACGGCCTCGCCTTCGGCCAGGCCGTGGCCATGGGCGCCAGCTGCGAGCCGCCCGGCGGAGAACCCGCCGTCGAGGAGGTCGCCAAGGCCCTGCTCGAGCTCGACCGGGATCTGTTCGTGGTCGTCGAGCAGGACATGTACCCGGCCGACTTCGACAAGCCCAAGCCGATCGCGCAGCGCACCTACGACTACCTCCGTAGCGTAGGCATAGGAGGCGAGCCAAAATGAGCGTCCGGGTTGGCGTCATCGGCACCGGCGTGATGGGGCAGGACCACATCCGCCGGATCACCCAGGTCCTCACCGGCGGGGCCGTGGTAGCGGTCGCCGACGTCGACGCGGCCCGCGCCGGCCAGGTGGCAGCCGCCCTTCCCGGCGCCGTCGTTCATGAGAGCGCCCAGAGCCTCATCGCCGACGACCACGTTGACGCCGTCCTCGTCGCGTCCTGGGGCGCGGCCCACGAGGAGCAGGTCGTCGCGGCGATCGAGGCCGGCAAGCCGGTGTTCTGCGAGAAACCGCTGGCCCCGACCAGCGACGCCTGCCTGCGGATCATCGACGCCGAGATGGCGGCCGGCCGCAGGTGCGTCCAGGTCGGCTTCATGCGCCGGTACGACGAGGCTTATCAGGCTATGAAGGCCACGCTGGACGACGGCCGCCTCGGCGCCCCGCTGCTGATGCACTGCGCGCACCGCAATCCGTCCGTGCCACCGTACGGCTTCACCACGGAGATGCTCATCAGCGACTCCGCGGTGCACGAGATCGACCTGGTCCGCTGGCTGTTCGGCGAGGAGATCGTGGCCGCCACCGCGCTGAAGCCGAGAAGGACCAGCCAGGCCGCCGAGGGCGTGCAGGATCCGCTCATCATCTTGCTCGAAATGGCCAGCGGCGTCCTGGTCGACGTCGAGATCTTCGCCAACGCCCGCTACGGCTACGACATCCGCGGTGAGGTCGTCGCCGAGCACGGAACCGTGGCCCTGGCCGGCGCCGCCGCCGTCACGCTCACCACCAGCGGCCGGCGCAGCCACCGGGTTCCCCCCGACTGGCGCGACCGGTTCATCCGCGCCTACGACGCCGAACTGCAGGACTGGCTCACGGCCGTAGCCGCGGACACGTCGACCGGCCCAAGCGCCTGGGACGGCTACGCCGCCGCGGTGGTCACCGACCGCGCGCAGGAGGCCCTGCGGACCGGCCAGCGCACCCTGGTGCCGCTGCCCGAACGTCCCGACTTCTACGCCAAGGCCCAGTCATGAAGATTGCCCTTGACCCCTACATGTTCCGCCGCGTCCCGCTCACCGACCTGCCCGCCCTGGTCGCTGACCTGGACTACTCCTACATCGAGCTCTCTCCGCGCGAGGACTTCCTGCCCTTCTTCAACCATCCGCGGGCCAACCGCACCCAGATCGCCGGCTTCAAGAAGGCCCTGACCGCGGCCGGCGTCCAGATCGCGTCGATCCTGCCGCTGTACCGGTGGTCCGGTCCGGACGAGGCCGAACGCCAGGCCGCCGTCCGCAACTGGAAACGTGCCATCCAGATCGCCGTGGACCTGGGCGTGAACGTGATGAACTCCGAGTTCAATGGCCGGCCTGAGGCACCCTCGGCCAGCGAGGCGCAGTTCTGGCGCTCCTTGGATGAGCTGCTGCCCATCTTCGAGCGCGAGGGCATCCGGCTAGTGCTCGAACCGCATCCGGATGACTTCATCGAAGACGGCCGGGCCGGCGTCAACCTGGTCCGCGGCATCGACCGGGACTGGGTGTCGTTCCTGTACTGCGCCCCGCACACCTTCCACCAGGGCGGTGATATCGAGGGCATCATGAGGTACGCGGGGCCGCTGCTGACCCAGGTGCACATCGCCGACTCCTTCGACCACCGGGCGTCCTCGGGCCTGCGCTACATCGTGAACCCGCCCGGCTCGACCGCGCGCGTGCACCAGCACCTCGACATCGGCCAGGGCGAGGTGGACTGGGAGGTCTTCTTCCGCACGCTCGCCGAGCTCGACTTCGACGGCACCGCGACCGTGTGCGTCTTCGCCTGGGAGGAGCGGGCCCGCGAGTCGTCGGCACATAACCTCGAGCAGATCCGCCGGTACCTCGCGAAAAATTCATCATTATGCCGAACGGACGTCCTGCCTGCCTGAAGCACAGCTGAAGCGCAGCTGAAGCGGGCCACGTCCATGCTGGCTCTCAACTTGAGCGCCAGCCGTTGTGCTGCTTGAACCACGCCATCAGCAGCGCCCCGGCGCCCTGGCCGGGCTGCGGTTCGTGGTTGGATACGCAGCTCCAGGTGCGCGCGTTGATCGCGGTGGGGTCGGCCAGGTTGTCGTAGGACTTGATCAGGTAGCCCGGCTGGAGCTGGTAGGCGTTCAGGCCGATGCCGTGCGCGGCCAGGTACTGCAGGTACTGGGGCACCCGCGTCGGCGCCTGCAGCCAGCACGAGCTGCGCAGTGGCACCGCGCCCGCGGTCGGCGCGGGCTCGTAGTTCGTCCACTCGCCGTCCACCACGGGCGCGATGCCCATCGTGACCAGATAGCCGAAGTCGGCATCCCAGGAGGCCGGGTTCTGCCAGCCCGCCGGGTGATGCACGGCGTACACGATGCCGCTCACCTTCAGCTGCGCATGCTGGCCCACCATCCCGGCGAACGAGGACGCGTTACCCGGGCCCTCGATCCAGAGCAGGTTCTGGGCGCGAACGGTGTTCCGTACGTAGTTCGCCAGCGCGGCCATGCCGAAGGGATAGAACACGCCCCGGAACGTGCCGCCGCTGCGCCACAGCTGCCATTCCTGGGCCTGCGACATGCCGCCGGAAACGGTTCGCGGCTCGTTGAACAGGTCGAAGATCACCTGCGGGTCGCTGCCGTAGACGCTGGCCAGGTCCTTCCAGAAGGTCTCGGTAGCCGGTGTGGGCCCCTGCTGCCGGATCCGCACGGCCGGGGACGTGAACTCGGTGTTGTCGTTGAGCACGACGACCAGGTGGTACTGCTCGGCCGCCGAGACCTCGGTCTCGATCCTCGCCAGGTACGCCTGGCTGAAGCTGGTCCCGCTGGGCCCTAGCAGGTTGTTCTGGTTCAGCTGCAGCCGGACCGTGTTGGCGCACCAGTCCTGCGCCGTCGCCGCGATCTGCTCCCGGTCCAGCTGGCCGGAAGAGGCCCAGTTTGCCCCCTGCAGACCCGGCACCGTGATTCCGTAGGAGACGAAGGGCTGGCCGTCCTGGCCGAGCACCTGGGTCCCGTGCACGGCGAACGGCCCGGTCGCCAGCCGGCACGATGTGCTCGCCACCGGAGCCGCGCCCGCCACCGGAGCCGCGCCCGCCGCTCCGCTCAGGACCGTGGCCAGCGTCAGCGCCGCGCCCGCCGTCACCCTCCGCCAGCTGCGCCGCCCCGAACCTGCCGTCGTCACGGAATGACCTCCATGTGCGCGATCGTCCCGTCCGGCAGCCTTCGGGGAGCCATTACGACAGCCGGCGACACACACCGGGAAGATAACGGAGAACGTCCCGGCAGGCCGCATTGCGCCGCGATCATAGCGTTTTGACCATGCTCCGTGTCCGGGCTTTTACTGCTCCGTGTCCTTGGCTCTCCTGCCGCCCTGGGGGATCATGGCGGATGCCTAATTCACCTGTCCTGATCAGGCCGGCAACTCCTGACGACGCCGCCGCCGTCGCCGTCCTGGCTGACGGGCTCGCGCAGTCCTTCGTGTTCTCCCGCCCGCGGTTCGAGGTCAGCTACGGCTCCCTGTTCGACACCGAACACGCCTGCCTGCTCGTGGCCACCAACGGCGGTGATCCCTTGGGCTACCTGCTCGGCTTCCGGCACCTCACCTTCTACGCGAACGGGCCGGTGGGGTGGGTCGAGGAGATCATGGTCAGCCCCGGCCATCGCGGCCGAGGCATCGGCCGCGCCCTGATGACCGCCTTCGAGCAATGGTCGGCCGGGCACGGCTGCATCCTCGTCGCGCTCGCGACCCGCCGGGCCGCATCGTTTTACCGCGCGCTCGGGTATGAGGAGTCGGCCACCTACCTGCGCAAGATCCTGGCGGCGCAGGAAACCCCATGACCTGCGGTACCTGGCACGCTCGAGTAACCCAGTTCGGCAGCAAAGGCAGCCGGCCTGGGCCCGGCCACCGAACGGGGCGACCCCATAGGGTATGACCGGCCGCGAAGCGCTGAAAGCGCTCATCCGTCCCTGACCTAGGAGAATGAATCAAGTCCCGCGATCGAGAAAGACCCCACGGTGAGCTCAGCCGAGACAAACCAGCCCGAACCTGACCTCGCGACCGCGCCGACGGCGCCCCGGGAGGTCATGACCCGGAGGCTGACGTTGCTGTTCGCCGTGGCGGGCGGCGTGGCGGTCGGCAATCTGTACTGGGCGCAGCCGCTGCTCGACTTCATCGCGCAAGACCTGCACGCGTCCACGGCGTCCGCGGGCTGGCTCGTCACCGCCACCCAGATCGGCTACGCGACCGGGATCGTGCTCGTCGTGCCGCTTGGCGACGTACTCAACCGGCGCCGGCTCATCCCGGTGATGATGGTCTGCTCCACCGCGGCGCTCGTAGCCTGCGCGCTGGCGCCGTCGTTCGGTGTTCTGCTGGCCGCGATCACGGTGCTCGGGCTGACGACCGTGGCCGGGCAGATCCTCACCCCTCTCGCGGGCGACCTCACCGATGACGCCCACCGCGGCCGGGTGGTCGGGACCGTCGTATCGGGCCTGCTCACCGGCATCCTGGTATCCCGGACGATCAGCGGGCTCGTCGCCGGAGCCGCCGGATGGCGGACGATCTTCGCGGCCGCCGGGGCCGCGGACGTTCTCCTCGCGATCTTGCTGTACCGCGCGATCCCGCGGCTTCCGCCGAAGACACGCATGGCCTACCCGGCGCTCATCGCCTCGGTCGGGGCGGCGGTCCGGCGTGAGCGGACGGTCCGGTGGACGCTGGTCCTGGGGGCAACGGCGTTCGGTGTGTTCACGATGTTCTGGACGTCTCTGACGTTCCTGCTCAGCGCTCCGCCGTTCTCCTATCCGGTGTCCGTTATCGGGCTGTTCGGGCTCGCCGGGCTGGCCGGGGCCATCACCGCCCAGCGCGCGGGCCGCCTCCATGACCGCGGCTGGTCGCTGCCGGCCACGGGCGCGGCGTATGTGCTGGCCATCGTCGCCTTCGTGGTGGCGGCATTCGCGAGCCGCTCCGTCGCGGGCATACTCGTCGCGATTGTCCTGCTCGACATCGCCGTTCAGGGAGCGAACATCCTCAACCAGTCGCGGATACTTGCCATCTCCACCGAAGCCCGCAGCAGGCTCAATACCGCCTTCGTGACGGGCAACTTCATCGGCGGGGCCATCGGCTCCGCCGCCGCAGCCGAGCTCTGGTCTATCGGCCGGTGGACCGCCGTGACGATCGCCGGAGCGGCGCTCAGCTTTTTCGGACTCACCGTGTGGGCCATCGGACGCCGGGGCCCGCTCGTCGTGGCGCCCGCCGGTGGTAGAAACAGGCCATGACCTTGCTGATAAACCGGGGTGCGGGACCGGCTTTCCCCTATGCCGGCCGGCCGGTGCACGTCCTGGCCGGCCAGGATGGCCAGCCGTCCGGCTTCGCCGCGATGGAACTCACTATCCCGGGTCACTTCGCCGGGCCGATTCCGCACGCGCACGACGAATTCGACGAGGCGATCTACGTACTCACGGGCCGGTTGCTTGTAGCCGGTGACGACGAGTCGCAGGAGGCAGCGCCGGGCTCCATGTTCGTGGCCTCTCGCGGGCAGCGGCACGGCTTCAGTAATCCCTTCGGTGCGGCCGCCCTGGTGCTGGGAATCTGGGCGCCGCCGACGCCCGCCCTGGCGTTCATGCGCGAGATCGGCGCCGCCCTCGCTCCGGACACTCCGCCCGACCCCGACCGCATGCGCGACATCTACGCCCGGCACGCCAGTCGCCTCCTACCCTGACCACCGCGAAAGCGTTGACGTGCAGGCCTCGCTCGGTTCGCGGCAGCTATATCCCGTATCGCCGCATGCGAATGGCCGTAACGGCTGTGGGTGCCAGTACGGCAGATCGAGCTCGCGTGCGGCCGTGCCGTTACTGTGGCGCCCGGTACTGAGACCCTTGCGCCTTGCGCAAGGACTCGATCCACTCCTGGCCGCTGAGCAACCGGGTGGTCTTAGCCGACTTGGCCGCGCCTCCGCCGGCAATTGCCAGCGCGAAGCTGGCGGCAGCCGTGTCATCGGGTGCCTCGAACAAGACGACTGCGTCATATTCCCCGAACGGGTAGCCGGTCGCCACGACCTTGCCACCCAAGGCCTCGATGGCCGGCCGGACCGCCTCGACCCGGTCCTGCGGCTCCCTGATCAGGGCCGCTACCGCTTCCGAGGTGTAGGAGACTTGGTACATGTACAAAGCCATCAGAAGATCCCTCCCCAGCAAATGAACTGGACAGTCCGCCGGCACCGGCCGCACTCCCCGTCGGCGGAAGAGCCGGGTCCCAGGCAACGGGTAGTGAAAGCGTAGACGTATACCGGCCCGCGGGACAGCCCCTCATCACTACCCCGCACCCAGATTCTCAACGCCGGGTAGAGCGTTCCTCCGAGGCCGATGCCCAGCGCGGTGAGCACCAGGCCCGGTTCGATTTCATCTGCGGCGACGAGGTACACGGCGCCTGCACGCAGCCGCGGGAGTTCTTCGAGGCGCCTGATCTTCGCAACGGTCAGCGGGATCTGTCCGGGACCTTCCGGCGGAAGGCCGCCAGCGCTGACTGGGGGCGGGGCTTGGCTGCCGGTCCGGCGACGTGCCCGTGCTGCAGCGATGGCGCAGCCGATGCGGGGCCTGAGCCGGTCGCGGAGGATCGTGGATCCAGGCGGCAGGCGTTCCAGCCAGTCCCTGAGTCGCTGCGTTGCCTGCGACATGGGCAGGAGGAACAATCAGATGGGTGGGCAGAGCGTCGACCGTGTCGATCCCGGCCAGGGTGGCTGCGACGCTGCTGGCTTGTGTCGTGCGCGGCCACCGGCGGGTGCGAGCGGCCGGAGCGCCGGCGATCTGGCTGTGCGTCGCTACAGTCCTGCTGGCCGGTTGTGGTAGCTCGGGCCAGGCTAGGCCGGGTGCGTCGAGCACAGGCCGCTCCCCGGTAACCTCCGGTACGTGGCGGGCGGACACCAGCGGCACGCGGCAGCCGTTGTACGCGGTGGCCTGCCTCAGCGCGCTGCGGTGCGAGGCGGTGGGGGCGGCGGGCACCATTCTCTCCACCGGGGACGGCGGGGCCACGTGGCGGGCACAGGCCAACCCGCTGCAGGGCTCCTCGAAGATCCTGTACCGGATCGCCTGCGCACCGCCGGGCTCCTGCTATGTCATCGCCAGGCCGGACACCATCCTGGTGACGCACGACGGCGGCGCCACCTGGAGCAGCCATGTGCTTCCCCTTGCCGGGGTCGGCGCGAGCCTTACCAGCCAGGCATGCCCGCCGGGTCCCGTCGGTGCTGTCAGCGGGCAGCCGTGCCGGCTGGGCCTGCTGGACATTGCGTGCGTCAGCGCCAGCATCTGCTACGCCGTTGCCACCGGGCCAGGGGGGTACTTCTACTCGCCAATTCCCGTTCCGGGCCAGACCGGGCCGCCGAATGCCATCTGGATGACCAGTGACGGGGGAACAAGCTGGGCCCAGCAGTCCGTCCCACCGGGCGTGGGCTGCGAAGAGGGCGACTGCGGGAACCTGCTCTATCACTATCCCCTGGAATGGATCTCGTGCCTCGGCAGCGGACTCTGCCGGGCCGGCGGGGGATACTTCGGCGGCTGCGGGCTTTGCGGCTTCGTGTACGCCGTCGTCGCGGTGACCCGTCCCGGCGCGCCCTGGACGATGCTCACGTGTGCCCAGCCCCCCGCCCCGTGCAACAAGGCCCTGGCGGCCATCCACCCGTATCCGCGCGGCTCGGCGTTCTCGCCCGATGCAGGCGCCTGCCCCGCCAGCGCTCGCTGCTACGGCGTCTCATCCGATCCCGGCAACGGCGTGAACTGGTCGGCCGATGGCGGGAAACTGTGGCTGGAAGGGTCAAGCGGGGCCAGCAGCACGCGAAACGCCATCGCCTGCCCGGCCGCGCGGACCTGCTACACGGTCGGGGACCAGGGGACGATCACCCGGACGGTTAACGGGACCGCCTTCGTCGCCGACGGCCGCCCCACCACTCGCGACCTGTACGGCATCACCTGTATCGATGCGGTCACCTGCTACGCGGTGGGAGATAGCGGCACCATCGCTGCCCGCCGGTGACCGTCTGCCTCCCACGCGGCGGCCATGACGTCCGGGCAAGACACGGGTGCAGCGCAGCTCCAGCAGCTCAGCCCGTCACATCAACGACGCCAGCGCCGCATCACCGTCCGGCCTTCGTTTCCCAGCGTGCGCGCCAGCCCGACCGCCTGGCGGTGCGAGGGTCGCCGTGACCGGCGTGGCTGCCCGGCCATGGCTGCCCGGCCATGGCTGCCTGGCGGCGCCGATGCTGGGTCATGAGCCGAACGCCTGCAGGAACGCGGTCCGGCTCATCGGTGCCGGGATCGGGCGCCCAGGCTTGGTATCGGGGTCGCACACGCCGGCGCCCCACGGGTCCTCCCACATCGCGTGCCAGCCGAACAGCGAGCACCCGCAGATGAAATCTGCCATGGCGCGGATGAACATCGCGTTGTCGCCGCCGCCGAGGTAAATCTGGCCGGTCTTCCACAGCACCAGGCCCCACTCGGGGAACGACAGGGGCTTGCCGTGGCTGAGCGCGAGGGAATACCAGCCGCGCAGCGAATCCCGCTGCGTCAGCATGCTGTCGAGTACTTCCTGCTGCTGCGCGGTCGTTGTGCCTGCGGCGTTCCCGGGATAGATCTGCGTCCCGGTGCTGGTCTTCTGCGTCCAGTCGTAGACATCGACGCCGATCTCATCGACGTGGCTATCACCGGGATAGCAGCTCTCGGTGCCCTTGGCCGTTAGATTGCCGGCACCGAGGGCGGGGTTCCAGCAGAACCGGAAAGCCGCGCCGGGAAGTCCGCGCAGCACGGTGACGACGTGGCTGTACCCGGCGATGTAGGACGCCTGGCCGCCTTCGGCGACTTGCCACGGGTACCAGTTGCCATTGAACTCGCGGCCGATGCGCAACTGGGCGCTGCCCAGCCCGACAGCGATCAGGCGTTTTCCGAGTGCTTCCCAGTGTGCGTCGTTCATGCCGCTTGCCTCGTCGGCCCATGTCTTGCCACCGCTGCCAGCCGACGCCCCGCAGCAGGCGGGGACGCCGAGCACTAGCTGCCGCTGCCCGAGCTTGTCCTGCCACACGCTCACGTCGGCTGTGCCGGTCAGGTTCCCGTTCTCGAACTGCGCCCATGAGGTGGGCTGCTCGACCATGAAATCCTCGACCTTCTGCACTTCACGGCCGATAAAGCCCTCATAGACGCTGATCGCGGAGATTCCGCAGCCGCGCCCGCGGTAAACCCCGATCGGGATGCGCGCCCCGGGTGTGCTCACAGCCATGCCTCCTTCGAACGATCCGGCGACGCCATGGCGAGATCCTCGATCCCGCCCGCAGCGTCAGCCGGGCGGTGCGGGGCCGCAGGCTGACGCCGAAGCCGCAGCCGGCGGGTGCTGATGCTCCGGGATAACCAGAACCCCGGCCAGGGCCAGGCGGATGCGGCCACCCGCGGGCCCGTATTACCTGATGGTGACCGCGCAGCTGGTCTGGCCGTGTTTCTCGAGGTAACGCTGGTGGTATTCCTCGGCCCGGTAAAACGCAGACGCTGGGGTGATCTGCGTGACGATCTGCCGCCTTACCGATTGCTGCTCGGCGTCGCGTGAGGCGATCGCGGCTTCTTCCTGGCCAGCGTCATGGTAGAAGATCGCCGACCGGTACTGGCTGCCGAAATCGAAGCCCTGGCGGTTGCGGGTGGTCGGATTGTGGATCCGCCAGAACGTCTGGAGCAGCTGCGCGTAGCTGACCTGGGCCGGGTCGAACCAGACCTCGACCGCCTCGGCGTGGCCGGTGCGGTGCCTGCAGACCCGCTCGTAGGTCGGGTCCGGGACGTGCCCGCCGGTATACCCGACAGCGGTCTGCAGCACCCCGTGGATCTGGCGGAAGGCCGCCTCGACGCCCCAGAAGCATCCTGCGGCGAATGTCGCGCGCTCGGCTCCGTCTGGGCCGTGGCCCTCGAACGGCGGTGCCAGCGCCGGACGGACGGCGGCGCTACGGTTCCTAAGCGTAAGCAAGTCATAACCCTCTCGATTTCATGCTAACGCAGGGCCCGCGCCCGGGATTCCTGTCCGGGCGGCCCCGGCCTCGTGCCGGGAACGAGATAGCCGGATCGCTTGTTCAATAGACTGAAGGCAGCCACCGCATGGTGTGGCCGATCCCAGACACCGAACAATCGAGAAATCACGCATGCCCACCACACATCAGAACCGCGTCCTTTGAGGACACCATCGCCACCAGGGATGACCTGCGCAACGTGGCCATCGTTGCGCACGTGGACCACGGCAAGACCACGCTGGTGGACGCGATGCTGTGGCAGTCAGGCGCGTTCCGCGCGAACGCGCACGTGGCCGAGCGGGTAATGGACTCCGGTGACCTCGAGCGGGAGAAGGGCATCACGATCCTGGCCAAGAACACCGCGGTGCGCCACGGCGGGCTGACCATCAACATCGTGGACACGCCAGGGCACGCGGATTTCGGCGGCGAGGTGGAGCGCGGCCTGTCCATGGTGGACGGGGTGCTGCTGCTGGTGGACGCCAGCGAGGGGCCGCTGCCGCAGACCAGGTTCGTGCTGCGCAAGACGCTGGAAGCCGGGCTGCCGGTGATCCTCGTAGTCAATAAGGTAGACCGGCCCGACGCGCGCATCGCCGAGGTGGTGGACGCTTGCTACGAGCTGTTCATCGACCTGGACGCCAGCGAGGAGCAGATCGAGTTCCCCATCGTGTACGCCTCGGCCCGGGCCGGGCGGGCGTCGCTGAGCCGGCCCGCCGACGGCGAGATGCCCGACTCACCCGACCTGGAGCCGTTGTTCGCCACGCTGAAGGCCACCGTTCCGACGCCCGCCTATGAGGTCGGCGCGCCGCTGCAGGCGCACGTGACGAACCTGGACGCCTCGTCCTACCTGGGCCGCATCGCCCTGTGCCGGATCCGCAACGGCACCATCAAGCGCGGGCAGCAGGTCGCCTGGTGCCGCCGCGACGGGTCGATCGAGAAGGTCAAGATCTCCGAGCTCTACCTGACCGACGCGCTTGACCGCGTGCAGGCCGACTCGGCGGGGCCCGGGGATATCGTCGCGATCGCCGGCATCCCGGACATCATGATCGGCGAGACGCTCGCCGACCTGGACGACCCGCGGCCGCTGCCGCTGATCACGGTGGATGAGCCGGCCATCTCGATGACGATCGGCGTTAACACCGCGCCGCTGTCCGGCCGGGCCGCCGGGTCGAAGGTCACCGCCCGGCTGGTACGCGACCGGCTGAACCGCGAGCTGGTCGGTAACGTGTCGCTGGACGTGCTGCCCACCGAGCGGCCTGATACCTGGGAGGTACGCGGCCGGGGTGAGCTCGCGCTGGCCGTGCTGGTAGAGACCATGCGGCGAGAGCATTACGAGCTGACCGTGGGACGACCCGCCGCCGTCACCCGCGAGATCGACGGCAAGGTCTTCGAACCGGTAGAGCGGCTGAGCGTGGACGTGCCCGAGGAGTACCTCGGCACGGTCACCTCGCTGATCTCGGTGCGCCGCGGCCGGATGGAATCCATGACCAACCACGGCACCGGCTGGGTCAGGCTCGAGTTCATCGTGCCTGCCCGCGGCCTGATCGGCTTCCGGACCCAGTTCCTCACCGAGACCAGGGGCACCGGGATCGCGCACCACGTCTTCGAGGGATACGAGCCGTGGGCCGGTGCCATGCGGGGCCGGGCGACCGGTTCGCTGGTCGCCGACCGGACCGGGTCCTCGGCCGCGTACGCCATGTTCAACCTGCAGGAGCGCGGATCGCTGTTCGTCACCCCCGGCACCGAGGTGTACGAGGGAATGATCGTCGGGGAGAACTCGAGGACCGACGACATGGACGTCAACATCTGCCGCGAGCGCAAGGTCACCAACGTGCGCCAGTCCACAAGCGAGGAGCTCGAGCGGCTGGTGCCGCCGCGGCTGCTCAGCCTGGAGCAGGCGCTCGAGTTCTGTGCCGACGACGAGTGCGTGGAGGTCACGAGCTCTGCCGTCCGCCTGCGCAAGACTGTCCTGGACGCCAAGGAGCGCGCCCGCGGCCGCGGCCGCGCCTCCCGCGAAACCGTCTGACCGCGAAACCGTCTGACCGCTACTGCTCCCGGTCCTGGCGCAGCCGCTCGAGCACCTCGTCGGGGTTCTCCGCGGTGACCCGGATCATGGCCCGGACCGCGTCGGCCAGGGATACCCGCGGCACGCCGAGCGTGATCGCGGCCGCGTCGGCCCACCCGGTCAGCTGCCGGTAAAGCTCGGGGTTCAGGTCCAGGGTGATCCTGACCGGCTTGGAGCGGATCGCGGTCCGGCCCGCCGGGCGCGCGCCGGGCTCGGCCCGTCGCGCCGCCGCTGCCGCCATCTGCGCCTTGCGCTGCTCCCGTTCCGTGCTCATCGCCGCACCGAGCACAGGGGAGCGCACCGGTCGATGAGGTCGCGGGCCACCTGGCGCCATATGTCGGTGCCCGTGTGCCTGATCGGCACGCCGAAGCTCTGGGCGTAGACCTCGAGCCGCGGCACCGCCGTCTCAAGCACCTCGTAACCGAGGCCCGCCAGCGCCTCCCGCGCGTCGACCGTGGAATGCGCCCGGGTGATGCATCTGTTCAGCAGCACGGCCGAACGCACCGGGATCTCCCGGAGCGCCTGTATCTCCGCGATCTCGTCGCGCACCGGGGAGGTGCGGTTGATCTCTATCGGGCTCGGCGCGCAGGGGATCACGACCTCGTCGGCATACCGCAGCGCCGACCGGGCGATGGCGCCGTGGTCCTCGATCTGCGGCGTGTCGATGATCACCACGTCGTCGTCGCGCGCGATCTCGGGCACCCGCCGGTGCAGTTCGCGGGACGGCAGGGCCACGATCCGGAACGGGAAGGCCGCCTGCGGCGACGCCAGCCGCGGGTCCATGGCGGCAAGATCGGACCATTCCAGAGCGCTGCCAGCGGGATCCGCGTCCACTAGGAGCACGCTGTTGCCGGCCTGCGCGAAAACATGCGCCAGCCAGACCGCGGAAGTGGTCTTGCCCGTGCCCGGCTTCAGATTGGCCAGGGCGAGGCTCAGCCCTGTCATCCACGCATTATCGCAGCGTCCGCGGTGATTCGATAGCTAGTCGCCGACATACGAGTCAGGCAGCCTCCGCGAACCAGGCCGGACGCCCGCCGTACCACGCCAAGTGCTGCGGTACGGCGGGGCGTAGCGGCTCCGCCACCGCGATGCACGCAAGCCGGATTTTCCCGGGCTGTGGATAATGTCCTACGTTTATGCAGCGCTTTACATGATTATCCACAGGTTGTGGACAGCTGTGCGTAGTTGCATCTCAACGCACCGGGACCAGCCCAGGCCGGCGGTCAGGGGCCGGCCGGGGGCGGAGGCGCCGCGACCGCGGATCAGCTGATGGTGGCCCGCCGGGCCGCGAAGCGCTGGTGCCGGTCGTGCTCCCGCTGACCGAGGAAGGCCTTGAAGCGGCCCAGCCGGTAGGCGGGCCCGTCGGCGGAGTCGGCGATCTCGAGCTCGAAGTCCTGGCCCAGATGCCGGAGGCGGCCGAGCACTACGGCCGGGTCAGCCGCGGCCAGGTCGGCGATCTGCCTGGCGGTCAGGAAGTCCGTCCGGGAACGGAGCACGCGGAACACCGGATCGTGCACGGGCGCGACGGCCTCAACGTCCCCTGCGACGTCGGCGTGCTCCAGCGCCCGGCGGATCGCCGTCCCGACCGCCTCGGCGACCGGAGGCGGGAACGCGTTGCCGATCTGCCGGTACCGCGCGGTCTTGAGCCCGCTGAACCGCCAGCCCCAGTCGTCCTGCCAGCCCTGCAGCCTGGTCACCATCTCGCACGTAAGCCGGGGCGTCAGGGCCGGGTCGGCGTCCGCCGCCGGGGCCGCGTCGGCGATGCCGATGCCGTCGACGCCGAGTTCGGCCCAGGCGCGCTTAGCCCGGGTCGGGCCGAGGTCGGCGCCGCCGTGTTTCTTGGATCCGCCGACGATGGTCGGCGCTATCCGGTCGGCCCGCCGGGCCCAGGCGGCCGCACCGGGCCAGCCCCGCGCGGCCATCAGGTCGCCCAGGGCCTCGCCCACGGTCGCGGGCGGCCGGGCCGACGGCGACGGCCAGCGGAACCAGGGCGCGTCGGCGGGTCGCAAGGCCACCAGGACGGTGCGCGGCCGCAGCTGCGGTACGCCGAACTCCGATGCGTTCAGCAGCCGCCACCCCGGCACGTACCCGAGCTCACGCAGCCGGTCCAGCACATGCTGCCGGTACGCGCTGAACCTGGTCGTGCTCAGCCCCCGGACGTTCTCAAGCAGCAGGGCCCGCGGCCTGATCGTCCCGCACAGCTCGACCGCCCACGCGAACAGGTCGCGCTCATCGGCTGCGCCGAGCTGCCGGCCCGCCACCGTGAAGGGCGGGCAGGGCACGCCGCCCGCCAGCAGGGCCACGCCCCGGTAGTCGCGCGGCCGCCACAGGGCCGGGTCGGCCGCATCGCCCTCGGCCAGCTTCCAGCCGGGACGGTTGGCCCGGAGCGTGGCGCAGGCCGAGGGGTCGAGCTCGACAGCCAGCGCGTGCTCGAAGCCGGCCCGCTCCAGCCCGAGGGCCTGCCCGCCCGCCCCGGCACAGATCTCGACCACGTCAAGATCGGCCACCTAGGCCTCCTTCGCTTCGCCCGCCCCAACCCAGACAACCCGTCCCGCCAGCCCGCCCATCTTCGCGCAGCCCTATCCGCCGCGCCAGCAGCCGGCCCTCCGGTTCCCATCGTGTCGGGCTCGCCCACTGGCCAGGACTCTAGCGCTGCCCCCCGACAAAAAAGGGGGCCCAGGCAAAACGCGCGTTAGCCGGCCGCGCGCGCGTGCCGGGGGAGCGGCCGCGCTCGGGGCCGCGAGCCGCGCGGCCTCGTCGTCGCGGCGGCCGCCGTCACCGCCCGCCGCGCCGCGGGCCGAGCGCCTCGCCGGGCCGCGCGCCTCGCCGGGCGCCAGGCATCCGAGACGCACGCGGCGTCCCGCAGAATAAGCCAGCGGAGCCCGAACGGTCCGTCGCATCAGCCTCAGTAACCTGCCGTGTCACCCGGCGCTGTGTGATCCGGAGCTGGCCGCCAGCTGGGCCTTGACCTGCGCGGCCGAGGGGTTGACCAGCGCGGTGCCGTCAGGGAAAAGTACGGTGGGCACGGTCTGGTTGCCGCCGTTGACCGACATCACGTACTCTGCCGCGGCCGGGTCGGCCTCGATGTCGACCTCGACCATCTCGATCCCGTCCCGGGCGAGCTGCCTCTTGAGGTTCCGGCAGAAACCGCACCATGAGGTGGTGTACATCGTCAGCTGACCCGACACCCCGCTCCTCCTTGTGGTTGATAAAAGTACTTGACCGGTGGTAACAACACCGGCGGAGCCGGATGCGTTCCCGGCGGCGGCCGGGCCCGGATGAGGCAGGATAGGGCAGGTGGCGGAGGCGATCCTCGGAACGGCTGACGCGCTGCTGGCCGGCCTGGACCCCGAGCAGCGCGAGGTGGCCCTGGCGACCCGCGGCCCGGTCTGCGTGCTGGCCGGCGCGGGCACCGGCAAAACCCGGGCGATCACCTACCGGATCGCGTACGCGGCCGCTACCGGCATGGTCAACCCGGCCCATGTGCTGGCGCTGACCTTCACGGTGCGGGCGGCCGGGGAACTGCGCGGCCGGCTCAGGCAGCTCGCGGCGGCCGGGTCGGACTTCAGCGGGCTGGGCACCTCCCTGGTGCGCGCGTCCACCTTCCACGCGGCCGCGCTGCGCCAGCTCAACTATTTCTGGCCGCGCGTCATCGGCGGCCGGCCGCCGCAGCTGATCGACGCCAAGGCCGCCCTGGTGCGCGAGGCGGCCAAGCGGGCCGCCGTCCGGCTGGACGGTACCGGCCTGCACGACGCGGCCGCGGAGATCGAGTGGGCGAAGGTCACCCAGGTCCGCCCGGACGGCTACCAGCAGGCCGCGGCGGCGGCGGCCCGTTCACCCGTGACCGGGGCGGACCACCTGGCCGCGATCTACGAGGCCTACGAGCAACTGCGGCGGGAACGGCATCTGATCGACTTCGAGTCGGTGCTCGAACTGACCGCCGCCATCCTGGCCGAGAACCGCATCGCGGCGGACCAGGTGCGCGACACGTTCAGGTACTTCGTCGTGGATGAGTACCAGGACGTGAACCCGCTGCAGAAACTGCTGCTCGACGCCTGGCTCGGCGACCGCGACGAGCTGTGCGTGGTCGGCGACCCGAACCAGGTGATCTACTCCTTCACCGGGGCCACGCCGTCGTACCTGACCGGTTTCGCCGCGGAGTTCCGCGGCGCGACCGTGGTCCGGCTGGTACGCGACTACCGGTCCACGCCGCAGGTGGTGGCCGTGGCCAACCAGCTGGTCCGGTCTGGCGCGGCGCTGATCGCGCAGCGGCCGTCCGGCCCCAGGCCCGTGCTCACGCAGTACGCGGACGACGCGGACGAGGCGGCCGGACTGGCCATCCAGATCCAGGCGCTGCGGGCCGCGGGCGTCGCGGCTAAGGACATCGCGGTGCTGGTCCGGATCAACGCCGACACCGAGCGGTTCGAGCGGACGCTCGCCGACGCCGGGGTGCCTTACGTGGTGCGGGGGGCCGAGCGTTTCTACGAGCGGCCCATCGTGCGCCAGGCGCTGGTGCTGCTGCGCGGCGCCGCCCGGGGCGACGCGGCCGAGGCCGCGACCCGGCGGGCTTTCGCCGGCGGCCCCGGGACCGGCGATCCGCTGCCCTCCTCGGTGCGGCACGTGCTCACCGGCATCGGCCTGAGTCCCGGGCCGCCCGGCGGCGGCCCGGCGGCCCGGGAGCGCTGGGAGTCGCTCGCCGCGATCGCTCAGCTCGCCGACGATGTGCACGCCGCCCGGCCGGAGGCGACGCTGACCGATTTCTCCGCCGAGCTGACCCAGCGCGCCGAACTGGGACACGCGCCCGCCGTCGACGGCGTGACGCTCGCCTCGATGCACGCGGCCAAGGGCCTTGAGTGGGACGCGGTGCTGTTGCCCGGCCTGGTCGAGGGGCTCATGCCGATCGTGCACGCCCGGACGCCGGACGCGATCGAGGAGGAAAGGCGGCTACTGTATGTGGCGGTGACCCGGGCCCGCGAGCACCTGTACCTGTCGTGGGCACCGGCCCGGACGCACGCGGGCCCCCGTGCGTCCCGTGCCCAGGGCCAGCAGGGCGCCGGGCGGCCGCGGTCACGTTTCCTCGATGATGTGAGGCTCCATGGCTAAGGCACTCGACCAGCTCCTGGACCTGCTCGACCTAGAGCAGATTGAGGTGAACATCTTCCGCGGCCGCAGCCCGGATGAGCGCAGACAGCGGGTGTTCGGCGGGCAGGTGGCCGGGCAGGGGCTGGTCGCGGCCGGCCGGACCGTGCCCGCGGACCGTCCGGTGCACTCGCTGCACGCCTACTTCATCCGGCCGGGCGATCCGGCCGTGCCGATCGTGTACACGGTGGACCGGGTGCGGGACGGGCGGTCGTTCACCACCCGCCGGGTGTCGGCCATCCAGCACGGCAAGACGATCTTCACCTTGTCGGCGTCCTTCCACCACCCCGAGCCCGGTCCCGAGCACGCCGACCCGATGCCCGACGTGCCGCCGCCGGAGATGGTCGAGCGGTCGTCGGACCGGCTGGCCCGGCTGCTCGGCGAGGTACCTCCCGCGATGCGTGATAACCCGATCGACCTGCGGTCGGTCGGCCCGCTGTCCGCCGAGGCCGCGCGTGACCCGGCCCTGCGCACCACGCGGAACCTCATCTGGCTGCGGGTGGACGGCGAACTGCCCGACGACCCGCTGCTGCACGTGTGCCTAATGACCTACGCCTCCGATATGACGCTGCTGGACTCGGTGCTGACCGGGCACGGGCTGTCCTGGCTGGACGGCCGCACGTCGGGCGCGAGCCTGGATCACGCCATGTGGTTCCACCGGCCGTTCCGGGCTGACCGGTGGCTGCTCTACGCGCAGGACTCGCCGGTGGCCCAGGGCGCCCGGGGCCTGGCCCACGGCGAGGTGTACACCGAGGCCGGAGAGCTCGTGGTGTCGGTCATGCAAGAGGGGCTGATCCGGACCAGCCCTTCGCCCTCGCCGCACCGTCCTTCGCCGCTGGGTCCCTGAACATCCCAGGTCAGCTGGTGCGGCCCGGATGATCACAAAATCCCAGGTCAAAAAAGTGTTGCCCCCGTTAGGGGGCAGCACTTAGGCTTCTCGCATGTCCGTGGGCTAGTTGTCGACCACTCCCGGAGGGAGGTGCCCGACGTGACGTACATCAACTCAGACGCTCTGTCTGATCTGACCTGGGCTTCGCGCCTGGGTGCTTCCAGTCCGCGTCCGGTCAGCTTCCCAGGGACCACTCTGCCTGTTGCCGTTACCGGCACAGGGCCGTGCGCCGCTGCCGCGCACGCCGTTCCCCGCGTTCGGGTCCAGGCCTGGATCGTGGCCCCGCCGACGCAGAAGCACGCCGTCTCGGCGCTGCTCGGCCAGACGAATACCGACAACTACATGACTCGCGCCTACGCCTCTGGCGAGGGCGCATCGGGTCCGCCTCCAAGGGAACCGGTCTAAACAGACCGGCCAAGATCCCCTTGAGGCCGCGGACCCGCACACAGGGTCCGCGGCCTTAGCTATTTAAGGCCTAGGTCCCCCGACGGGGCGAGAAATCGCCGTGACGAGAACTAGGACCGGCAAGCGAGAGGGGATGGCACCGATGCAGTGGCGCGATGCCACCGTCGGCGGGACGGACGCAACGGGGTGTGTGGCGTCCAGACCTGTGGCGGCGCGGCAGGAGCCAGATGTCAGGCAGGTATTCGACCAGGTCAGCTCGGCCGGCTTCGCCGGCCAGGTCGGCTCGGCCGGCGAGGTCGGCATGGCAGGTCAGTTCATGGTCGCTGGTTCGGCGACCACGCTCCCGGTCGGCCTGGATCTTCCGTGCACGGAGGATCCAGAGCTGTTCTTCGCCGAGTCTCCCGAGGATGTGGAGACGGCGAAGGCGATGTGCCGGGGCTGCAAGGCCAGGCTGGCCTGCCTGACCGGTGCGCTCGAGCGCAGGGAGCCCTGGGGCGTCTGGGGCGGCGAGTTGCTGATGCGCGGCGCGATCGTGCCCCGCAAGCGCCCTCGCGGGCGTCCGCGTAAGACCGAAGTGGCGGCCTAGCTCCGGCCACGATCACCAGATGGGGCCGCGCGGCGAAAATGAGCCGCGCGGCCGGCGAGGCACACGATGCACACAATGAACGGGGTCAGCGATGTATGCCATGGAAGAGCTCGTGAGGGAACGAACTCGCGACAGAATAGAACTAGCGGAGCAACTGCGGCATTCACGCAGGCAGCGCACGCTCCGCCGGGCCACCCGCATGGAACACAAGGCCGAACGCCGCTTGCTACACGCATGGCGCCGGGCGGCCGAGCTCCGCAGCGGACTCGAATCCTTCGACTACTGAATCATCGCGGATCGCCGCTGCCCTCCTTGGGGGCAGCGGCGATCCGCGATCACGTTTCACGGGCGGCTGCTTCCACGCTGCGCCTGCCCGGCGGCATGGGTTAGCACCCTGCACACTGGCTACCACCAGGGTCAGCTAGGCGCGGCCGTAGACGGGGATGGCGGCTCCGGAGATGAGGGCGGCGTCGTCGGAGACGAGGAAGGCGAGGACGGCCGCGAGCTCGGACGGCTTGGGCCATCGGTCGTGGTGCGCGCGGGGCATCGCGGCGCGGTTGGCCGGCGTATCGATGATGCTCGGCAAAATGCAGTTCACCCGCACGCCGAGCTCACCGCCCTCGGCGGCGGCCGCCTCTACGAGGCGCAGTACGCCGAGCTTAGCTTGTTATTTAAGGGTGCCTGCCTGCGGGTCTTCTTCTTCGGTTCCTCGCGCTTGACGGTTTTGCCGACGTCGTGGCGGGTGGCGGGCTTTTGGTTCTTCGAGCCCTTCGGGCGGCCGGGGCCGGGCCGGGAGGGTTTCGGCGCGCTGGCGGGAACGGGCAGGTCCTGGCGGATGCGCCGGTAGCCCCGGCGGACCCGGGACGGGGTGAGGCGGCCGGGAGCGCACGGCTGCTGCCAGGGGAGCCGGATGTCGCCCGCGAGATCGCGGGCGAGGTGCAGCTGGACGTAGGCGGTGATGACGAGCCAGGTCCAGCGGTCGGCGGCGGCCGGGTCGCGGAGCTTCGGGCGGGTCCAGCCGAGCTGCTGCTTGCAGAACCGGAACATATGTTCTATATCGAAGCGCCGCAGGAACGCCTGCCAGGCCCGGTTGACCTCCTCGTCCGTGGTCCCGGCGCGGGAGGACCACAGCCATACCGGGTCCGCGTCCCGCTGGCCGGGCAGGTGATCGACCCTGAGCCGGATGAGGGTGCCCTCGACGACGGGAAGTTCGCCCTCGTGGTCCTTCCACGCGTCGCGGTGCGCGAGCCGCTGGTGCATCCTGCCCCAGGCCATCGCCTCTGCGGTGCCGTAGCGTGACGTCTCCGTCCGCGTGGTCACGGCGGGCTCCGGCCAGGTCGCCGGGTCGCCGAACGCGAGCTTGTGCCCGTGGCGGGGGCGCCGCCCGCCCGTAGACGCAGGACGCGCGGGCAGCGGCGGGGCCGGGAAATGCATCACCCGGTCGCCGCGCAGCCGCCCGGTGATGTCCACGGGCAGGTCATCCAGGAGCCAGGCCAGCCGGGTCGGGTCATAGCCCGCGTCCAGGACCGCGATGATGTCCGGGTCGCCCTCGCGCCAGCGGCCGGCGGCGATCAGCCGGGCGATGACCTCGCGGAGCTGGGCAGCGGTCACCTCGGTGGCGTCATCGGCCGGGCCGAGCCGGACCGCGTCCAGCGGCAGCGTCCAGGACGTGCGGCCCGGTTCCAGCGCGACGACCCACGAGTACGGCCAGCCCGGGATCA
Organism: uncultured Actinomycetota bacterium; assembly: GCA_963844625.1. GTDB lineage: Bacteria > Actinomycetota > Actinomycetes > Streptosporangiales > Streptosporangiaceae > Palsa-504. The sequence continues at coordinate 204,635 of CAWJPF010000023.1, read as the reverse complement.
GCTGCGCGTTCCCCTTGCCGCGTGCGTACGTGTGGCAGAACAGCCGCTCCGGGCTGGTCTCCGCGTCCGGCCGCAGCCAGTTCGAGACGTCGCAGGCCAGCCGGATCCGGCCGTCGTCCCACGGGCGCGGCGGGACCGCGTCCACCGCCAGCCTCAGCCGCGCGATCACGACCTCGCCGCTGTTCACCGCGTCGTAGACCCCGCCGTGGCCGCGGCGGCACTCCGGCTCCAGGCACAGCTCCGCGAGCATGTGCACCCGCTCCGGCCTGCAGGCCAGCGCGTCCGCCAGGTCGAACAGCGCGTCGCGGCGCATGCCGAAGGAGAAGTACAGCTCGTGCCGGAACCGGGCCAGCCGCCCGGCCGCATCAGCCGTCCCATCCCCGTCACCGCTCTCGTGCCAGGACATAATGAAAGCCATCAGCCGCCGCCTCGGTGTCTTCAAGTTCTGTGGTAGGAACCCGAAGATCATCGGACGGCGGCTGACTCATGTCACCACGCCACACCGGAACAACTCAAGCAACTCGGGACGACCCAGGAAACAAGGGTTAAATAACAAGCTAAGCTTGTTATTTAAGGGTGCCTGCCTGCGGGTCTTCTTCTTCGGTTCCTCGCGCTTGACGGTTTTGCCGACGTCGTGGCGGGTGGCGGGCTTTTGGTTCTTCGAGCCCTTCGGGCGGCCGGGGCCGGGCCGGGAGGGTTTCGGCGCGCTGGCGGGAACGGGCAGGTCCTGGCGGATGCGCCGGTAGCCCCGGCGGACCCGGGACGGGGTGAGGCGGCCGGGAGCGCACGGCTGCTGCCAGGGGAGCCGGATGTCGCCCGCGAGATCGCGGGCGAGGTGCAGCTGGACGTAGGCGGTGATGACGAGCCAGGTCCAGCGGTCGGCGGCGGCCGGGTCGCGGAGCTTCGGGCGGGTCCAGCCGAGCTGCTGCTTGCAGAACCGGAACATATGTTCTATATCGAAGCGCCGCAGGAACGCCTGCCAGGCCCGGTTGACCTCCTCGTCCGTGGTCCCGGCGCGGGAGGACCACAGCCATACCGGGTCCGCGTCCCGCTGGCCGGGCAGGTGATCGACCCTGAGCCGGATGAGGGTGCCCTCGACGACGGGAAGTTCGCCCTCGTGGTCCTTCCACGCGTCGCGGTGCGCGAGCCGCTGGTGCATCCTGCCCCAGGCCATCGCCTCTGCGGTGCCGTAGCGTGACGTCTCCGTCCGCGTGGTCACGGCGGGCTCCGGCCAGGTCGCCGGGTCGCCGAACGCGAGCTTGTGCCCGTGGCGGGGGCGCCGCCCGCCCGTAGACGCAGGACGCGCGGGCAGCGGCGGGGCCGGGAAATGCATCACCCGGTCGCCGCGCAGCCGCCCGGTGATGTCCACGGGCAGGTCATCCAGGAGCCAGGCCAGCCGGGTCGGGTCATAGCCCGCGTCCAGGACCGCGATGATGTCCGGGTCGCCCTCGCGCCAGCGGCCGGCGGCGATCAGCCGGGCGATGACCTCGCGGAGCTGGGCAGCGGTCACCTCGGTGGCGTCATCGGCCGGGCCGAGCCGGACCGCGTCCAGCGGCAGCGTCCAGGACGTGCGGCCCGGTTCCAGCGCGACGACCCACGAGTACGGCCAGCCCGGGATCAGCTGCGCGTTCCCCTTGCCGCGTGCGTACGTGTGGCAGAACAGCCGCTCCGGGCTGGTCTCCGCGTCCGGCCGCAGCCAGTTCGAGACGTCGCAGGCCAGCCGGATCCGGCCGTCGTCCCACGGGCGCGGCGGGACCGCGTCCACCGCCAGCCTCAGCCGCGCGATCACGACCTCGCCGCTGTTCACCGCGTCGTAGACCCCGCCGTGGCCGCGGCGGCACTCCGGCTCCAGGCACAGCTCCGCGAGCATGTGCACCCGCTCCGGCCTGCAGGCCAGCGCGTCCGCCAGGTCGAACAGCGCGTCGCGGCGCATGCCGAAGGAGAAGTACAGCTCGTGCCGGAACCGGGCCAGCCGCCCGGCCGCATCAGCCGTCCCATCCCCGTCACCGCTCTCGTGCCAGGACATAATGAAAGCCATCAGCCGCCGCCTCGGTGTCTTCAAGTTCTGTGGTAGGAACCCGAAGATCATCGGACGGCGGCTGACTCATGTCACCACGCCACACCGGAACAACTCAAGCAACTCGGGACGACCCAGGAAACAAGGGTTAAATAACAAGCTAAGAGCCCGCGCGGATTGGTGTGGCTTGCGGGGGTTCGGCGTGTCTTGAGATAAGAACAGGCACAGGTTCCGTGATCATCGGAGTTCTCTATGCTTCGTGATCACGGGAGTCCCTGTGCCTGCCATACCATCATGGCTGCTGGAGCCCCTCTGGGACCAGTTCGCCGCGCTGCTGCCCGACCGCCCGCTCTATGACCCCGCGCACCCGCTGGGCTGTCACAAGCCACGGATCGGCGACCGGATCATCTTCGAAAAACTCATCCAGGTCCTGCGGTTCGGCTGCTCCTATGCGTCGATCGCCGACTACACCTGCGGTGCCACCACGATCCGGGAACGCCGCAACGAGTGGATCGAGGCCGGGATCTTCAGCAAGCTGAAGACGATCGCGCGGGAGTCCTATGACCGGATCGTCGGCCTGGCCCTGGAAGACCTGGCCGTCGACGGGTGCATCACCAAGGCCCCCGGCGGCGGGGAATGCGCCGGCCGCAGCCCCGTCGACCGCGGCAAGCTGGGCATGAAACGGTCCCTCATGGTCGAGGGGCGCGGCATCCCGCTCGGCCGCGTGCTCGCCCCCGCGAACCGGCACGACTCCCCGCTCCTGGCCGAAACGCTGGACAAACTCGACGACATCGGGCCACTGCCCGACGACATCACCGTCCATCTCGACGCCGGCTATGACTCGCAGAAGACCCGCGACGAACTCGCCAGCCGCGGCATCACCGGAGAAATCGCGCATAAAGGCGACAAGGCCCCGATCCAGGCCGGACAGCGCTGGCACGTCGAGCGCACCAACGCCTGGCACAACTCCTTCAACCGCCTCCAGCGCTGCTACGAACGCGATCAGGACGTCATCGACGCGTTCTTCGACCTCGCCGACACGATCATCACCGTCCGTCGCCTCATCCGCCAGGCATGGACCCTCTACCGGTGGGAAAACCGCCCGGCCAGGCGACCATGACCACTTACCTATCCGCGCGACCTCTTACTGACGCTATAGGCGAAGCCGTTCTCGCCGTTGCCGGTCGCGACCCGGCTCGAGACGTGCACGATCGCGCCGCCGCCCTGCGCGGCGAGCACCGGCATGGCGTGCTTGGTGACGATCGTCGCGCTCACCAGGTTCAGCTCGAGTTGCATTCTGAGCACGTCGACATCAAGCTCGGGCAACGACTGCGGCGGGGTATACCCGCCGATGAGGTTGACCACCGCCTGGAGCGGTGGCGCCGTGTCGAACGCCGCGGCGACGCTGGCCTCGTCAAGTGCGTCCACGGTGACGTACTCCAGATCCTCCCGCCGGTCCGCGTGCGCCGGCAACCTGGTGTCGGCCACGATCACCGACGCGCCGTCAGAACTGAGCCGCTCGACGACCGCGTGGCCCAGACCACCCGTCGCGCCCAGTACGACGATCCTGCGCCCGGGCCGCACTCGTGCTGCCATATCCGCCTCTCCTGCCTGTACGCCAGTACCCCTCTGACTGATCGTCCCATTGTGCCGGGTGTTCCAGGCGGGGCGCCCCTAGGCGGGTCGTAAGCGATGGATAGGTAAATTAAGTAATTTAGTGTACTTGCTAGATCGCGCCTGGCCTGGGCCCTCTCACCCCGGGAATCTGCGGCCGGGCCAGCAACCTCAGGCAGGATGTTGCTGGCTACGTCCTGGCGGCTCAACCCGGCCGCATCTCCAGCTCCCGCTCCCGCCCCATCCCCGACGTCGGCCCGGGGACGGCGGCCGGCGAGTGGCTAGGTCCCGAGCTGATCTGCCTGCCGTATATCCAGTTCCGCCCACACGGCCTTGCCCGGCGCCATCTCACGTACTCCCCATTTGGTGGCCAGGGCCTCCACCAGGATGAAGCCGAAACCTGATTCGTCGAACTCATCGGGGGTGCGCGGCTGCGGCCAGCGCGGGTCAGCGTCGTGGATCTCGATCCGCAGCCAGGTATTCATCGTTTCCAGTTCCAGCGTCATCGTGCCCGCGCTGCCCCGAGTGTGCCGTATCACGTTGGTGACCAGCTCAGACACGAGCAGGGCGGTGGTCTCCTCCAGGAAGGCCAGCCGCCATGCGGCCAGCGAGATGCGGGTTACCTGCCGGGCCAGCCCCACCGCGTCACTAGTGACCGGCAGCGTCAATCGCAGGGTCCGTCGCGTCTCCTCCGCCGCCCAGGCGCGTGTGCTTCTGTCGCGGAATCTGCCGTGGTCAGCCGTCATCGTCCTCAATGCCTCAACCTCGTTATCCGCCGGGCCGTCCGGCATTTGTGCACGGCGGCGCGCTAGCGGCTTTACGGGCCGGCCTCGGCGGCTACGCTCATGGGCCCCTGAGGTGCTCCCTGGCGCGCGTTCACCGTCTTCTATGACGATTCGAGGATCGGCCCTGGATCTCAGGTGAAACTGCGATATTACTGAACGGTAGCTATCGATCCGCTATCCACCAGCTGATTAATAGCTAATGGATAGCTGAACATGAAGCTCAGCGCCATGCCGGGGCCGAGAGGCCAGCCTCCGAGAGGCCAGCCTCCCGGAGGCCCGCGCCGGGGCAGCGGTCGCGTGCTGCCTCAAGACCCTTCGGCAGCTAACGACCGCAAAGTAGACGACGGATCTCGTCTGCTGCAGGTCCAGCGATGGCTAATCAGTAAAAACGTTATATGATTTGCCAGCAGCGCCAGATCCTCCGTGGCAATGCCGCCAAGCTCTCCGGCACCGACTGAGCCGCCACTGATTTGTCTACGATTCTGGGGGTTATGACCGTAACCGCAGACAAAGCACGACGCGGGCCGGGCCAGCCAAGCACGACTCGGCGGGGCCGACGGGAATAGCCGCGGCGGCCGCGGCGGTTGGGGCGGCATGTCCCTTGTCGCGCTGGCTACCGCGTACGGCGGCCCGGAAGTCCTGACCGTCACCGACGAGACTCCTCGCGAGCCCGGCCCCGGCGAGGCCCGCATCGCGGTCCGCGCCAGCGGCGTCAACCCGGTCGATTACAAGTCTTACAGCGGCGCGTTCGGCCGGGACCCGTCCCGGCTGCCGCTGCGGCTCGGCTCCGAGGCCGCCGGGGTGGTTACCGCCGTCGGGCCGGACGCGGCCGGCCCCGCTGGCCCGCTCGCCGTGGGCGATGAGGTGATCGCCTTCCGGGCGCCCGGCGCGTACGCCGCCGAGCTCCTCGTGGCGGCGCAGGCGCTGGTGCCCCGGCCCGCCGAGCTGGACTGGCCGCAGGCCGCCAGCCTGATGCTGACCGGCGTGACCGCCTGGCACGCCGTCACGGTCACCGGCGTGCACGAGGGCGACACGGTACTGGTACACGGCGGCGCCGGCGGAGTCGGGATCATGGCCATCCAGCTCGCCGCGGATCGCGGTGCGCAGGTCGTCGCCACCGCCAGCCCGGCCCAGCACGACCTGCTCCGCGAGCTCGGCGCCGTGCCCGTCAGCTACGGCCACGGCCTGGCCGGCCGCGTGAAAGCGGCGGCCCCGCAGGGTGTCGACGTGGCCGTGGACACCGTGGGCACCGACGAGGCCATTGACGTTTCGCTCGAGCTCGTCGCCGACCGGAGCCGGATCGTCACCATCGCCGCGTTCGCCCGCGGGTTTGAGCTGGGCATCAAGGTGATCGGCGGCGCCCCGGGCGCCGACCCCGGCACCGAGATCCGGCTGGCTGCGCGCCTGGGCCTGGTGCAGCTGGCCCGGGACAAGCAGCTGCGGGTGATCGTCAGCCAGACGTTCCCGCTCACCGAGGTCGAGGCGGCGCACCGGGCCATCATGACCGGCCACACCCGCGGCAAGATCGCGCTGATCCCCTAGCATCCCGCAGCCGCGCCGCTGCGCGGCGGCCTGATCGCGGCGGCCTGATCGCGGCGGTCGGGCCCGGCCTGCGGCCGGGCGGCGAGCGGGTGATCGACGCGGCCGACGGCTACGTCACGCCGGGCTTCATCGACATCCACACGCACTTCGACCCGACGGTCTTCTGGTACCCGCTGTGCGACCCGATGCCCCAGCACGGGGTGACGACCGTCCTGGTCGGGAACTGCTCCCTCTCGCTGGCCCCGGTCCGCCCGCGGGACCGCAAGGGCTCCAGGAGCTGCTCCCGCCCCCTGCCGTCCTACCTCACCAGCCCCGCCCGCACCATCTTCGTTCACTAGTACGACACCAGGGAGAATTACCGTGGAAGATACGGCCTCAGTGGAGAAAAATGGGTCCTACAGGGTACCGGATCTTCCTCACAGGCCGGATCTTCCACGTTATTCCGGCGGCCACGCGCACCATCGGACACTCGCACACCATGCGCATCGGCATCACCAAACCCATCAGGCCTCCGCCGGCCTCCGGCTGCCAGGTCCGGGGCGATGACCGGTCATCAGGCGCCAGTCATGCCGCCGGGAGGGGGTAACCCGTGGCCCGCCGTCCGCCCGGCACCTAACCGGGCACCCGCTGGCCCCCTCTGGTTCTTGACCGCCATACACCGGGATCACACAACCCCCGCCCGCCCTCAGCTCGGTACGACACGCGCCACCCGGCGAAGCCCCGATCAGGGCAACTGCTCACTTAGAGGTGCTATAGTGGTGAGGCAGCCGCCAAGTGACGCTCTACCCGGACGCCTATCGTGATGTCCAGTACAGCGTCGCTCCACCACCCACCGGCGGTGGCAGTACCTGTGAAGGCCGTGCAGGATCATCGGGCCGTTTGACGATCTCGCAGCGTACAGCTTCGGCTTGAGCTTGGCGGCCCAGTGCAACGGTGCCGCGAGCCGCCGCAGCCGGCCCCGTCTTGGCTGTCCCGCCGCCACGGCCGCCCGGTCCCGCTGGTTCATACGCGACATCGTCGACGCGATCCGCTGCCGTCCCCCACTAACGGGCCCGCGTGGCGGTATGCCAGCCGCCACACCGCCCCGCGGGCACCACCTGACTCCGTGGGCCGTAAGGGGCTCGCGGACTGGATCGGCCCAGCGGTATGCACGAGGACTGCGGGACCGGGTATCCTATGCCGCGGCAGGGTAGCAGGCAGCCTCCGTCGCGGCGGTCATGCGATTACCAGTCTGGTTAAAGGCACGGAGCATCCGATCGGCCGTTCCGGGTGAGCCAGGTAAAGCTGGCGGAGCGCGGCCCAGTGCCTTGTGTCGGCTTCGGCGTCGTAGGTCGGGTTGTCGGGCACCGCGAATCCGTGCCGGGCGGGGTAGAACTCCACGGTGTGGTCGACTCCGGCGCTGGTGAGCGCGCTGTCCAGGAGCGCGGCCTGCGCGGTGGTGAACGAGCTGTCGTCCTTGGCGCCGGCCACGTAGACCGAAGCGGTGATACGGTCCGCAGCCAGGTGCGGGCTCGACGGGTCGTCGGCGACCGCCAGCCGGCCGCCGTGGAAGGACGCCATCGCGGCGATCGTGCGACCGAGCCCGCCCGCGGCGATCAGCGACATGCGCCCGCCCAGGCAGTAACCGGTGGTGCCGATCGCCGGTCCGCTCACTTCGGGTCGCGCAAGCAGGAAGTCCGCGTAGGCGCTGGCGTCGGCGATGATCCGGTCATTGGTCAGCGGACGCGTGAGCCTGCCCAGGCGGGCCCGCTCCTGTGCATCGGTGAACAAGGTGGCGACGTCGAACGGCGCCCACTCGCCCGCGCGGTAGTAGATGTCCGGGATCAGCGCGACGTACCCCATGCCCGCCAGCCGGTCGCCCAGCTGCCCGAACGTCTCCCGTACTCCGCCTGCGTCAGAAAAAACCAGCACGCCCGGCCACGGGCCATCCCCGTCGGGGATGTGCAGGGTCCCGCGACTGTGGCCATCGGGTGCGGGGATGCGGACATCCAGGCGTCGCATTCGGCTGCCTTCCTGGGACGTGGTTACTTGCGGCCCGTGGCGACTTGCGCGGTGGCGGCGCGGATGATCACGGCGTCGATGCGGTGCCACTGGATCGTCTGAAATCCTACGGCGGTCAGCAGCGGGGTAGCGCGCCGCGTGGTGCGGGCCTTGCGACGGCGGCTGCCGATCATCATGGTGGGCCAGAGCCAGGCGGAGAACTGGTCGGTGAGCACGAGCCATCCGCCGGGGGCCAGGACCCGGACGCACTGCGCCAGCCCGGCCCGCTGGTCGGCCCAGTGATCGAAGGAGGTGGTGCTGACGACCAGGTCGAAGGTATCCGCTGGCCAGGGCAGATCCTCCGCCGTGCCTGGGCGCAGTTGCAGCCGGCCGCCGGCGTCCGCGGCCCGCGCGGCCTCGATCATGGCGGGGGCCGGGTCGACGCCCGCCAGTTCGGCCTGCGGGCAGCGGGTCGCGAGCTGGCGGAGCAGGTAACCGGTCCCGCACCCGACGTCGAGGATGCGCCGCGGCGCCGGCGTGCGCGTCAGGGCCAGGTCCGCGGTGCGGTCGGCTATCTGGTGGTGCAGGCGCCCGAGCCAGCCGCTTTCGTAACCCGGCGCCCGCGCGTCGAACGCGGCGATGTCACGATCACGGGCCACGCCTGCTCCCTTCGGCGTCCTGCTGGACAAGCCATTCCTGATGCCGGGCGAAGTGACCGGCGTCGCGGAGCACCATTACCGCTTCGCCGCGCCCGAGGACCGAGCCGGTGCCGGCCAGCGTCAGCTCACCGGCGACGTACCAGCGACGACCCTCCCGCCGCGCGGTCCAGGCCCGCGCGTGCAGCGACTGGGCCGACATCGGCTGGGCCGTCCCGGGCCAGTCGCCGGGGACCAGCACGTCACCGCCTGCGTGAAGACGCGGTCAGGCGGGCTGCCAGAGCTCGACCCGATTGCCCTCGGGATCGGTGACCCAGCCGAACCGGCCGACACCCTCCATGTCTTGCGTCTCTTTAGCCACGTCCGCTCCCTTGGCGCGCAATTGCGCAAGCATCGCATCCAGGTCGCCGACCCGGAAGTTGAGCATGGTCTGCTGGGCGCGGGACCCGAAGTAGCCGGTCTCGGACTCGAACGTCGCGAACACCGTCAGTCCGGCTTCCTGACGCCACAGGCCGTTCTCATCGGCGTCCAGGCCCAGGCAATCGCGATACCACGCGCCCAGGGCCGCCGGGTCGGCGGCCCGCATGAAGTATCCGCCGATTCCAATCACACGTTCCATGCCGCTATCTTGCCAGGACTGCGATCGGGCGGGCTGGCACCAAACCATCGCCCGTCTCAATCGCGGCGGAACTCGTTACCGGCGGTTGACCCGGCGCTCCTGCGACCCGTGCGACAAGGACCGACCGGCATCACGCGATCGCGTCCCCCTCAAGAGCACGATCACCGAGGAGACTGCGCTGGTGCTGCTGGCCACCCAGGTGCTCCGGCTTCACACGCCGGTGGCGGAGACCTCGACCACGCTGGCCGCGGCGGCGTTGTTCAGCCCGCTGCGGGGGCGGGTGCAGCGCGCGGTGGACCGGCGGTTCAACCAGGCCCGCTACGACGCTGACCAGATGGTGACGGCGTTCGCGGCCAGGCTGAAGGACACCGTGGATCTGGACTCGGTCCAAGATGACCTGGCGAGTGTGGTGACGAAGGCTCTGGAGCCCGCCCACATATCGGTGTGGAGCAGCGAACGCAAGTGAGGCCGGTTTCAACCGGCACTTACGCCAAGCCGCTAGGCATCGATCGGGCACGCTGATCGAAGGAACGCGTCCGCGACACAGGCATCATCCCGCCGTCGCCTGAGTACGTCCGCTCGCCCCGCCGTCGGTGCCGGGCCGCAACGCCGCGAAAGAATTAAGTCCGGTGTCGATGAGCCGGGCGGCGCGGTGGACGTCGGCGGTCACGGCCTGGTGGACCTGTGCGGGTGAGCGGGTGCCGTCCAGGTATTTCGACAGGCTCAGGAACTGTACGCGCCAGAGGCCGAGTAGGGCCGTGGCCGTGATCTGCGGCTCCGGGTCGTCCGCCCTCATTTCGGTCCGCTCGGCTAGGATCCCGGCAGCCACCGCCACGAACTGGTCCATCATTTCGCTCTGATGGGCTCGCAGCGAGGGTGTCGCCCGGATCAGGGTGCCGAAGCGCCGGATGGTGGCGCTGGCCTGGACCAGATCGTCTTGCCGGGCGAGCCAGGACGTCATCGCGCCCAGTTCGTCGTCCAGGATCCGCAGGGCCGCCTCGACGGGGGAGACCCCGGGCTCGGCCAGGCCCGTCCGAAGCGAGGCCATCGTGGCCTCCAGGCGGTCCAGGATCAGCGACTCCTTGGTGGGGAAGTAGTTAAAGACCGTCTTCTCCGACACCCCGCACGCCTCGGCGACCTCCGCTACGCGGACGGCGTTGAAGCCCCGCTCCATGAACATCTGCGTGGCCGTGTCGGACAACTGCTGCCGCATCAGTCGCTTCTTGCGCTCCCGCAGCCCTTCGCCCTCGGGTGCCCCGATACCTGAGGCCCGCGGCGCACTCCAATCCACCGTCCCAGTGCTCACGACCTCATCATACTACCGTCACCATATTTTTTCTGTTACTATAAATTTCTGGCGGCTGAATCTGGCTGACAACGCTAACCACCGAGGAGTTTCCGTGAGTGAGATCCGCATCGTCCGTGACTACCCCCATCCCCCGGAAAAGGTCTGGCGGGCCGTGACCGACCCGGCCCTGATCCCGCTGTGGACCGCGACCGGCGCTGGCGGCCGGCCGGAAGGATTCAGCCCCACCGTAGGCACGAAGTTCAAGTTCATCGCCAAGCCGAAGCCCGGTTGGAGCGGCGTCGTCGACTGCGAAGTGCTCGAGGTAAAAGAGCCGTCGCTGCTGCGTTACTCGTGGATCGGCGGAGACGGTGGCGGCGACCTCACCGAGGTCGTCTACCGGCTCGAACCCCACGCCGGCGGCACCCGCTTCAGCTACGAGCACACCGGCTTCACCGGCGTCGGCGGGGCCTTCATGGCCAAGCTGCTGGGCCGCGTCCGGACCAAGATGCTCAGCGTGGGTCTGCCCGCAGTGCTGGCCGATCTGGACGACGACGGCCATCTACGTCCCACCAGCACCCTTAAGGCCAAGTCCCTGGGGTGACAGGTCGGCCACATCGCGGCCCGCCGCGACGGCAACACGAGCCTCAGGCGATGTCGATCAGCCGCGTCCCGGCGTCCACGCCCGCCCGGTCAAATAGCGCATCATTGGCCCGCCGCGCGTACGGCTCGAAAAGATACGCCCAGTCCACAGCCCGCTCGCCCCAGGCCCGGCCAGACTCAACCCAGCCCATGCCTCACCTCCGCATGCCGGCCCACCCGCACCCCGCCACCGCGAAATGCCGCCATGGCGTGCCACTGATGATCCTGCCGGCACCCCCGGCGGCACAAGCCTGGCTGGACCTGAGCCGCCTATCATCACCCCGCGAGTCCCGGTACCACCGGGAACCCGGTCCCGGCATCGAGGATCACGCGGGTGCCGAGGGGCTGGGAGAGCCGGACCTGCACCTGGCGCATGAGCGCACTCGCAGGACACGATCCGCTGCCACTGGAGTCACGGCTCCAGGAACCGACCACGAGCGCGGTGGCCGTGGAGTAGACGCGTCCGCCCCACCCGCTGACGCAGGCACCGGTGCTGATACTCAGGGTCAGCGCCCGTCCGCCGTCGGCGACGGCCGCCACCGAGGCGCCGCCGGGCAGTATCCCGGCGCGGTACCCCGCCGAGGCGGGCAGCGAGGAGTAGGTGGTCGGCGCTATCGCGGCGCGGGTGACAGGAAAGGGCAGCTCCGCCACGGTAAAGCGCCAGGCCGGGACCGTGGCCAGGCCCCGGTTGGTCGCGATGGTGAGGTCCGCGGGTTGTGCGGCGGTGACCGTGAAGTGGCCGCACGGCGCGATGGCGCAGGCCTGGTTGGTAGCGAGCTGGCGGAAGGTCGCCTGCGCGGTCAGCAACGGCACCGTGATCGCCGCGCCGCTGGCCCAGCGAACCCGGCCGGCCAGCGGAGCCGACGGCAGCCGGCCGGCGAGCGTGAAGCGGCCGGCTCCGAACGCCTCCTTCTGGTGCTGGTTAGCGAACCCCGCGTCGCGGGGAATCGAGGTCAGCTCGTCGGGTGAGAGCAAGACCAGTCCGGTCCGCCAGACCCGTGCGGCGGGGGACCGATTCCACTGCGCCACCACCGTCCGGGCGCGCGCGGCGAACGCCTGCGGCCCGCCGCCGACCAGGCTCCCCGCTCCGCCCGCGGACCCGCCGCCCGGGCTCGCCCCGCAGGCCGCCACCGCCACCATGACTAGGCCCACCGCCACCATGACCAGGCCCACCGCCACCACGAACGCCATCGCACGGCGGCCGGCAACACCCATGGCAGGCACCCCTTCCGGATGACGTCTCCTCCATAAGACGCCAGCCCTGCGGCCACGGTTGCACGGTCATGGGCGCGTGAGCCGGGCCGCGGCTCCTTGGGCAGGCCGAGCACCCGCTCGCCGCTGGATCTGGCTCCTGCCGCCGTGGAGGGTCGCGGACCGGGACAGCAGGAACGCCCGCTGCAGCAGCGGCTCGAGGGCGTAGTCCGCACCGGTGTCGGTGGCCATCAGCCGCCCCACGTTTTCCTCGGCCGACTTGCGCCCGAGAAAGCCGCGCACCGCGGGCCGCAGCTCCAGCTACTCGTCGCCGAAGAGGAAGTTCATCCGGCCCCCAACCAAGCGTGATCCGTTACAGCATAGTCATACGACTAATTATACTATTTAGGGATCAACCCGCGAGAAGTGGAGGAGCCATCACGATGACCAGTACCCGAGCAGACCTACCCGCCGCTGCTGCTGGCTCACCGCCCCGGCCAGCGCCCAGCCTGTCCGGCGGACCGAACGGCATTGGTTCACCCGCCCCGGATCAGCGCCGGGCCTGACGAGTGGAAGCCCGCCGGTCCACCCCCCGGAGCCTGACGAGTGGAACCCGCCAGCCCATCCCCGGAACTGGACAGGTTGAATTAATCAGCTAATTCTAGGAATATGAGGCATTCCAGAACGAGCCGGTGGCTGGGCCTGCTGCGCAGGTCGCCTAGGCCCGCCGCCCCCGCCGCCCCGGCGTCATTTCTCCTCGATCTGCTGGCCTGCGGCCCGCGGCCCGCGGCCGGGCGGTTCAAACCCGTCCGCGTCGCACCATTGGCTAGCGGGCACCATCCCCTCGAACTGGGCCGGCGCACCCGGCTGGCGACCGGCCCCGGTGCGCCGACCGCAACTCCGTCGAGCTATAGCGTTAGCCTCGTATGCTTATTGCATCATGAGGAATCCAGCCAGGTTTCCTTGCGGCAGCTAGGCCGCCAGGACTGAGGGGAAGACTTGAACACGGTCAGGGGAGTCTCGACAGTCCGGGTGCCTAAGGCCGGCGAGATGGTAGCCGCGCAGCTCCGCCGCCAGATCGTGCTCGGCGAGCTGAAGGAAGGCGATCAGCTGCCGCCGGAAAGCGTGCTCATGGAGGAGTTCGGCGTCTCCAGGCCCACGCTGCGGGAGGCGTTCCGCATCCTGGAAGCCGAGGGCGCCATCACGGTCCGGCGGGGCGTGCGCGGCGGCGCCCGGGTGCAGGTGCCTGACATCACGGTGGCCGCCCGGCAGATCGGCCTGCTGCTGCAGTACCGCGGCGCGCTGCTCTCCGATGTCTACGAGGTCCGCGCCGTGCTGGAGCCGGGCGCCGCCCGGATGGCGGCCAAGCGCCGTACGTCGGCCGATCTCACCCGGCTGCAGGAGGCGCTGGATCGTCATCGCGAGTCCCTGGAGGATCCGGCCGCCGCGATCGCCGCCGACGCCGACTTCCACCGGCTCATCGTGGAGCTGTCCGGGAACGAGACGCTTCAGGTTCTCACCGGGATGGTCAGCAATATCATCCGCGAGGGCGACCGGGCTTATACCGAAAGCCATGACTGGCAGCATGACCAGGAGCTCGCCAAGGTCGCGCTGCGCGCGCACACCCGTCTCGTCGAGCTCATCCGCAAGCGCAGCGGCGAGGAGGCCGAGGAGTTCTGGCGCAAGCACCTGGCCGAGTCAGCCAAGGTCGTCCTGGGCGACCGCACCACCGCTACCGTAGTCGAACTGCTCTCCTGAGCGGTACCGCAGCCGGCGCTCCTCGTGCTGGCCGTAACGGTCCCGTATCGCTGGCTTCGTAGGCTGGCCTAGCGAATGGTCAGAACGTGCGGACTGAGGGGGAGAGCGTCATGCCACTTCAGCGGCCGGGCCGGCGGCTCAGCCAGGCCTGGACGCTGCTCGGCGTTACCGTCGTGCTGGTGGTATTGAGCCTCGTGATCGGCTTGACCGGCGGCGAGACCTGGTCCGCGGTCTTCGGCTCCATACCGGTCGCGGTCGCGTTCGCCGTGGTCGGCGCGCTGGTCGCCGCGCGGACCGGGAACCGCCTGGGATGGCTCTTTCTAGGTGCGGGGACGCTGACCGCGGTCACCATCCTGGCGAACGTCTATGCGGCACGCTCAGCGACCGCCGAACTACCCGGGGCGGCGTGGGCGGGCTGGATTTTCACCGTGGCCCTGGGGATAGTGGCGCCGCTGTTCTACCTGGCGCTGCTGCTGTTCCCGGACGGACGGCTGCTTTCGCCGCGGTGGCGGCCGGTGCTGTGGGTGGCGATTATCAGTGGCTTGGCTGAGATGGCGTGTTCGGCGCTGTCCGACGTCAACTTCTCCTCCAACTTCCCCCATCTACGGGATCCGGTGACGGTCGTCGCACCGCTCGGGACGGCGTTCAACCTGGCGCAATTCGCCGGGACGCTGGTGCTGCCGGCCGCGGCGGTCGCCATGATCGTCCGTTTCCGGCGATCGGGCCAGGAGCAGCGGCTCCAGCTCAAGTGGTTCATGTACGCCGCGGCCGTATCGGCGCTGGCCGTCCTCGTCGCCAGTCAGCTGAGCAGCAACCCGCTGGCCGAATGGGAGATCTCACTTCTGCTGATCCCGGCCGCCGTGGGAATCGCGATCCTGAAGTACCGGCTGTACGAGATCGACCGGCTGGTCAGCCGCACCCTCGCCTACGCGGTAGTGACCGGGCTGCTGATTGGCGTATACGCGGGCCTGGTCATCGTGGCCACGCAGGTATTCAGGTTCAAGACGCCCGTGGCCGTCGCCGTGGCCACGCTCGCCGCGGCGGCCCTGTTCAGCCCGCTGCGGCGGCGGGTGCAGCGGGTGGTGGACCGGCGGTTCAACCGGGTCCGCTACGACGCAGACCAGACGGTGGCCGCGTTCGCGGCCCGGCTCCGGGACGCGGTTGACCTCGACACGGTTCGGGCCGATCTACTGGCGGTGGTGACCAACGCCGTCGAGCCCGCGCAAATCGCCGTGTGGATCGCCGGAGACGGCCAGAAACCGTCAGCGTGACCGCGTCCTGCGTGGCCAGCACGGCGCGCGGGCCGTCGGCGTTCCCGTGGACATCGCCGACAGCGCGGCGGTCCGGGCCGCGGTGAGCCGGGTGGCTGCGGAGCTAGGACCGCCGGACATCCAGGTCAACAACGCGGGCGTCGACGTCATCAAGCTGGCAGGCACGACGCTCCGTTCGGATCAATCCGTCTTTATGCCGGCTCCGCATCGTACATAGAGCCCGTGCTCCGGCGGCGGCGCGGCCACGCCGTCGATCCACCGTCGCGCCTCGACGATCCCCGGCGGCACGATCTCGGTGCCGGCGAAGAAGGACGTGAATTCCTCGTGCGTGTGCCGGTAGGCGTCCGCGGCGGTGTAAGCGGGCCGCAGCTCCGAATTCGGGCCCTGATCTTCGGCGTGGCCCGCCGAGATCATGAGCCATGAGCCGGGCTGGATTCGCGAGACATACGCGGCGGCCGTGGCGCGCATCACCGCGGCGGGCAGGAAGTGCGCGACTCCGCCGAGGATGACGCCCACCGGCCGGGCCAGGTCCAGGACCTTCGCCAGTTCCGGATCACCGAGCACTGCTGCCGGGTCGGTCAGGTCCCCCTGGAACGCCGCCAGCCCCTCGCCCTTGGCCAGCAGCGCCTGGGAATGGAGCACCACGACCGAGTCGAAATCCACGTAGACGACCCGGGCGCCCGGGTTCACCTCCCGCACCGCCTCGTGCACGGTCGGGTACGAGGGCAATCCCGAGCCGAGGTCCAGGAACTGGGCGATGCCATCTTCGCGGGCGGCGCGGGCCGCCGCGGCCACGACGAAGGCCCGGTTGCTGCGCGCCCATGCTTCCATGCCGGGGTTCACGCTCAGGAGCTGCCTGGCGAGTTCCCGGTCGGCGGCGAAGTTGTTCTTCCCGCCCAGCAGGTAGTCATAGACACGGGCAACGTTCGGCCGGCTGGTGTCGATCCCCGGCGGAGGGGCTTCAGACACGCGGTGCCCTTTCACCGACCGGACTTCGCGCAGATCATATTGACCGACTTTACCGCTTCCGTCACGCTCAGTACGGGCTGGCGGCGTGGCTGCGGCTCAGCGCAGGTAGGCCTGGCCGCCGTAGAGGGCGATCGTGGTGCCGGTGATGTAGCTCGCCGCGGGTCCTGCCGCCGGTGACGATGGCTCGCCTGCCGTCTAGTGCTCCCGCCATGGGTCTCCCCGACGCGCCACTGCCTCTTGATTAAAAGATTAATGATAATAATAGTTAAATCGAGTATACAGCCAGGACAAATGCTCAGTCCCTGACCAGGACGACGCGGGGGCCGGACTCGGTGGAGGCGGTCCAGGCCGCGCTGATGTCGGACAGCGGGAAGGTCCGGAACGGGACCTGCACTGAGCCGTCGGCGATTAGCTGGATGTAGGCCGGGATCTGGGTTCTGATGTCGGCCGCGGCGACTGAGCCCGCACCGCTGCCGGAGATCGTCAGTTTCCTGCTGCGCAGCAGCGAGGAGGGGACGGCCGCCTCGGGCCCGGCGAGCGCGCCGATCTGGACGTACTTGATGTCGGCGCTGTCCTCGCTGAAGCCCCGGCGGCCGAGGGCCCGGAAGGCGGTCTCGGCGACGGATCCCCACACGAAGTCGAGCACGAGGCCGGGCGCGTCGCCGGCGAGGGCCCCGGCCAGGACCCCGGCGTCGGTGTCCCGGTCGCCGGTGAGGGCCGCGGCCTGCGCGCCCGCCGCGGCGGCGCGCTCCAGGCCTGGAAGGCTCCGCCCGGCGCCGACGACGCGGGTGGCGCCGAGCAGCCGGGCGTTCTGCACGGCCAGGAAGCCCGATATCCCGGTGACGCCGAGGATCAGCACCGTGCCGAGCGTCCCGGCCTCGGCCAGGCGGGCGTTCAGCGGCAACCAGGATGCCATGCCCGGGTTGACGCCTCCGGCGACCGCCTCCGGCGGAGCCCCGTCCGGAAGCGGGAACCGCATCGCGCCGGGTGACGCGATGCGCTCGGCGAAGGTGCCGAACGGCGGCGGGCCAGATGAGGTGAAGACCAGTTCGCCGCCGGCCGTACGCGCCACCGCGTTCAGGCCCGGGATGACGGGGAAGACGCCGTCGGCACCGTAGTGGCGGCCGGTCGCCGCCGACCGGGTGAGCTGGTGGATTCCCCCGGCTACGAAGTCCACGATCTCGCTTCCCTCGCCGGCGACGGGCTCGCCGAAGTCACCGTAGACCGGGACGGAGTCCGCTGAGTGCAGGATCGCCGCCTTCATCTCGCCTCCTATTTAACGTTGTTAAGGAACGTCACCTAGCCTTCCTTAACGCTGTTAAACTGTCAAATCATGCGTGGCGAGCTGACGAAGACGGCCATCGTGCAGGCCGCCCTCGACCTGCTCGACGAGGCGGGCATGGACGGCCTCACGGTGCGCGCCCTGGCCGCCCGGCTCGATGTCCAGGCGCCCGCGCTCTACTGGCACGTGCGCAGCAAGCAGGCGCTGCTCGACGAGATGGCCACCCAGATATGGCGCCGGGTCGGCGACGTCATGGCCGGGCTGCCCGGCGACCTGCCCTGGCCCGAGGTGATGGCGGCCTACGCCGTCACCGTGCGCCAGGAACTGCTCGGCCACCGCGACGGAGCCAAGGCCTTCAGCGGCACGACGCTGACCGATCCCGACGTGGTCAGGCGCCAGGAGGTCACCCTGGAGCAGCTGACCCGTCAGGGCCTCCCGCTGGAGGTCGCCGTGCGCGGCCTGGTCCTGCTTCACTACTTCACCATCGGCTTCTGCGTCGAGGAGCAGGCGGTCGCCCAGGTCACCGCGGCCGGGGACGACCGATACGCGCCCGGCCGCCGCGCCGAGCTGATCGGCCCGGAAGCCGCGCCGCTCGCCGTCGAGGCAGGCCGCATCATCTTCGGCGACCCCGGCACTCGCTTCACCGAACTCCTCGGCCTGCTGCTCGAGACCATCGCCCGGATGTGACCAGATCCGGCCTGACCGGCCCCGCCCGCTACCGTCGCCCGCTACCGTCGCCCGCTATTCGCCCGCCAACCGCAGCCGTCTCGCCCGCCTTCGAGCGCATGAATGTGGCAGCCGACCCGAAGGAGGGGTGTTGCCCAAGAACCCACCTCAGTCCAGGCAGGCTGGCAGCTACCTCCCGCGCGAGCCAGCCGTGGACGCGCGCCCGCCGTGGATATGTCTGCAGTTTCTGGGGCTATCACCCCAGAAACTGCAGACATATCCCGGTGCTAGGTGCAGAGGAGACTAGAGGGCCTCGTGTCTTGGACGTTGTTGTGACAGCCGGCGACAGCTGGCGACAGCCGGCCCGAAAGAGCGATCTTGGATAAATCCCCCAACACCCTGGCCAGCCCAGCGTGCCGTCTCATGATCGAAGCAACGTACAAGCCCTGACATCGACGCCGAGCTTGCCCGGCGAGGCGCACCGGCCCCGGCGAGGTGCACCGGCCCCGGCGAGGTGCACCGGCCCCGGCGAGGTGCACCCGCCCCGGCGAGGTGCACCCGCCCCGGCGAGCGTCTGCCGCCTGGCGATCCGGCGGCGGACCACTACTTGCCCAGAGTATACGCCGAGTGTATTCTCTCGGGTATGAGTGTTCCGCTGACACTGCTGGGCCTGCTGGAGCGAGAGCCGAGTCACGGCTACGACCTCAAGCGGGACTACGACACCTACTTCGGCCGGGGCAAGCCGCTGCCCTACGGTCAGGTCTACGCAACCTTGTCCCGGCTGGCCCGGGACGGCAAGGCGATCGCCGGGCCGGCCGAGCACGGCGAGGGACCCGACCGCAAGCGCTACACGATCACCGAAGCCGGCATCGCTGACGTCGGGCAGTGGCTCGCCGAGCCGGCCCCGCCCGAGCCGCACCTGCAGACGGTGCTGTTCGCCAAGGTCGTACTGGCCCTGATGCTGGGCCGCCCCGCCGACCGGTACCTGGACGTCCAGCGGGCGGCCCACCTGCAGCGGATGCGCGAGCTCACCGAGCTGAAGCAGCGCGGTGAGGTGGTCAGCACCCTGCTCGCCGACTATGGCCTGTACCACCTGGAGGCAGACCTGCGATGGATAGACCACACCACGGCCCGGCTGGACCTGCTTGCGCGGGCGGTGCGCCAGTGAGCGCGATCATCGAGGCCCAGAACGTAGTGAAGTCGTTCGGGCAGACGCCGGCGCTGCGCGGCGCCTCGCTGAGAATCCGGCCGGGCGAGATCGTCGCGGTCATGGGGCCGAGCGGTTCCGGCAAGTCCACCTTGCTGCACTGCCTGGCGGGCATCCTGGTCCCCGAGGAGGGACAGGTCTGGTTCGGCGGGCAGCGGCTGGACACCCTGAGCGACGACCGGCGCAGCGCGCTGCGCCGGGACCGGTTCGGGTTCGTGTTCCAGTCCGGCCAGCTGGTCCCCGAGCTGACCGCGGAAGAGAACGTCGCCCTGCCTCTGCTGCTGTCCGGCACCCGCCGCGGCCCGGCGATGACGGCGGCCAGGAACTGGTTCGGCACGCTCGGTCTGGACGGGCTCGAGTACCGCAGGTCCGGGGAGCTGTCCGGCGGGCAGGCCCAGCGTGTCGCGCTGGCCCGCGGCCTGGTCACCGGTCCTGAGGTGCTGTTCGCCGACGAGCCGACCGGGTCGCTCGACTCGGTGTCGGGCGAACTGGTGATGGATCTGCTCACCGCCGCCGCCCGCGAGCACGGCACCACGGTCATCCTGGTCACCCACGACGCCCGGGTCGCCGCCTACGCCGACCGCGAGGTCGTCGTCAGGGACGGCAAGGTCAGCACGCTCACCGGGGCTAAGCCGTGATCGGGCTCGGACTGCGGCTGGTGATCAACGGCGGCCGCGAGGCGGTCACCCGGCTGGTCGTCCTGGCCGTCGCGGTCGGTCTCGGCGTCGGCCTGCTGCTGACCGTCGTGGCCACGACCAACGCGGTCAGCACCTGGAACAACCGGCACGCATGGTTCTTGACCGGCACCGCGTTCGTGCCCCAGGGCCCGGCGACGGCCGGCATCGCCCCGCTGTGGTGGCACCCCATCGGCGACACCTTCGACAGGCAGAACATCTACCGCTTCGACGTGGCCGCCACCGGCGCCTCGTCACCGGTGCCTCCGGGCCTCACCCATGACCCGGGCCCTGGCCAGTACTACGCCTCGCCTGCGCTCGCGGCGCTGCTGCGCAGCACCCCGGCGGACCAGCTGTCCGACCGCTACCCCGGCCGCTTGGCCGGCACGATCGGCGACGCCGCGCTGCCGTCGCCGGACTCGCTGGTCATCATCGTCGGGTACACCCCGGCGCAGCTGGCGCACACGCCCTACAGCGTGCAGGTAACCTCGATCGCCGCGGCGGCGCCCTTCAGCGCCGGGGACCGGCCGGTGAATCCCAAGGGCCTGGACTACACCCCGGCCGTCGGGGGAATCCAGCCGAGCGGCATCGACCTCATCCTGTCCGTCGTGGCGCTGGCCATACTGGCCCCGGTGCTGATCTTCATCGCCACCGCGACCCGCCTGTCGGCCGCCCGCCGCGAGCAGCGGTTCGCGGCGATGCGCCTGGTCGGCGCGACCCGCAGGCAGGTCTCCCTGCTCGCCGCCACCGAATCGACGGCGGCCGCGGTCCTGGGGGTGGCGGTCGGCTTCGGGATCTTCTTCCTGCTGCGCGCCCCGGTCGCGGGCATCTCGTTCCTCGGGGAGCCGTTCTTCCCCGCCGACATGGCGCTCAGCCTGCCCGACATCCTCGTGGTCGCGATCGGCGTGCCCGTGGCCGCCGCCGTGGCGGCCCAGCTGGCGCTGCGCCGGGTGCACATCTCCCCGCTCGGCGTCGCCCGCCGGACCACGCCGAGGGCGCCGCGGGCCTGGCGGGTGCTGCCGCTGCTGGCCGGCCTCGCCGAGCTCGGCTTCTTCGTCGTGCACGGCACCCCGGCGTCCCCAAGCGGCGAGCTTTGGGCGCTCCTGCCCGGCTTCCTGCTCATCATCGCCGGCCTGGTCATTGCGGGCCCGTGGCTCACCATGGCCGCGGCCCGGGTCATGGCCCGGCGGACCAGCCGCCCCGGCGCGCTGATCGCCGCCCGTCGCCTCGCCGACGACCCGAGGGCCGCCTTCCGCGCCGTCAGCGGCCTGGTGCTCGCCCTGTTCGTCACCACCGTCGCCGTGGTGAGCATCAGCACGCAGGACGCCAAGGACCTCACGCGGTTTGCCACCCCGGCGGCCGCGGCCGTGGTGACGGACCAGCTGGCGGCGTCGGGTGAATTCACGTCCCCGCAAGAGCCCGCCGAGTCAGGCGCGGGACCGGGCGCACCCGCCGCGCCGCTCGCGGCACGGCTGCGCGGGATTCCCGGCGTACAGGGAGTGGTCGTGGTCCGTGCCGACCCGCGGCTGACCATTCCCGGGACATTTCACAACCTCGGCACAGGTCCGGGCGTCGCCCCCAGTCCGGTTTCGGCGGGCGTGATCTCGTGCGCGCAGCTCGCGGCCGTGCCCGCCCTTGGCCGCTGCCCCGCCGGGGCGACAGCGGCGGCGTTCCCGGAAGACGGGTTCGACGGCCCCCTGGACGCCAGCACGTCGGCCGCGATCACCTGGCCAGCCGTGAACGTGCCGGCCTCGCGGCTGGACAGCCTCGGCGTGGACGCGATTAACGTGGGGACGAATGGCTCCGTGCCGGCGGTCGAGCAGGCGAGGACGATGCTTGAGAACGCGTACACGTCTCCCAGCCTCACCGCGCCGTCCACCATCGGCGACCTGATCAGGAAGGATGATTCCACCAACAACGCCTACCAGCAGCTCGCGAACACGGTGATCCTGGTCAGCCTGCCGATCGCCGGCTGCACGCTCGCCGCGGCGATCGCGGCCGGGCTCGCCGACCGCAAGCGGCCGTTCAGCCTGCTGCGGCTCACCGGTGCCCGGCTCGCCACGCTGCGCCGCGTCGTCACGCTGGAAAGCGCCGTCCCGCTGCTCGCCGTCGCCGCCGTCGCGATCGGCGCCGGGTTCGCCGCCGCCGCGGAGTACGCCTCCGTGGCCCAGCACTACCCGATAGCGGCGCCCGGTGCCGCGTACTACCTCATCACCGCAGGCGGGATCCTGGCGGCCCTCGGTATCATCGCGGCCACCTTCCCGCTGCTGGCACGCATCACAGGCCCAGAAGTCGCCAGAAACGAATAAGTGGTGCGGCACGAAGGTCCCGGACCGCAAAACACCCACCACCCCCGCGATCACGGCTGACCGTACCCGCCCAGGACCCCGAACGCGGCGGCGATCTCCTCCCGGCCCGCCCCACCCGCCAGCAGGACGTGCAGGAGCAGCCGGGCCTTGAGCGGATCGAGGAATCCGGCGCTGATCAGGCCGCGGCTGAGCAGATCCTGCTCCGAGCCGGGGAAGCCGTAGGTGCGGGCCAGCACCGATCCGGCCCCGGTCCGCGACGCGATCACGACCGGAATCTGCGCGGCCAGCGCAACCAGCGCGGGAACCGTCGAAGCGGGCACGTGGCCGCCGCCGAACGCGGCCACGACCAGGCCGTCGAAACGCCCGGCGGCGGCCCGCAGCAGTTCACCGTCGTCCCCGAGCGTGCAGACGATCACGCCTACCCGCACCGCCCGGGACAGCGCGCCAGCCCGGGCCACCGTGAACCGCGCACCGGCCGGGCGGGTGAGCAGCCGCGGCTCGCCCTCGACGATCCGCCCGATCGGCCCCGCCGAAGGCGAGGTGAACGCGGCGAGACCCGTGGCGTCGGTCTTGCGGGCGAAACGGGCGGCGTGGATCTCATCGGCGAACACCACCACGCAGCCCACCTCCCGCAGCCGCGGGCTGACCGCCGCCTGCAGGGCCGCGAGAATGTTCGCCGGCCCGTCGGGCCCGGCCAGGCCGGGGTGGCGCATCGCGCCCGTCACCACGACGGGCTCGGCGCCCGCGTGCAGCAAGTCGAGCAGGAACGCGGTCTCCTCGATGGTGTCGGTGCCCTGGATCACCACGAAGCCGTCCGCCCCCGACGTGCTGATCGCGGCCGCCAGCTCAACCACGTCACCAAGACCCAGCGACGCCCCAGGCACCCGCCGGAAGTCATGCACCTCGATCTCCGCGCCGAAGCCGGCCAGCCCCGGCACCGCGTCAAGCAACTGTCGCCCCGTCAGCGCCGGCACCACCCCGCCAGCGCCGCCCGACGTCATCGCGATGGTGCCGCCGAGGGAGAACACTGCTACGTGCGCGGCGGTCATAGCGCGGTGAGGTCGAGGCTGACCTGCCACAGCCTGGCCGCGGCGGCGGTGTCGTAGGAGGACCGGCTGGAGGTCTTCGGCTTGCGGCCGGCGAAATACTCGCCGGTGACGCCCTCGGCCTCGGGTGCGGACGCCAGGTAGACCGAGGTGGCCGCGCCCTGCTCCGGCGTCTTCAGGAAGACCCGGATCACGGGCAGGAAGACTTTCAGCATCGGCGAGGGATCCTCGGCGGCGAACCCGGTGCGTACCACGCCCGGGTGCAGCGCGGTGGCGGTGACGCCTGTGCCGTCCAGGCGCCGCGCGAGCTCGTAGGTGAACATGATGTTGGCCAGCTTGGACTGGCTGTAGGCCCGCTGCCCGGAGTAGCTGCGCTCGCCTTGCAGATCGTCAAACCTCAGGGTCCCGGACGCGTGCGCGCCGGAGGACACGGTCACGATCCGGGCCGGGGCGCTGGCCTTCAGCCGGTCAAGCAGCAGGCCGGTGAGCAGGAAAGGGGCCAGGTGGTTGACCGCGAAGGTGTGCTCCAGGCCATCGGCGGTGACCCGGCGGGTGGCCCAGAACCCGCCCGCGTTATTGACCAGTACGTCCAGCCGCGGGTACGCCGCCAGGACCTCGCCGGCCAGCCGCCGCACCTCCGCCTGGGATGACAGGTCGGCACTGAACGGATCCACCGCGGGATGCCCGGACGCCGCGGCGACGTCGGCGGCCGCCGCCCGGGTCCGGGCCGGGTCGCGGCCGGTAATGCCGACCCGGGCCCCCAGCGCCGCCAGGCCGGTGGCGGTGGCCTTACCGATCCCGCTGCTGCCGCCGGTGACCAGAACCGTCTGGCCGGCCATCGGGCCGGCGTTGCTGCCAGCCATCGCCGACTCCGTTACGCCACGGACCGCGTGGTCCTCGTCCCGTCACGCTATACCCGCCAGAACTAGCTCAGCCGCTCTTCGCGATGAGCCCGGCCACGATCGCGACGTGCTCGGGCGAGGCCATGCTGTCCCGCTCCGCGGCCAGCGCGCTCTCCGTCACCGCCGCTATGGCCCTGACGGCCCGTTTCGGCCGGTTCAGCTCGATCAGCGGCCGCCACGAGCTCCGGCGCCACGTCGTCCATGGGATCCCTCGGCGCTTGGCATCTAAATCGAGAAACGCCGCCCGTTCGGCCATTAAAGATTTTTTTGACCTAACGGAGCGTCGTGCGTGCCCTCGTCCCCTCGGCCGTCACCACGGCTGGCTGTTGCTGGTGAAGTGGGTGAGCGTGTCGATGTCCTCGGCCTTGTAGACGTGGCGCGGCGGGGTGGCGAACGTGGCGTAGGGGTGGACCCGGATCACGACCCGGTTTTCCTCGCGGGCCATCCGCTCGATCTCGGCGAGCTTGCCCGACCCCACCTCCTGGCCGGCCATCAGGTCGATGACCCGGCGCAGCACGTCCACGGACTGGCCGAAGTCCTCCTCGAGCGTGGCGTCCCCGTAGACCTGCAGGTAAGTGAGGGGCCACTGCTCGTCGAGGATGCACAGGCTGACCTTCGGGTCGCGCCGCACGGCGGCCGCCTTGCCGCGGGCCGCCATGGTCGAGATCAGCAGGTCATCGCCGTCCATGACGTAGTACACGACCGTCATGGCGGGCCCGTCGCTGCGCCGGTTGTACCCGAAAATGCAGGTCCGGTGCTTCCGCACGAACTCCCGGCGCTCGATCCGATCCATGCCTGCCCCTTCCGGTGACGCGTGGTATTGCCTAAAGGTAGACGATCAACCGGCTGGGCCCCGCTGTGGTGGGCCAGCAGGCGGCCGAGCAGCCGGGTCAGCTGGTCGCGCTCGGCGGGTGACAGCGGGGCGAGCAGCTCGTCCTGGACCTCGGCCAGCAGCCCGTCGAGCCGCTGCAGGTGCGCGAGGCCGGCCGGGGTGATCGTGATGACATTGCGGCGCCGGTCGGCCGCGTCTGGGGTGCGCCGTACCAGCTCAAGGCGGGCGAGGTCGTTGACCGCGGCCACCACGTCGCTGCGGTCCATGGCGGTGCGGCGGCCCAGGCTCGCCTGGCTGGCCGGCCCGAACTCCTCCAGCGCGGCGAGCACCCGGTAGTGATAGCCGCGTGCCCCCGCGGTCGCGAGCCGTTCGGTCAGCAGCCGGTCGCCGTGCGTCGAGAGCTGGCTGATCGGCCTGGCCGGCGTGGTCATCAGCCGGGCCGGCGTGGTCGTCAGCCGGGCCGGCGTGGAAATCGGCTCCGCGGGCCTGGCCGTCAGCCGGGCCGGCGTGCAGGAGTCGCCCGGTGTCATGCGCCTCACGCTAACAGCTGTTGGCCGCGCCAACTAATGATAATGTTGGTCGAGCCAACGTTGGCGAGACCAAGGAGTACTTCATGTCCGTCTATCCGGTTCTGAGCCCCCGGGTCATCGGTCAGGCCGAGAAGACCCTCAACGCCATCCTGGACCGGCTGCTGGCCGGCACCGGCCTGACCGAGCCCCTGTGGGTGACCCTGACCCTGACCGCGGCCAGCGGCGGAACCCTTGACCGTAACCAGCTCGCCGCGCGGGTGGCGGACGCCGTGGCCGTCAGCGAGACCGAGGCGCGGGCGCGGATCACCAAGCTGACCGACGCGCAGTTCCTGGAGGTTTCCGGCGCTGAGGGATCGCCGGTGCAGCTCACCGCCGCCGGGCAGCAGGTGCACGGCCAGATCAGCGCGGCGACCACCCAGATCGCCAGGCAGCTGTGGGAGGAGCTGCCGGCCGAGGACCTGGCCATCGCGGGCCGCGTCCTGAGCATCATCACCGCCCGGGCCACCGCGACGATTTCGACAACTAACTTGACTAGCAAGTGACTTGACCATATCGTCGGCGACATGGACGATGCTGACTGGAACGAGTTTGCCACCCCCACGCTGATGAGGTTCGCGCGCGGCGCGTACGCCCAGTCCATCCGGGCGCAACTGCAGCTCCTCGGGATAGCTGACCTGCCGAGGAACGGGGCCTTCATCCTGGCGGGGGTCGACACGTCGGGCGGGCCGCGAGCCGACCTGCCCGCCGAGCTGGGCGTGACCAAGCAGGCCGTCAGC
Source organism: uncultured Actinomycetota bacterium (assembly GCA_963844625.1). GTDB lineage: Bacteria > Actinomycetota > Actinomycetes > Streptosporangiales > Streptosporangiaceae > Palsa-504. The sequence goes on along the minus strand of CAWJPF010000023.1, from coordinate 178,082 downwards.
CAGGTCATCGACGGCCTGGTCAACCGGGGTTATCTCGAACGGCACGGCGATCCGGGCGACCGCCGCCGCGTCGCCCTGGAGCTGACCGACCGCGGCCGGGAGGTCGTGGCGGCGGTGGCGCGCGGGGTGGAGGCGGTCGACCGCCAGCTCGAGGAACGAGTGCCGCCGGAGCAGATCGAGGCCATGCGGTCGGCGCTCATCGCCCTGACCGGAATCAAGGGCGAAGGCCTCAGTACCGGAGCGGGCCAGCGACCGGCCCGCCAGCTCCGCCGCTTCAGCCCCATCTTCGGCGTCCGCGACCTACACGCGGCGCTGGCCCACTACGCGGCGCTTGGCTTCGACACCTTCGCCTATGCCGATGGCGGCGAGTACGGCTTCGCCCGCCGCGACGGGGTGGAGCTGCACCTGGCGGCGGATCCCGAGCACGACCGGTCGCACTCGTCGGCGGCCTATCTCTACGTGCGCGACGCCGACGCGCTCTATGAAGAATGGAGCAGGCCCGGCCTGGGAGGCCACACCCACCCGGCCGGCCCCACTCCCTACCGGCTGCGTGAGGGCTCGCACGTCGACCCGGACGGCAACCTGATCCGATTCGGTTCACCCATCGAGGAGTGAAAGCCATCGGGCCGGCTCAGGCGCCGGGCATCGGCTGCATGGCCCGGATTATGGCCGCCTCGGTCGCCTGCAGCTGGTCGGTGGGGCTGAACTGGATGAATTCACTTCCCGCCGTCGCGGCTGGCGCATGCCCCGGTGGCAGGTAGAACGCCTCGCCCGCCCCGATGACCTCCTCCTGGTCGCCGTAGCGAACGGTCAGCTGGCCTTTGACCACATAGCCCCAGTGCGGGCAGGAGCAATGACCGCCGGGCAGCCCGGCCAGCATGGGGCCGAGGTCATGGTCCTTCAGGATGGTTACGAAGGTAACGGTATATCCGCCCAGGTCCTCGCTTCGGTCCTCGGCGATACCGAAGTCCCTGACCTGGCTGACGCTGTCCCTGGCCGCCTTGGGCATCTGGCTCGTCTCCTCTGCTGCGATGATCACGGTGATGCCCTGACGGTAGGTGCGGCGCGGCCAGCGGGTCATGAGGCGTTCGCCTCATCTTCACCGACCGCGGGAGACTCCGAATGTCCGGGGACCTCGGACGAGCCGGTCAGGGTGTCGCCGTTACGGCGATCTTCTCTTCGGGGAGCAAGCCGTGCTGCACCGCGAACATCGCCGCGGTGGCCCGGCTGGTAGCGCCGATCTTGGCGTAGATATGTTCCACGTGGTTGCCCGCCGTCTTCGGCGTGATCACCAGCCGCCCGGCGATCTGCTTGTTCGACATGCCGCGGGCGAGCAGGATGAGCACCTCCACCTCGCGGGCGGTCAGTCCCGCGAGCGCTTCCCGGCGGCGCGGCAGGCGATGCCCGGCCGCGGCCAGCACCGCGTCCACGGCGGCACCGTCCAGGCGGCCGGCGCGGACTTCGGCCCGCATTTCCCCGGCCGTCTCCTCGGCCGGCCGCGCCGGCCGGTGCGGCCTGGGTTCACGCATCGACTGGTACGCGTCCGCGGCCCCGAGCACCCGGGCCGGCCGGCCGATCGTGCCGCCAGAAAGCCCCCGCGGGTATCCGCTGCCGTCCAGGCGCTCACGGTGCTGCACGGCGATTTCGCCGAGCGGCGCCAGCGCCGCCGACTGATGCAGCATGCGCTCGGTCAGATACGGGTACAGCCGCACGCGCTCCCAGTCGCCGGCGCTCAGCGGCCCGGGCCGGTCCCAGATCGAATTCGACACGCCTAGCCGCCCGAAGCCATGCACCAGCCCGGCTCGGCGCAGCACCAGTACCTCCTCGCGCGGCAACCCGAGCCAGCGGCAGGCCTCCTCCGCTAGCGCCGCGACCGCGACCGAGTGGCCCAGCGTGAACGGCGACTTCAGGTCCACGAAGTTCGCGATGGCCGCGAGCGCGCTGTCGAGCTGCTTTTCCGGTAGCTCGACGGCCAGCGACGGTTCGGCCGCGATCACGGTCTGCCACGCCGGAACGGTCGTGAGGTCGGCGAGTATCTCCGGCGCAGCCGTGCACAAGAGCGCCGCCAGCGCCGGATCGAACTGCTTGCCCGCCTGTCTGCGGGCCAGCGCCGTCGCGCCTTCAATGCCGCCGACGCGGTGAGCTACCTCAGCGAATTCCGCGAGCTGGGCGAGTCGCGCCGCGATCGGGATGGCGTCGGCCTGCAGGACCCCCGGCCAGCCGCGCCCGTCCCATTGCTCGTACGCCGCGCCGACTGCCTCGCCCACCGACTCCGGAAGATCGAGCTGGTCGGCCAGCGTCCGCGCCAGCCTCGCATGCTGGGCGATCATCCCGTCGAGCTCGCGATGCCCGGACAGGGCGAACTCCAGTCCGACCCGGAACCGGTGCCAAGGCGGGTTACCGGCACCGACCAGTCGCATGGTGGCCAGGGTCCCGCGTACGCTGCCCAGGTCGTGAGCGTATTTGCCGGATTTGAGGCCTATATCATCACCGAACCACTTGGCCTGCTCGTGCGCGTCGGCATGACACCCGACGTTGACCAGCAAGGCGGTGTAATAGGCCGCCATCCGGTCCTGCTCGTCAAGCCCGGCGCGGTCAGCGAGCCGCAGCGCGATCAGGCACTGGCGCAGCACGTGTTCCATCGGCTGGCCGAACCCGAGGTCCACGCCAAGCGACAGCGCCGCGACAAGTTCGGCCAGACGGACTCGCGGATAGCCAGTACCGCCTCCCATCAGCGAAGTTTAACCTGCCTTGACCCAGGCGACGTGGTCCCGGAAGTACTTATGACGGTACGGGCGTCCCAGGAAGATGGGGTGTTCGCCTCATGCGGCGAGGTGAGCCCTCTCGTTACGTTCGCATCACCAGCGATCTCACCGACGGGCAAGAGAGGCAGTCATGACCATAAGGGCCACGTTCTTCGCCATGACATACGACCGCCAGATAGCCAAGGCCGAGGAGGCCGGCCTGCGCGCCTTCCGGGAGAGCCTGCTCGCCGGAGCGACCGGTCACGTGCTCGAAATTGGCGGCGGAACCGGGGCGAACCTGCCCCGCTACGGCCCAGCCGTCGAGTCATTGACGGTGACAGAGCCCCAGCCCCCGATGCTGCGGCGCCTAGAGCGCAAAGTCGGCGACCACGCCCCAGCCACCAAGGTGCTGCGAGCACCGGCCGAGGACCTTCCCTTCGATGACAACACCTTCGACGTCGCGGTCTCCACTCTGGTGCTATGCGGGGTCGACGACCAGCCGAGGGCGCTACGGGAACTGCGGCGGGTGCTGCGGCCGGGTGGCCGGCTGCTGTTCATCGAGCACGTGCGTTCCGACGACCCTGACCGGGCCCGGCTACAGGACCGGATGAACTGGATCAACCGGCTGCTCGTGTGCTGCGACTGCAACCGGCCGACGCTGGGCTCCATCCAGGAAGCGGGTTTCATCATTACCCAGGTCGAGCACACCGCGCTGCCGAAGGCCCCGAAGTTCATCAGCCCGGCCATCGTGGGCACCGCCGTCGCCCCCGATTCACGGTCCGGATTCAGACCGGAAGGCGATCACGAACCTGCCGGGACTATCATCTGCCCATAAGGGCGGCGCATGGCCCGCGCAGGAGGTGAGCCCGATGCTTGCGGCGGTTGTCTTGCTTGGTGGCTTCGCGCTGGTGGTCGGCTGGGAAGTGCTGTGCCTGGCCGAGGTCATCCGGGCCGATGGGGTGCGCTGGCTGCCCCGGTGGGTGTGGGCGCTCGCCTGCCTGTTCCTGATTCCCGTCGGCGGTATCCTCTACCTCCTCGTCGGCCGGGTGTGGGATCACGGCACGGCCCGCCGTGCGGGTCCCTGACGGACGAACCGCCCCGGGATGGTAAGGGCTGCAGTCGAGCCCGCGTCCGCCCCGTAACCCTCCCATGCAATTGCGTGGGACGCGGGAACGCCTTCTGGCCGCACCGGCCGCTCGCCGTAGCCGAGGCCGCCGCCACCGCCAGCCGGGCCACCGGATAGGAACAGGTGTTACCTAGGCAGGGGCTGGTTCGTCACAGTTATGACGGACAGAGCAGGCGGAAGGTTAACCATGGGCGACGATCACCGGCTAGCGCAGGAGTTCGAGGCGCATCGCGGACGACTGCGGGCGCTGGCCTACCGGATGCTCGGCTCGCTGGCCGAGGCGGATGACGCCGTCCAGGAAGCCTGGCTGCGGCTGAGCGGATCGGCTGGCCGCGAACCCGAGAACCTCGGCGCGTGGCTCACCACGGTGACCGGACGGATATGCCTGGACATGCTGCGCTCGCGGCGGGCGCGGCGCGAGGAACTTCACGGCGTATACGTGCCAGACCCGATTATCTGCGCTGACGATGCCCTCAGCCCCGAAGACGAAGCCATGCTGGCCAACTCGGTCGGCCTTGCCCTGCTGGTGGTCCTCGACCGGCTGAGCCCGGCCGAACGCCTCGCCTTTGTCCTGCACGATATGTTCGCGGTTCCGTTCGACGACATTGCCCTGATCGTCGGCCGTTCCTCCGGCGCCACCAAGATGCTGGCCAGCCGCGCCCGCCGCCGGGTCCAGGACGTGGCGCCGGAGCCCGACGCCGATATCGCTCGCCAGCGGGAAGTCGTCGGTGCGTGGCTTGCCGCCTCGCGGGCCGGCGACTTCGACGCCCTGCTGGCCTTGCTCGACCCGGATGTGGTGCTGCGGGCCGACGGCGGCGAGGGTGCAGCGGGCCTGTCGAAGGTCGTGCGGGGCGCGGCAGCGATCGCCGGACAGGCGCTCATGTTCGCCCGGATGGTCACGGACGTGCGTTCGGAGCCGGTACTCGTCAACGGTAACGCTGGCGTGGTCACGCTGTCGCATGGAGAAGCGGTGGCGGTCATGGCCTTTACGATCGCCCGCGGGAAGATCGTCGAAATCGATATTCTCGCCGACCCCGAGCGGCTCCGCCAGCTCCTCGGCGACTGACCGGTCGGACCCCGTTACGTTTTCCTGCCGCGCTCCGTCATAGCAGCGATCGGTTACGACGCTCAATGACAGGAGTCAGGCCATGAAAATCGCGGTAGCCGGAGCAACCGGGCGAGTCGGCCGTCATGTCGCGGCGGTGCTGACGGACCGGGGCCACCAGGTCGTCCCCATATCCCGTTCCGGCGGCGTTGACCTCATCACCGGCGATGGCGTGGCGCGGGCCCTGACCGGCGTGCAGTGCGTCATCGACACCGCCACCAGCGCCTCGCCGGAGCAGCAGGCCGCCACCGAGTTCTTTACGACCGCCGCGTCGAACCTGCATGAGTTCGGCGGGCGGGCCGGCGTAGCGCGGATGGTCATGGTGTCGATCATCGGATGCGACCGGTTCACCGCTGGGTATGGCGTGGCGGTGGCCGCCCACGAGCAGGCGATGCTGGCCGGCCCGATACCGGTCAGCATCCTGCGGTCGGCCCAGTTTCACGAGTTCGTCGCGGTGCTCATGGAGTGGGGCAGGCAGGGCGATGCGGTTTACCTGCCGAAGATGCGCAGTCAGCTGGTCGCTGCCCGCACCGTCGCGGAGGCGCTCGCCAACCTAGCCACCGCCCAGCCGGTAACCGGGCCGATCCGGGAGATTGCCGGTCCGCGGGAAGAGAACCTGGCCGAAATGGCGCAGCTGCTCGCTATCCAGCGCGGTGACCCGGTCAGGATCGAGGAGGTCAGCAACACCGCGGATCCGGACGCTCACCTCAATGAGGATGGCTCGCTGCTGCCCGGTCCGCACGCCATCCTGGCCGGCCCGACGTTCTCCGAATGGCTCGATTCGCAGTCCTGACATGAGCCAACCGCGAAGGACCGCAGGCCGGGCGGCTGGGCGGGCAGCGCGAAGCCCAAGCTGGCCGCCGAGTTCACCAGCTGCGCGCCGTTCTGGGACGCCGGCGCCGATGCCTGCGCCGGTCCCGCCACCGCTGACGACCGCGCCCACTACGGGAGCCACCCGGTAAAGCTAGGCGTCCGGTTCGACCTGCGCAATCCGCCCGCCTGGCGCCAGGACCAGCCCGGCTCTACGCCTTCACCCTGGAACTGTGCGAGGAGGCGCCCAGCGCCGAACACCATGGGCACCCGCAAGCCGGCCAGCTAGCAGTTCCCTAGGAAGGCGAACTAGGGAGTCTCACTAGGGATTTTGCTCTCGACTCAGCCGAAAGTGGAGCTATCCACAACGGAGCAACTGAGTTGAGAAAACGGAGAGATTCACCATGAGCACCCAGACCTACACCCCGACCGAGCCGACCGCCATCCAGCTGACCGCCATCCGGCCGACCGCCTTCGAGCCGACCAGCGGCCAGCCGACCGCCGGCCAGCCGACCGCCGGCCAGCGGACTACCGGCCAGCCGGCCGCCGGCCAGCCGGCCAACGGCCCGCGCCGGACGCGGCGCCGGGTCCTGGCCGTCGGCGCGGCGGTAGCCGTAGCCGGGGCCGCCCTCGCCGTGGCCTTGTGGCCAGCGTCATCGAGCACCCCGGCCACCCCCGGCACGCCGACCTCGACGTCCGCCCCCGCCCAGCCCCACAACTCGGCCAACCCCGCCCAGCCGTCCCGGCCGAACGTCAACCCCGCCCAGCCGTCCCGGCCCAACGAGAACCCGGCCCAGCCGTCCCGGCCGAACGTCAACCCCGCCCAGCCGTCCCGGCCCAACGAGAACCCGGCCCAGCCGTCCCGGCCCAACGAGAACCCGGCCCAGCCGGCCCGGCCGAACGTTAACCCAGCGATCCCGGCCGCGCCCGCCGTGGCGCCAGGCACCCACAGCCAGGGCACCGCCAACTAGATGACGATCACCCGATGGCCGCCGCTAGCCGCCATACCCGGGCTCGTCAGCCGCCCCGGCGCGACCCGCCGGGGCGGCTGCCCGTGCGGTCCGATCCCGCCCCCGCGCCGAACCTCGTAATCCGTCATACCGACGCCTGCGCGGGGGTCTGGACGGGAACCCGGAACAGCTCGTTGAAGGTGCGGCTGGTGATCCGCTCGCGGACCTCGTCGCTGACCCGGCGAACAGGCCGGGCAGCGTCTAGTGGATGTGCCCGTTGTGCCTTCCGGGTGTGGGTAATCATCCCCCCAGCAGATGTTGCGGTAGCCGGTCGCGGGCATGATCTGCACCCCGCTCTTGTCGTGCTGGAAGGACGCGTAGACCTGCTGGCCGATGATCTCGCTGGGCAGCCGGGCCAAGTCCGCCGAGCTGCTCTTCGGCGGCCCGGCCGTCTACCACGAACGGCTGCTTGACCGCCTGGCATCTGACCGCGGCCGTATCACGACCCTCGTCAGTTGTGGCCGTCATGGGGCCGGGCTCGAAGTTGGAAAACATCCGCGAGGCCGGCTCACCGACGATCCAGCCCCGACACCCGCTGGTGCTGATGCCTGGCCGGCTTCTGATCCCGTTTCCGGCGCATGGAAGTCACACCCTGCACACAAGGGTGTGCAGGCTGCCGCTTCCATGCATAGACGGCGATGCGCCATATGGTTCAGGTTGCTGGTGGGGGTTATGTGACCTCACGCCTTCGGCCAGATCTATCCGCCTGGCTGGCGACGGCCTAACGTGGGGTGATGGACCGTTTGCTGGTGGGGCGTGAGTACGCAAGCCATCTCACTGATGCTGACCTTCGGCTGCTGGCCTCAGTGGCCGGCGCGCCTGCGGGTGCCGGTCAGGCTGGCGCCGGCGATGCGGTGGATGTCTCGTGGTTGCGTGGTGACCCGGAAACGCTGCTGCGGCTGCTAGAGCATCCCGGCGTGTTTCGCGCGGTGCTCGAGGTAGAGGATGCTGCCCGCGGATGGGCGGTCCCGGCGTCCCCGTTCCTGGTGTTCGCCGCGTTCGTCCAGCAAGCCGCCGCCGAGCTGGCCTCGGTGGATCACGTGCCGGAGCGGACCGGACTTCGTCAGCGGGTGCCGTTGTTCGATGCGCCTGCGCTGCGGGACTTCCTGGGGGACCCGGCCCGGCGGCTGTTCCTGGCCGAGCTGCTGGCCTCGTTCACCCGGGTCGCCAGCGGCCGTTACCGGGTGCGGGTGGGCGGACGGATGCGGACCCGGCGGTTCAGCGAGCTAGATCCGGTTCGGCTGGCCGGGCTGCTTGACGCGGTCCCGCAGGCCGAACGGCCCGGTGTTTATCGCAGGCTTGGCGACGCGACGTTGTTCCTGACCGGAGTGTTTCCCGACTACGCGACCACGCATGCGCTCGGTCCGCTTGATGCTGGCCGGCTGCTACGCGCCGCCCGCCTGCCGTCCTCGCAGCAGGAGCGCCTGGCCGACTCGCCAGCGATGGACCTGTGGGAGTACCTCGGTGCCCGCTGGTACCGGGCCGCGCGGGATCTGGCCCCGGCTGACACGGCCCGGGTCGTGGTGGTCGGCGACGTCGCCGACCGGTTCCGGCAGGCCCGGCGCGTGCTGAATCTCCTCGCCGACAGGTACTTGCTCTCGCCGGACCGGCCCTGGTTCGAACAGCCCAGCTGGTGAAGGCGGGAGAAGCCCTCGTCCTGGCCGCGGACCCTGGTGAGGCGGGACGGCTGGCCGCGCGGCAAGCCCTTGCGTCGCTTGGGGGCGTTTCGCCCTCGTTCGCGGCGCTGTTCGCTTCGGCACATTTCCTCCGCTCGGCTCAGTTGCTGCTCGATGCGGTGGGGGAGGAGACCGGCCCGATCCCGCTCATCGGCTGCGTGGCGCAGGCGGTGGTGGGGGGCGCCCGCGAGGTCGAGTCCGAGCCTGCCGTTTCGCTGTGGCTCGCGGCTGACCTCGGCCCGGTCGAGACGTTCGCGATGGAGTTCGTCCGGACGGCCAGCGGGGGAGCGTTCGGCGGTTACCGGTTCGGGCGGGAGCCCGCGGGCGTGCACCTGATGATCAGTGATCCGTTCACGTTCCCGGCCGGAGACCTGCTGGCTCACCTGAACCAGCACGTGCCAGGGGCGGTAGTAATGGGCGGGATGGCTAGCGGCGGGCTGCGGCTGCGGCAGAGCCGGCTGTTCCTGGACGGCCGGGTACTCACCCAGGGCGCGGTCGGTGCGCACCTGCCGCGAGCCGAGGTCCACCCCCTGGTGGCCCAGGGATGTCGTCCGGTCGGTGATCCTTACACGGTCACCCGGGCCGATGGAAACGTGATCTTCGAGGTAGGCGGGCGCCCGCCGCTGGTCCGCCTGCAGGAGCTGGCGGCGGCACTGCCCGGCCCGGAGCGAGATCTGCTCGACCAGGGCGCGCATCTGGGGATCGTCATCGACGAGTACCAGGCCGAGCCCCGCCAGGGCGACTTCCTGGTCCGCGGCATCGCCGGCGCCGACCCGGGATCGGGAGCCATCGCAGTTGGCGAACAGGTGCAGACGGGCCAGACCGTGCAGTTCCATGTCCGGGACGCACGCTCGGCCGATGAGGATCTACGGCGCATCCTGGAGCGGGAAGCCGCCGCCCTCGGCGGCCGTCAGGCGGCCGGGGCGCTGCTGTTCACCTGCACCGGCCGCGGAACGCGCCTGTTCCCGGAGCCGGATCACGACACCGGGCTCCTGGCCCAGGTGCTGGGCCAGATCCCGGTCGCGGGGTTCTTCTGCGATGGAGAACTCGGACCGGTCGGCGGGCAGAACTTCCTGCACACCTTCACCGCCTCCACCGCGCTGTTCCCGGACACCATCCACTAAGCCATATTTCGTAATGCGCGGAGCCATTGGTGATGGCGGCCAGCCCCTGGATATCGTCGCTGATCTGGCCAGCGAAGGGCTCGCCCCAGGTAGTCCAGGTAATTGCCCGGCGCTGTGGCTAGGGCGGTGCGGGCGAGTGCTGGCCGAGCGGCCGCGCCGCCGCCGGCGCTCAGCCAGCCATGACGCTGCGGCGAATACCGGCAGGGCGAGTCCAAGCAGCAGCGCGGTGCCGGTAACCGCGCTCTCCAGGAAACCGGGTCCGACCCGCGCGACCGCGTAGTAGTAGGCGACCACGACCGCCTGCAGCAGCAGGTACCCCCCTACAACGGTGCCCATCACGCGCCGGGCCAGCGCGGCCCAGCCGCTGCGCTGCCGGGAGCCTGCCGGGCTGGGGTCCGCCGGGCTGGGGTCCGCCGGGCTGGGGTCCGCCGGGCTGGGGCCCGCCGGGCTGGGTCCGGGCGAACTGCCGCCGGGCGACTGCCCATCCTCAGCCCGCGTGGCCTTGGGCCGGTACAGACGGTACAGGCCGAGGGCAAGCGCCGACATGAGGATCAGGTATCCGGCCGCCATCGGTATCAGTGCCTGACGGGCCGTCGAGGCGGCGAGCACGGTGACCGGCGCCATCGGTACGGTCTGCGTCTCAGGCTCGGAGCAAGAAGTGCCAGCCGCGGATGAAGAAATGCCAGCCAGCCCATAGCCATAGCGCGAACAGCGCCCATCGCCCGATCGGATAGCGCATGATCACGCGAAAGACGTCGCTGAGGGTGGGAACGCCGGTCACCCTGGCCAGCGCGAGACCCTCCCAGGTGAACAGGGCGCCGAATAGAACCGCCCAGACGAGATAGCCGAGAAGCGGATGCCGTGCCATGGGGACCTCCCGCCGCCATACGACCGGGCCGCCGGCGCATCGTCCCGGCACTCGGTCAACGACCGACCGCAGAGATGCGCTTCCGTGCCGCACCGGACGTAGCGCTCATTCTGTCGTATCCGCCTTCCCGGCCGGGCGGCGGTGGCTCCTGTCCGCAGTTGACAGCGGCTAGACGACCCGCCACCAGGGCGCCCAGATTCATCCGCTTCCCCCTGACGCCCGAACTAGCTGAATCATATGCTTTAGCTAGTTGATTCGCCTGGACAAAGACGGCGAGATTCCACGGAGGTGCGCGACGACGCGATCTCCTGCTGCCGCCTGGACCGCCACGGCATCACCCGCTGACGCGGCCCGCGGGTGCACGCCTAGCTCGCGTACCAGGGCAGGAATGTACCGTCAGACCTGGCTGTGGGTTTGGACTGCGGACACGATCTCCCAAACCGCGTCGTCGATCGGGACCCCGTTCTTTTGCGCGCCGTTACGGTACCGGAAAGAGACAGCGTGGGCAGCCACGTCGTCGTCGCCCGCCAGCAGCATGTAGGGGACCTTCTGCCGTTGAGCGTTACGGATCTTCTTCTGCATGCGGTCGTCGCTGGCGTCGACTTCGACCCGGATGCCTTCGGCCCGCAGCCTGGCCGCGACCTCCTCCAGGTAGGGCACGTGCGTGTCGCTGATCGGGATGCCGACGACCTGTACTGGTGCCAGCCAGGGCGGCAGCGCGCCGGCGTAGTGTTCGAGCAGCACGCCGAGGAAGCGCTCGATGGCTCCGAACAGGGCCCGGTGAATCATGACCGGCACCTGCCGTGAGCCATCAGCGGCCTGGTATTCAAGGCCGAAGCGCTGCGGTTCCTGGAAGTCGAGTTGAATGGTAGACAGCTGCCACACACGCCCGATGGCGTCCCGGGCCTGGACTGAGATCTTCGGCCCGTAGAAGGCCGCGCCGCCTGGGTCGTCCACCAGATCTAGCCCGGAGGCCCCCGCGGCCTCCCGCAGTGCGGCGGTCGCCTCGGCCCAGTCTTCGAGGCCGCCGACGAACTTGTCGGAATCGTCTCGGGTCGAGAGCTCGAGGTAGAAGTCGGTCAGCCCGTAATCACGCAGCAGGTCCAGGACGAAGCCCAGCAGGTTCTGCAGTTCCTGGCCCATCTGGTCCCGGGTGCAGAAGATGTGGGAGTCATCTTGAGTCAGTCCGCGTACTCGGGTCAGGCCGTGGATCACGCCAGATCGCTCGTTCCGGTATACCGTGCCGAACTCGAACAACCGCAGCGGTAGCTCCCGGTAGGAGCGGCCGCGCGCTCGGTAAATCAGGACGTGCATCGGGCAGTTCATCGGCTTGAGGTAGTAATCCGCGCCCTCAAGCTGCATCGGCGGGAACATGTCGTCCTTGAACCAGCCCAGGTGACCCGAGGTCTCAAACAAGTCCGCTTTGGTGATATGCGGGGTATAGACGAATTCGTACCCGGCTTCCTCGTGCTTGCGGCGCGAGTATTCCTCCATCACCCTGCGGATGGTGCCGCCCTTGGGATGAAATACGGCCAGCCCGGACCCGATCTCGCTGGGAAAGGAGAACAGGTCGAGTTCAGCGCCGAGGCGCCGGTGATCGCGCCGTTCCGCCTCTTCCAGCAGTTTCAGGTAGCTGTCCAGCGCCGCCCGTGACTCCCAGGCAGTTCCGTAAATCCGCTGCAATTGGGGGTTTTTCTCATTCCCCCGCCAGTACGCCCCGGCGTTCCGGGTGAGCTTGACCGCCGGGATCTGCTTGGTGGTCGGCACATGCGGGCCCCGGCAGAGGTCCTTCCAGCGCACCTGGCCCGTCTTGGCGTCGACGTTATCGTAGATGCTGAGCACGCCCGGGCTGACCTCGGTGGAGGCTTCCTCGTCGGCTGCCGTTTCGCTCTTGATGGCGATCAGTTCCAGCTTGTAGGGCTCGTCAGCTAGCTCTGCCCGGGCCTCGTCGTCGCTTACCTCACGCCGGACGAACCGCTGACCCTGCTTTATGATCTCGCGCATGCGCGCCTCGATCGCCTTGAGGTCATCAGGGGCGAAGGGCTGTGGCACGTCGAAGTCGTAGTAGAACCCGTTCTCTATCGGCGGGCCGATCCCCAGTTTGGCCACGGGGAAGATCTGCTGGACAGCCTGCGCCATGACGTGCGCCGACGAGTGGCGTATCACGGCCCGCCCGTCGTCAGAATCGGCCGGAACGGGCTGGACGACATCACCAGCGCTGAGCACCCACGCCAGATCCCGTAGTTGGCCATTGACCCGGGCCACGATGACATCCGGATCATCCGCGTACAGCTCAGCAGCGGTTGTGCCTGGCGTCACTTCACGCTCTATCCGCTGAGCTTGACGATCGAGCATTTGGATGCGGATCTGGGACACGGCGTCTCTCTCACGTTGACGTTGAACTAGGTGATTGCCTCAGGAAAACTCCCTTGATGCTACCTGCGGCCGCAGCCGGGCTGGAGTGGCCGGCCTCCGTATCCGGAGGCCGGCTGCCGCGATGGTGCGGAGCGGCCGGAAAGCCCGCCGACCGCGGTTCTCGTGCCCGCTCTCGGCACTGAAAATAGTTTGGCTTTTTGCTGGCAAGCCGCCGGCGGCCGGTCCTCCCGGCGCAAGCCAGCGGCCCGCGACAGCGTCACCCCAAAGCGCCGCCCGGCAGAGCCCCGGACCCACCGGCCTGACGACCCCCTTCCGGGTCGCCGGCGGCCCGGAACGGGGCGGCCGCGGATCGCTGGATCACTGATGCCGCGCTGGTCAGGCGCAGCCCGTCGATGACCGCAAGACGAGGGTCACGTCCTGGCCCGCTGGAGCCAGCCGACATCCAGGGCGCTGCGGATAGCGTCGATGCGATTGCCGGCGCCGGTCTTGCTGATCGCGTTCGACAAGTAGTTGCGGACCTTGCCGGTGCAGTGCGAGCCGAACGCCGATGTCCTCAGTCGATGTCCCTTTCTGAGCTTCCCGCAGCACACGGGTTCCCTCGGGTGAGGGGACTCGCGCTGGTCTCTAGCGCCACCGCGACCAGACCTGGGCGACCCGGATAACCGCGGCCGGGCTGGGCGCCGCCCAGCCAGGTAAGCACGAGCCCCGCGAGGACGGCGCGGACCTCCTGGCCAGTGAAGGGCCCCGGGATAGACGCCAGAACCGCGGCAAGGATGGAAATCACCCACACAAGGGACGAGGGGAGGGCTCAGACCAGGCCGGCGCTGAGAGCCAGGCGGGTGAGGTCGGCGCGGCGGCGGCAGCCGGTCTTGTCCCGGACCCGGTCCAGGTGTGAGCTGACCGTGCGCACGGTGATATACAGCTGCGCCGCGATCTGCGCATCGGTGCGGCCCTGCGCGACCAGGGTGAGCAGTTCCCGCTCCCGGGGGCTGAGCCGGGCCAGGGCGGGCACGAAAGCCGCGGCCGGCTGCTCCGGCGGTACGGCGGTGGCGAGCAGCAGGGCGTACTCGGTGGCGGTGGCCGCGGTCATGGCCGCGCCGCGTTCCTGCGCCGCCCGGGTCGCGGCCTGCCCGAGCTGCCGCCGGGCCTGGCCCAAGAACTCCTCCCGCGTGCGGGTGTTCCAGGTCCACAGCAGCGGCAGCCAGGCTCGCTTGAGCGCGGACATCGCCGCCCACGCGGTGATCGCCTCGGCCCGCCGCCCGTTGGCGGCGCACAGGTGGCCGCAGCAGTCCAGGCTGGCCGTCAGCGCCGAGTGCAGCCCGGTCTGGGTGGCGATCTGGAGCTGCTCGCGCAGATGCACCGCGGCCTCGTCCAGTCGGCCGGCCCGCAGGTCCAGCATCGTCTGGTTCCACAGCTGGCCGCTCAGGTTGGCCAGGTCCCCCAGTTCCCGGCACGCGGCCAGCCCGGCCGTACACGCCTGCTGAGCGCCGGCCAGGTCGCCGGCCTCGATCAGCGTCATCGTCACGAAGTTGCTCAGGCCCCGGTCCACGCCGCCAGCGAACTCGTCCGGGATGGCCTGCGCCTGGCGGACCAGGCGGAGCGCGCCGTCCTGGTCGCCGGCCCGCCAGCTGACCAGCGCCAGGCAGGTCAGCGCCACCACCTTGGGGCCCTCGATGCCGACCTCCCCGGCCAGGGCCAGCGCCCGGCGGGCGCTCTCGTCCGCCTCGGCGAGTCGGTCTGCCTGCAGCAGGGCCGACGACTGGGCGCTGAGGCAGAGCACCAGCAGCACAGGGCCCAACTCCGGATGGGAGCGTCCGGGGTCCTCCAGGGCCTGCCGCACCGCGGCGTAGTGCGCCAGGGCCGTCAGCGGGTCGCCGACCGAGATGGCGGCCTGGCCGAGCCACATGCGCGCGCCGCACCACTGGTCGCTGCCGACCTCGGCGCGCTCCGCCGCCGCAGCCAGCAGCGGTGCCTGGCTGACCAGGCGGCCCCGGATCCCCCACAGCGGTGCCTGGGCCAGCGCGAGCCGCAGCGCCGTGTCCGGGTCGTGCTCCATTGCCCAGACCAGCGCGTGGCGCAGGGTGATATCCTCGGCGTCCAGCCGCCGCAGGCCGTCCGCCTCCCCGGTGCGTGTGTACAGGCCGGCGGAGGCCTCCTCGGCCACCTCGGCCGCGTACTTGACCATCGCGGCCGTGACCTCGCCGTCCTCGCCGGCCTCGGCCAGCAGCCCGGCCGCGTAGGCTCGCAGTGTCTCCAGCATCGAGTACCGGGACCGGCCGTCCGGTCCGGTTCTCGGCGGTAGCAGCAGCGAGCATTCCACCAGGTGCAGCACGCCCCGGCTGGCCCCGTCACCCGCCACCGCCACGGTGCCGTCCAGGGTAAACGGGCCCGGGAACGCCGCCACCGCGCGGAACACCCGCCGCCCGGCGTCGTCCAGCAGCTGGTAGCTCCACTGCACCGCGGCGGCCAGCGACCGCTGCCGCTCCGCGGCCAGCCGATCGGCGTCCGCCAGTAGCGCGAACCGGTCGTCGATCCGGTCCAGCAGCTGGGCCACGCCCAGCGCGTCCACCCGGGCCGCGGCCAGCTCGATGGCCAGCGGCAACCCGTCCAGCCGTGTCACCAGCCGGGCCACCAGCGGCCCGGTCTTCTCGTCAAGGGCGAAGCCCGACTCTACCTGTCGGGCCCGCTCCGCGAACAGCGTTACCGCCTCGCCATCCCCGGCCGCCGCCGGGTCAGCGGGATCCGGCAGGGTCAGCGGACTCAGCCGATACCGGGTTTCGCCGGCGATGCGCAGCGGCTCGCGGCTAGTGGCCAGCACGCGCACGTCGTCGGCGCCGAGCAGCAGCTGGCCGCACAACTCCGCCGCGGCGCCGATCACCTGCTCGCAATTGTCCAGTACCAGCAGCAGATGCCGCCGGGCGAGCGCGTGGGCCAGCGCGTCAGCGGGCGCCACCGAGGGCAGGTCGCGGATGCCCAGCGCCGCGGCCACCGCGGCGGCCACCTGCGCCGGGTCCCGCACCGCGGCCAGCTCCGCCAGCCACACCCCGTCAGCGAACCGGCCCGCCACTCGCCGGGCCACCTCGCCGCTCAGCCGAGTCTTCCCGGCGCCGCCCGGCCCGGTCACGGTCACAAGCCGGTACTCGCCGAGCTGGCCGGCGACCTGGTCCACCGCCGAGGCCCGGCCCACGAAGCTGGTCAACGCGGCCGGGAAGCCGTGCAGGCCTCCAGTCCCAGCCCTGTCGGACACCGAAGGCCGCTCCACAACGGTCACCCTAATCGCGCGCGACCCCGCGGTACAGGCTCACGTGCAGGACGAGGTCTGGCCCCCGGGACAGCCAGGCCTTGATGGCCGCCAGCGTAGTCAGCCCGGGTGCGGTCTGACCCGCGAGTGCGCGGCCAGGCGGCGCCTGATCCCGCTTGCGGCGGCTTTGTGACGCCTGCGCGTGAACGTATCTGAATCTCCGTGCTCACCGCGCCGCGCCAGCAGCAGTGCGCATCAGTGACTCGACTGCCAGGCCACCTCTTCCCCGACGAGCTCTTGGAGCAGGTTGCCCAGGGTGAGGCCGTACTCGTAGCTGTGGTAGCCATACGCCGGGCCGGTACCGCCGCCAAAGTTGCCTATGATGTCCTCGTTCACCTCGGGGCGGGTGTGGCTGGTCCCGGCAAGGCTGGTGAGCTGGAGCCAGGTGGCCCTGCCGCCTTGTTCGCAGGTCGCCGAGTAAAGCTCGGGGTAGGTGACCCACGGGGTGGAGACAGGCTCGGTCAGCCGCGCAAGGCCCGGGATGTGGGCGGTCTGGGTGGCGGTCAGCAGGTAGGGGCCGAGGTCGCCGGTACCGCCGCCAAGGGCCGCCGGGTTGACGCAGGCGACCTGCTGGCCGGCCTTGGCCGTCTGCCCCGACTGCAGGCTCACGCCCTGCCCCGGCCTGCCGAAAAGCGTCCACCCGTCGCTCCCCGGCCGCCCGACCCGGGAAAGCCAGCGGGCCGCCGGGCCTGGACACGCATGTCAGATCAACCAGCAATGCGTTACCAAATCTCCACCTGCCAATCGCGGAACCAGCCCCGAACGGCGATCGTGCACGAGTTTGCGGTTTGTCGGCGACGCTGTGTTGATGCTGTAGGGGTCACCCGTGCGGACGTACCTGATCGGCAGGTCAAGTTTGGCCATCCGTGGTGCCTTACTCCAGCGGCTGCCTGGCGACTGCCGGAGGCTCACGCCCGGCGAATAGCCAGCCGACGATCGCGGCGACCAGCGGCAGCCCGATCAGCAGGATCAGGATGTCGCTTGGCGGCACGCCGCCGGCCGTCGCGGACAGGCCGCTGTGCGTCCAGGCCATCGCGGCGATCACCGCGCCGGCCGTACCGAGGATCGCGCCGAGCAGGCCGAGCGCGGCGGCGGTCGCCGCGGTGATCGTCCGCCGGGTCGCGCCGCTGGCGCCGGTGGCGGTGAGCGTGCGCAGGTCCGGCGCGGTCTCGCTGCGGATCAGGCCGACGGACATGGCCAGTACGCTGAGCACGATCACGATGCCCAGCGCGGTGGCCCCGTCGGTGAAGTCCGCGAGGCTCGGGTTATAGGTTGCGGTCTGGACCTGCACCTCGTTGGCGTTCCCGAATTGGCGTACGGTGCCCAGTTGCGCAGCGGTGAACGGGGCAGCGGCCTGGAGAAGCCACCCTTGCAGCTGGGTCTGCATGTGGTACTTGCTTACCGCGTACTCGGTGACCACCGTATTCGGCGCCGACGTGCCGCTGGGCAGGCTGCTGATCGTCTGAATCGCGGGGCTGGCCAGGCAGAGGTTGCTCAGCGTGCAGGGCGGACCGCCGGCGCTGCCGGGATCGGGCGGGGGAGTGGAAGCGTCGCTGATGAAGCCGTTGTCCCAACCGAACATCTCCAGGTGCGGCAGGCCTGCCAGCCCTGGCCGCATGGTGAGGATCTCGGTACCGGGTGCGATCTGGCTGGTCTTGATGCCGTACGTGGCCAGCAACTGCGGGGTGGCCACGTACACGGTGCCGGTGAAATTCTGCACACCGTGTTCCGGCAGGCCAGTCTGGTACAGGTCGCTCGTCGATTCCAGCAGCACCGCGGTCGCGTGCAGGCTGGCGGCGAGAGTATTCACTCGCGTGGTCAGGGTGGCGAGCTGGGCGGCGCTGAACGGCGTCATCTGTCCGGGGGTCGGGCTCTGCTCGGCGCCGACGGTCACCTGGCTGCTGGACAGGTCCGGGCCGATCCAGTTCAGCGGATTGTCGAACCTGAGGCCGGCGACGATGCAGATCCCCATGGCCAGGAACACGGCGAACGTGGTCGCCGCCAGCGCGGCACCGGACCGGGCCCGGTAGCGGACCAGGTCGCGCAGCGCGATCCGGATCGCGACCGGCCGCCGCGAGCCCGCACCCGCCCCCAGCACGCTAATGGCCAGCGGGGCCAGGAGGCAGACCCCGGTGACGGTGATGACCAGGCCGGCCAGCAGGAACAGCGCGTGCCCGTTGCCCCCGCCGTCGCCATCACCACCGTTCGGCCCATTGCCGCCGGCCAGTCCATTCAGGCCGCCGGCGGACGCCAGGCACACGAGGCCGATCGCGAACACGATGACGCCGGGCAGGGCAGAGCGGTGCACCGCCTTGGGCGGCGCGGGGCGGCCGGACAGCGCGGCCACCACCGGGACGGCGGCCATCGTCTTAGCCGGGCGGCGGGACGCCAGCGCCGACGTCGCGACCGCGAGCACGATCCCGATGGCGAACGCCCACCACGGCAGGCGCGCCGCGTCCACCGCATGGCCGGTGTCCCGCTGCACCGTCGGTGCGTACGCGATCCAGGCGCCGAGGCCGAGCACCACACCGGCCAGCGCGGCCGTCACGCCGACGGCCAGGCCACCCGCGAGCATGACCAGGCGGAGGTTGCGTTCGGTCGCGCCGATCGCGCCGAGCATGCCGAGAGCGCGGAGCCGGCGCTGGGCCATCACGGAGAAACTGGCTACCGACACCAGGCCGATGAACGCCAGGCCGAGTACCTCCACCACCAGGATGAACACCGCCTGCGAGACCCCGCTCACCTGCTGCGTGGGAAGCGACACAGTTGCCGCCGGGACACCGGGCACCGTCTGGTTGCTGAGGAGCTCCTGTGCCGCGGCCGGGCCGAGCAGCATGATCGCCTGGCTGGGCTGCCGGAGCTGGCCCGGGGCGACCAGCGCGAACTGGTCCGCCAGGTTGCTCGGGTCCTGCACGATGCCGGTCACCTGCCAGGTCGTGCCGGTCACCTGCCAGGTGCCGCCCACGCGCGCGCCGTACCGGGCCGCCACCTGGCTGGTCAGCGCGACCTGACCGGGCCCGGCCGGGTATGTTCCGCTGACCAGGCTCAGCAGCGGAGAGTTGTAGTGCCCGTGCGGGCTCTCGGCGCGGACCTGCACAGACTGCCTGATGCCAGTCGTGATGTTCTGCTTCTCGATGAGATCAGCCGGCCCCAGCGGCCGGCGATGGTGGCGATGTCGGCGGCCAGCTGCAGATCGGTGCCGGACAGCGTGACCTGCGCGGCACCGGTGCCGAACGTGGGGTAGCCGGGCGGGATCTGCGAGTTCGTGACGACGCTGGCACCCCAGATGGTGGCCGCGACCGCCACGGTGAGCAGGCCGAGCACGAGCAGCTGCTGGCGCCACTCGCGGCGGAACAGCCGCCAGCCCCAGCGGATCACCGCCCGGCGGGCGACGATGCCGCTGCCCGCGTCCGCGTCCAGGTCGGGGAGGCCCTCCAGGGCGGTGCTCACCGGGTCTCCCTGGGGATAAGGAGAGCTTCGGGGCCGGGCGGCCGGGTGGTATGGCCGGTCATCCGCCCGTCGCGCAGGAGCACTATCCGGTCGGCCCAGGCGGCCAGCTGCGCGTCGTGGGTCACCACCACCGCGGCCACACCCCGCTGGCAGGCTTCATGCAGCAGCCGCATCACCTCACCGGCGTTCACCGAGTCCAGCGCGCCGGACGGCTCGTCGGCCAGCAGCAGCCGGCGGTCCCCCACCACCGCACGGGCGATCGCGACCCGCTGCCGCTCGCCGCCGGACAGCTGATCGGGGAACCAGCCCGCCCGGTCGGCCACCCCGAGCGCGGCCAGCGCGGCCAGCCCGGCCGCGCGCGCCTTCGGCACCGCGACGCCGTCCAGTTCCAGCGGCAGAGCGGCGTTCTCGGCGGCGGTCAGCCCGGGCAGCAGGTTGAAATCCTGGAACACGTACCCGATCACCCGGCGCCGCAGCCGGGCCCTGCGGCCCCGCGGCATCCCAGCCAGCGTCATGCCGCAGACCAGCACGTCTCCGCTGGTGGGATCCTCCAGGCTCCCGGCGATGGTCAGCAGCGTGGACTTGCCCGACCCGGACGGCCCCATCACGGCCACCATCTCCCCGGCCCGCACCGACAGGTCGATCCCGGCCAGCGCGTGCACCGCGGCCGGCTCCTGCCCGTAGGTCTTCGACACGCCGCGCAGCTCCAGCACGCTCACCGCGCTCGCGCCCGGTCCTGGCCGGCTCATCGCCTGGCCCCCAGCCGGCGAAGCTGCGGAGCCGGAACCGGGGCGGAAGCAGGCCGGGGCGGCTCGGCGGCGGCCCGCGCCAGGCGCACCTCCGCCGCGTCCAGCCACCGGATCACCGCGTCCAGCCGGAACAGCTCGGCATCGACCACCAGCGCCAGGCTCAGGTCATCGCGGGCCTCGCCCTCCTTCAGCCGCGTCCACTGCTGCATCAGCTCCAGCAGGTACACGCGGTGCGCCTGGATCACCTCATGCGCGTCGGTGCCCGGCACCCGCGCCGCCACCAGCACCTTCATCACCAGCTCGTCGCGGGGCGGGGAGGTCAGGTCCGGCGGCGTGCGCAGCCAGGCGGCCAGCGCCTCCGCACCGCGGGGCGTGATCCGGAACCGCTTCTGCGGCCCGTCCTGGCCGGTGCCGTCGGACTCGGCCAGCCCGTCGCGCTCCAGCCGGCCCAGCGTCTTGTACACCTGGCCGACGTTCAGCGGCCACACTTCGCCAGTCCCGGCCTCGAACTCCTCGCGCAGCTGCAGCCCGTACTTCGGCCCCTGCGACAGCAACGCCAGCAGCACGTGCGGGACGCTCACTGCGTCACCCTGCCCAGCATCATGCCGGGCATAATACTCGGCATAAAAATGGTTGGCCACCAGATATAAGGCCGGGGATAGTGGCCCCATGATCTCGAGTCCTGGGTTCAGGTTTTGGTACCCCGAGGATGAGGTGGCCCGGCAGCAGGTGCGGCCGGGGACGGTGCGGCGGATCTGGCCGTATCTGAGGCAGTACCGCGGGCCGATGGTGCTGATGGCGGGGGTTACCGCGGTGAATTCGGCCATCCTGGTAGCGAGCCCGCTCATCTTGCGGCTGATCATTGACGGCGGCATCCTGCGGCACCGGGAAAGCGTGGTCGTCACGCTGGCGCTGACCGTCGCGGGGCTGGCGCTAGTGGGCGCCGCCGCGGGATACGTGAGGTCCCGGTACTCGGAGTGGATCGGCGAGAGCCTGGTGCTGGAGCTGCGGGCGAGCGTGTTCCGGCAGGTGCAGCGGCAGTCGCTGGCCTTCTTCACCCGGACGCAGACCGGGGCGCTGGTCTCCCGGCTGGACGGTGACATCGACACGACGCAGCGGATGGTCGGGGTGCTGATGTCCGATTCGGTGTCGACGCTGCTGAACCTGGTGCTGGTGCTGGCGACGATGTTCTGGCTGTCGTGGCAGCTCAGCCTCCTCGCGCTAGCGGTGATCCCGCTGTTTGTGCTGCCCGGCAAGGTGGCCGGGAGGCGATGGCAGCGGCTGTTCCGACAGCAGATGGAGCTGCATGGTGAGCTGGCCACGATGACGGCCGAGCGGTCGGATGTATCTGGCGCGCTGCTGGCCAAGCTGTACGGACGGCCGGAGGAGGACGCCGAGCTGTTCACCCGCAAGGCGACCCGGATCCGTGATCTGGCCGTCGCTAACGTGGCCGGCATGCAGCTGGTCATGGCCTACATCACGCTGCTCGCGGCGCTGGTCACCGCGCTCGTCTACGGGCTCGGCGGCACACTGGTCATTCACGGTGTGTTCGCAGTCGGCACGCTGGTGGCGTTCATCGCGCTGGTCTCGGAGCTGTACGAGCCGCTCAGCGAAATGTCCCACCTGCCGCTGGAAATCCTCACCGCACTGGTCAGCTTTGACCGCGTCTTCGAGATCCTCGACCTGAAGCCGCTGATCACCGAGCGGCCCACCGCGTATCCACTGACTCAGACGCCGGAAGCGCCGGGTGTGGCGATTGAGGGAGTGTGGTTCCGGTATCCCGAGGCGAGTGAGGTGTCGCCGGCCTCGCTAGAGCCGGTCACACTGCCTGCGCCGGAACGCCCCAGCGATGCGTGGGTGCTGCGGGACGTCACCTTCCAGTTGCCGGCGGGAAAGCTGACCGCGCTGGTCGGGCCGTCGGGGGCGGGGAAGACGACGATCACGCACCTGGTGCCGCGGCTGTATGACCCGGTCCGCGGGACGGTGCGGATCGGTGGGCACGACGTCCGCGACCTGACGCTGGAGTCGCTGCGGTCGGTGGTCGGTGTCGTGCCGCAAGACGCGCACATGCTTCACGACACGATCCGGGCCAACCTGCTGTACGCGCGGCCATCGGCGACCGAAAAGGAGCTGATCGAGGCGTGCCAGGCGGCCCGGATCTGGGAACTGATCTCGTCGCTGCCGGACGGGCTGGACACGATCGCGGGGGATCGGGGCTACCGCTTCTCCGGCGGGGAGAAACAGCGCCTGGCCCTGGCCCGGCTGCTGCTCAAGGCCCCGTCGGTGGTCGTGCTGGACGAGGCGACCGCGCACCTGGACTCCGAATCCGAGGTGGCGATCCAGCGGGCACTTAAGACGGCGCTGGCCGGGCGGACGTCGCTGGTGATCGCGCACCGGCTGTCCACGGTCAGGGCGGCGGACCAGATCCTCGTCGTCGACGGCGGGCAGATCGCCGAACGCGGGACGCATGACGAGCTGCTCGCCGCGGACGGGGTGTACGCGGGGCTGTACCGGACACAGTTCGCGCCGCAGGCAGCGTTACGGCCGGTCCTGGAGGAAGGCAGCATCTCCTGCGCGAACGCGGGGAACTACACCACCAGCACCACCTGCAACGCCGACGACGTAGCTACTTGGTCACTAACCTCGATGGTGACGACCGGCCGGCAGGTGACGAACCTGGCCGCGGCGCTTCATTGTGGTTTCCCGTGCGCCCAGCAGAACAGGAGGTGGCACCGTGACGTAGTGCCATGGTGTTTCTTCGTGTTCGTAAGCTCGTCGTCGCCTGTCGGGTGTGAGTCCGGTCCGGGTAGCTGCCAGGAGGCCCGGTAGCAGGCTGGCGGCTCGGTCCGGTGCGGCTGCGCGCTGGGCTTGGTTTACCAGGCGGCTGCGAAGGTGCGGGTGGACCAGGGGATCGGGGTGAAGCGGTCCTGGCTGAGGGTACCGGCGCTGTGCCCGAGGTTGAAGGAGCCGATGGTGGGGCCGGGCTGGGTGCCGGTGACGATCAGCAGCTGTCCTGACGGGCTGGCCCACGGGACATGCTCATAGCCGCCGTGGACGTGCAGGTGGTTGAGTTCGCGCAGCAGTGTGCCTGTTGTGGCCGAGAAGGTGACGAGTTTCTGGGTGACGCCGGGCATGCGCCCGCTGGCGTGGTGAGCTTCGACCTGGATGACGGCGACGATGACCTGGCCGTCGGCGCTGATCAGGACCTGGCGCCAGTAATTGCCGGACGAGTTTTCCGGGCCGGCCGGGGTGGGCAGGACCAGCCGGCTGCTGGCCAGCAGGCTGCTGCCGGGCGCGGCGGTGTCCAGCAGCCGGACCCCGCGGTCTGGCGACGGGGCCCCGGAGCTGATCAGCGCCAGGGTATGGCCGTCCGCGGCCCACGACAGGCAGCCGTGCACGGCGCCCGGGCCGAAGGCGGGACCGACGCCGGGTCCGTCCCACGCCCGCCCGGCGCCGGTGGCCAGGGTGAACACGTGCAGGCCGGTGGCTTCCGGAAACGGGCTGGCGGTGACCGCGAGCCTGCTGGCATCGGGGGAGACGGCAAGGCCGGATACCACCAGGCCCGGCGGCTGTTCCGGGATAGCCAGCGGCTCCAGCCGTGTCCGCCCGGCCGGGACGGGGCTGGCCGGGTCGACGCGCAGCAGGAAGAACCGGGTCGCCGGCGGCGTGGTCAGCGGCAGCCGCGCGAGTTTCTGCGCGGCCAGCACGAACGTGCGGTTACCGGCGGCCGCGGTAACACCGGTGAAGGTGCCGTACGGAGGCGGCGCGGTGATCCTTGCCAGCTCGGACCCGGTAGCCGTCACCCGGGCAACCGCCTCAGTCAGCGGCGCAACCGGAAGGCCAGGACGGCAGCACCGCCCGTCACCGGTGAACTCAAGAGCGACGTAAAACTCTGGGACGGCCTCACCGGCCTCACCGGCGGTCTCCTGCCCGGCTGCGCCGGATCGTTCGCCGGCCACGTTCATGATGACCTCCCAGCGGGACCCGGTGCTGCCAGTATGCGACGCGGTGCCCGGGCAGGAAAGCCACTGCTCGGCTAACACCCGGCCGGCACCGCTCACCACGAGTAGCAGCGGACAATAAGACAGATAGCCCATCTCCTGAAGTTCGATCACACTGCGTGAGAGATATTCCTGACCCTCGCCTTCCGTATCGCCGGCTCTGAGCAGTTCACGATTGTGTCGGCCTCGCTGTCGGCCGCGAGCAGATCTTCCGGGTTCTGGCCGTTGCCGTCCCGCCCGGCGACCGGTCTTACTCGCCGCCGGTCAGTGCAGCGAGCACGTCGGGGAAGATGACGTCGGCCCGGGCGTCCAGCTCGTCGTCGGTCAGCAGCTGGACCGGATGGGGAATGTAGATCATGCGGGCGCCCGGCATGCCGAGCCGGCGTGCCTGCTCGATGGCTTCGTCGGCGAACGGTGCCGTCGCGATGCCGACCGCCGGGATGCCCCGGCGCTCCAGGTGAACCAGGTCATGCAAACTGCACGACGTGCATGAGCCTCAATCGGCGAGGGCCTCCACGACCAGGTTGGCCTGCCCTGCGATGTCGCCGATCAGCGCGAGGGCGGCCGGCTTGGAGAAGATTTCCTTCGTGGTGCGCGCTGTGGCCGCGCCCGCCGCCTGCAGCAGCGTCTCGATCCGGTCGAGGAACTCGGCGCCGCGGTTCTTCCTGATGTCGAGCAGCACCACCCGGCGCCCGCTGATGCTGGCCGGGCGCGGCGCGAGCGGCTCGGCCGCCCGGACGCGCTCGTCGAACGGGCTTACGTAGTCAACGGCCACGGTGATCCCACCTCCCGGGATACGATCTGGGATCCCATGCCGGTGCATGGGCCCAGAACTGCAGAGTAACGCCCGGCCTCGCCGCCGGCCACCATCAGGACGATGGCCTCCGGCGACGCCCACTTGGGCACCTGGGCGGCCGGGTCGGCGGCGTGGACGAAGGGGGTCGTCTCGCCGCGGCGCAGCTCGCCGGCGGGCTTGTGCACCGCTTCGAACATGAAGCGGCGCAGCTGCTGTTTGGTCCATCCGGCGGCGCGGAACATCTCAGCGTGCTCGGGGCAGATCACGAACACCGACGGCTCCTCCAGGGGCCACCAGTTGGTACTCCAGGCGCTGGCCGCTGCCCACGCGAGAACCCAGGCGAGATCCTCGGGGGTGCGGCTGCGGTGGTCGGAGATCGACAGCGGCGCGTCGCTGCCGATGACCGTGACGACCGACTGGCCGGGCCGGAAACCGCGCTCGACGTGCAACGGCTCCCAGGGGCTCACTTCCTCGTCCTCGGCGATGCAGAACCCGACCTTCCCCATCTGCCCCTGGGTCGCCCGGTCCAGCCTGCCGGGCATCCCTCCGCCGGTGAGGGCGACGAGCAGCCGCAGCGCCCGGCCGATGGTGAGGTTCGCCCGGAATCCCGGGCCGAGCGCCCCCATGCCGCTGTTCAGGCCGATCGCCTCCCGCACCGGCCCGTTCACCACCACCAGCTGCCCGGCCGGCTGGGTGGTCACCGCCTGGCCGTGCAGGTTGAACGCGGGATCGAGCGCGGCCTGGGCGGCCGCGACCACGACCGGGAAGTAGGGCGGCCTGCAGCCGGCCAGCACCGCGCAGGCCGCGACCCGCTCTAGCGTCGCCTCGCCCATGTCGGGCGGGACGGGGCCGAGGGAAACCCGGCCGTCGCAGCCGCCGAGCATCGCCTCGACCCGGTCCGGGGTCGGCGGGACGACCGGCAGGCCGTCGGTCCAGCCGCGCTCGAACATCTCCTCGACGTCGTCGGTGCCGGCAGGGACCGAGATCGCGGCCGCCAGCTCCGGGTCGATCGCGGCCTTGGACGAGCATCCGGGCTTGAGCAGCGGCTCGGTGGCCTCCGGGATCGCGAGCTCCGCGCCGAGGAGCGCTCCCGCCCGCCCGATAAGAGCCGCCAGGCCCGCGTGGTCCCAGCCGGTCACGGTGCCTGCGATCGTCCCGGCGCGGTCGACAAGGATCGCCGTCGGCACCGAGATGAGCCGGTAGGCGCGCGACGTCCGGTACGGCGGGTCCTCGGCGGCCACCCCTGCCGGCCAGCCGAGACGGCGCGCCACCCGGACGGCGACCTCGAGCGGGTCCTCGAACACGGCGGTGGCGGTGAGCCCGGCCTCCTGCCAGGCCCGGCACAATGAGCCGAGCCTGCGCAGGGCCATCGCGGAGGTGGGGCACTCCTCAGAGACGAACAGCAGCAGCGCGCCGCCGCCCGCGGTGAGGCCGGCAATGGTCACCTCGGCAGGGCCGAGCCCGCGGACCGACAGAGCCGGCGCGCCGACCCGACTGAGGTCGCTTCCGGTCATATACCTGCGTTACCACAGCCGCCACGGTCTGCGGAAGGGCGCAGCCGCGGCGTTATCTCCCTCCCCCCACCCGGAAGGGACTGTAAACCGCACCTGGTCCTCCCCACGTGATGTGGCCAGGCGGGTGGCACATGCTCAACACGGTCCTAGCCAAGATGATGAGCGAGCACGGTGGCCAGCGCATAAATAGGCGCGGTCTAAACGCGCTTATCCCGGCATGACCAGGTCGACGGTCCAAGCTGCGCCGGACCTGATGCAGCGGCAGGGGTTCAATCCGCCCTGCAACCAACGGGCGCAACGACCTCCTCAAGGAGGAGGAATTGACTGGGTTACCTGCACCTCAACATGAGGACCACCAGCCGGTAGGAGCTAGACCAGGCCCGATCCGGGCCAGCAGGCAGCCATCAGAGGCTCACGAACCCGGGGACTATTGCCTGCCACCGCGTGATCAGCCGGCTCGGCCGCAGGGCTTTCCGCGAAGAGGTTTACGGCCGGGCACCTGGGTAGCGGATCCGGATACGCAAACCCGGGTAAGAGAAGGAGGAAGACGTCATGACGGTGCACGAGCTCACTGACGACCGTGCCCCTGAGTCCGTCGAGCAGCACCGGGCGAGGGCGGCAGCCAGCCCCGCGGTGCTGGCCAATCCCGCCGCGCTCGGCCTGGCGGGGTTCGCCCTGGCGAACCTGCTGCTGAGCGTGATCAACGCGGGGTGGCTGCCGCATTCGGCGATCGTGGCAGTGCTGCCGCTGGGCTTCTTCGCCGGCGGAATCGCCCAGCTGATCGCCGCGGCGGGCGAGTTCCGCCGGGGCAATACCTTCGGAGCAACCGGATTCGGCTCCTACGGGGTATTCTGGCTGGCCCTGGTCGGGTTCCTCGGCGTGGAAGCACCCAAGTTCCCCAGCCCGGCGGCGGCCAACCACACCCTGGCGGTGTTTCTGCTGTGCTGGCTGATCTGGACGGTGCTGCTGTGGGTAGCCACCTTCCGGGTGTCGCTGGTGCTCAACCTGCTGTTCCTGGACCTGATCGCGGTGTTCGCCTTCCTGGCGGCCGGGCTGGGCTTCGGTAACACCACCTTGGTGCAAGTCGGCGGGTACCTCGGCATCGTGTTGTCAGTGATCGGCTTCTACGGGGCCCTGGAAGCGGTCGTCAATGAGACCTTCGGCCGCCCGGTGATCCCCAACCGGCTCCTGGCCCCCCTCCACCTGCGATAGGCCGGGAAGGCGTACAGCGGGTAGCGACCAGATACGTGTAATCTGGCCATCGTTGCAGGTCGGGGATCATACAACGAGCGAGGACGCCGCTTGCGGGTATGACGACGTGACCGGGGCCACTTCTTCTCGGAAGCACCCCGACGGGCCTGTGACCTGCAAATACGCGGATTCTCCGCAGTCGGGTCAGATCACAGGTGCCGAGAACGGTTCCTCTCGAAAGCTCATCGGAGTCGTCCGTTGTCTCCATTGCCTGTATCTGGTCGCTACCCGGGAGGAACTGCGCACCGCGCTGGAATCCCGCGCCTAGGTCCTCGAGGAGTCGCGCACGGAACTGCGCGCCCGCGCCGAGCGTGACCTTGACGCCGGGCGATCGCGACCAGGTGAGATGGACGCTCCGGGCGTGAATACCTTGATCGCCGACTCGGCCCTGTAGTCGCCTGACGGAGGATACGGGCCTAGGCGGCGCGCCGGTCAACTGGCTGTGGGCGGTGTCGCGGCACCGAGGGCAACTTCGAACCGACCGCGCCCGGTCCTGGTCGGCAGCTGCGTGCACGGCGCTGGTCAGCTCGAAGGTGTGCGGTCACTTCGGCGAGTTCGCGGTGGAGGGCGCTCGGCCGGGCCAGGCCAAGGTGACCGGGAACAGTGAGCGGCGGTACTGATGATCACCGGACTGTCGCCGGTGATCGGCTAGGACCGGGCCTTGATGTCGACACGACGCGGTGATGACTGAAGGCGCGCCTCGCAGGCACCCGGAGCCGGCCGCTTGGCCGGATCCCGGGCGAGCCTGACAGGTGTCCCAAAAAATGGACAGAACAACCCATTCCGGGCGGCCCGAGCGGCGCCCAACGACCGTGAGTTCCCGCGCGGTACCTTCAGTCAGCTGAACTCACGGGAGACCTGGTAACCCGCCGTATTGCGCATCTGAGGTGTC
Organism: uncultured Actinomycetota bacterium; assembly: GCA_963844625.1. GTDB lineage: Bacteria > Actinomycetota > Actinomycetes > Streptosporangiales > Streptosporangiaceae > Palsa-504. Next base: position 149,289 of record CAWJPF010000023.1, on the reverse strand, counting down.
CATCAACGGGGCGGTGTCTTGTGACAGCTGATGTTCCTCGCCAGGCGAACGATGAGCTGGCGTGAGGAATCTTCGATGACAGGATGTGGCCGGTGGCCGGTGGCCGGCCCCGCCGGACCTGTGAGTTGCCCGCACTAGTCACAGCGTGCCGGGTCTGATCACTTCGTCGAGGGCAAGGAGCGCTTCGAGCAGGAAGTAGTCGCCCCAGATGAGCTCGTTTGAGGTGGCGAGCCTGTTCCGCTGCTCGTAGCAGCCGTCGCGGAGGCCGCCGTGGGCAGCGAGGTGGCGGGCTGTCAGGGCGTCGATGATGTGCTCGGCGGCTGCGCGGTACTGGTCGCCGCTGGCCGCGGGCAGCTTCAGCAGCGCGGCGGCGGCGATGGCCGCGGCTGAGGTGTCGCGGGGGGCGTTCGGGATGGCGGGGTCGTCGAAGTCCCAGAAGCACACGCCGTCGGCGGGCAGGTGGTCTAGGTACCAGTCGGCGGCGCGCGTGGCTGGCTGGGTGAGCTCCTCGCCGGCCAGGTGCGCGGCCTGGGCAAGCCCGAGCATCGCCCAGGCCTGTGCGCGTGCCCAGGTGCTGTCGCGGGAGGAGCCCTCGATCGAGGCCTGGCCGGAGAGCCGGCCGTGGTGGTCGTAGGTGGCCGATTGCGCCACCGAGCCGTCCGCGCGCATGCACAGTGCCAGATGCCCGCGTGCATGGGCGAGCGCGATGTCGTGCAGCCGGTCGTCGCCCGTGCGGGCGGCGGCGAAGGCCAGCAACGGCACCGCACCGGGCAGGCCGTCGATGCAGGCGCCCGGCCGCGGCCAGCCGTAGAGTCTGGCGTCCTGCGCACCGGGAGGCAGCAGCCGGGCGACGGGGTCGAAGTCCGCAGCCAGGGACCGGGCCGCCGCGATCGCGAGCTCGGCCTGGGCGTGCCGGGCAGGGTCGAGCACCGCCGCGATTCCCGCGCCGTACCAGAACACAAAGCCGCGCAGCACGGTCGGCGCGCCGGTCCGGGGCCGCAGCCGCTGCGCGCTTTCGGCGGCCAGGGCGGCGAAGCGGTACTCGCCGGTCGCGGCCTCGGCGAGCCAGAGCATCCCGGGCCAGAAGCCGCTAGACCAGGCTTGCCGTCTCCGATAAATATTCCACGCAGCATTTCGCGTCGGACGCTGCGCAAAACAGGATTCCCGGCGATAGCCGATGAGGCCCTGCGCGTTCCCCCCGATCTGCTCGATGAGGACCAGGTCGCCGCAGTCCTCGAGCCGCACGCCATAACCATGGACGAACTCGTCAGCCGGATGGGCGCCGAGATATCAGCCTGGCGACTACCTCCCGCCCTGACACGCATGCGGCGTTGCTGCATACGGCCAGGACTGGCGGCTCGGCTCACCCCATGCGCGGCCGAGGCCCCCGATGGGTTACGCAACCGCTCAGGCCCGACTAACGGCAGAACCCGCACCGATTGGCCATTCGCCGCTCTCCCTGATGTGCTGCGCGCGTCCATCGGTCCTGCCAGCGCCCGGCGGTGCTGGCGGCCGAGTTGCTAGCCAAGTGCGGGCGGAGCTCCCGGTGATCGGCACGCTGGGCCGGTTGCGTTGCCCCGCCATGCCAGCGGCATCTGGCTGACCCGGTTTGCCCGGGCATCGCTGCGGATCACCAGCAGGCTATCCCGAGCACCAGGGCTACGGGCTAGGGCCGGTTCACCGCGGAATCAGGTCTGATGGCCCAGCTGACTCCACCCTTCTCCGGAAGGGTTCCGCCCCGGTCTTGATTTGCGTGCGGTTACGTGCGATGTTCTTTTCGTGGGGGGTTTTGCTTTAGCTGTTGCGTATCAGCCAGCCTCGGTTTCGGGGTCGCTGGTTAGCAGCCACGCGTTCTGGTACGGAGTCCTGCTTGCCCTTTTGATTGCTTGGATCCTGCCTGGGTGGGCCGCAGGTGTACTGTTTCTCATTGCCCTGCTCGCGTTGGGTCTGCTTCAGTCACTCGTCAGCCACGGTCGTTCCTCCTCCGACGTGCTCCTTCTGATCGTTGCCGTAATCGCCCTTCCGGTCGGCCTGTATTTCGGGCGGATACGCGGACTCAGGCATCTGGGCGAATTCGAGTTCCGAACGCGCCTTCGTAATGTCCGGATAATCAGCCGCTGGCTCTAACCCGGATTGCTCAGCCGGAACGGCGGCGAGCGTCCCGTCGGCTACGTGCGCTTGCCGCAACGTCACGCCGAGGTAGGTGAGGGTACTTCGGCCGCAGCGTCACGGTCATCCCGCCATTAATGCCCAGCGACTCATCGCGGCTATACATCCGGCCAGACAGTGGCGCGCCACCTGGCACCCCAGAATCGGCATGAGGCTCTGAGGGCACAAGCTCGGTAGCCACAGCCGCGAAATTGACTCCTGAGAACATGGAGTCGCTCGCCAGCTACTCCTGTCCGAGGGGTAGGGCAACCCTGGAGCGTGCAGAACAGCGTGCCGCCGCGGATGCCGAGCGCCTTCCGCGTGTCGATCCTGCGGGCCAGGCTGTGATCGCGCAGCAGCGTGAGCCGCGCGGGGACGCTTTGTCGCCTTGCGGTGGAGGCGAAGGACGCGGCGCAACGCGGCGCTCCGGGCGCGATCTTGAAGCGTCGCGGTCAGCGGGGCGCCAGGCCCTGTTCTGACCGCTCGCGGCCTGGCGGGACTGCCGATGAGCGCCCGGACCTCATCGGGGATCGGACCTCGCCGGGTATTCCGCGCAACTTGTCCGGGAACCGGCCGGGCTCGATGCGGGCGATGCTCGCGGCGCTGACGGGATCGTTCAGTCTGGCTTTGGACAATTGCCACTCTTTGTGGTCAGTTCCGGGGACGTGCTGGCTGCCGACCCCTGCGAGCCCGCGCCAGACAGCGGGCCAGGGTGTCATGCGGCAGCCAAGCTGCCCGCCACCGCTGCCGCAGCGGAAATGATCCCCAAGGCCAGTACCACATGCCAACTGTGAAAACATCCGGCCTGCGCGGCGGCTTACCATCGAAGCCACGATCAATCTGTGATCGTCAGGTTTCGACCAGTTACGTTACCGAACCGTCCGGCCCCCGGCAGCACGAACTAGCCTAAGCCTCCCCGCCCTGTTGGCGTTCCCGCCGGAAGTGGCGCATGCTGGGAGCAGACGCGCCCAGGCCGGCGCGCCCCGGCCTCATCAGACGGCAGGGAGGAACGGCCATGACCAGTCCAAGCCCAGTCGATGTCGACCGGCAATTCCAGACCCTTGACCGGCAGCTATCCAATCTCGATCACTGCAACCGGTGCGGCGCCCCCAGAACCGCACATGGCCCCGACTGGACCTGCCCGACCAGGCCCGCCCGCGTCAACGCCGCAGTCTGGCTCGCCCTCGCCATCGTGCTCACCGCTGGCGGCGTGATCGCGCAAGTCTTCGCTCGCGCGAACCAGGCGATGCAGAGCGCGGCGGCCGTTGGCATCCTGGCCGGCGTCGCCTTGCTGATCGCCGCCGTCATTATGGTCGTCCGGTCGAGGTAGCCAGCAAGTGCCATCCGGCAGCGCGGCTCAGACGAGCGCCCTGCCGGGGCGCCGCCTCCCAGAGCCGCCTGCAAAATCCGAAAACATGAGCCAAGCTCGCAGGCTGACGATCGAGACGATTCAGCTCTGACCCACCCCAGCACCTCGAGACGCTAACGAAGTTGACACAGAGCCCGTTGGCGGTGTCTCGATCGGAGGTCCTCTGCCTAGGGAACCGCTATCTGGACCTCCCGGATGTGCCTCCCGGCATCTCGGCGTGATCGGTGTCTCCTACGATTGGCCAGTCCGGCTGATGAGTCTGTCTGGTCCGCGCAGTCTCACCATTGTCAAGAGTGGCGGAGGAACCGCGTGAATCAGCTGCTGAGGGTCCAGAACTTCAACGTCTCGCGGGACGGATTCGGTGCCGGCGAACACCAGAGCCTCGAGAGGCCGTTCGGCCACGCCGACCCTGGCGGCATGTTCGCCTGGGCTGGCGCCACGGCGAGCTGGCCCATGCGCACAGACCCCGGCGGAAGCCGCGGCCTCGACGACTACTTCACGCGAGACTACGCCCGCAACATCGGCGCCGAGATCATGGGCCGCAACAAATTCGGGCCGCAGCGCGGCCCCTGGCACGACCACGACTGGCGCGGCTGGTGGGGTGACGAGCCTCCGTTCCGCACCCCGGTATTCGTACTGACCCACTACACACGTCCTTCGTTCACCCTTGGCGACACCACGTTCCACTTCGTCGACGCCGATCCTGCCTCGGTCCTCGATCGGGCGCGGGACGCGGCGCAGGGCAAGGACGTCCGACTCGGCGGCGGGGCCACCACCATCCGGCAATTTCTCGACGCCGGCCTCGTCGACACGATGCACGTGGCGGTCTCGCAGGTGGAACTCGGATCCGGGTCGCGGCTCTGGCAATCACCCGATGAGCTGCTTGACCAGTTCCACCTCGAGGTCGTGCCCAGTCCGAGCGGCGTGACCCACCACCTGTTCTGGCGAAGGTGACACGAGGTGGCTCTGGGCTTCACACGGCTCCGGCCGACCGGAGCGGCGGCGACTGACTCCGGGTTAGCTTCATACCAGCTAACCGTCTTCCGCCGCGCGGTGGCGGCGGGGCTCGTGAATATCGGCCGTCAGCTGTGCCAGGCCGCCGGAGGAGGAACCGCTGACCGCGCTGCGCCGGATCACCACTGCCGACACCAGCCCTCGGCGATCAGTAACCAACAAAAACCATTTTTACCGAACGGGCATCGGTACTCTCCCAGGTCACCCCACTCCTGGCTCGGGGCCTGCGGCTGCGGTGCCGTCCTCCTGGCCGGGCAGCGTGGGGTATTCGGTGGGATAGAGCCCGGCGGCGAACCCGTAGACGGTGTTGCCGGAGCGCGGCAGCCGCATGAACTCGTGGGCGAGCGCAAAGACGCGTTCCCAGAACTCCGCGGCGCGCTCCCGGGGGATCCGGGCGTGCCGGATGATGGCCCGCAGGTCGTCGGCCTCGTGTGCGGGACCGGACTCGGCGGCGGCCACGGAGAGGTAGTTGGTGAGCATGCGGGCCTGCTCCGGGCGGATGACGCCGACGTAGAAGATGCGGGCGGTACGGCCGTAGAACCGTTCGTCGATGGCGCGGACCCGCCTGGTGCGCACGACCTTGAGCATGCCCGCGTCCACCAGTACCCCCACGTGGTGGGCCACCGTGCTGGCCGGTCGGCTGACCGCCGCGGCGAGTTCGCCGACCGTCGCGGCGCGCTCGAGGAGCAGGTCCAGGAGGGTGGCCCGCAGCGGATGGGCCATCGCCCTGAGCTCCTGGGGCGACGACACCACATGCAGGTCATCGAGGTCATAGTCAGGGACCCGGGCGTCAGGGACCGGCACATTGCTCGACATGTTTCGATCGTTCCGTTAGTCTCGACTAATTGAGAAGTTCAGATGGTAGCACCCGGCGGAGGGAGACTCCAGATGGCTGAGGTTGCGCTCTTCCACCACGCGCTGGGGCTGACCCCCGGCGTCGTCGCCTTCGCCGACGAGCTGCGCCGGGCCGGGCACACCGTGCACACGCCCGACCTGTTCGAGGGCCGCACCTTCGGCACTATCGACGAGGGGATGGGATACGCGCTCCAGATCGGCTTCCCCGGCGAGGTGATCGAGCGCGGGGCGCGGGCGGTCGAGGGACTGCCCGCCGGGCTGGTGTACGCCGGCTTCTCCCTCGGCGTGCTCCCCGCCCAGAACCTGGCGCAGACGCGGCCAGGAGCGCGGGGCGCGCTGCTGTTCTATTCGTGCGTCCCGGTGTCCGCGTTCGGCTCCGCCTGGCCCGCCGGGGTGCCAGCGCAGGTGCACGGGATGGACGCCGACCCGGTCTTCGCCGGCGAGGGCGACCTCGACGCCGCCCTCGCGCTCGTCGATCAGGCCGACGACGCTGAACTTTTCCTCTACCCCGGCGACCAGCACTATTTCGCCGATAGCACGCTGCCTTCCTACGATCCGGTCGCGACCGCGCTGCTCACCCAGCGGGTGCTCGGCTTCCTCAGCGCCGTGCCGCCGGCGGCGGCGTTAACGGGTTACCGGCGCCTGCCGGAAGCCGATGAGGTTTCCGAACGGGTCAAGCACCTGGCCCAGCCGTTCGCCGCTGAAGATCGTCTTCGGTCCCCGGTGTGCTGTTCCTCCTCGGTCCAGGCACTCAGCCACCACGGCATCCACATCGTCGACGTCCCAGTATGCGACCGGCCCGGCGACGCCGGCGCTTGTGTTGTAGTCATCGTCGATGTGCACGGTCAGCCGGGCGCTGCCGACCTGGAACATCGCCAGCTGCTGCGGGCGCGTCGCCACGGGATCCGACCCAAGCAAGGCCCGGTACCACGCGATACCGGCTGGCAGATCGGCGACGAAGTAGAAAACGTTGACGACCGGGCGAATCTGCTGGCTCATGGAACGCGCCTCTCGGCGGGGCGGGGATGGGCAGCCGGCCCGCTGGGCTCTTGATCCGCTGTGCGCCGTGCTCGCATGAGCTAATCATGCCGTCTCGCGGAGCAGAGCTGACGGAGTCCGTGATCAACCGGTGGCATCAGCCGGCGGGTCTATCGCCCGCCGCTGACCGGGCAGTCGCTCGGCGTCGGCCAGGGCGCGGCGCAGCAGGAACTCGATCTGGCCGTTGGTGCTGCGCAACTCGTCGGCGGCCCAGGCGGCCAGGGCATCCTGAACGGCCGGGTCCAGCCGCAGCAGCAGGCTCTTGCGCTGGCTCACCGCGCCGTGCCTCCTGTCAATAACCGAGTTGACGTTCGTGATACCACATGTATAGCATAGTGATATCAGTTTTTGAAAGACAGCCGATGCGGCGGGCGGCGAACAGGCCCCCGGGCGGCACGCGAAACAGGAGCAGTCATGGGTGTACTGACAAGCGTCGCGGTGGCCGGGCGGTCTGACGTCCGGATCGGCGACCTGAAGGAGCCCGCCAGCCAGGGCGGGGCCCGGCGGCCAGCGGTTGAGATCACGCATCTCCGCAAGACCTACGGAGCTCTGGTCGCGGTCGACGACGTGTCGTTCTCGGTGGCCCAGGGTGAGATCTTCGGCATCCTGGGCCCGAACGGGGCGGGCAAGACCACCGCCGTCGAGTGTGCCATCGGCCTGCGGACGCCCGACTCGGGGACGATCCGGCTGCTGGGCCTGGACCCGCGCGCCGACGCAGACAAGATCCACGAGATCGTCGGGGTGCAGCTCCAGGCGAGCGCGCTGCCTCCCAAGCTCAGGGTCGGCGAGATCCTCGACATGTACCGGTCGTTCTACCGTGAGCCTGCTGACGTCAGCGAGCTGATCGAGGTGCTCGGGCTCGCCGGGAAGCGCAAGGACTACTACAAGTCCCTGTCGGGCGGCCAGCGGCAGCGGTTGTCGGTCGCGCTGGCTCTCATCGGCCGACCGAGGATCGCCGTGCTAGATGAGATGACGACAGGCCTGGATCCGCAGGCCCGCCGCGACGCCTGGGAGCTCATCGAGGGCGTGCGCGACCGCGGGGTCACGATCGTCCTGGTGACCCACTTCATGGAGGAAGCCGAACGGCTATGCGACCGCGTGGCGCTCATCGACAAAGGGCGCGTCGTCGCGCTGGACGCCCCGGCCGGCCTGGCCGAGCGGGCCCGAGGCGGAAAGAGCGTGCGGTTCCTGCCCTCGGCCCCGTTCGATGACGGGTTGCTGAGGGAGCTGCCCGAGGTGACGAGGGTCGAGCGCGAAGGCTCCCACGTCGTCGTCACCGGGACCGGGGAACTCGTCAACGCGGTGATCCTCGCCCTGGCCGCGGCCGGCGTGACCACCCGCGACGTGCAGCTCGATTCGTCGAATCTCGAAGACGCCTTCGTGAAGCTCACCGGAAGGCACCTGGACAAGGAAGGAGCAACGTCATGAGCACGCTCTCGTTGCCGCTGCCGGGAAAGGTACGGCGCGGCGCACTCGGCCAGATCGTCCTCAATGAGGCCAGGCTCGCCTGGCGGCGGCCGATCGGCCTGATCGGCGGGATCGGCCTCCCCGTGCTGCTGCTGGTCATCTTCGGCGAGCTGCCTTCGTTCAAGCTGACGCTGCCCAGTCTCGGCGGGGCCACCATATTCGATGCGTACGTGCCGGTCCTGCTCGTGTTCGGCCTCGCCATGCTCGTGCTGATGGGCCTGCCGATCCCGCTCGTCTCCTACCGCGAGCTGGGGGTCCTGCGCCGCCTGTCGACCACCCCGGTACCCCCGTCCTGGCTGCTGACCGCACAGGCCATCGTCCAGCTGGGCACCGCGGTGATCACGACCGTCGCCATTCTCGTCATCAGCGTCGCGGCCTTCGGGGCACCCACCCCGGTGAGCCCCGGCGGGCTGGTGCTGTCGTTCTGCGTGGCCGTGGCCGGGCTCTTCCCCATCGGACTGGTGATCGCCGCCGTGGCCCGGACCTCGGGCGCCGTGAACGTCATCGGCCGGGTGGTGTTTTTCCCGCTTATGTTCTTCGCAGGCCTGTGGCTGCCGCGTGCCCTCATGCCGAGCGTGCTCCTGAATATCAGCAACTACAGCCCGCTCGGCGCGATGGTGGAAGCCTTCCAGGACTCGATGCAGAAGGGGTTCCCCCCGGCCGCGCCGCTGTTGGTCCTGGCGGCGTACGCGGTAGTGTTCGGCTACCTCGCCAAGCACTTCTTCCGGTGGGAGTAGCACAGATGTCAACCGTCACAGACCCCGGCGCCGGCGGCAGCGCGGACTGGTTCGAGGGCAAGCTCGCGGTGGTGACCGGTGGTGGCTCGGGGATGGGCCGCCAGCTGGCCGGCCAGCTGGCGGCGCGGGGATGCTCGGTCGCGGCGTGCGACTGGCACGCGGACGCCGTGGCGGAGACCGCGGTCCTGGCCCGGACGGGCGCCGCGCCCGGCGTCCGGGTCACCGGCCATGCCTGCGACGTCTCCGAGGAGGCGCAGGTGCTGCGGTTCCGCGATGAGCTCCTGGCCGGGCACGGCCGCGATCACGTCGACCTGGTCTTCGCCAACGCGGGCATCGGCGGCGGCGGCAGCTTCGTCACCGACGGCCGGGAGGAGTGGGAGCGCACGTTCGCCGTGGACTTCTGGGGCGTGTACTACTGCGCCCGGACGTTCTTGCCGCTGCTGATCGCGAGCGGCGACGGGGTCCTGGTCAACACCAGCAGCGTGAACGGCCTGTGGGCCTCATTGGGCCCGGGTATGCCCAATACCGCCTACGCGACGGCGAAGTTCGCCGTCAGGGGCTTCTCCGAGGCGCTGGTGGAAGACCTGCGGACCAATGCGCCGCAGGTCCGGGTGGCCGTGGTGATGCCGGGGCACGTGGGCACCGACATCCTCGCGAACTCGATGCGCGCCCGGGGCCTGCCGGAGCCAGAGCACATGAGCGACGCCCAGGTGGAGGAACTGATCCCTGCTAGCGCGCGGGTCGGGCTCATCCGCGCCGGCGCGCTGGCCGAGGGCGCATCAGCCGATGACCTGCGCCGGCTGCTGGTACGGGCGAACGCCGACTTCCGGGACAAGGCGCCGCTCAGCGCGGCGCAGGCTGCGACCATCATCCTGGACGGGGTGCGGTCCGGGGCCTGGCGGATCCTGGTCGGCGAAGACGCCGCGATGATCGACGCGGCGGTACGCGCGAAACCAGAGGCCGCCTATGACTACGCCGAGCTGTTCCGCGAGCTGACGCCAGGACCAGCGACAGGAATACCGGAACAGTAACGCTCGGCGCATCGCCCGTTCCTCCCCTGATCTGGTCGGCTTTTCCTGCCCTGATCCGATTGGCTGCTGGACTGCCGCCGTCGACACGGCCGCTCAGACACCCGTGCGGCGGCACTCATCGGGGGCGCCGCCGCACGGCAGGGCTTACCGCGCGACAGCCTCCCGTCGGCCAGCCAGCGGCGATTGGCCGTAGCCGCTCAGAACAACTCACCGCCCGCCGCCGCCGTGGTCCCCGACTTCCGCTGCGCCGCCAGGACGCTGCGTCCGATCCGCCACCTGGGCCTCGTCCGATCCGCCACCTGGGCCTCGTCCGATCCGCCACCTGCGGACCTCGTCCGGGCCGTCCACGCCCCGACCCCCGAGGCGCTGGCCGAGGTGATCCGCCGCACAGTGCGGCGGCTCGGCATCGCGGGCTGCGCCAGCCGGATGGCGCAGGAGTTCGGCGACCATCCCGAGACCGCCGCGAGTCGCATGCGCTGGATCCGCTCGTCAGCCCGGCACCCGCCCCAGTGACCCCGGCCGCGCGGCCGCCCGTGGCGCAACCACAACGATGGAGCATCGATGTTGCCAGGACCACAACGATGGAGCATCGATGTGGTTACGGCCGAGGACCGGCGCCCCGCCTAGGTGCCTGGTCACGGGACAGGCGGGACGTGGCTTGGCGGACGGGAACGGCGGGGCGCCAGATGCGCCGCGCCGAGCCGGAGGAGCCCGGCTGCCTGACCCAGCTGTGCACGGCGCCTAAGCGGCGAGCCAGGCGACCAGGTAAAAGACTCCGAAGGGGTCAGCGGCATAAAGGATTTCGGTGCTGAGGTCCCGGCCCGGCAGCGCTCCGGCGAGCACCTGGAATCCGGGCCTCCCGGCCACGAGCAGCTCGCGGGCCAGGTCCTGGTCCAGGGTCCTCAGCGGGCCGAGGTCGCCGTCTCGTACCGCCTCCTCAAGCGCCCGGTCGAAGGCGTCCGCTCGCGGATCCAGGTAGCCGGGAGCCCGCAGGCTCCGGCACGCGCTCCCATCGGCCATGACCAGCAGCCCGACCCGGTCGCCGAGGCGGCTGAGGTCGGCGCCGAGCCGCAGGCAGCCCTCGGCAGGCTCGTCGTGGCTCACTGACCGCAGCCGTCGCGGCCCCCGGTAGCCGGCCTCGTCGAGCAGGCGGGCACCGAGCCCGAGCGAAACCGGCAGGGCCGGGTCGGCCCGGCCCGCCCTGGAGCGCCGGAGCGAACGCGCCGACGTTGAGGCGGCCGGACGCGGGCCAGTCGGCGGTGCGGGGTCCCGGGCCGACCACGGCGATGACCTCGGGCCCGGACCGGACCAGTCGTTCGACCGCCGCCGCGCAGGCCTGGCGAAGCTCGGGCACAACGGGATCGAGTCCGGTCAGCTCCCGGGCCAGCAGCGGCGCCGGCGGGCAGATCGCTGCGGCGGTCCTACGCAAGTCCGCGCACCGTACGGGCCGGCGGCAGCTCGCCGCGGATGGCCGAGACCATGTCCAGGACCTGGCGCGTCTGCGTGACCTGATGCGCGCGGAACACCCGGGCCCCGAGCCACGCGCATACCGCGGAGGTGGCCAGCGTTCCCGTCAGCCGCTCGTTGCGCTCGGCGTTCAGCGTCTCGCCGATGAAATCCTTATGGGACAACGAGACCAGGACGGGCCAGCCGGTCGACACCATCTCGCCCAGCCGGCGTGTGACCTCCAGCGAATGCCAGGTGTTCTTCCCGAAGTCGTGGGCCGGGTCGATGAGGATCCGCGCAGGGTCCACGCCCTGGGCCACGGCGCGGTCGGCCAGCGCGAGCGTCCGCTCCAGCACGTCCGCCATGACGTCGTCGTATTCCACCCGGTGCGGGCGGGTCCGCGGCGGCAGGCCGCCGGCGTGGCTGCAGATCAGGCCCGCGCCGAACTCGGCCGCCACCCCGGGCAGCCGCTCGTCCCAGCCGCCCCAGGTGTCGTTGAGCAGGTCCGCGCCCGCGGCCAGCAGCTCGCGGGCCGTCTGGTGCCGCCAGGTGTCGATACTGATCACCAGCTCGGGGTAGGCGGCCCGCACCGCGGCCACGAAGGGGACGGTCCGCCGGATCTCCTCCGCGATCGTGACCTCGGCCCCGGGCGCGGCCGGCACGCCGCCGATGTCGACGATATCGGCGCCGTCGGCCACGACCGCGTGCACCCGTTCCATCGCGACCGCCTCGTCCCAGGTGGCCCCGCGGTCGTAGAAGGAATCGGGCGTCCGGTTGACAATCGCCATCACCAGCCGCCGTTGTGGCTCGAAGGACCGTCCACCCAGCTGCAGCGTGCGCTGGGCGGAGGGCGCATCGGTCATCGCCGCCCGCCTTCGCGGAGCCGGCCGGCCACCGGCGGCCGCTCCTGCACCGGAATCGGCCGGGCCACCGGGCGGACCTGCGCCCCGTCCCTGACGAACTGCTGGAGCTGCGGGCGGTCCGGCACCGGACCCCCGCCCACCTTCCCCACCCCCTTCACCGGCCGCCTGCGCTCGGCCACGACCAGCAGTTCCGCGGCCATCAGGGCAAGATCGTGATCGGTCTGGTGCTTGTGCGCGCGGGATCCCAGGTCGACCTGCGCGACGGCATCCAGCCCGTGCCCGGCGGCCGTGTCGACCAAGGTTGACAGCTCGACCCCGTAGCCCACCGGGATGCTGAGCGACTCCATCAGCTCGCGCCGCGCCGCCCATTCTCCGGCCAGCGGCTGGACCACACCCGACAGCTCAGGCCACCACACGCTGAGCAGGGGACGCGCCACCAGTTCCGTGACCCGGCCGCCCTCGGTGGAGGTGGAACCATCTTTTCCCGTCGCGATCCTGGCGTAGAACCCCTTGACGAGCTGCACGCCGGGATCGGCGATGAGCGGGCCGAGCAGGCCGGTGACGAAATGCGGCCCCCATTGGGTGAGGTCGGCATCGACGAAGACCAGCAGGTCGCCCTCTGTGACCAGCAGCGATTTCCACAGCGCCTCGCCCTTGCCGGGATAGCCGCCGAGCTCGGGTGCGATGTCGCGGGCCCGGTGCACGGTCGCGCCGGCCTTCTCGGCCGCCGCCGCGGTCCCGTCGGCCGAATCCGAGTCGATGACCACCACCTCATCGACCAGGGGTATCCGCTCCACCAGGGCCGCGCGAAGCGCGCCGACCACGCCGGCGACGGTGCGTTCCTCGTCGCGTGCCGGGATCACCACGCTGATCCGCGCACCCGCGCGTCGCTTACCCTCCAGCAGCACCTCGGCCGGCCAGTCCCGCCAATGCCAGGTCCGCCGGCCGTACCACGCCTCCGCGCGGCTGTGCACGCTGTCACCCCTGGCCTTCTCCCGCGCCCATCGGGCGCCGCGGGCGGAAATTACCCGGCCAGGCGATGTGGGCCGGGATCTCCACGGTACGTCAGTGATCATCCTGACCCGTTCCGCCCCCGGCCTTCCGCCGCACGCCGGCGCGGACGCAGCGTGCGCTTCGCCCAGGCGCAAGCATGCGGAGCGGCCTCCGGCAAGGTAGTGGCGACCGGCAAGGTAGTGGCGACCGGCCAGATCGCGGTCAGCATCTCCGGCGAGCGACCGGGTGCACCCTGGCAGGCGCAGGATCTGGCACCTCCGGCCTGATCCGCCGTGACGGCGAATCCGGGTCCAGGAGGCAAGCACCGATGTTCGTTCGGTAAAAGTGATTTTTTTGGTCTGCGCTGGCTCAGCCTCTTGCGGCTGCACGACACCGGTAGAGAGTCACATTCACTGGTTACCGGGGTGTGGCTGGGACCGGGGTCAGTTTCTCTGGGGCGGCCCGGCCGAGCGGGGTGCAGGCCGCGCCGAGCGCGCTCGTGAACAGCCCGATGACCGGGAACCAGATCAGCATGAAGAGGTACACGGCCGCGCCTCCGGCGGCAGTGGTCTCGTAGCGGTACGCGGCGATCGCGGTCAGCTGGTGACCGTGGTTGAGCCAGTGCAGCAGCCATGTTGACCTGAGCATCAGCGCGGTCGTGCCGGTGCCGAGCGCGGAGACGAACATCGCGGCGGTCCCGTTCGCCAGCACCCCGGCGGCGATGCCCTGGCCGAGCCTGACGTTGCGGGGCAGCGCGGTGCCGCCGGGGCCGCGGCCGCGCCACGCGGCCAGCGCGGCGGCGGCGGCCGGCCCGCCGATGAGCAGGATCCAGGCCAGCGCCACCAGCGGATCGGCCGTCGATCCCGGCAGCCACGGATCGGAGGCGTCGTTGGTCAGCCCGAGGGGCGCCACCGCGTACATGACCACGCCGAACAGCAGGCCCGTGCCGGTGCCGATGGCCAGCGTGCTCCGGGTGACCTGGGACCGCCGCGAGGTCAGGAACAAGATGACGCCCAGGTACGCGGCGGTCATCAGCAGGAGCGCGATCTCGCCCGCCCAGGGCGGGCCCCCGGTCGACCTGCCGGGCGCTGCGCCGCAGCCCTGGAAGGGACAGACGATGTGCCGGTAGGCGGGCTGCGCCGGTGTCAGGTTGGCGAACGTCTCGACGATGTACAGGCCCGGCAGCAGGGCCAGGATCGCCGCGCAGTACAAGACGCGCAGGGACCGGCCGGCCCGGCTGAGGCTGGGCGCCCCGAAGAACCGCCGGGCCAGCAGCGGCAGTCCGGCCAGCAGCAGCACCGTGGCGATCACGTGGAACTGGCTGACCGCCGCGTGGCCGACTCCCGGCTGCGGCCAGGCCGCCCACGCCGCCGCTCCGGCGGCCGCCGCGAACAGCGTCGCGTAGCCGAGCCGGCGCGGCAGCAGCGCTGCCCGCGCGAGCACCCAGGCCCCGCCGGCCCGCCAGGCCAGCCGGGCCAGCCCCGGCGGCACCTCGTACGCCTCGGCCCAGATCGCCGCGACCCACTCCCGCGGCCCGGCGGGCAGCAGCCACGCCGCGGCGCGCCTGGCCGCGGCGGCCGCCCGGTTCAGCCTGTTCACGAGACCACCCCCACGACCGCGCCACGGACGGCCCGCGTCCGCGCCGCCTTGCTGGCCTTCGGCCTGGCCACGCTGGCCAGCGCCCCCGTGGCGCTGGCCAGCCCGGCGGCCGTCAGCCGGTACAGGTGCCGCCGCGGCCGGCCCGGCTGCGGCTCGTCTTGCCAGCAGGCCTCCACCAGGCCGCGGTCGGCCAGCCGGATCAGGATCGGGTACAGCGTGCCGGACTTCAGGCCGGTCTGCTTAGCCAGCGCATACCCGTGCTGCCATTGCGACGGCTGACCGCACAGCGCGGCCAGCACAGACAGGGTCTGCGCGGAGAACTCAGGACGCGACGCCACGCGGCTCACTCTCCATAGGTCATAGGTAGGCCCCGACTCGGGTGACCTGGCGGTCACTTTGCCCATGTGACCACCCCACGACACCGCGACCGCGCTGCCATGCGGGCAACTCTACATAGATAGAGGCCGGGCGTCTACATAGGTAGGCGCGATACGAGACCAGTGCGGGCCGGGGAGCCGTCGGCGCCCGAGGTGTGGCACGGGCCGCCGAAACGGGCATGCCCAATAGGCACGGTTCAGCGGACAGGCACGTCTACGCGACTCAGCCACGGCTCACCGTTTATCAAACCCATCATTAGCTTTATCGTGGGAGGTCAGGCAGAACCTAGGATGAGTGGTCAGGCATGCGGATCGCAGTACTCGGAGCCGGGTCGTGGGGTACGACCGTGGCCGCTCTCCTCGCGGCCAGGAACGACTGCACCATCTGGGCCCGCGACGCCGAGCTGGCCAGGGAGATCTACGAGCGGGACGCCAACTCGCGCTACCTGCCGGGCTTCGCGTTGCCCACCTCCCTGAAGGCTACGGCCGACCTCGAGAAGGCCGTCCATGACGTCGACCTGCTGGTGGTCGGCGTGCCGACGCTCGGATTCCGGTCGGTCCTGGTCGATGTCCGCCCCTACCTGCGGCCGTGGATCCCGGTCGTCAGCCTGTCGAAGGGCTTCGAGCGCAGTTCGCTGCTGCGCATGACCCAGCTCATCCGGGACGAATTGCCTGGTCATCCTGCGGCTGCCCTGACCGGGCCGAACCTGGCCAAGGAGATCATGGCCGGGCAGGCCGCGGCGAGCGTGATCGCGACCGAGGATCTCGCCGTGGCCAAAGCACTGCAGACCGTGCTGCAGCGCGGCGTGTTCCGGATCTACACCAATCACGATGTCATTGGCTGCGAGCTTGGCGGCGCCCTGAAGAACGTGGTGGCGATCGCGACGGGCATCGCCCAGGGGCTAGGCGTCGGCGACAACACTCGGGCCGCGGTGGTGTGCCGCGGGCTGGCCGAGATCACCCGGCTGGGCGTAGCCATGGGAGGTGAGGCGGCGACGTTCTCCGGCTTGGCGGGCCTGGGCGACCTCATGGCCACCTGCATGAGCCCGCTGAGCCGTAACCGGACGCTCGGCGAGCAGCTCGGCGCTGGCCGGACGCTGGAGGAAATACTCGGCGCGTCCCGCACCGTGGCCGAGGGCGTAGGCACCGCCTTCACCGCGAACGAGCTGGCCCATCGTTACGGGGCGGAGATGCCCGTCTGCCAGGAGGTGTACCGGGTCCTGGCCGGCGAGATCCCGGCGTCGGAAGCCTACCGCGGCCTGCGCATACAGGCCGGTCACGAACGCGAGCCCGGGTGACGCTCAGGTACCCGCGGCGCTGTGCAGGAGCGGGCCTGGCGGCCTGTGTCAGGATGTCGTCATGACTGAATGGTGGCCCTTTGACCGTTCGCGGACCGATGAGTGGAAGCGGAACTGGAGCGACCTCGTTGCCATGTCCTCGGCCGCGGCCGCGTCGGTGGGCCTGCCTCAGCCCGGCACCCTACCCGGGGATCCGGTCGCGGCACTGGTGGAAGTCGCCCGGGCCCGGCTCGTCGGGAAGAAGAGGACGTTCCGCTTTTCCGGGCATGACCTGACCCTGACCCTGTCCGACATCTCGATGGGCGGCGCGGACCTCGCCCGGGTCGTGGGCCAGTACGGCAAGGTCGGCGTCTGCGCGCGGGACGTCCAGTGGGACGCCTACCAGCTCGAGAGAGTGG
Source organism: uncultured Actinomycetota bacterium (assembly GCA_963844625.1). Lineage (GTDB taxonomy): Bacteria > Actinomycetota > Actinomycetes > Streptosporangiales > Streptosporangiaceae > Palsa-504. The sequence goes on along the minus strand of CAWJPF010000023.1, from coordinate 132,656 downwards.
AGATTTCGGCCAGGAACGTACACCTGCGGCCGGGCACGCGGCCGACGCTGGTGGCCGCGCCCGTGCTCTGCGAGGCCTTCGTCTCCGCCGCGTTCGCGTCGCGCTGGCTGGCCACCATGTCATCCCAGCTGGAGCTGCTTATGCAGGAAGGCGTCCCGCAGGTCGGCATGAAGGACGTGCCGTGGGTGCGGCTGGAACTCCAGACCGGTGCCGAGGGGCGGTCGATCAGCGTGCGGCCCCGGGCCCTGCATCTGCTCGACCGGCGTGTGTCACTGCGGTCTCCGGCGTTCTACCTGCCGGTCCCGGATCTGCCCGACGGGTTCATGCTGACCTCGGTCGACCCGGCTCCGGGAGGCTTCCTCATCCACGGCCAGTTCAGCGAGTGGAAGCAGTCGCTGTCGCGGGAAACCATCGAGCGGCTGCTGGCCGCGATGCGCGCGGGGACCGAACGCCTCGACATCTGACCGCGGAACAGTCGGTACAGGACATCGACAGGAGGTGGCGACGACATGACCACGCCGGATTCAGGTGCGAGGCGCGGGCCGCTGGCCGGGGTGCGCGTGCTTGAGCTCGCGGGTATCGGCCCCGGGCCGTTCTGCGCCATGATGCTGGCTGACCAGGGCGCGACCGTGCTGCGCATCGACCGTCCCGGAGCCGGTGACTCCCGGCCCGAGCGTGCCTTCATGAACCGCGGCCGCCAGTCCGCCGTGCTCGACCTGAAGCATCCGCGCGCGACCGACGCGCTGCTCCGCCTGATCGACGCCGCCGATGTGCTGCTCGAGGGCTTCCGGCCCGGGGTTACCGAGCGCCTCGGCGTCGGACCCGACGCATGCCTGCGCCGCAATCCCCGGCTGGTGTACGCGCGGATGACGGGATGGGGGCAGGACGGGCCGCACGCCAGGGCGGCCGGGCACGATATCGGGTACATCGCCCGGGCCGGCGCCCTGCACGCCCTGGGCCGGGCAGGCGGACCACCTCAGTTTCCCGCCAACCTTCTCGGCGACTTCGGCGGCGGCGGCATGCTCATGGCCTACGGCATTTGCGCGGCCCTGGTCGAACGGGCGACCTCCGGTCAGGGCCAGGTGGTCGACACGGCCATCGTGGACGGGGTGGCGTCGCTGCTCGCCATGCCGTTCATGTTGCTGGCCCAGGACCGCTGGCGCGACGAGCGGGGGGTGAACCTGCTCGACGGCGGCGTGCCCTGGTATGACGTGTACGAGACGGCGGACGGCCAGTGGCTGGCCGTCGGCGCCCTGGAGCCGCAGTTCTACGCCGCGCTGCTCGCCGGACTGGGGCTGACCGACGCGCCCGGCCGTGACGATCCGCGGAACTGGCCCGAGCTGCGCGCGCTGTTGTCGGCCCGGTTCAAGGACCGGACCAGAGACGAGTGGGCGGCGGTCTTCGCCGGCACCGACGCGTGCGTCGAACCGGTGCTGTCCCTGACCGAGGCCGCCGTTGACCCGCACCTGACCGCCCGGCAGACCTATGTCGCCCGCGACGGCATGACCCAGCCGTCGCCGTCGCCTCGTTTCTCCCGGACCCCCGGCCAGCTGCCCGATCCGCCCCCCGCGCCGGGCCAGCACACGACCGAGGCGCTCACCGGGTGGGGCCTGGCCGACGCGGCGGATCTGGTCGCCTGCGGCGCCGCCGTCCAGGCCTAGCCGTACGCGGGGCTTCAGGCCAACCGCAGAAGCAAGCAACGTCGGCCATCATCAGGCCCCATCTCCGGAAGACGCCGCGACCGGCCGGCAATGTTTACACCGGGCCGGCGCTGATCTGGCGGAGCAGGTCGTCCAGGCCCACGTTGGCCCAGTGCCTGGTGCACTGGCCTTGCGGATTGACCTGGACGAAGTGGAATTGCTCGACGCTGACGGGCCGCCCGGAGGGCTCGTGGCCGAAGAACCGGCCGCGGTGGGTGCCGGTGATCAGGACCCGCATGGCCACCCGGTCCCCTTCGGCCACGATGTCCTGGATTTCGGCGTGCAGGTCGGGGAATCCTGTCCGGAACTCGGTGATGGCGGCCTTCAGGTGGCCGCGGAAATCGTCCTGGTCGTGCTGGTGCCGGTCCACGGCGTCAGTGGCGAGCGCTTCGTCGACTACCTCCAGCTGGCCCTTGTTCCATCCTTCGTCCCAGACCCGCCGGGCGAGTTCCTTCGCCATATCAGTGGCCATGCTACTCTCCAATCCAGTTAAACTAGATCCGTCCGAGTAAGACTAGGATTAAATGTCTGAGCATGTCAACCCCGACCAGGGCGGCGTGACGAGGCGTCCCTACCGGTCGACGCTGCGAGCCGACCAGGCCCGGCTGACCCGCGACCGCATCCTGGCGGCGGCAGAAGAGCTGTTCCTGGCCGGCGGGTACGGAACGACCACCATCGCCCAGGTGGCACGCCGGGCCGGCGTGGCCGGCGACACGGTGTATGCCACCTTCGGGTCCAAGCGAGGAATCCTCAAGGAGCTCATGGATGCGCGCGTCGCGGGAGACACCGCACAGGTTCCGCTCCTCGAGCGGCCTGACATCACGGCCGCCGCGGCGCAACCGGACCCCGGTCGGCGGGTCCGGCTCGCCGCCGAGGGCATCGCCGCCATCCACGAACGCGCCCGGCGGATCGACGACCTGATGCTCTCCGCCGCCGGCAGCGATCCCGAGATCGCCGCCCTTCGCTCAGACATCCAGCAACGCCAGCGGCTGGCGGGAATGCGGTACGCCCTGACCGCGATCAAGGGCACAGACTCCCTCCGGGCCGGGCTCCGCGACGACGAGGCCACCGACATCCTCTGGGCGCTCACCGGTCCCGACATCCACCGGCTGCTCAGAGACCAGCGACACTGGACCGCCGACCGGTACCGTCAATGGCTCGCCGACGCCATCCAGCGACTTCTGTTCGACTAGGCACCCCGCCGCCCGCCCAGGCACCGGTTCATCGCAGCTGTGGCGGGGGCGTTACTGGTGGCACGCAGGACGCCCGTTCGGAATGAAAATGATCTTTTCCGTAGTACGGGCGGGCTGGTTCTTGCATCTCAGCAAGGTCGGCTCGCTGCCTAGGCCGTGGAACACGAAAAGGCAACTTCTGACGATGCGGGCCGCGGGGCCGGGCGACGGCATCCAGAAAGACCTGACCGACGACGTAAACCCCTTAACCGTCCGGCCGGGCATTGGCGACGTCCCTGATGTAACGCCGGATAGCGAGATCCTCGACCTGGTCGAGGCGGCGGAGCAGGTTTCGCAGTTCAGCGAGAAAGGCGGCCCTCCGCGCAGGAACATCCGGGCTCGCCTCGAGCAGCCCCTTGTTGTCGGCCAGCTGGAGCGCCGTCTGAAACAGCAGCGCGGAGACCGCCTCCGCGCTGCGCAGCCGGCGCTGGGCCGCGTACTGCTCCCCGAGCCCCAGCGCCCGCCGGATCACCTCATCGGTGACGGCGGCGCCGTCAGCCCAGGCCGCTCCGGCCCCCCTCGCCAGCGTGCTGTCGTCAGCCAGCACGTCGGCCACGATCCGGTACGCCTCGACGAACGGCCGGACCACGACCTGAGACACCAGCGGCCGCATCGCCGCGAGCAGCGCGTCCGCCTCGAGCGGGCCGCCGGCCTCAAGCCGTTCCTGCCACGAAGGGTCGTGCCGGTCCATCTCCGCCTGTATCTGGCGCCGGTACTCATCGCGGTCCTGGAAGTAGAACTCGAACTTGAGCAGGTCACGCAGCCGGGCGATCTCGGCCCAGAACGCTCCGACCGGATCGGCGCTGGCTTGCCCGGCCCCAAGCACCGCGAGTTCGCACAGCGCCGTATCGAGCAGGAAGTGGATCAGCGAGTTCCGGTAGAAGGTAGCGGCGAGCTGGTGATCGGGCTCGATCAGCCAGACCGGCTCGCGCCCGTCGGCGGCGCAGGTGACGAGCCCGCCCGCCACCAGCGCGTCCAGAGTCGCCCGCACCGGCTCCGCCGCCGTCAGCGCCTGCGCGCTAGCGGTCAGCGGGACACGACGGCTGTCCAGATACGACAGCGCGTCGCCCAGCCCCAGGCGGATCTGGCTGAACGTCAGGGCGGTCCCGTGCATGGCCAGCAAGATAGTGGTGACCATGGCGGTCGCCGTGACGGGCATGCCCTGGTTGATCCGCCATGCCACCTCGAACGCGGTCTTCTGCAGCGCCAGCCGCCGCGCGGCGGGATCGACCGCGACCGGACCGCCCGGCGGCCCGAGGAACGAACTCAGCAAGACCGGTTCGCCGAAGCGCACGTAGATCTTGCCGTAGTGCCGGGCCCCCTGGGCCTTGATGAAGCCGTAGAGCCAGCCGAACCCCTCCGGCTTCTTGACCCCGCCGCGCGCGTAGTCGGCGTACTCGGCGATCTCGTGCAGCTGGTCAAAGGTGATCGACACCGGCAGCAGAACGATGTCGTCCACCCGGCCCTGCAGGTAGGCGTCGGCCGCGTAGGACAGCAGGCCCAGCCGCGGCGGCAGCATTTTCCCTGTGCGCGACCGGGTGCCCTCGATCGACCAGCTGAGATTGAACCGCTTCTCCAGCACGTAACCGACATACTCGCGCAGCACGTACTTGTACAGCGGGTCATCGCCGGTCGAGCGGCGGATGAAGATCACCCCGGCGCGCCGGAGGATGGCACCCATCGGCCCGAACGCCATGTTGATGCCGGCGAAGGTGTGCGCGGGCGGCAGGCCCTTCTCCTGGATGGCCGCGGTGAGCACGAGGTTGTCGAGGTTCGACCGATGCGACCACAGCAAGATGCCCGGGTAGCGCTGCATCGCCGCGCGCATCCGTTCGACCTGGCTCTCGTCGTAGTCGATCTGCGGGTCGAAGCCCCGCTGGAAGATCAGCCGCCCGACGGTCGGCATGATGTCGATGAACCGGCGGCTCCAGCCCGCGACGAGCTCCTCGAGGATCTTCCCCGCTTCCGCCTCCGACACCGGCGCCTCGTCCGGGCCGCGCCGCACCTTCAGCAGCCCGGAGCGGAACCGGCGCGAGGCGAGAATCTCCTCTTTCACCAGGCTCGGCGTCCGGTACCTGGGCCCGAGCAGCTGGTACTCGGCCCGGTCGAGCGCCAGCGTAGCCCGGCGGGTCACGTAGCCGGCGAAGTCATCTCCCGTAGTCTCGGCCCACTGCCGCCGCAGCTCGCCGATCGTGGCGGGCTCGCCGACGAGCACGGTGGCGCGGCCCGGCTCGCGGGCGAGGATCCGCCGCTGCTGACGTTCGGCGGGGTGATAAGGGTCGTGGCCCGGCAAGATGTCGGCCAGCCGGGCCGCCCGCCGGCCCGCGTGCTCCTCCGGCAGCCAGGCCACCCGGACCGGCACCAGCCGGGCATCCTCCGCGTCCGCCAGCAGTACCTCAGGGAGCCGGGCGCCGGCGCGGCCCGCCGGTCCCAGGTTGACCACGCCCCAGTCCTTGCCGCCGGCCGCGGCGATCCGCTTCCGGATCAGCCGCTCCTCGGTGGGCGTCGCGACCTGCGTCAGCAGCACCGTCTCGGTCTCTTCGCCCAGCAACTCGGCCAGGTCCGGCTCCGCGCTCATAACTGCTCGTCCAAACCAGCGGGCCAGTCGGCCAGCGTCTCCAGGTAACTGGTCCGGACCTGCTCGATCAGCTTCGGCAGCTCTTCCAGCGTCCAGCCGGCCACCTCGACGGGCGGCAACACCGCGATGTCGACGGTGCCCGGTACGAGCTGGTAGGAATTGCGCCCCGCCACCGAATCGGAGTTCCTGATCACGACCGGGACGATCGGCAGGCCGGTGGCCATGGCGATGCGGAAGGCGCCCTTCTTGAACGGCCCCACGCTCAGCGGACCCACCGCTTGGGCGTCCATCCGGGTCCCCTCCGGGGCGATCAGGATCGACAGCCCCTTGCGGGCCGCCTCCTCGACGCCCCCTAGGGCCGTTACCGCCGACGAGGCGTCCGCGCGGTCGATGAACGCGGCGTCCATCAGCTTTCCTAGCGGGCCGATCAGCGGGTTCCGGGCCAGTTCGATCTTGCCGACACCGGTCCAGTTGTCCCGGACCAGCGCGGCGACCATGAGCACGTCGAAGTTGTTGCGGTGGTTGAACAGGAAGACCGCAGGCCGCTGCGCGGTCAGGTGAGCCGCGCCGGTAACGGAAAGCTTGACTCCGCTCAGCGCGAGGACGGTCTCCGGCCAGTACCGGGTCAGGAAGTTGACGCCAGTGCGCTTGTTCCGCGTCAGCACGCCGATGCCCAGCGCGCCCGCGGCCAGCGGGCCAAGCGTGCCGACGCTCGCCAGGGTGCGGACGCCAGCCAGCGGGCTGCCGGCATCCCGGCTGCTGAGCCGCAGGACCGGCCAGCCGCGGCGGTCGGCCACCTTGGTCATCTCGGGTCCCGGATTGACCGGTCGCGGATGGCCGACCAGGTACATGAGGCCGAGATCTTCGTCGCCGTCGGCGTAGAAATAGCTGGACCGCAGGTCGACGTCATGATCGGCGGCGAACCCCTGGACGCTGGTGGCCTTGGTGCGGCCCCAGATCACCGGGCGCACGATGTCGCCGGTCAGGATCCCGTCCTTGTCGACCACGAACCGGTTGCACAGCACGTGGCCGATGCCCAGGTAACGGGCCACCGGCTCGGCCTGCATGCTCAGCGCGGACGAGCTGAGCACCACGGTGTGGCCGCGGCCCAGGTGGGCGCGGACCAGCTCGCGCATCTCCGGGTAGATCAGGTCGGATACCGATTGCCGGAAGACCCGCTCGCCCATTTCCTCGACGTCCTCGGCCAGCCGTCCCCGGGACGCCCGCACCGCGCCTTCGATCACGCCCTCGAACTGGTGCCGCCCGAGCCGGTACGCCAGCGCCAGCTGCATCATCTGCAGGAACTCGCCCGCCCCGACTTGCCGGTGCAGGAGCCGGTCCCTGGTCACGGCTGTGACCGTGAACCCGGCGACGAGCGTGCCGTCCAGGTCGAAGAACGCGCCGATGTGCGGGCCTTCCGGGCTGGCCTCGATCTCAGCCAGCGATCCCGGCCGCCGCGCCCCGGTCACGAGGGACCCCCGGCCGAGGTCTTACGGGACGCGCCGGACGCCCGCCCGCGCGGCACCGACCGCGGCCGGTGCCGCGCGGGCGGCACCGACCGCGGCCGACCCAGCTCCACCACCTCGTCGAAACCAAGCTGCAGGCACTTCTCCAGCTGATCGCCCGCGCCGAACGACGCCGTGTCATAGCGCACCGTCACCGTACACGTGCCGGCCCGCGAGACGAGGATGGCCATCATGGCCACCCGGGGCAGCGGCCCGAGCGCGTACTGCCGGTCCACTCGCGCCCCGGCCAGGAACGTCTCCTGCGCGTAGCCGGGCACGTTGCTGGCCTGGACGTCCGGCGGCGTGATCCGCTCGGTGACCTCGAGCAGCGTCTCGTCCGGGAGCAGGGTGAGGACCGGGGCAAGCCGCCCGATCACGTCGATGGCCGGCTCGCTGCGGCGCGCGATCACCTGCGCGCGGATCTGCCGCATCCGCTCGGCCGGGTCGGGTTCGCTCATCGGCGCCGCGATGCTGACGCCGGTGAACCGGTTGCCAGACGCCGGGTCGTCCCCGGTGCGCAGGCTGACGGGAAGCGCCAGCGGCAGGGCCTCGACCGGCACGCCCAGCATCTCGTGGTACCGGCCCAGGCCGCCGCACAGCGCCGCGAGGTAGGCGTCGTTGACCGACGCGCCCACCGTCTTGGCCGCCGCGCGCAGGTCGGCGAGCGGTAGCTCGAGCACGAAGGTGCGGCTGACCAGGCTCCGGCGGCGCAGCAGCGGCGACGGCTCGGCGGCCGCCGACGGCCCGAGCACGCGCCGGGCCGAACCCGCGAAGCCGATCGCCTCAGCGACCGCCGAACCTGGTCGCGTGATCAGCCGCCCGACCGTCCCCGCCGCGCCGCCCAGCAGCGCACGCCCGGCGGACAACGTCGTCTCCGGCAGCTCCCGCAGGCTGGCGCGCAGCAGGTCATTGCCGCTCAGGTCGCGCGGCACCGGCACCGGGGGCATCGGCCGCGGCGGCGGTTCCCGCTCGGTGTCGTAGACCTGTTCGAACAGGGCGATCCCGCCCAGCCCGTCGGTGATCGCGTGGCTGAGCTTGATCATCAGCGCGGCACGGCCGCCCTCCAGGCCCTCGACGTACACCGCCTCCCACAACGCGCGCGAGGTGTCCAGCGGCGACTGCAGCGTGAGCTCGGCCATGTCCAGGAGCTGGCGCAGCGAGCCGGGGGCGGGCAGTGCGACCCGGCGCAGGTGGTAGTCCAGGTCGAAGTCGGGATCGACCACCCATCGCGGCGGCGTGGTCGGGAGTGACGGCACCACCACCTTCTGCCGCATCCTGATGACCACCCGGCTGGCCCGGTCCATGGCTTCGCGTAGCCGGCCCCAGTCGGCCGGGGTGTCCAGGATCTCCAGGTTCAGGAACGCCGAACGCGTGGCGGGATGCGCCTCGCCCCGGTGCATCAGGTAGTCCAACGGGCTGAGCTCGTCGGGCGGCGTCGGGTCGGCCATGCTGCTCCCTGCTGGCGGAGGCGTGCTTCATCGCCCATTATGGTCTCAAGCAGGGTCCCAGTGCCGAGCCAGAGCGGGTGGAATCGGGATGAGCGGCGAGGTACTCGTGGAACGCCGGGGTACGGTCCAGGTCATCATCATCAACCGGCCGGAGGCGCGCAACGCCCTGAACGGCGCGGTCGCGGCCGGCATCCGCGATGCGGCCGACGAGCTTGACGCCGACGGCGAGCTGCGGGTGGGGGTGCTCACCGGAGCCGGCGGCACGTTCTCCGCCGGGATGGACCTCAAGGCGTTCATGAAGGGTGAGTCGCCCGCGTTCGCCGGCCGCGGGCTCTGCGGCATCACCCAGACCCCGCCGCGCAAGCCCCTGGTCGGCGCGGCCGAGGGCTGGGCGCTGGCCGGCGGGTTCGAGCTGCTGCTGGCCTGCGACCTGGTCATCGCGGGCGCGTCAGCGCGGTTCGGCGTCCCTGAGGTCAAGCGCTCGCTGGTCGCGGGGGCCGGCGGCGCGCTGCTGCTGCCGGACCGGATCCCCCGGGCCCTCGCCCTGGAGATGCTGCTGACCGGCGATCCCATAGACGCCGCCCGCGCCGCCGACATCGGGCTGGTCAACCGGGTCGTGGAGGACGGCAAGGCGCTGGACGCGGCGGTGGAACTGGCCGAGCGGATCGCGGCCAACGGGCCGCTGGCCCTGGCGGCGACCAAGGAGATCGCGTACCGCGGCGCCGACTGGACCACCGACCGGTGGGACCGGGCGGCCGCGCTGATGGGCCCGGTCTTCAAGTCGCAGGACGCGCAGGAGGGCGCCCGGGCGTTTGCCGAGAAACGCCCTCCGGTGTGGAAGGGACAGTAACCGTGCGCAGGAACCTTTACGAGCCGGATCACGAGGCGTTCCGCGAGGTAGTGCAGGCCTTCGTCAAGCGGGAGGTCACGCCGAACCAAGAGCGCTGGGAAGCCGACCGCTCCGTGGACCGGCAGACCTGGCTCGCGGCCGGCAAGCAGGCCATCATCGGCCTGGGCGTACCCGAGGAGTACGGCGGCGGCGGCACGGACGACTTCCGCTACCGCTGCGTGGTCATGGAAGAACTGGCCAAGGTGTGCGCGACCTCGCTCAGCTCAGGCTTCGGCCTGCAGGACGACATCGCGATCCCGTATCTGGTCGACCTGGGCACCCCGGAGCAGAAGGCCCGCTGGCTGCCGCCGATGGCGGCGGGCGAGTGGATCGGCGCGATCGCGATGACCGAGCCCGGGGCCGGCAGCGACCTGCAGGGCATCCGTACCACGGCCACCAGGGACCGCGATCAGTGGGTGCTGAACGGCGCTAAGACGTTCATCACCAACGGCATCAACGCCGAGCTCGTGATCGTGGTGGCGCGGACGGACCCGAACGCGGGCTCGCGCGGGATCAGCCTGCTCGTGGTGGAACGAGGCATGCCGGGCTTCACCCGCGGCCGCAAGCTGGACAAGATCGGCATGCACGCCCAGGACACGGCCGAGCTGTTCTTCGACGACGTCCGGGTACCTGCGGCTAACCTGCTCGGCCACGAGGGCGGCGGCTTCGTGCACCTAATGGAGCGGCTGCCGCGCGAGCGGATGTCGATCGCGATCATGGCCATGGCCTCGATCCGGGCCGCGCTGGACTGGACCGTCGCCTACACCACCCAGCGCACCGCGTTCGGCCGCCCGCTGGCCGCGTTCCAGAACACCGCCTTCGAGCTGGCCACCGCGGTCACCGAGGCCGACGTGCTCGAGGCGTACCTGGACAAGGCGGTGCTGGAGCTGAACGAGGGCACGCTGACCGCGGTCGACGCGGCCAAGGCCAAGCTCTGGGCCACCGAGGTACAGCACCGCATCCTGGACCGGTGCCTGCAGCTGTTCGGCGGCTACGGCTACATGGCCGAGTACCCGATCGCGCGCGCCTACGCCGACGCGCGGGTGCAGACCATCTACGGCGGCACGTCCGAGATCATGAAGACGATCATCGCCCGCGAGGTCACCGGCCTGCGGACCTAGACCTCTACGGATCTCGTGCATTCCGACCAGGGCTCCCGATCTGGCTCCCGCAAATATAGTCAGCGACGCTAACTATCGGCAGGGTGTCCGGTCTCTGGGCGGGGGGCGTCGGCCCGTTCGGCGGCGTTACGTCGCGGGCGGAGCGAGCCGGCGGCGGCGAAGGCGGCGAGGAACAAGGCGACGATGAGCCACAGGGCGTTGAGGAGGCCGGCGGACTGGGCGAGCACGCCGATGGCGGGTGGCCCGGCGAGGTTGGCGAAGTAGCCGATCGAGGCGACGACGCTGACCCGGGCGGCCGGATCGGGTCCGCTCTCCGCGGCCGCGGACATGCCGAGCGGGAAGCCCATCGAGACGCCGACCGCCCACAGCAGCACGCCGGCCAGGACGACCCACCGGTTCTGGGCCAGGATGAACAGCACCACGCCGAGGACGCCGAGGGCGGTGGTGACGCGGATGGTCCTGACCCGGCCAAGACGGTCGACGATGGGTCCGCCGAAGATCCGGGTGAGCGCTTCGGCGGCGGCGAACGCGGTGACGAACAGCGCGGCGACCGCCGTGGTCTGCCCGTGGCCGTTGTGCACGGCCAGGGTCAGCCAGTTGCCCGCCGAGCCTTCGCCGAGCTCGACGCCGAGCATGACCACGCCGATGAGGAGCAGCCCCCAGTCCAGCCAGCCGCGCAGCCACTGGCGGATCTTCGCGCCGCGGTCTTGGTGCGGTTCCTGCGCCGGCGCGCGGCGCCCCCCCGGAATCCCGGCCGCCGTCCCGAGAGCGGTCGCGGCGATGACGACGGCCTCAGCGATGAACTGCGCGGCCGGGGAGACGCCCAGCGCCGCGCAGGCCGCGCCGATCCCCGACCCGACAGCGACCCCGATGGACCAGGCGGCATGCATCATCGGCATGAGGGTGCGCCCGGCGGCCCGCTCGACGGCGGAGCCCTCCACGTTGATCAGCACGTCGAGAGTGCCGATCCCCAGCCCGATGATCACGAAGGCGACCGCGACCAGCGGAACCGAGCCCAGCATGAGCGCCAGGCCCAAGGCAGTCATCGCGGCGGCGATGAGCAGGAGCGCTCCCGCGAGGGCCCGGCGGCTGCCCAGCCAGTGCAGGACCGGCGTCGACGCGACCAACCCGAGGATGGCCCCGACGGTCACGCCCGCCAGGAGCAGCCCGATCGTGGCCGTCCCGATACCCAGGGCCGCCTTGATGGCCGGCAGCCGCGGACCCCACGCCGAGACGGCGATCCCGCCCAGCCCGAACGCGATCGTAACCGTCCATCGCCAGCGGACCAGCGTCGGGCGGCCGGTCCCGGTCATGGCTGCCGTCACCGGCGCGCTCCCGCCGGCACCCGCCGAGCCGACGCTGGCCGGGCACCGCTTCCGTCCCGGCGGGCCGCTGGCCGGGGATGCCGGCCTGACAACGACGACACGATCCGCCTCTCCGCCTAGAACGGACCGGGAAACAGCTGGCCGCCCAGCGGCGCGGGCCGCGTGGTCCTGTGTCCCGCCTACCCAGAACTCGGCGCCTCCCTGGACTCACTCGCCCAGATGCTCGGACAGTAAACCCACCAAACAACCTTATCGAGGTAAAGACGGATAAGGCTGATCCCCTCTGCTTGTTCAGGCCCGCGCACCAGGTCGCGGCCTCGTGACCACCTCAGAGATCATGAAGACGATCATCGCCCGCGACATCACCGGCCTGCGGACCTGACATCAGGAGCGCCCGGCGGGCATACCGACCGGAAGCAGGGGGAATGCCCTAAAGGCCAAGAGCAGATCGCTCACCTGAGAGCCCGGAACTCCTCGCCTGGAATTCCGGCCCCAGGTCCGGGGTCAAGGAGGATGCCGTGAGCGTGTACCGGGTAATCGACGTCATCGGGACCAGCGGGAAGTCATGGGAAGACGCCGCGGTCACCGCGGTCAGCACCGCACGCAAGTCGCTTCGTGACCTGCGGGTCGCCGAGGTAGTGGAGCAGGACCTGAATATCGAGGAAGGCGGCGAGATCATCTTCCGCACCAAGCTGCGCCTCTCCTTCAAATACGAGGACCCGGCCTAACCGTCCCCCCGCGGCCAGGATCGCCTCGATCATCCAGCCGCACCCGAACCCCATGGAACCGGGCTTTCACAGCGTTAGGAGCTATGAATGCCCGGTTTCATGTGAAAATCAAGATCATTTAGCCCGAACGGACGTCGCACCCCACCCAGCCACCTGCGTGCCGTCCGTCGCGAGCGCCGAAGGAGCCGCACATGCCCAAGGTGTACGCCGAACGAGCCGGTGACGTCGCCGAGCTGGTCATCTCGGCGCCTCCGCTCAACCTGTTCGACGGCCAGCTGGCCGCCGACCTGGAATCCGCCCTGGATGAGGTAGCCGTGCTCACCCGCGACGGGACGGCCCGCGCGGTGCTGCTGCGGGCCGAGGGCCAGGTGTTCTGCGCCGGCGTCGACGTGCACGAGTTCCAGGGGCTCGGCCCGTCCCAGGGCGCGGTCCTGATGGCCCGCTTCCTGTCCCTGGTGCAGACGCTGGAGCGGCTGCCGGTGCCCACGATCGCGGTCGTACACGCGCTGAACCTCACCATCGGGTTCGAGTTCAGCCTGGGCTGCGACCTGATGTGGGCCGCCGATGACGCCTCGTTCGGCCTGGTCGAGGCGACCGTCGGCCTCACCCCGGGCGGCGGCGGGACGCAGCGGCTGGTCGCCCGGGCCGGCCCGGCCCGGGCCGCCGAGCTGGTCATGACCGGCGACATCTACCCGGCCGCCGAGATGCACCAGTGGGGTGTGGTGAACCGCGTCCTGCCCTCGGCCGTCCTGCTCGAGCAGGCCCGCGTCTTCGCGGCCCGGCTCGCCGCCGGACCGACCGTGGCCACCGCGGTCGGCAAGCGCCTGCTGCAGACCGCCCGCGACCACGGCGTGGCCGCCGCCGACGCCATCACCCCCCGCGAGACCGGCCAGATCTTCGCCACCCGCGACCTGCCCGCCGGCCTGACCTCGCTGCTCGAGCAGGGCCCAGGGAAGGCCACCTTCGAAGGCCGCTAGCGGCCACCAGTCGTTCGCGATCTGTTGTCCGCAAGTTTCCTCTAGTTTCAAATGTTTCAGTCAGCTTACGATTTGCCATGAGCGCAGGCGTTACTCGCGCCCGGACCAGAAGCTGGCGAAACGAGAGGTGACTGCCGTGGCCGCAGAAGACGCCATGCCGCTTGAGGCGCTGTCAGATAGTTCCCGCCAGCGGCAGGCCGGCAGCTTTGACCAGTTCTCGCCCTACCCGCCGATTGCGGACTACGCGTTCCTGTCTGACTGCGAGGTCACCGCGTTGGTGGCGCCGAGCGGAACGGTCGAGTGGATGTGCCTGCCGAGGATGGACGGCCCCAGCGTTTTCGGCGCGATGCTGGACCGGGACGCCGGCTGGTTCAGGTTCGGGCCCGATGACGTGGACGTGCCGGCCGACCGGCGCTACCTGCCAGGGACCATGGTGCTCGAGACCAGCTGGGATTGCGGCCAGGGCTGGCTCGTCGTGCGAGAGTGCCTGGTCATGGGGCCGTGGCGGCATGACCATCCCGACGGCAGCACGCACCTGAGGCCGCCTACCGACTACGACGCCGAGCACATGCTGCTGCGGACGGTACGGTGCGTGGACGGCCAGGCGCAGCTCACTCTGGACTGCGTACCGGCCTTCGACTACGGACGCCAGCAGGCCCGGTGGCAGCACACCGACCGCGGCTACACCCAGGCCGTCATCGAGCCATCGGGCTTGGACCTGAGCCTCACCCTGACCTCCGATATCCGCCTCGGCCTGGAGGGGCAGGGCGCCCGGGGCCGGACGCTGCTGAAGGAAGGCGATACCCGCTTCTGCGCGCTGTCCTGGGGCCGCCAAGTGCCAGAAAGCTATCAAGATGCGTACCGGCGGCTGGTGTGGACCGCGCACCACTGGCAGCACTGGCTGGCTCACGGCCGCTTCCCCGACCACCGCTGGCGCGGCCACCTGGCCCGCAGCGCGCTCACCCTCAAGGGCCTGACGTTCGCGCCGACCGGCGCGATCGCCGCCGCGGCGACGACCTCGCTGCCCGAGACGCCGGGCGGTGAGCGGAACTGGGATTACCGCTTCACCTGGATGCGCGATGGAACCTTCGCGCTGTGGGGGCTATACACCCTCGGCTTCGAGTGGGAGGCCGCCGATTATTTCGCCTTCCTCTGCGACCTGGTCGAACGCGACCGGGGCGACCTGCAGATCGTCTACGGCATCGACGGCCGGCGCGAACTGGACGAGCAGGTGCTCGACCACCTGAACGGCTATCAGGGCGCCCGGCCGGTACGCATTGGCAACGCCGCCTACCAGCAGGCTCAGCACGACGTCTGGGGAGTCGTGCTGGATTCGATCTACCTGCACACCAAGTCACGCGACCGGCTCGATGACCGGGTCTGGAAGATGGCCCGTCAGCAGGTGGAGCGCGCCCTGGAACGCTGGCGCGAGCCGGACCGCGGCATCTGGGAGGTCCGCGGCGAGCCCAGGCACTTCACGTCCTCGAAGATGATGTGCTGGGTCGCGGCCGACCGGGGGGCGCGGCTGGCCACGCTCCGCGAGGACAAGGACCTGGCCCGTACGTGGCGCAAGGCCGCGGACGAGATCCACGCCGACATTTGCGCGAACGCGCTCGATGACCGTGGCGTGTTCTGCCAGCACTACGACACCACGGCCCTGGACGCGTCACTGCTGCTGATGCCGCTGCTGCGGTTCCTGCCGCCGGATGACCCGCGGATCCGCGCTACCGTGCTGGCGATCGCCGACGAGCTGACGCACGACGGACTCGTGCTGCGTTACCAGGTGGACGAGACCGACGACGGATTGTCGGGGGAGGAGGGCACGTTCACGATCTGCTCGTTCTGGCTGGTCTCGGCGCTGACCGAGATCGGCGAGCACCAGCGGGCCCGCGACATCTGCGAGAAGGTCCTGTCCTACGCCAGCCCGCTGCTGCTCTACGGCGAGGAGATCGACCCGCGGTCCGGGCGGCATCTGGGCAACTTCCCGCAGGCCTTCACGCACCTGGCCCTGATCAACGCCGTCATGCACGTCATCCGCAAGGAGCAGGCCGCCCAGCGTCTGGCCATGGGCCGCGAGGTACCGGACGGGCATACCTAGGCTCCTGGAGTAAGGCTCTCGCCGCGCCGGTTCCGGGAACGTTACCGCTCCGCGGCGGCTACCAGTCCTGCTCGCCGGCGCGCACGAGCATTTCGTTGACCGCGACTCGCCGGTCACGGGTGACGATGTAGGCCACGGCGTCGGCGATGTCTTCCGGCTGCAATGGCTCGATCGAGGCGATCTGGCTCGCGGCCGCCTGCCGGATGTCGTCACGCAGGTGCGAGGCCAGTTCGGTATCGACGGTGCCGGGTTCGACGACGCTGATCCGGACGCGCCGCTTGAGCAGCTCCTGGCGGAGCGACTCGGTGAACGCGTTGACGCCGAACTTGGTGAGGTTGTAGACGCTGCTGCCCGGACGGGCGACCCGCCCCGCGGTCGAGCTGATGTTGACGATGTCCGCGACCCGGCGCGGCGAGTCCGCCGCGGCGTGTACCAAGTGGGGCAGCGCGGCGTGGGTGACGTAGAGCAGCCCCTGCACGTTGAGGGCGACCATCCGGTCCCACTCGCCGATCGGCGCCTCCAGGGCCGGGCCGAGCAGCATGATTCCCGCGTTGTTGACCACGGTGTCGAGCCGGCCCAGTTCGGCCACGGCGTGCTCGACGGCGGCAGCCGCCTGCGGCTGACTGGTCACGTCGGCCTCCAGGACCAGCGCGGTGCCACCGCCGCCGCGGATCGCCAACGCGAGATCCTCCAGCCGGTCACGGCGCCGTGCCACCAGCGCCACGGCTGCTCCCTCGGCCGCGAGCCGCCGTGCGGTGGCGCCTCCGATTCCGCTACTGGCCCCAGTGACCAGGGCGGCCGTGCCCCTGAGCGATGTCGTCATGACGGCCTCCGCGTGACGTTACAGTGTAAATTACACTGTAACGAATGCGCCGTCCTGGAGTAGCCGCCGGGTCCGTCACCCCCGGTGCGATCGCCACCGCGGCCCTGGCCATCCTGGACGCCGGGGGCCCGGGCGCACTGTCATTCCGCCGGGTCGGCGCGGCGCTGGATACTACGCACACCACCATCCACCGGCACTGCGGCAACCTCGAGGGCCTGCTCGACCTGTGCGCCGACCACCTCGCCGCCGGCCTGCCCGGCGTCGACCCCGCGCTGGGCTGGGCCGCCGCCACCCAACTGCGGTTCACGGCCCTCTATGAGGTCTGGACCGCGCACGCGGCCCTGCTCACGCTGCGCCAGGGCCAGCCGTGGTCAGGTCCCAACATGCTGGCGCGCTTCGTCGAGCCTGCCCTGCGGTCCAACCTTGACGCCGGAATGACGCCCGCCCAGATGATGCAGACCTTCCGGCAGCTGTACCTGTTCACCCTCGGCTGCGCCACGACCCACGCCGCCTACTCGGCCCGCACGGCGCGCGCCGTCATCGCCGCCCTCGACCCCGCGGAATTCCCGGTCCTCACCAGCCAGATCGACATAATCGCCGACAGTGCCGCCGAACGCGACGTCTTCCGCCACGGCCTGCGCACCCTGATCGCCGCCACCGCCACGGCCCTCGGAATACCCGCGCCCGAACCACTTCCAAGTGCCCCGTAGCCGCGGTCATACCCACAACGATGGAGCATCGCTGTGCCCCTGACCACATCGATGGAGCATCGCTGTGGTAGCTGCTGCGGGCCGAGGCGCGGGCCCCGTCTCCCGTTACGGGACGGACGGGGCGTGGCTTACCGGATGGGAACCGCGGGGCGCGAGGTACGTTGCGCCGAGTCGGCGGTGCGCGTGTGGCCGGTCCCGATGGACATGAAACCCCGGTTTCAGCACGTCAGCGCGTGCTGAAACCGGGGTTTCACTCCGTTCCGGGGGCCCGCGTATCGCGGCGGAGGGGGTGACTGGGGGGGACCTCGACCAGGACGATCCGGGTGCCATCAGGGTCCTCGAGCCACATCTCGATCAGTCCCCAGGGCTCTGCCGCGGGTTCCCGGAGAATGCGGGCTCCCGCCGCAGCCAGCCGGTGGTGCTCGGCGTGGACATCCCGTACCTGGAGCCAGATCACCACCGAACGCCCGGGAGGGTCTGTCGCGTACCCGGAAACCTCGAGAAATCCCGCGCCGAGAAAGAAGACCACCCCGGGATCCGCGAGAGAGCCGAACTCGCGGTAGATCGCCAGGCCCAGGACGTCGCGGTAGAAACGACGACTCCGGTCCAGGTCAGCGGGGCGCAGCAGTATCCGGCTACTCAAAACGTCCACGCGGCTATCCTGGCAGGCCGGTAGCCGCTAACTGTCCAGCTGCCGGGCCAGGGCCTGCTGCATGGCGGCGACCAGCGCCTCAAGCGCGCGCAGCGGCCGGACCATCACGGTGACGTCGGTGATCAGGCCGTCTGCGTCCCAGGTGAGGATGTCGACGCCCTCAAGCTGGTAGCGGCCGACGCGGCCGCGGAACCGGAGCACGTCCACGCCGGGCCCGTGCGTCTCGCCGACGTAGGCGAAGTCCTCGAACGTCTGGGCGGCCGCCGCGAGGACCTGCAAGGTCGCGGCCCGGCCGCGGTACGGCTGGAAGACGGCGGGGCTGGCGAAGGTGACGTCAGGGTGCAAAAGGGCGGACACCGCGGTCATGTCGCCCGCCACCATCGCCGTCCCGAAGGCGTTCACAGATCCCCGGCTTCCGCCAGGTCCCCGGCTTCCGCCAGATCCCCGGCATCGATCACGGCGGGATCGAAGTAGCCGGGAACCCACTTGAGCACCTCGGCCCGGAACTCGCCCTCGCATTCCAGCTGGCACAGTACGCCGATGCCGGCCGTGGACACGCGGTGGATCAGCACATAAGAGGGCGGCAGGTTGAACCGGCGCGTGATGTTGCTCGCGCTCGCGTTGGTGACGCGGCTGGCCTCTCCCCGTAGCCATTCACGGCTGAACTTGAAGCACTCCACCTTCGATGGCTCGGCCATCGGCGCGAGGAAGTCGTGCAGCGCGTCCAGGTCCACGTCGATGCCGGGCCGCAGGAACCCGTGCGCGCGCAGTTCCTGTTCCACGGCCTCGAGGTCGACGTTGTCGTCGTGCATGATGCGCAGCAGCCGGCCGAAGAGCGGCGGCAGCCCGTCCGGCAGCCGGTCCACCGCGCCGAAGTCGAGCACGCCCAGCCGGCCGTCGGCAAGTAGCCGGAAGTTTCCCGGGTGCGGATCGGCGTGCAGCAGCCCGGCTCGCGCCGGGCCGGAGAACAGGAATCGCACCAGCATGATGCCTGCCCGGTCCCGCTCTTCCTTGCTGCCGTCGCTGATGATTCTCGACAGCGGCGTGCCGTCCATCCACTCACTGACCAGGACGTGGTCCGTGCCCATCACGATGTCGGGCACGTAGATGTCGGGATCACCCGCGTACGCGTCGGCGAAGGCCTGCTGTGAGGCGGCCTCGAGGGTGTAGTTGAGCTCTTCGGCGACCCGGTCACGCAGTTCGTCGAGCAGCGGCTTGACCTCGAGCCCGGGCATCAGCAGGCCGAATAGCGCAGGCCCGGCTCAGCTGGTTGAAGTCACCGATCAGCGCCCGTCCCGCCCCGGGGTACTGGATCTTCACCGCGACCCGGCGGCCGTCGTGCCAGACGGCCTGGTGGACCTGCCCGATGGACGCTGCGGCGGCGGGGATGTCGTTGAACTCGGCGAAGTTGTCACGCCAGTCCTCGCCCAGATCGGTGGCCAGCACCTGATGCACGCTGCGGGCGGGCATCGGCGGCGCGGATTCCTGCAGCTTGGTCAGGGTGGCTCGGTAGGGCCCGGCGATCTCGGGCGGCAGCGCAGCCTCGAAGATCGACAGCGCCTGGCCGAACTTCATGGCGCCGCCCTTGAGCTCGCCGAGCACCCGGAAGATCTGGTCGGCGGTGCGCTGCTGTATCTCCTGAGCCACGATCTCGGCCGGCCGCCCGCCGATCCGCTTCCCCATCCCGATCGCCGTGCGACCCGCCAGCCCGATCGGCAACCTAGCCATCTTGGCGGCCCGGGTCACAGGGTTCTTCGGCACATCGTTCACCCTGACATTGTTCCGCATGGTGAGGTGCGGTTTATACCGCCTGCGGCCGTAACTGCGCCGCATGTACACGCCGGATGCGGTTTCCAGGTCCGCCGCCGCCACCGCCAGTCGGGCAGGACCACTTCCAGCGTCCCGTTCGCGGTCGCCGGTCCCGGCCCGGCGCGGTCGATGTGGGCGAGCGCTTGCGCGGACGTGACCGCGGCTGTCATCGCGGCTAGCACGGTGTCGCACGCCTGCGGCTGCGCCCGGGTGAGCGTGGCCTGGGCGAGAATCTTCGGCCATTGCCGGTCGCCTTCGGCCTTGCGCAGGTCCACGCAGCGCAGGCAGGCCGAAACGGCGGGCTCGACCAGCGGCCCGACCACGCCGATCGCCTCGCCGGCGCGCAGGACCAGATGGGGTACGCGGTCCCGCATGAGCTCCCCGATCAGGTCGGGCAACATCAGCCCGGTGAGTATCACCAGGTCGGGTACTGCGCCGTCGTCGCCGGTCCTGACCTCGGGGGCGGCCCGCCCGACCGCGCGTGCCGCTCCCTCCTGGCGGGGCTCGCCGAGGTCCGTGAGGATAAGCCCGGCGGGCGCGAGATCGGCGGGTTCAGCGGGCTCCGGGTCAGTGCAAGTGACGTGCCCGACACCGGAGGCCGCGAGCAGGCTGGCCACGCACGCGCCGGTCCGGCCCGCGCCGTGCACTCGGACGAAGGCAGCCCGCCTGCGGGTCAGCGTGCGGGCCCCGCCGTCCCCGTCGGCGTAGGCCAGCGATGCGGTGGCCAGTTCCGGTGCCAGCCGGGACCGCAGCTGATCCGGAAGCGCGGCGTGCAGCCGGGCCGGGAAATCGTCGAGCACGCCCGCGGCCGCGAGCATCGCGAGCACCTGGTTGGTCGCCGCCGGGGGGACCCCGTAAGCCTGCGCCGTGCCGATCAGGGTCTCGCGGTCACGGCTCCCGTCGAGCAAGCTGATCACGGCCGCGGCCTGACCCAGCCCGCCGAGCGCGACCGCCCGCCGCGGATCCACGCCGAACTGAATCGTGTCCCGGTCCCGCCACAGCGGCAGTAGCCCGGCCTTCAACGCTGGTCTCATGGCCACATGCTGTCACCACCGTGTGACATTTCACGCTCTACGGCCGAAACCTCATGATCGTGGATCAAAACTCCCCGCCAGGGGGTAGCAGCGATCCACAATCCCGTGAGCCCTCAGCGCGGCCGGCCGCGCAGCGGGTGCGGGCTCATCCGCACGGCCGGCCGGCCCGCGGCAGGCCCGCGCGGAGGCCTGCCAGCGCCGCCGCGGCTAGCTCTCCGGCCGCCGCAGCCAGCGCCTCGGCGCCGCCGCCAGCACGAGCACGGTGACGACCGCAGCCAGCGGCAGGGCCGGCACCCCGGCCGCTGCCACCGCCACGAGCAGCCCGCCCAGGCTGGCGCCCGCCGCGAGTCCGATCAGCACGCCGAACCGTCGCAGCCCGTGCCGCGTGTCCTGGTCCGGGCTGACCATCGAGCTGACCAGCCCGGTCAGCGTCCCGGTGAGGTAGGTGGTCGATACCTCGGACAGGCCCATGTACCTGACCGTGGACGACTGCACGCCCATCGCGGCCGCCGCCACCGCGAGCAGGCAGAACTGGGCCCACCCGGCCGGGCTGGCCCCGCTGATCTCCCATCCGACGGTAAACCCGGCCAGCAGGATGAGTTCGGCGAGCAGCGCCCACCCCACGTAAGCCGGCATCCCGCTGGCCCGCTCCTGGCCGCGCTCGGCTTTCGCGGTTCGCGCTGTCTTAAAGCCGTAGACGACCCAGGTACCCGCGGCCACGCCCGCTATGTAACCCACGATCGACACGACGGTGTGGCTGGCCAGCGTCAGCGACCCGCGCGCCACGGCCAGGCCCAGCAGCACGATGTTGCCCGTCATGACGCTGGCGAAGACGTTGCCCAGCCGGGTGAAGCTGGTCACGTCCATCGCGCCCGAGGCGAACGTGAGCGCGATCGCGATCAGCGTCTTTATCTGCTCTTCCAGCCTGTCGTCCATCGCCCGCTAGGAGATCACCTTCGGCGGCCGCCAGGCAAGCAAACCGCTCAGCCGGGTTCCACCCGGACCGCCCGCGCCCACTCGGGCGCGTCCGGCGCCTGCGCGCCGAGCAGCCCGACCACGACCCGCGTCCCCTTGGGCGCGTCGGCCGGCCACGGCGTGTACCCGTCGGTGAGCACGACCGTGATGGCCGGCCGGGGCCGCAGCGCGACCGCCGCGGCGATGCCCGTGCCCATGTTGGTACCGCCGCCGCCGACCAGCTGAACCTGCCGGGCGGACGTGACCCGCTGGGCGGGCGCGACCGCGGTGTCGCAGGCGAGCACGCGGACCTGCCGGGCCAGCCCGAGGGCCCGCAGCAGCCCTTCCACCTCGGCCAGCACCATCGCGAGCAGGTCGTCGGTCATGCTGCCCGAGGTGTCGCAGACCACGGCGACCTCGGGCACCGGCCGCCGCAGCGCCGGGAGCACCACCGGACCCGCGACGGCCGAACGCCGGGACGGCCGCCGGTAGGAATAGTCGACCGCCCCGGCCACCTGCGCGACCGCCCGCCGCAGCTCGGCCGCGAGCAGCCGGCGCCAGTCGACCTTCGGATGAAGCGTTTCCTCCGCCCAGCGCAGCAGCCCGGCCGGCACGGTCCCTGGCTGTTTGGCGTGCGCGATGACGTCCTGCGCGATCTGCCGCCTGAGCAGGTCGGCCTGCCAGGCCGGCAGCCCGCCAGGACCGTCCCCTGGCCGGGGCACCCCGTCCGCGCCGCTTCCGCAGTCAAGCCAGGGACCCGCCGTTTCCCCTGATTCAGATTGGGCCGAACGGTCCCGCGTTCCCCCTCCCGTCCCCTCGCCCGCTCCCCGGGCCGGCGTCTCCCGGGCGCGGATGTGATCGAAGTACTGCTCCGCCAGCAGGCCGTCCCGGGCGCGCAGGTCGCGGGGGAGGACGGGCCGGCCGGGCAGCTCCAGGCCGGCCGGCACCAGGTCATCGTTGATCTCGGCGTCAGCGGCGCGTACCCAGGTGCGCGCCTCGTCCGGGCCGGCGCCCGCCGCCTGCGCCCGTTCGGAGTGGGTGCGCAGCAGGTGGCAGACGTGGTGGATGAGGACGCTACCCAGCTGCGCCGCGGTCCAGCCCGCGGCCAGGTCCGGGTCCGCGCGCATCCGCCAGCTCTCGTCCACGCTGACCGTGCCGCTGTCCGGCGCCGTGATCACCTGCGCCCCGAACACCCCGGTGGCCAGGTAGGGGAACCGGGTCGCGGCCCACAGCCTGGCCGCCGCCAGCCCCTCGATCCGGCGCTCGGTCAACGGGTCAGCCGTGCAGCAGGCCCGCGTCGCGCAGGACGGGGGCGAACAGGTGGATCTCGGCGGGCAGCGCCGTGCCCTCGGGGCGGCAGCGGGCCAGGACGCGGGCGGCCACGGCGGCCACGTCGGGGGCGGCGTCCGCGGCCAGGCCGAGCACCTGCCAGCCGGCCGTCCAGCGTTCCGGAGTCGGGTCCGCGGCGACCGCGGCCGCGATCGCGGCGAGCGCAGCGTAGGCCCGGTCCCCCCGTTCCGGCAGCCGGAACGAGGCCGGGTCCGCGAGTACAAGTTCCGGGTCGGGCAGGTCCATCTCCGCCAGCCAGGCCAGGAACTCCACCCCGGCCCCTTCGCCGACGGCGCCCCTGATCAGGGCCGAACGGGCCTCGTCGCTGGTGCCGGACGCGCCCGCGGCCGCCATCAGCCGGGCCGCCATCTCCCAGGTCCGCGGCGACGGCCAGCCTTGCCCGGCGGCCGCCGCGTCGGCCGGAGGCGCGCACGCGAGCACGGGCCTGACGTGCAGGAACGCGGCTACCAGGCCACGGGAGAGGATCTCCTCGGCCTGCCATCCCTCGGGCAGCACGGGGACCACGGGCGGCGCCCAGCCGCCGGCCAGCCCGTCGGCCACCGACCGCGGGTCGGTCTGCCAGGCCAGGTGACACAGCCGGTTCGCCAGCGGCGCGGACAAGTCCCAGCCGTCCGCCGCCTGCTCGGGCGGGTTGGCCGCCGCCACCACGGCCACGCCATCGGGCAGCGTCAGGTCGCCCACGGCCCGTTCGAGCACCACCCGCAGCAGGGCGGCCTGCACGGCGGGCGGCGCGGTCGAAAGCTCGTCGAGGAACAGCAGGCCGTGCCCGGCTTCGGCCAGCCGCCGGGCCCACGCGGGCGGGGCGAACCTGACCTCGTCGCCGACCACGATGGGCAGCCCGGCGAAGTCAGAAGGCTCCCTGATCGAGGCGATGACGGTCTCGCACGGCAGGCCCATGGTCTGTGCCATCGCGCGGATCGCGGAGGTCTTGCCGGTGCCGGGGGCACCCCAAAGCAGCACCGGCACCCGGGCCGCGACCGCGACGCCGAGCGCCTCGACCGCCGGGTTCACGCTCATACCTCCCAGTGTGGGGCATCGGCGGCGTCGGCCCGACCGTCGCGGGCGCTGGCGTGCACATCGAGCGGTACCGGCTCCGCGCCCGGCACGCGCAGGCCGAGAACCCGCGCGTCCGGCCAGCCGGCCGCCTCCACCGCGACGATCAGGTGCCTGCCGACCCGGGTCAGGCCGCAGGCCCACACCCGGGCGAGCCACCCGGCGGGCAGGCTGACCCGCAACCGCCGCTGCTCGCCCCGCCCGGTCAGCTCGGTCGTGCCCCAGCCGGGCCCGGTATGCAGGGACACGACCACCTGGTCGGGATCGATCCCGAGCCAGTTCTCCGCGGCCAGCGCCAGCCGGCCGGTCATCGCGGCCACCAGCGCGGGCCGGACCCGGTTGGTGAGCCGGTCCGCGTGCGCCGCGGCCACCTGGCCCGCCAGCCGGACCTGGAACTCGTAGCCCAGCGCGAGCAGCGACAGCATGTCGCTGCGGCGTTGCCGGGCGCGTTGCGCCTCCTCCTGCTCCCACTGCCGCCGGGCACTCAGCCCGGTGCCCGCCGCCGCCGGCGGGCTGGCCAGCTGCCGCAGCGCGGCCGCCGCGGGACCGCCCGCGCCGGTCCGGAACCCGCCCGGCCGGTCGGCTTGCTCGGCCGACGCGACGTCGTCCCAGCTGACCGGGATCTGGTCGGCGGGGCCGCGCGGGCCGATCGCCAGCACGGACAGGTCCTTGGTGTGCCGTCCCCACGCCTGCGCCAGCTCGATGCACCGGGCTTTCTCCCCGCCCAGCGCGGCCAGCACGAGCTCGCCCTCGGCGTCGGGATGCTCGGGCAGCCGCAGCGATCCGCCTTCCCAGCGGAACGTGTGCGTGCCGCGGCCGCATGGCACCTGAGTCTGGCAGCCTGGCAGGCAGTTGAACCACGGATCGTTCGGCATATTAATCACAGGCCGGTACCCCAGCGGAGCGGTAGCCTGGCGCGGACCTGCGCCGATGGCCCGGCGGCCTGGACCTCGATCCAGTCGGCGGACCGGGACAGCGGCGGCACGAGCTGCAGCCGCAGCGCGTACTCGCCGTCCGCGCGGTGCCAGCCCGATGGGCGGGTGGCGTGCCACCGGCCGCCGCTGTCGCGGACCCAGACCGACAGCGGGAAGTACAGGTCGAAACCGAACGGTCCATGGTGTTCCTCCGGCGTCAGGCCCTTCGCCAGCACCTGCAAAGACGAGCTCCCGTCGAGATTGTGCAGGCCGAGCACGGCCAGCCGGACCCCGTCCAGCTCGGGCAGCGCGATGGCCACGGCCGCGTAGCCGTCCCGCACCTGCGCGGCGTCCGGTTTCCTGCGCTGGTAGTGCGCCAGCAGGCTGACCCAGGGTTCCGGCAGCTCCGCCGCGGGCGGCGCGGTGATGCCGTGCCCGCTGATGCGCAGGTGAGCGCACAGCGCGGCCAGCTGGCCCGGGACCGGGCTGAGCGGCGACAAGACCTCGGCGGCGGCCAGCGCGGCGATCACGTCACCGAGTCCGGTGGCTAGGCGGTCGAACGGTCCCGGCGACAGCGCGGTCAGCTGCGGGCGCAGGTCGGGCGGGAATTCCGCCGCGATCGCGAGCAGTCGTTCCGCCAGCCTGGTGAGCAGGTGCTCGCCCGCGCTTGCCGTCCGCTCGCTGACGACCGGCGGTTCGTCTCGCAGGTCGAGGCGGACGCGCACGGCCGGGTCGCCCGGGGCCGCGATGTCGAGCCAGCCAACGTCGTCCGGCGGATCCGGGTGCAGGCTGGCCTGGCCGGTCCACTCGGGTCCGCTGCTGCTGGTGAAGTCAAGCTCGTACCGGCCACCGCGGTCGTCGGTGACCGTGAGCAGCTCGAAAAACAGGCCGGGCTGGGTCGGGGTCAGCTGATGCGGGTTGAGTATCCGCCACACCAGGGTGAACCTGGCGCCGGCGGCGGTGCGCGCGTACGACATCAGGAACATCTCGCCGCTGCTGCCGTCGTGGTGGAACGGGATCGTCAGCCCGACCGGCGCGAATCGCTCGGGTCCGCCGTGATCCGGCCGCTCCGGCCGCTCCGGCCGCTCCCGGCCCGGCGACCGCGGCCCGGTGCTCGCGGCCATGAACGAGGAGCCCGGCGGGTTCGGCGGTGCGGCCCCTGGCCAGTGGCGCGCCAGCACGCTGGCCGGGAGCATCGGGCCGGTGCGGCCCAGCCGGCGGCGGCCGAGCCGCGCCCCGATCGGCGGCACCGTCGTCGTCGTCGTCCAGCCCGCTGGGAACGAGCCGGGCTGCGCCGGGTCTTGCCGCACGGCCACGGCGAGGTCGAAGTCGGCCAGGATGTCCGCGGCGGTGGCGGCGTCGAGCGCGGACACGACGGTCAGGGCCTGCGTCACGGCCGCCATCCTGGCCGTGCCTCTCGGGCCGCCCGGCCAGGACGGGAGCTGCGCAGGCGCCAGCGGGCCACGCAGCTCGGCCTCGGCCAGCACCCGCAGGTAGGTTTCCGCGCGCTCGCGGTTCATCCCCTAAGTGTGCTCCGTCTCAGCCGGTCCGGCGCTCACCCTGCCCAGGTGCGCCTGCTGGTCAACCGGATCGTCCGCGGCCGAGTTCGGCGATCAGGCTCCGCAGCCGGTCAAAGGCGGGCTTGCGGGAGTAGTCGTCGCGCATGATGCCGAAGTTGTAGAACAGCCCCTCGTTGGAGCTGTCGGCGTCGCGCAGCGTGAACAGTTCCCAGTGCGTGACGTTCAGCTCGGCGCGCCGGGCGTGCACGGCGCGCAGGATGGTCTCGAGCACGTCGGCCTGGGTGTCCTCGGGCCGGCCCGGCCCCGTCGGCCAGCCGTTCTCGCAGACGCGGATCGGCACCGTGGCCGGGATGCCGGCGTCGGCCAGGTCGCGTTCCCGGTAGGTCCGCAGCAGCCAGTCCACCGCGCCGGGCAGCCGGTCCAGGCCGATGGGCGGCCCGAACACGTCCGGGTACATATCCAGGCCCGCGTAGTCCAGGGCCGCGGCGAAGTCGCTGCCGCCCAGGTCGCCGACCGCGGCCCAGAACCCGCTGGCCGCGGGATCGACCTCGGGCGCGACCGCGAAGCCGATCGCCGCCGACGCGCCGCTTTCCCGCTTCGCGGCGGCCGCCGCGAGCACGCCCGTGACCAGAGCCTGGCGCACCCCGGGGTAGGCCCCGTCGGCCGCGGCCGGGATACCGGCCAGGTTGGGCTCTCCGGTCACCTGCACCGCCGCCAGCCGGTGCCCGTACTCGGCCACGACCCGTGCGACGAAGGACGCCCAGCCGCTGACGGACCCGGACGGGTCCCGGTAACACAGCACCAGATCCCACGGCAGGCCGGCCGCCGCGAGCTCCGCGACCTGGCCCAGGACCGCCTCCGTGCTGTCCGGTCCGGTCCAGCTCACGTACATCCGGGGCAGGATCGGCGGCCCGTTACCCTGGAGTTCGGCGAACGCCGCCGCGACGGCCTCGAAGTCATCGGGCGGCCCGGACGCGACGCCGTCAGGCGAGCCGGCCAGGCCCAGCGGAAAAATCCCGAACGTCAGGGGCGCTGCCACCCGGCGACCCTAGCACGCCGGCGGTCCGGTCAGGCGGAGGTGACCGCGGGCTCCGGCTGAGCTACCGGGGTGCTCGTCCAGCAGCGGACGATATCGCGCATGGAGAGCAGTCCGGCCACGTCATGGCCCTCGACTACCACCAGGTGACGGAACCCGCCCTTGATCATCGCCGCGGCGGCGTCGTCCAGGGTCCAGTCGGGCGAGGCGTAGGTGAGCTCTTCCGTACGGTGCTGCGCGGCGAGTTCGGCGTCGGGATCTTCGCCCTTGGCCACCGAGTTGAGGATGTCACGTTCGGTCAGGATGCCGATACCCGCATGCTCCTGGTCGATCACGACCGCGGCTCCGATGCGCCGCGCGGACATCATCCGTGCCGCCTGCCGCAGCGTGTGCGCGGGCCCGATGGTGAGGACAAGGTGGGACATGGCGTCTCGTACCTGCACGAGGAACACCCCCTTGATAGGAACGCTTGTGCATTTGTGCGTTCCCCCAGCATCGGTTAATTAACCCTGGAGGGCAAGCCCCTAATTAGGGCCCGAGGGCACCGATTAGGGCCGGAGGGCACCGAGCTGGGCCAGCACCTCATCGTGCAGGTGGCCGTTGGTGCATACCACGCTGCCGCCGTCCGGCGTGGCCTCGCCCTCCAGCGTGCTGAACCGGCCCCCGGCCTCGGTCACGATGATCTGGAGGGCCGCGACGTCCCACAACGACACCTCAGGTTCCGCCGAGACGTCGCAGGCTCCCTCCGCGACCAGCATGTGCGACCAGAAGTCACCGAACGCCCGGGTTCTCCACACCGACCGGCTCAGGCCGAGGAAGTTGTCGAGCAGCCCGCGGTCGGCCCAGCCGCCCAGGCCCGAGTAGGACAGCGACGCGTCGCCGAGCTTGGTCACCCCCGAGACGCGGCACGGCGCGGCCTTGGTGAGGCTGCGTCCGGTCCAGGCGCCGCTGCCGGGCGCGGCCCACCAGCGGCGGCTGAGGGCGGGCGCCGACACCACCCCGACGACGACATCGGGGCCGTCCATCAGCCCGATCAGCGTGGCCCAGACCGGCACCCCGCGCACGTAGTTCTTCGTCCCGTCGATCGGGTCGATGACCCAGCAGCGCGGTCCCGAGCCGGACCGGCCGAGTTCCTCGCCGAGTATCGCGTCACGCGGCCGTGACCGGCGCAGCACGTTACGGAGCGACTCCTCGGCGGCGTGATCGGCATCGCTGACCGGCGTGAGGTCGGGCTTGGTGTCGACCCGCAGGTCGAGCGCCCGGAACCGCCTGGTCGTGATGTCGTCGGCGTTGTCCGCGAGGACGTGCGCGAAGCGCAGGTCGTCGTCGTATCGTGCCACCCGCGAAACGGTACCGCCTAGGGCATCACGCTGGCCAGCCAGGGGACCGCAGCGTCATACTTAACGGGATGAGTCATCACGCTGACGCTCTCCTCACCGACCCGCCGGATCAGCTGCGGGCCTTCATCCGCGACGGCAGGATCATGGCCATTCCGGCCAACCGCACCCGTCGCAGGCTCCTGCTCGACCAGGTGGCGCAGACGTTCGAGCCCGGCCGCAAATACCCGGAAGCCGTCGTCAACGAGATCCTCAGGGCGGTGTTCGACGACCATTGCGCCCTGCGCAGGTACCTGGTCGACGAAGTCTTCATGTCCCGGAACACCTCCGGCCTCTACTGGCGCGCCGGCGGCACCGTCGCCTAGCCGCAAGTACCCGCCAGGGGCCCGGATCATCCGCATAGGCCGGATTTTCCACGTTATGTCGCACGAGACGAAAGTAGCGGGCGCCCCAGCGCCCGCGACGGACTAGTCAGGGGCGCCTTCGCGGCTGCGCAGCACGCGGCGGAGCGAATCGAGCCTGGCCTCGGCGTGGTGCTCGCGGGCCCACTCGTCCAGCGCGCAGCCGGGGGAGAGGTGGTCGCAGCCCGGCGGGCACAACGCCGCGCCCTCGGCCAGATCCCCGAACGCCTCGACCACCCGCTCCGGGCTCACGTGGCCCAGCCCGAACCCGCGTAGCCCCGGCGTGTCGATGAGCCACCCCTCGCCCAGCGGCAGGGCCACCACAGAAGATGAGGTATGCCTGCCCCGGCCGGTCACCGGGTTGACTATCCCGGTCGTCCGGGCCGCCGCCGGGACCAGCGTGTTCACCAGCGTCGACTTACCGACGCCGGACGGGCCGATGAACACGCTGACCCGGCCGTCCAGGGCGGCGCGCAGCCGGGACAGCGTGCGCGGCGGCAGCGGCCGCCTGGTGGTCAGCATCGGCAGGCCAAGCGGGGTGTAGAAGGCGCGCACCTTGCGCGGCGACGCCAGGTCGGCCTTGGTCAGCACCAGCAGCGGGTCGAGCCCGGCGTCGTACGCGGCGACCAGGCAGCGGTCGATGAAGCGGAGGTTGGGCGCCGGTTCGGCCAGCGCGCTGACGATCACCATCTGGTCGGCGTTGGCCACGATGATCCGCTCTTGCGGGTCGGTGTCGTCCGCGGAGCGCCGCAGCGCGCTGGTCCGCGGCTCGACCCGGACGATCCGCGCCAGCGATCCCTCGGCCCCCGAGGCGTCGCCGGCCAGCGCGACCCGGTCGCCCACCACCACCGAACCCTTGCCGAGTTCGCGGGCCTTCATGGCGACGACGAGCCCGTCGTCGGTCATGCAGCCGTACCTGCCCCGGTCCACGCTGGTCACGAAGCCCTGTATCGCGCTTTCGTGCGCGGGGCGCCGCCTGGTGCGCGGCCGGGAACCGCGGCCGGGACGAACCCGGACGTCGTCCTCGTCAAGCTCCCGCGGGCTCAGGGGTGCAGTCCCAGCATCTCCGCCCAGACATCGGTGAATCCGGGGAAGGTCTTGGCCACGGTCTGCGCGTTGTCGACACCGATGCCGGGTACGGCCAGGCCGAGCACGGCCGCGGCCATCACCATCCGGTGATCGTCGTAGCTGCCAAACGGCGCCCCGGCCCGCAACGGACGTGGCCTGATCTGCAATCCGTCGGGCAGTTCGGTGATGTCGCCGCCGAGCGCGTTGATCTCCTTGGCCAGGGCGGCCAGCCGGTCAGTCTCGTGGCTGCGGGTATGCGCCAGCCCGGTGAAGACCGAGGGGGAGTCGGCCAGCGCCGCCACCGCCGTGAGCACCTGCGCGAGCTCGCTGACGTCACGCAGGTCGGCGGTGATGCCGCGGACCCGGCCGGTCCCGGTGATGGTCAGCCCATCGGGGCCGACCTCGTACCGCGCCCCCATGGATGCCAGCACGTCCAGGATCGCCCCGGCCGCCTGCAGGCTGTCCCTGGGCCAGTCGGGCACCGTGATCGTGCCCCCGGTCACCAGCGCCGCGGCCAGGAACGGGCCCGCGTTCGACAGGTCGGGTTCCACTGTGATGCCCCCGAGGTTGAGCCGTCCCGGCCGGATCTGCCAGGCATCCGGCCGGCCCCGCGCCGGCGCCGGATGCCGCCTCAGTCACGTCGGCGCCAGCGGCGCGGAGCATCCGGACCGTCATGGCGATGTGTGGCGCCGAGGGCACCGGCGGCCCCTCGTGCCGGATCTCGACGCCCTCGTCGGACCTCGGCGCCGTCAGCAGCAGGCCCGAGACCAGCTGTGAGGACCCGGACGCGTCGAGGGTGACGGTGCCGCCGCGGATGGCACCGCGCCCGTGCACGGTGAACGGGACCGCGGCGCGGCCGCCGTCATCGATGTGCGCGCCGAGTTGCCGCAGCGCCGCGAGAATCGGGCCGACCGGCCGCTGCCTGACCCGCGCGTCGCCGTCGAAGCGGACCGCGGCCGAGGTCAGCGCCGCGACCCCGGGCAGGAACCGCATGACGGTCCCGGCGTTGCCTACGTCCACGTTGACCTCGGCGCCGGCCGACGGCTGGCCCGGCGTGACGCGCCAGGCCGCCGCGGAGTCAGTGTCCGTGATCTGCGTTCCCAGTGCGCGCAGCGCGCCCACGGCGAGCAGGGTGTCCCTGGCGCGCAGCGGGTTCGCGACCGAGGCCGGGCCATCGCTGAGGGCGGCCAGGACCAGGGCACGGTTAGTAATGGACTTCGACGCCGGCAGCCGCACGCGGGCGCTGACCGGCCCGGCGGCCGCCAGGGTAGACCAGGGCCGGTGGTGGTGGTCATCCGGGTGCATACCGTTGAGGGTATCGTTGTGTGCCCGCCCGCCGGGGTTTGGCGGGCTCGGATTCTGGCTATGAAAGGCCAATCCACGCTTAACGGGACGTGTCCGGACTGAATTCAGTTGAGGAAGATCGTATGTGCGGTCGTTTTGTGTCGGCGCGCAAGCGCCTTGAACTCCTCGAGGAGTTCGACGTCGAGCGTGACCGCGTGGCCTCCTCGCCCGACCCGGAGCCTGACCCTGACTACAACGTGGCCCCGACCAAACGGGTCTACGCGGTCCTGGAAAGACCGGCCCGCGACGAGGAGCCGCAGGCCCGTGAGCTGCGCGTGGTGCGGTGGGGCCTGGTCCCCTTCTGGGCGAAGGACGCCTCGGGCGGCGGCCGGCTGATCAACGCCAGGGCCGAGACGGTGGCGGTCAAGCCAGCCTTCAGGCGCGCCTTTGCCAAGCGCCGGTGCATCCTGCCCGCCGACGGCTACTACGAGTGGCAAGCCGTCTCAAGCGAGGGCAAAAAACACAAACAACCCTTTTTTATTCACCGAACGGACGGTGGCGCCCTCGCGTTCGCAGGTATCTACGACCTCTGGCGCGACGAGGCGCTGCCGGAGGACCACGAGCACGCCTGGCTGTGGACGGCCGCGATTATCACGACCCAGGCAACCGACGACGTTGGTCAGATCCACGATCGCATGCCCATGGTGATTTCCCGTGACCACTGGGCAGACTGGCTCGACCCGGGCACTACCGACCCTGGCCAGCTTCAAGCGACGATGCTGCCCGCGATGGCGGGCGGCCTGACGTCGTACCCCGTATCAACGGCCGTCAATTTCGTGCGGAACAACGGACCGGAGCTCGTCGAGCCCCTCCCGGAGGGCGCTGACGAGTCAGCCGCGGCTGCCGCCGACAAGGAGCGGCCGCCCGGCGAGTTGTTCTGAGCCCGCGGTCCGCAGCCGGGCCTGACACGAGCTTGGGCTGCGCTTCACTCGCGGGCGGAAGGCGAGGACATCAGTGGAGATTACCGTCGCCCGTAAGCGCCTAGAGGAGATGCGCGACGAGCTGGACCGGTCGATATCAATTCTGCACGGCGAGCATCCCGGGCCGCAGGCCGGGGTGGGGTACCCCTTGGACTCGGCCGACGCGGGGTCGTCGCTGTCGGAGGCCGATCGGACGGAGGCGGTGCTCATCTCCGCCCGCGCCCAGCGAGAAGAGGTGCTCGCCACACTCGCCCGCATCGAGGACAACACCTACGGACAGTGCGTCGACTGCGGGCATCAGATCCCGGAGGGCAGGCTCGATGCCCGGCCCGAAGCGGCCCGCTGCGTGAGCTGCCAGTCCGCTTACGCCAAGCGGCGGCGTTAACCTCCCGCGGCCCGCGGCCGCGCACGCGGTTTGACCGCGGATACCACCAGCTGGGCCCCGAGGGACTCGTCGGCGACGGCGGCCAGCTCGGCCTGCACGAGCTTGGGCAGGCTGCGCGGGTCGCGGCGCAGCAGGTGCGTCACCATCGACTCGGAGAACACGGTCCGCGGCCGGATCCAGTTCACCCTCAGCCCGGCTCCGCTGAACAGCTCACGTGCCTGGTCGGGGCCGTAGCAGCGGGTGATGCTGCCGTCCGGCCAGGGCACGAGTACGACCTCGGCGTGCGGCAGGTCAACCAGCTGCGCCCAGTGATGCTGGTCGGCCAGCACGGCCATGCCGAGCACCAGCGAGTCCACGCAAGCCAGCACCCGCCCGCCCGGCCGCAGGACCCGGGCGATCTCCGCGATCATGGTCTCGGCGGCCAGCTGCATGGACAGCGCCCGGTCCTCGGCGATCACGCCGTCCGCGCAACCGTCACGCAGGAAGGACAGCCGGGGGGAATCCGCGATCAGCAGTGTTGGCCCGGGGGGACGACCCCCCGGAACCCCCCGCTCTTGGGAGGAAACAGTTCCCCCCAAGCCCCCTCTGCCCCCTCTGCCCCCCGTGCCGGGGGGGCCCGCGCGGGTACCGTCAATCACGCGGAGCACGGTGTGGCCGGCCGCGGCCGCGAGTTCCGCGCTTGGCGCTCGCGGGCCCGAGACGTCGACGAGGGTATGCCGCCGTCCCGCGGGCAGCCAGGACGCTAGCTGCGCTCGCGTCACGGCCTCGTGGAACTGCCAGTAGACCGGGAGATGATCAGTGTCGGGCGCGGTAATCGCGCTGGCCGCATGTGGCACGGGCCCTGAACTCCTGACTCGGCGTCCTTGCCTCCAGACGCCTACGTCTTATCTTCCCGGCTGCGCGGCTTTGTCACCTCCCGGCCGCGCGGAGTTGGCTGCCGGGGGGCGGTTCAGGAATGACCGGATGCACGGCCTTGTTGCAAGCGGCATGGCAGTAGCCTCGCCACCTCGTGGCATGCTGATGGAAGCTTCTGATTCCGGCACGGTATTCTCCCGCTCATACGGTCTGCATGCCAGCAGCCCGGCCTCGTACTACCTAGAGGGGGTGGGTCCCGTTCCGGAGACTCTCGAAGAACGCGGCGAGCGCTTCGAGCAGGAGGTGCTGCCCTACCTGGATCAGCTGTACTCCGCAGGGCTTCGGATGACCCGCAACCCGGCGGATGCGGAAGACCTGGTCCAGGAGACGTTCGCCAAGGCCTATGCCTCCTTCCACCAGTTCCAGCAGGGTACGAACCTCAAGGCCTGGCTATTCCGGATCCTGACCAATACCTTTATCAACACCTATCGCAAACGGCAGCGTGAGCCGCAGCGGTCTGGTGCGGAGGAGGTCGAGGACTGGCAGCTGGCGCGGGCAGCGTCGCATACCTCGGGCGGTTTGAAGTCGGCTGAAGCGGAGGCCCTGGAACGGCTCCCCGATTCCGACATCAAGCAAGCGCTGCAGGCACTGCCTGAGGAGTTCAGGATCGCGGTCTACCTGGCCGACGTCGAGGGATTCGCGTACAAGGAAATCGCCGACATCATGGAAACGCCGATCGGGACCGTGATGTCACGCTTGCACCGTGGTCGTCGTCAGCTGCGGGAACTGCTCCAGGATTACGCGGCGGACCGCGGGTTGGCGAGAACCGGCTCCGACGCTTCCGGGCCCGGGGAGGATGGGCGATGAGTTGCGGAAAACCGCACGAGACTCCGTGTACCGAGGTACTGGACCGGGTTTATGGCTACCTCGACGGCGAGCTGGCCGACTTGGACTGCGCGAAGATCCGCCAGCACCTGGCCGAGTGCGGTCCCTGCCTGCGCGAGTACGGCCTGGAAGAGGCGGTCAAGCGCATAGTGCAAAAGCACTGCTGCGACCCGGCGCCCGCTGAGCTGCGCGCGAAGGTTCTCGTCCGGATCAGGGAAGTCCGCGCGACTATCGAGTTCGCTGAGTAGCAGGCGGCCGCCTGACCCGGCAGAAGTGTGGCAATTGCGCCGCGTGTGCCACCTTTGATTGCCCATTGTGACGATCGTGCTCACGAAAGATTTGGGCCTGCGAGAACCGTTGTGGCCACGTTATCCTTGACCTTGGGCGATAGCCGGAGAGCAGTAGGCGGTCGTGACTTGGAGGTCGACGTCATGCGTCCAGGTAGTGAGGTCACATCTACGCGGTGTGCGGCCGCGCCGGATTCCGTATGCGTGCCTGTCGCTTTCGGAACTGTCTGGGGGTAACTGCGCCGATTTATAGCTTTTGTCGCACACCCCTGACCGCGAGGGGGTAGTTTGGCCAGACTCTCATGGGCCGCGCGGCTCTACATCGTCACGGTGGTAGCACTAGCAGTTGTTCTTATCGCGCGAGGCCCGTTCTCGTTCTCCGCGAATTCCTGGCGTGATATCGCTGTCCTGGGTTTGCTGCTCGTCATTTCCGAGTCGACGGCGACTCGTTTGGCGCCGGGAAATCTTTCCTGGTCGGCTAATACCACCGCGACGCTGGCCGCGGCCGTCCTGGTCGGGCCGGTGGGCGCCGCCCTAGTGGGTGCCTGTACCGTCTTCAGCCTGCGCCGCGGGCCATCCCCGGCCCAGCGCGCGTTCAACACCGGCATGATGGCCCTCACCGCCTATGTGGCCGGCTGGGTCTTCGTGGCGCTGAACGGCGATGTCGGCCCGCTGAGCGCGAGTTCGTTCCCCAAGATCATCTGGCCGTTCGCGGTCGCCGCGGTGACCCACGTGGTGGTCAATCACGGGCTGCTCGGCGGCGTGCTCTGGCTCGCGCGCAAGGCCGAGGGCATGGCGCGGGCCACCGCCGCGGAGGTGGCCCGGCTGCTGTTCTCCGACCTTGGTTACGGGGCGTTCGGGCTGCTTATCGCCGCGCTGTGGAGCGTGGTCGGGGTGTTCGCGCCGCTGCTGGTGCTGATCCCGCTTTTCGTCGCGCGCTGGGCAGTCGCGCAGTTCGCCGAGCAGCAGCGGGCCTACGAGGCCACGGTCGGTGCGCTGTGCCAGGCGGTCGAGACCAAAGACTTCTATACCCGCGGCCATAGCGACCGGGTGTCACGCGGGTCGGTCATGATCGCCCGCGAGATCGGCATGCGCGCCGACCGTGTGGAAGCGATCAGGTACGCGGGCATGCTGCATGACGTCGGCAAGCTCGGCGTGCCGACCAGGGTCCTGCAGAAGACGGGGAAGCTGACCGAGGAGGAGTACGCGGCCATCCAGCTGCACCCGATGCGCGGGCTGGATATCGTCCGGGAGATCGGCTTCCTGGACGAGGCCCTGGCCGGGATCATGCATCATCACGAGCGGATCGACGGCCGCGGCTATCCGATGGGGCTGGCGGGCGACGAGATCCCCGAGTTCGCCCGGGTGCTCGCGGTCGCCGACGCCTTCGATTCGATGACCTCAACCCGGTCGTACCGCGGGGCGCGGCCGGTCGACGAGGCGCTCGCCGAACTGAGGAAATGGTCGGGCACGCAGTTCGACCCGGCCTTCGTGGACGCCTTCGTGGCCGCGCTCAAACGTGACGGCTGGCCGCGTCCCGAGCCGCCCGCCCTGGTGACCGACGAGATAGCTATACCCGCTCAGGACCACGACGATCCCGGCGCGCCACTTCGGGTGAGCGATAGCCTCTGAGACAGTGATGACCGAACGACGACACGAGCTGCGCAGATATCCCTGGCAGGTGCGGGATTCCGGGCAGCTGCTGCTCGTGGTGGCCGCCGGCGTGTGGCTCGTGGCCTCGGTGGCGCAGACCGCGGCGGCGGGACTGCGCGATGTCCGCACCGCGGTCGCGTTCGGCGTGCTGATCGCGTTCGGTGAGGTGCTGCGGCTGAACCTGCCCGGCGACCGTGAGTCCGCCCCGATCGGGTTCGCCGGAGCCCTCGCCTACGCCCTGCTCATCCGGGTCGGCAATCATCTGGGTGTGTACACCGCCCAGCAGGTGGTGACCGTCACCACGATCGGGATGATCATCGGCGCGCTGCCGCACCTGGCCGTGGGCCGCCCGGCCCGGGTCAGCGGCATGGCCTCGCGCCTGCTCTGCGTCGCATGCGTCGCCTACATCTTCCGCCCGCTCGCCGGGAACGCCGCCGTCGTCAACCACTGGGGCCTCGCCTTTTCGCTGATGACCTCCCTGGCTATCGTGGCGGTGCTACTCGAGGCGGTGCTCACCGCCTTGCTCCGGGTGGACGAGCAGCGGGCCAGGTTCCGGGTGGCGCTAGTCGACGAGATGCGTGTTCAGCTCCCGCTGGGCGCGGCGGTCGCGGCCTCGGCCCTGCTCATCGCCTTCGCCGCCGAGGTGATGGGGCTGGCCGCGCTGGCCGTGTTCACCGCCCCGCTGCTCGTCACCCAGGTCGCGTTCCGCCGGTACGCCGGGATCCGGGCGACCTACCTGCAGACCGTGCGGGCGCTGGCCCGGGTCACCGAGATCGGCGGCTACGTGGAGCCCGGCCATTCCGAACGGGTCAGCCGGCTCGCCGTCGCCATCGGCCGGGAACTCGGCATCCATGAGCCGCAACTGCTCGAGCTCGAGTACGCGGCGCTCATGCACGACATCGGGCAGCTCTCCCTGCATGACCCGATCTCGGGCGGCGCCACCAGCTTCGTCTCCCGTCAGGACCAGCAGCGCATCGCCGAGCTTGGCGCCGGCGTGATCCAGCAGGCGCAGGTCCTCGGCGCGGTGGCCGAGATCGTGCGCCGGCAGAACGAGCCGTACCGTGACGTCAACGTCGTGCCTGACGGTTTCGTGCCGCACGCCCGCGCCCCGCACGCCCGCGCCCCGCACGCCCGCGCCCCGCACGCCCGCGGTCCTAAGTCCCACGGCCCTCATCCCGGCAGCCCTTATCCCCGCGATATCCGGCCAGGCGGGCCGCCCATGAGCAGCCGCATCATCAAGGCGGCCAATGCCTTCGACGACATAGTCGGCAGCTCGCTGGATCCCGGCCGCGCGGCGGCGGCGGTGCAGCAGCTTCGGCTGGACACGGCCAGTGAATATGACCCGAACGCGGTCGAGGCCCTCAGCCGGGTCGTGAAC
Source organism: uncultured Actinomycetota bacterium (assembly GCA_963844625.1). GTDB lineage: Bacteria > Actinomycetota > Actinomycetes > Streptosporangiales > Streptosporangiaceae > Palsa-504. The sequence goes on along the minus strand of CAWJPF010000023.1, from coordinate 94,687 downwards.
CGCTGGTCGGTCATCCAGATGTGATTGTGCTTGCCTCGCTCGCTCTGTCTTCCCGCTCGCTCTGTCTTCCCGCTCGCCTCCGGGCCCCCACCCACCTCCCCGTTCCCCCTTCACTGCGCCTCCTTCCCTCGTCGCTCGTTCCTCGCTCCTCAGTCCAGGAAGCGCCGGCGGCCCTTTGGCTCGCGGGGGAGCGGCCCTTTGGCTCGCGGGGGATAGGCTGGCCGGATGTTCGATTCGGTGCTTGTCGCCAACCGTGCCGAGATTGCCAGGCGGGTGATACGGACGGCCCGCCAGATGGGCATCCGGGCCATCGCCGTGTACTCGGACGCGGACGCGGACCTGCCGTACGTCGGCGAGGCGGACGACGCCGTCCACATCGGGCCGGCCCAGCCCGCCCGCAGCTACCTGGACGCCGCGGCCATCATCGACGCGGCCCGCAAGACCGGAGCTGCGGCGGTGCATCCGGGTTATGGTTTCCTCGCCGAGAACGCGGACTTCGCCCGGCAGGTCATCGGCGCCGGCCTGACCTGGGTGGGCCCCGATCCGGCCGCGATCGAGCAGATGGGCGACAAGATCCGGGCCAGGAACCTGATGGAGGCGGCCGGAGTCCCGGTGTCGCCGGGCAGCCGGGAGCCCGTCACCGACGTGATCGCGGCGCTCGCCGAGGCAGACCGGATCGGCTACCCCGTCATGGTCAAGGCGGCGGCCGGCGGCGGCGGGATCGGCATGGGCGTGGCCGCGGGCCCCGCCGGCCTCCGGGCGGCCTTCGAGACGGCCAGGTCACGCGCGGAGCGGTTCTTCGGCTCCCCGGAGATCCTGATCGAGCGCTACGTCGAGCACGCTCGGCACGTCGAGGTCCAGATCCTCGGGCTGGCGGACGGCCGCGTACTCGCGCTCGGCGAACGTGACTGCTCGGTGCAGCGGCGGCACCAGAAGGTGGCCGAGGAGACGCCCTCCCCGGGTGTTTCCGCGGGGCTGCGCGAGCGGATGCTGGCCGCGGCCGTCCGGGCGGGGCAGGCGGTGGGATATCAGGGAGCCGGGACGGTCGAGTGTCTGGTCGATGCCGACGCCGGCTCCTTCGTCTTCCTTGAGATGAATACCCGGCTGCAGGTCGAGCACCCCGTCACCGAGCTTGTCACCGGCATCGACCTGGTCGAGCAGCAGTTCCTCATCGCCGCGGGCGAACCGCCCTCCTTCGACGCAGCCACGCTCAGCCCTTCCGGGCACGCGCTTGAGCTGCGCGTCTACGCCGAGGATCCGGTCAGGTTCCTGCCCGGACCGGGAAAGATCAGCGAATGGGACGAACCCTCGGGCGAGGGGGTGCGAGTAGACGCCGGCTACCGGGCGGGCAACACCGTCACGCCGTTCTACGACCCGCTGCTGGCCAAGCTCTGCGTCTACGGCGCCGACCGCGACCAGGCTCTCGACCGGGCCAGGCAGGCCGTCGCCGCCTTCCGGATCGCGGGACCGAAGACTAACCTGCTCTTCCACGCCGAACTGCTGGCCAGCCCGGAATTCATCAGCGGGGACTACGATACGTCCCTGGTAACCAAGCTGCGTCCCGCGTAGCTGAAGGCCGACGACAGGAGGAATCACCGGTGGCTGAGGTCCGCGCGGAGATGGTCGCGAACGTGTGGAAGGTGGTCGCGGCGGAAGGCGATCACGTCGACGACGGTGACACCCTGGTGATCCTCGAGTCGATGAAGATGGAGATCCCGGTCCTGGCCGAAGGTCCGGGCGTGGTCGCGAAGATGCACGTCGCCGAGGGTGACATCGTCCAGGAGGGCGACCTGATCGCCGTCATCTCCTGACCGGCCGCCCGCTATACACCGGTGGTTGACCTCGGGTAGGCGATCTCGGGGTCGGTGACCACGTTGACCAGGTAGGGAGCGTTGGCGGCCAAGGCGCGGCGCAGGGCCGGGCCGATCGCGGCGGGCGCGGTGACGAGCTCACCCGCGCCGCCAAGGGCACGGACCACCTCGTCATAACGGCAGCCCGGCTGCAGATCGGCGGCGACGTCGTAGCCGTAGAGGGCACGCATGGGATGCCGTTCCAGGCCCCAGCCGCCGTTGTTGCCGCAGATGATGACCACCGGCAGCTGATGCCGGACCAGCGTGTCGGCGTCCATCAGCGACAAGCCGGCTGCCCCGTCGCCGAGCAGCAGGACAACCTGCGCGGACGGCCGCGCGACCCGGGCCGCGATCGCGTAGCCGAGGCCGGTACCCAGGCAGCCGAACGGCCCGGGATCGAGCCAGCCGCCGGGGTGCCTCGGCTCGATGTACTTTCCGGCGAACGAGACGAAATCGCCGCCGTCACCGATGACGACCGCGTCGTCGTCGAGGACCTTGAGCAGCTCGCCGTAGATGCGCGCCGGGTGCACCGGCTCAGCGTCGCTGGCCAGCAGCGGAGCATCGGCCGCCTGCGCGGCCCGGACCGCCTCGGCCAGCCGCGGTCCCCAGCCCGGGTCGGCCCCGGTCGGCGCGCCCGCCGCCGTCAGCTGAGTGAAGAAGGCCGACAGGTCACCCGCGGCCGACGCCGCCAGCGGCGCGTGCGTCGCGATCCCGCCTGGCGCGTCCGCCACGTGCACCACCTGCGCGGGCGCCTCCTTGGGGCCGAACGAGCCGTACCCGAGCCGGAAGTCCAGCGGCGTGCCCGCCACGATGACCAGGTCAGCCTCGCGCAGGCCCGCCGACCTGGCCCGGGTGACGAGCAGCTCATGGCCGGCGGGCAGTATCCCGCGGGCCTGGCCGTTGGCGATCACGGGCAGTCGCAGCACCTGCGCCGCCTGCCGCGCCGCGTCCTCGGCGCCGCCGAGCCAGACGTCTGAGCCCAGGACGAGCACCGGCCGCCGCGCCGTCCGCAGCAGCGCGGCGATCCGCTCGACATCACCGCCGTCCGGGATCGCGGCGTCCAGGGCCGCACCGGCCGGCCGGTCCGCCTCGGCCTGCCCGTAGATCGCCTCGAGCGAGATATCGAGGAACACCGGCCCGCGGTGCGGGCTCAGCGCCAGCCGGAAAGCCTCGTCTACCGACGCCGCGACCTTCGCCGTCTCGTGCTCGGTGAACGCGGCCTTGGTCACCGGCGCGAGCAGCGGCGGATGGTCGAGCTCCTGCAGGCTGCCCGCGCCCCAGCGGTAGTCGGGCGCGCGTCCGGCGAGCAGCACGACCGGCGCTCCGTTGAACCAGGCGGTCGTGACCGCGCTGACCGAGTTCGTGACGCCCGGGCCCGCGGTCACCGCGGCTAGCCCGGCCGTCCTGGTCAGCCGGGCGGTCGCCTCGGCCGCGAAGACCGCCGTCTGCTCGTGCCGCACGTCGATAAGGCGCAGCGGCGGGTCGGTCCTGACCGCCGCATCGTAGAGCGGGAACACATGCCCGCCGGATAGCGTGAACAGGGCCGTCACGCCATGCTGCCGTGCGACCTCGATGGCGTGTACGCCGCCGTGCCCGGATACCTGCACCATAACACCGATGTTACCAGTCAGTAGGATTATCCGGCAGGGGAGCCGGAGAGCCTACCGTGACTGACGCCAGGGCCCGCCCCAATCCCCGGCGGCCCCCAGACCCGTGGCGCCGAGGCCCGTGGCGCCGAGGCCCGTGGCGCCGAGGCCCGGCGAGTCCCGGGCCTGGCGCCAGCCGAGCAGCAGGGCGTACCGGCCGAACCGCGGGTGACCAGCCCGCCGATAAGCATCGGGGTCATCTGCAGGATTCAGATCCCGCCGGGCAACTGCAGGTTAATGGCGAAGAGGACGCCGGTGAATCAGCTCGGGAACATATGGGTACGTGAAGCAATGCGGCTCACCGGCGTAGCCGGGTGACGAACTTGTACCGGTCACCCCGGTACCAGGACTGTGCCCATTCCACTGGCGTGCCGGTGACGTCGAACGCGTGCCTGGACAGCAGCAGCAGCGGCAGCCCCGCGTCCACCTCGAGCAGCTGCGCGTCATGCGGGTCGGCGAGCACCGTCTCGATTGTCTCCTCCGCCTCGGCCAGCTGGATGCCGTACCCCGCGCGCAGCGTCTCGTACAGCGACGTGTCCCGGTCCAGGAGCTTGCGCAGGCCGGGGAAGCGCCGGGCGGGCAGGTGCGAGGTGTCGATCGACATCGGCTCGCCGTCGGCGAGCCGCAGCCGGTGGATGCGCAGCGCCCGGCCGCCGACCCGGATGCCGAGCAGCGCCGCGAGCTGCTCGTCCGTGGTGACGTACCCGATGTCGAGGATCTTGGTATGCGGATGCAGGCCGTGCGCGCGCATGCCCTCGGTGTAGCTGGCGAGCTCGAGCAGCTGGGCCACCTTGGGCTTGGCCACGAAGGTGCCCTTCCCCTGCATGCGCAGCAGGCGGCCCTCGATGACGAGTTCGGCCAGCGCCTGGCGCACCGTGGTCCTGGAAGTTCCGTACGAACGCGCCAGCTCCCGCTCCGGCGGCACCGGGCTGCCGGCGTCCAGGGTGGCGGTGAGCTCGAGTAGCTGTCGCTTCACCTGGTAGTACTTGGGCAGCCTCGGCCCGGCGCCTGCGGTGGGCTCGCCAGGCGGATCGTCAGCCGGCAGCAGAGAAGCGGTCATCCGGAATCATTGCCTTAATAAAGGGTGAACGTCAACTCCTACCATGGTCGCGCACCGGCCCGGGCGCGGATGTGATCGATCGCCCACACGCCCCGGATGCGATGATGGTACTGTGCCCACGCTGAATGACCTGGCTAGAAGCCATACCAGCCTCGGTGAGTCCGACGTGGAGTGGCTCCACTCGCTGGTATCGGACTGGCAGCTGCTCGCGGACCTGTCCTTCGCCGACCTGATCCTTTGGGCGCCGGCCAGTGACGGCACCGGCTGGCTGGCCATCGCCCAGATGCGGCCGACCACCGGCCCCACGTCGCTCCAGGACGACGTGGTCGGGACGTTCGCCGGTCCGGAGGACCAGCGGCTGCTCGACGTGGCCAGGAACGAGCGGCGGATCTGGCGGGAGAGCGACCCGGACTGGACGACCGGCGTACCGGTGCGCACCGAGGGCATTCCGGTGACGCGGGCGAACCGGGTGATCGCCGTCATCGAGCGGTGCACCAACCTGAACTCAGCCCGCACCCCGAGCCGCCTTGAGCTCACCTACGTGCAGGGCGCCGACGACCTGGCCCGGATGGTGGCGGAGGGGACGTTTCCCTTCCCCGGCGCCGACGCGATGCTGGTCAGGTCGCCGCGGGTCGGCGACGGGCTGCTCCGGCTGGGTAAGTCGGGCCGGGTCACCTACGCGAGCCCGAACGCCCAGTCGGCGTACCGCCGCCTCGGCCTGGCCGCCGACCTGGTCGGATCGGAGCTCAGCGTGGTCACGGCCGGCCTCTGCGCCTCCGATGAGCCGCTGGATGAGTCGCTGATGGTGGTGGCCGCGGGCCGCGCGGCGCGGGTGGCCGAGGTGGACGGGAACGGCTCGGTGGTCCAGCTCCGCTCGATTCCGCTGATCGTCGGCGGTAACCGGACCGGCGCCCTGGTCCTGGTGCGGGACGTCACCGAGCTGCGCCGCCGCGAGCGGGAGCTGATGACCAAGGACGCGACGATCAGGGAGATCCATCACCGGGTCAAGAACAACCTGCAGACCGTCGCCGCGCTGCTGCGGCTGCAGGCGCGGCGCCTCCACGCGCCCGAGGCCCGCGCCGCGCTGGACGAGGCGGTCCGCCGGGTGGGCTCGATCGCGGTGGTGCACGAGACGCTGTCGCACGCGCCGGAGGAAATCGTCGACTTCGACGACATCGCGGACCGGGTGGCGATGATGGCGGGAGAGGTGTCGGCCGCCGAGGTCCGGGTGGTGCCGAAGCTCACCGGGTCGTTCGGCCTGTTGTCCTCCTCGGTCGCGACCCCGCTGGCCATGGTCTTGACCGAGCTGCTGCAGAACGCGCTGCAGCACGGTTTCCCGCACCCCGGGCCGGACGACGGGCTCCTGGAGGTCGCCGCGGTCCGCGAGCCGGAGCGGCTGACCGTCACCGTGACGGACAGCGGCGTCGGCCTGCCCGATGATTTCGAGCTTGACTCGACCACGAGCCTGGGCCTGCAGATCGTCCGCACGCTGGTCGTGAGTGAACTCGGCGGACGGCTGCGGATAACGCCGAGGGCGGGCGGCGGCACCGAAGCGGTGGTGGACCTTCCGGTGGGGTACGAGTCATCCCGGCCCGAGCCGGAAGGCCGGTAAACGCCAGCCGCTCACACGTGCGCGCGGGCGCGAAGCCTGATGGTACGGCGCTTGAGCGCGCGCCGCTCATCCTCGCTCATGCCGCCCCAGACCCCGGCGTCCTGCCCGGAATCGATCGCCCAGCGCAAGCATTCTTCCATCACCGTGCAGCGGCGGCACACCTGTTTGGCTTCCTCGATCTGGAGTAGCGCTGGACCGCTGTTCCCGATCGGGAAGAACAGCTCGGGGTCCACCTCACGGCAGCCGGCTTCGTGACGCCAGTCCACGATGTCCACTCCTTCTCGGCCGCCGACCGCAAGAAATTGCGTCCGGTACGCACGTCTATTAAAGCTTGTGAATAATTTCACGAGCTTTACCATACTGTCCCAGCTGACCCAGGTTTCCCGGAGTCGTTGGTGACGCCGAGCGGGAAACCCGTGCGGCCGCCATCCGGCCGAACGTGCTTCCGAAGGCGACTCACCTGTCATCCGACCTGATGACGCGGCCGAGGCGCCCCCGCGCCAGGCATCACGTCAAGCCTCTCAACGTCGGTTGACAAGCGCAAGGGGCCACGGCGAACCGCTAACTGAATTTAATGTCAGATCGATCACATTTTGCTCGCGCCGCGTCACTAGTGTCCAGCACGGCCCTCAGCGTACTTTCAGCCGGGCACTTAGCGTCACGCCACGACGCGAAGCGCATTCGGGACGAACTGCAATTCAAGGGTCTCGACCTCACCGAGATATTCACCGTCCACCTGAAACGCGATCGGCCGCGCCGAGCGGACGGTGAACGATTCCGCGCCGTGCACGGTCGTCAGGTTCCGCCCCCGGGGCGGGCGGCTCCTGATCAGCAGCATCTGGAGCACCGCGTTGTAGATGGTGGTCAGGTTGACGCGGCGCAAGGCCAGTACGTCGAGGCCGGAACTGAAATCGGGATGCGGAACGGGCAGCACCGCACGGCCGCGGTAATAGGTCCACGGCGAGCGGTTCGTGATGATGGTCAGGAACAGGTCACCGATCGGCGGCTGCCCGTCACGTTCCAGCGTGAGGGCCGGCGTCCGCCGGTCGGTGCCCCAGTAGAGGTGCCGCAGCATCGTCCGCAGGAACAGCGAGGTGCTCTCGGTGCGGCCCGAGGCACGCAGCCGCTCCACTTCGTACACGACCTCCGCATCCATGCCGAGCCCGGCGCTGAAGGTGAAGTACCTGTCGCCGGCCAGCCCGAGCCCTACCGTCCGGTAGCGGCCCGCCGCGATGACGTCCCTGACCCTGCGGATCGCCTGAGCGGCGTCGGCCGGCAGCCCGAGCGCCCGCGCGAACACGTTGCCCCCGCCGCCGGGAATGACCGCGATCAGCGGCGGCGGCCGCTCACCAGGCCCGGCGTCCGCCTCGCGGCTCATCACCCCGTTCACGACCTCATTGATCGAGCCGTCCCCGCCGAGCACGACGATGAGCTCACCGGGCGCCGCCGCGGCCAGCTCACGCGCGTGGCCGCGGTACTTGGTACGTTCGACGTCAAGGTCGACGAGTCCGGCAAGAGTGCGGACTGCCAGGTCGATGATGGTCCCCGTTATCGACGTCGCATGCGGGTTAACGATCAGGATGCCGCGCACTCGCCCAGGTTAGTCGGCGCTTAAGCTGGGAACATGTGCGGCCCCCGTTTCAGGGACGGATAGGTGTGAAGTAATGGCGATGCGAACCACTGACGCTCGTCCGGTAGGGCTCCGCGTGGCCGCCGCCGCGCAGGCGGTCGAGGCGGCCGGCGTAGCCGCGGCGGCGGTGTTCGCCGCCGTGGTCACCGCCGACGGGCATAACTACCAGCTGGGCAGCGAGATCGGGCTGACGCTGATCGCCTTCGCCGCCGCCTCCGGACTCGCCGCCTTCGCGGTGGGCCTAAACAGGGGCCGGCCCTGGACCCGGACGCCGGTGGTCATGACCCAGCTGTTCATGATCGGCGCGGGCCTGTACCTGGTGGGCGATCACCAGCTCGGCTGGGGTGTGCCCGCCCTGCTTATCGCCGTTATCTGCCTGGCTGGCCTGTTCACCCCGGCCAGCCTGCGGGCCCTTAACCGCCCGCCCGTCACCGCGCCGCCCGCCCCGAGCTCGCCGGAAAAGCAACCCGCCAAGAAAGCCGCCCGTTAAAGCCCACCCAGCCCGTCAGTCTTCGCTGGTCAGCCCTTCCCTGAGCTGAGCGAGCGTGCGCGCGAGCAGCCGGGACACGTGCATCTGGGAGATGCCGAGTTCGGTGGCGATCTGGGATTGGGTCATGTTGCCGAAGAACCTGAGCAGCAGGATCTTCTTCTCGCGCGGCGGGAGCTGCTCGAGCAGGGGCTTGAGGGATTCCCGGTACTCGACGCCCTCGAGGGCTTCGTCGACCATGCCGAGCGAGTCCGAGACCGCGGGCGCGTCCTCGTCGCCAGAATCGGGGGCGTCGAGCGACACGGTGGAGTAGGCGTTGGCTGATTCGAGGCCCTCCAGGACCTCTTCCTCGCTCATCTGCAGGTGCGCGGCGAGCTCGCTCACGGTGGGGGCGCGTCCCTCGCGCTGGGCCAGGTCGCCGATGGCCTTGGTCAGGGAAAGCTTGAGTTCCTGCAGCCGGCGCGGCACCCGGACCGCCCAGCCCTTGTCCCTGAAGTGCCGCTTGATCTCGCCCACGATGGTGGGCGTGGCGTAGGTGGAGAACTCCACCCCGCGCTCGAGATCGAACCGGTCGATGGACTTGATCAGGCCGATCGTCGCGACCTGGGTCAAGTCGTCCAGCCACTCGCCGCGATTGCGGAAGCGGCGCGCCAGGTATTCCACCAGCGGCAGGTGCAGCTCGACCAGGTAGCCCCTGATCCTGGCCCGTTCCGGGTCATCGGGCGGCAGCACCGCGAGCCGCTCGAACAGCTCCCGGGCCCGGGCCCGGTCAGGCGATCCGCGCTCGATCCGCACCGTTTCCGCGGTGACCTGGGCGACCTCGAACTCCTCGGTCACCTGGACCTCGAACTCGCTCACCCGAGCACTCCGGACTGCGGTATACCCCGGTGCTTGCGCAGCACGATGGACACCTGGTCATCGGCCCCGAGCCGGGAGTCGACCGTCCCGGCCAGGGCGGAAAGCACGGTCCAGGCGAAGGTGTCCCGGGCCGGGATCCGCGGTTCCGCGGCGATCACCGACACCGTGATCGTCATCTCATCGACGCCAAGGTCGAAGCCGCACTCCAGGTTGGTGCCGGGTATCGCCTGGGCGAGTAGCATCGCGCACGCCTCGTCCACGGCGATGCGCAGGTCCTCGATCTCGTCCAGGGTAAAGTCGAGCCTCGCCGCCAGGCCTGCGGTCGCCGTCCGCAGCACGGAAAGGTACGCGCCCTCAGCGGGCATGCACACCTTCACGTGATCTTGCGTCGTCTCGCGGTCCGCCTGCCCCGCGTCCGGATCCCGCTGGCCCGGCACGGCTGTCGTCGCGGCGGTATCTTCGGTCACGTCTCTCCTCCGGGCCGGTTACTTGGTCGCCGCCCACTGCATGCAACCTACCGCCCACAGCCCTTGACGAGAAACGCGCCGCGCCGCCCCCCGCCCAACACCGCTCCCTCCCCCCACCCCCGCCCCACACGCCTCGCCCCCGGAGCCCTCAAGCGGCATGAAACCGCGGTTTCACGGCCCCTCTAGGTCGTGAAACCGCGGTTTCATGCCGCAGCGGTGGAGGACTAGCCCTGCTTGGTCTCCCAGAAGATCTTGCTGATCTCCTCGATCTTGGCCAGCAGCTGGTCGGCCACGGCCGGGTCGGCGCTGCCCTTGGTACCCGAGGACCCGGCCAGTTTGGTGGCCTCGTTGAACAACTGGTTCAGCTGCGGGTACTTCTCGAAATGCGGCGCCTTGAAGTAGTCGGTCCACAGCACCCACAGGTGGTGCTTGACCAGCTCCGAACGCTGTTCCTTGATGATCAGGCAGCGGGCCCGGAACTCAGGGTCCGTGTTCTGCTGGTACTTCTCGTCGATCCCCTTGACCGATTCCGCCTCGATCCTGGCCTGCGCCGGGTCATAGACTCCGCAGGGCAGGTCGCAGTGGGCGTGAGCGACGGCCTTCGGCTCGAGCAGGCGGGTGAGCAGCCTCATCGATTCCCTTTCTCCGACTTGTTAACTTGCAGACCCGACACTACCCCGCTCGCCTGGGCTGACACCGGGAGGGATGGATGCACTGGCCCCTGCTCCGGGTCAAGGTCGCCGAACGATCCATGGAACCCGCGCTGCGCCCGGGTGACTGGCTGCTGGCCCGCCGGACCTGCCGGATCCGCCCAGGTCAGATCGTGCTCGCCTGGCACCCGGCCGAGCCGGGCCTGCTCCTGGTCAAGCGCGCCGCCCGCCGCGCCGAGGGCGGCTGGTGGCTCGAATCCGACAACCCGGCCGCCGGTGCCGTGGACAGCCGGCATTTCGGGGCCGTCCCAGCCGCCCTCATCGAGGGCCGCGTGCTGGGCCGCTACTGGCGGCCCGGGCGGGCTAAGGATCATTTAGCCGAACGAACCGTCCTGCATCACTCCCGCCACGCCTGAACGGCCCCGTCGCAGGACGGGGCCGTTCAGGTTCTTGCTGGCCGGACTCAGTGATGAACGTCCGGCATCGGCTCGTCCCCGGCGCCGGACTACTTGTCGACCAGCGCGAGCATCTCCTCGCGCGGCAGCCTCGCGGCCATCGCCCAGCAGTAGATGGCGACGCTGAACACGGCGACGATCAGGATGTCGTACCAGAACCCGATGTTGCCGGTGGGAAGCGGGGGCTTGACCGCGCCGCGGCGAACTGGCCCTGCCAGGAGATGATGCCCATGCCGATCAGCCACACCGGCATCCAGACCGCCGACCTCCACTGCAGCGGCGGCCGCTGCGGGTCGAACGCTATCGTGATGCCCATGAGCACGTACCCGATCACCAGGACCACGCCGAGCTTCCAGATCACCTCGAAACCCGACCAGTAGATGAGCAGGTCGGCCACGACGAACGCGAACAGGGCCTTGATCCCGCCCGGCAGGAAGCTCCCGCCTGGGGTGAAATTGCCGCCTTGGAACTTGAACAGCAGCACGACGATGGCCAGCACAGGGACCGCGACCTTCCACCAGGTCAGGATGTTGTTGACGCGGGCGAATATGCGCATGGCCAGGAAGTTGACGGCGACGAGGACCGCCATCAGGATAACGGTCACGATCAGGCCGGCCCCGGTGATCTTCCCGGTGTCGGCGTTGCAGCGACCGGGCCAGTAGAACGAGGCGTAGGTCACGAACGCATAACATTCGATCGGCGCGATCGTCACGGCCTGCAGGTAGGAGAAGAAGCCGAATCCGACGCCGGCCGCGCTGCCGAACGCGAAGTGCGGGAACCGGGCCGTGCCGCCCGCGACCGGGTACATCGCTCCGAGCTCGGCGTGGACCAGGGCCAGGACCATGACCACGACCCCGGCGATAGCCCAGGCCAGGACGGCAGCACCGCCTACCGCCTGCGCGGCCAGGAGCGCGCCGAACAGCCAGCCCGAGCCGATGATCGAGGTCTCTGATGCCCAGGTGGCCCGATGAGCCCTATCTCCCGCTTAAGGCCGACGTCGGCCGGCCTTGTTACGGCGACCGCTGAAGTTTCTGCTGCCATGATCGATCCCTTTGCCGGTCGAGCCCCGCAGGGCTAGTCACTCCTCCCCAGGCCGGACGAGCTTCCCGTATGTTCAGGTAATCGGATTATAAAGACCATCGGTATATCTGAGAGGTATGCGTTGATATCGGGCCGCGACCGGCCGGACAGGCATGCTGCTCCCGCGCGAGGGGAGCGTGAAACGGGCGCGCTACGCCGTCGCCGTCGGGGCTGGGGCTTCCCCGTCGTCCTCCCCGCGCTTGCGGGCGCGGAACGCGGACACGTTGGCGCGGTTGGTACACCGCTCGGAGCAGTAGCGCCTGGTCTGGCTGCTGCTGGTGTCGATGAACACGCCCTGGCAGCCGGGCGCCTGGCAGACGCCGAACCGGTCGATGCCGACGTCGCTAAGCCGGACGGCCAGGCCCATTACGGCTCCGGCCGCGTACTTGTCCGCGACCGAGCCGCTGTCGGTGTAGTGCACGTGCCACGGCTGGTCGTCGTGCCCGGACAGCTGCGGGTGGACTGGGTGCTGCATGAGCAGCGTGTTCAGCCGCGCGGCGGCGTCCTCGCCGTCGCCCTCGGCGCACGCGACAAAGAAGGCACGGAGCTCGCCGCGGAGTTCCCGCAGTGCATCGAGATCGTTGCGGGTCCCGCCGGTGCTGAGGTGCTCCCGGTCGGCGACCAGCTCGCGCAACCCGGTCAGGTTGACTAGGCGGTCACCGTCTTCGCCCCCCGCGCCGGCCGTGTTGACGAGCCGTATCGCGAGTTCAGCGTAGGAGTTGAGGTCCACTCCAGCGTTCCCTAGCTGCCTCCCCTAGTTCCAGGGAGGTTGATGATGTAATGGTCTGTTACCGGTATCGAGTATTACACCATCGGCTCGGCTGCCGCTAGCAGCGCGCCGGCCCTCAGTGGCACAATGCTTACGCGGGACAACCACGCTTACGCGGGACAACCACCGGACTTCATCGCGCGGCTATCGCCGCGGCCCGCCGCTAGCCTGTCCCTCGCCCCGGACCCCCCCGCAGCTCCGCGCCCGCCCCCGCAGCTCCGCGCTCGCGGCACCGGGCCCGCGCTCGCAGCCCCGGGCCGCCTCCGCCCCCGCTCGCCGCGATTTCCGGGTTCTGTAGGGTGTGGTTCATGTTTGCTGTGACTGCTGCGCGTATCGACGCTGATGATCCGCTGGCCGGGCTTGAGCTAGGCGAGCGCCCGGATCCGGTGGCGCCCGCCGGATGGGCGACGGTGCGGGTTAAGGCCGCCGCGCTGAATCACCATGACGTCTGGACGCTGCGTGGGGTCGGCATTTCGGCGGACCGGCTGCCGATCGTGCTCGGCTGTGATGCGGCGGGGATCGATCCCGATGGTAACGAGGTCATCGTGCACGCGGTGATCGCCGACGCGGATGCGGGCGGCGGCGACGAGACTCTCGATCCGCGCCGCTCGCTGCTGTCCGAACGCCACGACGGTGTCTTCGCCGAGCAGGTCGCCGTGCCGCGCCGGAACCTGATCCCGAAGCCGCCCGCGTTGTCGTTCGAGGAGGCTGCCTGCCTGCCTACGGCCTACCTGACCGCGTACAAGATGCTGTTCGACAAGTCCGGCGTCCAGCCGGGCGCGACCATGCTCGTACAGGGCGCGGGCGGCGGGGTGGCGACCGCGCTCATCGTGATCGGCCACGCGGCCGGATACCGGATGTGGGCCACCAGCCGGAGCGAGGCCAAGCGCGAGCAGGCCCTCAAGCTCGGGGCCGACCAGGTATTCCCGGCGGGCGCCCGGCTGCCGGAGCGAGTAGACGTGGTCCTGGAGACCGTGGGCCAGGCCACCTGGGCGCACTCCGTGCGGTCGCTCAAGCCAGGCGGCCGGATCGTCATCTCCGGCGCGACCAGCGGTGATGCTCCGCCGGCCGAGCTGACAAGAATCTTCTTCACCCAGCTGTCGGTGACCGGATCCACTATGGGCTCCCGCGAGCAGCTGGCGCGCCTGGCGAGGTTCTGCGAGCAGACCGGCGTCCGCCCGGTGATCGACCGCGTCCTGCCGCTGGCACAGGCCCGCGAAGGCTTCGCGGCCATGATTTCGGGCGACCTGTTCGGCAAGATCGTCTTCACCCTCTAGCCGTATCCCTAGCGGGGATCAGAGCCACATCGATGGAGCATCGCTGTTGCCAGAACCACAGCGATGCTCCATCGATGTGGTTGGCGGTCACGTCAGGACGGTAACCACTGGGGCGAGGGAGTCTGCGGAGCCTCCGGAGACCTGAGGGGCGGCTCAGTCCTGCTTGGGGGAGTCCTCAGCGGAGCCGCCGGCTGGTCTGGCGTACCAGGGGCCGTCGCACCAGGGGCCGAGGCACCGGAAGCCGTCGTACCGGGAGCCGTCGTACCGGGGGCGGGCGCGTCGGGGCCGGGGGCGTGACCGGGTCCGAAGATCTCGCTCTTGATCCGCTCCAGCGCCTCTTCCAGGATCGACCGCAGGTCGGAGATGACGTTCTCGCCCGAGCCTGACGACTGCATGGCCAGTTTCCTCAGGTCGGAGGTGAACTGGACGGCCAGCCGCTCCAGATCGCGGAACGTGCCGAAATCGACGGGGCCGCTCCAGCCGTGCCGGCCTCGCGTCCGCGACCGGTCTTCCCAGCCGCGACGGCCGGGCCAGTCTGCCCATCCCGCCCAGCCCGGAGGCGTGTCCCAATCCTGCTCGCCGGGACCGAACCGTGGGCCCGCCGCTCCTTCGCGTACCCTGCCCCCGGGGTCAGCCGCACCCATGGCCTCCTCGCGGGCCCGCTGGGCTTCCTCCCGGAGCCGTTGCGCCTGCTCGTGCACCCGCCGGGTGGCGTCGGAGCCCGGACCCGCGGTGCCGGATCGCCCGCCCTGCTCCCAGACGTCCTCGCGCGCCTGCCGGACCTGCTCGCGTGCCTCTTCCTTGGCCTGCCTGGCCTGATCACGGACCTCGTCGCGGATCCGCCTGGCTTCGCTGCGTGCCTCTTCCTTGGTCTGCCCGGCCTGATCGCGGACGTCAGAGGTCGCGTCCTTGCTCGCCCGGCGGGACTCACGGGCGGCCCAGGTCAGTTCCTCGCGCAGGCTGCGCACGGTCTCCCTGACGTCTTCCCTGACCTCGCGGACGATGTCGCTCACCGACGCGGACAGTTCTTCTTCAAGCTCGTCGAGCTCATCGCTGCGGCCGCGCAGTTCCTCGCGGCCGGCCTCGGTGATCCGGTAGACCTTGCGGCCGTCTACCTCGTCGTGAGTGACCAGGCCCTCTTCCTCGAGCCGGGCCAGCCGCGGGTAAATCGTGCCTGGTGAGGGCGAGTACACCCCCATGAACCGGTCGCGGAGCAGCCGGATGACCTCGTAGCCGTGCCTAGGCTCCTCGTCCAGCAGCCTGAGCAGGTACAACCGGAGGCTGCCGTGGCGGAATACCGGACTCAACTGGTTTCGCCTTCCATCTCATTCTCATTCTCTGGCCTAGCGTTACCTGGGCCAGTGTTATCAGGCTCGGCGTCTCGCGGCGCCGCGCCGCGCCCGGCCCGTCGTAGCAGCATGACCCGGCCAGACATGGTGGCGACAGACACGTGCCCCGAGCCGGCGCCAAGGCTACCGCTAACGCTATGGGACGCTGGTGCGCTGGACCGTCTAAGCTCCGCGAATTCGCTGCGCACGTCGCCCGACAGCGAGTGCAGGTTCACCTGGGCATCGGACTCGGCCGGGAGCCTGAGCGTGACCTCGCCCGACACCGTTTTGACGTGCATGCCGCCCAGCGGGTCAAGGTCGATGTCGGCGGTAACGTCGCCGCTCACCCCGTTCGCGTCCAGGCGTTCCAGCCAGCCATCGGCCAGCGTGAGGTCGCCGGACACGGTGGTGAAGTTGAGCTTGCCGTTCATCCCCTGCGCCTCGAGCGCCCCGGACACAGTGTTAGCGTCCACGTCGCCGGTGACGCCATCCAGCGTTATCCCGCCGGAGACGCTCTTGACCGAGGCTCTGGCCCTGATGCCCGACATCACCGCGGACGCGCTGACCACGCCGACCTGCGTCTGGCACTTCCGGGGTACGGTCACGGTCACTACCGCTGAATGCCGCTGCGGCCGCAGCCACTTCAGCAGCCCCTCCCAGGTGAGGTTCTCATGACTGATGGTCAGCAGCCCGTCTTCGTAGGTCACGCTGAGCGGATCGCCCGTGATGTCGGCTACGTCGAGCGAGGGCTTACCGTCGGTGGCGAGTACCGCCACCGATCCGGCGATGAGCCTGACCCGGAGCCCCGTCACGTCATCAAAGTCCAGGCTCATCGGAGCCTCGATGGTCCACTGCGCCATTCCGCTCGTCCTTCCCGGTCATCCACCCGTCACGCATAACGATATATCTCATCACCGCAAAGTCAAGACATATCGCGAACACCGCGACGGAACCACCTACGGCGGGCGGCCCAAGCTACGGCGGGCACCCCAGGTGCGCCCAGCAGGCACGAGCCGGGCGGCCGCCTCGCCGGTCAGCGCGCACCACTGTCCGTTCGGTCAAAAGAGCTTTTAAAGATCGTCTTCGTCGTCGAACCGAGCCAGCCAGACGGCCAGCCGGTCGATAGCGGTATCAAAATCGGGGTTGAGGTCGACGAAGTCGCGCAGCCTTTCGGCGAGCCAGGCCATGGTGACCTGCTCCTCGCCGCGCCGTTGCTCGAGTTCCTCGATGCCGCGGTCGGTGAAGTACATCCGTCTGTCCTAGAGTCAGGCCGAGGGGGGTTCAGGTTGAGGGGATGGCCGTCTCGATGATCTCCCGGTGGGTGGCGGCGTGCTTGGCGGCCGAGCCCGCGGCCGGCGCCGAGCTCGCGGGCAGCGAGATGACGCCGACCTCACGGCTCAGGATGCGCGGGAGCTTCAGCGCCATGGTGGGCCAGGCTCCCATGTTGGCCGGCTCCTCCTGCACCCAGGTCACCGATTCGACGTGGGGGTAGCGGGCGAGTTCGGCGCAGAGCTCCGAGACCGGTAGCGGGTACAGACGCTCTACCCTGACGATCGCGGTGTTAGTGGCGTTTATCTCCCGTTGCCGCGCGGCGAGGTCGTAGTACACCTTGCCCGTACACAGCACCACCCGGCGGACATCGGCATCCGCGCCAGCCGGGGCGCCGATCAGCGGGCGGAACGACCCGGTGGTGAACTCGCTGACCGCTGAAGTGGCCGCCTTCAGCCGGAGCATCGACTTCGGGGTGAAGACGATGAGCGGCTTGTGCCGGCCGGAGAGCCCCTGCCAGCGCAGCAGGTGGAAGTAGTTGCCTGGCGTGGAGGGCATGGCCACGGTCATATTGCCCTGGGCGCACAGGGAGAGGAAACGCTCGACCCGGGCGGAGGAGTGGTCGGGCCCCTGCCCGTCGTAGCCGTGCGGCAGCAGCAGCACGACGCCCGAGCACTGACCCCACTTCTGCTCACCCGAGCTGATGAACTCGTCCACGATCGTCTGGGCGCCGTTGACGAAGTCGCCGAACTGGGCCTCCCAGCACACCAGCGCTTCCGGGCGGGCGACGGAATAGCCGTATTCGAAGCCCACCGCCGCGAACTCAGACAGCAGGGAGTCGTGCACGAAGAGCTTCGCGGCGCCGGAATCGAGCTGCTTGAGCGGCGTGTACTCGGCGCCGGTGCGCCGGTCCACCAGCACCGCGTGCCGCTGCCCGAACGTGCCGCGCCTGCTGTCCTGGCCGACCAGCCGGACCGGGTGCCCGTCGATGACCAGCGCGCCGAACGCCAGCAGCTCGCCGGTGGCCCAGTCGATGGCGTCCTCCGCGGCCATGGTGGCGCGCCGGTCGAGCAGCGGCTTCAGCCTGGGGTGCGGGGTGAAGTCCGTGGGCAGGTTGACCTGGGTGTCGATGATCCGCTTCACGACCTCGGCGGACACCGCGGTCGCCACGGCCTCGTGGTTGACCGGGCGGTCTTCCGGCTCGGGCTTGAGCACGGTGCCCGGCTCGGCCGGGCGGTCCGCCGCGTCCCTGGTCTCGGTGAAGACCCGCTCGAGCTGCTGCTGGTAGTCGCGCAGCGCCGCCTCGGCCTCTTCCATGGTGATGTCACCGCGGGCGATCAGCGACTCGGTGTACACCTTCCTGGTGGAGCGCTTGGCCTCGACCAGGTCGTACATGAGCGGCTGGGTGAACGACGGGTTGTCGGTCTCGTTGTGCCCCCGCTTGCGGTAGCACACCATGTCGATGACGACGTCCTTCTTGAACGCCTGCCGGTAGGCGAACGCCAGCCGCGCGATCCGGACGACCGCCTCAGGGTCGTCGCCGTTGACGTGGAAGATCGGCGCCTGGATCATCCGGGCGACGTCGGTGGCGTACACGCTCGACCGCGAGTACTCCGGCGCGGTGGTGAAGCCCACCTGGTTGTTCACGATGATGTGCACGGTGCCGCCGGTACGGTACCCGCGCAGCAGGGACAGGTTCAGCGTCTCGGCAACCACGCCCTGCCCGGCGAACGCGGCGTCGCCGTGGATGAGCACCGGCAGCACGGTGAAGCCGGGCTCGCCCTTGTCGATCACGTCCTGCTTAGCCCGCACCACGCCCTCGAGAACCGGGTCTACCGCTTCCAGGTGGCTCGGGTTGGCCACCAGGGAGGTCTTGATCTGGCGGCCGTCCGGCGCGCGGAAGGTGCCCTCGGCGCCGAGGTGGTACTTGACGTCGCCGGAGCCCTGCGCGCTGCTCGGGTCCAGGTTGCCCTCGAACTCCTTGAAGATCTGCGCGTAGGACTTGCCGACGATGTTCGCCAGTACGTTCAGGCGGCCGCGGTGGGCCATGCCGAGGACCGCCTCTTCCAGGTCGGCCTGCGCCGCCTCGGCGAGCACGGCGTCGACCAGCGGGATAAGGGATTCGGCGCCCTCGAGGGAGAACCGGCGCTGGCCGACGAACTTCGTCTGCAGGAACATCTCGAACGCCTCGGCCACGTTGAGCCGGGACAGGATGCGGATTTGCTCGTCGTGTTCGGCGCGGGCGTGCGGGACCTCGATCCGCTCCTGCAGCCAGTGCCGTTCTTCCGGGTCCTGGATGTGCATGTACTCGGTGCCGACCGTGCGGCAGTACGAGTCGCGCAGCACGCCCAGGATGTCCCGCAGCTTCATCAGCGGGCGGCCGCCGAAGCCGCCGGTGGGAAACTCGCGTTCCAGGTCCCAGAGGGTAAGGCCGTGCAGGTTGATGTCCAGGTCGGGGTGCTTGCGCTGGGTGACTTCGAGCGGGTTGGTATCGGCCATCAGATGGCCACGCACCCGGTAGGCGTGGATCAGCTCCTGCACCCGGGCCGACCTGGCGACGTCGTCCTCGTGCCCGAAGGGGAAGTCCCTGACCCAGCGGACCGGCTCATACGGGATGCGCAGCGCGGCGAAGATGTCGTCGTAGAACCCGTCCTCGCCGAGCAGCAGGTGGTGGATCTGCTGCAGGAACTCCCCGGACTGCGCGCCCTGGATGATCCGGTGGTCGTAGGTGGAGGTGAGCGTGACCGACTTGCTGATCGCCAGCTTGGCCAGGGTTTCCTCGGATGCCCCCGCGTAGGCGGCCGGGTACTCCATCGCCCCGACCCCGATGATGCACCCCTGGCCCGGCACCAGCCTGGGCACCGAATGGACGGTGCCGATCGTGCCGGGGTTGGTGATGCTTATCGTGGTCCCCTGGAAGTCGGTGACCGCGAGCTTGCCCGAGCGAGCCTTCCGCACGATGTCTTCATAGCTCGTCCAGAACAGGCGGAAGTCCATCTGCTCCGCGGCCTTAATGTTCGGCACAAGCAGCTGCCGGGCGCCGTCGGCGCCCCGTACGTCGATGGCCAGGCCCAGGTTGACGTGCTCAGGCGCGGCGATCGCGGGCTTGCCGTTCTCCTCGGCGTAGGACTCGTTCATCTCCGGCATCGCCTTGAGCGCGGCGACGACCGCGTAGGCGATCAGGTGCGTGAACGACACCTTGCCGCCCCGGCCGCGCCGGAGGTGGTTGTTGATGACAATCCTGTTATCCACGAGCAGCTTGGCGGGCACCGCGCGAACGCTGGTGGCCGTGGGCACACTGAGGCTCGCCGTCATGTTAGTGGCGGTGCGCGCCGCGGCGCCGCGCAGCCTGCTGACCTCGGCGCCCACGGGGGCCGGTGGGGTCGGCGCCGGCTGCGGGGCTGGTGCGGCCGGCTGCGGGGCTGGTGCGGCCTTCGGGGCGGCCGGCTGCGGTGCGGCCGGCGGGGCTGGTGCGGCCTTCGGGGCTGGCGCGGCGCGCGGTCGGCGCGGTCGGCGCCTGCACGACAGCCTGGGGCCCTGCCGCCTGCCGCACCCCGTCGGTCGCGGCGGGAACCGCGGTCACGCCGAGGACCGGCTGAGGCCCGGTTCCGTTGGACAGCGCCGGCTGGTAATCGGCGAAAAAGCTCCACCAGGCCCGGTCCACCGAACCCGGGTCAGCCAGATAGCGCTGATAGAGCTCCTCCACGAGCCACTCATTAGCGCCGAAGTCCGCACCGGGATCGTGTCCGGCCCCGTGCCGCGGCGCGCTGGCTGGCTGACGTATTGGCCCGGGCTCTTGTGACGCTTGGGGCTCGCGGACTTCCGCGCTACCCTGCGGTGACCCAGAAGACACGGCGGACATCGCCCTCTTCCGAAATGTGTATTGACGTTTGACTTCTCCGATCAAGGCTACCTGGCGCCATCCGGGACAGGGCCTGAAGACTTCGGCGTCCATGTGGCCTGAGTCACTCCCCGCCGACGGCCACCCACTAACGGCAACGGCGTGCGGCGAAGTCCCCATCACGCCCGGAGGCCGGCCGGTACGATCGGCGGGAATGGCACAAGGGCTACCAGGGGCTATCCCGGCCTTCTCGCCCCGCTCGGCCGTCCCCTCGACAGCAAGGCACAGGTGACCAGGGACCTGACCAGCCACCCCGAAGATGACGATGCCCGGGGCCCGCTGGGCCCCCGGCGTCGTCGGCCGCCGCGTGTCCCGGCCCCGGATCCCCGCGCCACCGGCCCGCAGCCGGCCGCGTCACGGTTCCCGCTCGGGCTAGCGCCGCCTGAGGGCGAGGCCGGGAGCGTCCCCGGGTACGAGTTCGAGGGTCGGCAGCCGCGGGCGGCGCGGGCGACCGCGCCGACGCGAGCCGGCCAGAGCGAGGAGTACCGCGGCGCAGGCCACCGCCCGGCCCGGCCGGAACGCCCGGGACGCGAGCCGGCGAGCGGTGAGCCGAGGCGGTTCAGGTACACGTCGACGGTGGGCCAGCCGATGCCCGGCCCGCCCCCGGCGTGGCCCGGCGCCGCCGGCCCGCCTCCGGCACAGCCAGGTGCCGCCGGGCCGCCTCCGGCACAGCCAGGTGCCGCCGGGCCGGCTGCGGCGTGGTCCGATAGCGTCGGCCCGGCCCCCAGGCCCGGTTTTGAGTTCGACGATCGCGCCCGGCAGTTCGGCCCGCCGGGCCCAGAGGTGCCCCGCCCGGGCCTTCGGCGCGACGCGGGCGGGCGCCCTGCCCCGGCGAACCAGCAGGCCACGGCCCGGCCCGAGCTCGGGGCGGCCGCCGAGTGGGGGACGCTGCTGCGCTCCCTGCTACCCCAGCCGGCCCGGCCTAACTGGTCCAGGGAGTTCCTGGCCGGGCTTGAGTTCCGCGGCTGGGTGATGCGGGTGGGGGTGCCGATCCTCGCCATGATCGTGTTCGGCGTCGCCGTCGTGGTCATCGTGGGCGCGAACAGCGGCAACGCCGGCCCGGCGCCTTCCGCGACCGCCCTCGGGTTCCCGCCCGCGACGCTCGCGGGCAGCGATTTCACCGTGGCGCCCGGCGGCCGGGGCATCAGTCAGACACTGGGCCGGGTGGCCAGTGACGGCGCCGAGGTGGTGGCGGTGGGCTCACAGACCGGTGCGCGCATTCCTCGGGCTCAATTCTTTTTTTCACCGAACGACGCCCGTTCCTGGGTCATGGGAACGGTACGTACCCCGGCGGGGGGAGTGCCGCCGCCGGGACACGCGGCCCGCTACGTGGCCGGCGGCCAGGGCAAGTGGGTGGCGGTAGGGCCCGGCTCGATCTGGACTAGCCCCGACGGCCGGACCTGGACCCTGACGGCCTCGGCCGGGATGCCGCTGCGTCCCGGCGACCAGATCAGCGAGCTGGCCCGGACGGCCGCTGGCTTCATCGCCGTCGGAGTGAACGTCCCGGGGGGTCACCAGGCGAACGCCAGCCCGGTGATCTTCCTGTCGGCCGACGGGATCAGCTGGCGGCGGCTCGACGCCGGGCAGCTCGGGCTGCCCGCGGGCCTGGACCTCAGGTACGTGGCCGCGGCGGGGAAACAGATTCTGATCGCGGGTGACATCGCCACCACCGAGGTGCTCGGCAAGGCCAGGCGCACAGTGCGCATTCAGGTCGGCGGGGCCTGGCTGAGCAGCGACGGAGGCTCGACCTGGGCCGCGGCCGTCGTGCCGGCCGGGCACGGCGCGCAGCCGCAGATCACCGGCGCGGCCGCCATCGGCGACGGGTTCTTGCTCGTCAGGCCCGCGACCGTGAACGTGAAACCGGCCGTGGACGTGTACCGCTCGGTCGGCGGCGCGGCGTGGACGTTCGCGGCCACGCTCAGCACGCCGGCCGGCCTGGTAACCGGACTGGTGAGCGGCGGTCCGGACGGTGCGGTGGTCACCGGCCAGGCCGGCCAGGCCCTGACCGCCTTCGTCTCGGCGAGCGGCGCTTCCTGGCAGCCGGCCGGGATCTTCGGCCGCAGCGCGTCAGAAACGCTGTCGGGCGCGGCCATAACGCCGCGTGGAGCCGTGGTGACCGGGACGGCCGCGGCCGCGGCTACCCGCCAGCCGGTGATCACGGTGCTGGCCGCGGGCGCCACCCCGGATCAGGTCGACGTGACCAAGATCCCCGGCGCGTTCGATTCGCAGCTCACCGTCGACGCTGTTGCGGCGAACGGCGGCACGCAGGTCGTGGTGGGCAGCGCCAACGGCTACCCGGCTGCCTGGACTTCCGCCGACGGCGGTAGCTCGTGGCTGCGCGCCGTCGGCGCGACCCCGGCGGCGCTCACCCGGCCGGGGGTACAGCAGCTGACCAGCGTCGCCCACGGCGCGGCCGGGTGGCTCGCGATCGGGGGCGTGGTGGCGGGCGCCCCCGCGCACCCGGTCGTGGTGTCCTCGGCCGACGGCAGCCACTGGCAAGCCGCCGACGCCGAAGCGGCGTTCGGCGGCCGCGGCCTGTTCACCGAGCAGGCGGCGGCCGGTCCCGGCGGCTACGTCATCGTCGGCTATCAGGACAGCGGCCAGGCTGGCCCGGACCACACGATCGCCGCGGCCTGGTGGTCCGCGGGACTGACCGGATGGCAGCGGGCCGGGGACGCGGCGCCTGGTGCGCTGGACGGACCGGGCGCCGGCCGGCAGATGCGGGCCGTCACCGCGGTCGCGGCGGGGTTCGCCGCGGTCGGCTCGGCCGGTGACCAGGCGGCGGCCTGGACCTCACCGGACGGCCGGACCTGGCGCCAGGCCAGCCTGCCCGTGCCGATGGGCTCCACCAGGACGGTGCTGCAGCACGTCGCGAGCAGCGGCAAGGACGTGGTTGCCGTGGGCACCGCGCTGACCACCACGGGCCAGCAGGTGCCGTTCGCGGCCAGCTCGGCCGACGGCGGCGTCACCTGGACCGAGTCCGCGCTGCCGGTACCCGCGGGCCAGGCTTCGGTCACGGCGCTGGCCGCGGCGGGCGGCAGCTTCACCGCGGCCGGGACGTTCGGCACCACCCCGGGCCACCAGGACGTGGTGGTATGGACGTCGGCCAACGGGACGACATGGAAAGCGGTCACGCCGACCGGGCAGGGCCTGACCGGCCTGGGTATCCAGGCGATCACCGGGCTCGCCGCGACCGGCAACACGCTGACCGGCGTCGGCTTCAGCGCCTCGCCGGCCAGCGAGGCGCCGGTCTTCTGGCAGTCCCCGATCCGCTGAGGGCGTTATTGAACGGGCACGACCGGCGGCCCGAACACGTCATCCCGCCGGTTCGCCAAGCTCGGCAGGGCTGCCCGCACGGCCCCGATCAGGTCGGCGTCGACCTCGGCGACCGCCACCCCAGGTCCCGGCCCGAGGTCGGTCCTGACCACGCCGAGCGGGTCGACCAGCATGCTGCGCCCGACCCCCGTCGCCGCCCGGGTGAACGGCTCGTCCGGATCGGGGACCTGGCCGACGGCGGCGACCCACACGGTGTTCTCGATGGCCCGCGCCCGCACCAGCGTGACCCAGTGCTCCTCCTTGAACAGCCCCGCGGCCCAGGCCGCGGGCAGCACGAGCAGCGAGGCCCCGCCCGCCGCCAGCGCCCGGGAAAGCTCGCCGAACCGTACGTCGTAGCAGATTTCCAGGCCGGTCCGCATCCCGGCCAGCGTACAGATGACCGGGACGGATCCCGGCGCTACCAGGTCGGATTCCCGCTGCCCGAACGCGTCGAACAGGTGCAGCTTCCGGTAGGAGGCGACCAGTTCGCCGGCCCCGTCGTAGGCCACGGCGGTGTTGTACACCCGGCCGTCCGGGGCGGGTTCGAAGACGCCGGCCACGAGCGCGACCCCCGTTTCCTTGGCCGCGCCCGCGAGCCCGGTGCAGAACGGGCCGTCCAGCGGCTCGGCGGCGGCCCGCAGGTCCGAGCCGAACCTGATCTGGGTCGCCTCCGGGAACACCGCCAGGTCGGCGCCCCCGTCCGCGGCCTGGGTGAGGGCGGCTCGGACGCGTTCTGCGTTGACGGCAGGCCGTGAGCTGACCGGGATCTGGCACAGTGCGACGCGCATGTCCGCAGCCTAGCGGGCGCGGGCCAGAAACACGTGATGTCATATGCGGATGAGCCGACCTCTGCTGAACCGGCGCCTGCACGGCCTCGGGACGACGATATTCGCCGAAATGTCCGCGCGGGCGGTCGCGACCGGATCCATCAACCTGGGTCAGGGCTTCCCCGACCAGGACGGGCCCGTCGAGATCGCCCAGATCGCGGCGGACGCCATCTTGGCCGGCCGCGGTAATCAGTACCCGCCGGGCCCGGGTATCCCGGAGCTGCGGCAGGCGATCGCCGCGCACGACGAGCGGTTCTGGGGCCTGCGCTACGACCCGGCCGATGAGGTCCTCGTCACCGCGGGCGCCACCGAGGCGGTGGCCGCCGCCCTGCTCGCGCTGGTCGAGCCGGGCGACGAGGTGATCGCGTTCGAGCCCTACTACGACTCCTATGCCGCGAACATCGCGATGGCCGGCGGCGTCCGTGTCCCGGTCACGCTGCGGCCGCCGGATTTCCGTCCCGACCTCGACGAGCTGGCCCAGGCGGTGACCGAACGGACCAGGCTCATCTTGCTCAACAGCCCGCACAATCCCACCGGGTCGGTCTTTACCCGCGACGAGCTGGCCGCCATCGCGGCGCTAGCCGTCGAACGCGACCTGCTGGTGGTCTCCGACGAGGTGTACGAGCATCTGGTGTTCCGCGGTGAGCACGTGCCGATCGCGGGCTTCCCCGGGATGCGCGAGCGGACGGTGTCGGTCAGCTCGGCGGGCAAGACCTTCTCGTTCACCGGCTGGAAGATCGGCTGGGTCAAGGCGGCGCCGGAGCTCGTGACCGCGGTCAAGACGACCAAGCAGTTCATGACCTTCGTGAGCGGCGGCCCGTTCCAGTACGCGGTGGCCGAGGCGCTAGCCTTGCCCGGGGAGTACTTCACCGCGTTGCGCGACGACCTGAAGGCCAAACGGGACCTGCTGGTGGCGGGCCTGAGCGACGTCGGCTTCGAGGTGTATGAGCCTGCCGGCACCTATTTCGTCACTACGGATATCAGGCCCCTGGGCGAGTGGGACGCCGTCGAGTTCTGCCGGACGCTGCCCGAACGCGCCGGCGTGGTGGCCATCCCCTCCGCCGTCTTCTACGACGATAAGGAAGCGGCCCGCACCCAGGTCCGGTTCGCCTTCTGCAAACGCCCCGAGGTGCTGACCGAGGCGCTGTCCCGGCTGTCCCGGCTGGCTCCTCAGGGGGCCTAGGCCTGCCCTAGGCCACCATTACGGTGGTCGTGCCCATGGCGGTCGCCTACCTTGGTTCCTGACGGGAGCGCGATGAGCGAGATGAGTGCCCAGCTGGTGCGGGCGGCGGAGGCGGCCACGGGGTTCATGCCCGCGGCCGAGGGCCGGGCCCTGTTCGACGCGGCGGCGGAGTACTGCCGCCGCGGGCCCATCCTGGAAATCGGCAGCTACTGCGGCAAGTCCACTATCTACCTGGCCGCGGCGGCCAGCGCGGCCGGGCAGCTGGTCGTGACCGTCGACCACCACCGCGGCTCTGAAGAGCACCAGCCGGGCTGGGAGTATCACGATCCCCGGCTCGTCGACGCCGGGACCGGCCGCCTGGACACGCTACCCAGGTTGCGGGCCGCGCTGGCGGCGGCCGGGCTCGAAGATCACGTGGTGGTCGTGGTGGGCCGGTCCGCCGACGTGGCCGGATTCTGGCGCACGCCGCTCGGCATGGTCTTCATCGACGGCGGCCACACCGAGCAGGCCGCCGCGACGGATTACGAGGGCTGGGCGCCGTGGGTGGCGCCCGGTGGCGTGCTGGCGATCCACGACGTGTTCCCCGACCCGGCCGACGGCGGCCGGGCGCCCTACCTGATCTACCAGCGCGCCCTGAAATCAGGCGCGTTCACCGAGGTCCGCGCCGAAGGCTCGCTTCGCCTGCTCGAGCGGACCGGTCCCGGGATCGGCTGAGGAACTGGCGCCGCGGCCGGCCTGCGGGCCGGCGCAGGCGCCGTTGTGCGGCGCCGGGCCGGCGGCGTCCCGGAACACTCCGGCGCCGCGGCTGAAACCCGTCAGCGCGTCGGCCGCGAGGACCACCGCGGCAGCGGTCCAGCTGGACCGTTCCCGCGGGAACGGCGCCTGGTCGGCGAACTGCCAGCCGGTCCAGTAGGAGCCGTCCTGGTGGCGCAGGTGCTGGGCGCTGGCGAACACCTCGAGCGCTTCGGCGCGCATCTCAGCGGCGTCCAAGGCGATGGCGAGCTCGCACGTCTCGGCTCCGGTCACCCACGGCTGGTCGCTGACGCAGCGGACGCCGAGGTCCGGCACCATGAACCGGTCCCAGGACGACGCCAGGCGCCGGGCCGCGTCGGCGCCGCGGACCGCGCCGCCGAGCACCGGGTAGTACCAGTCCATGGCGAACCGGCTCTTGTCCGCGAACGCCTCGGGGTGCGCGGCCACCAGGTGCGCCAGCTGGTCCGCGGCCAGTTCCCAGTCGGGCTTCGGGTCGTCGGCCAGCTTGGCTACCTCGATCGCACAGCGCAGGCTCTGGTGGATGCTCGCGCAGCCGGAAAGCAGCGCGTAGGTTCCCGGCTGCCCGGCGGCGTCGCGCTCCCACATCACCTCGCCCCGTGGCGCACGCAGCCCGAGCACCCAGTCCACCGCGCGGCGAACCGCGGGCCACATGGTCAGGCAGTGCTTCTCGTCGCCGGTCACTAGGTACTCGTGCCAGGTGCCGACGGCGACGTACGCCGCGTGGTGGCTTTCCGCCGCCCGGTCGGTCGTCTGGCCGCCGGTGAGGGACCGGGGCCACGACCCATCGGCGCGCTGGGTCTCGCGCAGCCACCGGTAGGCCCGCCTGGCCGGCTCACGCAGCCCGCAGGCGCTCAGGGCCATCGCGCACTCGATGTGATCCCACACGTCCACGTGGCCGTCGGGCCAGGGGATCGCTCCGGAGCGCTCCTGCAGCCGCGCGATGGACTCCCCGGTCGCGAGCACCTCGGGCTGTGTTAGCCCGGGGGGGACGACTCCCCCCAAACCCCGCCCGCTCACGGCTGGGCTCCCCGCCCCCCCGTACCCTCCTGGGGCTTGACCGCGTACACCACGAGGCTCTTCCCGATCAGGGGGTTGAGCGCCTGCTCGGCGAGCCGAGTGGCGGCCGGCTTGCGCATGAGGTCCCAGACCAGCATGCGGTGGTAAGCGCTGGCCAGCCGGTGCTTGTCGTTGTGCACGCCGACCGCGCACTTCAGCCACCAGTACGGTGCGTGCAGCCCGTGCGCGTGGTGATGCCATCCGACGGCCAGCCCGGCCCTGGCGAGCTTGGCTTCGAGCTCGACCCGCGTGTAGATACGCACATGCCCCCCGGGGACCTCGTGATATTCCGTTGACAGGGCCCAGCAGATCCGTTCCGGCAGCCAGCTGGGCACGGTGATCGCGGCCAGCCCGCCCGGCCGCAGCACCCGCGCGAGTTCGCTGATCGCTCGCTGGTCGTCGAGGATGTGCTCGAGCACCTCGGCCGCGATGACCCGGTCGAACGTGCCGTCGCCGAACGGCATCGTGCCGGCGTCGCCGGAAACCGCCGTCGCGTCGGCTGGCGGCCCCGCCTCGCCCGCCTCGAGCATCGCGCCGAACATGTCCGTCACCGGGCCCAGCTCGGCCGGGTCGAGGTCGAACGCGACTACGTGTCCGCCGCGCCGGTAGACCTCGAACGCGTGCCGCCCGCCCCCGCAGCCCAGGTCGAGCACGCGGTGGCCCGGCCGGACCGGGAACCGGCGGAAGTCAACGGTCAGCACGCCGCCTCCATCGCGGCCAGGTACTGCTCGACGGTCGCCCGGGCCACCGCGGACCAGGCGAACCGCTCACGCACCCGGTCCAGCGCCCGGTCCGCGAGCGCGGCGCGCTCGGCCGGGGAGTCGTGCAGCCGCCGCAGCACGGCGGCGAGTTCCTCGTCGTCGCCCGGCGTGACCAGCACGGCGGCGTCCCCCGTCACCTCGGGCAGGGCGCCGGTGCGGCTGGCCACGAGCGGGGTGCCCGACGCCATGTGCTCCACCGCGGGCAGCGAGAATCCCTCATAAAGCGACGGTACGACGGCGGTCTCGGCGCTGGCGAGCAGCGCGGAGAACGCCTCGTCGTCGAGCCCGTGGGTGAACGTGACCCGGTTGGCGAGGGACAGCTGGGCGGCGAGCCGCTCGGTGGCGGGTGCGGGCTTCCCGACGATGACCAAGTGCACGTCCCGGTCCGTGGCCAGCTTGCCCACCGCGCGAAGCAGGGTAGCCAGTCCCTTGATCGCCGAGTCGGCGCTCGCCACCGCGAGGATCCGGCCGGGCACCCGCGCGGCCTGCCGAGGGCGGAATACGCGCGTGTCCACGCCGAGCGGGATGATGCGCACCCGGTCCGGCGGAACCCTGAAGTCGCGGCAGATGTCGCGCCCGGACGATTCCGACACGGTGATCAGCGATCCCGGGACGGCGACCCGGCGCGCCACCCGGGCCTGCATCCTGACGAACCCGTACCACCGGCGCTTGGACAGGCGGCCGAGCCAGCCGGCCGACGCCAGGTCGATGCGCCTGTCCACGCTGATCGGGTGATGAATGCTGGTCACCAGCGGCAGCCCGAGCCGCCGGACGCCGAGCATCCCGTAGCCCAGGCCCTGGTTATCGTGGACCACATCGAATTCCGCCGCCCGCGCGCGCAGCGCGCGCAGCGCCCTGATGCTGAAGGTCAGCGGCTCGGGGAAGGCGCCGCTCCACATCATGGCGGTCTCCAGGACGTCCGCCCAGTCCCGGTACTCGGGCCAGCGCGGGGTGCGGAACGGGTCCCCGTCGCGGTACAAGTCCAGACTGGGGAGTTCGCTCAGCCGCGGCCCTGGATCGAGGTCCGGATACGGCTGGCCCGAGAACACTTCGACGTGATGGCCGAGCGCGTCAAGTTCCCGGCTCAGGTGGCGCACGTAAACCCCCTGCCCACCGCAGTGCGGCTTGCTGCGATAGGACAGCAGCGCAATCCGCAGCGGGCGGTTCAAGATAACCACGGGCCACCTTACCATCCAGTAGCCCCTAGGGCCCCGAGTGGACCCGGGGGGTGACCCTAGTCCAACTCGCGAGCCGTGTTGCCCGTAGGCGCCCGGGGGCCGGCGTTCGAGCCGAGGACCCACTTGCGTTACAACGGAGTCGGCAGTCCGCACACGTTGGAGGTGGTACCGAGGTGGCGCATAGGTTTCCGGCCCTGATCGCGGCTCCGGCCGCGGCGCAGGGACGGCTCTGGCTGACCAGGGCCCGGCTATTCGACGGCACCGGCGCGCCGCTGCGCGACAATACGGCGATCTTGGTCGAGGACGGCATCATCCGCCGGGTCACGGACGCCCGCGAGCCATGCCCCGACGGCGCGCGTCTCGTGGACGTCGGCGAGCGGGTGCTGATGCCGGGCCTGACCGACGCGCACACCCACGCATCCGGCAGCGTGCCCAAAGTCGCGAAGGGCGCCGAGGCGCCGCTGCCGGGTGTCGCGGCGCATTTCCTGCAGGCCGAACTCCGCGACTACTTGCGCTTCGGCGTCACCACCATCCGGGTGTGCGGATCGCAGGGCGAGATGCCACAGCAGGCCCGGCAGGCCATGCGGTACGGCGCGTTCCGCGGTCCCCGGCTGCTGACCTGCGGGAAGATCGTCTCGGCGACGGCGCCGGGCGGGCGGTTCTACGGTGACATGTACCGCGAAGCCGACGGCCCCGATGACGTCAGGCGGGCGGTCAGGGAGCAGATCCGGGCCGGGGCCGACTTCGTCAAGGTGATGACGACCGGAGCCCGCTCCAACGAGCTCGAGGATCCCGAACCGCTCCAGCTCACCGAGCCGGAACTGGCCGCCGTCACCGACGAGGCACACCGGCTGGGGTACCGGGTCGCCGCGCACGCCGAGGGGCTGGCCGGGTGCGCGGCCGCCATCGGGCACGGTGCCGACACGATCGAGCACGGTATGTACCTGCACCGGCGGCCGGACCTGCTCGAGGCCATGGCTGCCTCCGGCCAGGTCCTGGTCCCAACCCTGTCGGGTTACTACTGGATGGCGGGCCTGGGTGAGGCGGTCGACCCGGCGACGGCGCAAGCCGATCCCGAGATGCCGCCGGTGCTGGCGGAACTGGCCCAGTACAACCTCAAGGAGGGCGCGGCCAGCATGCGGGCCGCGCGGCAGGCGGGCGTCAAGATCGCGCTCGGCAGCGACATGAGCCTGGCGACCGGGCCGGAGATCGAGCGGATGGTCCATCACGGGCTTACTCCGGTCCAGGCCCTCGTGGCCGCGACCAAGACCGCGGCTGAGGCGCTTGACCTGGGCGAGTACATCGGCACGGTGGCGCAGGGAAAGCTGGCCGACCTGGCGATCATCGACGGCGACCCGCTGGCCGAACCGCACCTGCTCAGCGACCCGGCCCGCATCTGGCTCGTGCTGCAGCAGGGTGTCCCGGTGGCCGGCCAGGCCCTCACCAGCCCGCCCCCCCTGACGGACACAGGCAACGAGCCGTAGCCTCAGACTCGTGTCCTCCTCGCCCCGGTCGTGGCACCGGCGCGCGGGCTTCGCCAGGTACGGATTCGCAACCGGTTACCTGGCCTGCTTCGTCGTCGCCAACCTTGTCTTCGCGCTGCTGAGGCCGCCTGCCCAGGCGGCGGTGAGCGCCTGGGCGAGCACCAGCGTGGCCAACCTCGAGCATGAACCGATCGGGCCGCTGGTGGCCTCGGCGTTTATCGCGCCCGGGTACCCGGTGATCTGGCCGCTGCTGGCCGCGCTGGCATTGTTCGGCGCGAACCACGCGCTCGGCAACACCAGGACGGCGCTGGTCTGCGCGGCCGGGCACGTGATCGGTTCGCTGGTCAGCGAGGGCATCGTGGCCTACCGCGTGGACGTCGGCCAGCTGCCCGTCGCGGACAGGTACCTCACCGACATCGGTCCCTCCTACGTGGTCGTGTCGGCCATCATGATCGCGGTGATCGGCGGAACCTGGCTCGCGCGGGCGCTGGCCGTGCTCGATTTCGCGATCCTCGTGTTCGCCGGCCATATCTTCGCCGGCCTGAGCCACCTCGACGTCGCCGCCGTCGGGCACCTGACCGCGGCCGTCACCGCCGCCGCCTTGACGGTGCCCCTTATCAAACGAAAGAGGTCAGGAGACGTGACCGACCAGGGTGCCGATCAGGTAGGTGAGGCCGGCCGCAGCGGCCCCGAGCAGCAGCTGACGTAGCGCGCCTCGCCAGAACGGCCGGTCGGTCAGCCGGGCGACGATGCCGCCGCCGACCAGCGCGGCGACCGCGGCGAGGCCGAGCGCGACGCCGAGCAGGTGCAATCCGATCAGGTAGGGGAACAGCGGGATGAGCGCCCCGACGGCGAACGAGGCCAGTGAGGCGCCCGCGGCCACGAACGGCGAGGGCAGCTCGTTGGAATCCACGCCGAGTTCTTCGAGGGTGTGTACGGCGAGGGCCTTTTCCGGGTGCGCGGAGATCTCGGCCGCGGCCTGCCGTGCGGTGGCCGGGCTGACCCCGCGGGCCCGCAGCATGCCGGCCAGCTCGGCCTGCTCGGCGACGGCGTTGTTCTCGAGCTCGAGCCGCTCCTTGTCGACCTCGGCGTAGATGAGCTCGTTCTGGGAGGAGACCGACACGTACTCCCCGGCTGCCATCGAGAAGGCGCCCGCGGCCAGGCCGGCCAGGCCGGTCAGGATGATGGTGTGCGCGGACCCGCCGCCGCCGCCCACCCCGGCGATCAGCGACACGTTGGTCACCAGCCCGTCCATGGCACCGAACACGGCCGGGCGCAGCCAGCCGCCTGACACGTCCCGGTGATGATGCCCGTGGTCATGCCCGTGGGCATCGGCCCTGGTCCGGTTGTCAGCCGCCGTCCGGACTTTCTCAGTTGCCATCGGGGCTGTCTTCCCTCCCTGAGCCTGCGCATGCCGCGAGGCCGGCGCATTCTCAGGCCAGCCGTTCCCCTATTTCAGCACGTTCCCCGGCCCTGGCATTCCTGAGCAGGCACGCCTGTGCCATGCGCCGTGCCGTAAACAGGCACGGCGCATGGCACAGGCGCCCGAGGCTAGCTCTTAGCCGCGTCGTACAGGAACAGGTGCCCGATCGCGGTCGGGTACACCCCGGTGACGCCCTTGGCGGTGGCCGTCAGGTAGTTGTAGAAGTACCCGAAGATGATCGGCGTCTGGGCCAGCAGCAGCGTCTCGATCTGCCCGGCCAGGCTCTTCTGGGTGGACAGGTCAACGGCCGCGATGTACTGCGCGACCAGCTTGTCGTACTGGGAGTTGTTGAAGTGGGCGGCGTTCCACGGGCCGGTCCCTGTCGTGGCGTTGATGGTCTGCAGCGGGGCGGTCAGGAACACGTTCGGCACGCTGCGGTGCCCGTAGTCGACCAGGCTCATGGTGGCGTCCAGCCAGTCGGAGTTCCCGAAGGTGGCCTTGCCGTAGTAGGCGGACGAGCTCTCGACCTTGAGGTTGATCTTCACGCCGATGGCCGCCGCGGCTTGCACCACGATCTGGGCGTAGTCGGGGATCTCGAGGAAGTTCTCGGTGATGAGCTGGGTGGAGAATCCCGAGCTGTGCCCCGCGGCGGCGAGCAGCGACTTAGCCTGGCTGAGGTTCTGCGCGCGCTGGGGGATGCTGGTGTTGGTGGAGGGGAAGACGGGCGCGAACGGGCTGTCGTTCCCGATGTCGGCGTAGCCCTTGAACAGCGCGCTGACGATCTGCGTCCGGTTGAGGGTGAGCGCGATCGCCTGACGCACCCGCGGGTCGGTGAACGGCGCCTGGTCGTTGCGCATCGACAGCTCGCGGTGCGCGCTCGACTTCAGCTTGATGACGTTGTAGCCGCCGTTGAGCAGGGCCTGCCCGCCGCTCACCGCGAACTGCCCGAGGACGTCGATGGTCCCGCCGGTCATCGCGAGGATCGAGGCGGACGGGGTGTCGTAGAACGTGAACTGGGTCTGCGACGGCAGCGCCTTGGTGCCCCAGTAGGACTCGTTGCGGGTGAACGTGGCGCCCACCTTCGGCGTGTACGAGCCGAGCGCGAACGGGCCGGTGCCGATGAACGAGCTCTGCCAGCTGGCCGGGTTGTAGTTATTCGGGATGATGATCATGTTGTAGTTGTCGGACGAGGTCAGGTACGGGAAGTTCCCGTTCGGGGCCTCCAGGTGGAACGCGACCGTGAAGTCGTCGACCTTCACCACGCCGGAGGGTGAGAGCACCCCGGCGAACGCGGATAGCGCGTTCGACGCGTTCTTGGTGTTCGTCTGCAGCTTGTAGGTGTACACGACGTCGTCGGCGGTCAGCGCCGCGCCGTTGTGGAACTTGACGCCCTGGCGGATCTTGAACGTCCAGACGTCGGCGGTGGAGTTGGCCGACCAGCTGGTCGCCAGCACCGGCTTCAGGGTCAGGGTCTGGGTGGACAGGCACAGGTACTCGCCGGTCTGCGCGAGCATGTCGAGGCCGCCCTGGTCGGCCACGGTCACCGGGTTGATCGCCGCGGTCGGCGTGACGATGCCGGCCTTGATCACCGCGCCGGACGCCCCGGCGGCGGCCGACGAAGACGAGCCCGTCGCCGCCGAGCTCGACGAGCTCGACGAGCTGCAGGCCGCGAGTATCGACCCGAGCAGCGGCACCGAGATGCCGATCACGGTGCCGCGGCGGATGAAGTCGCGGCGGGACAGCCGTCCAGCGGCGAACTCGTCGATAATGTGGTTAGCGATCTCACCCTGGCCCTGGCGCAAGCGCCCGAGCCGGCTGTGGTCGATATTCCTGGTCACTTAGGGGCCTCCCTGGATGGGGCGGATTGGTTGCGCTGGAGTTCTCGCAGTTCAGCGATCGGGATGTGGCAGCGGATCTGGTGACCTGGCTCTTCTTCGAGGAGCGGCGGTTCGGTCGATTCGCAGACGCCGGTGGTCAACTTGCGCGGGCATCGGGTATGGAATACGCAGCCGCTCGGCGGGTTGGCCGCGGACGGGATCTCACCGGTCAGCCTGATCCGGGCGGGACGCTGGCCGTCCAGCGTCGGCACGGCCGAGAACAGTGCCTCGGTGTACGGGTGGTGCGGTCCGGCGAAGACCGTCTCGGACGGTCCGACCTCCATCACCCGGCCGAGGTACAGCACCACGATGCGGTCCGACAGGTACCTGACCAGGCCCAGGTCGTGGGAGATGAACAGATAGGTGGCCCGTTCGGTTTTCTGCAGGTCGGCGAGCAGGTTGAGGATGGCCGCCTGGACCGAGACGTCGAGCGCCGACGTCGGTTCGTCGCAGACCACCACCTCGGGCCCGGCGCCGAAGGCGCGCGCGATCGCGACCCGCTGCTTGAGCCCGCCGGAAAGCTGGCTCGGGCGCAGCGGCAGGTGCCGGTCCTCCAGCCGCACCGAGGCGATCAGCTCTTCCAGCCGGTCATGCAGCCGCGAACCGGAAAGCCCGGCCAGCCGGGCCAGCGGACGGCTGATCAGCGCCCGCACCGTGTGGCGCCGGTTGAGCGCCGAGTCCGGGTTCTGAAATACGATCTGCAGCGCGCGCAGGACCTCCCGCGGCCGCCGGCGCACGTCCGGGCTGAGCGGCGTGCCGTGCAGGGTGACGACCGAGCCCTCGTCCGGCGTGATGAGCCCGAGCAGGACGCGCGCGAGCGTCGTCTTTCCGCTCCCCGACTCGCCGACCAGCCCGAGGGTCTCGCCCCGCTCGATGGACAGGTCCACTCCGGCCAGGGCCCGGACGTTTCCCGCGAAGGTCTTCGACAGCCCCTCGACCACCACCAGCGGGCCACCGGTCTCGTCGGCCCCGTTTTCCGCCAGCTGAGGCACCGAGGCGGGGGTGGCGCGGGGCAGCCCGGGGGCCTGCTCCTGGAAGTAGCAGCGCGAGGTCCGGACGGCGTCGACCGGGAAGAGCGGTGGTTCTGACTCCCGGCAGCGGTCCTGCACGAGCGCGCACCGCGGCGCGAAGATGCACCCGGCCATCGCGTGACCGGGCGTCGGCAGGAAGCCGGGGATGGTATCCAGCCGGTCGCTGTCCTTGCGCTGCCCGCGCCGCGGGATGCAGCGCAGCAACCCGACCGTGTACGGGTGCCGCGGATCGTCGAACACCTGCCGGGCGGGACCCTCCTCGACTAGCTCGCCCGCGTAGAGCACGCCAACCCGGTCGCACATCTTGGCGATCACCGCCAGGTTGTGGCTGATGAACAGCACCGTGGTGTCGAACTCCTGGCGCAGGGCCGCGACCAGGTCGAGCACTTCGGCCTCGACGGTCGCGTCGAGCGCGGTGGTCGGCTCGTCCAGGATCAGCAGCGACGGCGAGACCGCCAGCGCCATCGCGATGACCGCCCGCTGCGCCATCCCGCCGGACAGCTCGTGCGGGTACCGCCGCATGACCCGGTCCGGGTCCGATATCTGGACCTTGCGCAGCATCTCCTCGGCCGACTGCATCGCCGAGCCCTGGGATTCGCCGCCGATCCGGAATACCTCGGCGATCTGTTCGCCGACCCGGAGCGACGGGTTGAGCGCCCGCCCCGGCTCCTGGTACACCATCGAGACGGTGCGGGCCCGCAGGTCACGGAGCTCGGCCGACCGCATCGACAGCGGGTCACGCCCGTCGATGCTGATCGTCCCGGCGCTCACCCGGCCGTTGCTGGGCAGGTAACGCACTAGCGCGAGCGCGACCGTGGACTTGCCGGACCCGGATTCGCCCACTAGCCCGTAGGACTCGCCGCGGTCGATGGAGAATGACACGTCAGACACGGCGAGGCGGTCCTGGCCGCGTACGCGGTAGGTGATGTCCAGGTGCGACACGGCCAGGGCCGGCCCGAAGGCCCCGCCGCCGTTGCGGCCGTCCCGACCAGATCGGGCAACGGTCCGGTGGTCATGCGTGGTCTCCCGCTCGCCTCCGGGGCGCCTTCGGGCGCGCTCATGCCGCGAGCACCTGTTCAATCGAGTCCGCGATGAAGATGACCGCGGTCACTAGCGAGGCGATGGCGAGCGCCGGGAACAACGTCTGCCACCAGTAGCCGGAGATCAGGTAGATGTAGTTGGCCGCGATGTCCGCGCCCCAGTCGGGGGTGGGCGGCTGGATGCCGAAGCCGAGGAAGGACAGCGTGGCCACCGCGAAGACCGCGTAACCCAGCCGGACCGTGAACTCGACCACGATGGCGGGCATGACGTTGGGCAGGATCTCGCCGAACATGACCCGGCCCGCGTTCTCGCCCAGCAGCCGGGCGGAGGGCACGTAATCCTGATTGCGCTCGACCTGCACCGCCGCCCGGACCGTGCGCGCGATCAGCGGCGTGAAGACCAGGCCGATGATGATGGTAATTCCCACCACGGACGGGCCGACGGCCACGACGAAGAGGAACGCGATGATCACGAAGGGCAGCGCGAGGATGGCCTCCACGATCCGGCTGACCACCAGGTCGAAGGCGCCGCCCAGGTAGCCCATGGCCAGCCCGAGGGCGGTGCCGAGGATGGTGCCGATCACGGTGGCCAACGGGGTGATGATCAAGATGTCCCTGGCGCCGACGATGACCCGGGACAGCACGTCCCGGCCGAGGGAGTCGGTGCCGAACCAGTGCGCCCCCGACGGGGGAGCGTTATTAAAGAGCAGGTTCTGGGCCAGCGGGTTGTACGGCGCGATCAGGTGCCCGAAGATGGCGCAGACCACCCAGAACAGCAAGATGCCCGCACCGACAAAGAACGTCGGCTTGCGCAGCAGCAGCTGCCATCTGGCCGGCGTGCCCCGGCTCGCGGCCGTCAGCGCGGCCTGCCCGGTCGGCCCGAGATACCCGCCGGTGCGGTCGATCGGGGCGACCGGCTCGGCCGGCGACGGAACGCCCGGCTCGGCCGGCTGCGAGACGTAGCCGCTCATTGCGTGCCCCCGATGCGCAGCCGCGGATTGAGAAACGTTATCAGCACGTCCGCGACCAGCGTGGCGAGTACGTAGACCACGCCGATGACCAGGACCCCGGCTTCCAGCATCGGGAAATCATGGGCCACCGCCGCCTTGTAGATCAGGTTCCCGAGGCCCTGGTAGTTGAAGAGCGTCTCCACTACGACCAGGCCGCCGATCAGGTACCCGGTCTGGGTCGCGATCACGGTGATGGTCGGCAGCAGCGAGTTCCGCAGCACGTGCCGGCGGATTACGGTCGCACGCGGCAGCCCCTTCAGCACTGCGGTCCGCGTGTAGTCGGAGTTCAGCGCCTCGATGGTTCCTGCCCTGGCCATACGGGCAATGTAGCCGAATAGAACAAAAACGAGCGGTATAGCCGGCAAAATCAGGTGCTTGAGCTGCTCCAGGGGCGAGGCGCCTGTCCCCGCCGAGGCGGTGACCGGCAGCCACTTCAGCTCGACGCCGAACACCACGATGAGCACGATGCCGGAGACGAACTCGGGCACGGTGGACAGCGAAAGCCCGGTCACCGAGATGACCCGGTCCGTGCCGCGACCCGCGTAAAGCGCGGCGATCACGCCGCCGATGATGCCGAGCGGCACCACGATCACGAAGGCGAGCGCGGCCAGCTTGATCGAATTGAACAGCGCGGCCCGGATGAAAGGCTCGACCGCGGTGCGGTACGCGTAGGACGTGCCCATATTTCCGTGCAGCAGCCCGCCAATCCAGCTCAGGTACCGGGTGAGCAGCGGCCGGTTCACCCCGAGCTGGGTGTCGAGGGCCTGCACGGCGCTTTGCGCCGCCAACGGGCCTAGGGTCGCGCGGCCCGGGTCACCAGGGAGAATCTGGCCGGCGAAGAATACGATCAGGCTGAGGATCCACAACGTCAGGACCATCAGCCCTAGGCGTTTCAATAGGAACGTTGCCATCGCTGGCCTCCTCCATGCCGGGCCGCCTCGTGCGGAACGTTCCAGAGCGGCACAGCCTAGCTCAGTTATAGATGGGTGAGCAATTAATGACGATCATGCTCAATGGAAGTAACCTGACTGTTACGCAGGTCGTCGCAGCTGCCAGGCACGGCGAAGCCGTTGCGCTGGCGCCCGAGGCGATAGCCGCAATGCGCCAATCGCGCGCGGTGGTGGAAGAAGTACTTAATGGCGGCGAGCCGGTTTATGGCCTCACCACCGGGGTCGGCGAACGCAAGTCTTTCCTGCTCGACCCGGCCGAACGGCAGCGGTTTAACCACCGGCTTGTCCTCAACCACCGGATCGCCCAGGGCGACGTGGCCCCGGCCGACGTGGTCCGCGGCGCGATGCTCTGCCTGGCCAACAGCTACGCCAAGGGCGTGACCGGCGTCCGCCCCGAGCTCGCCGAGATGATCATCACGCTGCTGAACGAGGGCTTCGCGCCGCCGGTCCGCAGGCTCGGCTCGATCGGCCAGGGGGACCTCGGCCCGATGGCCGACCTCGCGCACGGGCTCATCACCCGCAGCGGCTTCGAGGTGGCCGAGAACGAGGGGCTCGCCCTGGTCAGCAGCAACGCCTTCACCACGGCCTGGGCCGCCGTCGCCATCGCCGACGCGGACGCCCTGCTGGCGGTGTTCGACGTCGCGGGCGCCCTGGACCTGGAGGCCTTCGGGGCCAACCTGACCTGCCTGCACCCGGTCATCGAGCAGACCCGGCCCTTCCCGGGCCTCGGGGCCACGCTGGACCGGCTGCGGATCCTGCTCGCGGGCAGCTATCTCTGGCGGCCGGGCGCGGCCAGGTTCCTGCAGGACCCGCTGACCTTCCGCTGCCTCCCGCATATTCACGGCGCGGCCAGGGACGCGCTGGCCTACGCCGGGACCATCTTGCAGCTCGAACTCAACTCCTCCCAGTCCAACCCGGTCGTGGTGGTGCCTGAGCGCCGGATCGTCTCGGTCGGGAACTTCGACATCGGCCCGCTCGCCGCCGCCCTCGACTTCGCCCGGATCGCGCTGGCCCCGGTCGTGACCAGCGCCAACGAACGGGCGGTCAAGCTGCTGCAGGCGCCCTTTTCCGGGCTGGCAGCCGGCCTGGCCGCGGTCGCCGGCTCACCCGACGACGCGCTGTCGGAGCTGGCGGTGGCCGGCCAGGCGATCACGGTGGAGGCCCGCACGCTGGCCCATCCCGTCTCCTACGAGCTGGCCAGCTCGGTGAAGGGCGAGGGCATCGAGGACCGGGCCACGATGGCGCCGCTTTCCGCGCGCCGTCTGGCCGACATGATCCAGCTGTGCGCCCGGGTAGCCGCGATCGAGCTGGTCGTCGCGGCCCAGGCCATCGACCTGCGGGCGCCCGGCCAGCTCGGCGAAGGCACCGGCCGCGCCTACCGGATGATCCGCGAGCTGGTGCCGTTCACCCAAGCCGACGGCACGTTCCCGGCTGACCTGGAACCCCTCGTAGAGCTCGTGAGCCGCGGTGACCTCACCCCGGCGGCTTGACCGACTTCGATCCGCTCCTGGCCGGTCCAGACGGCAGGCGCAAGGGGCTGCGGGCATCCGGACAGCCTCGAGCCCATCCGAGCCCGCGGGCGGCCGTAGGCCACGCCCCGCCCAGACTGTGGATCAGCACAGAGACCCCCGCGATCAGGAGCGCCGCCGCCGCACCTGGCTCTTCAGCTGGAACAGGAGCCCCGGAAGTGATGCGCCGCCGCGAGCGCGGGGTGGGTCACTGTGTCATGAAACCCCGGTTCCAGCACGCTCTGGCGTGCTGGAAGCCCAGTTTCATGACGTTCCGGGCCGAGACCGGGCGGGGAGCGGATGGGAGCGGATGGAAGCGGATGGGGCGCGGGTTAGCGCCGGGACGCTGGGGAAGGCTGGGGCCGGTGATACCAGGCCATTGAGCCGCCCGGACCAGCCGATGGGGGAAGCTTGTCCTGTGGAGAACCCAGAAAGCACGCTGATCACGGGCATCGGTGAACTGGTCACTAATGACGGGGACCTGGGGGGCTACGCCGCGATGACCGACGCGGCACTGGTCATCGCGGACGGCCGGGTGGCCTGGACCGGGCCCGCGTCCCTGGCACCGGCGGCCGATGCGGTGGTGGATGCGGGCGGCCGCGCGGTGCTGCCCGGGTTCGTCGACTCGCACGCTCACCTCGTCTTCGCGGGGGAGCGCAGCGCGGAGTTCAGCGCGCGGATGGCCGGGCGGCCGTACCGCGCGGGCGGCATCCTGGTCACCGTCGAGGCGACCCGCGCGGCCTCCGATGAGACGCTGCGCGCGAACCTGCAGCGGCTGGCGGCCGAGATGCTCGGCCAGGGGACCACCACGTTCGAATGCAAGTCCGGGTACGGCCTCACCGTGCCGGACGAGGCCCGCGGGCTCGCGCTCGCGGCCGAGGTCACCCCGGAGGTCACCTACCTGGGCGCGCACGTGGTGCCGCCCGAGTTCGCGGCCGACCCGGCCGGTTACGTGGACCTGGTGCGCGGGCCGATGCTAGCGGCCTGCGCGCCGCACGCCCGGTGGATCGACGTGTTCTGCGAGGACGGGGCGTTCGGCGCCGACGAGGCCGCCGCGGTGCTCGCGGCGGGCCAGGCCGCGGGCCTGGCCGCCCGGGTCCACGCGAACCAGCTCGGGCCGGGCCCCGGCGTCCGGGTCGCGGCCGAAGCGGGGGCCGCCTCGGCCGACCACTGCACCTTCCTGACCGACGCCGACGTG
Source organism: uncultured Actinomycetota bacterium (assembly GCA_963844625.1). Lineage (GTDB taxonomy): Bacteria > Actinomycetota > Actinomycetes > Streptosporangiales > Streptosporangiaceae > Palsa-504. The sequence continues at coordinate 53,733 of CAWJPF010000023.1, read as the reverse complement.
GACACGCTGGCCTCGGCGCCGGTAGTCGCCACCCTGCTGCCCGGGGTCGAGTTCGGCTGCCGGCAGCCGTTCCCCGACGCGCGCCGCCTGCTGGACGCGGGCGCCACGGTGGCGCTGGCCACCGACTGCAACCCGGGTTCCTGCTTCACGAGCAGCATGCCGTTCTGCATCGCGCTCGCGGTCCGCGACATGCGGATGACCACGGAAGAAGCGGTCTGGGCCGCCACCGCGGGTGGCGCCAGGGCCCTGCGCCGGGACGATGCCGGCCATCTGGCCGTGGGAGCCAGCGCCGACTTGATCCTGCTAGACGCGCCGTCGCACGCCTACCTGGCCTACCGCCCCGGCGTCCCGCTGGTCGCCGCCGTCTGGCTGGCCGGCCGCCTCGTCGCGGGCGCGAGTCCGCTGGCCGCTGGCGCCGCGGGCCCCTAGGCCGAGCTGGCTACTGTTTGCGGGCAACGCCGGCCCACACGGCCGCGGGGCTGGCCGCCTCGAGGTCGGAATCCGGCCGCCAATCCGCGGTCCGGACCACACCCGGCTCGACCAGCTCGAATCCGTCAAACAGCTGCGTTACGCCCGCACGGTCGCGCAGCGTGGCCTTCTCCGCCACCGACTGGTTGAGGCGCCGGACCATCTCGGTTTGCTGCTCGACGTCGATGTCGCTGGCCGCGTGCGAGATCGCGACGAAGCTGCCGGCCACGCACGCGTCCATCAGCCGCTTCACGATTGCGCCGGCTTCGTCATCGTCGCCGACGAAATGCAAGACTGCGATCAGCATGACCGCGACCGGCTGGCTGAAGTCCAGGGTGTCCGCCGCGGCGGCCAGGATCTTGTCGGGGTCCCGCAGGTCGGCGTCAAGGTAGGCGCACGCGCCTTCGCGGTTGCTGGTCAGCAGGGCCCGGGCGTGCGAGAGCACGACGGGATCGTTGTCGACATAGACGATCCGGCTGGCCGGCGTCACTTTCTGTGCGACCTCATGCGTGTTGTTGGCGGTCGGGATGCCCGTGCCGATATCGAGGAACTGACTGATCCCCCTGCCGACGGCGAGGAACCGGACCGCGCGGGCGAGGAAGGCGCGATTGGCGCGGACCGAGAACACCAGGTTCGGGTAGGCGGCTAGGGTCCGCTCGCCGAGTTCCCGGTCGGCGGCGAAGTTGTCCTTCCCGCCTAGCCAGTAGTCGTAGACCCGGGCTATGTGCGGGACGCTGGTGTCAAAGTCAGGCATCAGGTCTCCTAGCGGAGGTAATGGCCGCGGAAGCGGATCAGGGGGGCGCCGGAGTCGTTCACGTAGGGCACGCCGGTCACCCGGGCGATGACCAGCAGGTGATCGCCGGCCGGGATGACCTGCTGCGTGGCGCACTCTAGCGCGGCCAGGCCCCCGTCGGCGATCAGCGCGCCTGACGCCGGGCCGCGCTGGTGTGGCACGTCGTCGAGGATGAGCCGCGCGCCGGGCCGGCCGGAAGCGGCGAACCGCCCGGCCAGCATCCGCTGGGCCGCCGAGAGCAGCGTGACGGCGAACCGGGTGACGGGCTCCTCCGCCCGGCCGAACAGCTCGGCCGGATACGATCCGGAGATCAGCGAGACCAGTACCAGCGGCGGATCCGCCGACACCGGGCAGAAGGCGCTGACCGTGGCGCCGACGTCATCGCGCCCGTCGGCCGCCGTCAGCAGCGTGACCGCCGCCGCCCAGGCGCCGGCCAGGTCCGCTCCCGCGGACGTGGGGGGACCGGACGCGGGGACGACGGCCCGTTCGGTCAATTGATTGTCCACTTGCCGGGGAGCATTAGCGGTCCGTACGGCGGCAGGCCGGCGCGGGCCGCGAGTCGCCACGCGGGGCCCCAGGCGTCGCCGAAACCGAGATCAAGCGCCGCACCTGCCGCGGGCCGCGACTCGCTCGATTCCGGTGGGCGGAGCTGGTGCAGCGGGGTGAGCCTGGGGTAGACACGCAGCGGAGCGTCGGCCGGCAGCCCGGCCCGGCGGCGGGCGATCTCGGCCGCGGCCTGCAGCCCGCCGAGCTCGTCGACGAGCCCGTTCCGCGCCGCGTCGGCCCCGGTCCAGACCCGGCCCCGGGCGACCTCGTCTACCCGGTCCACCGACATCCGGCGACCGGAGGCCACCTTCTGCGTGAAGTCACGGTAGACCGCGTCCAGCCACGTGTTGATCTGCTGCCATTCCTCGTCGGTGAACGGGTGCGTGGGCGCGAACATGGTCGCCCCGGTCCCGACGGACACCGAATCGGTGGTGATCCCGGCCCGCTCCAGCGCGTCGGTGAGCACAGGCTTGCCCAATATCACGCCGATCGACCCGGTGAGCGTGCCGGGATGCGCCACGATGATGTCGGCCGCCATCGAGATGTAGTACCCGCCCGAGGCGGCCACGTCGCCCATCGACACCACCACGGGCTTGCCCGCCGCGCGGATCCTGACCACTTCACGCCAGATCGTGTCGGACGCCACGGCGGACCCGCCGGGGCTGTTGACCCGGAGCAGCACGGCCCGCGCCCGCTCGTCGTGCAGCGCCGACCGCAGCGCGGCCGACACCGTGTCCGAGCCCATCGCACCGCCGCCCAGCGGGCTCCGCGTGCTGCGGCCCTGCTTGATCGGGCCGGACGCGTAGATCACGGCGACGAACCGCTCTCGCTGCTTCGGCAGCTGGCGCGCCCGCTGGGCCAGGATGTGAGCGCGCTGGTAGCGCACGACGTACTGCAGGACCGCGTCGGCGCCCGCCTCCTTGCGCACGTCCGCGTACACCTCGTCCCGGTAGCCGAGCGCGTCGACCAGGCCTTCGCTCAGCGCGTCGGCGGCCAGGAACGGCCCCCGGTCGAGCAGCGCGCGGGCGTCCTCGACGCTCATGCCGCGGCGTTCGGCGATGGCCGCGCTGATCTGCTCGGCGATCGAGACCGCCAGGCGCTCGGTCGCCTCGCGCGCGGGCGGGGTGAAGCCGCGTTCGGTCAGGTTGTCGGCGGCTGACTTGTACTCATACCGTTTCGCCGACTGGAAGGCGACGCCGATCTTGGCCAGCGCGTCGTGCAGGAACAGCTGCTCGATCGCTATCCCGGTGAGCCCGACCGAGCCCGACGGCTGCAGGTAGATCCGGTCGAACGCGGTCGCCAGGTAGTAGGGCACGTTGCCGTGGGTGAACTCGCCGAAGGTCTCGGCCCACGCCACGGCGAGCTTGCCCGACTCGCGGAAGCTCGCCACCGCCTCGCGTACTTCCTGCATCCGGGCCAGCCCGATCTGGCCGCCCACCTTGACCACGAGCGCCCGGACCCGGTCGTCCTGCCGCGCCCGCCGCAGGCCCTCGATAACGTCTTCCAGCCTGACCTTGCGCCGGGCCATGACCGCGGACAGCGGATCCGTGACCGGCCCCTCGGGAAGGCCGTCGGTCAGGTCGAGCTCGAGGATCAGCGGCGCTGTCTGGCGCTGCCGTAGCCTGGAGACCTGTTCGGTCAGGTGCCAGGCGAGGTTCGCGTCTGCCATGCGGCCAGCTTACGGGCGAAGGAGAACGCGATCTGCCAGCGTTGCGCCACAATCGTCGTGGACGTCGCCAATGTGATGGGTTCGCGTCCGGACGGCTGGTGGCGGGACCGGGCCGGAGCCGCGGTCCGGCTGTACGCGGAGCTGGCCGATCTCGCCGCAAGCGGCCGGGTGGTCCTGCCGCCGGAGGCGGTTCCGCCCGCTGCGGCCGGTCCGCCGGGGGCGGCCCAGCCCGGGGCGGCCCAGCCCGGGGCGGCTGGCCCGCCTGGGTTCGTCATGGTCCTGGAAGGCGCCGCCAAGGCCGCGGCCGCCCGCATCTCAGCTGCTGCCCCGCCGGCGGTGGTGGACGATTCCGGCGCGCCGATCCAGGTGCGGCCCGGCGAGGTGACGGTGGTGCTGGCGCGCGGGTCGGGAGACGACGCGATCGTGGCCGTGGCGCGGGCACTGCCCGGGCACCGCGTGGTCGTGACCGCCGATCGCGAACTGCGTCAGCGATGCGTAGCCGCCGGCGCGACCGTCCTCGGACCTGGCTGGCTGCTCGGCCTGCTGCGGCCGTGAGCTGCCCGCGCGTCGGCCAGGCGTCCGTATAGCGGGGGTTTCGGGCCACCCGGCCCGTTCAACCGGGCGGCCCCACTTCCCCTTCTCACCCGGCGCCCAGGGACGCCAGAGCGAGCATCGTAACAGCCAGAAAGCCACGCTCGCCCGAGTTAGTCACATAAGCGTGGTTTGGAAAATCCTGTGAACACCGGCTTTACTAGGCATTAGGACTGTCTCCGAATGCCGAAACGGAGTATGCCTGTGGCTGTGTCCGTCATTGTCGCGATTGTCCTGGTCGTTGGCCTGCTGGTCGTCGCCGATCGCGCGGTCAAGGTGGTCAAGCGCGTTCGGCGTCGGCAAGAGGCCAACCGGCGGCTCGTCGCCGCCGCGGCCAAAGCCGAGACCAGGCACAGAAAGCGGACGGCCGCGGTCGAGGCGAGCGGCGCCCTCACCTCAGTGATGCCGACCATCCACGACGTCGACACGCGCCTGGTCGACCAGCCCGCGCTTCGGCCCGACGGCACACGGGGCCCAGGGCCAGGCCCTTCCTAGCCGCGCCGGTTGTCGGCGGGTCCGGGCGGGCGTCGGAGCCCGGCTACGGCCACAGGAGGTGCCGGCGGGAAGGATGGTTCGGTGCGGGTTGTCGTCCTGGCCGATACTCATGCGCCCCGGCGGTGGCGGGTGTGCCCGCCACGTGTCGCCCAGCACCTGCGCCGGGCCGACCTTATCCTGCACGCAGGCGACGTCTGCACCGCGTCGGTCCTCACAGAGCTAGCGGCGTACGCGCCCGTGGTCGCCGTGCTCGGCAACAACGACGGTCCCGACGTCGCCCAGTGGGGAGCGCCCGAGACGGCCGAACTGGACCTGGACGGGCTCGCCGTGGCCATGGTGCACGACAGCGGTCCCGCCACCGGACGCCTGGGCCGGATGCGCCGCAGGTTCCCCGCCGCGGACCTGGTGGTGTTCGGGCATTCCCACATACCGCTCGACGAGTCAGCGGCTGATCTGCGAATTTTCAATCCGGGTTCACCGACGGACCGCAGGCGCCAGTCGCACGGAACGCTCGGCCTGCTGCGGATCGATTCCGGCCGCCTCACCGAAGCCAGCATCGTGCCAGTGACCTAGCGAAAAATCGCGCTTCAGCGGCCCATCAGGCGCCGCCTCGGAAGGCGCCGCCTCGGAAGGCGCCGCCTCGGAAGGCGCCGCCCAAAAGTGACGAACGATCACACCGCGGCTTACCAGTGACCGCGGTGGACGACCTCATCGAAGGGTCGGCGGTCAGGCCGCCGGATCAGCGACAGCGGCCGGTCCGCCGGGTACCCAAACGAGATCATGTAGGCGCAGAACTTATCGGCCGGGAAGCCGAGCACCTCGCGGGCCAGGTCCTGATCCCCGACCGCGGAGTGGCAGCTACCGATCCGCAGGCTGGCCGCGGCGAGCATCATGCTCACCGTGGCCTGCCCTAGGTCGTAGTACAGGGTGCCGCGCCGCCGCTCCTGCTCGGGCGGCGACGCGATCAAGGCGACCGTCGCCGCCGAGCGGGCCACGTGCCCGGCACCCTGCCACGTCTGCGAGAGCTTGATGAGCTGTTCGCGCTCGGTGACGACCACGAAATCCCACGGCTGCCAGTTCTGGGACGAGGGCGACCGCCTGCCCGCTTCAAGGATTTCGTCGAGGTGATCCTCGGGAAGAGCCCGGTCTTCGAACGACCTGACGTTCCGGCGGGATCTGATCGCCTCCCACGTCTCCATGAAAACGGGCCTGCGCCCAGAACCCCTAACCGACTACTCGGTCCACCAGTCTTCGTCGTCTTCCTTGCCGTTAGCCGCCTGCTTGGTGGCCTGAGCCGTGGCAGGCGAACCGTTGGTGCCGTTAGCTGGCCGCTGAACCTGCGTGGCCGCCGAAGACACCTGGGTCGCCTGGCGGCCACCCGCGGGCGGAACCGGCTGCACCGCGGTCGGCGCCGCCCCGCCCGAGGCTCCGTTGCGAGGCGCGATCACCGGGGCCGAGGACGCCGGGGCCGGAGACGCCGGGGCCGGGGACGCCGGAGCCGGGTCGGCCGCGATGGCCGGCTTCGGCTGCATGGCCTGCATGGCGGCACCCATGTCGGGCACCTGCCCGCCGAGCAGCTGCCGCACCTGCGCCAGGTGGCTGGCGATGCTGTCCTTCTGCCTGGTCAGCTCGTCGACCTCGCGCTGCGCGGCCGCGCGGCGACGTTCGGCGTCCGCCTTGGTCTCGGCGAGCATCTGCTCGGCCTGGGACTTGGCCTGACCGACGATCTGGTCGGCGTTCTTCTTCGCGTTGCTGACCAGCTGCCTGGCGTGCGAGTCGGCGTCCCGCCGGGTCTGGTCGGCCTGCGCACTCGCCTTGGCCGCCCGCTGCTCGGCGGTGGACGCCCGCTGCTCGGCCTCGGACACCAGCTTCTGCGTGGCGGACTGGGCGGCGGCGAGCCGTTCGGCTTCCTGGCGCTCGGCCTCTTCCCGGCGCGCGGCGAGCTGGATCTCGAACTCGGCTTCGGCCTGGGCCCGCTGGGCTTCGCTCTCCTCCAGGATCCGCTGCGCCTGGCTGCGCATCTCGTCGGCCTGGCGCTTGGAGGTGGTGAGGATCTCGTCGCGCTCGCGCTTGGCGGTGGCTTTGAGCTGAGCGACCTCGCGCTCGGTGCTGGTGCGCAGTTTGGCGATGTCGCGCTCGGCAGCGGCCCGCTTCTCCGCGACCTCGTGGTCGGCCGTGGCCCGGAGCTTGGCGACCTCGCGCTCAGTGGTGTTGGTCAGCTCGTCGGCCTCGCGCCGGGCGGTGGTCCGGATCGAGTCGGCCTCACGCTCAGCCGCGCCGCGCAAGTCGTCAGTCTCGCGCTTGGCGTTCGCACGCAGCTCGGACGCCTCGTTCTCGGCGGCGGCGCGGAGTTCGGCGGCGTCAACCTTAGCGGCGGCCTTGATCTCGTTCGCTTCCGACCTGGCTGCCTGGACTAGCTCGGTGGCCTGCTCCTCGGCCAGCCGGAGCAGCTGCTCGATCCGCGCACCTAGCCCCGAGTACGTGGGGCGTTCCTGCTCCTGGATCTGGCGGTGCGCCTCGGACAGCTCCCGCGTCAGGGACTGAGCTTGCTCGCGATGCGTGCGTGCGTCAGTTTCGATCTGCCTGATGTGCTCATCGACCTGGTGGCGGTCGTAGCCCCGCATCACCGTCGCGAACTCGCGCGGTGGGGCCTCTTCGAAAAAGTTGGTCAGCTGGGCGTCAATGTCCGATTGCATATGGCCTAATCCTGGCTAGACGTGAAGGCGGCGGATTTTCAACGGCGGGTGTCAGCCATGCGGGTGCGACTCTCGCCCGGTGACAGGCAGACTACTCTCCCCCTGGGTCCTTTGGCGGACGCTTCGGAGTTCTCCATCCTATGCGTCCCGGTCAATCCGTTTCACTCCGTACGGGGGTCACGTTGGGGTTGATCGACTGGACGAGTTCGGTCAGTACGCCGCCCAAATCGGCCGGGTGCAGGAAGGCGATGGACGCGCCCATGGACCCGTGCCGCGGCTGCTCATCGAGCAGCCGGACGCCGGTGGCGGCGATCGCGGACATCGCCGCGCTGATGTCGGTGACGCCGTACCCGATGTGGTGAATGCCCTCGCCGCGCCGGGCGAGGAACTTGCCCACCGGTGTGTCCGCCGCCAGCGGCTCGAGCAGCTGAACGTACCCCGGCCCGCCCGCAACGCGCTGAGCCGCCAGGTCGCCGACCCGCAGCATGGCCTCGCGTACCCCCTGGGCCTCGTTCACCTCCAGGCTCACCACCTCGAGCCCGAACGTCGCCTGGTACAGCCCGATCGCCTTATCCAGGTCGCGGCAGGCGACGCCGACGTGATCGATACGGGTGAGCAGCGGTAGCACCATATTTCCTTCCGGAGCCGAATAGGTATCGTTACAGACATGAGCGAACCACGTCAGCCGGTCATTGTCGGTGGCGCGAGGACTCCGGTAGGCCGCCTGCTCGGGTCCCTCGCCAGCAAGTCTGCCAGCGAGCTAGGCGGTGTCGCGATCGCCGCTGCCCTGCAACGCGCGGGCGTGCGCCCCGATCAGGTCGGCTACGTGATCATGGGGCAGGTCCTGCAGGCCGGCGCGGGACAGATCCCGGCGCGGCAGGCCGCCGTCGCGGCGGGCATCCCGATGACGACCCCGGCGCTGACGGTCAACAAGGTCTGCCTGTCCGGCCTGGACGCGATCGCGCTGGCGGCGCAGGCGATCCGGCTCGGCGAGCACGACGTCGTCGTGGCCGGCGGCATGGAGTCCATGACCCGCACACCGCACCTGCTGCCGAACTCCCGGGCCGGTTACAAATACGGCCCCTTCGAAGTCCTCGACTCGATGGCCCTGGACGCGCTGACCGACGCGTTCGATCACCTGTCCATGGGCGAGTCCACCGAGAACAGCGGGCGCAAGCTCGGCATCACCCGGGCCGAGCAGGATGAGTTCGCGGCCATGTCCCACCAGCGCGCGGCCGCGGCGGCCAAGGACGGCCTGTTCGCCGCCGAGATCGTCGGCGTGCCGATCCCGCAGCGGGGCGGCGAGCCTGTACTGGTAACCGAGGACGAGGGCATCCGCCCGAACACGACCGCGGAATCGCTGGCCAAGCTCCGGCCCGCGTTCGCCAAGGACGGCACGATCACCGCCGGGTCCGCATCGCAGATTTCCGACGGCGCCGCCGCGGTGGTCGTAATGTCGGCCGAGGCCGCCGAACGGGCCGGGGCTACGGTGCTGGCCGAGATCGGCGCGCACGGTAACGTCGCCGGGCCGGACAACTCGCTGCACTCCCAGCCGTCCCACGCCATCTCCCAGGCGCTGAGCAAGGCCGGGCTGACCGTATCGGACCTGGACTTGATCGAGATCAACGAGGCCTTCGCGATCGTGGCCATCCAGTCCATGCGCGACCTGGGCGTCAGCCCGGAGATCGTGAACGTCAACGGCGGCGCGATCGCGATCGGCCACCCGGTCGGCGCCTCCGGCGCCAGGATCGCGCTGCACCTGATCAACGAGCTGGGCCGGCGCGGCGGCGGCCTGGGCGCCGCCGGGCTGTGCGGCGGCGGCGGCCAGGGCGAGGCGCTGCTGTTCCGGGTCCGCGGCTAACCGGCCCGTGGCTGGTACCACCCAGGCCCGCGAAGAACCGAGCGCCGCGACTGAGCTTGACCGGATCCGGGCCGGGGACATCCGCGCGCTCGCCCGGCTGCTTTCGCTGGTGGAGGACGAGTCACCGGCGGTCCGCATCGTCATAAAAGATCTTCTGCCCTGGACTGGAGCGGCCCGGATCATCGGGCTCACTGGCGCGCCCGGGGTGGGCAAGTCGACGGTGACCGGCGCGCTCGTGGCCGCGTTCCGGGCCGCGGGGCGCCGGGTCGCGGTGCTGGCGGTCGATCCCACCTCGCCGTTCACCGGCGGCGCGCTGCTCGGGGACCGGATACGGATGCAGGATCACGCCACTGACGATCAGGTCTTCATCAGGTCGATGGCCAGCCGGGGACACCTCGGTGGCCTGGCCGCCTCGACGCCGCAGGCCATCCGGGTGCTGGACGCGGCCGGGTTCGACCCGATCATCATCGAGACCGTCGGGGTGGGGCAGGCCGAGGTCGCGGTCGCGTCGCTCGCGGATTCCGTGGTGGTACTGCTCGCGCCGGGCATGGGCGACGCGATCCAGGCGGCCAAGGCCGGCATCCTCGAGGTCGCCGACCTGTTCGTGGTGAACAAGGCCGACAAGCCGGACACCCAGCAGGTGGTGCGCGACCTGCGCAACATGATCGCGCTGGCGCAACGTGAGCCCGGCGACTGGAAGCCGCCCATCCTCACGACCGTCGCGATGAAGGGCGAGGGGATCGACGAGCTGGTCAGCCGCCTCGATGAGCACTGGTCGTGGCTCGGCTCCGGCGGGAACCTGGAACGACGGCGGCAGGCCCGGGCGCGCGAGGAGATCGCCGCGCTGGCCTTCGCCGCGCTGCGCGGCCGGCTGGCCGCGAGCGGCCTGGACGCGCTGGCTCGCCAGGTCGCTGACGGCTCGCTCGACCCGTTCCAGGCCGCCGACGAGCTGCTTAGCCAGCACGCGGGCGGATAGACCGAATACGGTTGGGACCGTGAGCAAGCCGCTTGAATTGCCATTTGATCCCATCGACCGGGCGGCGCAGATCTGGGCCCGCCGGTTCGGTCCCTCGCCGTCGATGGCCGCCGTCACCTCGATCATGCGCGCGCAGCAGATCCTGCTCGGCGAGCTCGACGCGCTGCTACGGCCCTATGACCTGACGTTCGCCCGGTACGAGGCGCTGGTCCTGCTCACGTTCAGCCGCCGCGGCGCGCTGCCGCTGGGGATGATCGGCGAGCGGCTCATGGTGCATCCCACCAGCGTCACGAACATCATCGGCCGCCTGGAAGGGCAGAAGATGGTGGTCCGCAGGCCGAATCCGGCCGACGGCCGCGGCACGCTCGCCGAGATCACCGACGTCGGCCGCGCGGTCGTGAAGCAAGCTACCGCGGACCTGATGGCCGCGGAGTTCGGGCTGGGCGGCTTTGCGGAAGCTCAGCTGAAGGAGATCTTCGACCTGTTCCGCGAGCTGCGGCTGACAGCCGGCGACTTCATCCCCGAACCCCCCGTCGCGCCCGCAGTCCCCGGCACCGGGGCGAGTACCTAGCAGCCCGGGCCCCGAGAAGCCCTGCACTCCAGGGGGCCCGGACTCCTAGGAGCCAGTGACCTGTGATGGCCGCCAGGTCAGCCCGCCGTTGAAGGTGAACCAGACTGTGTTTGACGCCGGGTTGGCGGGCAGCGCGATGCCCTGATCGTCGGTGGTCATGCCGACGTAGCTGAACCCGCCGGACGGCGCGGCCGCGCCCAGGCTCGCCGGCTGCCAGGCGATGTCGCCGGCGGGTAGTACGTCGATGCCCTGGTTCGTGCCGAGCACGATGGTCACGGTCGGGCTGGCGGCGACCGACGTGGCGATGCCCGCACTGGGCGCCTGGGCGATCTCTATCCAGCTGGCCCCGCCGTTCAGCGAAGAGTAAATCAGCTTCTGCTGCCCGCCAGCGCCGCCAGCGCCGCCAGCGCCGGGAGCGCCGCCAGCGCCGGCCGAGGCGCAGGCCAGGATCAGCTCTCTCGCGTTCACCGCGCCGAACAGCGCCCCTTGTGGCTGCCCGTCCGCTTGCGCCGCCCCAAGAGGACAGGCGGGGGAGAGCGAGTTCACCAAGGTCCACGCCGCGGTGCCGTTGACCGGCCCGGAGTACAGTTGCCGGCCCGGCGCGAGCAGGAAGCCGCGGCCGCCGGTGAGCACCAGCGAAGCGGCCTCGTCGGCCGCGCCGTCGGTCAGTCCCGAAGTCGAGGCGCCGACAGGCGCCCAGTTACCGCCGCCCGAGGCCGGGGCGGAGTACAGGGTGAAGCTCGTGCAGCCGCCCGCGAACGCCGCGCCGCTGCCGGTGCAGGACGCGAATAGCGCGAACACCCGGGCGCCCACGGTCTCCAGGTCGGTGACCCGCAGCCCGTTCGTGGCGACCTGAGTCCAGGTCTGGCCGCCATTATGGGTCGCCCACAGCCCAGGCCCGAACGCCCATCCGTCATTCAGGTTGAGAAACCGGATCTGGCTGACCCCGGTGGCGCCGTCCGCCGGGCCGGTGACCGGCGCCGGGACGCCGCTCCACGTCTTCCCCGCGTCGTCGGTACGCGCCACCGAGGTGCAGTACTGCGTGGCGCACTGGCCCGGAGTCCCGGCCTGGCCGATCACCCAGCCGGTGCTGGCACCGACGAACGTCACGGAGGTGGGACGAAAGTTGGCGGGCACGGGCGCGAGCGCCGCCGCGGCGGGCGCCGACGAAGGTGTCGCGGATGGCCGGGGCGCGGACGCTGACGCCTCGGCGCGGCCGCCGCCGGTCGACGTCGCCGAAGAAGCGCGCCCGGCCGCCGCGACCGAGCCGGACGAAGGGTTCAGTACGTGCAGGTTGACGACCTGTGGGACGGTCACAGCCGCGGCCACGATCACGGCCGCGGAGGTCGCGGTGATGGCCAGCTTGCGGTACTTGCGGCGCCGCGCGCGCCGCTTGATCAGCTCGAAGGTGCCCGGCGGCGGCGGGAGCGGGTCGACCCGCTCGCTCAGCCAGGCGTCCACGTCGTCGTGGCGGTCAGCCATCGCTTTCCCCCAGCGCCGTCTTCAGCTTGGCGCGCGCCGCGAACAGATCCGCCTTGATGGTGCCCTCCGGCCGCTTCAGCAGCACGGCGACCTCGCGGATCCCGAAGCCGCCGTAATAGTGCAGCAGGAACGGGTCGCGCAGCCGCGGCGGCAGGGACGCGATGAGGTTACGGACATCCACGTCCTGCGCCGGGTAGGCCACCGGGTCAAGGACCGCGCCCGCGGTGACACTTCGGATGGCCCGCCGTTCCCGCTCGGTCTTGCGCCAGTGGTCGCGGATCAGGTTGGTGGCGATCATGTAAAGGTAGCTCTGCGGGCTTTCCACTTTGGTCCAGCGGGACAGCAGCCGGACGAACGCCTCGGACGCGATTTCGTGCGCGGTGTCGTCGTCGTCGACCAGGCGCCTAACCCAGCCGGCGAGCTTGGGGTAAACGCCCTTGAACAGCTCTTCGACGGCGTTGGCGTCGACCTCACTAGAGGCGGTGCCCACCGGATCTCCCTTAGTGACGTTCCCGGCAGGCGACGGGAACGGCGCCGCCTCACGCCCCGGGCGTCCGCCGCCCGGCAGGAGTACCAGGTCGGGGCCGGTCGGGGCACCCTCAAGAACACCCGCGTGATAAGGCAACATCTACCACATTCCTGACCAGCCGGAATCGCAGGGGTTCCTAAAGGTCTGGCCCGGGCGCGCCCCCGTGACGTCCGGGCCACCGCTGCACGCCGAGGCCGGTTCCGGCCTTGCGCTCTTAAGAGACGATGAAACGCCCTCATCGGTTGCACAGAAAATTCTTTTTTTTCCGAACGGAGCGTCCTGCGTGCCCGCCCCCCTGTCTCACGGCCCGAGGGGGTGATGCGCGCTTCCCCATCACCGTTGCCCCAGAAATGCCTCGCCGATCCCCCGAGATCCCGTTCCCGGCAATCCCTCCCCCTTCGCCCTCCCCCGTTCGGCGGGAATCCCTTTCCTTCCCCTGGGGAATCCCCCCTCCCCGAAACGCCCCCCTCCCCGAAACGCCCTCCCCGAGAATTTAGTAGGACGCCCTACTATCTAAAATTAGTAGGACGTCCTACTATCTAATGAGAGGACTACTCCATACGGAGGCAGGATCATGGTTGCTCAAGCGGGGGCCAACTCGACGGGGGCTCATCCTGACGGCGGCGGGCGGGAGCGCTGGCAGCGCCGGTTTGATCGGGCCGTTCAACGCGACACCGACTTCACCACGCTGTCCGGGCTAAAGGTCGACCCGGTCTACGGGCCGCCGCCCGGGGCGGTGGTGCCGGGGATGGAGCGTATCGGCTGGCCGGGGGAGTTCCCCTTCACCCGCGGTATCCACGCCACCGGTTACCGCGGCAAGCCGTGGACGATCCGCCAGTTCTCCGGCTTCGGCAGCGCCCGCCAGACCAACGAGCGGTACAAGATGCTGCTGCGGGCCGGCGGCGCGGGCCTTTCCGTGGCCTTCGACATGCCCACCCTGATGGGCCGCGACTCCGACGACTCCAGGTCGCTGGGCGAGGTCGGGCACTGCGGCGTGGCGATCGACTCGGCCGCCGACATGGAGGTGCTGTTCGAGGGCATCTCGCTGGCCGATACCACCACCTCGATGACGATCAGCGGCCCCGCCGTACCGCTGTTCTGCATGTACCTGGTAGCGGCCGAACGGCAGGGCGCAGACGCATCCCGGCTGGATGGCACCCTGCAAACCGACATCTTCAAGGAGTACATCGCGCAGAAGGAGTGGCTGTTCGAGCCGCGCCCGCACCTGCGGCTCATAGGTGACCTGATGGAGTACTGCGGCGAGAACATCCCCAGGTACAAGCCGCTGTCGGTGTCCGGCTACCACATCAGGGAGGCGGGCTCGACGGCCGCGCAGGAACTGGCCTTCACGCTCGCCGACGGGTTCGGCTACGTGGAGCTCGGCCTGTCCCGCGGCCTGGACGTCGACGAGTTCGCGCCCGGCCTGTCGTTCTTCTTCGACGCGCACGTCGATTTTTTCGAGGAGATCGCGAAGTTCCGCGCCGCCCGGCGGATCTGGGCCAGGTGGCTACGCGACGTCTACGGCGCCCGTAGTGAGCGGGCGCAGTGGCTGCGCTTCCACACCCAGACGGCGGGCGTCTCGCTGACCGCGCAGCAGCCGGACAACAACATCGTCCGGACCGCGATCGAGGCGCTGGCTGCGGTCCTGGGCGGGACCAACTCGCTGCACACCAACGCCCTGGACGAGGTGCTCGCCCTGCCGGGCGAGGCGGCCGCCGAGACCGCGCTGCGCACCCAGCAGGTGATCATGGAAGAGTCCGGCGTGATCAACGTGTCCGACCCGCTCGGCGGCTCCTGGTACGTCGAGGCGCTGACTGACCGGCTTGAGGCCGAGGCGGAGGCGATCTTCGCCCGGATCCGCGAGATGAGCCCGGACGACTCCATGACCGGCGGCATCCTGGCGGGCATCGAGAACGGCTGGTTCATCGGCGAAATCGCCGAGGCCTCGTTCTCCTACCAGCAGAAGCTGGAGAAGGGCGAGAAGAAGATCGTCGGCGTGAACTGTCACACCGAAACGGTCGCGGAACCGCTCGAGATCATGCGAATCAGCCCGGAAGTCGAGCGTGAGCAGGTCAAGCTGCTCACCCGCCGCCGCGCCGAGCGCGACCAGCCCGCGGTCGACGCCGCCCTGGCCGCGCTGATCGCGGCCGCCCGCACCGACGAGAACCTGGTGCCGCCGATGCTGGCCGCGGCCCGCGCCGAGGCCACCCTCGGCGAGATCTGCGGCGCCCTGCGCGCCGAGTGGGGCGTCTACGCCGAGCCTGCCGCCTTCTGACCCCGCCTCGCCCCTACCACCGCCGCCTCGCCCTAGCTCGGATTTTCCACGATGTTTTCGCGGCCCGGCGCCTCACGACGCGCTTGCGCATCACCTAGCGCACGGGCACGACCGCCCCGGCGGCTAATGCAACCCCGGGGAGACGACCGGAAGACCGGCGTCCCTGGCCGCGGCGAGCAGCGGCTTGTCGTACGCCACGAACGCGGTCAGGTCTCGCTTCAGCGCTAGCGCGGAGGACAGGTGGATGGCCTGCGCCGCGCCCAGCTCCTGGGGCGGCAAGGTGGCCGAATTGTCGAGCACGTCGGCGGTCAGCGCGACCCGCGCGATGCGCTTGATCAGGCGGTAGCTTCGGGGCAGGGCCCCGGGTTCGGCATGCCAGACCGCTCGCGGTACCTCGGCCCGGTGCAGCGCGCTCGACACCAGTGGCTGGTCAGCGCGCTCCGCGAGCCAGCGCGCCAGCGCCTCCGATTCGGGCTCGGTCAGGGCCAGCTTGACCAGCGCGGAGGAGTCGAGGTAAATCACTGGCGCTCACCCTGCGGCGGCTCGTCCGGCCGCGACCGGGGTTTGCGCGGGGGCGTCTGCCGCGCCTGGCCGAGGACCTCGCTGGCGGCGGGCGATCCGGAGGCCGGGAACGGATAGGGCTCGATGTCGCCGACGCCGCCCGGCTCCTCGGCTGACTCGATGATCCCGGCCGCGATGAGGCGTTCCAGCGGACTGCCCGGCTCCCGCACCGGGACCAGTTGAGCGACCAGCCGCCCCCGATTGGTGATGTCTACCGTGTAGCCCCGCTCTGCGAGGTCGACGTAGACGCTCGCGTGCTGGCGCAGTTCCCTGATTCCTATCCGCTGCCGGGCGGGAGTCCGCTGGGTAGCCTTCGCGCGGGACGCCGGCCGGCCCGGCCGGCTGCCCCTGTCCTCGGCGCTGCTGTCCTCGGCGCGGTGCTTCGCGCTCACCGGCAACGGGTCGCCTTCCTCCGGCGTGTCGCTCACCGTGCCAAGGTAGCACAAGAGATGCTACGAGGCTTCCTGGCGTCAGCGTCGATCGCGCGCGTCTATCTGACGTTGCGCGTCCGCGAGGACGCGGACAACCTCCCGGCCGAACCGGACGTCGCATGGGTGCCCGGTCCGCCCGGCCCGGACGTTGTCCGCGAGTTCGGTGAGCGCGGTCCGCAACGGGATGACCGGATCATCGGTCCCGGTCGGCGCGGTCCACCGGCCGGAGCCTCCCCACACGTACGCCTCGAAGCCTGCGGCGTCCTCACCGGCGCTTTGACTGACGGTCACCGTGCTAGTCGCCCCGCTCTGGTGGTGCAGGATCAGGTAGCTGACATCCGCCTGGCCCGCGTCGGCGGTGACCGAAGTCACCGGTCCGAGGCCGGCCCACAACACCGAGATCAAGTGCGGGCCGAGATCCCACAGCGCGCCCTTGTCCCTTCGCCATGGGGTGTTGAACGGGCTCGATTCGAGCAGCGACGATCCGAACCAGGACGACACACCCCCGGCCCATCCGCCGCGGGCGGTCACCTCGGCCAGCCACGCTCGCACGTCCGGCTGGAACCTCAGGGTAAAGAAGACGACCGACGCGACGTGCCTCGCCTCGACCGCCTCGACCAGGGTGTCCGCCTCGGCCCGGGCCAGCGCGATGGGCTTTTCCAGCAGCAGATGCCGGCCGGCCCGGGCGGCGCGGATGGCGATGGGCGCCTGCACGTCCGGCGGGACCGCGAACGCGACGCCGTCGACTCCGGCCAGGAACGCGTCTATGTCGTCGTAGGACCGGGCGTCGTATCCAGCGGCGAGTTCGGCCGCGGCCCGCCGGTCACGGCCCCAGACCGCGGCGAACTCGATGCCTTCGGTAGAGGCGAGCACGGGCGCGTGCGCGATACGCGCCCAGTAGCCAGTGCCGACCAGGCCGAACCTCAGCGGTAGCGATGCCATCTCAACGTCCCGTCACAGCGCCTGATCCCGATGCCAGGGCGCACCAAGGCTACACAGGTGGCTGCCCCCCGCCCGCGGCCCGGCACGACGGAACGCCGTGCCCCGCAGATCTGCGGGGCACGGCGGGTCTTGACGAGCGGGCCATGCGTCAGCGGGCGCTGACCATCTGACGGCCTCCGGCCGGGTTGGTGACGATTCCGGCCCGCCGGGCCTGGGTGGTGACGGTGCGGGCCTTGACGGCCAGGATCCCGGTCCGGGCGAGCAGCATGGCGATGGCCAGGAAGATCAGGCTGTCGGTGAGGGCACCCACCGTGATCTGCGTGGTCGCCATCCAGTGGCCGAGCGGAGCGGTGAAGAGGTGGTTGGCGCCGTAGGTGAAGAACAGGCGCGCGCCCACCACGACCACCCAGACCAGCGCGTACGCCAGCCCTGCGCGGGAGACGACCCGGCCGGGCTGTGCGTCGTAACGGACCCGGATCAGGGCGGCGGCGAGGGTCCCGAGAGCCAGGCCGGCCGCTGCTCCCGCGATCTCGAGGAGCAGGCCGTTACCCGAGGTGGCGCCGCCCTTGATGAAGAAAGGGACGATAGCGGCCGCGGTGATGAACGGGCGCAGCAGCCGGAGTCGGCCGACCTTGCGGAGGCCGAGGTCGCTGACCAGAACGGTGACCAAGATGACGAGGTTGAGGATCCAGACGCTGGCGTCCACGGTAACTCCTTAGTGAGGTCTTTCAACGGGTTGCGCTGATGCCTTCACGCTAGGAACCAGCCGGTAGGAGCCGCGTCGGCTTGCGGCTTGATCCTGGGTTTACCGGGATAGGGGCCGGGTGGAGACGACCGCGTCCACCCGGAGTCAACCCAGCCGCCGACGCGCCCGGATGCCGCCGCGAGCTACGTTGATAGCGGGAGACGGGCACGATCGGTCTGCCACGGGCCGGTCAGGTAGGAGTAAGGCGTGTTCGGTTTCGCGACGCGGCAGGATCCGGTTTCGGGCACCAGCGTGGTCGACGTCCCCCGGGTGATCGACGGCATCCGGGCCGCCGGCCTCGTCGTGGTGATCATCACCGTTTCCTTGGCCAGCCCGCGGCCCGGCACCGACGGCGCCCGCGGCATCGCGATCGCGGTCACGCTGGGCTTGTCCGCGGCCGCCTGGATCGTCTGGATGCTGTCCGTGAGCAGGCCCCGGATGATGACCGGGAGCCTGGTCGTGATGGGCGCGGTCGGCGGCGTGCTGGCCGGGCTGTCGCCGAATAGCCCGGCCGTGGCCATCGGCTGCGCGGCGGCGTTCGGCGCGGGTGCCCGGCTGCGGACCGAGGTGTCGCTCGGTATCATGGCGGAGACCGTGGCCGCGTTCCTGGCGGTGGGCCTCGCCACCGGGGCGCCGACCGGGGCGCTGCTCGGCTATCCGTTCGCTTTTGCCGGCTTGTGGAGCGTGGCCCTGACCCGCCGCGAGTTCCTCGTCCGGGCCGAACAGGCCGAGCACATGCTGGCGGAAACGCGCCGGGCGCGGGAGGCCGAGACCCAGGCGGCCGCGCTCGCCGAGCGAGCCAGGATCGCCCGTGACATTCACGATGTGCTCGCTCATTCACTCGCCGCCGTTTCGGTTAACCTGCAGGCGGCCGAGGGCCTGCTGTCCGCGGATGCGTTGCCGGCGGACAATCCCGAGCTCACGAAGGCGGTCGAGTGCATCAACCGGGCCAGCACGCTGACCCGGGAGGGCCTGGCCACCGCCCGCCGGGCCATCCTGGCCTTGCGCGACGACGCGGTCCCGCTCGCCGATCAGCTGTCCGCACTGGCCGGGGAGTACCGCGCGGCCGGCGACCTGGCCGTGGACCTCGCCGTCAGCGGCGCCGGGCGGCCGCTTTCCCCGGAGGTCAGCCTGGTCGCGTACCGGACGGCCCAGGAAGCGCTGACCAACGCGCGCAAGCACGCGCCCGGCCAGCCGGTCACGCTCGGCCTCACCTTCGAGCCTGCTCAGATTACGGTCGGCGTCGTCAGCCCGCTGCCGCCGGCGGGTGCCCAGGGGCCGCTCGCCGCCGTGGGGGCCGGCTACGGCCTCACCGGTCTGCGAGAGCGCGCTGCGCTGGCCGGCGGCACGCTCGAGGCGGGGCCGGCCGACGGGACCTGGCGGGTATGCCTGAGGATTCCGGCATGACGCAGAACCCGGAGCCGGTGACCGTCGTCGTCGCCGACGACCAGTCCGCTGTCCGCGAGGGCTTGGTGCTGCTGCTCGGCACCTTGCCCGGGATCGCCGTGACCGGCGAGGCGGAGGACGGCGAGGTCGCGGTCGAGGTCGTCGCGGCCAGGAATCCCCAGGTCGTCCTCATGGACCTGAACATGCCGCGCTGTGACGGGGTGGAGGCGACCCGCCGCATCCGGGCCAGCCACCCGCAAACCCAGGTGGTCGTGCTGACCACCTACTCCGACGACGAATCGATCATCGGCGCCCTGCGGGCCGGCGCGCTCGGCTACCTGACCAAGGACGCCAGCCGGGCCGAGATCGGCCGTGCCGTGCTGGCCGCCGCGGCGGGCCAGGCCGTCCTGGATCCCGAGGTACAGCAACGGCTGCTGTCGGCCGCCGTCCGGGCGCCCGCCGCCGCGCCGGCCGACCAGGACGATTCAGACCTGACGCCGCGCGAGTCCGATGTGCTCCGTCTCATCGCGGCGGGCAAGTCCAACCGGGAGATCGCCCGGGCACTGTTTGTCGGTGAGGCCACGGTCAAGACGCACGTCAACCGGATCTTCGCCAAGACCGGATCGCGGGACCGCGCCCAAGCCATGCGCTACGCCTACGACCACGGTTACGCCGATCCGCCTGGCCAGACCGGCCCGGCCGCTGCGCGGCCCGATTCCCGTTGGTAACCGGGTCGTTAGTCTTCGCGGTGTACGTCGCCGGGGTTCTTGTCGATCCGGAGTCCCCGCCAGCTGGGCTGGCGCAAGATCTCGTCGGTGGTCCACTCGGCGAACGCGACCTCGCCGACCAGTTGGGGTTCCACCCAGCGAGAGTTAGCTCGCCGCCATGTCCTTGTCGTTGCGCGAGACCAGCCGGACCTTGCCCTCGCTGACGTAGGCGATCGCGCGCAGCTCGTCCCATTTGAGTTCCCACCCGTACCTGTTCTCACCCTCGGGCAGCTCGTGGCGCAAGCTCGCCAGCATCGGCCGGATGAGGTGCGGCAGACCGGATGAGGTGCGGCAGATCAGCCATCGTCTGTCCCCTTCAGCGAGCTCCTCCCTGCCGACGCTATACCCGTGACTGGCGCACATCATGGCTGGGCATGCATGAGGACCTGCCACGGGCGGACTGTGACGGCCAGGAATCCGGTCACCACGCTGACGTCGTCTTCGGTCGCGAGCCGGGTCGCCGCGGCGAGCTGGCCGGCACCGGGCAGCCGCAAGACAGTCATGCCCTCGCCGGCCGAGTCAGGCAGTGGGCCCGCGGCGACCAGGTACCCGGCCGCCCGCATTGATCGCCGACGCCATTCCGGTGGCCGCCCGGATCAGGCTTCCAGCGCCGCGCGTATCAGGCCGAGAAGCTCGTCATCACCGATGTTGGCCGCGTCTTGCGGCCGCAGCTGGATTGTCCCCTTGCTGGTCTTAAGCTCCGGATGCCGGGCTGTGAAGCCGCCGTCGCGGTCCTGCGACCAGCCGTAAAGCGACAGGCCATGCTTCCACGCGCCGACGTGCAGACGGCGTTGGCCGACCTTATAGGTGGGGATCTGATAGGAGATGACCACGGTCGCCTCGGGATAGGCGGCGAGGATCAGCCTGTGCACCCGGTCGAACGCAGCGCGGTGCCTGGGGTCGATGCCGTCGATGTACTCCTGCACTGCTTCGTCCACGCGTTCATTGTGGCCGCCGGGCTGACCCGGTGCACACTCAGGCCGGTGAGCTGGGGCCATGGCCGGTCGCAGCGTCCGCCGTCTCGACCCGGAAGAGGCCGAAGGCCTCGTGGATAGGCCGGTCGGTCATGCGGAATACCACGAACTCTTCGTCATGAGCACACACCTGATGCCGCCGTCCCACCCAAGTCGGTGCGGGTCTGGGTCGATCACGGCCCAGGACCGTTCCTACGGGCACGCGGTCCAAGCGGAGATCCGCGAGCTGCTCTCCGACGTCCCGATATGGGGACGGCAAACCGAGAGTCCCGCACGCTGAACGCCGATCAGTTCTTCGTGCATGCACGCATGGCCGGCCTCAGCCCAGGCACTCAGTAAGCACGAGACGGATCGCAACTTCGCCGCCGGAGTTGGCAGCGGCACGACCGTGGTCGGCGACGGCAAGAGCCAGACGACGGCAAGAGCCAGACGGGGCCGTACGTCAGCGAACGGGACTTCAGCCAGAGCTTCGAGACCGTCGACTGGTCCCAGGCGCGGTACGACGACTACGGTTTCATCGCGCTCGACGTCACCCCCGCCCCTGCGGGGCGCAAGACCACGATGGTGCTGCGGTTCATCAACCAGCAGGGCCGCGAACTGGACCGCGTGGTCTTCTCCCGGATCGCGGGCGCCTGATCACCTAGTAACGCAGATCACCTAGTAACGCAGATCACCCTTCACCTCCCGCGCGCATGCACTCGGGATGCCGCGCTGGCATCATGCTTGCGTGGCAGCAGACAGAAAAGACGCAGCGATCCGTCGCTATCACGAAGGCGACCGCGGCGCGCTTTACGACATCTGCGTGCGGACGGCCGACGGCGGCGGGGACGCACGAGGCAAATACGATAGCGACGACCTGATGCCCGATTTGTTTGCCGGGCCTTACGTTTTCCTGGAGCCCGACTTCGCCTTCGTGCTCGACGACGGGCATCGGGCCGTCGGCTACGTCGTCGGGACTCCGGACACGGCCGCGTTCGCGCGCGCCTACCGGGACCGGTGGATTCCCCGCCTGGCCGGCCGCTACCCGGTCCCGCCGCGTCCTCCGGTCACTCCCGACGAGCAGATGCTCGCCTTGCACTACTGGCCGGAGCGCCTGCTGTGGCCTGGGCTGCCGGAATACCCGGCTCACCTGCACATTGACTTGCTGCCGGACTTCCAGGGCACTGGCCACGGCCGCAGGCTGATGGCGGCTTTCTGCGACGCGGTGGCGCGAGCGGGCGCCGAGGGGGTGCACGTGACCGTGGTCGCCGGCAATTTCCGGGCCATCGGCTTCTACCGTCGCCTCGGCTTCGGGCCGCTTGACGTCGAGGACCCCGGCCCGGTCGTCTACCTCGGTCGCAAGTTCTCGAGCGCGAGCTCTGACAGCGGACCCCGTCGGCATAAGAACCGGCGGATGCGAGTTATCCCTCCGGGTCAACGGGGAGCCCCCCGGATCAGCGAGTGGCCCGATACGGCAGGATGGAATTATGCAGCCGCGAGATTTTTCGCTTTACGGTGCCGTCGATCTGGGTGCGCGGCAGGCGGCCGCGCAGCGCAGGCAGCAGACGGCTCAGTCCGGCTCCGCCGCCGCTAGCAGCGGGACCGTCACCGAGGTCACCGAGGAGACCTTCAACACCGACGTCGTCGAGCGTTCCCGGACTACGCCCGTGATCATCGACCTGTGGGCGGAGTGGTGCGGGCCGTGCAAGCAGCTCTCGCCAGTGCTCGAGAAGCTGGCCGCCGAGGCGGACGGCCAGTGGATCCTCGCCAAGGTCGACGTCGATGCCAACCCCCAGCTGAGTGCGGCCCTTCAGGTGCAGAGCATCCCTATGGTGGTCGCTGTCATCGGCGGCCAGCTGGTGGACGGCTTCCTCGGCGCGATGCCCGAAGCTCAGGTCCGCCAGTGGATCAGCCAGGTCCTGGCGGCGGCGGAGAAGATGGGCATGCAGCTGGCCGAGGGGCCGCCGGCGACGTCGATGACGAGGCCGACGAAGCAGCGTCCGACGGCGACGTTCGTGGCAGCGGCATCCCGGGAGCTCAAGGCGCCCCGGGAGCCCAAGGCGCCCCGGGCCGGGACGCGTCACCGGCAGCCGGATACGGCGCGCCGATGCCACCCGCATACGCGGAAGCGCGCGCAGCCATGGAACGGGGCGATCTCGATGCCGCCGCGAAGGCGTTCGAGCAGGAGCTGACGGAATCACCGGGCGACCCGGTCGCTAAGACCGGACTGGCTCAGGTCAACTTGATCCGCCGGGTCAGCTCTTACGATCAGGCCCGATCCCGCAAGGAAGCGGCCGAGCACCCCGATGACGTCGCGGCTCAGAGCCAGGTCGCCGACATCGACCTGGCCTCGGGGCGGATCGATGAGGCGTTTGACCGGCTGCTCGGCGTCGTCCGGCGAACCTCAGGCGCGGAGAGGGATCAGGCGCGAGCGCACCTGGTCAGCCTGTTCGAGATTCTCCCGCCGCGCGACCCGCACGTGAACAGGGCCCGTTCCGCGCTGTCCGCCCTGCTCTTCTAGGTGGCTCTTCAAAGAGTCTAAAGAGCCGCTCAAAGAGTCTAAGAGCCGCCCGAGGGCCGTCCCCGCATCTCGCCCGGATCAGCCTCCGCGAGTTGCTCGAGGACGGGAAGCGCGTCCGCGAGCGCCAGACGTTGCGCCGGTGTCAGCAGCTGCAAGCTCGCGGCCAGCACGAGGGTGCTTTCAGAACGGATGCGTTCCAGCACGTCCTGACCCCGTGGCGTGATAGCCAGGGTGCTCGCGCGCGCGTCATTCGGGTCGGCGTCCCGGCGGACGTAGCCGCTGTCCTCCAGCGCGGTCACCAGCCGGGTGAGCGTGGACGGCGCGATCCCCTCGGCGGCCGCCAGGTCCCCGAGCCGCATCGGCCCGGAAGCCCCGACGGTGGCCAGCGCCGCGAGCTGCGTGGGGGTCAGGCCGGCCAGCTCGTGCCGGCGCAGCCGCCGGGCCAGCCGGGCCAGGGCGACCCGCAGCCGTGTGACGTCAATCTCAGGCCCGCCGGCCAGCGTCAGTTTGACGCCGCCGTCCGCCTCATCAGGTGCTGCGCTGAGCGCCGATTCCGTGCCCACGTCCTCAGGGTACGCGGTGCGAGCCTTACCCTGGAGGCCGGCAAAAGGCGGGAAGGCGGGAACTGACGTGGCAATGGCGCCCAGCGTCTCCTATTCGATTACCGTACGGCTCGAGGTGGGCTCCCGCGGACGCGCGGTGAGCGAGATCACCCGGGCGGTGGAGCAGGCCGGCGGCGTGGTGACCGCGCTGGACGTGACCGCGGGCCGGGCCGACCGGCTCCGGGTAGACGTCACCTGCGCGGCCAGGGACACCGCGCACGCGGACGCTATCGTGTCCGCGCTGAGCACCATCCCGGACGTGACCGTGCACAAGGTCAGCGACCGGACGTTCCTGCTGCATCTAGGCGGGAAGATCGAGATGCGCTCGAAGGTACCGCTGCGCAACCGGGATGACCTCTCGATGGCCTACACCCCCGGCGTGGGCCGGGTCGCGCTGGCGATCGCCGCGAACCCCGAAGACGCGCGCAGGCTCACCATCAAGCGGAACTCCGTCGCGGTCGTGACCGACGGTTCGGCCGTCCTCGGCCTGGGCAACATCGGGCCCTACGCTGCCCTGCCCGTGATGGAAGGCAAGGCCGCCCTGTTCAAGCGCTTCGCCGACATCGACGCCTGGCCGATCTGCCTGGACAGCCAGGACACCGACGAGATCGTGCGGGCGGTCCAGCTCATCGCGCCCGGTTTCGGCGGCATCAACCTGGAGGACATCAGCGCGCCCCGGTGCTTCGAGGTCGAGCGCAGGCTGCGCGGCCTGCTCGACATCCCCGTGTTCCACGATGACCAGCACGGCACCGCGATCGTGGTGATGGCCGCGCTGACCAACGCGCTGCGCGTAGTCGGCAAAAAGCTGCCCGACGTCCGCATCACCATGGCCGGCGCAGGTGCCGCGGGCACCGCCGTGCTCAAGCTGCTGCTAGGCGGGGGCGCCACCGCAAGCAAAATCGTGGTCTGCGACGACAAAGGATCCGTATACACACGACGGCCGGGCCTGGACGAGAGCCTGCAGTGGATCGCTGAGCACACTAACCGCGACGGCTACGCGGGCGACCTGGCCGGGGCGATGCGCGGCGCGGACGTGTTCATCGGGCTGTCGGCGCCCGGCATCCTGTCCGGCGCGGATATCGCCGCCATGGCCCCGAACGCCGTCGTGTTCGCCCTCGCCAACCCTGACCCAGAGGTGGACCCGGACGTGGCCATGGAGCACGCGGCCGTGGTGGCCACCGGGCGCAGCGACTACCCCAACCAGATCAACAACGTGCTGGCCTTCCCCGGCGTGTTCCGCGGGCTGCTCGACGCGCAGAGCCGGCTGATCACCGACGACATGCTGATCGCCGCCGCGCAGGCGCTCGCGGACGTGGTCTCCCCGGACGAGATCGGGCCGCACTACATCATCCCCTCGGTCTTCCATCCCGACGTGGCCTCGTCGGTAGCGGTCGCAGTCCGGGACGCCGCCACCGCCGATTCTGACCGAAGATAGGCATATGGACGAACAAGCTCTGGCGGGCCGCCTGCTCGTTGCCACCCCGGTACTGGGGGATCCCAATTTCCGCCGCACCGTCGTCCTGGTCGTGGAGCACGAGTCCGAGCAGGGCAGTCTCGGCGTCGTGCTGAACCGGCCGACGAAAGTCCCGGTCGGCCAGGTGCTCGAGCCGTGGACGGACCTGGCGACCGACCCCGGGGTCGTGTTCAGCGGCGGGCCCGTCGCGCCGGACAGCGCGCTCGCGCTCGCCCATGTGCCGGGCACCGACGAGCCGGTCGGCTGGCACCCGCTGGACGGCGCCCCGGCCGTGGCCCGGCTCGGCCTCGTCGACCTGGACGCCCCGCCAGGGCTGCTCGCCGCCGCGATCGTCTCGCTGCGGGTGTACGCGGGCTATGCGGGCTGGAGCGCGGGCCAGCTCCAGGCCGAGATCGACGAGGGCGCCTGGTATGTGGTGCCCGCCGAGCCGTCCGACGCATTCTGCGCCGAGCCGGAGCGCCTGTGGCCTGCGGTGCTTCGCCGCCAGGGCGGCGAACTCGCTTACGTGGCCACCTATCCAGATGACCCGGGCCTGAACTAGTTCCGCGTCCATCGGGGACGCGTGACATCCGGACCACGTAGACTCACTAGATGTGAGCGAGACTGAGGTTCTCCCCGAGCAGGACACGCGCATCCAGGAGGATGTCCGGCCTGATACGTCGCACGGCGACGGTGATCACGAACGGTTCGCGCACTACGTCGATAAGAGCAAGATCGTCGACAGCATGGTGACAGGAACGCCCGTCACCGCGCTCTGCGGCAAGGTGTGGGTGCCGAGCCGGGACCCGAAGCGCTACCCGGTCTGTCCCACCTGCAAGGAGATCTACGAGCAG
Organism: uncultured Actinomycetota bacterium; assembly: GCA_963844625.1. GTDB lineage: Bacteria > Actinomycetota > Actinomycetes > Streptosporangiales > Streptosporangiaceae > Palsa-504. The sequence continues at coordinate 27,566 of CAWJPF010000023.1, read as the reverse complement.
CTCCCCTCAGGCGAGGGCGAAGACTGAAACGCGGCGTGCCTGGCGGGCAGGCGGCGCCCCGCCCCGGTAACATTTCGGCCTCGTGAGCACCCCCGCATCGAGAACGCCGAGTTCTGCCGAACCCCTCAGGGGTGATCTCCTGCCGGGGCTGCGCGGCTGGCAGAAGGACGCTTATAACGAGTACTTCAGGCAGCCGCGGCGTGACTTCCTGCTGGTCGCCACGCCCGGCGCGGGGAAGACCACCTACGCTCTCACTGTCGCGGCCGAGCTGCTCGCCCGGCGCGAAGTCGCCGCGCTGACGATCGTCACGCCGACGGAGCACCTCAAGCATCAGTGGGCGGAGGCGGCCGCCCGGTTCGGCCTGGCGATCGACTCCGCCTACCGCAACGCCCAGGGCCGGGCCGGCGCCGATTTCGCCGGTGTCGCGGTCACCTACGCGCAGGTCGCCGCGCACCCGGCTTTGCACAGGCAGCGCACCGAGAACCGGCGCACGCTGGTGATCTTCGATGAGGTCCACCACGCGGGGGACGCGCTGTCCTGGGGCGACGCGGTCAAGGAGGCGTTCGACCCGGCCCGGCGCAGGCTGGCACTGACCGGCACGCCGTTCCGCAGCGACGCCAACCCGATTCCGTTCGTGACCTACGTCGATGAACCCGGCGGCGGCAAGCGCAGCTCCTCGGACTACGTCTACGGCTACGGGCCCGCGCTGGAGGACAGCGTGGTCCGGCCGGTGATCTTCCTGGCCTACTCGGGGGAGATGCAGTGGCGCACCCGGGCCGGGGACGAGATCACGGCTACCCTCGGCACGCCGATGACCAAGGACCAGATCGCGCAGGCCTGGCGGACGGCGCTTGACCCGGCGGGGGAGTGGGTCAGCCGGGTGCTCGAGGCCGCCGATAAGCGGCTGACCGAGGTCCGCCGGGGCATGCCCGACGCAGGCGGCCTGGTCATCGCGGGTGATCACGAGGACGCCCGGGCCTACGCCGCCCTGCTGCGCGGGCTGACCGGCCAGCGTCCGGTGGTGGTGCTGTCCGACGATAAGGCCGCGAGCAAGAAGATCTCCGCGTTCGCGACCTCGCCGGACCGCTGGATGGTCGCGGTACGGATGGTGTCAGAGGGAGTGGACATCCCGCGTCTGGCCGTCGGTGTGTACGCGACCAGCGTGTCCACGGCCCTGTTCTTCGCCCAGGCGGTCGGCCGCTTCGTGCGCGCGCGGCAGCGGGGCGAGACGGCCTCGGTGTTCCTCCCGTCGGTCCCCGTGCTCCTTGCCTTCGCCGCCGAACTCGAAGCCGAACGGGACCACGTGCTACGCGCCCCCGGCGGTGACACGCCCGAGGAAGATGAACTCCTCGAAGCTCAGCGGCAGCTTGATACGCCGGACACCTTCGACGAGCCCGCCTTCCAGGCCCTCAACGCGTCGGCCCATTTCGACCGGGTGCTCTACGACGGCGGCGAGTTCGGCACCGCCACCGCCGCCGGCTCCCCCGAGGAAGAGGACTTCCTCGGCCTGCCCGGCCTGCTGGACCCCGACCAGGTCCGGGCCCTGCTCCGGCAGCGCCAGGACGCCCAGGTGGCCGCCCGCTCCCGCGCCGCCCAGGGCCGCGCCGCCCAGAAAAGCGCGGCCCGGCCCGCCCCCGTCCCCGCCGCCGAGGCCCCTGCCCCTCCGGTGAGCCGCCAGGCCCTGGCCGCGCTGCGCAAGGAACTCAACGGGCTGGTCGGCGCCTGGAGTCACCGCACCGGCCAGCCACACGGCGTCATCCACGCCGAACTGCGCCGGACCTGCGGCGGCCCCCAGCTGCCGCAAGCCACCGCGGACCAGATCCGGGCCCGCATCGACATGATCCGCCGCTGGGCCGTCTCGGGCCGCTAAAATCAAAATATTTCTGCCGAACGGGGCGCCCTGCCTGCCCCGGGGAACTCGTGTCCACCTGGGCCGCCCGTAACGCCGGGAAGACCAGCCCGTACGGGGATGCAAAGTCGACATCCCCCGGTCAACAATGTGTCCCGTGACGCAGGCACCATTCGTGATCGGCACCTGGGGTATCAGCCGAACCAGGTGCTGACGATGCCCTACTACGACCTCGGCGGAGTCTGGACCGATGGCCGCCGGCCTCGTCATCGACCCGGAAAACCACCAGGTGCCCCACAGGTGCCCCTCCTGCAGGAGGGGCACCTGTGGGGCCGCAAGGAAGTGGCCATCCCGATCGGCGCGGTCACCGGGGCGGTGCCGGCATCCGGCTCAACCTCTCCAAGCAGTAGGTGGAGAACCTAGCCGCCGGTAGACGTCGACCGCCGCCGCCCAGAAGCGCCCGCTAAGCCCCCGCAGTCGCAGACCTCACAGCAGGCCTGGCCGGGGTAGATCACCGCGCCGACTCCGGGGAGCGCCTGGCTTCCGGCCAGGCGCAGCAGCGAGTCCGCCGCCTGCCGCGCGTTCTCCCCCGTCGAGGACATCCGGGCCGCGATCAACCCGGCGACGACGGGGGTGGAGAACGACGTCCCGCTCCACTTGGCCATCCCGTGGAACGTCCGGTGCTGGCCGACGGGAGGCTCCGTGCACATATAGGTGCCCAACGGGAAGGCGTTGATGAGGTCCTGGCCCGGCGCGAAGACATCGACCCACTTCCCGTAGTTGCTGAAGTACGCCCGATCCCGCCCGTTCGCCGACAGGGCTCCCACCGAGAGCACCTCGCGGTAGGCGGCCGGCCACACCCGACGGCGCCGCCCATCGTTGCCCGCAGGCGCCAGCACGACGAGGCCCTTGAGGTAACGGATGCGTGTGTCGAAAAACTCGTCGAAGGTGATCAGGGACTGATCGCGGCGCGTCGTCGTGCAGAAGGTGAATACCAGGATGTCCGGATTGCGGTTGAGGGCGTCGTCCAGGCTGGCCGGGAGCATCGTCTCGTAGTCGGCGCCCGCGATGTCGAAGGCCCGCTCCACGTAGGCCGATGCCTTGGGGGCCATGCAGCGTGCGACGCCGGCGACGAACGTTCCGTGGCCGGCGTACGGCACGATGATCGTGCTGCCGTCGCCCAGGGTGGTGTACGGGTTCTCCGTCGCGCCCTGTACCCCGGTGAGCCAGGGGTGACCTGCGGCGGCGTCTGGTATCAGCCCGGTATCCACGATGCTGATGAATACGCCTTCGCCATCGCATTCGGGCCGGGGCACGCCGCGGCACGGACGGCCGCCGTGTGGGTTCAAGCCGGGCGGCGGGACGGGATCCACGGTGCCTGGCGGCACCTGGATCGGCTCAGTCGCGGGGCAGATCTGCGGGCACACATAAAGTATGTGGTCCGGCGTGGCCACTCCCGGCCCGAGTTCCTCGTCGAGGCGGTCGAGCAGGGCTGGTACCAGATTCGGTGTTGACGGCACCGTGAAGCGGATAACCCCCCTGGTCGCACCGACCCGTTCGCGCCGGAGCTGGCGCGCATCGCCCTCGGGGACATCTCCGTAACCCTCCCGGTCGAGGATCCTCGTGGTCGCGTCGGCGACGCGGTCCGCGTCCTGCTCCCGGGCGAGAATCGTGTGCTCACGGTAGAGGTAATCCACGTCCTCAATCTCGTCAAACCGATCGGGGGCAGGGTACGCGGCCGCGCCAGGAAGGTTGTCCAGGACCAGCGCGATCTGGTTCCTTATGCGTTCATCTATGGGCATTGGTGTCTCCTTCGCTCAGATCATTAGCTCGACGAAATGCTGGTGTGTTAAATACGATTTGTCACGTGTCGGTGTCAACCGGCTCGCATGGCGTTCCGGCGGCCTGGGAGCCCGACAAGCTGCTCGCCCTGGCGCTATCGCGCCCATCGGAAGCCCTCGCGGCCGCTCGTGAGGTGCTGGCTCAGCGCCCGTCGGCGTCGCAGGCTGCGGTAGCACACCAAACCATCGCCCTGGTCCTCAGGAACCACGGCGATATCGGTGAAGCGATCAAGGAGTTCAAGAATGCGCGCCGGTTCGCGCGCCAGGCCGGAAATACCGATCAAGAGTCCGATGTCCTGGCCAGCCTCGGGGCCGCCTGGGTTCTGGCCGGGCAGACGCGGCGCGGCTTGTCGGTCCTGGACACCCTGGTGCAGCGCAGCCGCGGAGTCCTGGCCGGCAAAATCCTGATCCGCAGGGCCGGCGCCATGTGGATCCTGGGCCGCAATGCGGAGGTTATGCGGGACGCCCAGGCCGCTGTCGATCTGCTGTCCGGTACCGGCGACCTGGTCTGGGAAGCGCGTGCCCTGCATTACCGAGCGTGGGCGTATCTCGCCTTGGGCGATATCGAGCGGGCCGACCGGGACTACGCCCAGGTCGAGACGTTGTGGGTTACATGCGGCCAGCAAATGGAGTACGCGACCGCACGCCAGGAACGCGGAGTAGCGGCGCACGCGCGTGGCGATCTCCCCACCGCGCTCGCCCATCTCAACGATGCCCAAACCCTGTTCGATCAGCTGGGGGTATTTGAGGCCGAGTTGGTCGTCGACAAGTGCACGGTGCTGCTCGCGGCAGGCCTGGCCCGGGACGCCCTGCGCGAGGTCGACGCGGCGGTGTCTACCATCGAGAGGAATCACGGCTCGGCGGCAAGGCACGCCGAGCTGCTGTATTCCGCCGCCCTCGCCGCCGCCGCGACGGGCGATTTCAGCCTCGCGCAGAGTCGCAGCGCCGAAGCCCTGCGGCTGTTCCGCCGCCAGCAGCGCCCGTGGTGGGCGGCGCGGGCGGAGCTGGCCCTGCTGCTGTGCCAGTTCGCCGTGGGCGAGGATCGGTCGGCCTCCCTGCTGCCAGCGGCCCGGCGGGTGACCGCGCGGCTGGATGAGCTGGATGCCACGCGTGCGGTCGACGCCCACCTGCTCACGGGTCGGCTGGCGCTGGCTCAGGGGCGGCACGATGAGGCCGGCCGCCACCTGCGATCCGCCGCGGCCGCCCGGCACCGCGGCCCGCCGCGTATGCGCAGCGCCGGCTGGCTGGCCCAGGCGATCTGGTGTGCGGCGGAGGGCCGCGAGCGGGGCATGCTGGCCGCGTGTGACCGCGGCCTGGCTCTGCTGGACCTGCACCTGCGGACGCTGGGCGCCACCGAGCTGCGCACGCTGGCCACCGCTCGGGGCGCGGAGCTGGCGGGCATGGTATTGCGCCACGCGGTCCGCCGGGGAGACGCCCGGCTGTTCCTCAAATGGAGCGAACGCTGGCGGGCCACGGTGCTCCGGGTCACCCCGGTGCGCCCGTCCGCCGACAGCGACCTGGTGGCTGACCTCGCCGCCCTGCGCAATGTCGCCGCCCGCCTGGACAGCATCCCGGCCGGCCGCGGTGCGGCCACCACGCTGTACCGGGAGCGTCGTCGGCTCGAGACCGCCGTGCGCCAGCGCGTCCTGCACACCCCGGCAGTGGCGACCGGCGATGCCGAACCCTTCGTCCTCACTGATCTGCTGGAACAGCTGGGCGAGACCGACCTGCTGGAGCTCACCGACGTCGACGGGCAGCTGTACGCTGTCGTGGCCAGCGGAGGGCGGCTGCACCTGGAACACGTGGGCCCGACCCAGGGGGCCATGCACTCGCTGGCTCATACCTTGTTCGCGCTGAGACGTGAGGTCACCGGCCGCGGGACCTACCGGCTCGACCTGGCCGAAATCGGCCGCCGCCTCGAGCTGAACCTGCTCGGCGAGTCGGTGCGGCTGCTTCGCGGCGGTCCGGTGGTCGTGGTGCCTACCGGAAGACTGCACGCCGTCCCCTGGGGCCTGCTGCCCTCCCTGCGGGAGCAAGCCACGTCGATTGCGCCGTCGGCGTCCGCGTGGCTGCGAGCGCGCCGCGCCGTCCAGCCGACCGAACACCGAGTCGTCCTGGTCGGCGGCCCTAGGCTGGTCACCGGCGACGCGGAGGTCCGGCATCTGGCCGCGCAGTATCCCGGCGCAGTCGTCCTGGCCGGGGGCAGCGCGGTGGCCGAGCGGGTGATGGCTGCCATGGACGGTGCCTGGCTGGTGCACATCGCGGCGCACGGCACGTTCCGGGCCGACAGTCCGCTGTTCTCCGCGATCGAGTTGGACGACGGGCCGCTGACGGTATACGACCTGGAGCGGCTGAAGCGAGCCCCATACCGTGTCGTCTTGTCGAGCTGCAATTCCGCGGTCGGCGAAGCGGTCGGGGCCGATGAGCTCCTGGGGCTGGTCAGCGCCTTGATATCCCTCGGCTCCGCCGGGGTGGTGGCCAGCGTCGTCCCCGTCAACGACCCCGCCACCGTCCCCCTTATGCTCGCTCTTCACGACCATCTGCTCGGCGGATCCGGCCTCGCCGAGGCTCTCACCCTCGCCCGGCACGCGGTTGGCCCCGATTCCGTGGCTCAGGCGACGGCACACTCTTTCATCGCGCTCGGGACGTGAGGCTGATGGGATATCTTCGCTGGTCACAGGCGTATCCAGTCGGTGACAAGCCGCCCGGTCGGGGTGTCGCAGCGCAGCCGGACTGACCCGCGCGGCTTGTCAGGCAGGATGAAGAAGCCGGCGCTATCGGCCTCGACGCGGAATGTGGCCATGTCAGTGGACTCCACCCAGATCTCCTCGGGCCCCGGCGGGACGATCTGGCCGACGGCCCGGTCGTCCATCACCTCCAGCTCCACCGACAGCGGCGGCGCCGTGAACACCAGAACACGCGTCTCGTCGGCTTCGGACCGCCAGCCCTGGACGCGCTCTAGTGACGAGTCAAAATCGAGGGAGGCGAGCAGCAGGTCCGCCTCGATGAGTCGCCAGTTGTAGGCACCCTTGGCTAGCTCCGCGAGAGGGCAGGCCCGCGCGGCTTCGCGGACCGCGTCCCCCAGATCGTCCAGGAGGTACTGATCGTCGTCCCACCGGTGCGGCATCACGCCCCCCATCTCCCTCGCGCTTGATCGGCGGGCATCCCCTGGCGCCGGCTGATCTGGGCGTAGCACAGCGGCGGGTCCGCCATGAGCAGGCGCAGGAGTTCGCGGTGTCTCGCCGGCGCAGCGGCGTAGCGATCTACGATCGCGTGCCATACATACTCGTCACGAGCTGCGGCCGCGGCGACCAGGAGGGCGGTCGGATCGCGGTCGTCCACATCGGCTCCTCGCGTTAGGCGATAATGACCGGCCCGGTATTGCAGCTGGCCTGCCATACGGAGGAGTCGTCGAGGCGCTTTAATGCCTGAATCGAACAGAATTGTCGCTGCGCCGGTGGCCCCACCCTCCGGAAGCAGCATCCGCCGGAGAGCTAGCTGCCGTCGGCCGGCGTGCCGGATAGTTCCACGTCGGCGTCCCGCAGGTCCTCGATGGCCTTCGCGGTGGATTCCGGGGCGACCCCCGCGGTGAGGTCGAGCAGCACCCTGGTCCCGAACCCGGCCCGCGCCGCGTCCGCCGCGGTCGCGTGCACGCAGTAGTCGGTGGCGATGCCCACCACGTCCACCTCGTCTACCCCGCGCGTGCGCAGCCAGTCGGCCAGCGCCGTCCCGGCCTCGTCGGCGCCCTCGAACCCGCTATAAGCGGCCGCGTGCTGGCCCTTGAAGAAAACCGACTCGACCGCCGCGGTGTCCAGGTTCGGATGGAACTCCGCCCCAGCAGTACCCGCCACGCAGTGCGGCGGCCAGGAGGCCGCGTAGTCCGGATGATCGGAGAAATGAGCCCCCGGGTCCACGTGAAAGTCCTTGGTGGCCACCACGTGCCCGTAACCAGGTCCGCTCGCTACGTGCTCGCTGATCGCGCGGGCGACGGCGGCGCCGCCGGTCACGGCCAGCGAGCCGCCCTCGCAGAAGTCGTTCTGTACATCGACGATAATGAGCGCCCGCATGAGGCCAACGGTATCCTCCGGCTGGCATCACCACATCCACTACCAGCCCGTCCTCGCCGCCGTCCCGCCTCGGCCCTCACTCCCCGACGTCGGCGGGGGTGCCGTTGGTAATGCGGATGAGCTCGGCGTACGACGTGGGGAACACGGTGTGCGGGTGGCCGGCCGCCGCCCAGATCACGTCGTACTTCTCCAGCCACGTGTCGACTAGGGTGCGGATCGGTGCGGGATGGCCGACCGGGCCGACGCCGCCGATGACCTGGCCGGTCCAGGTCCGGACCGAACGCGCGTCCGCCCGCGTCACGGCGGAGGCGCCGGTCAGCGCGGCCACCTTGACCGTGTCCACGCGGTGGGCGCCGCTGGTCATGACGAGCAGCGGTGCCCCGTCCGCGCTGAACACGAGGCTGTTCGCGATCGCGCCCACCTCGCAGCCGAGCTGGGCGGCCGCGCTGGCCGCCGTCGGCGCGCTTGCCGGCAGCTCTCGCACCTCGCCCCGGACGCCAAGCTCGCGGAGCACGGCCGCGAACTTCGTGAAGTCAACTGGCATGCGAGCAGGCTAGCGGGGCCGCCGCCGGTGGGCGAACCTATTTGGGGTAGCAGTAGGGGTCCGAGCAGGCGTCGTCGCCCTGCCGCCGGACCTGGTGCGCGCAGGCGCTGGTCACCAGGCGAAGCCGAGGATGTCCGTCCCGTTCATGTGCAGGTACAGGGTGGCCGGGCTCACCCGGCCCTGGTCATACCTCTCCCCGTGCTGGCACCAGCTCACCACCTGCTCACCGGACGGGTCGGTCCACAGCGGCAGGCAGAGCGGGCCGGGAAAGGCCGTGCTGAGCGGGGGCGCCACGTTCGCCAGGGCCTGCCCCGTGCGGGTGGAGTATTCCACCACGCTGTTCGTGTAGGTGCCGTCCTGCGAGCCGGCGCTGCCACCCTGCACGACCGCCTTGGTCACCATCACCTTGGAGCCGTCCGGAGTGATCACCGGGTCGTCCTGGCATCCTCCGAATGCCGCGCAGTACCGGCCGTAGGAGACGATCAGCCGGGAAGCCTGCAGCAGCGTGCCCGATGCGGTGACGTTAAGGACCCGGATGCCTGTCCCCGGCGGATGGGGATTGTCCCCTGACGACCACTCGAACGCCAGCGTCCGGTCCCCTGCCCACGACAGGCTGTCCGGGCCTACCGTCCCGCTGTCGACCGGCGCCCACGACCGGCCCGTGCCCGTCGCCAGCGACACGGTCTCGAACCCGCTATTGTTCGTCGCGTATGCGAGCATGCTGGCGTCCTGAGAGATGGCAAATCCTGACATGCCGTTCCTCGCCTGGATGGTGAACAGCAGGCGCAAGGATTGCAGCTGGCCGTCCGGCCGCAGGCGCAGCTCGTCGAAGGCGACCGTGGTGGGATTGACGGGCGGCATCCCGGGCTGCTGACTCTGGCCGCCCACCGCGGCTTGCACCACGAAGGTACGGTCGTCGCCCGCCGCCGCTACCCCGCCCAGGTACTGGCCGGGCAGCGGCTGCACGGTCGCGATGGTCTTGTCGGTGAATACGTTTCTCACCTGGACGGTGCCGCGGCCGATGCCTTCCAGCACGATGTACGGCGCGACGGCCGGGGAAGCACCGGCGGCGGGCTGGGGCCCGGCCGGCTGCCATGCTCCGTGCGTCCAGGTCCCCGGGGCCGCCGGCCAAGACGGCGGTGCCGGCCATGATGACGGCAAGGACGATGACGGTGCGGGGGCACCCCCGTCGGCGCCCACGGGGCGGCCCCCTGCGGGCCGCCCCGTTCCCGGCAAGCTGGCGGTGATGCCCACCGCGGCCGCCGCGATGACCGCCGTGATCGCGGCGGCCGTCGCAGCCCTGCGTATCCCGCGCCGCCGGGCCCGCCTCCGCAGGACCCGGATGCTGGGGACGGGCAGGCCGGCGACCGGGCAAGTACCTTATAGCAGCCCTTTTTCTCCACTGAAGCCGGATCTTCCGCGATAAGGCCGAACTCCCTCGTGCGCGTGAGCGAATTTCACGCGCGTGGGGCTGCCGAGACCGATGAACGACATCACCGAGGACCAACCCCCAACGACCAACCCCCAACCCCCAAGGGCCGCGACCATCACACCTCGTCGCCGTTGGGCTCAAAGACGGTGGGGATGGCGGGGTAGCCCCGGGACAGCTGCAGCGCGTAAGGCGGCAGTTCGGCGAGCGCCTCGCGGTGCATCGTCCGCGCCGCCTCCGCGCTCGCGCGCCCCACGACCTCGCCCGCTACCACCAGCGGTCGCAGCAGGTCCCGGTCCAGCGGCCCGGGTTCGGGCGGCGAGAGAAAGATCTGCTCGGCCAGTGCGGTGCCTTGCTCGTCGCGGTGCCGCACCGCCCACTTACGCCCGCCCCGGCCCGGCTTGCCTACCGAGCGCTTGGCCACCGGTACCAGCTCGCCGCCGTCGTCATCAGCGGACTCGGCGGACGGAGACCGGGCCACCAGCTTGTAGACCAGGGCCGCCGTCGGCGCGCCGGACCCGGTGACCAGCGAGGTGCCGACCCCGTAGCCGTCCACAGGGACCGCGCCGAGCGCCGCGATCGAGTACTCGTCCAGGTCCCCGGTCAGGATGATCCGCGTGTGCACCGCGCCGAGCTCGTCGAGCAGCGCCCGGACCTGGCGGGCAAGCACCGGCAGGTCACCGCTGTCGATCCGGACGGCGCCGAGCTCGGGTCCCGCCATCTCCACGGCCGTCCGCACCGCCCGCGGCACGTCGTAGGTATCCACTAGCAAGGTCGTGTCCTTGCCGAGTGCCTCCAGCTGACTGGCGAACGCATGCCGCTCGCTGTCATGGACCAGCGTGAACGCGTGCGCGCTGGTTCCCGCGCTCGGGATGCCGTATTCGTACCTGGCCCGCAGATTCGAGGTAGACGCGAAGCCCGAGATGTAGGCGGCCCGCGCGCTGGCTACGGCGGCCCGCTCGTGCGTCCGCCGCGAGCCCATCTCGATCAGCGGCCGGTCGCCAGCCGCGGTCACCATCCGGGACGCGGCCGACGCGATCGCGCAGTCGTAGTTGAGGATGGACAGGCTGACGGTTTCCAGCAGGACCGCCTCGGCGAACGTCCCCTCGACGACGAGGATCGGCGAACCGGGGAAGTAACAATCCCCTTCGGAGTATCCCCAGATGTTCCCCCTGAAACGGTAGGATTCAAGGAAAGCTAGCGTCGGCTCGTCCGCGATGCCCGCGTCGCCCAGGAACTCCAGGTCGGCCGGGCCGAAGCGGAACCGCTCTAGAGCGTCGAGCAGCCGCCCGGTGCCCGCTACGACGCCGTACCTGCGGCCGTGCGGCAGGTGCCTGGCGAATACCTCGAATACGGCTCGGCGGTTGGCCGCGCCGCTACGCAGCGCCGCCTGCACCATGGTGAGCTCGTAGTGGTCGGTGAGCAGTGCCGTACCAAGCGGGGCGGTACCGCCACCGGGCGGGGGCTGGTGGTTCACGGGATCGGTCACAAGTGGAAGACTACGGAGTGGGAGGTGGCTAGTTGTGAGCGCGGCGCCCGCTGAGGTGGATCTTCCACGATCCGCAGACAAACCAGTCTCTGACCGGCCATGGGTCACGATCGTCTGGAACGACCCGGTCAACCTCATGTCTTACGTGACTTACGTGTTTCAGCACGTCTTCGGTTACCCGAAGAAAAAAGCGACCAAGCTGATGCTGGACGTGCATCACAAGGGCAAGGCGGTTGTCGCCGCCGGAGCCAGGGAAGCGATGGAGCATAACGTCGAGATACTGCACGGCTATGGCCTGTGGGCCACCGTGACCCATGACAAGTAGCCGGTCACGCGGCCGATCTGCACGAGGCTGACTCTCGCCCATGGAACCTTTCCGGTCGGTACGCGGTGGCGGTGCACGGGTCTGGCTCGCTGCGGCCGAAGCGAACCTGCTGCGCAACCTGGTCGGCCAGATCATGGCCCTGGTGGACGAAGGCAGTGTCGACCAGGGCAGCCCATCGGCGGCCCAGCCCAGCGGCCTGCGAGACGACCCGCGAGACGACCCGCTGGCCGCGCTGGAAGCGATGCTGCACGAGCCCGGTTCGCCACTGGCGCCGGAGGACCCGGTGCTGGCCCGGCTGCTGCCCGACGGCTATCGTGACGACCCAGAGGCGGCGGGGGAGTTCCGCAAGTACACCGAACCCTCGCTGCGCAGCGCCAAGCACCAGGCGGCCCAGGCCATGCTGGACTCGCTGCCCGCCTCCGGCGGCCGGATCAAGCTGACTGGCGACCAGGCCCTGTCGTGGCTCAAGGCCCTGAACGACGTCCGGCTCGCCCTCGGAGTCCGCCTCGGCGTCACCGAGGAGTTCGAGGAGCAGTGGGGACGGCTGAAACCAGACGACCCGCAGGGGAGCGCGTTCGAGGTCTACGCCTGGCTCGGCGCCGTCCAGGAGTCCCTGGTGCAGGCCCTCGCCTGAGCCCGTAATCTCGTACTCCATGCTGACGATCCCACGCGAGCTTTACGACCAGATCGTGGCCCACGCCCGCGCCGATCACCCGGACGAGGCCTGCGGCGTACTGGCCGGCCCGGCCGGGAGCGACCGCCCGGCCCGGTTCATCGCGATGACCAACGCCGAACGGTCCCCGACCTTCTACCGCTTCGACTCGGCCGAGCAGTTCCGGGTGTGGCAGGAGATGGACGACAATGACGAAGAACCGGTCGTTATCTACCACTCGCACACCGCCACCCAGGCGTATCCGAGCCGGACCGACATCACCTACGCCAGCGAGCCAAACGCGCACTACGTGCTGGTCTCGACCCGGGACCAGCAGCAGACGGAGTTTCGTTCGTTCCGGATCCTCGACGGCGAAGTCAGCGAGGAACCCGTCACCGTGGTGGAATGATTCGGCCTGCGGACGGGTTGGACGGCAAAGACTTACTAAATACCAGTGGAGCGTTGTTCATGGCGATTGAGGTACGCATCCCCACGATCCTGCGTACGTACACCGACGGTGCCAAGCAAGTCGAGGGAAGCGGATCCACGCTCGGCGAGCTCTTCACCGACCTGGAGAAAAGGCACGGCGGCCTGCAGGACCGCCTCGTTGAGAACGGCAGCTTGCGGCGCTTCGTCAACGTGTACCTGAACGACGAGGATGTCCGCTTCCTGGCCGGCCTGGAGACCCCGGTTAAAGACGGCGACACCGTGACGGTGCTGCCTGCGGTAGCCGGCGGCGCCGTAGCCGGCTGAGCACTCTTTTTTTCCCGAACGGACCGGGGTACATGCGCTACGAGAACCTGCTTGACTCCCTAGGCCATACCCCGTTGGTCGGGCTGCCCCGCCTGTCGCCGTCGGCTGACGTGCGGCTGTGGGCGAAGCTGGAGGACAGGAACCCGACGGGGTCGGTCAAGGACCGCGCCGCGTTCTTCATGGTCGCCCAGGCGGAGAAGGACGGACTGCTCCAGCCGGGATCGACGATCCTGGAGCCCACCTCGGGAAACACCGGCATTTCCCTGGCCATGGTGGCCAAGCTGCGCGGTTACCGGCTGATCGTGGTCATGCCGGAGAACACAAGCGAGGAACGCCGGCTGCTGCTGCGGATGTACGGCGCCGAGATCATCGCCTCGCCGGCCGCGGGCGGCTCCAACGAGGCGGTCCGGGTGGCTAAGCGGATCGCCGCCGAGCATCCGGACTGGGTCATGCTTTACCAGTACGGCAACGAGGCGAACGCCCGCGCGCACTACGAGACGACCGGCCCGGAGATCCTCGCCGACCTGCCCGAAATCACCCACTTCGTTGCTGGCCTGGGCACTACAGGGACGCTGATGGGCGTGGGCCGCTACCTGCGCGAGCGCAACCCGGATGTCAAGATCGTGGCGGCCGAGCCGCGGTACGGCGAGCTCGTGTACGGGCTGCGCAACGTGGACGAGGGCTTCGTTCCCGAGCTCTACGACGAGTCCGTGCTGACCACCAGGTTCTCGGTGCCTTCGGACGACGCCCTGCGCCGGACTAGGGAGCTGGTCGAGACGGAGGGCATCTTCGCGGGCATCTCCGCGGGCGCCGCCCTGCACGCCGGCCTGGGCATGGCGGCCAAGGCGGTCGCCGACGGCGAGCCCGCCGACATCGTGGTGCTGGTCGCCGACGGCGGCTGGAAGTACCTGTCCACCGGCGCCTATTCCGGCACCTTGGAGGAAGCCGAAGCCCGGCTGGAAGGCCAGCTCTGGGCCTAATTCCAGGCTCGCTCTGTTTTCCCGCTCGCCTCCGGGCGCTCTACCTTCTCGCTCGCCTCCAGGGCGCCTTAAGGCCCCGCCTTCCCTCGTCGCTCGTCCCTCGCTCCTCAGTCCAGGCGGCGCCGCGCCCCTTTGGCTCGCGGGCCCCACCTCCATCTACCTCTCCATCCCCGGCCCGGCGCTAGCTCGCGCCATAATGGCAGCCATGCGTGTGACGGTGATCGGATGTGCTGGGAGTTTCCCTGGGCCGGATAGCCCGGCGTCCTGCTATCTGCTGGAGGCTGAGGGCTTCCGGCTGGTGATGGACTTCGGCAACGGGTCGCTTGGGGTGCTGCAGCGATACGCGGAGCTGTTCGGTATTGACGCGATCTGCCTGAGCCACCTGCACGCCGACCACTGTGTTGACATGGGCGCTTACTGGGTGGCGCGGCAGTACACCACCGAGGGGCCCAGGCCGTCCATCCCGGTGTACGGCCCGGCCGCGGCCGCGGAGCGGGTGGCGGGCTTCGGCGGCGAGGGCCTGGCTAAGGTCCGGGCTCGGTTCGCCTTTCACGACCTCGAGCCCGGGCCGGTCGAGATCGGCCCGTTCCGGATCACCACCGATCACGTGAATCATCCGGTGGAGACGTTCGGGTTCCGCGTGGAGCACGGCGGCTGGCGGCTGGCCTATTCGGCCGATACGGGGGAGTCCGACACCCTGGTCCGGCTAGCCGAGGGCGCGGACCTGCTGCTGTGCGAGGCGTCGTTCCTCGACGGGCCGGACAATCCGCCGAACCTGCACCTGACCGCGCGGCAGGCGGCCGAACACGCGACCCGGGCCGGGGTCGGCCAGCTGGTGCTCACCCACCTGGTGCCCTGGAACGACCGGGAGCGGTCCTTGGCCGAAGCGTCCGGGGTGTACCGCGGCCCGCTCTCGCTGGCCACCAGCGGCCTCGTCCTCGGACCAGGAAACTCAGCCCCCGGCGCCCGATAGGCTGGGCGTCATGTCACGACCCGACGGACGATCCGTCACTGAACTGCGGCCGGTGAAGATGACCCGGGGCTGGCTTGACCACGCCGAAGGATCGGTGCTGGTGGAGTTCGGCCGGACCCGCGTGCTGTGCGCCGCGAGCGTCACCGAGGATGTGCCGCGCTGGCGGCGCGGCAGCGGGCTCGGCTGGGTCACCGCCGAGTACGCGATGCTGCCGCGGGCGACCAACACCCGCGGCGACCGGGAATCGGTCAAGGGCCGCCTGGGCGGCCGGACCCAGGAGATATCCCGGCTGGTCGGTCGCTCGCTGCGGGCCTGCGTCGACTACAAGGCGCTCGGCGAGAACACCATCGTCATCGACTGCGACGTACTGCAGGCCGATGGGGGCACCCGTACGGCCGCGGTGACCGGCGGCTACGTCGCGCTGGCCGAGGCGGTGGCCTGGCTCAAGGGCCGGAAACGGACCAAGGGCGATCCGCTGCTCACGTCGGTGGCGGCGGTCAGCGTCGGCATCGTCGACGGCGAGCCCCGGCTCGACCTGTGCTACGAGGAAGACGTGGCCGCGCAGACAGACATGAACGTCGTGTGCACCGGCAGCGGCGACTTCGTGGAAATCCAGGGCACCGCCGAGCGCGAGCCGTTCAGCCGCGACCTGCTTGGCCAGCTGCTCGATCTCGCCGTGACGGGCTGCGGCGAGCTGACCAGGCTGCAGCATGACGCCCTCTCCTTACCGCCGGACGAGCCGTGGTACCACCAGACGCGCATGTGAGGTCGGAGTCCGCCGTGGCCGATAACACGCTGGTCCTCGCGACCAGGAACGCCGCCAAGCTGCGCGAGCTGGCCCGGATCCTGGGCGGGGAAGACCCCGGTGGTCAGATCCACCTGGTCGGCCTGGAGGCGTTTCCCGACGCGCCCGACGTACCGGAGACCGGGGCCACGTTCGAGGAGAACGCGCTGCTGAAGGCGCGCGCGATCGCGGCGCACACGCACCTGCCCGCCGTAGCCGACGATTCCGGTCTGTGCGTAGACGCGCTCAACGGCATGCCCGGCGTGCTCTCCGCCCGCTGGGCGGGCGGGCACGGCGACGACCAGGCCAACCTCAACCTGGTCCTGGCCCAGGTGGCTGACGTGCCCGGCGCCCGGCTCGGCGCCCAGTTTTTCTGCGCCGCCGCGCTGGTCGCGCCCGCGGCTGACGGGAAACTGCGCGAGTGGGTGGTAACCGGCGAGGTCAAGGGCCGCCTGACCCGGGTTCCGCGCGGCACCGGCGGCTTCGGCTACGACCCGATCTTCGTACCGGACGGCTTCGAGCAGACCACGGCCGAGATGACGGCCGAAGCCAAGGACGCGATCAGCCACCGCGGCCGCGCCTTCCGCGCCCTGACCCCGTTCATCCTTACGCTCACCCCCAAGGCCCCGCCCCTCACCCTTGAGACCAGGGAGGACTCATGACGGACAAGCGGCTCCAGCCCGGTGACCCGGCCCCGGACTTCACCCTGCCGGATGCGGACGGCCACCCGGTTTCACTGTCGTCGTTCCGCGGCGAGCGGGTGATCGTCTACTTCTACCCAGCCGCGCTGACTCCCGGCTGCACCAAGCAAGCCTGCGACTTCCGCGACAGCCTCGCTGACCTGAACGGCGCGGGTATCACCGTCCTCGGCATCTCCCCCGATCAGCCGTCCAAGCTGGCCAAGTTCCGGGACAAGGAGGGCTTGACGTTCCCGCTGCTCTCCGACCCCGATCACGCCGTGCTTGAGGCCTACGGCGCGTTCGGCGAGAAGAAGCTCTACGGCAAGACGACCGTCGGGGTGATCAGGTCCACGTTCGTGATCGACGCCGATGGCAAGATCGAGAAGGCGCTCTATGGCGTCAAGGCGACCGGCCACGTCGCCCGCCTGCGAACCGAGATCGGCGCCTAACCGGTACCGTTACTAGCGGCCTGGTCCTGCAGCCAGGCCCACGCGGGCGTGGCGAAATGGCATACGCGGCAGGTTTAGGTCCTGTTGGTGGCGACACCGTGGGGGTTCGAATCCCCCCGCCCGCACGGCGGGTTACCGACAGAACTGCCGGTGTCGTACCGACAGAAGTGGGTCGGTGACCGTTTCTTTTTGTGCTTGTTCTTATTGTGCTTGCGAGGTCTGGTACCGGTTCTGGCTGCGGTGCGGGCTCGTTTTCGGGTGCGGGCGGCTGGTTTGCGGTGTGCTGGCCGGTTTTGGGGGTGGCTGCTGCCGGGCTGGTGGTGGTGGTCGTGGTGGTGGTGGGTGCCGGGGTTGTCAGCCGTCTGGGAGGTAGTCGCGGAGGCTGGCGCGGCGTCGGCGTGCTCGCTGGGCGGTGGCGGGGTCGGGGCTGGCGGTGAGTGCCCGGGAGGCGCGGATCTTGCGGATGTTGGCGGCCATCAGCAGCAGCGCGGTGAACAGGGAGCAGGCGGCGATGCCGCGGACGCGGCGGCGGCCGGGGGCGGCGAGGGCGTGGTGGGCGGGGTCTTTGGCGTAGCCGTTGAGGCCTTCGATGGTGTTGCGCAAGGTGGCGTAGCGGGCCTGCCAGGCGGGGCTGCCGTAGGGCAGGTCCTGGCGGTAGCGGGCGCCGGTGCCGGGGGCGATGGTGATGGCGGTCTGCCGGCAGATCTTCGGCGGTTCTTCGGGGGGCTGGAGTACCTTGGGCCGCCCGTCGCGGGGTGACAGGGAGGTTTCGCGGAGCGGGCACATCAGGCCGGGGTGGGTGCCCAGGGCGGGGCAGGACCGGCGCTCATATCCGTCGGTGTCCGGGCCGTCTTTGCGTTTGAGCTGGTAGGCGGTGCGGGCGGTGATCTGGTGGTCGTAGAGTTCGCGGTCGATGGCGTGATCACGCAGGCTGGTGGTGGCGGTGGTGAGCGGTCCGGGTATGGCCGGGCAGTACCAGCTGCCTTCGACGAGCAGGGCGCCGCCGCTGCTGGCCTGGATGCCGAGCTGGTCGTCGCGGTAGTCCATGACCGGCTGGTAGCCCAGCGCCCGGGCCGGGAGGTGAAATCGGTGCGGGAGCGCCTGGGTGTAGGCGCGGTCGTAGCCGAGCCAGCCGGTCTTGTGGCCGCGGGCGGCGGCCGAGGCCAGGACGCGGGCGCCGGTGCCGCCGGGGTCTTGGCCGGGCCGGGTCAGGGCCAGGCCGATCGCGAGGTTCGGGCTGGCGGGCTCGGCGTGAGGCGGCCGGGCCGTGGTGGCGATGGTGGCTTCCAGCGCCCAGCAGATCTTGCGCAGCGGCTTGCCCTTGTCGTCTTCGCGTTCGCGGTGGTCGCCCTCGCGGACGTACCAGCCGCCGTCGGGGTCGCTGGCCGATAGGCCGGTGCGTCTGGAGGGGCCGCGGGAGAACAGCGGGACCGGGGTGGCGTCCAGGGCGGTGCTGCCGCCGCAGGCAGCGCGTTCGTCCTGGGTGAGGACTGAGATGCTGGCTTCCAGCAGCGCGTTGACCAGCGCCTCGAGCCGGTCCCGGGCGGCGGTGGCCTGGCCGGGGGTGACCGGCTTGGCGCGGGCTCGGAGCTGGTCTTCGGTCAGCCGCCGGTTTTTCGGCAGCGCCGAGGGGTCAGCGGCGGACGCGATCGCGTGGAAGCAGTACCGGACCCGGCGGTAGGCGGCCTTGAAGGCCCGCTCGGTGGCAGCGGTGCCGGGCACGCCGAGGAGCCGCCGGGACGCCGCCGGGAGCTGGCAGAACAGCAGCCGGGTGACGTCGGTGAGGAACAGCGGCCGGTCATCTAGGGCCAGGCACAGCAGCGCGGTGAGCACGGCGCGGACCGGCAGCGGCCGGCGGCGCCCGGTGCGGTGGGCCAGCGCCGCTTCGATGACCGGGGCCTGCCCGCTGCGGTCGATGAGCCTGGCGGCGAACGCCACGATCGTGCGGTCCGGGGCCGGCCCGGCCCGGGGATGTCCAGCCCGCCGCCGCCCATGCTCAGCACCCCCGGTGGCGCCTGTCCCAGGCCCGCAAGACGGCCTTGGACGGGGCGCCGTCGACATGGCGCGCGTAGCGGGCCAGCGACTCGGCCCGGCGGATCCCGGTGATCGCGAGCAGCTCGCCCGGCGGGGTGCCCGCGGCCAGGTGGCCGCAGATGAAGCTGGACCGGCACCGGCCCAGGCCCAGCCGGGGCGCGGCCGGGTCGGCGGCCAGGGTGCGGGCGTAGTTCGTGACGAAGTTCTTGTAACCCCGGTCCGCCGGGCCGGGCCGGAACAGGTGACCGTCTCCCGCTGCGGCGGCCAGCCCGGCCGCCCGCCCGGCGTAACCCGCGGCCGCCGGCACCAGCCGCGCGGCCGGCCCCCGACCCGGACCGTCACCCGGCGGCCGCGGCGTGAAACGTCGGGGCCGCGCAGTGCCACCAGCTCGGCGGGCCGCAGCCCGGCGCCGATGCCGAACACCACCACGGCCAGCGCCGAGGCCCGCCTGGCCGGGTCGCGCTGGGCAGCGGCGACGGCGGCCAGCCCGGCGCGGTCGGCCGGCGAGTACGGGGCCGGCGCCCTGGCGCCCGCGAACGGCGTCCCCCGCTGCCCCGGCTCGCCGTGCACCGGCACCGCCAGCCGGTACAGCGCCGACCGGTAGGTGCCCCGGGTGGACGGCCGCGCCGCGGGCAGCCCGGCCACGCAGAACGCCTCGATCACGTCGTAATCCAGCAGGAACTCCCGGGCCGCCGGGACCCCCCGCGTCCGGGCGAACCGGGACAGCCCGCGCAGCGCCGGCCCCGCCGTCCCGGCAGCCGCGCCCGGGCCGGCACCGGGTCCGCTGCCCGCCGCCACGACTTGAATTATAGCTACTTCAAGTCAACTCGTACAGCGGGACCAGCCCAGCCACTCACCCCGATGGGCGATGCTGGGAACATGGACGACCCGGCCCGCCGGCACCAGCAGATCCAGGCCGAACTCGGCCAGATCGGCCTGGCCCTGCCCGGCTCGCTCACCCAGCGCACCACCCGCTGCCAGCGCGCCGGATGCCACTGCCACGCCGACCCGCCCCGGCTGCACGGCCCCTACCCGACCTGGACCCGCAAGACCGGCAGCCGGACCATCACCAAGACCCTCACCCCCCAAGACGCCGAACGGCTCCGCCCCTACTTCGACGCCCACCGCCGGCTACGCCAGCTGATCACCGAACTCGAAGCCCTATCCATCGAGCTCGCCACCCCCCAGACCCCACCGGGAGATCAGCCCGCCTAACCCGGGAACAGCCCTCCCCAGAACACCCGTAATCCCAGGTCACCCGGGTTCTGTCGTTAGCCCACGGCTCCATTCTTACGCATCGATGTATCACCCTGCACATTAGGGGGGTGTTGCCCAAGTCCCACATCAGTCCCGGCAGGCTGGCAAGTCGGCTGAGGATCGAAGCGACGTACCCACTCTGATCCTCTGGCTGCTGTAACACGGCTGCCTCCCGCGCGGGCCAGCGGGGATATGTCTGCAGTTTCTGGGGTTATAACCCCAGAAACTGCAGACATATCCCGGTGCCAGGTGCAGAGGAAACTAGAGGGTCTCGTATCCAGGACATGATTGTGACAGTCCGCACATTAGCGTGTGCAGGGTGCCACATCCATACCTATGGACGTCTCACTGGTATGCGGCTCAGGTGCATGGCGGGACCCCTCTTACCAGAGCGCCGCGCTCGGCACCCGCCGGGATCAGGCCGTCCCAAGCCCGGTCCGCGTCGGGGAATTTCCGGCCGCTGTCCCCCTGGGCGGGGTTCGTTCGTCATGGGCACGAGAAGATGGACCACCAGGAGGAAGGAGCCGGAGATGCAGTACGCCTTGCTGATCTACAGCAGGCCCGGAGCCACGGAGGCGCTCGGCGACGATGAGCGGGAAGCCATCCATCGCGAGTACATGGACATCAAGCAGGCACCGGGGGTAGTCGGCGGCGCCTCCCTGCATCCGGTCGAAACCGCGACCACGGTCCGGGTCCAGGGCGGGCAGATGCTCGTCACCGACGGCCCGTTCGCGGACACCAAGGAGGTCTTCGCCGGCTTTTACCTGATCGAGGCCGATGACCTGGATCAGGCGACTGAGCTCGCGGCCCGGATTCCCGCGGGCCGCCTCGGCGGCGCGATAGAAATCCGCCCCGTCGTGACCGGCCCGTCCTGAGATCCCAGTCACCATGGAGCAAGTACCGAGGGGTAAGTCCTGATCGAGCAGGTTTTCCGCGACGAGTGGGGCCGGGTGCTGGCCAGCTTGATCGGCTACTTCGGTGACTTTGATCTCGCCGAGGAAGCCGTGGCGGACGCGTTCGCGATCGCGGCGCAGCGCTGGCCGTCCGACGGCCTGCCCGATCAGCCCGGCGCCTGGCTTGTCACGACGGCGCGCCACCGGGCCATCGACCGGCTGCGCCGCGATCGCGTGCTGGCCGCCAAGCTCCGGCTGCTCGCGCCGGAGAGCGGCGGGGCAGGAAGCGGGGAGGAAGACGTGACCGAGACGGGCATTCCGGACGAGCGGCTTGAGCTCGTCTTCATGTGCTGCCATCCCGCGCTCGCCCCCGAGGCGCAGGTCGCGCTGACCCTGCGCGCCGTCGGCGGGCTGACCACGGAAGAGATCGCCCGGGCCTTCCTGGTCCCGGCCGATACGATGAAACGGCGGCTGACCCGGGCGAAGTCCAAGATCAAGGTGGCGGGTATCCCGTTCGCCGTCCCGGGCGGCCCGCAGCTGCCAGAACGGCTCGCCGCGGTCCTGGCCGTCGTGTACCTCATCTTCAACCAGGGGTACGGCGACCACGAGGACCGGGCCGGGCTCGCGGCCGAGGCGATCCAGCTGGGTCGCGTGCTCGCCGGGTTGCTGCCGGCCGAGCCAGAGGTGCTCGGCCTGCTGGCCCTGATGCTGCTGCACGACGCGCGCCGCGAGGCGAGGTTCGCCGGCCAGGACCTCGTCCTGCTCACGGACCAGGACCAGTCACGGTGGGACTGGCGTCAGATCGCGGCGGGCCGCGCCCTTCTCCGCAAGACCCTCAACCTGGCCGGCCCGCGCCGCGGCCCGTACGCCGTCCAGGCGGCGATCGCCTCCTTGCAGGCCGAAGAGCAGCTTGACTGGCCCCAGATCGCCGCGCTCTATGGCGAGCTCGCCGACCTGACCGGTTCGGACGTGGTCCGGCTGAACCGGGCCGTGGCAATTGCAGAGGCCGAAGGCCCGGCCGCGGCGCTAGCGGTGGTGGACGGCCTGGACCTCCCGGGCTATCAGTACTGGCACTCAACCCGGGCCGAACTCCTGCGGCGTCTCGGCCGCGCCGATGAAGCCCGCGCCGCCTACCGGCGCGCCCTCGACCTCGCGCGCACGGTCCCCGAACGCCGCTTTCTCGAACGGCGCATCGCCGAATCCTGACCTCACTGTCCCCTTCCGCCCCTCCCGCTCGTCGTGGCACCG
Source organism: uncultured Actinomycetota bacterium (assembly GCA_963844625.1). GTDB lineage: Bacteria > Actinomycetota > Actinomycetes > Streptosporangiales > Streptosporangiaceae > Palsa-504. Next base: position 5,319 of record CAWJPF010000023.1, on the reverse strand, counting down.
ACAAAGGAGGAAGTGATGGTCCTGCGCACCCAAATCCCACAGGCCGCTCGGCAAATCCCACAGCCCACTCGACGGAGCTGGCTGATGCTGGCCGTACTGCTCCTCGGCCAGTTCATGTGCATCATCGACGTCTTCGTGGTCAACGTGGCCATGCCGTCGATTGCCGCGCACCTGCACGCCTCCGGTGCCTCGCTCCAGCTGGTCGTGGGCGGGTACACCATCGCCTACGCGATGCTGCTGATCACCGGCGCCCGGCTGGGCGACCGCTTCGGCCGCCGGCGGATCTACCTGGCCGGGGTGATCACGTTCACCGCCGCCTCGCTGGCGTGCGCGCTGGCCCCGGACAGCCAGGTCCTGATCGCGTTCCGGTTCGTCCAGGGAGCCGGGGCGGCCGTACTCGTCCCGCAGGTCTTCAGCATCATCCAGCTCACCTTTACCGGCCAGGCGCGGGCTAAGGCGCTGTCCGCCTACGCGGCCGTGCTCTCAGCCGGCGCGGTGGCCGGGCTGGTCCTCGGCGGCGTGATCGTGACCGCAGACCTGTTCGGGGCGACCTGGCGCCCGGTCTTCGCCATCAACGTGCCAGCCGGGATCCTCCTCGCCGTCCTGGTGCCCCGCCTGGTCCCCGCCGACCACCCGCGCGCCGCCGACCACCTGTACGCACCCGACCAGCCGCGCGTCGCGTACCGGCCGCCCCGCATCGATCTGGCCGGCCTGATGATCGCGGTGCCTGCGGTGCTGCTGATCGTGCTTCCGCTCGTACTCGGGCGCGAGGCGGGCTGGCCAGCCTGGTGCTTCGCCGCCCTCGCGGCGGGCGCCGTCCTCGCTGTCGTCTTCATGGTGGCCGAGCGGCGGGTAGCGGCCCGGGGCGGCGATCCGCTGCTGAACCTGGACGTGTTGCGCGCCCCGGCCCTGCCGTCCGGGCTCGTCGCGCTGGCCCTCACCCAGGTCGCATACGGCGGCCTGCTGTTCGCGTTCACGCTCTACCTTCAGCTGGGCCTGCGGCAGGGCGCGCTGCGGGCCGGCCTGACCTACCTGCCGATGGCGGCGGCGTTCGGCCTGGCCGGCTTCTACTGGCGACGGCTGCCGGCACCGGCGCGCCGCGTTATCATCCCGGTCGGCCTGACCGTTAGCGCGGTCGCCTACCTGGGGCTCGCGGCCAGCCTGCGTAGCGGTATCGCCACCCAAGCGTGGCCGGCCGTGGTCGGCGCCGGCCTGGGTCTGTCGGTCAGCCCGTTGCTCACCCAGTCGCTGGTGCATGTGCCCGCCGTCCGGGCCGCCGACGCGTCCGGCCTGCTCACCACCATGGTGCAGCTGGGCCAGCTGCTTGGGGTGACCGTGATCGGCTCGGTCTACCTGTCCCGCGCGGCTCTGACTTCGGCGGCTCTGACTCCGGCGCTCCCGGGCGCCGATACCAGAGCCATGTCCGTGGTGGCGTGCTGGCTGGCTGCCCTGTCCGCTGCGGGCGTTCCCGCCGCGATGATCATGCTCCGGGCCGCCCGGCTGCGCCCGTAACCGGCCGGTGTCCGTAGCGCCCCCCACCCCCGACCCCCCGTAACCGGCTTTCGTCCTCGCGGATTTACCCAAAGTCACACGTACGCTGCGACAGCAGACGGTTAGGCCGGACAAGGCAACAAGAAGCCTCCTGAGGGACATCAAGCAACAGCTGATGCAATCTCGATCGCTTAGAGCGGCAATCCCCTGGAAGCGTGGACACTTCCCGTTAGCGGATTCTTGTAATTTCGGTTCCTCTTCTGAGTATCGAACGCCAGTTCACCTTTGATTCCTGGCGCCGGCTTGTGCGCCGGACACGGGCTCACCGGACGCGCCGCGCCCAGGGCGGGGCAGGCCAGGGCCTGCCCGTGTTTCCGGCCGGAGGGGCCGCAGAGGTCTCCGGGGTCAGGGCCGGCCCCGCAGGGGCCGCCGCCGGCAGGCGGTGCGCAGCAGCCTTGAGGCCGGAGGGGCGGCCCCGTACCCTCGCGCGGCGCGTCCCCCCGCCTGGAACGCGGCAGCCTCCCAGGGATGAGCGGCGAAGCCGCCTCTTTGTTCTTATCCCGGGCCGCGCAGCGGCCGGCCGCGTTCACGCGGCCTCCCGCCTGGCGGCCAGCTCCCAGGCCACCGGGGACATCATGGCGCAGGCCGAGTGCCGGCGGTTGTGGTTGTAGTCCTCGATCCAGGCGGCGACCCGCGCCCGGGCCTGCGCCCTGGTCGCGAAGTGCTCGACGCGGCGCAGCTCGAATTCCACGGTCGAGTGCCACGACTCGATCACCGCGTTATCCAGGGCCGACCCGGGCCGGCCCATCGACTGGGAGATGGACAGCCGCTCGCACGCGGCCCGGAACAGCCGCGCGGTGTACTCGCTGCCCTGGTCGGTGTGCATGATGACCCCGGGCACGTGCCCGCCGCGCACCGCCACCGCCATGGCCAGCGCGCCGTAGGCCAGCTCCGCGTCGTGATGCTCAGACAGCGCGAACCCCAGCACCCGGCGCGAGGCCACGTCCAGCACCGAGGCCAGGTACAGCTTGCCCTCATCGGTGCAGATCTCGGTGCCGTCGCCGTACCACTTGGTATTGATCTCCTGCGCCGGGAAGTCCCGCTTGACCAGGTCCGGCGCCCGCCACCGGCCCTTGCCCGGCCGGGTCGTCGCCTTGCGCTTCTTCTTCCGGCGGGCAGCCAGGCCCTGCTCGCGCATCAGCGCCGCCACGGTGTTCTCGCTGACCGCCCAGCCCTCATCCCTGAGGTCCGCGGTGATCCTCGGCGAGCCGTACTTGCCCTCATGCGCGGCGAACAGCCGCCTGATCTCGGCCGCGAGCTGCTCCCGGCGCGCGGCCCGCGGCGCCAGCTGCCCCCCGGCCCACCGGTAGAACCAGGACCGGGACACCCCCAGCGCCCGGCAGGCCGCCGCGTGCGGGACGCCATGCTGATCCCCCTGGACAGCGATGAACGCGGCCACGGCTACCGGCCCATCGCATCTTGCACCCAAAGGGCCACCGAGCGCTTGAGCACGTCGCACCTCATGGCAAGCTCGGCGTTCTCCTTGCGCAGCCGGGCCAGCTCCGCCCGCTCATCCTCACTCAGCGCACCGTCCCGCTCCCCGCGGCGCCGCAGGTCCGCGTTCACCCAGTTCCCCAGCGTCCCCTCGTTGATCCCCAGGTCCCGGGCCACCTGCGCGATCGGCTTGCCGGTCTCCCGGACCAGCCGCACCGCGCCCTCCTTGAAGTCCCCGTCGAACTTCCTGCGTGTCTCTGCCATCGCCCTGTCCTTCCTTCCTTCCTTCCTTTTAAGGCGATGTGTCCACGTTACGAGGGGAAGCCCAGTAAGTGGTCATGGTCGCCTGGCCGGGCGGTTTTCCCACCGGTAGAGGGTCCATGCCTGGCGGATGAGGCGACGGACGGTGATGATCGTGTCGGCGAGGTCGAAGAACGCGTCGATGACGTCCTGGTCGCGTTCGTAGCAGCGCTGGAGGCGGTTGAAGGAGTTGTGCCAGGCGTTGGTGCGCTCGACGTGCCAGCGCTGTCCGGCCTGGATCGGGGCCTTGTCGCCTTTATGGGCGATTTCCCCGGTGATGCCGCGGCTGGCGAGTTCGTCGCGGGTCTTCTGCGAGTCATAGCCGGCGTCGAGATGGACGGTGATGTCGTCGGGCAGCGGCCCGATGTCGTCGAGTTTGTCCAGCGTTTCGGCCAGGAGCGGGGAGTCGTGCCGGTTCGCGGGGGCGAGCACGCGGCCGAGCGGGATGCCGCTTGCCCTCGACCATGAGCGACCGTTTCATGCCCAGCTTGCCGCGGTCGACGGGGCTGCGGCCCGCGCATTCCCCGCCGCCGGGGGCCTTGGTGATGCACCCGTCGACGGCCAGGTCTTCCAGGGCCAGGCCGACGATCCGGTCATAGGACTCCCGCGCGATCGTCTTCAGCTGGCCGAAGATCCCGGCCTCGATCCACTCGTCGCGGCGTTCCCGGATCGTGGTGGCACCGCAGGTGCAGTCGGCGATCGACGCATAGGAGCAGCCGAACCGCAGGACCTGGATGAGTTTTTCGAAGATGATCCGGTCGCCGATCCGCGGCTTGTGACAGCCCAGCGGGTGCGCGGGATCATAGACCGGGCGGTCGGGCAGCAGCGCGGCGAACTGGTCCCAGAGGGGCTCCAGCAGCCATGATGGGATGGCAGGCACAGGGACTCCCGTGATCACAGAGCGTAGAGAACTCCGATGATCACGGAACCTGTGCCTGTTCTCACCTCACGACACGCCGAAGCCCCGCAAGCCACACCAATCCGCGCGAGCTCTTAGCTTGTTATTTAACCCTTGTTTCCTGGGTCGTCCCGAGTTGCTTGAGTTGTTCCGGTGTGGCGTGGTGACATGAGTCAGCCGCCGTCCGATGATCTTCGGGTTCCTACCACAGAACTTGAAGACACCGAGGCGGCGGCTGATGGCTTTCATTATGTCCTGGCACGAGAGCGGTGACGGGGATGGGACGGCTGATGCGGCCGGGCGGCTGGCCGGTTCCGGCACGAGCTGTACTTCTCCTTCGGCATGCGCCGCGACGCGCTGTTCGACCTGGCGGACGCGCTGGCCTGCAGGCCGGAGCGGGTGCACATGCTCGCGGAGCTGTGCCTGGAGCCGGAGTGCCGCCGCGGCCACGGCGGGGTCTACGACGCGGTGAACAGCGGCGAGGTCGTGATCGCGCGGCTGAGGCTGGCGGTGGACGCGGTCCCGCTGCGCCCGTGGGACGACGGCCGGATCCGGCTGGCCTGCGACGTCTCGAACTGGCTGCGGCCGGACGCGGAGACCAGCCCGGAGCGGCTGTTCTGCCACACGTACGCACGCGGCAAGGGGAACGCGCAGCTGATCCCGGGCTGGCCGTACTCGTGGGTCGTCGCGCTGGAACCGGGCCGCACGTCCTGGACGCTGCCGCTGGACGCGGTCCGGCTCGGCCCGGCCGATGACGCCACCGAGGTGACCGCTGCCCAGCTCCGCGAGGTCATCGCCCGGCTGATCGCCGCCGGCCGCTGGCGCGAGGGCGACCCGGACATCATCGCGGTCCTGGACGCGGGCTATGACCCGACCCGGCTGGCCTGGCTCCTGGATGACCTGCCCGTGGACATCACCGGGCGGCTGCGCGGCGACCGGGTGATGCATTTCCCGGCCCCGCCGCTGCCCGCGCGTCCTGCGTCTACGGGCGGGCGGCGCCCCCGCCACGGGCACAAGCTCGCGTTCGGCGACCCGGCGACCTGGCCGGAGCCCGCCGTGACCACGCGGACGGAGACGTCACGCTACGGCACCGCAGAGGCGATGGCCTGGGGCAGGATGCACCAGCGGCTCGCGCA
>CAWJPF010000022.1:0-37607 GCA_963844625.1 uncultured Actinomycetota bacterium | reverse complement strand
GGCGGCAGCATTGCCGGCTGTGATGCCCGGCGGGTGGCTCCTGCCTTCCACGGTCGCGCCCGGAGGTGGCTGGTCGCGCCCGTGGAAGACCCTGGCCGGTGCCCTGGCCGATGATCCGGATGCCAGCAGGTACCCGATGCGACTTCCCGGGTGCCTGGGCGGGCCGGCCGTAGCCCGGGGCACCGGCCAGGGTCTTCGACGGCACGACCAGGACCGGAGGTCAGGCCGCCTGGCCGAGGTCGCGCAGCGCCTTGCCGAGCTGCTTGCGGGAACTGATGCCGAGCTTGGTGAATATCTTGCGCAGGTGCCACTCGACCGTCCGGGCGCTGATGAACAACTGGGTGCCGATCTCTGGGTTGGTATGTCCTTCGACCGCCAGCCGGGCGACGTGTGCCTCCTGCGCGGTGAGCTCGCTGGCCGTCTCGACGGTGCGCTTGCGGACGGTCTCGCCGGTCGCCAGCAGCTCGCGCCGAGTGCGTTCGGCGAACCCCTCGACACCCATCTCGGTCAGCATGTTATGAGCGCTGCGGAGCTGCTCGCGGGCGTCGACGCGGCGGTTCCTGCGGCGCAGCCACTCGCCGTAAAGCAGGTATGCGCGGGCCAGCTCCACCCGGATGCGGGTCCGGCCGAGCCGGGAAATCGCCTCCCGGTACAGCGGCTCGGCCAGCTCGCCGTCGGTCAGCAGCGCACGGGAGCGCGCCTCGATCCCGAGCGCCCAGTTGGTGCCGGCGGCGCTGGTGGTCTCGGACAGGCGCGCCATGGCGGCGGCCGCGCGCTCGGGCCGCCCGGTGCGGGCGGCGGCTTCGACCAGCTCGGCCATCGACCAGGTCGCCAGCCCCAGCTCATGAAGGTGCTCGCTTTCGTGTTCGGCGGCGGCCAGCGCCTCGTCATAGCGGCCCAGGCCGTTGTTGAGCACGGCGGTCGCCCAGGCCGCGGCGGTCAGCCACTGCCCTTCTCCGCGCGCTACCATCTCGGTCGTCGTCGCCGCGATCAGCCGGGAGGTTTCGGCTTCGCGGCCCCGCCAGGCGGCGAGCAGCAATGGGCCGTAGGGCCCCACCGGGTTCCCCGTCGCCGCCGCGACGTCCGTCGCCTCTTCGGCGGTCGCGGCGGCCGTGGCCAGCTGGCCCTCGAGCAACTGAACGACCATGGCCGAGAGCAGGGCGGCCGGAAGCACGGCGAGCGCGCCAGCCTGGCGGGCCAGCCCGATCAGCCGGGTGGAGAGCACGGACCAGCTCTGGTCGTCCCAGACGGCACGGGACATCCGGCACGCGAGCGGCAGCCGGCGAAATCCTTCCCTGGCCGGGATCTCCTGGTCGCGGAGTGCGGTAAGCGCCCGGTTCAGCATCGGCGCGCCCGCCGCGTACCCCTTGGTGGTCAGCACCGCCAGGCCGTCAAGCAGCGGATCGGGGGTACCGGCCGACGGTGCCGCACAGACGGCCTGAGCTATCTCACGCATAGCGCCGCGGGTCGTCAGGCGGCCGGAGGTCAGCGCCGCGCAGAACGCGTCGCGATAGGTCTCCCGGGCCAGCTCCGGGGCGAGCGACTCGAGCCGGCTAGCGGCCTTGAGCAACAGCAGCGGCGCGTCGTGGCCACGGCCGGCACCGGACGTCAGCTGGGCGCCCAGCCGCTCCGCACGCGCGCGGCCGAGCTCGTCGAGGGGCCGGCCTGGGCCATGCCCAGCAGCCGCCGCGCCGCATCCAGCCCGCCGGACTGGTGCTTGGCCTGCGCTGCGGCCAGTGCCCGCTCGGCCCGGCACGTCTGCGCTGGGCGCCCGGGGTACCGGCCAGTACGTTCACGGGCGCGAACGGAGGCGGGAAGCGCGATGGTAGGGCGCGTGAGATCCGTTCGCATGGGCCAGCTGGTCCGCCAGTCATTCACCGCGATGACCCCCGCCGAACGTACCCGGGTACTGGCGATGTACGGGGTGATCGCGGCTCTGCACGTGGCGGGGTTCTTCATCCTGTTCGTGTTCGTGGTGCCCTCGCATTACCGGGGGCTGGGGATCGGGGTGTCCATCCTGGCGTACACCCTGGGCCTGCGGCACGCGTTCGACGCCGACCACATCTCCGCGATCGACAACACCACCCGCAAGGTGCTGGCCGACCGGACGGGCACCGGCCAGCCGCGCCCGTTCGGGTTCGGGTTCTTCTTCTCCCTCGGTCATTCCAGTGTGGTGGTGGCGATCGGGGCCGGGATCATCGTCGCGGAGAAGACCGTCTTCGCCGCGGTATCGGACAGCGGGTCGGGCCTGGAGCGGTTCGGCGGCTTTTTCGGCACGATCGTGTCGGCTTCTTTCCTGTTCCTGATCGGGTTGCTGAACCTGGTGATCCTGGCCGGCATCGTGCGGATCTTCGCCTCGATGCGCCGCGGGGAATACGACGAGGCCGAGCTGGAACGCCAGCTGGCGAACCGGGGCTTGTTCTACCGGTTCTTCGGCCGCTGGATGAAAGCCATCAACAAGGAATGGCAGCTCTACCCGGTCGGGGTGGTGTTCGGGCTGGGCTTCGACACCGCCACCGAGGTGGCGCTGCTCGCCACCACCGCGGTGCTGGCCTCACAGCACGTCCCCTGGTACGCGATCCTCTGCCTGCCGGTCCTGTTCACCGCCGGGATGACGCTGATGGACACCACCGACGGGCTGTTCATGAACCTGGCTTACGGCTGGGCGTTCTTCAACCCGGTCCGCAAGGTGTACTACAACCTGGCCATCACCGGCCTGTCGGTGGCGATCTGCTTCTTCATCGGCGGGATCGAGACCCTCAGCCTGTTCCCGCAGGAGATCAAGGGACTCAGCCAGGCCGGCGGCTTCTGGGCTCTAGTGTCCCGGTTCAACCTGAACACGGCCGGTTTCGTGATCGTGGGCATGTTCATCGTCACCTGGCTGGCCGCGCTGCTGATCTGGCGCTACGGCCGGATCGAGGAAAGATGGGGCGCCCGCCTCCAGCCCGCCCCTCCCGAGCTCCCCGCCCCAGGCCCGGACACCCCTGACCCCGCGGCCATCCCCTGACCCCCGCCCCGCCCAGGTATGGGCGTGTCAGTGTGCACGGTCCGCCTGCGCGCGGACGCCCATCCGGCGGTTCTCGGCCGGGCTCGGGAAGCCCGGCCGTACTATAACCCAGGGGAGCCGCCAGGGGACTTCACGGGCTCGGCGCAGACCCTGGTGCCATCACCAGCCGAGCCCGCAGCAGGGCGCTCCCAGTCTGGCGAGGCGGAATGGATGCGATGTGAAAATCCTTATCCGGTTCCCGCCGAACTTCTTCGCGATCCCATTCGGGCTTGCCGGCCTGGCGGCCGTCTGGCGCCAGATGGCCGGCTTCTACCGCATTCCCGGCGCGGTCCCTGACGTCCTGTTCGTAGTCGCGGCCGTGTCCTGGCTGCTGCTCGCGGCCGATGCACTCGGCAGGCTGATCCGGGAACCATGCGCGATCCTCGCCGAGCTCCGCGATCCTGTTCTGTCGCCGTTCTGGTCGCTCCCGTTCCTGGCCGGGATGCTCCTCGCCGCCGGTCTCGAACCCCACGCGTACAGCGCGGCGAAGGTCGCATTCGTCGTGTTCTTCGCGGCCACGATCTTGTTCGGCGGGTTGATCACCGGCGAGTGGATCATCATGGAATTCGACCCGGGCAAGTTCCATCCGGGCTACGTCCTGCCGACGGTCGCGGGTGGCCTGGTGGGGGCCATCGGCGCCGGGGAGTTCGGGCTGCGGGGCCTGGGCTGGCTGAGCTTCGGGATCGGGATCGTGTCCTGGCTGATCCTCGCGACGCTGACCCTCAACCGCCTGTGGGTCGGCAAGGAGCTTCCGGCCGCTCTCATGCCGAGCGTGACCTTCGAAGCCGCACCCGCCGCGCTCGCTGGCGCGGCGTACTTTGAGCTGCACGGGCCGGTCCCCGATGCGGTCGCATACGGGATCAGCGGTTACCTCGTGCTGATGGTGCTCGTCCAGCTGCGCCTGCTGCCGGTCTACGGCCGGCTGAAGTTCACTCCCGGGTTCTGGTCCTTCACGTTTCCTTGGGCCGCCATCGCGGGCTTCGCGCTGACCTGGCTCCATATCGAGCGTCCGGCGGGCCAGAGAGTTTATTCAGTGCTTGTGCTTGCGGCCGTCAGCCTGCTTATCGGCGCCATCGCGGCCCGGTCGCTGGTAGCGATCGCCCGCGGCCAGTTCCTGCCCGGCCCGGCCGGCTTACCGTCTCCCGGGTGTCCCGTGCGCGGAACGGCGCGGAACACGACGCGGAAGCGGGCGATGGCAGTGAGTACCGCTGAACGGGGTGCCTGTGGTCAGCGGCATGGCTCCGGCCCGCGACACTTAGGGTATGTGGCGGCGAGTGACCGACGTGGACGATCCTAGGCTGGCGGATTACACCCGGCTGACGGACGTGAAGCTGCGGACTCACCTGGAGGCCGAGTACGGGCTGTTCATCGCGGAGGGAACGAAGGTGATCAGCCGGGCCGTGGCGGCCGGGTATCCGGTGCGTTCCTTGCTCCTGGCCGAGCGCAGGCTGGGTGACCTGGCGGCCCTGCCGGTGACCGCCGCCCCGGTCTACGTCGTCCCCGACGAAACAGCCGAACGGCTCACCGGATACCGCGTTCACCGGGGGGCGCTGGCGTCCCTGTGCCGCAAGCCGCTGCCGGCGGTCGCGGCGCTGGCCGCCGTCTCCCGGCGGGTGATCGTGCTGGAGGACCTGGTCGATCACGGCAATGTCGGGGCCATCTTCCGGTGTGCCGCGGCGCTCGGCGTGGACGCGGTGTTGTTGTCGCCGCGGTGCGCGGACCCGCTGTACCGGCGCGCGGTGAAGGTCTCGATGGGGGCCGTGTTCGCCATCCCGTACGCCCGGATGGACGAATGGTACGACGGCCTGGCCGACCTGCGCGCGGCGGGATTCCGGCTGCTGGCCCTGACGCCGGATCCGGCCGCCGCGCCGATCGGCGAGATCGCGGCGGAAGAGCGGACAGCGCTGCTGCTGGGTACCGAGGGGGATGGCCTGTCTTCCCGCTGGCGGCACGAGGCGGATCAGGTTGTCCGGATCCCGATGCATCCCGGCGCGCTGGCGGCCGGGGTTGACTCGCTCAACGTGGTCGCCGCCGCCGCGATCGCGTGCCACGTGCTCGGCAACGCGAACCACGGCTCGTTCCGGTAAGAATGCCCGGCCTGCCGGTCAGGTTCCGCGGCGTGCCCGGCCGGACCTGTCATCCGGTAACTGGCGTGGTGCGGGCGTTCTGGTCGGCCTCGGCGAGCAGGGTGAGGAACGGGCCGATCCGGAGTCCTTCCTGGGCGGGGTGCCGGAACAGGCTGTCGTGGTTGACGGTGTACCGGGTGCGCCGCCCGGCGCGGCTGCGGGTGAGGTAACCGGCGGCCTCCAGGTCGGCCACGATGGCCTGGACGGTGCGTTCGGTCAGTCCCGCGGCGGCGCTGATGTCCCGGATCCGGGCGTCGGGGTTGCGGCTGATCTCCACGAGCACGTGCCCGTGCCCGGTCAGTAGCGTCCAGCTGCCGCCGCTCTGGTCACGGTCAGTCATGCCTCCCGATCATATAACTCGCGAGAGGATTCTCGCGAGAGAAAACGCACGTTATTTTTCCCGTGTTTTTATTGACATGCCTGCGGCCAGGTCCGATCCTGGTAGTGCCGGATCAGGTCACCCGCTCCCACCCGCCACGCACGGCACAGCAGCGCGGCCCCTCGCGGTCGCGTCAGCCCAGCCGCGCCCCCGGCCCGCAAGGAGGCGACGCAGATGCAGGATGGCATGTTCCCCCTCGAGGTGGTCACCGGCGTGCCGATCGTGACGGCACCCGAGGAGATCGACATCACCAACGCCCCGGACCTGCGGTCGGCGCTGCTGGCGGCAGCCGCGCACGGGCACGCGACGCTCGTGGCCGACCTGACCCAGACTCAGTTCTGTGATTCCTCCGGGCTTCATACCCTGCTGGCGGCGCACAAGCGCGCTCAGGCCGCAGGCGGCGAGCTGCTCCTGGTCCTGCCCGGTACTGCCGTCCTCCGCGTTTTCGCGATCACCGGCATTGACCACATAATCCCCAGCTTCACGAGCCTGGACCAGGCCCTCGCGCACACCCGCGCCAACGGATCAAGCCGCCGGCGAGCTGACGACAGACCGGAGGCGGCAGGGCCGGCAGAACAGGCGCTGTGCAGCACGGCACCAGCGGACCTGCACGGGGAAACCTGCTGATCAGGAATTGCCGAGCAGGCGGTCGAACGGCCCCCGGTCATCCTTAGCGTCGGTATCCGCACTGGCGCGCAGCGCCCACCCGTCAACAGCGTCCAGGCTGACGCGCCACGGGCCTTCGGCGACCTCACCATCGCGCCGGGCACCAGTGGCCCGGACGTGCAGGTGATAGTCCGACTCGGATTCGGCCTCCTTGGCATACTCCTTGCCCAGCAGGCCTGAGCTGGGCTCCAGCGCGCTCATCAGGGGATTCCCCTCGACGAGTTCGCTGAAGTACCTTCGCTGCGCGATCAGAGCGCCGGTCAGTACGGTGCCGTGAACAGAAAGGGTGATGGGTACTGCGGCTTGCGCCGACTCGTTGATGGCCCGGACTAGCTGCTGGAGCACCGGGTCGATGTCGTGCCTGGCCATGAAGGGTACCTCCGTTACGTAGGCGTGAAGAGCACCCCTCCTACCCGCGGGGGGACGGCTAACACCTGGTTAGCGCGCCGGGGTGGGCCAGCCCGGCCGGGGCCGACGGGTCAGCTTTCTGCGTGGGGGGTGTCCTTGAGCAGGCGAAGGACCGCTTTCTCCGCGTGGCCTTCGGTCGCGAGCTCGCCGAACTCGCTGCTCGCGCCGAGGTCGCCCAGCGCGCGGGAGATCGTGCTGCCGGACTCGTAGAGCTTGATGATGCGCGGGTCGATGTAGGAGGCCCGCGCGACGGCGGGGGTGTTGCCGAGGTAGCCAGCGACCTCGGCCACGACGCGGGCGATCGCGCGCTTGCGCGCGCCCTGCGATTCCGCTTGCTCGGAGACGGCCAGGCCGACGGCGGCCAGGACGGTGGCGTTCCAGGTGCGGAAGTCCTTGGCCGTGAAGTCGCCGCCGGATATCTCGCGCAGGTAGTCATTGATGTCGGCCGTGGTCACGTCGTGGCCGCCGGCCGCCGTGCGGTAGGCCAGCAGCTCATCGCCGCCCCAGCGGCGCCGCTTCAGGCCCCGTACTACCGCGCAGACGTGCTCGTCGGCTACGGCCTGCTCGCGGTGGATAGCACCCTTAGCCAGGTACTCGAAGGTCAGCTTGCCGTTCCCGCAGCTGACGTGGTCACGGCGGATCGTCGCGAGCCCGAAGGTCCCGTGCTCCGCCGCGTACTCCTCCCCGCCGGCCCGGAAGAACCCTAGGTCGATAAGGCGGATCGCGGCCGCCAGCACGCGGTCGCGGCGCAGGCCCTGGCCGTCGAGGCGGTCCAGGACGGTCTGCCGGATCCGCGGCAGGACCGCGCCGAACTGCACCATCCGGTCGTACTTGCGCTGGTCCTGCTCCTCCCGCCACTGGTCGTGGTAGCGGTACTGGCGGCGTCCGGCAGCATCGGTCCCGACGGCCTGGATATGGCCGGCCGGATCCGGTGAGATCCATACGTCTACCCAGGCGGGCGGGATCACCAGGGCCTTGATGCGCCGCAGCGTGGCCTCATCCCTGACCAGCTCTGCCTCCGCCGAGAGATACCGGAAGCCGCGGCCGGACCGCCGCCGGCGCAAGCCGGGCTGGCTGAGATCACTGCGCGTCAGCTCGCCCACGTCTACCGCCAGGGCTTGAACCGCCGCAGGACCCCCGCCGGGGCCCTGGTAGCCAGAACCGCGTCACGGGTCACCTCATTCCGGCGGACGGCCCGCCTGGCTTGCGTAGGTAGCTGAATAGTTCCGGTGCCTGCTGCTACCCGCGCCGCGCACGGTCACACCCGCATGACGCAAGACGCATAAGCCGCCGCATACCGGGTAATCGGGGGTCCGGACTGAGGCGGGAAGGGCGGGCGGCGTGAGCGGCGGCACGGAGAAAGGCCTTGAGCCGATGCCCCCGCATGCCCTGCGCGACTACGCGCTGCTCGCTGACGGGGAGCGCGGGGCCGTCGTCGGCCCCCGGGGCGAGATTGTGTGGATGTGCGCACCGCGCTGGGAGTGCGATGCGGTATTCGCCAGCCTCGTGGGCGGCGAAGGGCTGTACGCCGTTACGCCGAGGGCCCGTTTCGTGTGGGGGGGTTACTACGAGGAAGGCACGCTGATCTGGCGCAGCCGATGGGTCACCGACGAGGGTCTTATCGAGTGCCGGGAAGCGCTGGCGTTCCCCGGCGACCTGCACCGCACGGTCCTGCTCCGTCGCGTCATCGCCGGGCATAACCGCGCGAGGGTCCGGGTCAGGCTCGATCCCCGGGCGGAGTTCGGCCGCAAGAGCCTGCGCTCGCTCCGCCATGGTCATGGCTGGTGGGCGGGCAGGGTTGGTGATCTGTACCTGCGCTGGTCCGGTGACCTGAGCGGTGCGCGGGTCCTTCGGGCCGGCCGGGGATCCCAGCTTCTGCTGGATCTGGCCGTGCCTGCGGGAACGAGTCTTGACTTGGTGCTCGAGCTATCTGATCAGCCACTTGAGCGGGAGCTGCCAGACGCTGCCGCCGCCTGGCAAGCGACAGAAGCCGCCTGGGCCCAGGACGTCCCCCGACTCGACGGCGTCACCGCCGAACGCGACGCCCGGCATGCTTACGCGGTGCTGCGCGGCCTGACCAGCGCCTGCGGCGGGATGGTCGCCGCGGCCACCACCAGCCTGCCTGAGCGGGCCGAGGAGGGCCGTAACTACGACTACCGCTACGCCTGGATTCGCGACCAGTGCTACGCGGGGCACGCGGTCGCGGCGGCAGGCGCCTACCCGCTGCTCGATCGGGCCGTGGGCTTCGTATCGGACCGGCTTCACGCCGACGGGCCCGGGCTGGTTCCTGCCTATACCGCCAGCGGCGATCGGGTGCCAGACCAGAGCAGGCTGGACCTGCCTGGGTATCCGGGTGGCTTCGATCTCGTCGGCAACTGGGTTAACCGGCAATTCCAGCTGGACGCGTTCGGCGAGTCCCTGCTCCTGCTCGCCGCGGCCGCCCGGCAGGACCGGCTGGATTCCGCCGGGCGGCGGGCAGCCGAGATCGCGGCCGACGCGATAGCCGGGCGCTGGCGCGAACCGGACGCCGGAATCTGGGAACTGGGCAATCGGGCATGGACGCATAGCAGGCTGACCTGCGCGGCAGGCTTGCGCGCAGCGGCCAGGTCATGTGCGTCGCCGCCGCTGGCGACGCACTGGTCCGGGCTCGCGGACGTGATCGTCGCCGATACCGCGAAGCACGCGGTACACCCCTCTGGCCGCTGGCAGCGCTCCCCCGCTGACAGCGCCCTGGACGCCGCGCTCTTGCTGCCTCCCATCCGCGGTGCAGTGCCCGCCGACGATCCGCGCACGATCGAGACGCTGCGTGCCTACCTGGCCGAGCTGACGCAGGACGGCTACGCCTACCGGTTCCGTCATGACCAGCGGCCGCTCGGTCAAGCCGAGGGTGCCTTCCTGCTGTGCGGGTTCCTGGTGGCCCTGGCCCTGCAGCAGCAGGGCTGCGAAGTGGACGCTGGCCGCTGGTTCGAGCGGAACAGGGCCGCGTGCGGGACCGCCGGGCTGTATTGCGAGGAATTCGACGTGGCCGAACGCCAGCTGCGAGGCAACCTCCCGCAGGCGTTTGTACACGCCCTGATGCTCGAATGCGCCGCGCGCCTCGGCTCGCCCTGGAAACCAGAGTGACGGTGCGGCCAAACGGTGCGGCCAAGAGGATGACGACTGCTACCAAGGAGGACTGACGATCTAGTGACCGAGACCATTGTCATTACTGGCGCAAGCGCCGGCATCGCCCGGGCCACCGCACGGCTATACGGCCAGCGCGGGGCGAACGTCGGGCTGATTGCCCGGGGACAAGCCGGCCTGGACGGTGCGGTCAGCGATGTTGTCCAGGCGGGCGGGAAGGCCCTCGCGATCAGTGCCGATGTTGCGGACTACGAGCAGGTGCAGGAGGCCGCCCGTCAGGTGGAGGAGCTCTTCGGCCCGATCGACACCTGGATCAACGTCGCGTTCACCTCCGTGTTCGCGCCGTTCGCCGAAATCTCCGCCGATGAGTTCCGGCGCGTCACCGAGGTCAGTTACCTGGGCTTCGTGCACGGGACAATGGTGGCACTCGGCCGGATGAGAACCCGTGGCCGGGGCACCATCGTCCAGGTCGGATCCGCCCTCGGGGAGCGCAGCATCCCGCTGCAGTCGGCTTACTGCGGCGCCAAGCATGCGATCAACGGGTTCACCTCATCGCTGCGGTGCGAGCTGCTGCACGAGAACTCCGGGATTCACGTCACGGTCGTGCAGATGCCGGCTGTCAACACGCCGCAGTTTTCCTGGGTACGGTCCAAACTGCCCAACCACCCGCAGCCGGTACCCCCGATCTATCAGCCAGAAGTCGCCGCGCGCGGCGTCGTTTTCGCCGCCGATCACCCGCGCAGGAAGCAGTACTGGGTCGGCGGCAGCACGGCGGCCACCATCGCGGGCAACAGGATCATCCCGGCCCTGCTCGACCGCTACCTGGCCCGCACCGGATACGGCTCCCAGCAGACCGGGCAGAAGGTCACCCCCGGTCGGCCGGACAACCTGCGGCAGCCCGTCGACGGTCCAGGCGGGCACGACCACGGCGCACGCGGGATCTTCGACGACACCTCGCATGACCGCAGCCCGCAGCTGTGGATGTCCCAGCACGCGCGCCTGCTCACCGCGGCTGCCGGCACCGCGATTCTCGGCGGTGCGGCCGCCGTAAGGCTGGTCAGGCAACGGTGAAGGACGCAACGCCCAGGGCATTCTCGCTGACGCGAGCTGCCTACGGGGCGGTCCTGCTCTGCGCCCCAGGCGCGGTGATCGGCTGGTGCACCGGCCAGCCGGCCAGTGCGCGTGCTCGCGCGGTGGTGCGGGTACTCGGTTCCCGGCACCTGGTCCAGGCGGCCGTGACGGCCCGGGCGCCGAGCGCCCTGGTGCTTCGCATCGGCGCGCAGGTCGACCTGGCCCATGCCGCCTCGATGCTCGCGCTTGGTGCCGTCGGCCGGCCTTTGCGCCGTGCCCCGCTAGCGGACGGGCTGGTCGCCGCCACCTTCGCCGCGCTGGGCGCGGCCGGTGCTGCGGCGCGGGGGCACGGGGCGGTTTACGTCGCCTTGCCAGGGGCAGCTCGAGGGGAATCTTCAACCGCGCAACGAGAGGAATTACCCGTGTATATCGGTATCGGAGCGGTCGTTGTCATCGTGATCATCGTTGTTATCATCTTGGCCCTGCGGCGGTAGCGAGTCCGCGACCGGCGAGGACGCCGCGATCTGACCGTCGGCGTCCACGCCGCGCGCGGTGTTCTCCCGCGTCCCCGGTGTTCTCCCGCGTCCTCAGCTCGATGCACCGGGTCGCGGCAAACCCCAGGATGCGCTGACGGCTAGGAGGAGAGTAAGTGAGATCTCAGCGCGCGCGCCGCAGTGCGGCCAGCGAGGCTTCGCATGGTATCGACCGCATGGTGCGCAATGTGGAGACCGGGCGTTTCGAGAAGAGCCTTTCGGCGTTGACCGCGGCGGGAGCGCTGGTGACGGCGGCGGAGATTTTCTTCGAGCACGACAGCGCCAGTTTCGGTAACAAGATGATGTGGGTGCCGGTGGTGCTGGGCCCGGTGGGTGCCGCGGCGGGGGTCGCGGGGTTCTGCAGCCGCCGGATGGCGAAGACCGCGCTGCCTGTCGCCTCGGCGGCGATCGTCGCCAACGGCCTGCAGGGGCTGTACCTGCACGGGCGCGGCATCGCCCAGAAGCCGGGGGGATGGTCGAACGCTCGCTACAACATGGAGATGGGCCCGCCGTTGCTGGCGCCCCTGCTGGTGACCATGGTGGGCGGGATGGGGCTGCTCGCGGCGATCCTGAGGCGGGAGGAATGAGCGGTCACGCCAACGGAAACGACGCCCAGGACCCGGACGATCGCTTCCCTGGCTTCGATGTGCTGAGCCAGTCGGAGCACTGGGATTACGTGACGGCCGATGCGGTCCTGGCCAGGGTCGGGCCGCTGCCGGCCGTGAAGTTCTTCACCGCAGCCGAGGAGGCCTGCGCCGCGGCGTTGCTTGACCAGCTCACGGGTCAGCTTGATAAGCCCTTGGTGCCCGTGCTGCAGATGATCGACGCCCGGCTGGCGGCCGGGGAAACCGACGGCTGGCGTTATGCGGATATGCCCGAGGACGGCCAGGCGTGGCGGGACACGCTGTCCTATCTCGACGTGGACGCCGCTGATCGCTGCGGGACCGCGTTCGCGGATGCACCAGAAGCCGACCAGGCAGCGCTACTGCAGGCTGTGCTGGCCTTGACGGCGCACGACTGGCATGGGCTACCCGCGGCTCAGGTGTGGAGCCTGTGGACCAGGTATGCCTGCACGGCGTTTTACTCCCATCCGTCAGCCTGGGCCGAGATCGGTTTCCCCGGGCCGGCCTATCCGCGCGGTTACAAGAACGCGGGTATCGGCAAGCTTGAGCCCTTCGAGGTGGCCGACACGCAGCCATCCGATGACCCGGTCCGTGAGGGAGCCTGATGACCGGGGTGCGCTCGCGTAACGAGTCAGCGTGGCTGCTGCCGAACGACGGCACCAGGACGAACCACCGGCTCCGCCTGGACATGCGGCAGTTCGCTGACGAGGACGAGATTGACCTGGTGATCGTGGGCTGCGGCGCGGGCGGCTCGGTGCTGCTACAGCGGCTGGCCAGGGCCGGTGGCGGGTGGCGGCACTGGATGCGGGGCCGTTCTGGGATCCCGACACCGACTGGGTGAGCGACGAGGCGGGCTCGCATCACCTGTACTGGACGGATCCCCGGGTGATCGCAGGCCACGATCCAGTGCCGATGGGGTCGAACAACTCCGGCCGGGGCGTCGGCGGCTCGATGGTCCACTACGCGGGCTTTACGCCGCGCTTTCACCCGAGCGATTTCGCCACGCGCAGCCTCGATGGAGTCGGCGCCGACTGGCCGTTCGGTTATCCGGAGCTTCGCTCCTACTACGAAGAGATCGAGCAGGAGCTGCCGGTCGCCGGGGAGCGCTGGCCGTGGGGTGATCCGCACGGCTACCCGTACCGGCCGCATCCGGTCGGCGGGAACGGCGAGGTCTTCCTGCGCGGTGCCCGCAAGCTCGGGATCACCGCCAAGGTGGGTCCTGTCGCCATCGCCAACGGCCGGTTCGGGAACCGGCCGCACTGCATTTACCGGGGGTTCTGCCTGCAGGGCTGCAAGGTGAACGCGAAGGCGTCACCGCTGATCACCCATGTCCCTGACGCGCTGGCGCACGGCGCGGAGGTACGTGCTGACGCCATGGTGACCCGGGTCGCCGTCGACGAGCGCACCGGCCGCACGACCGGGGTGCATTACGTCCGCGGCGGGAAGGAGCGATTCCAGCGGGCGGCGATGGTAGCCGTGGCCGGGTACTCGATCGAGACGCCAAGGCTGCTGCTGAACTCCGTATCCAGCCGGTTCCCCGACGGCCTGTGCAACGACTTCGACCAGGTCGGCCGTTACCTCATGGTGCAGGGCGCCCCGCAGACCGCGGGCCGCTTCGACGCTGAGGTACGGATGTACAAGGCGCCGCCGCCCGAGGTGAGCACCGAGGAGTTCTACGAGACCGATCCCGCCCAGGACTACAAGCGCGGATTCGCGATCCAGACGGTCTCTCCCCTGCCGATCACCTGGGCCGAGCACGTCGCCGCGCAGGGACACTGGGGCCGCTCACTGCGCGAGTACATGAGTGACTACGTGCACTGGTCCTGCCTGGGCGCGCTGTGCGAATTCCTGGCCCGGCCGGAGAACAGGGTGACGCTGGCGGACGAGAAAGACCGCTTTGGCCTGCCGGTCGCCCGCTTCGCCTACTCCCAGTGCGACAACGACCGGGCTCTGATACGGGCGGCGCAGGGGGTCATGGAGGACATCTTGCGCGCGGCAGGCGCGGACGAGGTCATCACCATCCAGCGCTACGCCCATCTCGTCGGCGGGGCCCGGATGGCGAAAGACGAAAAGCAAGGAGTCGTGAACGGCAGCTGCCGCAGCTTTGCCGTACCCAACCTGTACATCACCGACGGCAGCGTGCTCCCCACCCAGGGAAGCGCCAACCCCGCCCTGACGATCATGGCCGTCGCCGCGCGGGCCGCGGACCTGCTGATCGCCGGGGCCCGCGGCACTGAGTGACACACCGAGGATCACGGAAGGAAAAGACAGACATGGCACCTACGGTGGCCGACTACCTGCTCGAGCGCTTGCGCGGCTGGGGCGTGAATCATGTCTTCGCGTACGCCGGTGACGGGATCAACGGCATCCTCGCCGCCTGGGGGCGAGCGGAGAACAAGCCTCAGTTCATCCAGGCCAGGCACGAGGAGATGGCCGCCTTCGAAGCCGTCGGATACGCCAAGTTCACCGGGCGTGTCGGCGTCTGCATGGCGACATCGGGCCCGGGTGCCATCCACCTGCTGAACGGCCTCTACGACGCCAAGCTGGACCACGTGCCCGTCGTCGCGATCGTCGGCCAGACGAGCCGAAGCGCGATGGGCGGCTCCTATCAGCAGGAAGTCGACCTGCTTTCCCTGTTCAAGGACGTCGCCAGCGAATACGTCCAGATGGTCACGGTGCCCGAGCAGCTGCCGAACGTGCTCGACCGGGCCATCCGCACCGCGATCGCCGAGCGGGCACCGACCGCGATCATCATCCCCTCCGACGTCCAGGAGCTGGACTACTCGCCGCCGGGCCACGCCTTCAAGATGGTGCCTTCCTCCCTCGGGGTCGACTGGCCGACTGCGCTGCCGGGCGACGAGGCGATCACCCGGGCCGCCGATGTGCTGAACTCCGGCGCCAAGGTGGCCATCCTCGCCGGGCAAGGTGCCCGCGGCGCCCGGCGTGAGCTTGAAGAGGTGGCCGAGCTACTCGGAGCCGGTATCGCCAAACCGCTACTGGGCAAGGACGTCCTGTCCGACGAGCTGCCGTACGTGACCGGATCGATCGGGCTGCTGGGCACGCGCCCGAGCTACGAGATGATGATGCACTGCGACACGCTGCTGACCGTAGGCTCGAGCTTCCCCTATACGCAGTTCCTGCCGGCCTTCGATCAGGCCCGCGCCGTCCAGATCGACATCGACGGCAAGTTCATCGGTATGCGGTATCCCTACGAGGTCAACCTTGTCGGCGACTCCGCCGCGACCCTGCAGGCCCTGATCCCGCACTTGAAGCGCAAGGAGGATCGTTCCTGGCGTGAGGCCATCGAGGCGGGAGTGGCCGGCTGGTGGCAGTCGATGGACGCCGAGGCCGACGTGGCGGCCGATCCGATCAATCCGATGCTGGTCTTCCGCGAGCTGTCCGCACGGCTGCCCATGGACGCCATCGTCACGGCGGACTCGGGCTCATCGGCCAACTGGTATGCCAGGCAGCTCAGATTCCGCGGGCAGATGCGCGGCTCGCTGTCCGGGAACCTGGCCACGATGGGTCCCGGCGTCCCGTATGGCATCGGGGCGAAGTTCGGTCACCCGGGGCGCCCGGTGATCGTCTTCGCCGGGGACGGCGCGATGCAGATGAACGGCCTCGCCGAGCTGATCACGGTCAAGCACTACTGGAAGGAATGGGCAGATCCCCGGCTGATCATCGCGGTCCTGCACAACAACGACCTCAACCAGGTCACCTGGGAGATGCGGGCGATGGAGGGCGCGCCGAAGTTCACGGAGTCACAGCACCTGCCCGACGTGTCCTACGAGGGCTTCGCCCGCAGCCTCGGCCTGCAAGGGATCGCGGTGGACGAGCCCGGCCACGTCGGGCCCGCCTGGGACAGGGCCCTGGCCGCCGACCGCCCCACCGTGCTTGACCTGCGCACCGACCCCGACGTTCCCCCCATCCCGCCGCACGCCACGTTCGAGCAGGCCAAAGACGCTGCCATGGCGCTACTGAAAGGCGACTCGGACCGGTGGGGCGTGCTCAAGGAAGGCCTGATGACCAAGGCCAGGGAGATCCTGCCGGGCAACGGTAATTAACCCATGGCCGCCACCACAGCCGGGAATTCATGATGACCGCCGATGCCATCGACGCCGTCGACGTCTCCGTCTACACGGTTCCCACCGATGCCCCGGAGGCTGACGGAACCCTTGCCTGGGATTCCACCACCATGGTCCTGGCTGAGGTCAGAGCCGGGGATAGCCGGGGGATCGGCTGGACGTACGGACCGCGCGCCTGCGCTAGCGTAATCACCGACGTCCTGGCGGATGTCATCTGCGGCAGGTCCCCGCTTGAGGTGACCGGATCCTCGGCTGCGATGGTCAAATCCGTGCGGAACCTCACCAGGCCCGGAGTGGCCGGCTACTCGATCTCCGCGGTCGATGTCGCGCTATGGGACCTCAAGGCCAGGATCCTCGGGCTGCCGCTGCATCACCTGCTCGGCGCGGTGCGCGACAGCGTCCCGGTCTACGGGAGCGGCGGCTTCACCACCTACAGTGAACGTCAGCTCGGGGACCAGCTGGACGGCTGGGTCGGTGCGCACAGCATTCCGCGAGTCAAGATCAAGATCGGCGAATCGTGGGGCACGGACCTGGACCGTGACCTGGAACGGATGCGCCAGGCCCGCTCGATCATCGGGGACGATGTCGAGTTGTTCGTGGATGCCAACGGCGGCTATCGCGCCAAGCAGGCGATCCGGCTCATGACCACCGCGAGCGATCTCGACGTGCGCTGGTTCGAGGAGCCCGTTTCCTCCGATGATCTCGACGGACTGCGGGCGGTGCGTGCTGCCGTCCTAGCGGAAGTCACCGCCGGGGAATACGGCTATGACCTGTACTACTTCCGCCGGATGTGCGCGGCGGAAGCGGTGGACTGCCTGCAAGCCGATGTGTCCCGGTGCGGTGGCATTACCGAATGGCTCCGGGTCGCCGCCGTCGCCGCCGCTTACGGCCTGGAGATCTCCGGGCACTGCGGGCCGCACCTGCACGCTCACGCGGCCGCCGCCACGCCGAACCTGCGGCATCTGGAATGGTTCCACGATCATGTCCGGATCGAATCGCTGTTCTTCGACGGCACCCTGGACCCCGCCGGCGGAGTCATCCGGCCCGACCCTGACGCGCCCGGTCTCGGTCTCACCCTCCGGACGGCCGATGCCGAGCCCTACCGAATCCAATAGGACGAGTCGGGAAACCGCGGCCATCCGCCACCCGCCGCAGGCTTCACCGGACGCTGGGCACCTTGTCGTGCGCCGCTTCCACACTGGGATAGATCTCAACCAGGCGATCGACCCCCATGAGCCCGAAGATGCGCCGCACCGCCTCCGCCGTAACCACCAGGCGCAACTCGGCGCCGCTACCGGTGGCACGCTTATACGCCCGCACGACGGCCCGCACTCCAGCGCAATCACAGAACGTGGTCGCGCTCATGTCGATGATCACGACGGAACCGCGGCTGACCGCTACGGTTAGCGCTTCCGCGACACGGGCCGCATTTAGCATGTCGATCTGTCCGGGTAGCGTCACAGTCACGCCGTGCCGCGCCAGAATACGTCTCACAGGTATCACCAGCTTCGCGAGGTCTTGACGAAGCCGGGCCGTTCTCCAGACCCGAAGATGGCGGGGACATGCCCGTCTACCAGCATTCTGGACCCGCCCATACGGTAGCGCAACCTGCCCCGCACGCAACGGCCCGCAGGCCGTCCTAGACGCGGGTGGCGGAACCTAGTATTTCAAGGTGCAGCACTTTTCACTGGCCATAATCGGGTCCGGGTCGGGCAATGCCCTGGTACCGGAGGATGCTGCGCAGGGCCCCGTCGCGGTCATCGAAGCCGGCGCCTTCGGCGGGACCTGTATCAACCGGGGCTGCGTCCCGAGCAAGATCTTGGTGCACACGGCCGACGTGGCCGCCCAGGTCCGCCGCGCGTCCGATTTCGGTATCGGCGCCGAGGTGACCGGGGTGGACTGGCGGGCCATCCGGGACCGCACCTTCACGCAGGTCGAGCAGATCTCGGCCGCCGGCCGCAACGCCCGGGCCGGGTCGGACCTGGTGACGTTGTTCGAGGGCCGGGCTCGTCTCGCCGGCCCGCACGAGCTGGTCATTGATGACAAGGCCCGCATCACCGCTGACCGCATCGTGGTAGCGGCCGGGGCCCGGCCGACGGTCCCGCCGGTAATCGCTGACTCGGCCGTAGAGTTCTGGACCTCAGACACGATCATGCGGATCGATGACCTTCCCGCCAGCATGGTCATCGTGGGCGGCGGCTACGTCGCCGCCGAGTTCGCCCACGTATTCTCCAGCCTGGGCGTCGAGATTCACATGATCAACCAGGGGGCCGCGCTGCTCGAGGCGTTCGACACCGACATCTCTGATCGCTTCACCGCCTTGGCGCAGGAGCGCTGGCACGTCTACTTGTCGGCCCAGATCGCCCGCGTACGCCGCCGTGCAGACGGGGTGGCCGTGCTACTCCAGGACGGCACGACGGTGACCGGTGACCTCCTGCTCGTGGCCGCCGGGCGCCAGCCGGATACCGGTGACCTGGGCCTGGACCTCGCCGGAGTGATGCTCAGGGACGATGGGCGCATCCAGGTGGACGAGTACGGCCGGACGACGGCCGAGGGGATCTGGTCGCTCGGCGACGTCAGCTCGCCCTTCGAGCTCAAGCACGTGGCCAATGCCGAAGCCCGGAGCCTGGCTCACAACCTGGCCCACCCGGGAAATCTGCGCCCGTTCCCGCACGACTGGGTACCCGCGGCGGTATTCACCGATCCGCAGATCGCCTCGATCGGCGCGCGTCTGCAGGACCTGGCGGGTAAGAAACCCTACGTACAGGCCGTCCAGGCTTACCAGGACACGGCGTACGGGTGGGCCCTGCGGGACACCGCGGGCATCTGCAAACTGTACGCCGATCCTGCGACCGGGAAGCTCCTCGGCGCCCACATCCTGGGCTATCAAGCCTCCCTGCTGATCCAGCCGCTCGTGCAGGCCATGTCATCCGGGCAGGACGTGGTGAGCATGGCCCAAGGCCAGTACTGGATCCACCCGGCGCTTAGCGAGGTCGTGGAAAACGCCCTCCTCAAGCTGCCGCTCAACGCCCAGCGAGGCGGTGACCTGCGGCGCTGAACGCGACAGCCGACAACGACGCTGATCGGGTTTTGTCCTGCAGTGATCGTCAACCAGCCTAGGGTACGCGGAGGGCGAGGAGAGCGGTGTCGTCGCTGGCCCAGTTGGCGGTGTAGTCGGCCAGGATCTGGCCGAGGTGGCTGACAATAGCGTCCGCGCGCTGGCCGCGGCAGTCGGCGAGTGCCCGGGCCAGGGCTTGTTCCCCGAAGAAGGGCCGCTCTGCAGCGTGTTCGCGGCGCGGGGGCCGTGCCTCGGTGGCGCCGTCGGTGTAGAGCAGCAGGGTATCGCCGGGTGTGAGGCGAAACCGGGTCTCGGTAAGCGTGATGTCGGAGACGATGCCGAGCAGCGTGCCCACCGGGCCGATAGCACTGACACGACCGTCGGCCCGCAAGATCAGCGCGGGCGGATGGCCCGCGGCGCAGATCCGGCCCGACATCCTCCCGGGCGAGATCTGGAAGGTCGTTACCATGGCGGTCACGAGCCGTTCGGCATGGTACTGCGCGATCAGGGCGGTGTTGAGGTCCCGCAGGATAGCGTCGGGAGACAGGTGATGGCTGGCGGCGGCGCGCAAGGTGTACCGGGCCAGGGCCGTGGCCTTGGCTGCCTCGGTACCCTTTCCGCACACATCGCCTATCACCGCACACCACCAGGGCCCCCGGACATGGAACAGGTCGTAGAAATCCCCGACCACGTCGGTCCCGCCAGCCGCTGGCACGTAGGAGGCGGACACCTCAAGGCCGGGGACTGCTTCCAGGACCGGCGGTAGCAAGCTGTCCTGGAGGCTGCGGGCCAGGTCCCGGGACAACTGCAAGGATTCCTGCGACACGGCCAGGGTCCGGCGTACGTTGATCTCATTGCTGACGGCGCGCGCCAGGGTGGCGAGCGCACTCAACTCGGCGGGCTGCCAGGAGTGCGGGCTCTCGTCGATCACGCACATGCTGCCCAGCACATCGCCGGCTGTGGACAGGATCGGGTACCCGGCCCATGCGCCTATCTTCATCGGCCCGACCGAGGGGTGATCGCGGGTGCGCGGATCAGTAGCGGCGTCCTCGACCACGAACCCGTCGCCGAGGCCGATCAGGAAGTAGCAGAAGCTGTCCTCCACCCGGCCCTGCCGGCCGGCAATCTCCCGCGCGTCGACTCCGATGCACGATTTCCAGAACGACCGGTGCTCATCCACCAGCGTGATGAACGCGCGTGAGCATCCCGTCAGCGCAGCGGCCAGGTTGGCCAGATCCTCGAACGCGGGCTCCGGGCCGGTATCAAGAAGGCCGGTCGCTGCGACCGCCGCGAGCCGCTGCGGGTCATGCAGAGCCACCGGCAGCCCGGCCGCGTCAGTGCCCCCCGGGAAGTCGGTGCCCCCCGGGAAGTCGGTGCCCCCCGGGAAGAGCGCCCCGCTCACCGCCAGACCATATCTTTCACCCGCTCCCAAGGCTACCGCCCCGGCCTGGATCTTCCGCCCGGCACGGCCAGATCCCCGGCGGCCGCCACCGGGGCTGCTACCTGCTGACCATTCGCGGCCTACCCGCTCTAGGCTGGGCTGGTAGCCATTCCCGTTGTGGTCTGCCTGGCTGGACAAGGGTTGCCTGGCGGCGGCTGCGAGGACGATGATTACGCTTACAGCAGCAGCGGATCGGCTCCTGCCTAGCCGCGAGTCAGGGCTGCCCAGAGCTGGCATGGCGGAATCAGGAAAGGATGACCGTGTCCCGGGATGCGTTTCCCGTGCGCCGCGCCGGCGAAGGTGCAGTGATCGTGCTGCCCGCGGAGATCGACGTGACTAATGCGGACCAGGTGGGCGCCGAGCTCACGCAGGTCTTGGACGCTGGCACGGTAATGCTGGTCGTAGATATGACCGAGACCGTGTTCTGCGACTCAGCGGGGATCCAGGTGCTGCTCCGCGCCCATCGCCGCGCCGCGGCCGCCGGGACGGAGCTGCGGCTGGCGGCCAGCAGCCGCTCAGTGCGGCGGGTGCTGGAGCTGACGGGAGCCGACCAGGTGATCGATACGTACCCGGACCTGAACGCCGCCATGGACGGCGTGGCTGAGCCCGGGTGACGACCGCTTGCCGCCACGCGGACCATTCCCGGGCTCCTGGAGTTTGCCGGCGACTGTGGCGGGCAGCACGAGGGTTATGTTGGCGAGCCGGTCTGGCGATCGCGAACCGCGTCCGGGCTCCGCGAGGCGGCAGCGCCGCCCCTTCACGTACACCACTGACCTGTCGCAGGTCCGCAGCCTAGCGGAAGCCCATGCCAGGGAAGCAGGCATGACAGACGCCCGCATCGTCGACTTCGTGCTCGCGGTCAGCGAGGTCGCCGCCAATACCATCCGCCACGCCCGGTCACCTGGATCCATGGAGATCTGGTATGACAGCGAAGAGATTACCTGTGAAATCCGCGACGACGGCATCATCACCGACCCGCTGGCGGGCAGGCGCAAGCCACCGGCCGGCGCCACGAGTGGCCACGGGCTATGGCTCGTCCATCAGGTCTGCGATCTTGTCGAACTGAACTCTGACGAGAACGGGACCATCGTCCGGTTCCACATGGAGATACCTGGTCGCTGATCTCCACCCAGCCTGGGACGATGTCAGGAGTTACGGGACAGCGGATAACGCGTCCGGCTAGCCAGGCTCGATGCAGGAGGTGGGATCATGGCCGGTCGGAAGACGCGGAGCGGCCGTGGTGGCCAGGAGAGTCCCTCCTTCCCGGTTGAGCTGCTGATGACGGAGGACGGCAGCCCGCTGTCCCAGCTGATGGCGGCGACCGACTGGCCGGCCACCCCGCTCGGGCCTTTCCCGCGCTGGCCGCCGGAGCTGCGCACGGCGGTGAGCGTCTGCCTGAACTGCCCGTTCCCGATCCTGGTCATGTGGGGCCCGCAGCTCACGATGGTGTATAACGACGCCTTCGTCCCGATCCTCGGGGCCAAGCATCCCGCGCTCGGCCTGCCCTGCGCGCAGGTATGGGCAGACGCGTGGCCAGTGGTCGGGGGCATGCTCACTGACGTGCTGGACCGCGGCGTGCCGACTTACCACGAGGACCTGCGGCTGATCCTGCAGCGGCACGGCTTCGACGAGGAGGTCTACTTCACCTTCGCCTACAGCCCGATCCCGGTGCCGGGCGGCCGTGTCGGCGGAGTGTTCACCGTGGTGACAGAAAGCACCGGGCAGGTGCTCAGCGCCCGCCGGATCCGGGCGCTTCAGGAGCTGAGCGCGAGCCGCTCCGCGCACACCGCCAGTGCGGCAGACGCGTGCGCCACGGCGATGCAGACGCTCGGTGCGCATCGAGCGGACCTGCCGTTCGGCGTAACTTACCTGCTAGATGACGCGGACGGCCAGGCCCGCGCGGTGGCCAGCTTCGGCCTGGCCGATCCGGATCTGCTGCCCGCCGCGCTGCGCGGTGGCGGCGACGGTGACTGGATCTGGCAGACCGCCGTGACCGGTGCGGGCGCGACGCGAACCGGGCTGGCTGAGCAGCTGCCCGGTCTCGCGCAGCCAGGTGCCAGCCCGGCCGGCGACGCGGACGCCGACGTCGCGGTCTCGCTTCCCCTCGCGGTCGCCGGCCAGACCCGCGTGCGAGGTGCGCTGGTGCTCGGGGTGAGCCGTTACCTGCGGCTCGACGAGGATTATCAGGGTTTTCTGGCGCTGGTGGCCAGGCAGGTCGCCGCCGCGGTCACCGACGCCGAAGCCTACGCAGCGCAGCGGCGGCGCGCTGAGGAACTCGCGGAGCTCGACCGGGCGAAGACCGAGTTCTTCACGAGCGTCAGCCACGAGCTGCGCACGCCGCTGGCTCTGATCGCCGGTCCGGCGAGCGACAGCCTGACTGACGCCGAGTATCCCCTCCCGCCCGTGCAGCGGCGCCGGCTGGAGATCATCCACCGCAACTCCGGGCGGCTACGGCGGATGGTCGACATGCTGCTCGACTTCGCCCGCATCGAAGGCGGCCGGCTGCAACCCGAACCCGTCGCGGTCGAGATCGCGGAGCTGACCCGCGGGGTGGCCGAGTCGTTCGCGTCCGCGGTAGACCGCGCCGGGCTGGCGTTCGCCGTAGATTGCCCCTCCCAGCGGAACCGGGTCCTGGTCGACCCGGACATGTGGGAGAAGATCGTCCTGAACCTGCTGTCGAACGCGGTGAAATTCACCCTGGCGGGCGTGATCCGCATCGGCCTGCGGACCACCGGCGGCGCAGTCGAACTGCGAGTGAGCGACACGGGGACCGGCATCGCGGCCGATCAGCTCCCGCTGATCTTCGAGCGCTTCCACCAGGTGCACGGCGTCGTCGGCCGGTCCCATGAAGGCTCCGGGATCGGGCTGGCCCTCGTCCGCGAGCTGGCCGGCCTGCACGGCGGCAACGTCGAGGTGGTGAGCCGCGTGGGCGAGGGAAGCACGTTCACCGTGCGCATCCCGGCCCGCCCCGCCCAAGGGCAGACGACGCCGGAGCTGAGCCCGGATACCGCCGGCCGCTATGTCGAAGAGGCCCTGCAATGGAGCGTTCCGGTCGCTGCCGTGCCCGGGCCGGCCGGACGCGATGCGGTGCTAGTCGCCGAGGATAACGCCGATATGCGGCAGTACCTCACGGATCTGCTCGAGCGAAGCTACGCGGTGACAACGGCGGCGAACGGCCACCAGGCGCTCGAACGGGCCCGCCAGACCGAGCCGGACCTGATCCTCGCCGACGTCATGATGCCCGGACTGGACGGCTTCGGGCTGCTGCTAGCCCTGCGCGCCGACCCGCAGACCGCCCGCATCCCGGTGATCTTCCTGTCGGCGCGGGCCGGGGAGGAGGCCGCCATCGAGGGCCTGGCCGCGGGCGCCGATGACTATCTGGTCAAGCCCTTCTCCTCGGCGGAACTGCTCGCGAGGGTCCGTTCGAACCTCGACCTGGCGCGGGTACGCAACCACGAATCCGCGTGGCGCACGGCCTTGGTCCAGGCCATGCAGGACGGGCTGTTCGTCGCCACGGCCGACGGCACGGTCGTCGAGGTCAACGACGCGTTTACCGAGCTCCTCGGCTACCCCGCCGCTGAACTGCCCTGGCTGGTCCCGCATCCGTGGTGGCCGCGCGAAACAGCGGACCCCGAAGGATTCGCCCAGGTCAGCGCCGCGCTCGCGGCCGTGCTGGCGGACGGACGCGGACGCTTCACGCTCCCGCTTTACCACCGCGATGGCCGGGGCCTGTGGGCCGACGTGGCTATCGGCACGGTGCGCGACCGTGACCAGCGGCTCTTCGTCGGTACGCTGCGTGATGTCACCGTCGAGCACCTCGCCGCCGAGCGCGACGCGGCACTGGCCCGCCTGGCCGGGCAGCTCACCGGGATCAACGACAGCGACCGCATCCTCGAGGTCGCACTGGCCGAGCTCCGCGCCGTCTGGCAAGCCGAACGCGTGACGATCGTGACCTGGGACTCGTCCGGCCGCCCCCACCCGACCGCGGCGACAGGGCCGGCGACCGTGACGGACATCGGCCTGCCCGCCGGGGCGCAGGAGCACGCGCGGGGAGCGCAGCTCGTCACTGCCCCGGCCGGCCACCCGGCCGGGGCGGCGGTCACCGGCGTCGGGGCCCCGATCTCCGACGGTGTCCAGGCCGCATTGGTCTGGCTCGAGTTCGCTTCACCGCGGCCATTCCCCTCCTCGGACCGCGCCCTGCTTGTTCAATTGAGCGCACACCTGCAGCGGGCGCTCACCCGGGCCCGGGCGTATGAGGAGCAGCGCCAGGTAGCGCTCGCCCTGCAGCGTTCCATCCTCGGCCCGACAGACCTGCCCGCCGGCCTGGCCGTGCGCTACGAGCCTGCGGGCGGCGCCCTGGAGGTCGGCGGCGACTGGTACGACGTCCTCGAGCTACCGGAGGGCCTGCTCGCGGTCGTCGTCGGCGACGTGCCCGGCCGCGGCCTGCCCGCGGCGGCGATCATGGGCCAGCTGCGCAGCGCCGGGCGCACGCTCCTGCTGGAGAACAACGGTCCGGCTCAAGTCCTCCGCGCCCTGGACAGGTTCAGCGCGCTGATCCCGGGAGCCGACTGCACCACGGTGTTCTGTGCCGTCATCGACCCGCGCAATGGCACCGTGCGCTACAGCAGCGCGGGTCACCTGCCGGCCCTGCTGGCAGACCCTGACGGCACCGTCCGCAAACTCGAGCACGCCGTGTCCCCGGCGCTGGCCGTCACCGCCGGTCGCGACCGGCCCGAGGTCACCGCTGAGCTGCCGAGCGGGTCCACCCTCCTGCTGTATACCGACGGACTGGTCGAACGCCGCCAGGAGGTGATCGATGCCGGCCTCCAGCGCGCCAGCGATGCGCTGGCGGAGAGCCGCCATCTGACGCCCGAACAGGTCGCCGACCACCTCTCCGCGCGATTGCTCGGCGACAAGCACACCGACGACGTTGCGTTCCTGGTGTACCGCCAGCCGCACCCGACGGTGACGACCCCTGCTCCGTCGGCCGGCCTGGGCGCGTCCGGCGGGCGGTGATCAGCGCGGCTGCCCCCGCGCTCCCAGCCGGAAACTCACGGCGGCGACGGTGCCGGACGGGCCGCAGTACCAGCTGGCCTGGTCGGCGACCTGGCGGATCAGCCACAGCCCATGGCCGGAGTCCACGCGCCACAGCGCTGCGTCCTGGGCGGCCGCGTCTGCGCCGCCTGCGCCCGCCGCCTTCTGCCCGCCGTCATCGGTGACCTCACCGCGCAGCATGTCCTCTGTTTTCCAGAGCCGCAGCCGCCCGTGCCCGGCGCCATGGCGGACCGCATTGGCGGCCAGCTCGTGCACGGCCAGGACAAGATCGCTGGCGCGGCCATCCGGCATTCCGGCCTGCGAGGCATGCGCCGCCACCGCCGCCCGCAGCGCATACAGCGAATCACCGTCGAAAACCTGATCAAGGACCGGGGGCTCGCCGTCTCCGGACGCCGCGCTCACGCCCCGCAGCCTGCCTCTGCCAGGCTCAGGCGGCGGCCAGCGGCTGCGGGCATCATCGGTCATGTACGCTCACCAGGCTGACGCCAGCTATTTCGCCGCCGCCCAGCAAGGCGAACGTAGCAGCGATCTCGGCACGGCACTGCAGCACAACTCCGCGGGTCGCGGCCAGGCCGCGCGCGGCATCCAGGATCATCCGGGCACACGAGCCGTCGATGAACGTCAGGGCGATCATGTTGATCATGACGTCACCCTCGATCCGGATCGCCTCGGCCAGCGCGAGCGCCAGCGGTTCCTCGTGCTTGTAGTCGATCTCCCCGGCCAGCCTGATCCCCGGCGGCGCATACTGGCGGCAGATCCGCAGCATCGCGTCGGCATGATAAGTCGCCGCGGCCACCGAGCGGGTATGGAACGCCGCCACCGCCGCCAGCGTGACCGGGTCAAACCGCTCCCGGTCATACTGGCAAAGCACGGCAACCGTGGTGCCGGCCAGCGCCGCCGCGACACCCTCCTCAAAATCCGGCAGCTGCTCAACCCCGGTGACCGGCCGGAACGCCCAGCTCATATCCACCGCTACCCGCAGGCCGGGGAATCCCTCCTGCTGGCAGGCCGCCATCTGCCCGGTCAGCCACCCCATCGCGTGACCGGCGCTGAACGCCTGGCCGGACAGCAGCTGACCCTCGCATTCCGCCGCCGCCAGCTGCCCGGCCGCGAGCGCCGACTCCACCGCGACCCCGCGCCGCGCCAGTTCGGACACTACCCGCTCCGGTCCCGCGTCACTCACCCAGACAACCTTCAGCCCGCCGGACAACCCGTCACGCACGAACGCGGCGGTGAGATCGAACAGATCCTCGGACTCGCCGAACGTCAGGCACGCATGATCATCGACCGCCAGATCAGTGATCTCCGAGTCAGCGCCGACCGTCGTCACCCTGCCACCTCCAGGCGCGGTCAGGTCCGCGCTACGACCAAACCGTACCGCCGGCCCCCCGCACGGCGGAAACCTTCTGCGGAAGGTGCCGCGACGGTCCGTTCGGCCGAAAGATCTTTTTTGCCGAACGGTCCCTGGTTTCCCGCGCCCGGTCCGTGCGCGCCGCCTCGGGCAGTCTCAGGCGGCGAGGATCAGGTTGATGCTGTTGGCGATGAGCCACAAGCCGAGGATCGAGCTCCCCAGGATGATCACCTGGTCGGTATGGGTGTCGATCCAGGTCCTGAACCTGGCCAGGAACGCCTTGCTCTGGTCGGGCCGGAAAACGGCGTAGACCTCCATAGTGAGGTAGGACGACGAGGCTAGGAGGCAGAACGCGAACAGCGCGATGTAGCTCTCCCAGTTGGACAGCTTGGCCTCCATTACCGTGGCGGCGCCGGCGCCGATCAGGGTCCAGGGCTGGACCGCGGGCGCGAGGCCGAAGGCGAACCACGGGGACATGTTGTCCACATGCTCCTGCCACTTCGGGGGCTTTTTCGGCTTCTTCGGCCGCCCCCTCCTGCGGCGCTGCCGGATCGCTATCGCGACGAGGCCGACTCCGATGGCGAGCTTCACCACCAGCCCGGCAAGTGTGGGTGCCGTGCTCGGCTTGGGCGGGTTGTTGCCTGTTGCGAGCACCGTGATCGCGACCACGATGGCCAGGGATACCAGCCACCCGAACACGAATGCCGCGCCCTTTACCGCGCCGCGCTGCGAGGGCAGAACGACGATGAATGCGGTCAGCGGCAGCGGATCGAAGGCTATCGCCAGGCCGATCAGGACAAGGTTAAGTACCATGCCCGTTCCTCCCATCTCGCCCCGACGGAAGGCGTCGTGATGCTGGTCGCCGCTCGATCCGGTACCTGCCGGGCCTAGTGCCGGCCGGTGCTGGCTCCGCACGTGGGCTGTCGCTGGAACGCGGCCGGCTCATGCTGGGTCACTTCCGGCCGCATGACGCCAGATCTCAGGGAAGTTGCCGGCCGCGAGTTCTTCGGCGCGGCGCAGCCGCCAGGTGATCGAGGACCGGCGCTGCGGCGGGGCGGCGGTCAGCAGGGCGGTGAGCAGGGTCCGTGCCTGCAGGAGCGCCATGGGAGACCGGGAGGCGGACTCGATGAGGTCGTCCAGGGCAGTGCGCAGGTAGTCGTCCCAGGACGGGAGCGCCAGTACCACCTTGACAGCCCCGGTGCCGTCGGCTACCTCGGCTACGTCCAGATCCTGGGTTGCCAGGGGCAGCAGGAGGCTCTGGATGGTGTCCAGGACCTGTACGGCGGTCGCCGGGTCGTTGACGGCGGGGGACAGTGCCCGCAGGCCGATGTCGGCCAGCAGCCGGAACGCGAATAGCGGGTCCTGGTGAAAGGTGCGCTCTGGCCCGGTCACCAGCGCGTCCAGGACAGCCGCGTCGCTGGCGTCGCCGCCGTGCAGGCCGGCGACCACGGCGCCTTCCTGGAGCGTGTCGCCGATACCGGCGCGGAGCACGATGACCGCCCCGTCGGCGGCGGCATCGAGCAGCCGGGGCAGGTTGAGTTGCTGCAAGATGGCCTGCCGGCCCGGCCACGTGACAGCCCGGCGCAGCGGCGGCAGCGTTGCGGGACTCCGGCCGGCCGGCCCGGGCCGGAGGTACAGGTCGTCGAGGATGCCGCGGCCTTGGGCGGCGATGGCCGATAGGGTGGGCGCCAGCTGGATGGAGGCGAAGGCCTTGACCTGCAGGGCGCGGATCATGGCGACGGCGGCGAGCACCGCGACCACTTCCACGGCGGGCACGATCACCGACACCTCGGGGTCGTTGCCGATGACCAGGGCCGCGGTGACGGAGAACACGAAGGCGCCGACGGCCAGCCCGAACGTGCGCCACACGATGGGGTCGTCGCGGAACAGATTCAGCCGGGGCGACAGGCTGGAGAAGGCCCACTGCAAGACCAGGAACAGCAGCGAGAAGATGATGCTGACCAGCCCGAGGACGCCGAAGCCCACGCCGATCAGCGTCTCGGTCACCCGGCTGCTGGCCACGGTCGGCGCGGCGGTGATCCGCGGCAGCAGCAACCCCAGGCCCAGGCCGGCCACCGCGAACAGCAGCTGCACCAGGCCGGCCCGCACCCGGCGGCGGGGCCGGTCGAACCGCCCGAGCCGGCTGGTGGCGGGCCTGCGCATCACCGTCGGCAGGCCGTTCTGCCCGGCAACCGTACCGGACCGAGGGCACCGGCCGTGCCGCAGTGGCCACGTGGCAGCCCGCGTCGCGCGGCGGTCCGGGATGACGAGCTCGTCTTGAACATGCTGCGCACGCTCCCGGTTCTCGCGACCTTGCAGCTTAAGGTTACGGACGTCTGCGCCGGCCTGCCTCACCCTCCCGTGGATGAGGTCGGCAGGCCTTCCCTCGCCGATCCGCCCAGGGGTGAAGCTGACCGGCCAGCTGGGCGCTGGGCGGCTGCCTCGTCTCGCCCCGGCTCCCGGCGGGGGTACGCCAGGGACCGATGCCCCGCTATTCGCAAGGGGTAGTTCACCCCTCGATGGGCGAGGCGTGCGCCCGGGTTTGGCGGGACCGTAGGACCTGCTGAGGTGTTAGACCGCAGTCACCGGAACCGGGCAGGCCCGGTGCTCATGCCCGCAGCTGTCCGCCAGCGGCGGCCGGGACGATCGGAGAGATGACAGGCCCGTGACAGCCGGCGACACCATCGCGCTCATATCCCCCACTCACTTGGTGATGCAGTCCCGCGCGGCAAGCCGTCCGCGTCCGGGACGGAAAGGACTCTGATCATGAACATGCCATCCAAGGTAGAAGTCGATAACGCCACCAGGGAGATGCTAGCCGGATTGGCCCTGGGCGATCCTGACCTCTTGGCCGAGGGCCTGGAACTGCGTACAGAATGGCAAACCAGGAGCGGCCTTGACGCTCGTAGCTACGCGCTCGTCAAGATCGCCGCCCTCATAGCGCTCGACGCTCCCCCGGCCTCCTACCTCTGGCAGGTGACCAACGCCCTGGCTGCCGGCGCGACGCCGACGGACCTCATGGGCGTGCTGATAGCCGTCGCCCCGCAGGTCGGCGGGCCGAAGACGGTGGCGGCCGCGCCCGAGCTAATGGCTGCCCTCGGCCTACCTCTTCCCGTAGAGCCGTAGCACCGGGCCAGGCACGAACAGCCTTCGGGGGGCCAGTCCGATGCGGTCATCGGGGATGATGACTTGCCAGGGCGATGCCGGCCAGGCTGGCCTTATGAATTTGGAAGGCCTGAGTGGTCTGGTGAACCGGGTCATCGCGTGGGCGGACCGCCTGCAGCGTAAGCATGGTGTGCTGGGGTTCCCCTACGCGGTGGTGAAGAAGTACGGCGACGATGAGGGCGGGCGGCAGGCGGCGCTCATCACCTACTACGGGTTCCTGAGCATCTTCCCGCTGCTGCTGCTGGGGGTGGCGGTCCTGTCACGGGTGCTGGCCGATCATGCGGACCTGCGGCAGCGGCTGATCACCGCGATCGTGCCGCAGGCGCTGCGGTCCACGGTCGAGCAATCGCTGGCCACCTTGCCGACGTCGACGATCCCGTTTGTGGTCGGCCTGGCCGGTTTGCTGCTGTCCGGAACTGGTGTCGTGTTCTCGGCCTACCAGACGGTGAACCATGTCGCCGCGGTCCGGTATCGCTTGCGGGCCGGTTTCGTCTCCCGGTACGTCCGGGTGTTCGCGGTGCTGGCGATGCTGCTGCTCGGGGCGCTGGCCACCGGTGCGCTCACGGTCGTGGCCACCGCACTGCCCGGCCGGACCGGTGTGGAACAGGTGGCCGCGGTGCTCGGGTCGGCGCTGGTCGTCTTCGCGGTGCTGCTGCTTGGGGCCAGGTTGCTGCTGGCGCGGCCGGCTCCGGTCCGGGCGCTGTGGCCGGGAGCCATCTTGGGCGCGGTGGCAGTGACGGTCGTGCTCAACGCCGGGCCGCCGTTGCTGGCCAGGCTGGTGGCCAAGGCCGGGCCCGTCTACGGCAGCTTCGCTACCGTGGCGGGCATGTTCGCCCTGCTGTACCTGCTCGGTCAGGCGCTGGTGTACGCGGCCGAAGTGGCAGCCGTCCGCTACGCCCGGCTGTGGCCACGCGCCCTGGACCTGAACCGCCCCACTGCGGCCGACGCCCGCGCGCTCGCCCTGCTGGCCCGCGAGCAGGAACGCATCCCGGCCGCCCGCGTTGAATCCCACCTCGCAGCGCAGGGGGCCCCGTCGGTACCAGGTGGTCCCGCGCCCGCCAGCGACGGTGCAGGGTGACGCGGCCACCAGCCGCGAGCCGGCCAGCGTCATGCCGAAGCAACGGGCGGCCTTTCGCCCTGGCGATGCACCGGAAGCCGAGGTGGGCGGACTCAGCCGCCGGGCGCGGGCGCACCGGCCGCCGCCGGTCGCTCCTTCAGATCACGGCCACTTGACGCCGATGCAGCCGCTGGTTCCGGATCCGCAGGCGCGTGCCGTGTCGCCGGGCTGGTGCCCGGTACCATGCCAGGGGCTGATGGGGCGGGCGGGGGTCAGGTCACTCTCCGGTCTGGCCGGGTCAGTTCGGCGAGCTTGAGGGCGAGGTGGAGTTTGAGCCGGTCATCGCCCCGGCTCAGGTCGACCGCAAGCAGGTCAGTCACCCGGGCCAGGCGCCAGTACAGGGTTGTCCGGTGGATGTGCAGCAGCGCCGCGGCCTGCTGGACGTTCGCGCCGCAGTCCAGGTAGGCCCGGATCGTGGCCTCATACATCCCGGTGCGCTCGGTCAGCAGCGCGGTTATGCCCCGGCAGATCCGTTCCGGTGCCGCCTGGTCGCGCGGCAGATACTGGAAAACGGCGTAGCTGTCCAGCTCGCCCCAGTCCGCGGCCCGGCTGAACGCGGGGACGGCGGCGGCGACCTCGGCCGCGTAGCGCGCATTGCCTAGTTCGGCGTGGACCGCCTCAAGCGCCGCAGCGGCGCCGGCCGTGCCGATGACCAGCGGCGGCCCGGGCAGGGCGCGGACGGCATCGCGCAGCGGTCCGGTCGCGTCCTGGGTGGTGATCGCCACCAGCTCGTGCGGCCCCGGGGTGGCCAGCACGAAGCTGCCGGGTGCCGCGCGGCGCCGCAGGTCGCCGGCCACCTGGAGCAGATTGTCGCGCTCGTCCGCTGGCGCATCCGCCAGGTACCTGATCAGCGCCAGAGCATAGGGTGGCGAGCCGGTCAGCGCCGCCTCGTCGGTCAGCTTGCGGGCCGCCGCAGCGCGGCCTCGGTCATCGGCGTGCAGTAGCGCGCCGGCCAGCCCGGCGAAGGTGCCGAACTCCGCGGTCTGCCGAGCCGCCCGCTGTTGCAGCAGCCGCGAGGCCTGTGCCGCAGCGGCCTCGGCCCGCCGGATCTGCGCCGCGGTCAGGGGCGGCTCGTCGATCAGCCACAGGAAGCCGAGCAGCTGGTCGCGGTGCGCCAGCGGCAGGCACAGCCTGCGCAGGCTCCCGGGTTCGGGGGCCGGGATCGACACCGGCTCCCGCGCCTTGAAGATCCCGCGCTCGGTGAGCATCTGCCGGTGCCGCGCGCTGGTGCGTCGCTGCAGCACCGCCTCGATCCGGCTGGCGTCCACCAGCCCGGTCTGCGCGCTGACCGCCACCGGGCGCAGCGCGGCATCGTCGATGATCACCGACCGCTCCAGGGCGCCTGCGAGCTGTTCGGCAATGACCTGTAGCTGCTGCTCGAACACGCGCCCCTCCCGCTCACGAGAATCCTACAGATGTATAAGCCGGGGACCGGAACCTCTGGCAGCTGTGCGATGAGCCAGCGGCGACTGGCTGGTTACGCTGACTGAGCCATCCGGCCGGCGCGCGGTGCGGCTGGCGGGCCTGGAACCCGGTGGCCGGGGCAGTCCGGGTTGACGCGTTTTGCGGCAAGGAGGTCCGCGTGATCGCCGGAACAGATGTGCTTACCCCGACGCTGGACGGCGCTTATTACACCGATCCTGGCATCCTAACGGCCGAGTTCGAGCATATTTTCGAGCACGAGTGGTACTATGCGGGCCGGGCCGACGAGATTCCTGCCCCCGGCCGGTTTATCCGGCGGCGGGTGGGCCGCGAGACGGTCGTGCTGGTGCGCGGCCGGGACCAGGCGATCCGGGGGTTCCTGAACGTCTGCCGGCATCGCGGCGCGCAGCTGTGCCTGACCGGCAGCGGTGAGGTCGGCAAGACGATCCGCTGTCCCTACCACGGCTGGACCTACGGCCTGGACGGCCAGCTTGTCGCGGCGCCCAACTGGCGGGCGCTGGACGGCATCGACCGCGGCCGCTACCGGCTGCACCAGGTCCACGTCGCGACCTGGGAAGGGCTGATCTGGGTCAGCCTTGCCCGGCAGCCGGTGCCGCTTGAGGACCACCTGCGGCCGCAGATCGAGGCCCGGCTGGGCGACTACGGAAAGTTCCAGCGGTACCGGCTCGGCGAGCTGGCCGTCGGGGCCAGGGCCGAGTATGACGTGGCGGCGAACTGGAAGCTGATCTACGAGAATTTCCAGGAGTGCTATCACTGCCACAACATTCACCCCGAGCTGACGATGACGATCCCGCAGTTCAGGTCCCCGGCCATGGGGGCCGAGGGCTACGACCCCGGCGGCTACCCGATCGCGGCTGGCCGCCCGTCCTTCTCGCTAACCGGGCAGACCGTGCTGCCCAGGCTTCCCGGCCTGCTGCCCGCCGACGACCGGCTCTTCTACGGCATGGTGGTGCGCCCGAACTGCTTCCTCTCGCTGGTCAGCGACCACGTGATCGTGCACAGGTTCGAGCCCGTCGCGCCGGACCGGACGCTGGCCGTATGCGAGTGGCTGTTTCCGGCCCAGACGCTCAAGGCCGGGCACGACGTGGCCGACGCGGTGGCCCTGTTCACGAAGGTCAACGAGCAGGATTTCGCCGCGGCCGGGTGGTGCCAGCCGAACATGAGCTCGCGTGCCTACGCCCGCGGCGGGGTACTGGTGCCGAGCGAGGCCCCGGTGATCTCCCGCTACTACCAGTGGTACACCGGCTTGATGGGGGAGGCATGCCGCAGCACTACCGGGTGATCGTCATCGGCTGCGGCGCGATCGGCGCGGCGACCGCGTACTGGCTGAGCCGGCGGCTGCGCGGTGACGCGGTGCTGGCCCTCGAGCAGTACCAGCTCGGGCACTGGCGTGGCGCGTCCGAGGATCACTCCCGGGTGATCAGGCACGCCTACAGCCGGCCGGACTACACCACGCTGACGCCGGCCGCCTACCAGAGCTGGAACGTCGCCGAGCAGGAGACCGGCCTGCGCCTCGTGCACCGGACCGGCGGGCTGGTCATCGCGGAGCGGGACAGCGCCGGGATCGAGTCCCTCGAGGCCACCGCGGCCGCGATGGCCGCCAGCGGCCTGCCGTTCGAGATGCTCAGCCACGTCCAGGTGAGCGAGCGCTGGCCGCAGTGGCGGCTCGGCGGCCAGCACACCACGCTGTTCGATCCCGAAGCCGGGATCCTCGATATCCGCCGGGCCACCGCCGCGCACCTCGCGCTGGCCCGGGCGCGCGGCGCGGCCATCCGGCCGCAAGCGCCCGTATCGGCGATCGCCGAGTCGCCGCATCAGGTCACGGTCACCGCCGCGGGCGAGCGCTACACCGCTGACCGGGTAGTGCTCGCAGGCGGCGCGTGGAACCCCATCCTGCTCGAGCTGCTCGGCGCCAGCCTGCCTATCACGCTGACCCAAGAACAGGTCACCTACTTCGCCACGCCGAACGTGCGCGCGTTCACCCCCGAGCAGTTCACCATATTCGGCATGATCGCCGAGGACGGCCTGCTGTATTACGGCCTTCCCGTCTACGGCGAGGTGGCGGTCAAGGCCGGGATCGACGGCGCGGGGCCCGCGGTCACGCCGCAGACCCGGACCGACACCCCTGATCCGCAGCGGGTGGCGCAAGTACGGGCGTTCCTGGAGCGCTACCTGCCCGGCGCCCTCGGACCTGAGCTCTACACCCGCGTCTGCTGCTACGACTTCCCGCCCGACCGCGACTTCATCGCCGACTATCTGCCCGGCTCAGCGCGAGTACTGATCGCCGTCGGGGCAGGGCACGCCGGCAAGTTCGCCGGGCTCCTGGGCCGGATCCTGACCGAACTGGCCATCGACGGCACCAGCCAGTTCCCGGTCAGCGCCTTCCGCGCCGACCGCCCGGCCATCACCGGTGCCGGCGCGGCGCCACCTCGGGCCAACTCGATGTAGCGCAGCCAGGACACCTGACCGGGGCAGGCGGCTCCTGGACCGCTCAGCAGGCTCGCAACGTGCTCAGGCACCTCGGCGAGCGGATCGGCTCCCTCCGCTTCCTGATCCGGGACCGCGACACCTATGTTCACCAGCGGTTTACTGGAGTCCGAAGAATCTGCGCACGCGCGCGGACTTGCGGGCCAGGATCCGGAAAAACGGGAGCGAGAACACGACCTGGGAAATGCTTCCGTACCGCTCGTAAATGGCCGCGTTCAGTTCCATGGCCAGCATGATTGCCCGGCCGAGGATGAAGAACCAGCCCAGCGTCACGATGGTCGTGCCGATCGCTCCGTAGAGCTGGCTGGCGCGGTCGAGCCGATCCGGAAGATAGAACTCACTGATGGCGCTCATGACCGTGATGGTCAGGGCCACGAGCAAAGATCCTGGCAGCAGCGCTCCCGGATCCTCGGTGCCACGCGGCAGCATCATCGAGAGGCCCAGCCACGCCAGTCCGTAGATCAGCAGGGCCGGGATAAACGTAAGGCCCGCAACTTCCAGTCCCAGGACTTCCCTGACCCGGTTCACGAGAATGGCGATCACGGCCATGCCGCAGATCAGGCCGGCAACCACGCCCGCCGTACGCAGCGAAGCCCGGGACCCCGACAGCGGCAGCCGCCACGCGGCGGCGCTCGCTGCGTGCAGGACCCTGCTCAACGACCGGCCCGCGGTCAGCACCCCGAACAGGCCGGTCAGCACCGCGAGCCATCGCGTGAACCCGGGCTGGTGAAAAGCCGCGCTGATCTCCGCCCCGAGGCTGCCGTATATACCGGTGGTCCGGCTGACGGCGCGGACATTGACGAAACCGGCGGCGAACCCGGCGATGCCGACCACCAGGAGCAGCAATGGCACGAAGAACAGGAACAGGCGAAACGCGATCGCGCTGCCCATGACCGGTCCTGCCGATTCCCGATCCCGCCGGTAGGTCCCGGCGATGACATCGACCACGGGAAGGTGCTCGTACCGCGCCAGACGCTGCCGGACTGGACTCAGCCGCGTCTGGGTCGCTTCAGCCAGCCTCCGGAACGCGGTGACGTCACGGCCGGCATCACCACCGGCACGCTGATCATCGGGGTCGTCGCTCATCCTGCCCGGCTCGGGCATATCGCGCCATCCACAATCTCGCCGCCTGCCCGCCCCAGTTGAGCTTGTACCGAGACAGGCCTTCAGGGTACGTGAATGTCTCAACTGGCTTGGGCTGGAAGACAAGATCACCTGCCCCGGCAAGCTAAGCGCAGGCGAAGGTCCCGCGCAGCCGCCCTTGCGCGGCCAGCACGCACCGGCCCGGTCCACCAGCTGCACCAGCAGCTCGTCCAGATCCACGCGCTACCGGGAGGAACATGCGGGCACTGCCAGGCGACAGGCTGCGGTCAAGGAACGCCGCGCGGGTGAAGGCGATCGCGAGCGGTGATCATCGAGGTGTGGAGCGAGCACGGGAGGCCGCCGTACGTGGTCCGCTGCACCACGCAGCCAGAACGTCTTCTTCCCCGCGTCCGCCGATACGCTGATCGCAGGCGGTCTCAGTCGCTGAGTCGCGGTCCGTCTTCGGACCAGGTGATGGCCGGTTATCGCGCTCGATAGGGCTGCCCAGCAGATCGGTCGCCGCCAGGTGGATCTTTGCCAGCGCCTTCATGAGGCGCTCGCGTTCGGTTTCGGTGAGGTCTGCGGTGAGCTTTTCCTCCATCAGCCGCCGTTCCGCCTCGATCGGCTCCTGCAGCGCGCGTCCGGCGTCAGTGAGCCAGAGTCGGACGAGGCGGTGGTCGCGGTCGTCCCGGCGCCGCACCAGCAACCCGGCCTCGCTCATCCGGGTGGCCACCTTGGTGACGGCGGGCGTCGTGACATTCACCGCGGCGGCGATCTCGCCGGGCGTCCTGCCGTCCCGTTCCCACAGCACCGCGAGCAGGTGGTCTTGCCCAGGCGCAGTCCGTGGCGCCGCATGGCCGCGTCGGCCACGGCCCGCAGCGCCTTTGCCGTCTTGCTGTGCAGGTCCAGGAACTCGGGCACCCCAGCCTCCGGGAATGTTGCGGAAGCGGCTCACCGGCCGCAGCCAGGCCGCTTGACGGCGAATCGTTTACCGGTTAACGTTCTTCAGGATCGTTAACTGGTAAACGACCTATGGAGCCCTCATGCTACTGGTCACCGGCGCCACCGGGCACATCGGGCGCGAGCTCGCCCGCGAGCTCGACGCGAAAGGCGCCAAGTTCCGGGTCCTGGTCCGCGACCCCGCCCGAGCTGCCGGACTGCCCGAGCGTGCGGAACGCGTCATCGCCAACCTGGGCCAGCCCGCGACGCTGGCGCCCGCCTTCGACGGCGTCGACGGGCTGTTCCTTCTCGTGCCGGGCATCAGCACCGACCACACCGCCCACGCCCTCGCCGCCGCCCAGGCCGCAGGCCTCCGCCGCATCGTCCACCTATCCTCATACGCTGTCA
>CAWJPF010000021.1:0-187173 GCA_963844625.1 uncultured Actinomycetota bacterium | reverse complement strand
AGGTACCGGTTCGCATACGGCTCAGGGATGACGGCGGAGTACCAGGAATTCATCGCCGATACTCCTGTGCTCCTGGACCGGGGAACGCTCGTCGGCCGGATCGGGCTCGACCGCCAGGCCGCGCAGATTACGGACGTGCTCGCAGACCCTGACTACGCCTGGACGGATGAGCAGCGGGTGGCCGGCTTCCGGACCGTCATGGGTGTCCCCATGCTGCTGGACGGCGAAGTTGTCGGAGTGCTCTCGGTGTCGCGCACCCAGGTTCACCCGTTCAGCGATCGCGCAGTGGAGGTCCTCACGGTCTTCGCGGCGCAGGCGGCTCTCGCCGTTCGTACCGTTGATCTCGTCAGGACGCTGGAGAGCCGCACCGACGAACTCGATCGCAAGGTGACTCAGCTCGAGGCCCTCGGCGCAGTGGGTCAGGCGGAGAGCTTCAGCCTGAACCTCACCGAGGTACTCAATACGATCATCACGCAAGCGGTACAACTGTCCGGGACAGACGGCGGCTCTATCTATGAGTTCGACGAGGACGCCGGGGAATTCCACCTCTCTGCCGTCTTCGGCACCAGCCCGGAAACGTTCGACGCCCTCCGGCGCACCCGGATAGGACTCGATGACAGTTTCCTCGGCCAGGCAGCGGCGCTGGGTCGCCCCCTGGAGCTCCCGGACCTGGGCGGCGTGCTACCCGATCCCTACCTGAGCGTCCTGGCCGAGGGCGGCTGGCGTTCCCTGGTTGCCGTCCCGATGCTTCGCGAAGGCCGCATCGTCGGTGCCATGGTAGTTCACCGCCATGCACCCGGGTACGTTCCGCAAGAGATCTGCGACCTGCTTGAGACGTTCGCCGGCCAGTCCGCACTGGCCTTGATCAACGCGAAGCTGTACCGGCAACTGGAGCGGCAGAGCGCCGCACTTGAAGTCGCGAGCCAGCACAAGTCGGAATTCCTGGCCAGTATGTCCCACGAGCTGCGTACCCCGCTGAACGCCATCATCGGCTTTTCCGAAGTGCTCTTGGAGCGCATGTTCGGCGAGCTCAACGAGCGTCAGGATGACTACTTGCGCGACATCTGGAGCTCTGGCAAACATTTGCTCGAACTGTTGAACGACATTCTCGATCTGTCGAAGATCGAGGCCGGCCAGATGGTCCTGAACCGCTCCCAATTCGCTGTCCGCGAATCTCTGGAGTATTGCCTCTCGATGGTCCGAGAGCGAGCGCTCAAGCAAAGAATCTCCCTGAGCCTTGAGGTCGATCCCCAGGTCGGCGTGCTTGACGCCGATCGCCTGCGCTTCCGGCAAGTCGTGCTGAATATGCTGTCCAACGCGGTGAAGTTCACCCCAGAAGGGGGACGCGTGGGTGTCCGCGCCTCCATACGCGGTCAGGACCTCGTCGTGGAGGTGACCGACACGGGACCGGGTGTGCCGGCCGAGGACCGTCAGCGCATCTTCGACGCCTTCCAGCAGGGCGCCCGGCATCCCGAGCAGACCGAGGGCACCGGGCTCGGGCTTACCCTATCCAAGCGGATCCTCGAGCTGCATGGGGGCAGGATCTGGGTCGAAAGCGAAGCCGGGCAGGGCAGCACGTTCGGGATCGCGTTGCCCGTCGGATCCTCCGAACCCGCGCTGACGTCAGTCCCTCAGGTCAGCCGCGGTTCCGGTCTACCCACAGAGGTGGCCCCGGGGCCCAGGCCCACCGTCGTGGTCGTGGAAGACGACCGGCGGTCATTCGACCTGCTGCGGGTCTATCTCGAGGAGGCGGGCGCCCGCGTCGTCAGCGCCCGAGACGGCGAAGAAGGCCTGGATACGGTGCGCCGGCTGAGTCCCGCAGGCGTCGTCCTCGATATCCTGCTGCCGGGAATTGACGGCTGGGAGGTTCTCGCCCAGCTCAAGGCGGATCCGGCGACGGCAGCGATCCCGGTGGTCGTGGTGTCGATGCTTGATGAGCGTGGCCACGGTTTCGCGCTGGGCGCCGCCGAATACCTGGTCAAGCCGATAGG
Organism: uncultured Actinomycetota bacterium; assembly: GCA_963844625.1. Taxonomy (GTDB): domain Bacteria; phylum Actinomycetota; class Actinomycetes; order Streptosporangiales; family Streptosporangiaceae; genus Palsa-504. The sequence continues at coordinate 185,182 of CAWJPF010000021.1, read as the reverse complement.
CAAGGATCAGCTGCTGGCCGCTCTCTACCGCGCGGCGGCAATTCCTGAGCGGCCGCACACGGTGGTGGCCATTGACGACGATCCCCTTGCCATAGAGCTGGTCCGGGCCAGTCTGGAGCCCGAGGGATGGACGGTGCTGGGCGCGGCCACGGGCCGGGAGGGCCTGGCCCTGATCCGGGAACGGCAACCCTCCGCCGTTCTGCTGGACCTTCTCATGCCCGGTATGGATGGCTTCGAGGTCGTCGAGGCCCTGCGAGCAGACCCTGACACGAAATCCGTCCCCGTGGTCATCCTCACGTCCAAGTCCATGACCCAGCAGGACAAGGAGCGACTGCAGGGGCGCATCACGTACGTGGCGCGCAAGACGGAGTTTGATCTGTCAGGCCTCGCGAGTCTGCTCCGCTGGGCCAGCACTAGTCGGCAGTCCCCGGCTTCGGAGCCGGGATGACCCACGTGATCCTGGTCGTAGAGGACAACGAGCGGAATCTCAAGCTGCTGCGGGACGTGCTTGAGTACGCGGGCTACGACGTGCGGGTGGCTCGGACGGCCGAGGACGGCATCTCCCTGGCGGCCAGCGAGGCTCCCGATCTCGTTCTCATGGATCTCCAGCTGCCAGGTATCGATGGCATGGAGGCTCTTCGCCGGCTGCGCGCGAGCCCGCGGACAGCGGACATACCCGTGGTCGCGGTAACGGCCCAGGCGATGAAGCAGGACCGGGAACGGGCCTTGGAGGCCGGCTTCGACGGATACATAGAGAAGCCGATCAGCGTCCGTGCGTTTCCCGACCAGGTTCGCAGCTTCCTCTCAGCTGGGGCAGGTGGGAACTGAGTGACACCGGACCCGCTTGTACTCGTCGTGGATGATCTGCCGCAAAACGTTCGGCTGCTCGAGGCGGTGCTGTCGCCAAGGGGATTCCGGGTGGTCACGGCGTCCTCCGGAACCGAAGCTCTGGACGCGCTGAGCAAGGAGTGCCCAGATGTCGTCCTGCTGGACATCTTGATGCCCGGCATGGACGGGTATGAGGTCTGCCGCCGAATCCGCGAAGATCCAGGGACGTCTTTCCTTCCGGTGATTATGATCACGGCGAGCGGGGAACAGGAAAAGATCCGCGCCATCGAGTCAGGCGCCGACGACTTCGTCAACAAGCCTTTCGACCAGGCCGAGCTGCTGGCCCGGGTACGCTCCCTGGTCCGGGTCAAGCAGTACCACGACACGATCCAGCGTCAGGCCGCCGAGCTGGCGCGCTGGAACCGTGAGCTCGAGCAGCGCGTCCAGGACCAGATCGAGCAGCTGGACCGGGTGAGCCGGCTGCGCCGTTTCCTTCCGGCGCAGCTGGCTGACCTCATCATCAGCTCAGGCGATGAATCGTTCCTCAACGCGCACCGCCGGGAGATCACGGTGGTGTGCTGTGATCTGCGTGGCTTCACCGCCTTCGCCGAAGCGGCGGAACCCGAGGATGTCTGGGACATCCTCGGGGAATACAACGGTGCCCTGGGCGACCTTATAGGCCGCTTCGAGGGGACCTTGGAGCGGTTCACCGGTGATGGACTCGTGGTCTTCTTCAACGATCCCATCCCGTGCGATGACGCGCCGCTGCGGTCTGTCCGGATGGCGCTGACGATGCGCCAGCGGGTGCAGGAACTGGCCGACAGTTGGCAACGCCGCGGTCATGAGCTGGCCCTCGGGGTGGGCATCGCCCAGGGCTACGCCACCCTCGGCCGGGTTGGCTATGCCGACCGCTTCGAGTACGCCTCGGTCGGGAGCGTCAGCAACCTGGCCGCACGCCTCTGCGCCGAGGCGGCGCCCTGGCAGATCCTCGTCACCCAGCGCGTGCACGCGGCAGCGGAGGAGCTCGTGGTGAGCCGGCTGGTCGGCGAGCTATCGTTGCGTGGCTTCTCCCGGCCGATCCGCACCTTCGAGGTTTCCGGCCTCGACTCCGCGAAGGTCACTTCATGACTACCGGAATGGCGCGAGCGACCAGCACCGCGGCCACTCCGCCCTGAGCGGAGCGGTCCGTACCCTAACCGGCCGGCGGCCTTGGCTTGAGCACCGTGTCACAGACTCGTTCGGGAGAATTATTCCGAACGGCCGGTGGTTACGCCCTAGGCGGCTTTCCCCGCCGCCCTGGCCGCTCGCGATCGCCGAGGCCGAGCACTGTCCACGGCAACGCCGGAACGGGTGTTCGTTCGAGGGCAGTGATAGTGCGGCCGATGCGGTCCGGTGCGATGGCGGAGAAGACGGTCGCCCGTTCAGCGAGGTCGTCCGGCACGGCGGATGGTAGCGCTCGCGCCGGTGCCGGTGGAGAAAGCCCTGTCCGTTCGGAATGAAAGATCATTGGTCCGAACGGACAGTGGCTCCTCTTCCAGGGAAACCGGCTCCTGCTGCTGTCGGCTTTACCTGGCGTGCGACGGGCCGGGCACCGGTTCAGGAGCGGGCGCCGCCGTCCTGGCGCGCGGCAGGCGGTTGAGGACCGTGGGGGTGATGCGGCGGTATGCCGCGGGGTCGACCGGCATGAGCCAGTGCCACGCGCGGACCGCGGCGCTGATATTGACGCCGAGATCGCCGAGCACCTCATCCACATTGTGCAGCGAGAACGGGATGATCTTCCCGCCGCGGCAGTGGTGGGCGTCGGTGGCGACGTCCATGAAGGCGAGCTGGTCGGCGACCTGCTGGCGCATCGCGGCCAGCCCGGGCACCGCGACCGCGCCTGCCAGGTCCGCGGCGATCCAGACCGCGGCCATCTCGGCGTTGAGCGGGCTGAAGAACGAGGAGTTGTACCCGTTGAAGTACAGGCCGGGCACGTCCGCCGGGCGGATCTGCCGGTAGAGCATGAAATTGCCGCGCTCGTCGAGCACACGCCGCGTCACGTCGGCGGGCAGGAAAGGCACGCCCTGGATGAACCCGGTCGCGCAGACGATGAGGTCGGCGGGCAGCAGCGTGCCGTCGTCCAGTTCGGCGGCCGGCTTTCCGCCGTCGGCCAGCAGTCGGGCGATGGTCCGGTTCGGGTGCACGACGATGCGGCCGGCCGCGACGCCCTCGTAGAACCCCTCGGTGGCGAGCCCGATCGCGCCGCGCACGATGTCCTCCATCTGCCCGGGCGGCACGAGGCCGAGCCGCTTGAGCCCGAATTGGCGGACCGACGCCGACCCGATCGAGTTGATCATGTTGCCGCGCATGCCGTTGGCCGGGCCGTGCAGGAACTTCTCGACGCCGCGCGGACGCAGGTACTTGAAAAGGGCCTCGCCCATCCGGGTCAGCAGCAGCATCTTGAAGTTGAGGAAGCCGCCGATACGGCGCGGCACCTTCCACAGCAGGTGCCGGGCGATCAAGTCGGTGCTCGCCGCCGCCTCGCTCACCGGGACCGTGACGTCGCAGGCCGATTTGCCGTACCCGACGACCAGCACTCGCTTGCCCCGGGCCTGCTCCTCGTCGTGCAGGTCGGTGCCGGCGAGCACCCGGCCGCCGGCCGCGGCGAACTCGGCCTCACCCGGGTAGCGCGGCACTGCGGGCTCGCAGAACACCCCGTTGGCCACCACGAGCGTGTCGAACCGCTCGGTCGTCCCGGCGGCGGTGACGTCCCACCCGCTAGGTGCCGGGGCGGCCAATGTCACCTCGGTGCGCAGGCGCAGCGCCGGGTCGAGCCCGAAATGGCTTGCGTACGCCGCGAGGTAGGCCTGGACCTGCGCGCCGGTCGGCCACTCGGGATAGTCGCGCGGCATGGGGAAGTCCGACAGGGAGTACTGCGCCTTCGGGCTCTGCGTGGTCAGTCCCGGGTACCGGCGGCTGCGGCTCCACACGCCGCCGACGTCGGGGGCCTTGTCATAGATGACGACGTCGTGCCCCGCCTGCTTGAGCACCTTCGCGGTGGTCAGCCCGGCGACCCCGGCGCCGACGATCCCGACGCGCATGGTCAGCGCACCTCGGGTGGCAGCTGCAGCATGATGCCGAAGTCCGCCATGATCTGCTTCATCTTGCTGACGTCCCTGGGCCCCGGCGGCAAGTCGGCGAGCGCCTGGTAGTAGCCCTCGAGACCGGCCGGCGACACGACCGAGATGACGCGGGCCTCCTCGTCGTAGGTGTTGCGGAACGTGTGCACGACATCGCGTGGCAGGTACAGGTAGTCGCCCTGGCCGAGGGTGAAGTCCTCGCCGCCGAGGTAGACGTCGAGCTTGCCGGTCAGGCAGATGAACGACTCGTCCTCGCGGGTATGGATGTGCGCCGGGGGACCGTCGGTGCGCGCCGGGATGGCGTACTCAAACAGGGAGTACGCGTCGTGCGTGGACTTGCCGTTGGTCTTCATGGTGATGCCGATGCCGATCGCCGCGATCTGGTGCCCTTCGCGCGAGGGCAACATGTAGCCGCCGCCAAGAGTCATCGCCGCCTCCTTGTGTCGCACACCGCGGAATTCGCACGTGTGTAATGCCACAGCGTGCGGCTGCGCGGCCGGGACCGCAACGATCTGTCCCGCTCACCGGGACTGCAGTCGGGGGCGGCTGGTGTAGGCGCGAGACGCCGCGGCGGCCGCCATCCGCACCGCAGGCCCGATGCGGTCGGCCCGTACCAGCTGGCTGGGGCCGGTGACCGACAGCGCCGCGGCGACCTCGCCGAGCGGGCCGAAGATGGGCGCGGCGACACAGCTGACGCCGATGTTGCCCTCCTCGCGGTCGATCGCCCAGCCGCGCTCGGGTACCGCCGTCAGCTCCCGCATGATGGCGACACGGCTGGTCAGCGTGCGCGGCGTGCGGGCAGGCAGCGGCCCGGCCAGTGCGGCCTCGATGAGCTCGGGCTGCGAGTAGGCGAGGATCGCTCGGCCGAGCGCCGAGCAGTGCGCTGGGATCATGCCCCCTGTTTGCGACAGCATCGGCATGGCCCGGTGCCCGGTGATCTTCTCGACCACCAGGACCTGCGTGCCGTCCAGGACGCCGAGCTGCACGGTGATCTTCGTGGCCTGGTGCAGGTCCTGCAGGAACGGCAGCACCGCCTCGCGCAGCTCCAGCCGGATCGGCGCCAGGCTAGCGATCTCGAACAAGCGATTGCCGATACGGTACCGGTCAGCCGGCTTTTCCAGCCACCCGAGCCGGATCATGCGTTCGGCGGTCCGGTGCGTGGTCGAGCGGGGCAGCCCGCACCGGGCGACAAGCGCGGCCAGTGTGAGCTCCCTGTGGGTGGCGTCGAAGGCGCCAAGGATCGCCGCCGCCCGGTCGAGGCCGCCCTCGGGGCGCCCGTCCTGAGACAGCGCCGTGTCCCGCTGGGTGGGACTCATCCTTGGTTCCGCGACGTCATACGGGTCAGGCTAAGCCCAGGACGGCATCGCACACGAGTCCCCTGGAGGCCATCATCACCGAACGGACCGCACTGATCGGCGGCGGCGCCGCCGGCATCGGCTTCGCGATCGCCGCGCGCCTGGCGCCGGCGCACCGCGTCGTGATCACCGGCCGGCACGCCGGGCGGCTCGAGAAAGCGGCGGCGATGCTGCGCGAGCGGACCGGGGGCGCGGTCGGTACGCTGGTCAGCGACATCGCCGCGCCGGACGCGGCGGCGGCCGCGATGGACGCAATGACTGCCAGCTACGGCTCGCCGGACGTGCTGGTACTCAACGCCGGCGGCCCGCCGCCCGGCCGGATCCTCGACGTCGCCGACGACGCCTGGCGGGCCGGCACGGAGCTGCTGCTACTCGGGCCGCTACGGCTGGCCCGCCTTGCACTGCCGGGCATGGCGTCCCGCGGCTTCGGCCGGCTGGTGTTCGTGACCTCGACGGCGGCCCGCCAGCCGCAGCCGGACCTGGCCATCTCGGTGGTGCTGCGCGCGGCGGTCACCGCCGCCGCCAAGCTGCTGTCCCGGGAGTACGCTGCCGGCGGCGTCACGGTCAACTGCGTCGCGCCCGGCGCTACCGACACCCAGCGCCGCCGGGACGTGCTGGCCGCCCGGGCCGCACGGACCGGCCAGCCAGTCGCCGACCTGGACGCGCAGGACACACGGGAAGTGCCGGCCGGCCGCCCGGGCACGCCGGACGAGATCGCCGCGGCTGTCGCGTTCCTGGCCTCGGCCGACGCCGGCTATGTCAACGGGACCGTGCTCACGGTCGACGGCGGAAGGACGGAATCATTCTGATGGGACTATCTGGCCCTGGCTTCGACATGGCCGACTTCCTCGGCGCGATCAGCTCTTGCGTCCGTCCGGGCACCGCCCGGCCGGTCGTGGTGCACGCCGCCGAGCTCGAGACGCTTCCGGCCGCGCAGGTTCACAACCCGACTACGCTGGCGATCGCCGGGCGCCTGCCGACCGCCACGTTCGAGCTGTTCCGGCAGACCATTCCGCCGGGCCAGAGCTCGGACATGCACCGGCATCACCACGAGACGGTGCACTACGTCATCTCCGGCCACGGGCATAGCGACATCGAGGACGACACGCAAGGCTGGGCGGCCGGCGACTTCATCTACACGCCGCCATGGACCTGGCACCGGCACTACAACGACTCGGCCGGAGAATCGGTCGAGTTCCTCACCATTGAGAACTCCCGCCTGCTGCAAGCGCTCGGCATCACCCGGCGCCAAAGCGCCGGCATGTGCACCGTCGCCGAGGCGCGCGCCCAATTCCCGGAGGACCAGTCATGAGCGACCTGCCCGAGCACATCAGCATCTGGGGCGAGCTGGCCGACACCGACCACGAGCTGCGCCACGTCGACATACATGGCGTGCGCACCCGGGTGCTGCGCGCCGGATCCGGTCCCGACCTGGTGCTGCTGCACGGCACCGGCGGCCACCTGGAGGCCTACGCGCGTGACATCGCGGGCCTGGCCACCGCCTTCCGCGTCACCGCCTACGACATGGTCGGCCACGGCTGGTCCGGCTTGCCGGACCAGCCGTACACCATCGACGTTCTCTGCGACCACCTGATCGGGCTGCTGGACGCGCTAAACATCGGCACCTCGCACCTGTCCGGCGAATCGCTGGGCGGATGGGTCGCCGCGTGGGCCGCCGCCCACCATCCCGACCGCGTCGGCCGGCTCGTGCTGAACACCCCTGGCAACATCGCCAACAAGCCCGAGGTGATGACCCGCCTGCGGGAGAGCACGCTCGCCGCGGTCCGCGACCCGAGCGACGCGACGGTGCGCCGCCGGGTCGAGTTCCTGTTCCACCACACGGAGATGGTCACCGACGAGCTGGTCACCCTGCGCCGTGCCGTCTACAGCCGACCCGGGTTCCTGCGCGCGATCACCAACACGCTCGTGCTGCAGGACCCCGCCATCCGCAAGGACTTCGCGTGGGATCCGGGCTGGGTCGGCAAGATCACCGCGCCGACGCTGCTGCTGTGGACCGATCATGACCCGACCGGCGGCCTCGACGAGGCGGCGATGCTCCTCGACTGGCTGCCCGACGCCCGGCTGCACGTCATCGCGGATGCCGGCCACTGGCCGCAATGGGAGAAGCGCGAGGAGTACCTGCGTGTCCACTACGACTTCTTGCTTGGCGGCACGGTCAGCGGCACGGCTGGCGGCACGGTCGATGCGGTGACGGCGTGAGCGAGATCATCGGCATGGTCGGCATGTCGCACTCGCCGTTCGCGACGATGCTGCCACCACGGGACGCGACCGCCCCGGGCGGCCGGTTTCTGGCCGACGCGGCCCGGGTCGGCGCCGCTGTCGCCGCGCTGGCCCCCGACGCGCTGGTGGTAATCGGCCCGGACCACTTCCACGCCAACTTCTACGACGCGATGCCGCCCTTCGTGCTCGGCGTGGAGGAGGCCGAGGCGTTCGGGGACTTCGGCACCCGGTCCGGGCCGCTGCCGGTGGCGTCCGGGCTGGCCTGGTCGATACGCGACGGGCTCGCCCGCGACGGGTTCGACATCGCCCTGTCCTACGCGCTGACCGTCGACCACGGCATAGTACAGAGCTACGACATGGTCGCCGGGCAGACTGACCTCCCCCTTGTCCCGCTGGTCGTCAATACCGCCGGCCCGCCGCTGCCGTCGATGCCCCGGTGCGTGGCGCTCGGCCATTCGCTAGGAGCGGCGATCCGGGCCAGCGACGCCGGGCGGGTCCTGGTCATCGCCAGCGGCGGGCTGTCGCACTGGCTGCCGTCCAACGACCCCCGCGACTCCTCCGTGCCGACTGACCGCCGCGTGGCGATGATCCACGGCCGGCGCGACGTGCGGGCCGTCGCAGCCGGCCGGGAACCCGGCGTCCGTGCCCTCGCCGGGAACCCGGACGCCCCGGTCAACGCCACCTGGGACACCTGGTTCCTCAAGCAGCTAGTCACGTCCGATCTCGCCCCGTTGACCGACCTCGGCGACGAAGGGCTCGAGGAGCGGGCCGGCCGCGGCGGCCACGAGATCCGCACCTGGCTCACCGGCTTCGCCGCGGCCGGCCGGCCGCTGGTCTGGACGAGCTACGAACCGGTACCGGAATGGATCACCGGCATGGGAATCGGCACGACTTTCGAGGTGGCGTGATGTCGCCCGCGGTACCGTCCCTGGACGCTTCGGCCACGATGGCGCTGGAACGGCTCGCCGCCGCCCGCGCCGCCGGCCGCCTCTGCCCGCCGGTGCGCACGCTCCTGCCGGCTGGCGATATCGGCGCCGCCTACGCCGTGCAGGCCGCGTGGGTGGCCAGCCAGGTCGCGGCCGGTGACCGCTTCACGGCCGAGATCGGCGGGCTGGGCCAGGTGACGGCCGTGTTCGCCGGAGGCACGCGGTGATCGGCGCGGCGGTCATCGGTTCCGGCAACATCGGCACCGACCTCATGATCAAGCTGCTGCGGAGCCCCGGGCCGCTGCGGGTGAGCGCGATGGCAGGCATCGATCCCGCCTCGGAGGGACTGGCCCGCGCGGCCCGCCTCGGCGTCGCGACCACCGCCGATGGCGTCAAGGGGCTGATCGCCCTGCCCGGCTTCGACGAGATCGCAGTGGTCTTCGACGCGACCTCCGCGACGGCGCACGTGGCCAACGCGACGGTACTGGCGCCGTACGACATCCGGGTCATCGACCTCACCCCGGCCGCGCTCGGACCGTTCGTCGTGCCGGCCGTCAACCTTGACACGCACCGGCACGCGCGTGAGGTCAACATGGTGACGTGCGGCGGACAGGCCACGATCCCGGTCGTCGCCGCGGTGGCGTCGGTGACCCCCGTCGCGTACGCGGAGATCGTCGCGTCGATCTCCTCCCGCTCGGCAGGCCCGGGGACACGGGCCAACATCGACGAATTCACGCAGACCACGGCCCGCGCGATCGAGACCGTCGGCGGCGCCAGGCGCGGCAAGGCGGTCATCATCCTCAACCCGGCCGAGCCGCCGCTGCTCATGCGCGACAGCGTGTACTGCCTGGTCGCCGCCCCGGATGCGGCGACGCGCACGGCCATCGCCGAGGCCGTCACCCGGATGGTCGCCGGCGTGGCGGGCTACGTGCCCGGGTACCGGCTCAAGCAACCTGTCCAGATCACCGAGGTCGACGGTGGTGTCAGTACCCTCGCCGACGGCGTAACCCACCAGGTGACCGTCCTGCTCGAGATCGAGGGGGCCGGGCACTACCTGCCCCCGTACGCCGGGAACCTCGACATCATGACCTCGGCCGCGGTGCGGGCCGGCGAGCGGCTGGCGGTGCCATGAGTTTGTACATCCAGGACGTCACGCTGCGCGACGGCATGCACGCCACCCGCCATCAGCTCGCGCCCGAACGGGCGGCGGCGATCGCCGCCGCCCTCGACGCGGCCGGTGTCAACGCCATCGAGGTGGCGCACGGCGACGGGCTGGCCGGCACGAGCCTCACCTACGGTCCGGGCAGCCACACCGACGGTGACTGGATCACGGCGGTCGCCGCCGTCATCACCCGTGCCCGGCTGACCACCTTGCTGCTGCCAGGCATCGGGACGATCGCCGACCTGAAGCGCGCGTACACGCTCGGCGTTCGCTCGGTGCGGGTCGCCACCCACTGCACCGAGGCGGACATCGCCGCCCAGCACATCGCCACCGCACGGGATCTCGGCATGGACGTCGCCGGATTCCTTATGATGAGCCACATGGCCGAGCCGGCCACGCTCGCCGCCCAGGCCGCGCTGATGGAGTCCTACGGCGCGTTGTGCGTGTACGTCACCGATTCCGGTGGTCACCTGACCCCGCGCGGGGTCCGCGAGCGGGTGCGCGCGTATCGCGACACACTCGACCCGGCCACCGAGATCGGCATCCACGCCCACGACAACCTGTCCCTTGCGGTGGCTAACTCGCTGGCCGCGGTCGAGGCAGGCGCGGTCCGGGTGGATGCCTCGCTCGCCGGGCACGGCGCCGGCGCGGGAAACTGCCCGCTCGAGGCGTTCGCCGCGGCCGCCACGCTGGACGGATGGGAGCACGGCTGTAACCTGTTCGCCCTGCAGGACGCCGCCGACGACCAGGTGCGGCCGCTGCAGGACCGGCCGGTGCGAGTCGACCGGGAGACGCTGACCCTCGGCTTCGCCGGGGTGTACTCCAGTTTCCTGCGGCACGCGGAGTCGGCCGCCGCCCGGTACGGCGTAGACGTGCGCGCGCTGCTGCTCGAGGCCGGCCTGCGCAAGCTGGTCGGCGGCCAGGAGGACCAGCTCGTGGACATCGCCCTCGACCTGACCGCCCGTCCTCTCGGCGTCCGCTGACTGGCCAGATCAGGAGCGGCTGGAGCCAGCCGCAGGTGCTTGTATGAGCGCATGACAACGGAGCAGGGAGTACCGCGAGTGGTCAGCGCCAGCCGCGAGATGGCGGTCGATGCGGTGACCTGCCGTTTACAAGACGGTCCAGCACGGCGCGCCGGGCTGCTTGCCGGTGAAAGCTCGCCTGTGCTCGAGTCCCTGGTCTGGACGATCAAGAGCTGGTCGGGAGCGCAGCGGGCGGGTGAGGATGCGTGGATGAGATCAGTGGAACTGTCGCACTCCGCCGTCTCCGGACGTTCCGTAACAAGTGACGCACCGGCTAGGGCACAGTGACCGGCTGGATGACCACGGGGCCGAGAGTGGGGTCCAGCTCGGTCGCCTGCGAGACTCCCGCCGGCGTGATTACGTCCATGGCCTTGGGCACGGTAGACGGGTCGACCGAGCAGATCGGCGCGCTGCCGCCCGGTGCGCAGACTCCGAACGTGTAGGCGCCAGGCGTGGCCGTGAAGGCACGGGCCAGGTCGGGGCTGAACCCGTCCTGGCCGGTCAGCACCACGCTGAAGCCCCAGCCGGACGTCGGGGTGCCGAACTGCGCCTCGGGCAGCGCGACCGTGATCGTCTGGTCAGCCTGCACGGCCAGCGCGGACGCGGTACCCACCGAGTTACCCGCGGCGTTCACCCACACCGGCGAGGCGAATCCCTGTACCTCGACGCGCTGGCTCCAGGCTCCGGACGGCGCGATGGTGTAGTTGCGGGAGGCGTAGGCGGCCTGGGTGGAGGTGGCCGAGGCGCCCGGCACGTGCACGTAGAAATCGAGCAATTGCGCCCCGTCGACCGCCCCGAACGTCGGGACCAGGGTGCGCAGCGTCACCCGCAGGTAGGCGTAAGTGCCGTCGCTCAGGACCTGGAACCTGGTCAGGTCGAACGACCCGGCCACGAAGTCGGAGGCGGTCGGGTACTGGTAGGTGCCCGGTCCGTTGTCGTCCCCGGTGGGGTCGGTCACGTCGAGCACGGTGCTGCCACCACCCTCGGCGCTCACCGTGACCTGGGCGTAGCCGGTGCTCCGGCCGCCGGCCGCGGTGGCGGTCACGGTGATTGCGTTGGTGCCGAAGCCGACCGGAACGCTCGCCGAGAAGGACCCGTCGGACCCCGCGGTCGTACTGGTCACGGTGGCGGCCTCCCCGGTCGTGGTGTCAGCCGCCTCGATCGATACCGCCGATCCCGGCGTGGTCGTCCCGGTCACCGTGGTAGTGGCGGTGGTCAGCGTGCTCCCCGAGGCCGGAGCCGTGATCGTCACCGGCAGCGATCCGGGCGGGCCGCTGGTGACGTAGCGCGCGGTCGTCACGGCCGGGGTGTCCACGTTATGGCCGGTGCCCAGCGAGGCGATCAACCTCAGTTCCTGGGCCTGGGCCCAGCTCAGCGGGGACGCCGAGCCGGCGGCCTTGCCGTCGGTGAACCCGATGGACGCCGTGGCCGGGTCGCTGCCGTACGGCGAGGCGGCCAGGTCCGGGTCTTCCCAGGCCTGCTCGGGCACCAGCCCGACCCCGGAAGAGAAGTTGATCATCGCCTGAAGCAGGGACTTCGCGCCGCTGGTGTTCCCCTCGGCCAGGTCAGACTCGGCCCGCTCACCGGACAGGACCGGCCACAGGTGCCCGGTGCCGCTGTCGGTCGGCGGCCACGGCGCTCCCGGAGTCGTGCACGAATCCTGGCTCGGCTGGTAGCAGTCGCCGTACCCGTCCGCGCTGCCGTCGGCGGCGGAGTCGCCGTACCGGTAGTAGCCGGTCCCGCTGGGCGTGGACACCGAGATGTTCTTGTCGATGATCGCCAGCGAGGCCTGGATGTCGGGGTCGGTGATGGGCAACTCGCCGAGCCGGACCAGCTCCTGGAAGCCGCCGTCGAGGACGCTGCGCTGGTCGAGGGTGGGACCGCCGTTGCCGAGGCTGTAGGTGATCGCGGCGTTCGGGTCGCCGGTCTTGGACAGCCGGATGAAGTAGGCCGGGCCGTCCGGGCCGGTGGTGGTAACCGTCCAGGACTTGATGTTGCGCTGGAAGTCGTCGGCGGTGGCCTGGTACAGGCTGGCCCGCGCCGTGTCGCCGTGGCTCGCGGCGATGGCCGAGGCGGCGGTCAGCCCGGCGATCTCGGCGGCGATCGTGGACGGCGAGTAGCCGGTCTGCTCTTCCCAGCGCTCCACGCCGTCCGAGGGCCCGTTGGCGACCAGGAAGTCGGCCGCGGGACGGATGTGGTCCTGCCACAGCGCGGTGTCACCGCCGAGCCCGGACTCCTGCGCCATCAGGATCGGGTAGGCGGTCTCGTCCAGCTGGAGACCGCCGGTGTCGGGGGCGGCCTCGCCGTTCAGCAGCGAGTTACGCGGCATCGCCCCCGACGGGAGCTGCTGGCGGTCGAACAGGAACAACGTGGCCGCCCGGGCCGTGGCCACGTCCCCGTCGGCCATCAGCCCGGTGAAGATCTCGTACAGGTCACGGGCGAACACCTCCCGGTAGGAGCCGAAGTAGGACGGCTCGCCGTTAGAGGTCACCCCGGCCGGCACCGACTGGCCCCACGGGCTGGCCAGCGACGCGACGATGGCGCCGGGGTAGGTCTTGTCCTCGCTCGCCTTCAGCACGTTGGCCGACAGGTAGTAGTAACGATCCAGGCTGGCCTGGCCGGCCGGGCGCCGCAGCCCGGCGTCGTAGGCGGCCCAGCCGAGCAGGTACGTGGCCGCGGTCAGGACGAACGGGTGGCTCAGGGATGTCTTGGCGACGGAAACGGACTGGGCCTGGCTCCGGCCGAAGCCCAGCGCGAGGGTCACCTCGTGGCCGCTGGCCGGGGTCACGTCCTCGGTCGCGACGATGTGGCCGTCCGGCGCGGAGGTGTAGGACGTGAGCGTGTGCGTCGCGTCGAGCTGGGTGAGGCCGTCGCTGGTGGTGCCCTCGTAGCCGACGCTCGCCGCCTGGTCGGACGTGGCATCCAGGGCCATGTAGGTCGGCACCGCGTAGTCCCGGTTGACGGCGTTGGTGACCGTGTTCGTGCTGGAAACCACCGGGACTGGCGCTCCGGCGGAGGTGTCAACCACGCCGGTGTTCGCGCCGGCGTTCTCGGTCCCGCCCCCGCCGTTGCCGTTGACGTGGGCGTCGAGCCTGGCGTACAGGTGCAGGCCGGCCAGGCTGGTGCTCGAGCCCGGCGTGTCCTGCAGCGTGGTGTGCATCAGCACCGTGTCGCTGGCCGGGTCGGTGATGTAGGTGGTGATCAGCCGGAAGCCGTGCTTGGCATCGGTGGAGGTGACGGTACAGGACATGCCGGTGGGGTCTGCGGCGACCGTGTAGGTCATGTCACGGGTCTGCAGGTCGGTGAACGTGGACCCGTCGGTCACGACGTACTGCAGCGTGCTCACGTTCGTGTTGTCGATGGTGGGCTCGTAGACGTCGGACAGCACCCCGTCGGCCACCGTGTACCAGACCTTTGAGCCCGTGCCTGCGGCCGTCCCCACGCAATCCTTCCTGGCCAGGTCAAAGTACGACGGCGCGCCCGGCGCGCCAGGTGCCGCCGTGGCCGCCGGGGCCGAACTAGCTGCTGTAGCCGCTGGCGCGGCGACCGCCAGGCCGACCACGACGGCCGCACTCGCGGCCAACGAGAAGAAACGGCGTCCACGTACCATGGCTAGACCCTTCATCGTGATGCCTGCAGCCCGGGACTTGCGCATCAGCCGGCTGGAGGCGCCAGAACGGCGTCCTCGGCCCGAACGACCCCGGGGCTAGCCGGCCAGGGCCAGTGCTGAGCTTTCTCCCAGCCAGCGCGCACGTCAAGTAACAATTCGGAATGTTTGGCTGTACCAGCTGCCACGGGTGACGCCGACGAGATCCTCGCTACCTCGCGGTCACCTCCGACCCGCAGATCGGAATCGGCACATCTGCCTATCGGCAGAATCGGTTCCTGGCGAGGAGCGGGGCTGCGTTGACCCGCCACGGGTAGGCGTCGTCACCAGTCCACGGCCGCGCACACGGCGCCGGCCAGCGCCTCCGCGGTGGCGGGCTGCCTGATCGCCTCGGCCATGGCGTGGACGACGGCCCAGCATTCCCCGGGATGGCCGCGGGTGCGGGGGAGCAGGCCGCGCAGCCGGGTCAGGACGAGACTCTCGGGTCCCCGCCTCGCGGCCAGGGCGATGGTGAACTCCAGCTGCTGCCTGGCGTCGGGGTCGCTGGCCTGGCCCAGGATGGACTCGGCCAGGTCAGCTGGCATCTCGGCGGCCGTTTCGGCGATGATGGCCAGGCCCTCCATCCGGTACGCGGGGTCCGGATCGGCGTCTACGACCTGCAGGGCCAGCCGGGCGTCTGCTTCGGCGATGCGCACGATGGCGTCGTCGTACAGCCCGCGCCAGTCATGCAGGCCGGCGGCGGTTTCGGCCGCCCTGGCCAGGTCCAGCTGGCCGGTGACCGCGGCGATCGCGGCGAGGGCGGCCCATCTCTGGTGGGGTTCGGAGATCCGGTCCGAGGCGCCGAGCGCGGCTCGGGGATCGATGGCCGCGACGCGGGCGAGGGCCGCGGCCCGTTCCTCGTCGTGGTCGATCCGCAGCGCGACGGCCGCCGCCCGTGACGCGTCCGCGCGCGCCAGGACCGGGACGATCGTGGCATAAACCACTGTGTCCGGGTTGCGGTCGGCCAGTTCCAGGGCCGCCGAAGCGGCCCGGATGGCGCCCTGACCGGGGGCCATGAGCGCGCTGATGGCGGCGAAGGCCGCGGCCCGGACCTCCTCGTCCTCGATCTGGCTGGCCATGGCCAGGGCCCGGTCGCCGTCTGACGCCGCGGCCCGCTCCGCCACCTTCGCCGCGATCGAATCGAGCGTAAAGGGAATCAGCACCGGCGCCACGATGTCCCGCGCCGCCGATTCGGCGGCCGCCCTGTCCACCAGCGCGATCTGAGCTAGTGCGGGTGGCACGGCGACAGGACCCAGCCTGGCCGCGACGCTGATCGCGCGCGGCACGTCCACGGCGGCGAACGCCGCGATCAGGCCGAGGACCTGCTTGCTGTCAGGGTCCGCAAAGCGGAAGTCGGCCTCGTCGAGGAGCAGGGACGCGCGTTCGATGTCGCGGCCGGCGAGCCGCGCGGCCACCGCCGCGAAGGTCTCGGCGCGCAGGTCCGCGTCGTCGACCAGCCGGGCGTACCGTCCGGCCCCTTCCGGGTCGGTCGCCGCCATCCGGACGGTCAGCCGGGCGAGCAGCTCCGCCCGCCGGCGTGGCGTGCTCGGGTCGGCCATCCGCGCGGCCAGCGCTACGGCGTGCCCGATGTCGGTGCCTGCGACCGCCTCCGCGATCAAGGCCAGGGTCTTTGCCTGGAGGGGCGGCCAGTCGATCGCGCTGGCGAGCTCCTCGGCACGGCCCGCCAGTTCCGCGTCGGCCGCCGCGACCCTGATGATCACCGCGACGATCTCGGCCAGCACCCGTGACCGGCTGAAGCCGCCCAGCAGCCGGCCAGCCAGGCCGGCCGCCTTGTCCACGAGCCGCCTGAACTGCACCAGGTCCGCCCGCGCCAGTCCCTCCGCGACGCCGCACACGGCCTCGATGTCCCCCACCAGGTAATCGGCGCCCCCGGCCAGGGCGACGGCCTGCTCGACCAGGGCAGACGCGCGATCGCGGTCCTTCCCGGCGACCGTCTGGGCGATCTCGGCCAGCGCCCAGGCCTTGAGCTGCGCTCCGAGGTAGCCGGCCTCGTTGATCCGCTGGGCCAGCTCTTCGGCCAGGTCCGGATGCGAGCCGGCCAGCGCCGCGGCCGTCACCGCCTGCGCCTCATTACCGTACGGGTCGTCGGCGTCGGCGACTGCGTCCACGGCCCGCCGGGCGAACGCGCTGGCCTGATCGGTCCCCGCACGGGCGATCTGGGCCAGCGCGGCGGCCTTCATGCCCGCGTGGGTCATCGTGTCCGCGAGCCCTGCGGCCTCCCCGGCCAGACTCCGCGCCCGGTCGGGGTCCACCGCGTTCAGTGCCGCGGCCAGGGCGGCCAGCGCCTGCGCCCTGGCCTGGGGATCGGTCAGCCGCGCCGCGAGCGCCTCGGCGCGCGCCGGGTCGGTGGCCGCGATCCCGCCGGCTACGGCGGCCAGCGCCGACTGCCGCCAGGATTCCGCGGGGGAGAGCCGCAAGTCGCAGACGTAGCGCGGGTGCTCGGCCCGCCCGGCGAGCGACTCGGCCAGGGCCGGATCGGCGACCGCCGCGGCGCTGACCACGCTCAGCAGCACTGACGCCCGCCGCTCGCTATCCGTGACCCGGTCGGCGTCGGCGACCGCGCGTTGGGTCAGCACGCGGGCCCGCGCGCGGTCCCGGGCCGCCACCGCGAGCGCGATGCCCGCGAACGCCGCCGCCCGCGCCGCGGGGTCGGCCAGCCGCGCCTCCGCGAGGGTCTGCGCGGCGTCCGGATCACAGCTCGCGTACGCCGCGAGGATCTCCGCTAGCGTGTCCTCCCGCTGATCGGCCGGCACCAAGGCCGCGCGGTCCAGCGCCCGGTCCAGGTCGCCGATCCTGGCCAGCGCTCGCAGTACCGCGACCGGCAGTTCAGACGCGTCCCTGGCCAGCCGGGCCAGGATGAGATGACAGCGGACCTCCTCCGCCAGGTCGTCATGAGCGGCGGCGAAGTCGGCGGCCCGCCGCACGTCGCGGGCTACCGGCGACAGCGTGCCGGTGACGGCGAGGACCCGGTCCCGCCAGGGCGGCGTGATCAGCGCGTACAGGTCGCCGTCACGGCCGGCCGCGGCCAGGTGGTAGGCGAACCAGAGCACCTGGTACGGTTCCGTCAGCCCGGACGGGCTGCCCCAGCCGGCCACGACCCGGTCGTGCAGCACGGCGAGTCCCTCTCGGCCGACCCGGTGAGCCAGGTAGGCGTGCAGCAGGTCATGCACCCCGATCTCGGCCCGCCCGTAGTCCACGGTCAGCAGGGACAGCGCGGCGAGCCGCCCGAGCAGGTCCTCCAGGTCGAACACGTCCAGATCGGGCCACAGGCCCGCCATGGCGGCGAAAGGCACCGCAACGCCCTGCGGAAACACGGCCAGCTCCCCGTAGCACTCCCGGTCGGCCGCGTCGAGGAGGTGCAGGCTGGCCTCCACCGTCAGTTCCACGGCCAGGGCGCGGTCCTCCGGGCTGACGGCGCCCGCGGCGCGCCGGTCGTCGAACGCGGTCACCCCGCGGCTGGCGTAGCGGGCGGTGAGCGCGGCCACGGCGCCGGCCAGCGACGCCCCCTGGTCGGCCCGGCGGCGCAGGTAGCCTGCCGCCAGGCTGATCAGCAGCGGCCAGCGCCCCAGGCGGGCGGCGGGCCCCGCCAGCATGACGTCGGAGCCGGGCAGTCCGAGCCGCACGCTCAGGAGCTGGACTGCCTCATCAGGTTCCAGCTCCCCGACCGGCACCCATGCCACGTCCCAGGCCTCCAGCATCACGCGGTTGCGGGTCGTCAGCAGCCGGGGGAGCGACCCGGTGGCCCGCAGCAGCGGCTCGATCGCCCGGCCGTCCCACACATCGTCGAGCACCAGCAGCGCCCGGCGGCGGGCCAGCTCCTGCCCGAGCCAGTCCGCCAGGTAGAGAACGCCGTGTCCGCCCGCGCCGTTCCCGGTCAGGTCGGCGTACGCGGTGGCGAGGATCGCCGCCAGGTCCGGCAGCTGGCCGACCTGCAGCCACAGCACCCCGCCGGGCCACCGCGCGGAGATCTCCGGGCGCGACGCGACCTGCCCGGCCAGGACGCTCTTGCCGAAACCGCCCATTCCCGCCAGCGCCACCACCGGGTCCGGGCGGGCCAGCAGTGCCGCGACCACCTGATCCGCCAGGCCGTCGCGGGATACCAGGCCGTGCGGCAGCCCTGGCGGGCGAAGCGGCGCCGGCCCCGGGGCGCCGACGACGATGTTGATCCCCAGCGTGCTGGCGACGTCCGCGATCGGCAGGGCGAACAGGACGTTGGAGGCGGGAGGCCGCCGCTCGCTGAGCCGCTGGGGCTTCTCCTCGATCAGCAGGCCGGTGACCTGGCCCCGCTCGTTGAGGACAGCGCTGCCCGAATAGCCCCCGAACCCGCCGAGATCCTGGTCCACGTGCAGCTGCATGACCGTGACCCGGTTCCCGGCGGCGTCCAGCAGCGGCAGGCCGGTGGCGGTGATCGTGCCGGTCAGCACGGGATCGTTCGGCCCGCCGGTCCGGTTGGCCCACCACCGGTCGCCCGCGCCGGCCCGGGCCGCCTGCTGCCAGGCGACGTCCCCGGCCAGGTCGAGCGCGGCAGCGTCCAGCCCGGCGGCGGGCCGGACCGGGGGGACGACGTCGACCGCGGGCCCGTCGAGGACCCTGAAGGCGACAGCCGCCCCTGGCTGCCAGTTCCTGACTACGTGACCCGCGGTGAGGACGAGCCGCGGCCCCACCGCGACGCCGGCGCCGGCGTCCCGGCCGGCCACCAGGACCCGGCCGCCGCCGTGCCGCGCCGCCAGGTCAGGAGACCGCGGACTCGGCTCCATGGTCGTCCTTCCGCCTGAAGGTGACCGACACCTCGAAGGTAGCCTCGCCGGCCGCCTTGGTGAGAATGGCCCCGGCCTCAGCGGTCAGCGCCACCCCGAAGGACGCGGTAACCTCGCCGAGCTCCCAGCCCTCGGGGGAGGTCAGGCCGCCGATGCTGTCCGCCACCGCCGATGAGCCCGAGACGACGGCCGCCTTGACGTCCCCGATCCGCTCGTGCAGGTGCTGGGCCACGTTGGCGCCCCACCCGATCTGCCTCCCCGGCTCGAGCTCCACGACCTGGACCCAGATGTCATCCGGCATATCCGCTCCCTCCCGGCAGGTACCATACCCGCAAGCCGCCCGCGGCCGCACCGGACGGCGATCCCGCTGGTCCGGACCGTAATGCCACGGCCCGTTCCGGAAAAATAAAACCCTCTTCCTCCCGAACGGCCCGTGGTTCACGCCGCGGGTCAACGGCAGCCCTCGGGAGCCTCGCAGGCTCGCCAGAGGATCTGAGAAAACCGGGCCGCACCTTCACGCGCGTAACCACCGGAAGTTTCCGGCGAGACCAACGATGAGGGAGCTACTCATGAGCTTCTGCCCGCCGCCCCTGCCCGAAGACCGCCGCCAAGCCGCCGCCGGGCGCGCCGACGACCGCCCGGGCCCGATTTGGGTGTCTTCGCTGTAACCGCCGCAGGAGTCCGGCCGGTGGCTCACTGGAGGGTGTCCTGTGATGGGGATGGCGATACGAGGAGCCCGGCTGCCTGCTGCTGGGTGAGCGCGCGGCCGGCAGCCAGCTCGGCATCCCACTGTTCGGCTGGGAGGGCCGCGCGGGCGGGAGCCAGGAACCGCTCGAGCACCACCTCGTCGCGTTGTTTAGTCGGGATGCCGGTCTTTTGCCGGACGGCTTCCACGGCGCCGGTCAGGCGGGCCGCCCGCAGGCCCTCGCCGAGCTGCGCGGCGTTGGCGGCGCACATTTCCAGGGTGGTGGCCAGGAGCTCGGGGTCACCGCAGCTGACGACGTAATCGGCCGTGCCGGCCAGCAGGTCGCGGGCCTCCCGGGCCCGGCCTGCCCGGAGGTGGACCCCGGCCAGCGATTGCTGGTCCAGGGCCACGCCCAGCATGTCCCCCTGCTTCCGGTCGATCGCGAGCGCCTCCTGCAGCACCTGCGTGGCGCGATCGAAATTGCCTGCGTCGCTCTCCAGCTGGCCGAGATTCGTCAGGGCCGCGGCGAGCCGGAAGTCACTGCCGATCTCGCGGGAGATGGCGGCGCTTTCCTCCAGCAGCGATCGCGCGGCGTCCAGGTCGCCGAGGTGATGGTGGGTGATGCCGAGGCTGTTGAGTTCTCGTACCTGCTGGTCCCGGTCGCCGAGCTCACGCCAGATCGCCAGGCTGCGCTCCAGGAGCGACAGCGAGCTCTGCTGCTCGCCCTGCTGCTGCAGCAGCACCCCGAGCCAGTGCGCCAGCTGGGCCAGTGGTGCCCCGCCATCCTCGGCGGTCAGCTCGATGGCTCGTTGCAGCCACCGCCGTCCTTCGGCGACGTGGCCGTGCCGGTACCAGAACAGGGCCAGCGCCTGGACCAGCCGTAGGCCGGTGGCGGTCCGCTCGCGGTCGGCGGGCGCCGGGCCTGCGTCGGGGGTTTGCAGCGACCAGGCCAGGGCGGCGCGCAGGTTGTCATGCTCGTCCTCCAGCCGGTCCAGGGCCACCAGGTGCGCCGGGCCCGAGTCGCGCAGCTGCTCGGACGCCCGTTCGGCGACCCCGGCGTAGTACTCAGCGTGGCGGCGCCGGGCATCCTCCAGGTCCCCGGCCTGCTCCAGCCGCTCGAGCGCGTAGTGACGGATCGTTTCCAGCATGCCGATGCGGGGCTCGCCGTCGGCGCCGTCGGTGACCGTGACCAGGCTGACCTCGTGCAGCCCGGCGGCCAGATCCAGGGGATCGGCCCCGGGCCCGGCCGCCGCGACCGCAGCCAGCGCGTCCAGGTCGCACCCCCCGGCGAACACCCCGGCACAGCGGAATACCTCGGCGAGGTCCTCGGTCAGCAGGTCGTAGCTCCAGGCAATGGCATTGCGCAGGGTCTGCTGCCGGGAGGGCTGCCCGATGTCGGCGGCGGCCAGGTCCAGGCTGCGGCTCAGGCGGGCCAGCAGCGCCCGGGGGGCCAGCAGCCGGATCCGGGCTGCGGCCAGCTCGATGGCCAGCGGCAGCCCGTCCAGCCGCTGGCAGATGGCCGCGATGTCGGCGGCGTTGGCGGCGGTGAGGGTGAAGCCCGGCCGGGACATGCCCGCCTGCTGGACGAACAGCCGCGCCGCGCCGCACGCCGCCACCTGCTCGACGGACGCCTCGCGGGGCACCTGCAGCGGCGGCACCGGCAGCTCCTGCTCACCGGGCAGGTGCAGCGGCCGCCGCGACGTGGCCAGCACCACCAGGGCGGGAGCGGCCGCCAGCAGCCCGGCCACCACCCCGGCGGCGCCGTGCAGCTGCTCGAGGTTGTCCAGCACCAGCAGGGCCCGGCGGTCCCGCACGTGCTCGATCACCGCGGCCTGGCCTTCCCCGTCCACGTCCAGACTGTCGGCCAGGGTCTTCCACATCACGTCGGCGTCGCGGACAGCGGCCAGCGCGACGAAGAACACCCCGTGCGGGAACGCCGTGTCCAGCGCAGCGGCGGCCGCCAGCGACAGCCGGGTCTTGCCCACCCCGCCGGTGCCGGTCAGCGTCACCAGCCGCGCCCCTGGACCGGTGATGGCCGCGTACAGCCGCTCCAGGTCTTCATCTCGCCCGATCAGCGGCGTGGCCGGCACCGGCAAGCTGGCCTGGGTGCCCAGGCTCTTCAACCGCGGGAAAACCTCGCGCAAGCCTGGCCCGGCCAACTGGTAGATGCGCTCCGGCCCGGCGATGTCCTTCAGCCGGTGAAAGCCCAGGTCCACCACTGACAGCCCGGCCGGCAGCGGGGCGGCCAGGCCGACCGTAGCCTCCGACAGCACCACCTGGCCGCCGTGTGCGGTCGCGGCGATCCGCGCCGCCCGGTGCACGTCCATGCCGATGTAGTTGTCCTCATGTGGGGTCGGCTCGCCCGAGTGCAGGCCCATCCGCACCCGCACCGCATCCCCGCCCGGCCAGTCGTGCTCGGCCAGCGCCCGCTGCGCCGCCAGCGCACAGGCCACCGCGTCGGCCGCGGAGCCGAACACCACGAAGAAACTGTCTCCCTCGGTGGACATCTCCCGGCCGCCCCACGCCGCGATCGCCTTGCGCAGCATGGCCCGATGCGCCGACAGCGCCTCTCCGTACCGGTCGCCCAGACGGCTCAGCAGCCTGGTCGAACCCTCGATGTCACTGAACAGCATGGTGACCGTACCAGCGGGCAACTTTCCTACCTCTCGATTATCGCCAGCCGGCTCAGCTCACGAACCGTTTGGCCAGCTCGGAGTTGGCCAGCGCGTCGGCCGCGTACCGGTAGCCGACCTCGATGAGCGCGATCCCGCCCTTGAAGTCCAGGCCGCGGAGCCGGGTGACCGGGGGGCTGAGCAGCAGGTCGACGCGGTCGTCGTCCAGGGCGGCGCGGCGGTGGCGGATCTGGGACAGCCCGGTCGAGCGGTTCAGGATCTCGGCGATGCCCGGGACCTGATGCGCCGGGGTGAACGGGTTCAGGCGGTGCCCGAGTACGCGCCAGCCGGACAGGCCCGGTCCGTAGGGCGCGACGGCCAGCGGTTCCACCTCGGAGCCCACGTCGACCGCGACGATGCGGCCGGCGCCGACGCGGTCGCGCATGACATCGACCGGCAGGTTGTCCACGGCCGCGCCGTCGATGAGCAGATCCCCGTCGGCGTAGACGGGCGGGTAGATGCCGGGCAGGGCCAGGCTGGCCCGCACCGCAGTCCACAGCGGCCCGCGTTCGTGGACGACCGCCTCGGCCCGGGTCAGGCTGGCCGAGACGCAGAAGAACCGCAGCGGCAGGTCCTCGATGGGCACCGTGGTCAGGTGCTCGGCGAGTATGTGGTCCACCCGGCGGCCCGCGGAGAAAGCGATCAGCGGCAGCGTCGGCGTGACCAGCCGCCGGCCGGTGCGGGCAATGGCCATGACCCGCCGGACCCGCTCCGCGTCGTCCAGGCCCCGGGCGCACAGCGCGGCCATGATCGCGCCGATGCTGGTGCCGCCGACCACGTTGATGGGCACCCCGGCCTCCTCCAGCGCCCGGATCACGCCCAGGTGGGCCAGCCCGCGGGCGCCGCCGCCGCCGAGCACCAGCCCGCAGCTGGTGCCGGTCATCATCCGGGCCAGCCGCGCGACGTCACCGGGCCGGTCCGCGCGCAGGTGGTGGTAGTCGGCCACCGGCCGGCGTTCCAGCCACCTGGCCGTGGCCGAGGGCTGGGCCAGGTGAGCGGAGTGCAGCAGGGCCAGTTCACAGCGCAGCGAGCTCGTGGCCAGCGCCCGGGCTTCGACCGCGCCGATCGCCGGGTCATCCTCGGCCGAGGCGACCAGCAGCACCACGTCGGACTGGCTCAGGCAGAGCCGGCTCCAGGCCGTGTCATCCGCGTCCGGCTGGTAGATCACGCGGTCATGGGCCCGTTCGACCGCGTGCAGCCACCCGATCAGCTCGGACCGGCCGCGCTCGCCCGGCCCTCGCTGTGCCGCGTCCGGGCCCAGCTGGTTCGCGACCACGTTGGCGTCCACCCGGAAGACCGAGCCCGCCTGAGCCAGCTGGGCGACGAGCTGCCCGGAGACCAGCGCGGCGGCGCGGGCGTCGCGGCCGGCGCAGGCCACGGCGATGGTGCGGCCGCCCGGCGCCGGCGCCCGGGGGCGGTCCACGGCCAGCAGCCGGTCCACGGCGAGCAGCCGGTCGGCCAGCAGCCGGATCATCCCGGTGACCAGGGCCGGGCTGCGCTCGAGCAGGGACGTGAACGACGACACCCGCAGCAGCAGCAGGTCACTGTCGCGGACCGCGTGCACGGTGGCGGCCCGGGGCCGGTCGGTGAGCAGGGCCATCTCCCCGACGATGGCGCCACGGCCCACGTCGTACAGCATGCGCTCGGGACCGTCGGCGGCCACCGAGACCCGGAGCCTGCCGCTGACCACCAGGTAGAGGCCGTCGCCGGCGTCGCCCTGGCGGAAGATCACCTGTCCGGCGGCCACGTCCACGGGTTCCAGCTGCCCGGCCAGCTCAAGCCGGGTGGCCTCGTCCAACGCCGCGAAGAACGGGATGTCGGCGAGGAAGGCGAGCCGTTCCGGATCGCTCACGTTCTTCAGGCCGGGTCGTACTGGCGGTCGGCGAGCACGCGGGCCAGCCCGAACAGGACCTCGGCGGCACAGGCCGGATCGCTGCGCATCAGCTCGTCGACGAACCGCCTGCGCAGGACCAGTACCTGCCCGTCGGACGCCGCGGTCACCGACGCCATCCGGCGGCCGGAGGTGCCGAAGAAGCCGACCTCCCCGAGCACCTCGCCCGGGCCGAGCAGCGCGATCCGGCGATCACCGTCGTATACCTCGAACGCCCCGTCCAGGATGACGAAGATCTCCCGCTGGGTCAGGCCCTTCTCGGTCAGCAGCTGGCCCGCCGGGATGTTCATCAGGAAGCCTTTGCCGCTGAGCTTCTGGACCGTGTCCTCGCTGAGCGTCTCGAGCATCGACGGATGATCGTCGGCCGCCTGCCGCAGCCGGCTGACGCGTTCCCAGACGGCCGCCGCGTCGAACCGGACCGGGGCGGAGTCGGCGTCCAGCAGGCGGGCCCACCGCCCGACGTCCACCGGCGCGCGCTTACCCGGCCCGTAGAACAGGTCCGCGAACGGCGCCACGAAGGAGCCGGCCTGCTCCAGGTAGGCGCGGTCGCTCGGGATCAGCACCAGCGGCACCTCGATGCCGTCGGCGGTGGGCACGAGGTTCCCCGCGTAGGTGCGGAAGCCGAGCAGCCGGTAGTGACGGACCAGGCCGGCGGCGCAGTTGATGAACCCGGCGTCGGCCACCAGCTCCTCCGCGTACAGCTGGTACACCGCGCACGACAGCGCGACCAGGCCGAGCTGGCCGCGATGACCAGGCTCGATCATCAGCCGCCCGATCTCGGCCGTGGGCATGTCCCGCAGGCCCGCGAAGCGTTCCATCGAGAACGCCTCCCAATCCTTGGCCGGGACCTGCCCCGGCTCCCACCGCCGGATGCGGGTCGTGCCGGTCAGCCGACCAGCGCCGTCGTCGGTGTAGAGCAGGGTCGTGTACGGCTTGTCGTCTTCTTCGTCGTGGACCCGCTGGCGCCCGTGGTCGGCGTTGCCGAGCTTGCGGCCCAGCTCGGCGCCGTACACCGAGTACCGGAACGAGAACACCGCCTCCCGTTCGGCCTTGGTCTCGGCGATGTAGACCGGCTCGAGCGCGCCGATCAGCTCCGGCGCGGCGGCGCGCATCTCCGGCGAGGGCGTGACCATCCTGCTCATGACCTGTCTCCCCGGCGGCGGCGCGTGGTTTCCAGCAGGATCTTGACCCGGGCCAGCTCGACGATGCGCGCGGCCTCGTTGGCGACCCGGCGGCTCCGCGGCATCACCAGGTCAGGGATCGCCACCTTGACCCGTTTGCGCACCGGCCGCCCGGCGGCGAAGTCCAGCACCATCCAGGCCGCCAGCACGCCGAACTGGTCCGCCGTCGGCGCCAGCTGCGGCGGCGAGCCGGCCTGGCCGCGGATCATCGCCTCGCTGTAGGCGAGCAGCTCGCGCGGTACGTCAAGCGGGCTCACCAGGCGGGTGAGGAAGTCCAGCGCGCCGATGTCGGCCGGAGCCCCCTCCAGCCGCCCGTTCAGCGGGCGGGTGCGGCCGTCGCGGTAGTCGAAGGCGTACACGACCTGGGTGCCGCCCAGGTCGAGCCCGGAGATGACCAGGCGGCGCTGGCGCCAGGCCTCCTGGTGCAGCGCGCGCTTGGCCGCGATCCCGGCCGGCTCGGTCACGTCGACGCCGTCGATCACCAGGTCGGTGGTGCCCACCAGCCAGTCCACGTTGTCGTCGGTCACGCCGTCCGGCTCGACCAGCAGTTCGGTCTCCGGGTTGATGGCCCGGGCCCGGGACGCCTGCACCTCGGCCTTGTTCCGGCCGATGTCGCCCAGGTCGGCGGCCTGGCGGTTGAGGTTGTTGAGCTCGTAGTCACCCGGCTCACACAGCACGAAGCACTCCACGCCCAGCCGGACCAGCGGCACGACCGTCGCCCCGCCGATGCTGCCGCAGCCCGCGACCAGGATCCGCACCGCGCGCAGCGCGCTCTGCTCCGCCAGGCTGAGCGAGGGCTGGTTGCGCCGGGTCATCTCCCGGTAGTGGGCGGTCTCGGGCGGCGGCTCGTGCGGCCGGCGCCGCAGGCTCCGGCGCTCGGGTTCGCGGGTCGGCGACCCGAGCCGGAAGAAGGCGACCGGCACGGCCTGCGGCCCGGCGCCGAACGCGGCCAGCAGTTCGCGCCGCACGTCAGCGATGCCGGCGTGCCACTCGCCGGGCACCGAGGGCGACGGCGGGCCGGGGTGGGACAGGCCGACCTCGACCGGCGCGCTGTGCAGGGCCATGGCCAGGCTGGCCTCGGTGACGTCGAGCGCGATCTCCTCGAAGCAGGCCCCGCCGCGCAGGAACGTCTCGGCGTCCAGCGCTTCGGCGAACAGCAGGCACAGCGCGGGCGCGCTGCGCAGCGGGGCCTCGTCGCTGTCGCGGACGATCATCTCAGCCACGTGCAATGGCGCCGCCGCGCTGAGCACGCGGGGGCGCGTGGCCACCGCGGCCAGCCGCGCCACCACAGCCGGGGTGAAGAACAGCTCCAGGTCCAGGCCGTCCCGGGCTCGGGCGGCGGCCGAGGGGGTGAACCGCATCAGCTCGTGCAGTTCGGCCTGGGTGGGCGCGTGGGTCAGCTTCATCACCCCGGCCCGGCCCGCGAGGGCGGCCAGCCGGTCGATCCCGGCCCGGTCGGTGAGCACCGAGAGGGTGAAGCCGAGCCGCTTCGCGGTGGCCTGGAGGCCGTCGATGACCGCGCCGGGCACGGGATCGGGCCGGTACGGCGAGCGGTTCATCGCCCGCCGGCGCAACGCCCGCAGCCGGGCGTCGGCGGCCGGGTCCGGGGCCGCCTGGTCAGGCCGCAGTGTCACCTCGGCCGCGACGCCGTCGGCCGGGTGCCAGCGGACCTCGGTCTCGAAGCCGAAACCACGGGCGCCCACCCGCAGGTTAGTGACCACGGCGCCGCAGGCCAGGTCGGTTTCGCGGCCCTCCGGGTCGAACTCCCGCAGCACCTGGCGAGCCGGGTCGCGGGAGACCCGGAACACCGGGCCGTCGACCTCGATGCGCCAGCCTTGGGCATTGTGCGGCGACGGCGCGCGCCAGGCGTAGTAGAGCAGCCGGTCGCACAGTTCGGGACTCAGCGCGGGCGGCTCGCTCCGCGGTATCTCATTCATCGGATCGGGACCGCGCTGCGGCGGCCGCCTCGCCAAGCCAGGTCTCGGCTTCCATCGGCCCCTCCCTGCGGGCATCTTAGTTGGCCGATGCCCGATTTGGGGACGCTGTTACCACCGTTCGTTCGGAAGAAAGATCTTGATTTTGCCGAACGAACGGTGGCTCGTGCCCTGCGGCTACTGCTCGCCGGCCGTTTCGCGCACCCTCGATGACCGCCCGCCGACGGCTTCAGCTGACGAGCATGCCTGGCCAATGACACGCGTGCGGTGCATCCTGTCCATATGGAGCAGCCCGGCCCAGATCCCGTACGTGAGTTGTGGGGCACCTTTGCCGTCAACGACCATTGCCGGGCAAACGCGTTCGCCCGCGAGGTCCTGCTGTTCGACCGGCTCGTGCTGCCGGTACCTGCCAACGAAGGTGAACGCGCCCGATGGGCGCAGCCGAACCCAGCCAATCCAGATGAAAACTGGAACCTGGAACGCCAAGAGCTCTTGCTCAAACTCCTGGGCACACAGCGTGAGAAGGGGAGCAGTGGTGCTCAGCTGGTATGGACAGCACCCTGGGACGAGGACAGGTGGAATCTCGAGCGGTCCCGCAGCGAAAAAGCTGACCTAATCAGCCGCTACGACGCCTTCTATACCACACGGATGATCTTGGCGATGGATGAGGATCTTCCGGGCGTCATCGAGGCCGTGGCTGCATTTCCATCACGCGGCGCGTGCCGAAAGGAGCTCAGCCCCAGAGACAAGCCGGTAGACGCAACGGCCACGGCGGCAGAGGCGCTCGTCATCCTGGCGACGCCACTGCTTGTCCCAGCGGGTGCGGAGGGTAAGGACTTTGGCCCTTTGCGAGCAGCTATCGATTTGGCCAAAGACCCCCTGTTTGTCCAGCAGCGGCACGCTTACTACGATTGGATGCGCTCATTTGTCGCACCACTTCGCGTCCAGGGCCAGCCTCTCGCGGACGTCGTACTAGATCCTGGCTCACTTCAGCTCGCTAAGCAGCGGCTAGGCGAACTGAACGCCGCGCAGCGCACCATCCTCGGTGAGCAAGAGATAAAGAAGTGGTGGCAGAGGACCGAGTGGGCGGCGATGGTGATCAGCGTCGGGGTGGCAGTCGGACTGGCGGCGGTGACGCCGTTCGCTCCGATCGCGATCGCCGGTGGCCTAATCGGCTTCGGCGGCTGGGTCGCTGGAAAGAAAGGGGCGTACGAGCAGCCTCCTTCTCCTGACTCGCTCGGCGGCGCATCTATGTTCATCGCCGCGCATAAACAGCTTGGCTGGCAGCAGGCGGACTGACACCGCTACCGGTTTATCCCGCAGGTCAGCGTTGGACTCATCAAATAGAAGCCAGACCGGAAAGCTTCACGATTGCCGTATTAAGCTGCGGCTTAGCAGGCTTGGGCTTGGGAGGCGGTCGGGTGACGACTCCGTTTGTGGGCCGTGCGGGCGAGCTGGCCGCGCTGACCGCCGACCTGGACGCCGCGGTCGCCGGCCGGGGCGGGGTGGTGCTGGTGGCCGGCGAGCCCGGTATCGGCAAGACCCGGCTGGCCGAGGAGCTGGCCGTGCGGGCGACCGCGCGCGGCGCCGTGGTGCTGTGGGGTCGCTGCTGGGAAGGGGCGGGCGCGCCCTCGTTCTGGCCCTGGGTCCAGGTCGTCCGCGGCTATGTGCAGGTTCAGGCCGGCGACCCGGCGTCGCTGCGTCATGACCTGGGCGCCGGCGCGGCCGACATCGCCCAGCTGGTCCCCGCCGTCCATGACTGCATTCCGGATCTTCCCGCCCCTTCGCCGCTGGAGCCGGAGGCGGCCCGGTTCCGGCTGTTCGACAGCCTGGCGGCCTTCCTGCGGGCGGCGGCTGCACGGCGGCCGCTGCTGCTGGTCCTGGACGACCTGCACTGGGCGGATGTGCCGTCGCTGGCGGTGCTGCGGTTCATGAGCCGTGAGCTGGAGGGTACCGGCCCGCTGGTGGTGGGTAGCTACCGGCAAAGCGAGGTGGGCCAGGGGCATCCGCTGCTGGCCGCCGTGGCCGACCTGGCCCGCGGGCAGCACCGCTGGCTGCTGCTCGGCGGGCTGGGCCAGCGGGACGTGGCCAGCTTCGTCGCCCTTGTCGCCGGGACGGAGCCGTCGACGGAGCTGGTGGCGGAGGTGTACCGGCAGACTGACGGCAACCCGTTCTTCCTCACCGAGGTGGTCCGGCTGCTGGCCAGCCAGGGGCGGCTGGATCCGGCCGCGAGGGGCGGAGGGGTGCTTGGGGGTGGCCTGCCGGAGGGGGTCCGGGCGGTGGTGGCCGAACGGCTCGGTCACCTGACCGGCGACTGCCGCCGGATCCTGGAGGTCGCCGCGGTGGTGGGCCGCGACTTCGAGCTGAGGGTGCTGCAGCC
Source organism: uncultured Actinomycetota bacterium (assembly GCA_963844625.1). Lineage (GTDB taxonomy): Bacteria > Actinomycetota > Actinomycetes > Streptosporangiales > Streptosporangiaceae > Palsa-504. The sequence continues at coordinate 155,362 of CAWJPF010000021.1, read as the reverse complement.
GGCCAGCGGCCTGGACACCGAGCGGCTGCTGGTGCTGCTGGAGGAGGCCGAGGCCGTGCGGGTGGTCGGGACAGTCCCTGGTGGGCTCAGCCGCTGGCGGTTCGCGCACGCGCTGGTCCGGGAGGTGCTGTACGAAGGCCTGCTCGCCGCGCGGCGCGTCCACCTGCACAGGCTGGTCGGGGAGGCGCTTGAGGCTGTCTACGCCGCCGACCCGGGGCCGCATCTGGCGGAGCTGGCCCACCATCTGGTCGAGGCGGCACCCGGCAGCGAGGAGTCGGCGGCCAAGGCGGTGCAGATGGCCATCCTGGCGGGCCGACGGGCCGTGGAGGTGCTGGCCTGGGAGGATGCGGCCGAGCTGTTCGAGCGTGCGCTGGCCGCCTTGGAGCTGGCCGGACAGCCCGGCCCCCAGCAGCGGTGCGAGCTGCTGCTGGCGGTCGGCGAGGCCAGGATGGCGGCCAGCGACGTGCCCGCCGCCCGTACCGCCTACCAGCAGGCCGGGGAGCTGGCCAGGCGGATCGGCTCGGCCGAGGCGCTCGCCCGCGCCGGCCTCGGCCTGGGGTCGGAGTTCACCAGCGGAGTCGTCGACCCAGTCCAGGTCGGGCTGCTGGAGGAGGCACTGACGGCCCTGGGGAAGGCCGACAGTCCGCTCCGAGCGCGGGTGCTGGCCGGGCTGGCCAGGGCGCTGGTGTCCACCCCCCAGGTCGAGCGGCGCCTGGCGCTCAGCGAGGATGCGGTGCAGATGGCCAGGCGCCTAGGCGACCCGGCGACGCTGGCCGCGGTGCTGTTCGGCCGGCATCTGGCCGTCTGGGGTTCCGCGCGAGCCGAGGTGGCCGGCGAGCGGCTGGGCATTGCCACCGAGGTGGTCGGCCTGGCCGAGCAGATCGGCGACCGCGCGATGGCGCTGCGCGGTCGCGGTCTGCGGCGCATCGACCTGCTAGAGCTGGGTGACTTGGTCGGCTACGATGCCGACCTGGCCACCGCCGAACGGGCCGCCAGGGAGTTGCGCCAGCTCCGCTATCGCTGGCAGCTGCCGCTAGCCCACGCCACCAGGGCCCTGCTGGCCGGCCGGTTCGCCCAGGCCGAGGAGCTGATGGAGCAGGGCCTGGCGGCCGGGCGGCGGGCCGGTGACCAGGCGGTGGGGAACTACTACACGGGAGTCATCGCGACCCTGCGGTTCATGCAAGGCCGCTTCGGTGAGCTGACCGGGATGCTCCGGGACGCGGCGACCCGTTTCCCGGCGATGGTGGTGTTCCGGGCGGCCCTGGCCGCGGCGCTGGCCGAGGGCAGCCGCGCCGACCAGGCACGGGTCGAGGTCGAGCGGCTGGCCGCAGGGAACCTGGCTGCAGTGCCCAGGGACCCGGCGTGGAGTTTCAGCCTGGCCTCACTCGCACTGGCGTGTTACCACCTCGGCGAGGCCGAGACCGCCGTCAAGCTGCACGGTCTGCTGGAGCCGTACGCCGACCGCAATGTCGTCACCGGCCGCGTCGGTGCCATCTGCCTGGGGCCGGCGGCCTACTTCCTGGGACTGCTGGACCTTACCCGCGGCCTCCCCGAGCAGGCCCTCCGCCGCTTTCAGCACGCGGCCGCGCTCGCCGACCGCATGCAGGGCCGGCCGATGGCGGCCATGAGCCGCGAGGGGCAGGCGCGGGCGCTGCTGGCTTTGGACCGGCCAGCCGACCGCCATCAGGCCGCGGCCCTGCTCGACGAGGTCGCCGCCACCGCCCAGGAGCTCGGGATCCGCGGGCTTGGGGAACGGGCCGCCGCCTTGCGCGCCGCCGCCCCGGCCGCGCCGCCGACGCCGGCCTGGCCAGCGGGGCTGACCGGCCGCGAGGTCGAGGTACTGCGCCTGATCGCCGCTGGCCACTCGAACCGCGCGATCGCCCAGGCGCTGTTCATCAGCCCTAATACCGTCCTGCACCATGTCAGTAGCATCTTCGCCAAGCTCGGGGTGGCCAACCGCGCGGCGGCCGCCGCCTACGCCACCCGCCGGGGCCTGGCCATATAGCAGTATCCTGCCATCCAGCCGTCGCGGGCCAAGTCGCACCGTCAGATTAACCGCAGCATCCTGCGATGCGGTCGGCCGCCCGGCCAGGGATGCTCCTAGGTGATAGCACCTTCGCACTGAGGAGCCTCTTCACGGACCAACCCATCCCCCTGCCTCATTGCGGCGCGCCCGTCCAACGTGGCACCAGTGGTCTGCCATCACCGCCAGGACCAGGTCATACCCGCCTGCGAACGCGGCAGACCTCGGCATCGGTCACCGCAACGGCTGGCTCCCCGACCCCGCTACCGGAGAGGGGTCGGCAACACGGCTAGCAGCCGGAGTTAAGTAGCAGCGAGCCGAACTTCTGCTCTGCGCTCGGCTCAGCCCCGCTCACTGGCGAATTGGTGGAGGCGAATCGCGATGTGGTCTTGCGACAGGAGGAGCGGCCATGGCAGTCATCGGCAGCGTGATCTGGGCGCCAGAAAGCCCGATCGTTGGCGACTCGGTCAAGATCGACGTGTGCGGGCCAGGAGGCCAGCCTTACGCCAACCTGCAACAGGAATACGTCGCCATCGACGGGGTCGCCCGGCTCGCAACAGTACGTGCAGTTCGTATGGCCCGGAGTGCATCAGATCACCGTCACCGCGGTCGGTTCCGACGGCGCGCCGGAGCAGAACACGATCTCGATAACCGTCGCGGCGCCGCAGTCCGCCACCACCGCCACCACCGCCGCGACACGTGCCGTCGTTGCCGCCCCAGGCCAGCCGCAGGCTCCCGCGGCTGCGCTCCTCGAGGCTGAGATGAACGTCCAGATCCTTACTGTGGCGCCGCAGTCGCAGGGTGAGATGCCCTACGCCGCGACCTTCGCACTGCAACCTGTCTCGGCATTGGTGACACCGCCGCCATCGGTGGCGCCCGGGTCCCCTGTACCGGCAGCAGGCATTGCACCGGTTCTCGCCGCAACGCATGCCGCTGAGCCAATGATCACGACCGCGCTGCCGCGTCCTGAGACCGGCTCGCTGGGCGCCGAAACGGCGATTTCGTCGCTGCCGACTCAGTTTGCGCCGCCGAACTTGGCTCCGCTCCAGCGCTTTGAATGGGACTTCGGTGACGGGTCACCTAGCGTCAAGACGATTACCCCTCAGGCCGCCCACGATTTCGGGCCCGCGCTCGGGACCGTACAAGAGTTCCGGCAGTTCCACGTCACCATCACCGATGTTACTGCTGGGACGCCCTCCTACACGCGCACGCTTTCGGTCATGAACGCCTACGTGACGTGCAAAAAGCGGGGCTATGTGGTCCCGGAGGTAACAGTCCAGGGCTGGGCCCGCAAGGTCGGTACCAACTTCGTCGGAACCGCGGTCATCAGCAACCGCGAGCCGGTCGACCTCGCGCTCGTGTCGCGTCAGCTAATCCCGGTCCTGGCCGATCCCACGATAGTGACGGTGCCCTCGCCGCTTGAGTCACTCGGCACGCCGGTCACCGTCCCGGCCAGCGGTAGCGTCAGTGTCCAGGTCATCGCCCCATTTTCCGTCGTTCCCGACAATGCGCTAGGGTTCTCAGCCGTCTTCACCGACCAGGCAGTCACCTCCGCGACGGTGGCGGCTGGCCCCGGCCCGGTCCGGATCCTCCAGATGGCGACTGGCGTGGCTGGCAAGCCGGCAGGTCAGCCAGCTCCACCCGCTACTACAACACCGGCCGGCGCTGGCTGAGCCAGTTCATCTTGTCGACCCGATCGCCGGGCTCAAGATCCGTGTTTCGGCACATTTCCAGATCCAGCCGGAGGACAGGCTCAGTGACGCACCGCGCGTGGGGGCGATCGGCATTGCCAGCCTGGCCGGCAACCCGGAACTCATGAGTGAGGTCCTCGGGGCCGCGCCGCCCGGACTTCAGGTGGCCGATGCAGGGTCACCCGCGGAACTTGGCGTGTCATCTCGCGCACAGTTGCTAGACGTACCGATCACCAGAACTGGGACGGCTACCCCCATCAGCGTGATACCGGTCACTGGGGCACCGGGCTCGCCGGTGGCCGTTGGTAGCCGGTGCGATCCCGATAACCCGCCGGCCGACCCGCCAAGTGGCCTGGTCTGCCAGATGACACAGCAAACGGAGACAGTCCCGACGCCGGCCCAGTTCCTGAACGCGCGCAAGGGCGACATCGTCCTAGCTCCCGGCGGCAACGGGCTGATCGGCGGCCTACTCACGCAGGTGACTCCGCCGCAAACGCACAGCCACAGCGGGATCATGACCCTGAACCACCAACAGATCACCCACTGCACCGCTTCCCAGGAGCGGATGGAGGCCTACCCGACCGGGGGAAACTGGCTGGGCGGCGAACACCAGCCGCTTGGCGGCTTCGAGCCGAACGCGGTGAAGTACGGCTGGCCAGGAGTGATCACGCAGACCGTCGACCAGGCGACCAGTAGCCAGGTCCTTACCGATCCTGACTCAGGAACCCAGTACTCGATGAACGGCAGCTTCAATACGGTCCCCAGTGGAGCCACTATTGCGGGCAAATTCACGATCATTCCTCCGCTAGTCATCAAGCCTGACCCACTGCTCGAGACCACCGCCGTCCGCAGCCTGCTCGGCAAGGTGGCGGACTCCGCCTACGCCCAGACCGGCAAGGCACACTACCGCTTCTACTGCTATACCAATCCCGCGATCGGCGAGGATCCCGTCTCGGTTGCCCCGGCGGGCACCGGCTGGGCCGTGGGCACATTCCCCGCGGTCTGTTCCTCGTTCATCTGGCTGATGATGAAACGCAACGGTGTCGAGGCCGAAGGTCCCAGTGCGATCGCCACAGCGGGCGAGCTGGGGCCGCAGGCGGGAACCGCGGGCGTCCAGCTCGGTCCAGACACGCCTGACGGGCTCTTCTTCTATTCCCAAGCCGAGCGCGAGACAGCAGGTAACTGGCTGTACAACAACCTCTACGACATGGCCTACCAGCAGGCAGGCTGGCTCGGCGAGGACGTGACCAAGGCGGGGGTGCACATCGGTAATCAGATCTGTAACGCGTTCGCCAATGATGATTGCTCCGCCGAAAACGACTCGACCGCGTGGCAAACACCCGGCGACGCGAACGCCGTCAGCCCGGACAACCTGGCTGCTTGGAACGGGCCCGACAGGGGTGGTGTTCTCGGTTACGTCGAGCCACTCATTTTCCGGTCAGCGCGGATCGACACGGTCCCGGTGTACCAGTGGGCCAAGGCGGGCCCCACCGCTACCCTTACCGGGCACGTCAATTTCAACGGCCAGTCGGCGGAACGGGTGACGCTCCAGCTCTCCAGCTTCTACGCGTTCAGCCAGGCTGACGGTAGCTACAGCTTCACCAACGTGCCGTACGGCTCCTACGAGCTGAAGGCGCAGCTGGCCACCCTGGTAGGCCCGCAAGGCCAGCAGACAACGCAATACCTTTCCTCGCAGCAGCAGGTCAGCATCGAAAGCCCGGCGGTGACGCAAAACATGACACTGCAGCTGCCGGACGCTGACTACAGGCAGGTGGTGGCCTCTGGCTCTATGGCCCTGAACTGCACGAAGAAGGCATGGTTCGCGAAACTGTCCTCGGACAATGCGACGGTACCTTTCCTCATGTACCTCAATGTCGGGCCCTACGGTACCCACGCCACGCAGTCCGCATCGGGCAGCGTGGACTCCGCCTCCGCGAACCTCAACGTCACCACCGACTGGCAGATCGACAACTCGGTGAACATCAGCTTCAGCGGAAACCTCGACGGCAACGTCGCGAGCTCGGGCAAATCCATCAACCTCGCTCCTGCCGCTTGGCAGAGCTTTCAGATCAACCTCTCCGGAAACGATGACAGTGCTGTCATCCAGGTGACCTTCGCAAACAACGTCCAGCAAGACTGAGCCACGCTTGAAGCTAGCAGCCTTGTGGCTCGTTAGTCAGAACCCACGTGCGGCCACTGACTAGTCCTACGGTCACGCATATGAGCATCATGACCGCCCCGGGGCAGCGCGCGCTGCCCCGGGCAGTCCGGTCGCGCCGCGCCGCGTGCACGGCTCATCAGCGGCCGCCTTGCGCTGGCGCTGATGTCGTCCTTCGGCGTGGCGACGGCGGCGCGCCGGCCGCGGGCCGAACGGCGGCCAGAAGCGCAGAATGGGTGACATGAACCTCGAGATCGCGGCCAGCGGTCGTACGCTGATTGATCTACGCGATGTGAGTCAGCAGGTCCATACCGGAGAGCTGATCCTGCGCGGGATCTCCCTCACCATCGGGCGCGGCGACCTGGTAGCGATCATCGGGGGCAGCGGGACGGGCAAGACCACGCTGCTTGACACGATGTGCGGGCTGCGGCCGCCGACGGCCGGAGAGGTGCGCCGGGACGGCGAACAGTGCAGGCACGGTTACGTCCCCCAGGACGACATCCTCCACCTGAGCCTGCCGCTGGGCCGGACCCTGCGGTACACCGCCGAGCTTCGGCTGCCTGCGGCCACCACGCCCGAGCAGGCCGGACGCGCGGTGCGGGACGTGCTCGGCACGCTCGAGCTTTCCGACCGCGCCGACGTGCCGGTCGGCTTGCTGTCCGGCGGCCAGCGCAAACGCGCCAGCATCGCCGCCGAGCTGCTGACCCGGCCGGGCGTCTTCTTCCTTGACGAGCCGACGTCAGGGCTCGATCCCGCCCGCGGCGCGGAGCTGATGCGCACGCTGAGGCAACTGGCCGACGAGGGCACCACGGTCGTGCTGACCACGCACAACCCGCTGGACGCGCAACGCTGCGACAAGGTTGCCGTCCTGGCAGACCATGGTTACCTGGCGTTCTTCGGCTCGCCGGATCAGGCCTGCGCCTATTTCGGCACCGGCAGCATCTCGGAAATCTACGAGCGTCTGGCCGGGCCGGACTCGGCCGAGGCCTGGGGCCAGCGGTTCGCCGAATTCACCCAGGCCAAGGCGCGCCCGCCCGCGCCGGACGGCCAGCCGCCGGACACCGCGGCCGCGGGCTCTTACCGAGGCATCGGGGGTTTCCAGCAGTGGCTCCTGCTGACTAGGCGGAACGCCGAGATCTTGGCCCGCGGCCGCCTCACGCTCGCTATCCTCATCGGCTCCCCGATCCTGGTGCTGGCAATGTTCGTGGTGCTGTTCAAGCCGTATGCGTTCGGGCCGGGCGTGCCGAGCCCCGAAGCCACGGTGATGATCTTGTTCTGGGTGGCGTTCGGCGGATTCTTCTTCGGGCTGACCTACGGGCTGCTGCAGATCTGCACCGAGTTCGCCGTGCTCAGGCGGGAGCGGTTCGTCGGCTTGCGCGCCGGTCCGTACGTGCTGGCCAAGGCGGCCGTGCTGCTGCCGCTGCTTGCGGTGGTGGACGCGGCGTTCCTCGGCGTGCTGCGCGCGCTTGGCCGACTGCCCGGCGGCGGCGATTACGGCGCGGTGTTCGTCACCCTGGTGGTGTCGTCGGCGGCGGCGCTCGGCCTCGGCCTGCTCATCTCGGCCGCGGTGTCCGAGCCGGCCCAGGCCACGATCGCGATGCCGATGGTGTGCTTCCCGCAGGTCCTTTTCGTCGGCGCGATCCTGCCGGTGCCCGTGATGGCCGTGGTGGGGCGGTGGATCAGCTACGCGATGTCGAACCGGTGGGCGTTCGAAGGGCTCGGCCACAGCTTCAGCGTGAACAGGCTCTGGGCCGACGGCGGCTCTCCGCTCGGGCCGCCGCTGCTCGCGTCATATGGGAACACGTTCTCCCATCCGGTGGCGGGGGACGTGGTGATCCTGGCCGGGTTCACGATCGCGTTTCTCGCTGCCACCTGCGCGGTGATCGTCCGCAAGACGCGCGCCTAGTGGACGCGCTTCGCGGACCCGCGCCACCTGCGGATTAGCAGCGCAAGCGCGGCGCGAGGCCCTCGCGGTCGGGCTCAGCGTTACGGTAGGTCCGTTCGGCGAAGTCGAGGAAGCGCTCGACGTCGCCGAGGTTGGACGCCAGCCCAAGTGACACCCGGACGGCGCCGCCGCTCGGCAGGCCGGTCAGCTCCAGGTAGTCGTCCACGGTCTGCATATTGTGCCGCAGGAACCCGCGCCACCAGCTGCCCCGCACCTCGCGCCGGCTCAGCCCGAATGCCCACTCGCCCGCGCCGGGGTTACAGAAACAGCCGGTCCGCACCGAAATGCCCGCCGCGCTGGTGTCCCGGGCGACGGCGCGCTCGTCTACCACGGCGCCGTGGGTGTCGAGGAAGTTGAACGCCACGGTCCCGCCGCGGGCCTGGTTATCCCGCGGACCGTACACGCGCACCATTGGAGCGCCGCTGTCGTGCTTGAGGCTCGTGAGGCTATCGAGCAGCCAGCTGGTCAGGCAGCCGACCCGCCGGTGGATCAGGTCGATGCCGATGTCGCTGATCCAGGCCAGGCCGGTCGTGACGTCGGGAATGCCGAGGAAGTTGAGCGTGCCGTCCTCGAACGCCGTCTCGTCGTCGGCCAGCCGGTGCCAGCCCCCTGCACGCTCACGCCCCAGATCGTGCCGCCGGAGAACCACGGACGGCGCAGCCGGGCGAGCGCATCCCGCCGGGCCAGCAGGCAGCCGATCCCGGTAGGGTAGCCGAACACCTTGTACCAGCTCACGGTAGCGAACTCGGGCTTGACCGCGCCGAGGTCGAGCCGGTTGGCCGAGACGAAGGCGGCCACGTCGAGCAGCACGTCGTAGCCCGCGGCCTGGGCCAGATCCACCCAGGCCAGTGGGTGCTGGACGCCGCTAAAATTGCTCTGCGCCGGATAGGCGAACAGGCCGCGCCGGTAACTGCGGCCCGCGCTCCAGCCGGGTTGGCGGGCGCCGCGACCGAGGGCGGCGGCGACGTCCTCGTCGGTGACCCGGAGCTCGCCCGGCGACAGCCTGACGTACCTGACCGCGGCGCCGCGGGCGCGGGCGAACTCCCGCATCCCGTTCACCGAATTGTGATTATCCGCGGTAAGCACGAAGCGAGACAACGGCCGGTATTGATACGCCTCGCCGACCAGGCGGCACGCGCCGGTGGCGTTCTGGGTGAAGATGACCGCGTATTCGTCCGCGGCTGCGTTGAAGTAGCGGAGCACCGCCTCCCTGGCCTGTTCTATGAGCCGGGTAGACGCGCTTGAGGTCGGGTTCTCCGAGTGCGGGTTGCCGAAACATCTGCCGCGCACCCGCTCGGCGTGCGCGCGCAACTGCGCGTCCGCGGCCAGCCCGGCGCCGGTGTAGTCGAGGTAGGTGTGCCCGCCCGAGTCAAGGTAGGAGTACTCGTTGACGCGGAGCTCGTCGAGCCGGGAGGTGGTGGCGTAGTCCGGATGGGCGGCGTGAAAATCCGACATAAGGCCCCCTCGCAGCCGGCATCCAGAATGCCTCTGCGTACTAACGATAACCCGAAACCTTAAATATGAGGGTTATTCAGGTGTGCCACGAACGTGGAGGAGGGTCGATGTAGGAGATCTCTCTGATGCGGTGCTGTGCAGATGATGGAGGGGTAGTGGCCCTCCGGCGTCTCCCTGCGGGGGGAGGCGTCAATCCACCTTAAGCTGCATTAGCTAGCGACTGTTGTGGTGAGCGTTGAGGAAAAGGCGCACGTGATGCGTCAGGAAGGGATCAGGAAGGCGAACGCGAGTGAACCGCTGATGAAGTACCGAAAGACTTAGATGACATCAGAACCGGAGCGATTGAATGGTTCCGGGATGAGCCTGGCGGGTGCCCGTCTATTGGCCAGGTGGTGTCCGGTATGTAGGCGGCGCGAGCCTGGTCTGCGGCTTCTGCACGGAACGTGGGAAGGCGGATGCTGATACTGTGCTCCTTTCATTGTGAAAAGGGCGCCGAGAGGGAGAGCGGCGGCGGCAGAAACCGTTAGCCGTTGAGTACCGATGCGGCATCCGCTGGCGGACCGGCTCGTAGTAGTGGTGAGGCTCCTGTAATGGGAGCGGAGCGAAGGGGCCGGCTCATCTGTTGGTTTGTTCCTGCGGGCAACCAGGCGATGTCCTGGGAGGAGACGCGTGAGCAAGTCAGGACCGGAAGGCAAGTCGTTTCAGATACCGAAGCAGCTGGTGTGGGAGGCGTACAGGCGGGTCAGGGCGAAGAAGGGTGCAGCCGGGGTGGACGGGCAGTCCATAGCCGACTTCGAGGAGGATCTGAGGAATAACCTCTACAGGATCTGGAATCGGATGTCGTCGGGGACTTACTTTCCGCCTCCGGTAAAGGCGGTAGAAATACCGAAACCGCATGGCGGCGGGACAAGAATCCTGGGAGTTCCCACTGTCGCGGACAGAATCGCGCAGACTGTGGTGGCGCTGCGGCTGGAAGCCCGGACGGAGTCGATTTTCCATCCTGACTCCTATGGGTACCGGCCGCGGAAGTCAGCACACGATGCGCTGAGGAAGTGCCGCGAACGGTGCTGGCGGAAGGACTGGGTTCTGGATCTTGATATCCGGAAGTTCTTTGACTCTTTGGATCATGATCTGGTCGTCAAGACGGTGGAGGCAAATACCGCCGATAAATGGGTGCTGCTGTATGTCAGGCGGTGGCTGAAAGCGCCGCTGCAGCTACCCGGCGGCACCTTGCAGGAACGGGATAAAGGAACCCCGCAAGGATCTGCGGTATCGCCAGTACTGGCGAATCTGTTCCTGCATTACGCGTTCGATATGTTCCTGGAGCGGGAGTTCCCGACGGCGGAATTCGAGCGTTACGCCGACGACGCGGTGGTGCACTGTGTGACCGAGCGCCAGGCCCGGCAGGTCCGGGAGGCGCTCACCGCGAGGCTGGCGGAGCTGGGGCTGGAGTTGCACCCCGGCAAAACCAAGATCGTGTACTGCAAGGACAGCATGCGGCGCGGTGAGCATGAGACCGTGGCGTTCACGTTCTTGGGGTATGCGTTCCGCCCCCGGCAGGTCATGGGCAAGAACGGGAAGATCTTCACCTCGTTCACGCCCGCGATGAGCCCGGAGGCCCTCACGGCCAAGAGCCAGATGGTTCGCGGCTGGCGGATACACCTGCGCACCGGCGCAAGCCTGAACGAGCTCGCCAGGGCGGTCAACCCGATCGTGGCGGGCTGGATTAACTACTACGGCCTCTTCGGCCGGGGAGTGCTAAATCGGCTCCTCCGCCGCGTCAACACCTACCTGACGCGGTGGGCTCGCAGAAAGTACAAACGGCTGCGCGGCTACAAACGGTTCCGCAGATGGTGGACCGGCTCATCGATCGAGAGCCCGGGCTGTTCGTCCACTGGAGCCGGACGCGCGCGTTCGACTGGAAAGGATGAGAAGAGCGGAATGAAGGGAGACTTTCACGTTCCGTTCCGTGGGAGCCCGGGGGTGAGATTCCCCCGGGCGACCCGACACCGTCCGGTAGAAGTGCAGGCCGACGGCTGCTGAGATAGTCGTCTCAAATGTTTTAAGCGGGCGCCGGTAGTCGGTGTGCATGATGGTCCAGTTTTTGAAGTGCGAGATCACTTGCTCGATCATCCAGCGTATCTTGTTAACCTCGGAGTTGTATTCTTTCTGCCAGTCGAGTAGCTCGCCGCCCGCGGGCTTCCTGAAGGGAGTGATCATGTTGTTCCCGATGTATCCTTTGTCGCCGATCCAGTTCTTCGGGTTCACCGTCAGCAGTACGCCGGATTCTTCCCGGCAATAATTATCGTGGCGGCTCCCGTTGACCGGATCGGAAATCCAGGCGAGCTTTCCGTAAATGGTGCAGGCAACCTGGAGGTTCATTCCGGTGGTCTTGTGCTTCCCTGAGTAAAGTTCCTTGTGCCCGTCCCATGACCAGCATGGGAGCAGTGTGCCGTCCAGGATGTACTGGGCATCCGGGTCAAGGTCGTCAGCGGTCGGCACAAATTCGCGCGTCGCTTCCGGAATGAGCGGTGTTATGGCAGATATGGCGCGGCTGATAGTCGGCTGGGATACGCCGAGCGACTCGCCTATTTCCGCCTGTTTGCGATTATGCCGCATGTAGGTCAGCGTGGCCACTACCGATTTGAAAAGACCGAGGCATGGCGGCCAATTCGGGGATCCTGACCCGGGCTGCACGGAATTGATCCGGATGCAGAGGTCGATGATTTCTTCGCGATCGAACCCGGTGGTATGATGCACGTGATGGCCTGTTCTATGGATTAAGTGTGGTAACTCAATCCTTTCGTGAACGGGCCATCTTTTTATGGTGCCACACCGCCTGACAAGATAAACTTCACATAACGTCCCTGTCCCCTGAATAACCCTCTATGCATCGAGCCGATATTTACCGCTTTTTATGGTCATAAAGACCGGCTTTAGGATTACCGGGCCGGGTGCCCGCATGGCGCGGCCCCCGGCCAGGGACGCGCCCGGCTGGGCCTGGGGCCGACCCGCGACGTGGTGATGATCGACGCCGAGCTAGAACAGGTCTACGGCCTGGACGAGGTACCGGCCGGCCTGGCCCGGCTGTATGCGATGCAAGCGGACTGGGACCCGTGCGAGTCCAGCGACCGGATACGGTTCTTGGTGCTGCGCCCTGAGTGGATCCAAGCCTGGCGGGAGGTCAATGAGCTGCCCGGGGCGTACCTTGATGCGTAGTGGAGCATGGATTACCTGAGAAAGCAGAGTTTACTGCTCGGGCCGGATTGACGGCATTGCCATCCCGACGCTATGCGCCACTCGGCATAATCATTCGTGAATCGGTCAAGTCCGGCCGCGCCTTTGCAGGATTCCGGCGCAGCGCGGGCATGCCTCAACAGCGGAGGCAGATCGATTCGGCGCTCCCTTCAGGATGGCGAGATCGCCGCGGTCAGCCGCACGGAATTGCTAGTTCGGAGCGGTTTGGAGTTTCGGGCCGCAGCCGGTGCCGGCAGGAACCCAGATGACCGGTGGCTATGCGGTCCCTGTTTTCCATAGTTCCTGGCTCGCCAGCCGGGCTCCTTCGGCCATCGCAGCCAGTTTTGCCCAGGTGATCTTGGGGTCAACCGGGACGAAGGCGGCGAAGGTGGCGAAGCCGCAGTCGCTGCCGGCGATGACATTCGCCCGGCCGGCCACGTCGGCGTAGCGGGTGATGCGCTGGGCCACCAGCGCGGGGTGCTCGATGTAGTTGGTGGTGGAGTCCAGCACGCCGGGGATCACGACCTTGCCCTCGGGCAGCTTGACCTCTTCGAAAACCTTCCATTCGTGTTCATGGCGGGGGTTGGCCGCCTCGAACGACACCGCCGTGGGCCTGGCCGCCAGCACCAGGTCGATAATGTCGGCCAGCGGGACATCGGTGTGGTGGGGGCCCTCGTAATTCCCCCAGCACAAGTGCATCCGCAGCCGGTCCGGCGGGATGTCGCGGGTGGCATGGTCCAGCGCTTCCAGCCGCTGGGCCACCACCCGGCGGAATTCCGCCGTGGTCTGCTCCGGCCCCAGTGCCCATTCGCAGGCCAGGTCCGGGCAGTCGAGCTGAAGGACCAGGCCGGCCTGGTAGATGGCGTCGTACTCCTGCTTCATCGCCTCCGCGAGGGCGAACAGGTACTCCTCGGTGCTGGCGTAGTAGCGGTTGGCCATGAACATCTCGATGACGCCGGGCGACGCCGCCGACATGAAGACCTCGGTGGCGCCGCCTGCGGCGGCCCGCACGTTGGCGATGTCAGCCTCGGCCAGCGACCGGTCGACGTAGGCGACCGGCCCGTCGCAGCTGGGATTGGCCATGATGGCCGCCATCTCCGGGTCACCCCACATTCGCTGGGCGAACTCGGGGAATTCCTCAAAGCCCCGCATCTGCAAAGCAACGGGCTCCCCGGTGAAACCCGACAGCCGCTCGGTCACGTACGTGGCGTAGCTCGGCTTGCTGACCTCGCCGTCATTGACGATATCGACGCCCGCCTCAAGCTGGCGGGCGACCGTCTCCTGCACCGCCGCCCGGACCGCGTCCTGATCGTGGCGGTCCGCCAGGCCCGCCGGCCGGGGCAGGCTGCCAGTGTGCGTGGTCAGGATCCGCTCCGTGCTGGTCTTCATTGACAGTCCCTCCCTTGAGCGCTGTGCCCCAGTGTGACGCTCCTCCCGGCATCGCCGCAAGATCGGGTGAGCCGCACGCTCAGACGATGGCCTCGTCCCGCCGGTTGTGGGTCGCCGTGCTCAGCTCGGCCAAGTGGCCGCGGCGAATCAGCTGGTGAGGCGCTTGTCGTCCGCCCTAACCCGTGCTTCCGCCGGTACCGACGTCCGACAGCCCGGCGCCCTGGAGTGGGGGCAGCGCGCAGGCGCGCATCCGCCTGAGCAATCGCGTGTCGGCGGGCCGCACGAGCGGATGCGTTCCGCCGTTGCGGTCGGCCTCGGCTTCCCACCGCGCCCGCCGGGCCGTGAGCGTCGCGGCGTCCTCCAGTTCCGTGCAGTCGAGGGTGTCGCGGTTGACGTCGACGACGATGGTGTCGCCGTCCTCGATAAGCGCGATCGGTCCCCCCAGCGCCGCCTCCGGGGAGACGTGCCCGATGACCAGCCCCACCGAACCGCCGGAGAAGCGTGCGTCGGTCATGAGCGCAATGGTGATGCCGCGCCGGCGGCAGAGCGCGGTGATCCGGGACGTGGGATCGAGGAGCTCGGGCATGCCCGGCGCCCCGCGTGGACCCTCGTAGCGGATCACCACCATGTCGCGATCCTCCAGCCGTTCGGGCGCGGTTGCGAGCGCCTCGATCAGTGCCGCCTCGCTGTCGAAGACGCGGGCGCGGCCCGCGAACCGTCCCCTCGCCATACCGCCTTCGACGCCGGCGAGCTTGATAACGGCGCCGCCGTCCGGGGCGAGGTTGCCGTGGAGCAGCCGCAGGCCACCTGCTGGCTTGAACGGTGCGGACAACGGATGAATCACCTGGCCGTCGGGCGCCGGCGGGTCGAGACGGGCGACCTGCTCCGCGAGCGTCTCGCCGGTACAGGTGATGCAGTCGCCGTCGAGCAGGTCCGCAGCGAGGAGCTCGCGCACGATCACCGGGAGTCCGCCCTTCGCGTCGATGTCGACCATCGAGTAACGGCCGAAGGGACGGACGTTCACCAGCACCGGCAGTGTGCGGGAGACGCGGTTGAACTCATCCTGGGTGATTACCTCGCGCCAGAAATCGATGCCCGCGGCGCGGGCCAGCTCGGGTGCGTGGAGCACGACGTTGGTCGAACCACCCAGGGTGATCGCCACCAGCGTGGCATTGCGCAGCGAGGCGGGGGTGACGATGTTGCGCGGGCGGATGGTGCGCGCGAAGAGCGTCTGCAGCGCGTCGATCAGCTGCGCGGGGAACTCCTCGGTGCGCCGGCGATCCTCCGACGCGGGACTCACCATGTGCAGCGGCTCCATCCCGCAGGTGGCGATGAACGACTGCATGGTGTTGTAGGTGAACATTCCGCCGCAGCTGCCGTAGCCGGGCGAGGCCTCCAACGCGATGCGGCGGCGTTCCTCGGGCGATTCGGCTGCCGCCTGGAAGCAAGAGATGATGTCGATCGGCTCGCCGGTACGGGAGTCAACGCCAGGCCGGATCGAGCCGTCGGACATGATCACCGCGGGGGCGTTGCGTTCGAGGATCGCGGCAAGGGTTCCCACCGGTGGCTTGTCGCAGGCCACGACGGCGATGACGCCGCGGACGTCGCTCCCCTCGAGGTGGAGGCACACGCCATCGTTGGCTGTCTCGCGGCCGATCAGCGAGTAACGCATCTCTGGCGTGCCATTGCGCTGGCCGTCGGAGATGCCGCCCGCGAAGTTGGGCGCGATGACCCGCACGGGGAGATCGGCGCCGACGACCCGGCGCCGCAGCTCGGCCTGGATCGCCTCGACCTTCGCCGGCACGCCCGCGTAACAGATGCTGTCACCCATGTTGCCGACGACTCCCCAGGCGGGGCAGTGGATCTTGTCCGGGTCCTGTTCCTGGACCCGCGCCGTCGCGACCGCCTGCGTGTCCTGTCCCGGCTTCCATTCCTCGGTGCTGCTCACCGTTAATCCCTCGAGTTCCGCGTTCGGATCGCGGCTGATGTTACCAGGCTTGGAGGTCTGCCCGGCGCGGCATGCGCCACGCCGCGGATCTCTCCGCGTGGTGGGTGATCTGGTTGGCAACGAACGGGCCGGGGGAGCAGGCGCTCCCCAAGGACGGCCATCTTCGGCATGGCCCGACAGACCGCGTGTCCGAACTCATACCCATATTGTCCGCTGGTGGTGTTCCGGTCCTGGTCGCGGTGTCTGTCATCATGAACGGCCGCAGGTACAACCGAGGGAATCTATCGTTTGCGTCGAAGCAATGCCTGCGTCGGAGCCGGTGGTAGAAACGGACGGAGGGGCCGGCCGTGGCGACCGGGACAGGCTGGCCGTCCCCGCGACGACTGGGGTGAATCGATCCGGGCCTTGGCCGCCTCGGGCCTGGTCGCAGAAGGACGCCAACCGGGCTCATGCCCGGCTCCGCGCCCCTGGCGAACGCGCCAATTCCCCACTCAGGTCCTGGCGCATCCTGCGCAAACTCCGCTGCTGCCCCTGGCGCGCCGGGCAGCTGGCCAAGGCGATCCACGTCCTGCAAACCGCCAGATCGGAGGATGAAAAGGCTCCTTGAACCGATTTCGCCCAACCGGCGACTGCCGATTGACTACCCACTGCGCAGCTGGGTATGCGATGCGCGTCCGCGAGCGTACCGTCAGGATATGAGGTATGGCGCGATTTTCGTGCCGCTAGCAGTGGCAGCCTTGCTCGTGGCGGCCTGTACCAGTAAAAGTCAGCCGTCGGGGCGCCCTCAGCCGCCGGCGGCGCGGGCGAGCGCTGCCCAGGCGGGCACGGCTCAAGCAGGCGTGGTCACCTCGAACGGGTGTGCCGGGCAGCCGCCCGCCAGCCCGCTGCCCGTCTGGGCACGGCCGGGGTTCCACCCGGCGAATCTGGCCATGCCGCATGTGACGGGCGAGGCCGGCAACATCGTGGCGATCTTGTGGGCGCCCCGCGACGCACTGCACTCACCGTCACTGCAAGACAGGAGCAACAAGATCCTCTGGGTGTCCAGGATTCCGCTCGTCGCGCCGAATCCGCTGGTCATCAAGGCCACGCTCGCGGACAGCACGCGCACGGCAACCGTGACCGTGCCGGGCGGGCCAGGACCCTCAATCATCGACCTGCCGGCGCCCGGCTGCTGGACACTCCACCTGAGCTGGTCCGGCCACACCGACGAACTCAAGCTCCGCTACGTGGCCTAACCGGGTCTCAGGTACGAGATGAACCTGCAGGTCATCGCCAACCCGGACGGGGAGGTCCCGCGGCTATCAGGATGAAAACAGCTCAGTGTGCCCGCCAGGGGCCCGGATCATCCGTAGAGGCCGGATTTTCCGCGTTAACCGGCGCGGGAGCGCAGGGACGCTGGGACGTCAGCGGCGGCAGGAGCCTGACGAGGCAGGACAGGCCGGGGTGACACCTACCCGGCTAGACGGCACCGGCATCACCCGCATCTGAGCCGGGCTTCAGCCGCCTACCCCAAGATCTACGGGACAGACCTTAGCCGACGCCCGGCGGGCCGGACAGCGGCCAGCGCGAAGGGTCCGGGAGGGCAACCGGGGAACGACTCTGGCTCCAGCGCGGCCGGCTCACACCCCGAACGCCGGCTCTTCGGACAAGCCACTCCCGAACCCGGGCACCACGATACGGCCCGGCACCAGGCCGCCACACCCTCATCGTCGAAGCCGACTTCACTCGTTCTGCTCGCATGTCAGCTATCGCTGAATGTCGACTGCGGGCGCGCATATCCGGTCGTTCAGCGCACCCAGGTCGCGCTGGACCTGCTCGAGGGTTGTGAGAGCGAGGCGACGCGGCTGCACTTCGTGCGCACGCGGCCGCTGCCGTTGACGACCGCGCCACTGCACTCAGCGGTCAGCCAGCTCACCCGCAATCGCCTCGCGGCGGCTGACCGGCAAGAGGGACGGCGGGGGCTGTGGCTCGGCGCACTCGATCGCCTCGGGCTCGGGTTCGGCAGCTGAGGTGACCGCGGCGGAATCAGCCGCCAAGCTGGGGGTGACGGGCCGCGGGTCACGGACGGGCGATGTCACAGCCGGAGGCGAGGATTGCAACTAGGGACATGAGCACTGAGGCAAGAGCACCAGCGAGGACGATCCAGGAGGGACCGGTCGCGGTGAGGGCGCGGACGCGCGGGCGGCCGCCGAGCTCGTCGCTTGAGGAATTCGAGCAGGTGTACCTGCGCAACGTCGACGTCCTCATGGGCTACTTCGCGCGCCGGTGCCGCGATCCGCAGGCGGTCGCCGATCTCACCTCCGAGACGTTCGTCCGGGGCATGGATGGCTTCGCCAGGTTCGACCCCCGCCGGGGATCGGACCGGGCGTGGCTGTTCGGCATCGCCGCCCGGGTGTTCGCCCGCCATTGCGAGCGGTCGGCGGGTGACCGGGACGCGGTTGCGCGGCTCGGCGGCCGCCGGGCGCTTGACGAGGACGAGATCGAGGAGCTCGCCGAGCGGATCGATGCCGAGCGTGAGGGCGCCGCGCTGATGCAGCGGTACGCACGGCTGCCCCCGGTCGAGCGGGCGGCGATCGAGCTCGTCGACCTGGAGGGGCTCACCCCGAAGGAGGCGGCGCTGGCCCTCGGCATCTCCGGTGTCGCATTCCGAAAGCGGCTGTCCCGGGCGAGGGCCCGGCTGAGAAAGGAACATCAGAGCAATGACTAAGTTCACCGATAATCTCTGGCGTGATCTCGCCCGCGAGCACGGCGCGGCCCTCGTGCAGGCCGGCCGTCCCGGACCGGGTCGGGCCCGTCGCCCGCGCGTGATCGCGGGCAGCACGCTCGCGCTGGCGGGCGTCGGCGCGGCGATCGCGCTCGTCCTGACCTCAACCTCGAGCACGCCGGCGTCCGCCGCCGTTACCGTTGCGAAGGTCAGCGATGGCTCGATACTGGTGACGCTCAATCAACCTGGATCCCAGGCGATCTCCCAGGCAGACCAGAAGCTCGCCGCAATGGGGTTCCACGAGGGGATCGTGATTTATATGGGGTCCGGTCCGGCAGCCGTCAGCGGCCCGGTCACCTGTACGCCGGAGCCGGGTATACCGAACCAGCCAACGGTGAAGGTTCTGGTGGGCACGAACGGCACGGAGGTCATCAACCCGGGCACCACCCCGGGCAACACAGGCGTCGGCACCTGGCACCTCAAGTCCTGCAACCTCGCGAGTGACACCGGCGGCACCGGCAACACGGGCGCCGGGTGACCTGGTGAGGGTCGCCGGCGCTCGCCCGGAACGGGCGTCGGCGATGACCCGGCTAGCGGTTCGGCCCCCGGCTGATGGCGGGGGCCGGACCGCTGCGTGGTGGGCGTGGTCGATCGTCGCCGCCGCGGTCGGGTGGAACCTCGTGAACCTGCGGGCGCTCACGCTCAACGTCGCGTATTTCAACGACAGCACGATGCACGAGCAGATGGTGCGGTTCGCGACGGCGCAGCTGCGCGCCGGGCACCTGCCGGTCACGAGCTGGTTCCCGTTCCTCGGGGAGGGGTCGCCGCAGTTCCTGCATTACCAGAGCCTGCCGGCGATTCTGACCGGGCTGGCGGGCCTCGCGGTTGGCCCCGACGTGGCGTTCTGCTGGTCGCTGTACCTGCTTTTGTCGCTGTGGCCGGTCAGCGTCTACTTGGCGGCCCGCGCGTTCGGGGCGGGCCGGCGGCGGCCGCTTCGGCCGCGATGGCTCCGTTCCTGATGAGCGCCACGGGGGTCGGCTACGAGCAGGGCGCCTACGTGTGGATGGGGTACGGCGTCTGGACGCAGCTGTGGGCGTCGTGGACGCTGCCGCTCGCGTGGGGCTGGAGCTGGCGGGCGATCCGCGACGGGCGCGGCTACGTCGCAGCGGTCCTGCTGACCGCGCTCACCGTCGCGCTGCACTTCGAGACCGGTTACCTGGCGCTTTCGGTGCTGCTCGTCTGGCCGCTCGTCGCCGGCCGGCCCCTTGTGACCCGGCTGCGGCGGGCCGCGGTCCTCCTCGGCGGTTCGCTGCTCGCATCGGCGTGGGTGATCGTCCCGCTCCTGGCGCAGCGGCCGTGGGCGGCGGTCAACGAGCCGCTGCAGGGCAGCGGACTCGTCAACGGCTACGGCGCGCGCCTGGTGATGCACTGGCTGCTTTCGGGGCAGCTGCTCGACTCCGGCCGGCTGCCCGTCGTGACCGTGTTCGCGGCACTCGGGCTCGCACTGGCGTGGCTTTCCTGGTCCTCGGACGCCGACGCCCGCGCCCTGCTGGCCGCGCTCGCGGTGTGCCTGCTGTTCGCGTTCGGCCGCACGACGTTCGGGTCGCTCGTCGACGTGATCCCTGGCCGCGCCGACCTCTTCTTCCGCCGCTTCATGATGGGCGTGCAACTCGCCGCGCTGCTGCTCGCCGGCCGGGGAGCAGCGTGGCTGGCGGCGAGATGCATGCGGTTGCTCGAAGCCCGGGTTCCGCGCTGGCGGGCCGGCCTGTCCCCGGCTGTCGTTCTCGTCGCGGCGGTCGCAGTGCTCGCGCCCGCGTGGCTTCAGTTCGGCGCCTACGACCGCCAGGACACCGCCGCGATCGCGGCCCAGCGCCGCGCGGACAGCACGGAGGGCGCCGACCTCGATCACCTCATCGCGATGATCGAACGCGATGGCGGCGGCCGGACGTACGCGGGAATGCCGTCGAACTGGGGTCAGGACTTCACCGTCGGGACAGTTCCCGTGTTCAAGTACCTGGAGAGCCGCGACGTCGACGAGGTTGGGTACACGCTGCGGACGGCGTCGCTGATGACTGGCCCGGAGTACTATTTCGACGACCGGGATCCCTCCGACTACCGGCTGTTCGGGATCCGCTACCTCATCCTTCCCGCCCGCGACCGGCCGCCGGTGCCCGCGCGGCTGACGATGCGCTCCGGCCCCTACTGGCTGTGGACGATCAACGGCGGCGGCTACGTCCAGGTCGGCCAGATCGCCGGCGAGATCTCGGCGAACCGAACGAACGTGGGTACCCGCAGCGTTCCGCTGCTTCACTCCGGGCTCGCGGCGGACGGCGCGTATCTCGGTGTCAGGTACGGGTCCGGCGGCGGGGATGGCCCGCTGCCGACGGTGCGAAGCCAGTCCTCGGCCGGCACGGTCATCGCGGAACGCGCCGACCTCGATGACGGCGAGGCCTCGGCGACGGTACAGATGCGCCAGCCCGGAGTCGCGGTGCTCAGCGCCTCCTATGACCCCGGGTGGACGGCAACCGTGAACGGCCGGCAGCAGCCTATCCGGATGGTGGCGCCGGCGCTCGTCGCCGTCGACGTCCCAGCGGGCACCGACCACGTCGTGTTCCGCTACCACGGGTACGGCGACTACCCGGCGTTGCTCTCGCTGAGCGGCCTCACCCTCGTCATGGTCGCCGTCGTGCCGACGTGCGTGGGGTACGCGAGGCGTCGCCGCGACGCTAAAGAAGCGCCGCGTGCCGCTGAAGGCCGGCGAGATCATCAAACTGCTCGAGACTGACGGCTGGTATCTCATTGCGACCAGAGGAAGCCACCGGCAGTACAATCGCCCGGATAAGTCCGACGTCTCCGCCGGAACACTGGCGGGCTGGGAAACACGCAGCTAGGACGGCTTCAAGATCCCATTGGACTACCTAGAAGTAATGGTCACCGGACGCACACTCTGGACTGCCCAGGTCTATACCAATTGAACTGCATGCCACGCCGGGGGCCAGCTGACGGTCACTGCCAGTGAACTCGTCCGGTGAGGCCAGTCAGCCATCCCCGGCCCTGACGCCAGCGCCAGCGCGCGGTAGCAGCGGCTCGTAATGAGGCCGCAGTCATCGCGTTCCGGTTGGCGAGCGCGGACGCGTGGTCTAGCCTGCTGTCACTATGGCCGGTGTAGCTGGTTCCGGTAACCCGGCGTGCGGGCATCCCGTGCAGCCGGGATCTTGGTTCTGCCCGGTCTGCGGGCAGCCCGCAGCCGGCAGCGCCGCGTCGTCCCAGCCGTCGACGACGCCGTTGCCAGCGGTCCCCGCTTCGCCGCAGTCCACGTTGCCGCCGTCGGTGTCACCCACGGCCGCTCCGCCGCTGCAACCAGAGTCGGCGCCCTGGGACTCCTGGTATGCGCATCGGCGTCCGCCGCCCCCGCTGCCCGGCCCGCAGCCGTGGCCGGCGTCACCGGGCAACGTACCTCGGCCGTCACCCACGGCCCCGGCGGCGCGGCCCGCGGCGCCGACCGCGTTTGCGTCCCCGCCGTCACCGGGCGGTGTGCAACCGACGTCCGGTGACCCGGATCCGGCGTGGGTGGATGGCGTGGGTCCGGTGCCGCCTGGCGACCTGCCCACGGCAATGCTCGGCGACCTGCGATGGGCGCCAGCCGCTGGCGTCCCGCGGCGCTCCCGCCGCCCGCTGGTCCCGGTGATCGCGGCCGCCGCGCTCGTGGCGATCGTGGTCGGGGTCATCATCTTCCAGGCCCACTCGGGCAGCACCACCGCAAGCGGCACCACGGGCGCCACGCCGTCTACCTCGTCGCAGGACGCGCGGCGGCAGGCCGCGGTGCGGCTGTCCGGGCTACTGGCGCAGAGCGTCACCGACCGTGTCGCTGTCATCGATGCCGTCGCAGACGTGCGCGGCTGCGGCCCATCCCTGCGCCACGACGCGCGGACCTTCGCCAGCGCAGCCAGCTCCCGGCAGCGTCTGCTCTCCCGGCTCGGGAGCCTGCCCGGCCGTTCCCTGCTACCAGCCGCGATGCTGCAGGACCTGACCGGTGCCTGGCAGGCATCAGCCCAGGTGGACACCGATCTCGCCCGGTGGGCGGATGACAACATCGCTCGCGGCTGTCACCGCAACAGCCGATCCGACGCCGGCCTGCGAGCCTCCTACACCCCAGAGGGCCAGGCGACCGCCGGCAAGCAGGCGTTCGCCAGCCTCTGGAACCCGGCCGCCAGACGATACGGTCTCACCACCTACCAGCCGAACCAGTTCTGACGGTCCGGTACGTTCCGCGCGGCCAGCCGCCATGCCCTATCCCCAACCCCAGCGTGCTCTGCCGCCCCGCCTCCGCGTCGGCTTGCGCCAAGCCTGCGCACCCACTGGCGCACGCCTTTCTGCATCCGCGGGACCTGCTCCCGCAGATCCGCGATACTTCGGCCTTCCATGGATCTACTTTGTCCGATAGGCGCCGGAGCCGGCGGTAAACGGCGCAGAAGCGCGTCGTGACGGAGCAAAGACGTACGGTCCCCAGATCAGGATGACCGTTGTCAAACGGAACCGGCGCGCGAGCGCCCCTGTGATAGACGCTGGCCCGCGCGGCATGCAGCATGAGTGGACGCAATGATTACGGAGGTTAGCCCGATGTCTGCACTCACGACCGAGTCCAGCCGCGCACGCGGGGGCGGGGCGCGCGCCGGCGCCGATGTTGTCGTGATCGGCGCCGGGTTCGCGGGGCTCGTTGCCGCGCGTGAGCTGGGCCGTGCGGGGTTCGACGTGCTCGTGCTGGAGGCCCGCGACCGTGTCGGCGGGCGTACATGGACCGACCGCAGGCTCGGCCACGACCTGGAGCTCGGCGGCACCTGGGTGCACTGGGTGCAGCCGCACACGTGGGCCGAGATGACCCGGTACGGGCGGGAGATCACGTGCAGCCCCGCGGTTGAGGAGGCGTACTGGCTCGGCGCGGGCGGCGCTCCGCGCGCGGGCACGCTGGATGAGTTCATGGCGCTCATCGCAGCCGGGCAGCAGGGGCTCGTGGACGATGTCCGCGCCGCCATCCCGCGCGGCATCGACCCGACGGCCGGCGAGATCGGCGGACTGGACGCGTTCAGCATCCAGGACCGGTTCGACGCGCTCGGGCTGGATGATGAGGCGCGCAGCGCGAATGAGGCGGTGTGGGTGGGGCACGTGAACGCCCGGCTCGACCAGGTCGGCCTATCCAGCGCGCTGCGCTGGGCGGCTGCGGCGGGCGGGCACTGGCAGCTCATGCACGAGGCATCGGCCACCTACCGGGTCGTCGGCGGCATGAGCAGGTTCACTGCGGCGATCGCGGCGGACGTGGCGGGCGAGGTCCGGCTGGGCGCCACGGTGACGAGGGTCGCGCAGACGGCGGACGGCGCGATCGTGACCTGCGCCGGCGGCGCCGGGGCGCGCGCCCTGCGGGTGATCTCGACGCTGCCGGTCAACGCGATCGCGGGCATCGAGTGGGAGCCGGGGCTGCCGGGCGCCTGGCAGCGCGCGAACGCCGAGACCGTCGCGTCGCAGGGCGTGAAGGTCTGGGTGAAGGCGCTCGGCCGGGTACCGCGGTTCGTCGCGTACGCGAGCCAGCGGCATCCGATCTCGGTGCTGAAGACCGAGTTCACCGACGACGACGCGACGGTCCTGGTCGGGTTCGGCCCCGACCACACCCAGCTCGACGTGACCAGCGTCGCCGGCGTGCAGGCCGCGGTCGACGCGCTGCGTCCCGGGCTGGAGGTCATCGAGGTAGCCGCGCACGACTGGATGAAGGACCCGCTGTCGCGGACCACCTGGATGACACACCGGCCCGGGCAGCTGACCCGGGACCTTGCCGGGCTGCAGCGGCCCGCCGGCGTGGTGCACTTCGCGTCGAGCGACAACGCGAGCCTGTGGGGCGGCTTCGTCGACGGCGCGATCGAAAGCGGCCTGCGCGAGGCGCGGCGAGTCGCGGCGGAGCTCATGAAGTGAAGATCACCGCACAGACGCCGGCCGGCCGGTCGGCCAACCGGCCCCCGCAGCCGGCGAACGGGGGCTGCAATGACCGCCGCCCCCCGGCCCGGCCGGGTTCTCATTGAAGATCAGCTACGCCACGGAGCCGGCCAGAGTGGCCGACGGCGCGGCTTGGCGGGCTGCGACCGCATTTACCGGTGGCATGCCCGGTCGGGCACGCTCTGGCTGACCTCGGTGTTCCGGCCCTGGTCGCAGTGCCTGTCATCATGTGCGGCCGCAGGCGTAAATAAAGGAATCTATCGTTTGCGCTCGAAGCAATGCACGTCTCGGGGCCGGTGGTAGAACGGACGGAGGGGGCCGGCCGCGGCGACCGGGACTGGCTGGCCGTCCCCGCGACGACCGAGGTGAATCGATGCATGAACGGCCCGATGTCCGTCTTCCGCTGTCCCGCGGCTGCCCGTTCCGGGTGCCGCCGGAGTACGGCCGGCTGCGCGACGAACCAGGCCTGGCCACGGCCGAACTGCCGGGCGGCATGCTGGCCTGGCTGGTGACGCGGCTGGATGATGCGCGCACGGCTCTGTCGGCGCCCGGGTTCACGGCCGACCGTTCCGATCCGTCATTCCCGATGCCGCAGGAACGGCCCGTCCCGGCGGGGGCGCCGCGGCCCGCGCTCACGGCCGCCCAGCGCCGGGCCCGCAGCCGGGGGGCGTCGCTGATCGGCATGGACCCGCCGGAACACACCGCGGCGCGGCGCGCAGTGATCAGCGAGTTCACAGCCCGGCGGGTGCAGCGACTGCGGCCCCGGATCCAGCAGATCGTCGACGAGCAGGTCGGCGTGATGCTGGGCGCCGGCCCACCCGCCGACCTGGTATCGGCGCTGTCCTTGCCGGTGCCGTCGCAGGTCATCTGCGAGCTGCTGGGGGTGCCGTACGCACGGCACGAGTTCTTCCAGGCCCGCAGCGCGATGCTGTTTAGTCATCAGGTGGCCGCCGGGCTGCGGTTCGAGGCGCTGAGGGAACTGTTCGGCTTCCTGGACGAGCTGGTCTCGGCGGAAGAAGCCGCACCGGGTGACAACCTGCTCGGCCGGCAGGTCATGCGGCGGGCCACCGCCACCGACGACAACCACCGCGACCTGGTCAGCCTAGCGTTCTTGCTGCTGGTGGCCGGACACGAGACCACGGCGAGCATGATCTCGCTCGGCGTGCTGGCCGTGCTGGCCGAACCCGCGGAGCTGATGGCCGCGGTCACGGACCCGGACCGGGCCCCGCTCGCGGTAGAGGAGATGCTGCGGTACTTTTCCATCGCTGACATTGGCGCCGGTCGCCTGGCGCTGGCCGGGACCGAGATCGGCGGCACCTTGGTCGGGGACGGCGAGGGCGTGATCATCTCCTTGCTGGCCGCCAACCATGATCCCGCGGCGTTCCCGGACCCGGGCCGGCTCGACCCGGCGCGCCCGAACCGGCCGCACGTGGCCTTCGGGTTCGGCCCGCACCAGTGCCTCGGGCAGAACCTGGCCCGCGCCGAGCTGGAGATCGTATACGCGACGTTGTTCCGCCGGATTCCCGGGCTGCGGCTGGCCGTCACGCTGGACGAGCTTGCGGTCAAGGACGACGGGTTCGTCTACGGGCTGCACGAACTGCCCGTCAGCTGGTAACCCTCCGGCCAGCCCATCAAGGCGCGCCGACACTACTAGCGGAGCCGAGCCGAACGTGCTGACCGGGTGCTCAGGAAGGCAGCCCGAAGCCGCTGGCCCCTGGTTTGCGTGCCTGCCGCCTGCGGCGTGCCGGAACTTGTGCAGAGCACCTGACCTGGGCTTCTATCCTCGGCGATCGTGCTCATCCGCCTCCTCTACCCGCTGGAATACGGATCATCAAGACGCCGGTCCGGTCGCCCGGAGCGAACTCTTTTGCGGAGCGGTACGTGGGAACGCTACGGCGCGGGCGCGCTTCTAGACTGGGCAGGTGAGCATCGCCCTGACCCTGCTTGCGGATGTGCGCTGGCGGGGGAGACCGGTTGCGGGCGATCGCCCGCAGGCGCTGCTTGCTGCCCTCGCGGCCCGCGACTGCCGCCCGGTGCGGCCGGAAGAGCTGATCGAGCTCGTCTGGGGAGACGACACGCCCAGCAACGGCATGAAGAGCCTGCAGGTGCTGGTGTCGCGGGCCCGGAATTCGTGCGGCGCGGACGCGATCGTCCGCGACGGCGTCGGCTACCGGCTGGGGGCCGCGCCGGGCGAGGTTGACAGCGCCCGGCTCGCGCAGCTCGTGCGGGCCGCCGCGGCCGAGCTCGACCGGGACACGGCCGCCGCCGAAGAACTGGCGCGGGAAGCCCTGGCGCTGACGGCCGGCCTGTCCGGGGTAGCCGACGGGGACGACGGCCCGCTGACGGAGGTCCGGCGGGCCGCCGCCGCGGACGCGGACGCCGCGCGGGTGATCCTGGCCCGGGCGTCCAGCCGGGCGGGTGCGCACGCGGCCGCCCTCCCAGCACTCGCGGCGGCGCACGCGCAGTGGCCGCACGACGAGCCGCTGCTCGCGGACCTGCTGCGCAGCGAGGCCGCTGTGAGCGGCCCGGCGGTAGCGCTCGAGCGCTTCGAGCAGTACCGCCGCGATCTGCGCGAGCGGCTCGGCGCGGATCCCGGCGAGCTGCTCCAGCGCACGCACCGGAGCCTGCTCGCGCTCGACCGCCCCGTCCGCCGGGGACTGCGCTACGAGGCGACCGAGCTGATCGGCCGAGACGGCGACCTGGCCCGGCTGCGGGCCCTGATGGCCAGTGCGCGGTTGGTATCCATCGTCGGCGCCGGCGGCCTGGGCAAGACGCGGCTGGCGCACGCGCTCGCCCGGGACGCGGCCCAGCCAGTTGTCCACGTCGTCGAGCTGGCCGGCGTCACCGCGGCCGAGGATGTCGCGGTCGAAGTCGGGTCCGTCCTCGGCATCCGCGATTCGGTCAGCGGCCGCCGGACCCTGACCGCCGAGCAGCGAGCCGATATCCGGGCGCGGCTCGCGCAGCGGCTCGCGCAGTCGCCGAGCCTGCTGGTCCTGGACAACTGCGAGCACCTGATCGAGGCGGCCGCGGAGCTCACCGCCTTCCTGCTCTCGGCGGCGCCCGACCTGCGCGTGCTGACCACCAGCCGTGCGCCGCTCGCGATCGCCGCGGAGCGCGTCTACCTGCTCGGCGAACTGCAGACGGGCGACGCGGCGCGGCTGTTCCGCGAGCGGGCGGTCGCCGCGCGGCCGAGCGTCCGTCTCACCGGGCAGACCGTGGCCAGTATCGTCAGCCGGCTTGACGGCCTGCCGCTGGCGATCGAGCTCGCCGCGGCCCGGGTGCGTGCCATGTCGGTCGAGGAGATCGACCGCCGCCTCGAGGACCGGTTCGCCCTGCTGCGCGGCGGCGACCGCAGCGCACCCGACCGGCACCAGACCCTGCTCGCGGTCATCGAGTGGTCCTGGAACCTGCTGGACGCCGACGAGCAGCGCGCGCTGCGCCGGCTGGCGCTGTTCCATGACGGCTTCACCCTCGAGGCGGCGGAGGCCGTACTGGGCATCAGTGCCTTCGACGCCGTAAGCGGTCTCGTCGACCAGTCGCTGCTGAGCGTAAGAGAGAACCCGGCCGGGATCCGGTACCGGATGCTGGAGACGGTGCGCGAGTTCGGCCGGATGCAGCTCGCGGGCGCCGGCGAGGAGGCCAGTGCCCGCGCCGCCCAGCGCAACTGGGCGGCCGGCTACGCGTCCGCCCATCAGGCGGGCATAACGGGCGCCGGCCAGTTCGCGGCGATCGACGCGCTCAGCGCCGAGGAGACCAACCTGGCCGACGAGCTGCGCGGCGCGATCGCTGACGGGGACCGCGCATGCATCGTCCAGCTGCTCGCCGCGCTCGGGCTGTTCTGGACGATGCGCGGCGAGCACCTTCGGCTGGTCGTCCTGGCCCGGGCGGTCGCCGAAGCCGTCCGCGGCTGGCTGCCCCCGCCGGACCTGGCGAACGCCGCCCGGGCCGCGGTAGCGATCAGCTTGAACAACTCGATGATGATCGGCGGCGGCGAGGCTGACGGCCCGCTGATGGTCCTGCTACGCCAGCTTGGCCCCGATCCGGGCGGCAACGTGTACCTCTCGGGCCTGGTCCGGGTGCTGCTCGCGTACGACCCGGCCGATAACGGCAGCTTTCCGCACCGGTTCGCAGCCGACGCCGGCGAATGGGGCGGCACCCCCGGGTTTCCGGAGCGGCTGGCGGCGCTCGCCACCGACCCCGACCGGCACACGGCGGCCGCCGCTAGCCAGTGGCTCGGTCACGAACGCGAGAACGCCGGCGATCTGGTGGGCGCGATCGAGGCCGCCCAGCGCGTACTGGCCCTCGTCCGCGACGAGGACGGCCCGTGGTCTCGCGCGATGCCGCACGGCCTGCTGGCCGAGCTGACCATGCACATCGGTGACAGCCAGGCGGCGGTCGAGCATGCCCTGACCGCCCTGCCGGTGATGCAGCGGATCGGCGCGAGTGATGACGAGCTGCAGCTGCGTAACCTGCTGGTGTTCTGCGCGATCGGCGAGGGGCGGCTCGCGGACGCCGCGGACGAGCTCGGACGGATGGACCAGATCGCTGAGAGCGTGACGGCGTTCGGCTCGGCCGCCTTCCGGCAGGTGGGCCGCGCCGAACTGGCGCTCGCCTCCGGCGACCTCGGCGCCGGGCTAGAGATGTACCGGGAGGGTGCGGTCCGGATGCGCCAGATTGAGCTGCCCGGAATCACCCGCACCGGAGTGGAACCGTGGGCGCTGTTCGGGGAAGCGATGGCGCTGAGTGCGCATGCCCGCTACGCGGCAGGCGACGACATCGCGCACGGGGAGGCGCTGTTCGGAGATTGCCGCACGGGCGCACTGCGGGTCTTGACTTCAGAAAACCCGCACCTCGACTACCCGGCGTCGGGAATGGTGCTGTTCGCCCTGGGGGCGTGGAGCCTGCTGCGCCGGGCCGCGCCGGCCGAGGATGCGCTGCGGCTCCTCGCCCTGGCCGACCGGTTCGCCTACAACCGCATGATTCCCACGATGCGATGGGAGCGGATCACGCCCACGGCCGAGGAAGCCGCGCCCGGCCTGCTCGCCCGGCTGCAGGCCGAGTACCAGGACTGCCCGCAGCCGGGCCTGCTGACGCAGGCCCGGCTGGCGGTGGAGCGGCTTCCCGGCTGAGATCCGGACGCTAGATGTGCTTCCGGTAGCTCCGCACCGAGAGCGGCGCGAAGACCGCGATCACCACCAGTCCCGCGAGCAGCGTCCAGCCCGCTTCCGTGGTGACGACGCCTTGGTTGGCTAGGGCGCGGGTGGCGGACACCAGGTGCGAGACCGGGTTGATCTTCACGAAGGCCGCCAGCCAGCCCGGCAGGGTGTTGACCGGCACGAACGCGTTGGACAGGAAGGTCAGCGGGAACAGGAACAGGAACGACATCCCCTGCACGGCCCGGGCGCTCTTGGCGATGGTGCCGATGAAGGTGAAGATCCAGGCCAGCGCCCAGCCGGTGAACATGGCCAGCACGATCGCGCCGAGCACGCCGAGTACGCCGCCGCCGGGGCGGTAGCCGATGATCACGCCCATCACGAACGTTAGCCCGGCGGCGATCAAGTAGCGCACCAGATCCGCGACCATCGGGCCGGCCAGCGGGGCGATCCGGGCCATCGGCATCGCCTTGAACCGGTCGAAGACGCCCTTCTCCATATCCTCGCGCAGTTGCACGCCGGTGGACATGCAGGTGGTCAGCACGGTCTGGGCGACGATGCCGGGAATCAGCAGCGGCAGGTAGCTGTGCACGTTGCCGGAGATCGCGCCGCCGAAGATGTAGGCGAACATCGCTGTGAACAGCAGGGGCTGCAGCGTGACGTCGAACAACTGCTCCGGGTTCCGCCGCATCTTCTTCAGTGCACGCCAGGCCATGATCAGCGTCTGGCTGACTGTCTCGGTGATGGTGGTGCGCGGGCGGGTGCGGGCGACCGCGGCGGTCGGATCGACGGTGCGCAACGGGGCACGGCTGGCGGGCGCCGGGGGCGCGGTCATGGTACTCACTGGACCTCCAGAACAGTCTCGTGGTCGGCGCCGGCTTCGGAAGTACCGGTTCCGGCTGGGTCCGGATCGCCGTCGGCGTCGGCGCCGTGGCCGGTGATCGCGAAGAAAACCTCGTCGAGGGTCGGCTTGGCCACGCTCACCGAGGTGATCGCCACCCCCGACTGGCGGAACCCGATAAGCACGTCGGCGGCCCGGTCGGCGGTGTCGAGGGGCACGTTCATCCGCCCCGACTCGGGCGTCAGGATGGGCTCGGCGCCCGCGATCTTCCGGACGATCTGCCGGGCCAGTTCCTGATCGGCGCCCTCAGCCAGCTGCACCTGCAACGCCGAGTTGCCGACCGAGGCTTTCAGCTCATCGGGCGTGCCCTCGGCGACCTTGCGGCCCCGGTCGATCACCGCGATCCGCCCGGCGAGCTGATCCGCCTCGTCGAGGTACTGGGTGGTGAGCAGGACCGTGCAGCCCTCGGCGACCAGGCCGCGGATGGTGTCCCACATCTGCCCGCGGGTGCGCGGGTCAAGACCCGTGGTCGGCTCGTCCAGGAAGATCAGCGGCGGCCGGGTGATCAGGCTGGCCGCGAGGTCCAGGCGGCGGCGCATGCCGCCGGAGAATTGCGCGATCGGCTTGTCCGCCGCTTCCTCCAGGTCGAACTGCGCCAGCAGCCGCTTGGCCGCGGCGCGCGCGTCGGCCGACCGCAGGCCCTGCAGCCGGCCGAACATCCACAGGTTCTCGGTGGCGGTCAGGTCCTCGTCAACCGACGCGTACTGGCCGGTGATGCCGATCAGCTGGCGGACGCGGTGCGGTTCGCGGCCAACGTCCACGCCGAATATCCGGGCCTGCCCGGCATCGATCGGCAGCAGGGTGGCGAGCATCCGCAGGGCTGTTGTCTTCCCCGCGCCATTGGGGCCGAGGACGCCGAAGATCTCGCCCTGGCGTACATGAAGGTCGATTCCGTCGACCGCACGGAGCCGGCCGAAGGTCTTGACCAGGCCGGCGGCGTCAACGGCTGCTGTAGCTGTCATAGCGAGAACGGTACGTAGCCCCGGCTTCACCGCGGCTACACGGCGGTATCACCGATGACTGACCGCGAAGGCGCCCGTTACCGGCGACGGGTCACGATGACCGGAAGCTCGCAGGGTGCTGCTGACGACCGGGTGCACGCGCGCGCCGTCGGCCAGCCGGAGCTGCCAGCGGGCGGCGATCGCGCTCAGCAGCAGCAGCAGACTCGGTCCAGGCGAACCCTCGCCGATTTGATCCCCTGACCCCTCGATGCGAACGAGGTCCTTAGTGTCGGCCAAGGTGGCTCGCCGTAGTCAGATGCCTGTTTGACAGCGAAAATACGAACGCTGGAAATAGCCTCGAATGGCCTCCCGTCGGCAGATGATGGCTCCCCACTAATCACATGACTGACCGGCGCCTCCCAGTGGCCAACGTCCCGGATCGATTAATGAGGCCATCTGGGTTCGTGCTGATAGGGAGGGGAGTGGCCCGGCGGGGCGACACTTGGCGTTACTCGTCAAGCGCTACTTCTCGACGTAAAAGAGGCGCTTGTTGACGAATTCGTCGACGCCGAGGGGGCCTAGCTCGCGGCCAAAGCCGGAGCGCTTGGTGCCGCCGAACGGCAGGTCCGCGCCCTCGCCTGCCGGGGTGTTTACGTTGGCCATGCCGACCTCCAACTGCTCGGCCACCTTGATTGCCCGCTCCTCGTCGGTCGACCAGACCGCGCCGCCAAGGCCGAAATCCACCACGTTGGCGAGCTGGACCGCCTCGTCGTCGGTGCTCACCTTGTAGACGACGGCGACCGGGCCGAACAGTTCCTCGCGGTAGGCCCGCATTTCCGGGGTCACGCCGGTGAGCACGGCCGGGGCGAAGTAAGCGCCCTTACCGTCGTCGAGCGTGCCGCCGACGTGCAGCGTGGCACCCTTCGATACCGCGTCTTGCACCTGGGTGAGGAGGTTCTCCGCTGCCTTACGGGAGACCATCGGGCTGTAGGAGCGCGGGGAGTCATCGCCCGGCTGGCGCGGTGACATCGCGGTGGCCCGCTTGACCAGGGCGGCCACGAAGTCGTTGTAGATGTCGTCCATGACGATCATCCGCTTGTTGGAGTTGCAGGCCTGGCCGACGTTCTCCATCCGGGTGACCCAGGCGGTCTTAGCTGCGTCCTCGACGTCGTCGGTGTCGAGGATGATGTACGGGTCGGAGCCGCCAAGCTCAAGGACGACCTTCTTCAGGTTGCGGCCGGCTGTCTCGGCGACTATGGTGCCGGCCCGTTCGGAGCCGGTCAGCGACACGCCGTGCAGCCGCGGGTCGGCGATCATCGCGGCGACCTGCTTGTGGGTCGCGAAGAGGTTGACGTACACGCCGTCCGGCACGCCCGCGTCCTTCATGATCTGCGCGATCGCCAGGGCCGAGGTAGGGCAGTTTTCTGCGTGCTTGAGTATGACGGCGTTGCCGACGATCAGGTTGGGCGCGGCGAACCTGGCCACCTGGTAATACGGGTAGTTCCACGGCATCACGCCGAGTACCGGGCCGACGGGCCGGTACTCGACGCGCGCGGTGTCATGGCCGGGCAGCGGCTTGTCGGCGATGAGCCTGGGGCCGTTGTCGGCGTAGTAATTGAAGATGTCGGTGCAGAACTCGGCCTCGCCGACGCCCTGCGCGGGCCGCTTGCCCATCTCCTTGGTGATCAGCGCGGCCAGGTCGGCGGCGCGCTCGGTGAACAGCTCGGCGATCCGCTTCACGACCGCGGCGCGCTCGGCGACCGGGCGCAGCCTCCATGCCGCGAACGCCTCGGTCGCGGCGGCGAGCGCCTCCGCTACCTCCGCGTCCGTGGCGAAGGGGAAAGTCTCGGTCACCTCGCCGGTCGCCGGGTCGGTTACCTGATAAGGCGGGGTCTGCGTCATTGCCTGCTCCCGGTGTCACTGCGGTGAAGGGTCTAGTGAGACAACGCTACGGGAGCAAGGTACCCATCCCAAGACCCCATCCCCCTCCTGGGCCGGGACGGAGCCTGTGGGCCCGGATGATCATGAGCGGTACGCGCGGCAGTTCGATGGCTATCGGCCTTGGTGGCGACCGGGTGAGCATCTCGATGCGAACTGAGCGCCCAACCCGGCAAAGCCGCTGCGGCGCGACCTCAGACCGCTGCCGTTCACCGGCGCGATCCTGTTTGCCATCAGTGACCCGGCGGTCATCCGGCGGTCGGAATAGGGGAAGGCCGCCCCGAGCGCGGGGAACCCCGAGCCTCATCCGAGATGGACCCGGCGGTTTGTTGAAGGGTAAGTTCGGGCTATGCCCCGCCGGGAGCTGCCGACCAGCGACGAGTGGTTCGTCGGCCGGGTCAGCGAGCTGGCCGCGATCCGGTCCTGTGTCGACGCGGTGTCGGCCGGGCCGGGCCACCCGGACCGGCCGAGCCGCCCGGGCCAAGCAGGCCGGGCGGTGTGGGTGGAGGGAGCTCCGGGCTCGGGTAAGACGGCGCTCGTCAACCACGTGGTGGCTGAGCTCCCGGCTGCCTTTGTGGTGTTGCGGGCCGCGGCGGATGAGTCGACGGTGGACCAGCCGTTCGCCGTGCTGGAGCAGCTCGGCATCGAGGGCATCGAGGGCATCGAGGGTGGGGGAAGCCCGCAGGCCGTTGGACTGGACCTGGTCGCGTTGCTGACCGAGGCCGGCGGCGGGGGTCCGGTGGCGGTGGTGGTCGAGGACTTGCATTGGGCCGATCGCGAGTCCCGCCAGGCGCTGTTGACCGTCGCCCGGCGTGTCGGCGAGGAACGGGTGCTGCTGTTGGTGACCAGCCGTCCTGGCGCCGCACTCGACGAATTGGAGCGCCTGTTTCTGGATCCATCTGGTCGTTTGCGGGTCGTACTGGGCGCCCTGGGCCGGGACGACGTGGCCGAGATGGCTCGCGTCGCCGGGATGGCCCTGTCTGCGCGGGCGGTCGAGCGGCTGCACGAGCACAGCGGCGGCCTTGCGTTGTATGTCCGGACCTTGCTGGCCGAAATTTCCGTCTCGCAGCTTTCCGCCCCAGGCGGCGAGCTTCCGGTGCCCCGGTCGCTGGCGTCGACCATCCTGGCTCGGCTGGCCGAACTGCCGCCAGATGCCCGGGAATTGGCGGCGGCATTGTCCGTCGTGGGCGAGGCGGTGCCGTTGCCGGTGGCCGGACGGATCGCCCGGGTCGACCATCCGGCCCTGGCGCTGGAGGCGTTGCTGGGGACGGGCTTCGTAACGTGGCGGCCTGATGAGGCGAGCACGCCCGCGGGCTTCGCCCACCCGCTGTACCGGGCGGCGCTGTACGCCGACCTCGCTCCCACCCGGCGCCGGGAGCTGCACCGGGCCGCGGCAGAGTCCCTCGACGCGGCCTCTGCCTTGCGGCACCGGGTGGCCGCAGCGGACGGAATCGACGACGACCTGGCCCGGGATCTCGATGAGTCCGCGGCCAAACGGGCCAGCCAAGGAGCCCGGAGCCTGGCGGCGACGTACCTGCTGTGGGCGTCATCTCTTGGCTCTGATCCTCAGCTGAACGAACGACGGGTGTTGCGAGCAGCCCGGCTGCTGCTCGAGGACGGGCAGACGGCGCGGGCCGCTGAGCTTCGTGAGCGAGTGGAGAGATGCGGCGAGGGACCGCTGCGGAGCCTCGTCCTCGGGCAACTGGCGTGGGAGGAAGCTGCCACCATCCCCGCAGAATCCTGGCTCATCGAGGCCTTGAAGCCGGCGGGCGGACCGGAGTCTGACGGTGAGGTGGCCGCCGCGGCGCTCGGTCACCTCGCCACCATGTATTACACGCAGGGCCGGGGCCAGGAAGCCATCGACGCCGCAACGAGATTGCTAAGCAAGCTGAGCGAGCTGAGCAACCTGCCCGGCGAGCTAGAGCGAAGCGGCTGGATAGCGCTCGCGGCCGGAACGGCCGCAGACCAAGGTGCCGCGGCGGGGCTCGATTGCCTGGCGAGCCGGCTGCCCCAGCCCGCCGAGAGCGTGCCGGCGGCCGACGCCGACCTGCTGATCGTGCGCGGTGCGCTGGGATTTTACGCCGGAAGGACGACGGCAGCCATCGCGGACCTGCGGGCGGCGATCCGGTTGGCTCGCCACGGCGCCGCCGCCGCCCAGCTGCCCAGAGCGCACCTGCAGCTCTCGCAGTTGTTGTTGAGCTCAGGGGAGTGGGACGAAGCGCTCGTTCATGCCCGGGCGGCCCTGTCGCTGGTGTCGGCCGAACGGCGGGTCTGGATGGACGCGCAGGTACACGCCGCGCTGGCTCGGCTGTTCGGCGGCCGGGGCGAGTGGCAGCGAGCCGGCGAGCACCTCGCCGCGGCAGACGCCGCGGCGGGAGAGGCGGGCACGATCGAGGCGGTCGTCACCGCTCGCGTCGCCCGGGCAGCGGTGGCGAGGGCCCGCGACGATCCGGGGCAGGTCGTGAAGATCCTCGCCCCGCTGGTCGAGAACCCCCACTTGATCCCCATGTCGACCTCGCTGGCTTGGTGGCCCAGCTTGATCGGGGCGATGATCGACGGCGGCGAGCTGGCCGAAGCAGCCGGGCAGATCGAACTGCTCGACGCCGCAGCCCAGCAACGCGGCCTGAATATGCAAGCCCGCCTGGCGGGGGCCCGTGCCCACCTGGAGGCGGCTCGGGGACGCCCCGAAGAGGCGTGCTCCAGCTACGGCCGGGCGATCGCCCTGCTCGGCCCCGACGATCCGCTGCTGGATCGGGCCGAGCTGCATCACAGGTTCGGTCGGCTGCTGGCCGCCCGAGGGGGCAAGCGACGCCAGGCTGTCGACCAGCTTCGCGTCGCCCGCGACCTGTTCGCCGCGGCGGGCGCAGAACCGTTCCTGCGCCGGGCGGAGGCCGACCTGGCCCCGCTCGGGATCACCGTCGGCCGGCCAGGATCCCGGTCCCCTCTCGAGCTGACCGACCGGGAGCGCGACGTCGCCGTCCTGGTGGCGAAGGGGATGACCAACCGCGAGGTCGCCGCCGAGCTGTACGTCAGCCCGAAGGCCATCGACTACCACCTGGGCCACATTTTCGGGAAGCTGGGGATCACCTCAAGGCGGGACCTGCGCCAGCAGGTGCTCAACTAGGCGTTGCACCTAGGGACCGCCGCGTCGCCCCCGAGCATGCTCAGAGCATGCAGATCCTCATCGACATCACCCGGTGGAGCGACGGACGGCTGACGGGCACGGCCAGGCCGGCCGATTCGGCCAGCGAGGGTCGCCGGTTCGCCGGCGTGATGGAGCTCGTCGCCTGCCTGGAGCAGCTACTGGAGCAGCTATGCGCCACGGCGCCGCCTCCCGGCAAGCCCCCCGGATCCGGTCCCCAGGCACCACCCGCCCCCGCTGCTACCCGGCAGCCCAGCACGGAAGGAAATCACGATGACTGACCCAGCGAAGGTGCTGTTCCGCAACGCGTCCTACGACGGCCAGCTGGTGCGGACGCTGGCGGCCGCGGTGGCCGGCAGCGCCGACCTCGGCGAAGCGCTGGCCACCGCCCGGCGGATCGGCAAGCCGAACGGCACCGCATGGTACGACGGCTGGTCACGGACCGCCGACCAGGCGCGGCAAACCGCCGAGAAGGCCCGGGCGTCAGGTGACCGGGTAAGCGCCCGTCACGCCTTCCTGCGGGCCAGCGAGTACTACCGCCAGGCCTTCTACTACCTGCGCTCGGACCTCGATGACCGCCGCCTCCAAGACGCCTACCACGCCCACGTCGACACGTTCAGGGCGGCTACCGCGCTGATGGACCACCCCGCCGAGGCAGTCCGCATCCCCTACGACACCACCACGGTCAACGGATACCTCTTCACCCCGAACGGTGCGGGCGAGGCCCGGCCGACCGTCATCTTTCCCTGCGGGTACGACTCGACCGCGGAGGCCGGCTGGGTCAACGTCCCCGCCGCCTTGGCGCGCGGGTACAACGCGCTGGTCTTCGAAGGGCCCGGCCAGGGCGAGGCCCTCTACACCCAGCGCCTGTTCCTGCGGCCGGACTTTGAGCACGTGCTCACCCCCGTTCTCGACTGGCTCGTGACCCGGCCCGAAGTACACCCAGACGCGCTGGTGCTCGCCGGGCGGTCCTTCGCCGGCTACCTCGCCCCCCGGGCCGCCTGTTTCGACCACCGCCTGGCCGCCCTGGTCTGCGACCCGGCGCAGCCGGACCTGGGCGCCCGCATCCCCGGCGGGCTAGCGGGAAAGGTCGCCGCCCCCGCCGTGACGGCCCAGATGCGGATGAGCGCCGATCGCGCCGAGTTCTTCGGCGCGCGCATGGCGGCCCACGGCCTCGACACCATCGGGCAGTACTTCACCGAACTGCGCCGGTTCAACATGCTCCGGCACGCGCCGCGGATCACCTGCCCCACCCTGATCATCGAGGCCGAGCACGACTTCGCCGGCGGCGGCGGCCAGACGCTGATCGACGCGCTGGCGGCCCCGTCACAGCTCGTGCGGCTCACCGAGCACCAGGGAGCTGATGGCCATTGCGGCGGTCTCGGCCAGGAGATCTGGTCAGAGGTCGTCTACCGCTGGCTTCGGAACACCCTTCTATCTGCCCCGACCGCAGTGACCAGCTAGGAGAAGGAACATGACCACCGAACACCCGCCCGCCGGCGTCCCGGCGCAATCGCGACCAGTCATACGCCGGTCACTCATGAACACTTAGAAATAGGCCAGCGTCTATTGAAGTGCGATGTAGCCCGATGTAGCGTGACTGTGACACGGCGGATATTTCCCGTAGCCGTGTTGGTCTCTGCTTAAGGCAGTTCTGAGCAGTGTCCGGGGGCGTTGCTCCGGACCCTGGTAGCGCAGGCTTAGCAGATTGATCCATGAGACGCCTCGTTTGGGCAGGACGACAACTTTGGGTTGCCGCCCCCACGCTGACCCGACGCCTCTTCTGAGCAGTTTCGCGCGCCAGGAGGTATCGGGATGAGTATTGAGCTGATTATCGTGATCGTTGTGGTGCTCCTGGCGGTCGGGAGCATCGCATGGCGCAAGGCGCGCACGGGCTCTTTCGCCCCGTGGTGGTGGCGCGGCAAAGGCAGCCGGAATGAGTAAGAACCCCGGGTCGCTGGCCGTGCCATGCAGATAGCCCGGGACGATGCGGAACTGGCGGGGCGCCAGGACCGCGCCGTGCCGCCGCTCGCCGTCGACCTGCGGGGCGTCCACAAGTCCTTCGGCCCGGTGCAGGCCGTGCGGGGAGTCGCCCTGGCTATCGCCTCCGGAGAGGTGATGGCTTTCCTGGGCCCGAACGGCGCCGGCAAGACCTCGACGATCGACATGATCCTGGGCCTGTCCCGCCCGGATGCCGGTGCGGTCGAGGTCTACGGCATGGCGCCGCGGCAGGCCGTCCGCAGGGGCCTGGTCTCCGCCGTCATGCAGACGGGGGGTCTGCTCAAGGACCTCACCGTAGCTGAGACGGCGCAGTACACCGCCAGGCTTTTCGCCGTCAGCCGCCCGGTCGGGGAGGTGCTGGAGCGGGCGGGCATCACCGCGATCGCGGGCCGCAGGGTCGGGAAGTGCTCGGGGGGAGAACAGCAGCGGCTGCGCTTCGCCATGGCGCTGATTCCCGACCCCGAGTTGCTCATCCTGGACGAGCCGACCCAGGGCATGGACGTGGCGGGCCGCCGCGACTTCTGGAAGGCTATCCGCGAGGATGCCGCCTTGGGCCGGACGATCGTCTTTGCGACGCACTACCTGGAGGAGGCGGACGCCTACGCCGGCCGGATCGTCCTGATCAGCAAGGGCCAGATCGTGGCCGACGGGACCGCCGCCGAGGTCAAGGGCCTGGCCTCCGGCCGGACCATCCGGGCGACCCTGCCCGGCGCGGACGAGGCGGCGCTGCGGGCCATGCCGGGTGTGGACGGCGTCGAAGTGCGCGGCGACACCGTCCTGATCCATTCCGGCGACACCGACGCGGTCGCCCGGCGGCTGCTGACCCAGACCCCGGCCCGTGACCTGGAGATCACCTCACGCGGGCTCGAAGAGGCCTTCATCGCCTTGACCGGCGACGGCGCGCCCGGCCCGGCCGGCGAGAGCCAGGGAGCGACATGACCGCCCTTGCCGCCGCCCTGAAACGCAAACCACCCCCGCTGGGCGGCTTCAGTCCCGCGATCGTGCGCCTGGAAGTGCGCCGTCTGCTGCGCAACCGGCGGACCATGATCTTGGCGCTGGTCCTGCCGGTGCTCTTCTTCTGGGGCTTCGGCTTGCAGAGCAGCTACGTGCACGAAACAGCCGGGCACGGCAACGTGTCGGCCGTCGAGATGATCAGCATCGCCCTGTACGGCGCCGTGTCCGCCACCGCCACCTGCGGTGCGATGGTCTCCATCGAACGAGCAGCAGGCTGGAGCCGGCAGCTGCGCGTGACGCCGCTGTCGCCTGCCGCCTACATCGTGATCAAGATGCTGACCTCGCTGGTCCTGGCGGCCGGCGCGGTCGCCGCCGTCTACCTGGTGGGCGCCGTCACGAACAAGGTCTCGATGCCGGCCGATCTGTGGGTCATCACCGGGCTGTGCGTGTGGATCGGATCCCTGCTGTTCGCCGCCTTCGGCCTGTTCACCGGTTACCTGCTGCCGTCGGAGAACGTCACGCAGGTCATCGCGCTCGCGCTGACGCTGTGCAGCTTCGCCGGCGGCCTGTTCATCCCGCTCAGCCAGTTCTCACCGGATTTGCTGACCTTCGCCAAGTTCACGCCGCTGTACGGGCTCAGCCAGCTCGTCCACTACCCGCTGTACGGCGGCACCCTTCAATGGGGCTGGATCTTGAACCTGGCCGTGTGGCTCGCGATCTTCGTGGCCGGCGCCACCTGGAGCCTGCGCCGCGACACCGCGCGAGTGTGAACCAGCCCCGATCACACGTCCTGGTTCCCGGCCAGGCGGCCAGAGCCGGAGCGTGACACCACCGTTCGTTCGGAATAAAAGATATTTACCCGAACGAACGGTGGTGCCTGTCCTCAGCCTCGTGCGAGCCGCCCCGGTGTGCGCATAACTGGGCGGCGATCACCAGGAAGACCACCAGCCTGGACACCGGCACAACGGTGTCGGTGATGCCCTGCTGCTTCAGTGAAGACACCAGGGCGACGCCCATCCCGGTGCCGACGACGATCCCGATGAGCGCGATGAGCACCGCCAGGGCGAGCAGGGCGTAGACCAGTCCGACAAGCTGGTTGACGGAGTTGGTCTGGGTTTGATCGAACTGAGCCCTGGTCTGAACCTGCACGTTCGGATCGACGGCCAGGGCGCTGGTGACGGCATCGTTCACGGTGCCGCTGCCGTTGGTTTGCAGCAGCAGCGCGGCCGGCGGCTGGCTGGCGAAGTGGGCGGCGAAGAACCCGGCGCTGACCAGGTAGCTGCCGATCAGGGCGTTGGCCTGGTATATCCCGCCGATGCGCAGCGCGGCAGAACCGGTCCGGTCGCAGACCCAACCTGAGGACCGGCAGCACGCGCAACCCGGTTCCCGGCGCGAAGAAGCCACCACCATGACAGTCGCCGGCGTTACCGCAGACGGACGCGTCCGCGCCCTCGAACGTAACTGGTGCTGAGGGGTTAACACCGACTGTGCGCCCAGCTCCACGAAGGCGTCCCTGAGTAGTGCACCAGGCCACGTGCTGGCCCCTGTGGCAGGCGAGGGCCGATCAGGGCTGGCCGCCAGTAGTAGCCGTGATACCAGGGTCCGTTCGGTATAAAGAGATTTAATTACCGAACGGCCCCTGCCGGTTTATTTCGCTGTCTCGTTCCGTGGGTGTGGTGGTGCCAGCGTGAGCTATGCGGCCTGGGCGAGGCCTGATGCGCCCGGCCCGGGAAGATCGTGGATACTTCCCGGCGAGCGGCGGCAACTCACCCCCGTCACCGCCCCGGATAGTCCACCCGGCCCCGGCCCTCACCCCAGCCGCCACTTGCGCCACCTCAGGTCAATCTCTTCGCCCCCGACCTGCCCGCCAGCAAAAAGATCGCGGAAGATCCGGCTTGCGCGGTAATCCTGGTACCCCAGGACTGCCCGGATCCTCCGCGCAGGCCGGATCTTCCACGCAAACCGGCCGGTTTGCCCGGCTGGATCAGGGCACAGCGCCAATCCCGCATCACCATACCCAGCAGTCGCCGCGTCACCGCGACGATCGCGGTGGACCGGGCCCCGCAGCGGATCGGGTGTGTCCTCGTCCCTGAAAGTCTGCGCGAAAACGCGCGGATGGGACCTGCGGGGCCCACGGGGCCAGCGGGACCGACGGGACCGGCCCGGCAGCGTCGCCGCGGCCGTCGGCGTCGCGGGCCTGGCCGGGGGCGTAGGCCGGCCGTCAGGCATCCAGGGCGCCGCGCGGCGCCCCGCCGAAATAAGCCAGCAGGATCCGAACGGTCCGTGGTGCATGTCCTGATCCAGCTTCAGCGGTCGCGGACCAGTTCGCTGATCCGGGCGTACACGTCCGGATTGCAGGTGCCTGATCAGCTATTCCAGTCAAGCGGCAGTGACGATCCGGTCGTTCCCGGGTTAGCTGAGCAGTTCGCGGACGCGCGGGATGACCTGGCGGCCGTACAGCTCGATGTTGGTCATGAGCTGGTCGTGCGTCAGGCCCGGCATGCCGTACTTCAGGTCGAACCGGGTGGCGTCCAGGGCGCGGAGGTTCGTGGCGATCTTGCGTGCGACGGTCTCGGGTGAGCCGACATACAGTGCTCCGTGCGGCCCGGTTTCCCTTTCGAACGACTCCTCGGTCGGGATCGCGAAGCCGCGCTCGGGGGCGATCAGGGCGATGATCTCCCGCCAGCGCGGCCAGAACTCCGCTTTCGCCTGCTCGTCGGTGGCCGCGACGTGGCCAGGCGAGTGCACGAGCACCGGGAGCGGCGGGCGGCCGAACTTCTCCAGGGCTCGCTGGAACAGCTGCGAGTACGCGGCGAACCGGGCCGGCGGGCCGCCGATGATGGCCAGCGCCAGCGAGAATCCGAGGCGGGCGGCGCGGATCACCGACTGCGGGTTGCCGCCGACGCCGATCCACGCCGGGAACGGACCGGACTCGGTGTGCGGTACCACGTCCTGGTTCAGCAGGGGCGCGCGGGTCTTGCCCTCCCAGGTGACGGGCCCGCCCTTGAGCAGCTCGGCGAACAGCGTGGCCTTCTCCTCGAAGAGTTCCTCGTAGTCGGCGAGGTCGTAGCCGAACAACGGGAACGATTCGATGCTCGATCCGCGGCCGAGGATGACTTCGGCCCGCCCGCCTGAAATCGCGTTCAGCGTGGCGTACCGCTGGAACACCCGGACCGGATCGTCGGAGCTCAGCACGGTGACGGCGGAGCCGAGCCGGATTCGTCATCGTGCGGGCCGCGATCGCGGCGAGTACCACGTCGCCGGCCGGCATCGGGAAGTACTCGGTGTGATGCTCGCCGACCCCGAAGAAGTCCACGCCGGCCTGTTCGGCGAAGACGCCCTCTTCGACCACGTTGCGGATCGTCTGGGCGTGCGACAGCGGCTTGCCGTCGGCGTCGCTGTTGCGGTCGCCGAAGGTGTCCAGCCCGAAGGTATATGTCATGCGAGGCTCCTGGTGTCCTGACGCACGGCCCGCTCGAACTCAGGCAGCGTCAGCACGACCCCGAACACCGGGCCGCCCGGCTGCAGCACCCGGCCCGCCCGCAGGCTTTCCAGCCGGACCGGGTCGTAGCCGATCCGGTCGAGAAGGCCGGCGATCGTGGCGACCGCCGCGGGGTCGTCGCCCGCGACGCCGGCCGCCCTGCGGTCCGCGGCGCCCGCCGGCCGCGCCCGGTCCTCGAGTTCGTGATAGCCGATGTGATTGAGCGCCTTGACCACGGTCGAGCCGGCGAGCCGCCGGGCCACGACCTCGCTGCTTCCGCGGCCTTCGAACGGCTCCAGGACGCCGTCGCTGGCCGGCCAGTAATTCATCGCGTCGACCACGAGCTTGCCGTCGAGCAGCCCGGGATCGACCTCAAGGAAGCGGTGCAGTGGTATCGCGAGCACCACGATGTCCGCGTCCGCCACCGCGTCGCTGGCCCACCGTGGCTGCGCGCCGGGAATGACCAGCTCGGTGATCAGCGCGATGTCTTCCGGGTCGCCCGATGTGGCGATGGCCACCGGGTATCCGGCCCCGATGGCCAGCCGCGCGATGACCGGCCCGACATGACCCGCGCCGAGCACCGCGAGCCTGCTTAGTTCCCTCATCAGAACCCGACCACCTGGCGGATGAGAACGATGTGGATACGGCCGGGCAGCTCCTGGTGGATCTCCATGATCTTCCCCACCGAGCTGTGCTGCCCGTAGGCAGCGATCGCGCGTGCGTCTTCCAGTACCAGGCTGTGCTGGTAGATCCGCTCGTGCGCGGCCTCCAGCGTGGGGACGAGCTTCTGTGCGCCGATCACGAAGATGACGTTGGCCGCGCCCCAGGCGTAGGAGGCGAGCTGGCTGCCGGAGGCGGAGGCGATGACGAGCGTTCCGTCGCGGGTGACCGCGTGGACGCTGCCGAGGGCGTAGTCCGGCTGGCCGCCGATCGCCTTCATCTCTTGTGCCTGGGTCGCGAAGTCGAGCGCGAACATCCGGTTGCGCGCCGAGTCGTAGCGCCCGCCGTCGTTGATCGCGTCCGCGATACCGGTTTCCTGCAGGGTCACCGAGGTGTTGGTCATCACCGACGACCCGTCCGGAATGCGGGCGAGGACGGTCTCGCGCGCCGCGTCGAGGTCGCCCACGACTTCCACGCTGAACCCGTGCTCTTCCAGAGCGGTTACGGCCGACCCGAGCGTCTGATCGTCGGGCAGCACCGTGAATCGGTCCGGTGTAGTGGTCGTGCTCATCGGCTCGTCCTCCCTTGGCGGCAGTGCATCGATGAAGGCGTAAGCGGACTTTACCCCGGTTATATTCCGGCCGTAGGGTGGGACCCATGAACCTGCCCGTGACCTGGGGAGCGCCGCACCCCGAGCGCGCCGACGCCGCCCGCAACCGGCGGCTTCTGCTGGTCACGGCGCGCGAGATAATCGCCGGGCAGGGGACCGGCCAGCTGACCATGGACGGGCTGGCCGAACGCGCGGGCCTGGGCAAGGGAACGGTGTTCCGCCGGTTCGGTACCCGGGCGGGGATCTTCCAGGCGCTGCTGGACGACGACGAGCGGGACTTCCAGGAGCAGGTTCTCGCCGGACCCCCGCCGCTGGGCCCTGGCGCCCCGCCGCTGGACCGCCTGATCGCCTACGGCCGCGCCAGGATCGACTTC
This sequence comes from uncultured Actinomycetota bacterium, assembly GCA_963844625.1. GTDB lineage: Bacteria > Actinomycetota > Actinomycetes > Streptosporangiales > Streptosporangiaceae > Palsa-504. Next base: position 110,675 of record CAWJPF010000021.1, on the reverse strand, counting down.
CTGATCGGGCACCGCGAGATCGCACGCGCCGCCCTGGACGGCAGGGAGCGGGTACCAGCCGGATCGCAGACGCCCATGTCGCGGGAACACATCCGGTTCCTGCTCGGGGCGATGCGCCTCGGCGCCGCCGACCTGGACGTCCTGGCCACCCAGCTGACCGCGGCTCTGGACGGCCCGCTGCTGCTCTACCTGTCCTCCGACATCCTTACCCAGGCCGCTCCGCAAGTCTCCGAACGCCTCGGCCGGGGCTGGCAGGACCTGATCCAGCGAATCGCGCTGGGAAGCCGGGGGGCGGATCGATCCGAGCCGGCTGCGCCGTTAAGCGCATGCAAGACTGACACTTACCACCTATCCGGACAAAGGGAACAGGACAGCCCCTATGGCGAAGGTTCTTTACACAGCGAACGCTCACGTGACGGGAGGACGCGAAAACGGGCATGGCCGTACCGCGGACGGTGAACTCGAGGTAGACATTCGGGTGCCCAAGGAACTGGGCGGCTCAGGCGGCGGAACGAACCCGGAGGAACTGTTCGCGGTCGGCTACGCTGCCTGCTTCGAAAGCGCCCTCGCCGCCGTCGCCCGCCGCCGCCGGCTCGAAGCCGGTGACGTCACGATCGACTCGGCGGTGAGCCTGCTCCCGGTCGGCGACGGGGGCTTCAAGCTCGCCGTGACCCTCGACGTCTCGCTCCCGTCAGTCAGTGACCGGGATGTGGCCGCGGAGCTTGTCCGGGGAGCCCACCAGGTCTGCCCGTACTCCAACGCCACCAGGGGCAACATCGACGTGGACCTGCTCCTCGGCGGTGAGCCCATCTGACTCCCGGCTGGCTACCCGGCCCGCGCAGCGGCCGAACATCTACGCGACGTATGGAGCGGACCTTCGTCGATGAACTGCTGCTTGCTGCCATTCTCCTTCGATGCGGCCGAGTGTCCCTCGATGCGCCAGACCATTAGGACTTGCGAGCTGTTCACGTCACGGCTGGCTGAGCGATCGGGGACGTCGGTGTTTGGGCCGCGGCCAGGAACGCCGCGATCGCATCGGCGACAACCGCGGGGGCTCGCCTGGGCAGATGATGACCCGCGCCCTGGACGAGCTGCAGGCGAGCATCCGGCAGGGCGCGTGCCAGCCGGCGGGCGGTTTCGAAGGGAACCACCGTGTCTTGGGGGTCGGCGAGCACGAGAACCGGCGCCCGGACCGACGCAAGAGCGTCCTCCAGCTCGTCGAGCTCGCGCAGCAGGGCTCGTTGTTCGGTCAGGAAGGTGCTCCATAGCGGAAAGTGTCCGTAGCCCGCATGGCCCCAGACCTGCCAGTTGACATGCTCGTCCGGACGCAGCGGGCGGCCCCGCCGCCGGGCGATCCTGGCCAGCCGGGCCCGGGCCATCCATGGCGTCAGCCGCCACGCCACCAGCGCGCACAGCTGGCCTGCGCCGGGTGCGGCGAGCAGCCTGTCCCAGCCCGTCACGCACCCCGGGCCGACGCTCGCGAGCAGGACCACCGCCGCCACCCGGCCGGGCGCCAGGTTCGCCGCCGACAGCGCTACCCCGCCGCCGTAGGAGTGCCCCACGAGCACCGCGCGCGTGATGCCGCGCGAGTCCAGGTCGTCGAGAACGGCGCGGGCGTTCGCGGCGAACCCGGCCGCCGCAAGCCGGCTGGAGCCGTAGCCCGGGCGGTCGGCCGCGACGGCGTGGAGCGGCGCGGGCAGCCGTCCGGAGACCAGCTGCCAGTCGGCGGGCGAACCCGGCTGCCCGTGCAAGAGCACCAGCTCGTGAGCACGCAGCCCGGCTGGCGTGTCAGTGGTGCCTGCATCAGCGGCCATGGCGGCGTCCTGTTCGTGGGGGGTGCGGCGCGATGGACCGGGACCGCGCCTGGCCCGGGGACGCCGGAGCCAGAACACGACCAGCCAGCCGGCCAGTGCGACCAGCCAGAAGCTGGCGAGGCGGTAGAGCAGCACCGCCGCCAGGGCCTGGCTGGCACCCAGCCCGGTGGCTACTAGCGCTAGGCTGAGCGTTCCCTCGGTGACCCCCAGCCCGCCGGGCGTGATGTTGAGGCTTTGCGCGGCGATGCCCGAGCCGTAGACCAGCAGAAGATCGTGCCAGGGGATGGTGGCGCCGGTGGCGCGGATGCTCACGGCGAGGACGGCCGCGTCGGCGAGCCAGTTGGCCAGGGCCAGGGCGGTCGCCGTCAGCCAGCCGGACGGGGAAAGCTGGAGTGAACCCAGTCGCTGCGCCCAGGCCCGGATGGTCTGGCCGGGCTCGGCGACAGGCCGGCGCAGCATCCGGGATCCCTGCCGTAGCATCCATCCCGCCGGCCGCTCGAGCGCGCCGCGTAGCCGCGGGCGGCGCACGGCCGCGACCGCTCCGACGAGGACGGCTGCGACGAGCACCCCGCCGGGAACGGTGACCGCTGTGATCAGGACGTTCCCCGACGCCAGCCCGCCGCCGACCACGACAAGGACCGCCGCGGCCGAGGAGGTCAGCCCGCCGGCCAGCAGGGACCAGCCGGCCAGCGGGGCATCCGCGCCCTGCCGGGTGAAGCGGCGGAATGTGAAAGCCGTGGCCAGCGCGGGTCCGGCCAGCGGCACTGAGACCGACACCGCGTTGGCTGCATAGGCGGTGGCCAGCATGGGCCCGACGCCCACACGGGCGCCGCCGGCCGCGAGCAGTCTGCGTAGCATGATCGCGAAGGCGGCCATGGACGCGGATTCAAGCCCGACGGCGGCCGGGATCCAGAGCCAGTGCAGATGAGCAAGCACCGTAAACGAGGCTGCCACCGCAGTCCGTTCGGCCAATCCGGCGGCGGTCACCGCCGCCAGCGCGGCACCGGCGGCCGCCAGCCCGGCCACACGCCTGCTCCTGCGTTTCATGTCTACCTGTCCTAGGTCTCTGCGTGTCCGGGCCCGGTCCGCTGGCACCGCCCGAAGGAACGGAGCCAGCGAACCAGGGCACCTGGTCGCCTCAGTAGCCGTAACCGCTGCCGGACGGAGCGGCCGGGGCCGTGCCCGCCGTTGTCGAGGACCCGGCTGTCGAGGACCCGGAGATCGGCGTGAGGCCGGGGGTGGCCACGAAGAAGCCCTGCACTCCCTGGCCGGTGACCTGGCCGGGCTGGTCGTCGGCGAAGGTGTAGAGCAGGTGCCCGTGGTAGGCGACCTGGTCGCCGTGGATGTCTTTGACCGCGGCGAGGTTGCCGGTCAGCCCGGTGGCGGCCGGTGACGCGGAGGTCAGCGGCGGCCACAGCGCCGCCAGTCCTGCGGTGACGGCCGACTTTTCCGCCGTGTCGTTCAGGTAGTAGTACAGCGGCAGGTCCTGGGTGTTGACCAGGATGGTCTCGGTGTTGCCTGCGACGGTGGCCTGCATGGTGCGGACGGTCGCCGCGGCGTGCTGGCTGGCCGCGGGCTGGCTGCTGGGATGGGAGGTGGCCGCGGCGGCGGCGGTGATACCGCCGCCGAGGGCGGCCGCTGCGGCCAGGCTGACGCTGGCGATGATGATTCTGGGGTGTCGCATGGTTTTAGCTCCTTAGCTATTGTTGGTGCACTATCTACTAACACGGTTAGTAGAAGAGGATGGTTCAGTCGCCGTGGTCACGGGCGCCCGGGCGAGGGCGCGGACCTGGTCCCCGGTGACGGTTTCCTGCTCCAGCAGGGCCGCGGTGAGCCGGGCCAGGGCGTCGCGGTGGCTGGTGAGCAGGTCCCGGGCGCGGGTTTCCGCCTTGGTCAGCAGGGCGGCGACTTCCTGGTCGACCAGCGCTTGGGTGTGCTCGGAGTAGCCGCGTGCGGCGGCGAGCGCGGGATAGCCGGCCGGCGGCCCGCTGTAGCTGACCGGGCCGATCGCCTCGCTCAGGCCGTACTCGCGGACCATCTGGGTCGCCAGGGCGGTCGCGGCGGCCAGGTCGTCGGCGGCGCCGGTGGATGCCTCACCGCGGACCAGGCGCTCGGCGGCCCGGCCGCCGAGGCGGACGGCGAGGGTGTCGGCCAGGTACCGTTCCCCGTAGAGCCGGCGGTCGCCGGCGGGGAGCGTCTCGGTCAGCCCGAGGGCCTGCCCGGCGCCCAGCACGGTGACCCGGCTGACCGGGTCCGCGTGCGGGGACAGCGTGGCGACCAGCGCGTGGCCGGCCTCGTGGACGGCGACGGTGGCGAGTTCGCCGCGGCCCAGCGGGCTGGGCCGCCGGGTGCCGAGCAGCACGCGATCGCGGGCGCTGTCGAAGTCGGCGGCGACCAGGGTGGTGCGGTCGCCCCGGACCGCGGTGACGGCGGCCTCGTTGACCAGGTTGGCCAGGTCCGCGCCGGAGAATCCGGGCGTGGCGGCGGCGACCTGGTCCAGGTCGGCGTCCGGGCCGAGGTCCTTGCCGCGGGCGTGGGAGGCCAGGATGGCGGCCGCGCTCGGCCCGGTCGGGCAGCGGCGACGATGACCTCGCGGTCGAACCGGCCGGGACGGCGCAGCGCGGGGTCCAGGGCGTCCGGCCGGTTGGTGGCGGCCAGCACCACCACCCCGCCGGAGTCCTCGAATCCGTCCATCTCGGCGAGCAGCTGGTTCAGCGTCTGCTCCCGCTCGTCGCTGCCGCCGATGCCGCCCTGATCGCGGCGGGCGCCGAGGGCATCGATCTCATCGATGAACACGATCGCCGGCCCGCGGGTGCGGGCCTGCTCGAACAGGTCCCGGACCCGGGCCGCCCCGACGCCGACAAACATCTCCACGAAACCCGAGCCCGATACCGAGAAGAACGGGACGTGGGCCTCCCCGGCGACCGCGCGGGCGAGCAGGGTCTTGCCGGTACCGGGCGGCCCGGCCATCAGCACGCCGCGCGGGCCGCGGGCTCCGGCCCGGTGCCAGCGGCCGGGGTCGCGCAGATAGTCCACGACCTCGCTGACCTCCGTCTTCACCGCGGCGTACCCGGCCACGTCAGCGAACCGGGTGACCGGCCGCTCACCCTCGATGACCCGCGCCTTGGCCTTGGCCATGCTGGTCAGGTCGCCCATGCCGCCGCCCGGGCCGCCGGTGCGGCGGCTGACGGCGCGGATGCCGACAAAGATCAGGCCGGCGAACAGCAGCAGCGGCAGCAGCCCGGTCAGCACCGACGCCGCGAGGTAGGACGTGGCGGCGGCGGCCGGTGACCTGGACGTGGTGCGCGGCCAGGTCCCCGGCCAGGCCGTTGCCGCCGAGCGCGACCGGGATGGTGGTGGTGAACGGATGCCCGCCGGCCAGGCTGCCGGTGACCTGGCCGGCCGGGCCGATGGTCACCGCGCGGACCGTCCCGGCGCCGACATCGGCCAGGAACCCGGTATAGCTCAGCGCCATGCCCGGGGCCGCGCCGTGCGGCAGGGCCAGTAGCGTCACCAGGCCGGCCGCGATAGCCGCCGGGAAAACCCACCGCCGCCACTGGGCCGCGTCTACGCGGCCGGGCGGGCCGGGTGAGGACGTGCGCATCTTGGTACTCCTTCCGAGGGCCCGGCGGCATGCCAGGCGGAATCTGGCGGGGTCTAGCGGCCCGGGCCGGATGACATGGACTGGCTGTAGTCGGGCGCGCGCCGCGCGGCAGAGCGGCGCCCTGCAGCTACGTGCGCGGCATGGATCCGTGCCTGCCAGGCGCCGAGCACGACGAGCAGGACGAGCAGGACGATCACCGACTCCACGCTGAGCGCGGCGATGCCCAGCGGGCAGTGCCAGTTACCGACATCGCCGTGATCGCCCAGGAAGCCTCCGCGCAGACCGCGGGTCAGTATGTATCCGCCCATCGCCGAGACAGCCACCGCGGCCGCGGCCGCCCAGGCCAGCCAATGCGGCCGGGCGATCAGCACCCCGCCGATCAGGACCGACGCCGGCGATGATCCCGAGGTACCCGATGCCGACCAGCGGGGTCGGGCCCAGCGTGCCCGGCAAGTCCACGACGTGGATCACCGCGAGCGCGGCCAGCGCCAGCGCGCCCACCGCCCGCGCGGCCGAGGCCGCGCCCTGATCCGGCTGCCATTGGGCGATACGATCGAACATCGGTTTCCTCCTGTCGTCGGCCGTCCCCGCGGGCCTGGGCCTCAACGGGGCGGCGGCAGTAGTTACGCTTTCAACTACTAACACGCATAGGAGATTCGGTCCGTTCAGCCAGACGGAGCCGGCGGGTGCGACGTGCATCACACTTCACATGTCCGGTCCGAGGGACAATGAGCACGTCATGGTGATGCGGCGGCCAAGGCGGGGATCCACTGGCGGGTTGCCAGGTATCCCGCCCGCGGGAGGCCCGCACCTGAGAACCAATCTTTCTACTAATACAGATAGTAGATTTTCTTACTTCATCCGAACGAGGTAACCCCGTGCCCGGCCCCACCGCCACGCCTCGGCGGCTGACTCGCGGCGCGGAGGCGGCGGCTCACGGCACGGCGGCGCGGGGCCGTCACGCCGCGGCCGCCTGGCGGCGTGCCTGCCACGCGGCCTCGGCCTCTCCCATCGGGGTGGCGGCCGGGCCCTGGACGAAAGGCCAGATTTCCTCGGAAATGGCGCGCCAGTCGGCGGTGGCGGACAGCTCGCCGAGCACCGCGAACAGCCCGAGGTTGATGCGCTGGAGGATCATGTAGGGCTGCGGGACGCTGATGTACTGCGCGACCGGGCTGCGCAGGTCGAAGAAACGGCGCACGACCGCGGAGGCGTAGTCGCTGGTGATGGTCAGCGGTCCTGGTTCGCGGATGGTGTCGTAGAAGACGGCCAGGTGCCCGGTGATCGCCTCGGTGCTGAGCGGCGCACCGGGGCGCAGGAATCCGGCTTGCTCCAGGCTGTGGCGGAACGCCTCGGGGTCGTGCTCGACGCAGATGGTGCGGGCCATCGCCAGGAGCGGCTGCAGTTCGGCGGGACTGAAGCGCCGGACGAGCCCGAAGTCGAGGAAGGTGACCTTGCCGCCGGGGTGGAACAGGTAGTTGCCCGGGTGCGGGTCGCCGTTGAAGGCGCGCACCTCGTACAGGCTGCGGAAGACGAAGCGGTAGATCGTCTCGGCGGCCAGGTCACGTTCGTGCTGAGGCCAGGTGGCAAGTTCGGCGAAGCGGACTCCGCCGGATAGCTCGCTGGTCAGCAGCCTGCGGGTGGATAGCTCGCTGACCACCCCAGGGATGTGGATGGTGGGGTGGCCGCGGCGCCCGCCAGCACCGCGGCGATGAGCCTGATGAGCTTCATGTGCGCCGCCCTCCGCGCATCCGCAGGGTGATCCGCTGCCGCGCCTCGAGCACGCCGGGCTGACCGAGGAACATGGCGGCGGCCGCCGGCGTGCAGCGCAGGATCGGCCGGACCGACGCGATGTACAGGTCAAGCTCGGGACGCTGGACGGCACCAGGTGCCGGGGCACGCCGGTGAGCTCGGCGACGGTCACCATTTCCGCGACGTAGCGGTCGCTGTCCGCGGCAGAAAGCGCCCTCCCGACCAGGCTTCCGGCGGCCAGGACGGAGTCGACCAGCGCCCCGTGCACCCAGAGCAGGAGAGCGGGATCGCCCGCCGCGTACGGCCGGCCGGTCACCGTGTCGACACCGTGGACATGATCATGGATGCGCCGCACCCGGGCCGCGGCATGCCTGGCCGCGGCCCGGTCGCCGAAGGTGACCGTGGCCAGGTACGCCGTGGTGGCGGCGAGCCTGCCGACGGGATCCCGGCGCCAGCCACCGTGCTGATCGACACCGGCCATGGCCAGCGGATGCAGCGCCTGCATCAGCAGGGACCGCAGGCCCGCCACCGGCGAGGCCAGGTCAGCGCTCATCCGCCAGGTGACGCTGGCGGGCCCGAAAAGGCCGTCGTCGCCGGTGCCTTCCGGCACACCCGACGCGAACGCAGCCGCCGAGCGCTCGATCAGGCCAGTCGCGGTCGCGTACAGATCCGTTGTGTCAGCCAAGCTAACCAGCTCCTTCGCAGGCATCGCAGCGCCGATTCCGTCATCGTCGCCATCGTCCGGCCGAGCCTGGCCGGGTTTGATCGGCAGCCCTGACCGGGCTCATCTACTAACACGAATAGGAGACAACGACTGTTCACGGCGGACGGCTGACGATCAGGTGCTCGCGGCGGCAGCCCGCGATGACCGTGCCGGGCAGACGGCGCTGCCCTAGCCGCCGGACGGCGTTCCCCGCCGGCGCTCCGCCAGGATCGCCAGCCTTTGCAAGATGACGGCCGGCGGCTCTCCCGTCGCCTCATGCAGCTCGCTCAGCAGCACCACGGAGATCACGTGCAGGCCGGCCATGAAGTCTCCCAGGCCGTCCGCGTCGATCGGAATGAGCGTGTCCGCGGCCCACGCCTCCAGCTCGGGTGAGTCCAGGCCCGCGGTGAGCAGCGCGATCGCCAGCTGCATGGCGGGGGCCATGGTCTCGCTGGGTGCCCCCCGCACCGGCGGGGCCTGCACGGGCGCGGCCTGGTCACCGCCCGTGTCTGATTCTGGCGCGCGCGGGGCGTCTCCGCGGTCCGGGCGGCGGCGGGGCCGCCAGCGGAGGCGTCGGGACTGGCCATCTGTCGTGTGGTCCGCGCGCCCGGCGGGCGGCTCGGGGAGGCTGTTCTGGCGATGGATCCTCATGCCTGGCAACACGGGGCCGGACGCGAGATTGTTCACTCCGGTGGCCGGCTGACGTTAGGCCGTCGGAAGTTTTCCCAGGGCGAGCGCGACCACTGCGGGGGTCAGGGCCAGCAGCACCGGGGTCAGGGCGAGCGCCGCCGCCGCGACGCCGAGCAGCTGCCGCCGGGCGCGCCCCAGCGGCTCGCTGGGCCCTAGGAGCCGGTGAATCCGCTGGACCGAGTCGGTGGTGCCCGCGGCCAGGGCCGACGCGGGACTGGCGGCGGTGGCGAGGACGACCAGGGCGGTGGCAAGCTGCCGAGGATCGCGGGCTCGAGTAGCCGCATCGTCTGCGTGCAGTTCCACCAGCCGCGCCACCTGCTCCTCGGCGGCCCGCATCAGCGGAACGAACGGAAGCACCTCGCGGCCGATCCTCGCCAGGGCCAGCAGCCGGTGATGACGGCCGGCCAGGTGCGCCCGCTCGTGCGCCAGCACCGCATCCAGCTGGCCGGGATCCAGCGCCTGCACCGCACCGGTGGTCAAGATCACCGTAGGCTGCCGGCCGGCGACGCAGTAGGCAGCCGGCTGGTCATGCTCCACCAGCACCGCCCCCAGGGCCGGCTCGGGCTGCCCGACCAGCCGCGCGGTCTGCGCGTGGCGCAGCGCTTGCCGTCCGGCGGCGCGGAAGTGGGCTACCCCGGTGAGCGCGGTGCGGGCGACGACAGCGCCCGCCAGGGTGAGACCGAGCCCGGCGACCGTGGCGCCGCCCGGGGTGCCGTAGGTGGCGCGGAGCCGGTGCACGCAGGCTCCGATCAGGTGACTGAGCCCCCCGCCGAGGGCGGTCGCATGAACGGCCAGCGTCAGGCCGGCCAGCCCGAGCGCGACGATAACCGACCATCCCGCGGCCAGGTAGATGACGATGGCCAGCAGCGGCGCACGGGCCGTCCACCTGGCCCGGCCGAGCATCGCAGACCCCAGGATGCCGAGACCGGCCGCGTAGGCCACCAGCACCGCGGCGACGGTCACCGGGACTCGCCGGCCTTGGGCTCGCCGAGCGCCTGGTCGAGCGCCTCGCGCAGCAGCGCCGCGTCGTGCGGGCTCATCTGGAGCGCGAAATGCGCCAGCGCCGTGCGGTGGTCCGCGCTGGTGGCCAGCGCGTCGTTCATCAGCGCCGCGGTGTAACCGGATCGCGACCCGGTGGGCTCATAGCGCCAGGCCCGGCCGTCCCGCTCCCGCCGCAGCCATCCCTTGCGGTACAGGTTCTCCATCACCGTCATCACGGTGGTGTACGCCGGCGCCCGGTCGTCATGCAGAGCGTCGACCATCTCGCGGACCAGCACCGGCCGGCCCCACTCCCACAACCGATCCATGATCACGGCTTCCAGCTCACCGAAACGTCGCATCCTCACTCCCGATTGTGGCTGTGCCAAACGACGCGCCCGCCGTTACCTACTATCACGCATAGAACAACCCTGCGGTTCAGGTGCCGCCTCTCTTCTTCCGGCCAGCCACCTCGACGTGGCCAGCGGGCCGGGGAGCCCGTCGATCGGAGCAGCTACCGGTGAACATAACACATTTACTATCCGTGTTAGTAGACATGACTGCTATCACAGATGCTCCTCGGGACAGGCTGGGCGGCGACCCCGACGCCGTCATCCGCGAGCTGTACTCGGACTATGCCAAGGCCCTGCACGGTTACGTCGGGCAGTTCTGTCCGGACCGGACGAGCGCGGACGACATCGTGCAGGAAACCTTCATACGGGCCTGGCGCCACCTGCCCCGGCTGAGCGCCGATGACCGGCCGATCCGGCCATGGCTGTTCCGGGTCGCGCGCAACTTGCTGATCGACGCGAACCGGGCCGCGCAGGCCCTGCCGATGACCTTGCCGGGCCAGGCGGCCGGGGAGGTCGGGACCGATTCTGGAATGGAGGAGATCCTGGACCGGCAGCTCATTTCCGACGCGCTCCAGCACCTGTCGCCCGCGCACCAGGCCGTGCTCGTGGAGACCTTCTACCGGGGCGGCAACATGGCCACGGTCGCCCGTGAGCTCGGCATACCGCACGGCACGGCCAGATCACGGTTGCACTACGCGCTGGATGCCATGCGCAAGCAGCTCCAGGAGCACGACGCGATCGCGGCGTCCTGGTGAACAACCGGCTGCCCTGGGATATCACGGCCACCGACGCCGACGCCGACGACGAGAAGGTGGCGGGTGCCGCAGCGGCCCAGGTCGTCCGGCGCATGATCGTGGTGTTGCTTCTCACCGCGGCAGCCCTGGACCTGACCCGATGCGGTCTGGTCATGACGGCAGCCCGGCATCCAGCGCCGACCGCGGGACTGGTCGCCGCCGGGCTGGCCGCGGCCGCGCTGACCGGGCGGACCGCGCGCGGATGCCAGGTCGGCCAGCGCTGGGCAGGCTGGACCGCGTTGCTCATCGGCGGCGCGTCGACCCCGCAAGCGGCCGCGTCCGGCTTCCGCAGCCCCTATACGATCCCCGACACAGCCACCGCCGCCCTCGGGCTGATGCTGGCCATCACTGTCCTAGCGACCGCGGGCCGGATGGACCGTCGGCACACAACACCGGAAATCCCCGCGTGCTGGACGGGGGAGCGACCCTGAAGGTCTATCCCGGCGCCCCGCACGGCCTGGCCAACACCACCGCCTGCAAAGACGCCTTCAACACCGACCTGCTGAACTTCCTCCAGGCCTGAGGCGGTCTGACCGCAGACGGCACCCGGAGTCCGGCAGACCGCCTCCCCGCGCTGACACCACTGCCGTTCGGGAAATAGAAATTTTTACCGAACGGTACGTGGTGCACGTTCTGGTCCGGCTGGGCGCAAAAATCGTGGCCCTGAGCCCGTTGGGGCTTCAGTCCCACGGCCTGACCGGCGGGGTTCAGTCTGGCCGGCAAGGCGGCCCCGATCGCCTCGGTCGGCGGCGCCCGGGATTACGCCGACTGGACCAACCCGGACCACCGGCTGCGCCGGCTGCTGGCCGAGTTCCTCGGCATGGCCGGACTGACCTTCATCTTGTCCGGGGGAGCGGCCATCCTGGCCCGGTACGGCGGCCGCGGCCTGCAGCCCTGGCAGACGGTGCTGGTGCTCTCGGCGGTCTCGGCGCTGTGGCTGGTGGTCGCCGTCTACTTCCTCGGCGACATCTCCCCCCACTTCAACCCGGCCACCACCTTGGCGTTCGCGCTGCGCCGGGACATGGACTGGATCATGGCCGGCGCCTACTGGATCGTCCAGTTCGCCGCCGCCGTCTGCGGGTCGCTGCTGGCCCGCGGCTTCTTTGGCCCGGCCGGGAACCTGGCCGCCACCATGCCCAAGCCCGGCCAGTCCTGGCAGGCCGCCGGGTTCGAGGCCATCATCACCTTCGGCCTGGTCCTCATGATCATCAACATGGCGAACGGGCCCAAGCTCAACGGGCCCTTCGTGCCGCTGGCCGTCGGCGCCTGCATCATGGCCTGGGGCACCATAGGCGGCCCGTTCGAAGGCGCCTCGATGAACCCCGCCCGCAGCTTCGGACCCCGACCTGGCCATCGGGAACCTGTCCACCTGGTGGGCCTACCTGACCGGGCCCGTGGCCGGCGCCGTCATCGCCGTCGGCGTCGCATACATCCTGCGCGGGCCCGCCAGGGTCCGCGAGGCCAGCGCCGCCCAGGGAACGCCGCTCGACCGGGACGCCTGAACGCCAAGGAAATGCCAATCTCCGGAATTACGGCGGTCTGATCATTGCAAATAATTTCTTGTTTACAGTATGCTACAGACGACGCCGGGGTGCCAGGCGTCGTGTCGGGCGGGCAACGCCGGGAGGTCGCCACCCGTGACCGTAGTTCGCGACCTCGATGAGCTCCTGGTCTCCGAGGAGTTCGTCCGCGACCCGTACCCCACGCTGGCCGTGCTGCGGGACACCGACCCGGTGTACTGGAGCGACTCTCTCGGCGGCTGGATCCTGACCCGCTACGACGACATCCTGGCGACGTTCAAGGACGTGGCCGCGTACTCCAACGAGGGGCGGCTGGGGCGTGCGTCGGCGTACCTGCCGGCCGAGGCCCGCGGCCGCCTCGAAGTGTTCGCGGCGCACTACCGGACCAAGGGCCTGCTGCACTCGGACCCGCCGGATCACACCCGGCTGCGGCGGCTGGTGCTGCGGGCCTTCTCGCCGCGGGTGGTAGAGGCCATGCGCCCGCGGATTCAGCAGATCGTCGACGGGCTGATCGACCGGGTGGCGGACGCCGGCGCGATGGACGCCGTCGAGGACCTGGCCTTCGCGCTCCCGCTCACCGTGCTTGCCGAGCTGCTCGGCGTGGACGCGACCATGGGACCGCGGTTCCGCGGCTGGGCCGACCGGCTGCTCGCCTTCCAGGGCCAGAACCGGCCCGCCGAGCATCTGCTGCTCGCCGCGCAGGACGCCCTGCTCGAGGCCCGGCAGTACCTGGCCGACCTGATCGCACGGCGCCGCCGCGAGCCCGGTGCCGACCTGATCAGCCTGATGGCCTGCCCGGGCGACGGGGTCGAGGCGCTGAGCGACGCCGAGATCATCAACACCGGCATCACCCTGCTCACGGCCGGCCACGAGACCACCGCGTCGCTGATCGGGAACGGCCTCTACACGCTGCTGAGCCATCCGGAGCAGTGGGCTCGGCTGAAGGCCGACCCGGCGCTGCTCGGCCCGGCCATCGAGGAGATACTCCGCTTCGAGAGCCCAGTCGCCCGCCAGCCCCGGCTGCTCAGGCGCGACACCGAACTGCGGGGTCGGCGGCTGCGGGCCGGGCAGATGGCCTTCCAGATGCTTGGCGCGGCCAACCGTGACCCGGCGCAGTTCCGTGCCCCGGACTCGTTCGACGTAGGCCGCGACCCGAACCGCCACATCGCCTTCGGCCAGGGCATCCACTTCTGCATCGGCGCACCGCTGTCCCGGGCCGAGGGCCAGATCGCGTTCCGCACCCTCCTCGACCGGCTGCCGGAGATCCGGCTGGCCGGGTCGGCCCCGGACTGGGACGTCACCAAGCCCAACTCCCGGGTGCTGCGATCACTGCCCGTGGCATTCTGACCGCCGGAGGACCAGCGTGCACCTCGACCAAGCCAGGCCCGAACCGGAAGGCGGCGGCGTGCCGTTCCCGCGCGGGGTAGTCGCGGTGATCCGGGCCCCGGCGGCCGCGACCGCCCTGACCGTGGCCCGCGGCCTGGCCGGCACCAGCGTGGTCGGCATCGAGGTGACGATGACGGTCCCGGACGCACCCGACGTCATCGCCACGCTGCGGTCGGAAGGCGTGACCCGCGTCGGCGCCGGCACGGTCCGCACCCTCGACCAGCTCAAGCGGTGCGTCGGCGCCGGGGCCGGTTTCCTGGTCAGCCCGCACCTGGACCCGCAGCTGGCGGCCGCGGCCGTGGCATCCGGCGTGCCGATCGTGCCGGGAGCGCTGACCCCGAGCGAGATCGTGGCCGCGATCGGCCTGGGCGCGGCCGCGGTCAAGGTCTTCCCGGTCTCGGCCGTGGGCGGCCTCGCGTACCTGCGAGCGGTGCTGGAACCGCTCCCGGACGCGCGGCTGGTGGTATCCGGCGAAGTCCTGCCGCCGGAAGTGCCCGGCTACCTGGCGGTCGGCGCCTGGGCCGCCTGCGTCGGCGGCTCGCTGTGGCGGCGGGAAGACGCCGAGCGCGGAGACGTCGAGGCAATCCGGCGGTACGCGACGCAGGTCCTGCGTACGGCGGGCGTCTGAGGGCGGCCGGGAGCAGGCCGAGGGCGACACGAACAGGAGTACGGGGATGGACAAGGCACGGGCGCGGGCTTGTCCACGGCCACGTGGTGATCGCCGGGAGCCGGTAGTTACCGGGGAAGGGCGGAACGACCGGACATCGCGACCGCGCTCCCCGAGGACGGCGACGCCCCGCTGCCCGGGGTGACGCGCCGGGCTAGGCCAGCAGGTAGGAGTCCGCGCGTAGCCGGGCCAACTGGCCGGATTCCGGCCCGTCCTCCTGGTCGATCAGCTCGCCGCAGATCCGGGTGTAGGCCTGCAGGATGTGACCGCCGACGGCGGTCACCGCCCCGGGCTCGTCCCCGGTGCGGATCAGGTCCAGGATCCGCATGTGATTCTGCGTCATGCTGTCCCGCCAGTCCTGGTCGACCACGGTGCGCAGCAGCAGGAACCAGTGGACCTGCATGCGGATCGTCGACCAGCTCTTATACAGGCGGTCGTGGTGAGCCGCCCGGAAGATGCCGTCGTGGAAGTTGACGTCCAGCCGGGCCGCTTCCTGCGGTGTGATCTTGCGCCGCATCCCGCTGCGCATCTCACCCAGGGACCGGTCAAGCGCATCGAGGTCGGCGGCGTCGTGCCGGCGGATGGCGAGCCGGACGGCCAGTTCCTCGATCGCCGACCGCAGGCTGTACACCTCGCCGAAGTCCTCGACGGACAGCTCCACTACCGTCGCGCCCCGGTGGCGGGACAGCCGGACCAGGCCCTCGCCCTCCAGGATCAGGAACGCGTCCCGGACCGGCCCGCGGCTCACCTCGAGCAGCTCGGAGATCTGTTCCTCGCGCAGGTGCAAGCCGGGCAGCAGCTCTGAATTGAGTATCGCCCCGCGAAGCCGTTCGGCCACGACCTCGCCCAGCGATATACGGGCCGCGGGCCCCGCCAGCAACGGCCCTTCCGCCGTCTGTGCTCCCGCATCCGATCGCGTCCGTGCCACTGGTGATCTTCGCTTTCCCGGCCATTAACCACAGCTTCGGGGTCCTGCCGATTGTAAATGACAAACATTCTTCGCTAACTGTAAACGACAAACACTGCACACCCGCGGGTATACCGACCTCGCATAGCGGGATAAGGCACGTACTGGGTTAGTCGCCGCCAATGCTCAGCATGCTGAGATGCCGCCGTCGGCGATCACCGGCGAGCCGGGAATCAGCAGCGCTTCGGGTGCGCCCAGGGCGATGCCCGCGCTCGCGCCGACGATGCCGTTCGACCCGGAGAACCCGGCCGTAGGAGGGCACCCTGAGCTCAACCTTGTCCACCCTGCCCCGCTCAGTCGCCGACGGTCCCGCCGGGGTTCAGCGCCAGGTTCCCGCCGTCGACGGGAAGCACCACGCCGGTGATCATGCCGGCCGCGTCCGAGGCGAGAAAGGCCACGGCGGCAGCTACGTCATCGGGCTGCGCGAGCCGGCCAAGCGGGATTCCGCGCAGGAACAGCTCCAGCAGGCTGCCCTCACCGCTGGGACGCGAGCCGAGTTGCAACAGCCCCTCAGTGGCGACCTGGCAGGGGGCCACCGCGTTGACCCGGATGCCGCGCGGAGCCCACACCACGGCCAGGTCGCGCGTCATCTGGTCGACCCCGGCCTTGGTCACGTCGTAGGACACGTTGCCCCGGCCCAGCGCGGTCTGCCCGCCGACCGAGCTGATATTCACCACCGCCCCGGCCGCGCCGGCTCCAGTCAGTCGACGCGCGAACTCCTGGGCACAGGCGAAGTAGCCGGTCAGGTTGACCGCGATCGTCCTGTCCCACACCTCCGGCGTGACCTCAAGCGAGGGGATGTGCGTGTTGATCCCGGCATTGTTCACCAGGATGCCGGGCAGGCCGAAGCTCTCGCCGGCCGTCTCGAACACGGCCGAGATCTGCGCCCGGTCGGTGACGTCGCAGACGTGGCAGGCAGCCCGGCCGCCCTGCTCGCTGACCGCGGCCACCGTGGCCTGGGCCGTGGCCTCGTCTATGTCCAGCACGCTTACGCTGGCGCCGACCCGGGCCAGCGTGAGGGCGATCGCCCGGCCCAGTCCGCCGCCCGCGCCGGTCACGATCGCGTGCCGGCCGGTCAGGTCGATCAGGCTGTGGTGTCTCGCGGGTTCCGTCATCGCCTCGCCATCCTGAACGTCGTACCGCGCAGCGGCCGGCCTCCGAAGCTTGAGCGCTGTGACCCGTACTATGTACTTCGGCTTGAAAATTGTCAACAACTAATCATCGACTAATTTCAATCGGCGAGATTCGGTGGAAGGCCCTTCGGACCTGCAGGATCGCCGGATTGTCCCTGGTCAGACAAGACTCGATGGGCGTACTCGCCGA
Organism: uncultured Actinomycetota bacterium; assembly: GCA_963844625.1. Taxonomy (GTDB): domain Bacteria; phylum Actinomycetota; class Actinomycetes; order Streptosporangiales; family Streptosporangiaceae; genus Palsa-504. Next base: position 94,127 of record CAWJPF010000021.1, on the reverse strand, counting down.
CGGCTGGCCCCATGGCGCGGTCGCCTGTCTGCCACGAACCTTCCCGGGGCGTTCCGGTGCGGAACCGGCCGCGGGCTCAACGGCGCAGGCGCGCCGGCCCGGTCGTCTCCAGGGCGTGTTCGACCTCGGCCACGCTGGCGATGTTGACGTCCCCGGCGATTGACTGCTTCAGGTGCGCGGCGGCCGCGGCGAACTCGACTACCTCCTGCGCGGCGTGGCCAAGCAGCAGGCCGCGGATCACGCCGGCAGTGTAGGCGTCCCCGGTGCCGACCCGGCCCCGCTCGTCCATCAGCCGGCGGGCCTGGCTGACCGCCGTTCCCTCCACCGTGCTGAGCAGCCCGCGCAACGCGGCCTCGCCGCCCGCCCCGGTGGACCGCTCGGTCCCGGCGACCGCCCGCAGTCCGAAACGGTCGCGGGCCTCCTCCATCAGCGCGATGCGCTGCTCGGTGCTCAAGGGCAGCCCGGGTGACCAGCCGGGCGGCGCGGGCTGATTCAGGATCGTGACGAGTTCCTCCCCGGCACCGAGCAGCACGTCCACCCGATCCAGAAACGGCCGCAACACCCGCCCGGCCTGCTCGGCGCTCCACAGCCGAGAGCGGTAATTGACGTCCAGGCTCACTCGGACCCCGGCGTCCTGCGCTTCGGCGAGCGCCCGATCGAGCGCGGCCGCTGCCGCCGGACCGACGGCCGCCACGGTCCCGGAGACATGCAGCCAGTCCTGTCCGTCCAGGATCGCCGCCCAGTCGTAGGCGTCTGGACCTGTCAGGGCGAAGACGGAGTTCGCCCGGTCGTAGATCACCTCACCCGGCCGGCCCGCACCGCCTGGCTCGAGGTAGAAAAGACCGAGCCGGCCGGGCAGGCGCAGTACGCCTGTTACGTCCACTCCGAACCGGCGCAGAAAGGCCAGCGACGCTTCCCCTAGCACGTCGTCCGGCACGGCACTGACGACCCGGGCCCCGATCCCGAACTGGGCGAGCGACGCCGCTACGTTGGCCTCCGCGCCGGTAAAACGTACCTCGAAGCGGTCGGCCTGGATGAGCCGTACGGCGCCGGCGGGGTCCAGTCGCAGCATCACCTCGCCGAACGCCGTGCACGACAGCGTCATCGGGCGCCCCGGGCCTCGGCGGCCACGCGAGCGAACCGGCGGGCGGCGGCGGCGATAGCGCCGACGTCGCCAGCGGCGACGGCCGCCGGTTCCATCAACCGCGATCCGATCCCGACCGCGGCCGCGCCGGCCGCCAGGTATGCGGACGCGCCGGCCTCGTCGATCCCGCCGGTCGGCAGGAGCCGTACGGCGGGAAGGGGACCGAGCAGGTCCCGAACGTAATCCGGTGTCGCGACGCGGGCGGGGAAGAGCTTGACCAGGTCGGCGCCATGCTGCCACGCCCGTACCACCTCAGTCGGTGTCAGTGCGCCCGGCACCGCTAGCACCCCGTGCCGTTGGCAGTGGTCTACCACGCCGGCGTCGAACGCGGGCGAGACGACAAATTGCGCTCCCGCGTCAACGGATCGGCGGCAGGCGGCGAGGTCGAGAACGGTCCCGGCGCCGACGAGGAGGTCGTCCCCGACCTTGGCGACAAGCTCACCGACTAGGTCCAGGGCACGCGGCACAGTGAGAGTGATCTCGACCGCGCGTACGCCGCCGCGGCACAGGGCGCGGCAGGCGTCCATGACACCGTACGGCGAGGGAACCCGGACGATGGCGACGATCCCCGATGCCTGCAGCCGTCCGAGCGCCGGCTTCATACGCCGGTCACTGGGCGGGACCTGGGGAGCCGCGGCTCCCCAGAGGCGCGGCTCACGCCGCCGACCGGGCCGGCTTGATCGCCGGAATCACCACGTCGGCCAGCAGGTGCACTGTCTCGTCGTCCCGGCCGTTGATCAGGCAAAGGAAGAACTGGACTCCCGCGTCTGACAAGGCCTGATAGTGCGAAATCGCCTGTTCGGGAGTCGCGAAAAGCGGGACGGTGTGCAACTCTGCGTCGGGGATCCTGGCCTGCCTCTTCTTCTCGGCGAGCTTGTCCTCGTCGGCGGCGAGAGTCAGCAGCGGGCTGTAGTGGCTCCGCACGATCGAGTCATACGGCCGTCCGATCTCGGCGCAGAAATCTTTGAGCCGGCCGAGCTTACGCTGCACGTCACCGACGTCGAAGGCGGATCCGGCGGACTGGTGCGGCGCGAAGTTCGACATGTCGGCATACCGGGCGACCTGCCGGAGGGTGATCCTCTCGCCTCCTCCGGCGATGAGGATCGGCACGTAAGGCTGCTGGACCGGGAGAAGACGGAGCACCGCATCCTTGACCTGGCGGTGCTTGCCATTGAACGTGAATGGTTCCCCCCGCCATAGGCCCTGGACGATCTGGAGTGTCTCCTCCATCGTCTCCTGCCGGATAGCGGTTGACGGCATCGGGAGGCACATCTCTGCGAACTCCGGCGCATCCCAGCCGGACCCGATCCCGAGAACGAGCCTTCCGTCGCTCAGCCTGTCCACGTCGGCCGCCTGCCGGGCCAGCAGGTAGGGACTCCGGTAGTAGACGCAGCTGACGAGCGAGATCAGCCGGATGCGCTCCGTAGCCAGGGCCAGCGCGGACAGGGCCGTCCAGCAGTCCATTATCCGGTTCGGATGATCGTTGGCCCAGCACGCGTCGAAGCCGAGCGCCTCGGCGCGCTGAACGAAAGCCCGGATCTCGCTCCATTCGTCCAGGAACACCGGTCCGATAGCCCAGCGGGTCCGGCCGAGGCCCGCTGCTACCCACGGGTGCACCGGACTATCGCCTGGTGTGCTTGCGAAGTTCAACGTAACTCCTCACGCGGCACGACGAACCGGTACCAGCCGGCATAGCGCCACAGCGCGCCGGCTGGTACCGGCAGGCATCGTCACCCCGAGGTCGCGGGCGGTCAGCTCGAGCAGGGAGTAATCGGGTATGAATATCCGTCGCCCGGGCCGTGGTACCAGCAGCCGATGTTGGCCTTGGTGACCAGCGTCGTGCCGTTGTCAATAACCTTGGGTATCGTCGCGCCAGCGGCCACCTTCTTGGCCCAGCTGACCGAGGTGTCGCCCAGCTTCACCGGGAGCTGGGCAATAGCCGCATCGCATTTCCCGTCGGCGATGTCCCTGGCCTGCTGGTCTTCGAGGTCGAAGCTGGTGCAGATGAAGTTCTTACGCTGCTGCTCGCTGGTCACCATTGCCACCGCCATGCCATCCGGCCCGCATATCGTGTACGCCGCGTTCATATTCGGGTTGGCCACCAGCAGTGTCCTGAAGTTCGTGATCGCGGTCGGCTCCACGCACGCGTCGGTGAGGGAAGACAGGACAACCTTGATCCCGGCCTTCCTCAGGATGCTCGCGGCGTTCTGGTAGCGCGCGTTGGACACGGGCGTCCCCGGGACGCCTAGCAGCATCCCCACTTCACCGGTGCCGTGCATCGCGCTCGCGAGGTATTTCCCGATGAGCGTGCTGCCGACCTGGTTATTGGTCCCGATAAATGAAAGCGCCGGGGTGAACGTGGGAATCTGCTGATCAATGAAGATCACCTTCACGCCCTGCTGCACGGCCCGGTTCAGGACCGGGATGAGACCGGTGCCCTGGGGCGAGATGAGCAAGATCTTCGGATGCTGGACCAGGATGTCCTGCACCTTCGAGATCTGCACGGTAGGACTTGCGCCGGTCACGCCGTCACCGACGATCAAGTCCACCCCGAGCGCCTTGGCCTCCTTCTGCGCCGACTGCTGGACGATGGAGTAATAAGCATCGAGCGCCGGGAGCGAGAAGCCCACCTTCAATTGCGCGCCGGACTGTGCGGAAGGCTGAGAGCCTGCACTGGCGCTGCTGCTGCTGCTGCGCTGCTGCTGCTGCTGGCGCTGCTGCTGCAGCCGCTGATCGTCATGCCGAGGACCACGGCTGCCGTCCCGATACTGTAAAGAAGCCAACTCCGCTTATGTTTCATGATCGTTCCGCCCTTTCGGATCCGCTGCGGGGCCGTGCACATTCCGCTTAGCCGCCGGCATCGGCCAAATCGGCTGTCTAGGACTGCTCACCCGATACGACCGCCGCCCTGTGCACGGCTTGTGAATCAATCTGCTGCGGGTTATTGATGAATGTCAGGCTGACCGGGAACAGGTCAAGCTTGCGGACTGTCCGCAGCTGTCGAGCTGCCGACGATGAGAGATACCAGGAGCGCGTGGTTATCCGGAGTTGGTACCGCTTCGCCGACCACACGGCCATGGCGAAGCACAACTGCTCGGTCGCATATATTCATGACCTCCTCAAGGTTGTGCGATATGAGAATGACCGCGGCTCCCTGGTCGGGGAGACGGCGGATAAGGTCAGTAACGTTCTTGCTCTCGCGCAGCCCGAGTGCGGCAGTGGGTTCGTCCAGGATCACGACCGTCGAGGCGAAAGCGACGGCACGGGCGACGGCGATAGCCTGCCGCTGGCCTCCCGACATCAGCGCCAGGTTAGTCCCGAAGTCTTTGATATTCACCCGAAGCTGCGCCAGCATGCGTTTGGTCTCGGTAGTCATCTGCCGGTTCCTGGGCCAGCCGAAATTCGACATCCAGCGCGGACGGCAGAGCTCACGCCCGGCGAAGAAATTGTCGGCGGCCGTCAGGTTATCGAAGAGCGCCAGATCCTGGTAAACCGTCTCGATACCCAGACGGCGTGCATCTATAGGCGACTTGATCTGCACCGCGGCGCCTCGGAAAAGTATCTCTCCCGAGTCGAGGCTGTGCGCCCCGCTGAGGCACTTGATCAGAGTGGATTTGCCTGCGCCATTGTCTCCAAGCAGGCCGAGGATCTCGCCCTCGTGGAGCGAAATGCTGGCTCCCGCCAGCGCCTGCACGGCACCGAAGCTCTTGACACCGTCACGCATCTGGAGCAGAGGTGTTCCGGTCATGCCGCCGCCAGGTTGGCCCGGAGGGACCGGATGCGCCGTTCAAGAACGGATCGCAGAACGTCGAGTTCGACTGCCACCAGGATCGTCACCCCGACGAAGATGCTCTCCGCGAACGGCGACACATTCTGCAGGGCAAGCCCATTCTCGATCACGCCGATGGTGAGAGCGCCGATGATCGCGTTCCAGACGTTGCCGCGACCGCCGAAGAAACTAGCCCCGCCGATGATTACGCCAGCGATCGCGTTGAGCAACGTCACCGGGTCCTCGGCCAGGGTCGCGCTCCCGCCGTCGATGCTTCCGGCGGTGAGCACCGCGCCGATACCCGCGGCCAGACCGCTGATCACGTAGACAGAGATAAGAACCTTGCCGACTGGGATGCCAACTCGCTTGGCCGCCTCCGGATTGCCGCCTGTGGCGTAGATCCACCGTCCCCATCGCGTGTTCCGCGTGATCCACCAGGCCGCTACCGCCACGACCAGGAGCACAATCGCTGGTACCGGGACCACGCCGACAAAACCGTTCCCGAGAGTATTGACGACTGACGGCATCCCCGACTCAGCCTGGCCCTTGGAGATGGTCAGAGCCAGGCCCGACGCGATGGAGAGCGTGGCGAGAGTGACGATGAAAGGGTGCGGGACCCTCCCCTTCACGTAGATCAGCCCATTAGCCAGCCCGATCACGAGGCCCACCGCGATCATTGAGCCGACAACGTACGCGCCGCCGTGGAATAGCCGGGTCTGGAAGACGGACCAGCCGATGACGGTAGCCAGCGCCATCGTCGCCGAGACCGAGAGATCAATACCGCCGGTGACGATGACGATGAGCTCGCCCATGGCCAGGATCGCCACGACGGAACTCTGGATAAGTATGTCCTGAATGTTCGCGGTCGAGATAAAGGCTGGCTTCAGGCTCCAGACCACCAGGGACAGAACGATCAGGATCAGCGCCGGACCGATCTGGAGGACCCGCAGGAAGCCCGCGAGTACGCGTATGCGCCTGGCCCCGTCCGCGGTGGCCGGTGTCGCCTCCTGGCCGATTCCTGGGCTCGGTTCTGCTGCGGCCGCCTTCGGGCGGCTATCCCGGTTAGTACGCAACGGCGTGAACCGGCTCACTCATGCTCCCGCGGCCGAGCCTGGCGGTTCTCCGCTCTCGCGGGCCTGGCGGGATGAAACCGGCCCGGGCCCATGGCCGCTGCTGCGCCGCTACCCGCCTGAGACAGCCGACGGTGCTGCTGACGTGCTGATTTCGCTCAGCCAAGCACCGGCGGCGGGCCGGGTCTGCGCGCATCGCCGCGACTCCTTTCGCCGGACAGGAGGGCCTCAGAGGGAGCTGACGTCTGGTGCCCTGACAACTTGACAAATGATTACATGACAAATACACCGCAGCAACATGTAGGAAACGTTCGGGCCCGATCTGAAACCAAATCGTTGCGAGGCCGACTCAGCCGGTGATGTTCCCGTCCTGCCTGAGCGGCCGATGGCAGCGCATCACCGCAATCAGGAGGGGCCAAAGGGGACTGTCCGAGCTCCGGCCGCGCGGTCTGCTGAGGCTGGCATCGGGGCATTCGCCGCTTCGCCCGGGCAACCGCAGCCGGGGGTCGCCAGCGTCGGCCGACCCGGAGCCGTACCGGCCCTGCGCTAACCACCCAGCCCGGTCGGCAGGCCGTGCCGGGTAAGCCGTCCGCCGGCCCGGCGGTGGCGGCGTGGTGTCATGCGCATTTCCGGGCGGGTTTATCAATCAGCGCCGGCTCGGCGAAGCATGAACCGGGAAGTTGCCCGGCGCGACGCCCGCTTGATCGCCGGCCATCATAAGATGCCTGTTAGGCTCCCAAATGACCGGACGGGGGAATTCCAGTGGCTAACGCGGGGAAGTCGGTGGACGCAAACAGCGGCTTCCGCTCAATCCAGCGCATGCCGGCCGCGGCCGGAGAGGTAATTAACAATATAAAGCAGATGCTCCTTGACGGTGAGCTGGCGCCGCTTCAGCGGCTGCCGTCCGAGAATGATCTCGCCGAGGCGCTCGGCGTGAGCCGGCCGACGGTGCGAGAAGCCGTCCGCGGCCTGATGACGCTGAACATTGTGGAGAGTCGGCACGGTGACGGCACCTACGTCACGTCGCTCGATCCGATGCTCCTGGCGGCACCGATCGACTTCCTGCTGCGGGTGGATGAAGGCGGGCTGGCGGCCCTGACGGATGCCCGCATGGTGCTCGAGTCCAGCATCGCGGAGCTGGCCGCATCCAGGGCGACGCCGGAGGGCGTCAGCAAGCTCGAGGCGCTCATCGCCGACTACGCCGACTGCATTGATGACATTCCGCGCTGTATTGAGCTGGACCTGGCTTTCCATCAGGAGCTGGCCGTCGCGGCCAATAGCCCGATCCTTTCCAGCCTGGTCGCCACGCTCGCCGCGCTGGGACGGCGGAGCAGGGCGCAGACCGCCCACAATGCCAAGATAAGGGCGGCGGCCTATAGCGAGCACGCGGCCATCACCAAGGCGGTAGCGACTGGCGACGCGGCCGCTGCGCGCGCGGCCATGGTCAGCCATCTGAGTCATGTCAAGGAATCGGCCGCGCTCGAACTGGCGCCCGGCTAGCTAGCTAGCATGCCGGGCCATCACGTCGGCCCTTCTCTTCGCGTCTCGTCGCGGCTGCACTCAGGCCCTGGCCTGTCTGCCCCCCAGTGTTGGCCGGCCCTCGGGCGTCGGCCATCCCATTGACACCCTCCCCGCCCTGGCATATCTTCATTGATCAGTCGTCTGGCAACCAGTTCACTGGTTGCCTAGCGACAAGAAACGGCTCGTTCGCACTGATCCGCAGGAACAAGGAGGCCGCCTTCTAAAGCGCAGCGCATCTGCCGTGCGGTCTCGTGGCCCGTGAAGCACATCCCGGTCCGGGAGGCCGCGTCGGACAGTACCGAGGTCTCGCCCGCTAGGATCGGCCAGCGTGGGCAGACCAGCCAAGTAAATCGATCTCGAATTCGATCGGAGCAAGATGTCAGGTACTGGCGCTAGCCAAGCCGCATACCTGTCGGAGTTGTTCGGCCTGGACGGGCGGGTGGCCATCGTGACGGGAGCGGCGGACGGCCTGGGCAAGGTGATGGCGATCGCACTAGCCCGGGCAGGCGCGCACGTCGTGACAGCGGACGTGGACGAGGCTGGCCTGGCCGGCACCGACAAGCAGATCGCCGACCTGGGCGTTGACCACCTGGCGTGCCCTTGCGATGTCGGATCGGAAGACGAGGTCCAGGCCATGTTCCAGGCGGTGGACGAGAAGTTCGACCGGGTCGACATCCTGGTCAATAACGCCGGGATCCTGGTCACCCTGGCCGCGCCCGAGGATTATCCGCTCGCTGCCTGGAATCGGACCATGCAGGTCAATGTGACCGGGGCGTTCCTGTGCGCCCGGCAGGCCGGCCGCAGGATGATAGCGAGCGGGAACGGCGGGAGCATCGTCAACCTCAGCTCCATCGGCGGGCTGACGGCCCTGGCCGGAGGCTCGCTCTCCTATGACGTCAGCAAGAGCGCCGTAGCCCAGCTCACCCGTGAGCTCGCCGTCGAATGGGCCCGGTACGGCATACGCGTGAATGCTCTGGCACCATGCCATTTCCGCACCCGCGGCTGGTCCTCAGCGGCCGACGATCCGGCGCAGCGGCAAACCATCGAGACCATCGTGCGCGGCATTCCGCTCGGCCGGATGGGCGAGCCAGCGGAGATCGTCGGGCCTATGCTCTTCCTGCTTTCCCCGGCAGCCTCGATGGTCAGCGGGATAGTGATGCCCGTCGATGGCGGGAACCTGGCCATGAACGCAACCGCTGGCGGGGTCATGGCCGGGAACTACAGCTATGACAGCGATCAGTGACGTACCCGGAGATGAGCGAGATTCCGCTCAGCCGCCGCCCTGGTAAGGTCATCGCGGTCGGCCTCAATTACCGCCAGCATGCCACCGAGGCTGATGTCGATGTCCTGCCCTGGCCGGTGACGTTCGCCAAATTTCCCAGTTGCCTCATCGGCCCGGGCGAGCCCATAACGATACCGCCGGGGCTCGCCACCGTGGACTACGAAGCCGAGCTCGCCGTGGTCATCGGGAAGACCGCGCGTAATGTCAGCCCTGATGACGCTCTCGAGTTTGTGGCCGGCTACACGTGCCTGAACGATGTTACCGACCGCGATACCCAGACCCGTGAAGGACAGTGGTCCAGGAGCAAGTCCTTCGACACCTTCGGGCCGATAGGTCCGACGGTGGTGCCCGCCTCGGAGATACCTGACCCGCAGGTACTGGCGATCCGGGCTCGGCTCAACGGGCAGGTGATGCAGGACGCGAGCACGTCGCAGATGATCCACAATGTCGCCAGCCTCATCACTTTCCTGAGTCACGGGATGACGCTGGAGGCCGGGGACGTGATAGCGACCGGCACGCCTTCGGGAGTGGGCGCCTTCCGGGATCCCCCGGTCTACCTGAAGCCCGGCGACCAGATCGAGATTGAGATTGACGGCATCGGCGTGCTCTCGAACCCGGTAGTGGGATTCCGACTGACCAGCCGTCCCGGAATGGGCTGACAGGAGGTATGCGAATGGCTCAGGGCATGCTGCGGGAGGGCAGTCTCCGTGCTTAGCTTCCTGCCGGGCACGACCTTCGCCGATTTCATCGAGCGGCGAGGCTCGGCCGACCCCAGCCGCGTATTCATCACGCTGGTCCGGCCCGGCGGGAGCACGGCGGAGCTGACGTTCGGCGAACTGGACCGGCTGAGCGGCATGGCGGCCAGGGCGCTATACCAGGCCGGTGCCGTCGCCGGCGACCGGGTCCTGATCCTGACCCCGAACGGCCTGGAGATGGTGGTCGCGATCGCGGCGGCAGTTCGCTCGTGCCTGGTCAGCGTGCCGGTGAACGCCAGCAGCGCCGCGGCCGAGATTGCCTACCTGGTGGAGTTGCTGGAGCCGGCCGTCATCATCGTCGGACCCGGCCAGCTGAGCCAACTCGCGGCGGCGGACCTCCCGGCCAGGAAAGCGGAGCTCGTCGTGGTGGTAGGTGGCGATGCGCCGCCGCTTGACTGTGCTCGCTCCACCGTCACCTGGGAGGACTTCCTGACCGGCGGCGAGCGGGCCGCGCTCGTGCCACCGCGCCCGCGGTCGGGCGACCTGTTCCAGCTACTGATGACGTCCGGCACGACGGGGCGGCCCAAGGCTGTCATGCACAGCCATGCCACCAGGCTGCGCAGCGCCTACCGGGTTGTGTTCCACGCGCGCCTGCGCGACGACGACGTAGTGCTCAATCCCTTCCCGGCCTTCCATATCAACTGCCTCGACTCGGCGATCTTCCCGGCCCTGGTCACCGGCGCCCGGGCCGTCATCTTCGAGTCCTTCAGTGCCCGTGAGTTCTGGCCGGCCGTGCGGAGCGAACAAGCAACGGTCGTAGCCGTCCTGCCCACCGTTATCCGGGCTCTCAACGCCGTGCCGGACGCTCCCGAAAACCGTGACCACCGTGTCCGCCTGGTGCTCGGGGCGTTGCGTCCCGCCCGGGCCGAGCTCGAGGCTTTCGTGGCGCGGTTCGCCATCCCCAGGTACGAGACCGGCTACGGCCTGACCGAGGCCGGCATGGCCGTCACTCAGACGGTGTCCGACCTGGACGCGCACTATCCGTCGATCGGCGTGCCCATGTTCGACCGCAGCGTCGATCTCATCGGCGAATCGGGGCAGCCGGTCCTGGCGGGTGCCACGGGCGAGATCGTCGTCGGCCTGACCCCGGCCGGCAGCGTGATGGACGGCTACTGGCGGGACCCCGAGGCCAGTGCCCGTGCACTCGAGGGAGGCTGGCTGCACACCGGGGACCTGGCCCGTCGTGACCAGGACGGCTTCTTCTATTTCGTCGGGCGCAGTAAGGACGTCATCAAGCGATCCGGCGAGAATATCGGCGCTGAGGAGGTCGAGGCGGTCCTGACTGAGCACCCGGGCATTCGCGAGACGGCGGTCATCGGTATTCCAGATGATTACCGTGACGAAGCCGTCATGGCCTTCATAGTGGCCGGTGAATCGGATCCGCCCATAACGCTGGCGGATATCCGGGAGTTCTGCGCCGGGCGTATCGCGGATTTCAAGGTGCCCTCGGTCGTTCGCGTCGTCAGCTCGCTGCCGCGCGGCATGCTCGGGAAAGTTGACAAGAAAGCCCTCCGGGCGCTGGCGGCGGGGCGAGATGAACCTGGAGGCGATCGCCATGTATAAGCCCGTTAGCAGCATCGTGGGAGTCGCGGAATCCAAGCTTGGCACGGTGACCGGCGAGACGCCCCTGAGGATGATGGCGGCGGCCTCGACGGACGCGCTGGCCGAGGCGGGTCTTTCGCTGGAGGACGTGGACGGGCTTTTCACGGCCGGCCTGCCCACCTGGTCACCCGTGATGGAGGTCGCCGACTATCTCGGGATCCGCCCGCGGCACGTGAACGGCACCGACGTCGGCGGCAGCTCGTTCGAGTTCCACGTGGCGGCGGCCGATGCGGCCATCGCGGCCGGGCTCTGCACGACGGCGCTCATCACCTACGCGAACACGCCGCGGCAGGATCGCGGCAAGGCCCAGCCAGCGCGCGACGAGCCGGATTACACCATCCGCAATGCCTACGAGCGCTCCGCGGGACTGCTATGGCCGGACGTCGGCGCGTACGCACTGGCCGCCGACCGGTATGTGCACGAGACCAAATGCACGCCCGAGCAGTTGGCCGAGGTGGCGGTGGCCGCCCGCGAATGGGCCCTGCTGAATCCGAAGGCCTTCCGTTACGGTCATCCGCTTTCCGTCAGCGATGTGCTGTCGTCACCGCTCATCGCGGATCCGCTGCACACCCGGGATTGCTGCCTGGTGACTGATGGTGGCGGGGCGGTGGTAGTGACATCGCAGGAACGGGCGCGGGATCTGCGCCAGGAACCGGTCAGCGTCGTCGGCTACGGCGAGGCGATCAGTCATGGCAATATATCGATCGCCGAGGATCTCGCCCGTACCGGCGCACGGCGGTCCTCCGATGCCGCGTTCGCGATGGCGGGACTGACCCGCGAGGACATTGACGTCGCCCAGATCTACGACTCCTTCACGATCACTGTGCTGCTGACCCTCGAAGGTCTCGGCTTCTGCGCCACGGGAGAAGCCGGCGCCTTCGTCGAACACGGCCGCATCAGGCCCGGCGGCGCGTTCCCGATGAATACGTCCGGGGGCGGCCTTTCCTACTGTCATCCCGGCCGCTTCGGCATCTTCCTGCTGATCGAGGCGGTCCGCCAGCTCAGAGGCGAGTGCGGCCCGCGGCAGGTACCCGACGCGCAGGCGGCCCTGGCCCATGGCACCGGCGGCAACCTGTCAAGCTCAGCCACGGTCCTCCTGCGGAAGGGAGTTGCCTGACATGCCCGAGTCGCGCACAGCTAATTCAGACCCGGAGGCGGAGATCTACTTCGAAGCACTGGGCCGGGGCGTGATCCTCCTCCAGCACTGCGCGAGCTGTGACCGCCGGCAGTTCCCGCCCCGGGTGCACTGCAGCCACTGCGGCGGCCGCGAGCTTTCCTGGGACGAGGTTGGCGGCGCGGGAACGGTCTACGCCAAGACCATTAACCGGCGCGCACCAGAGCCCGCGTTCGAGAAGTTCCTGCCTTACGTCGTCGCCCTGGTGGACCTGGACGCCGGAGTGCGGGTCATGGCACGGGCCGACTGTCCCGCCGGCGATGTCGTCACGGCCATGCGCGTGAACGTCTTCCCGGATCCGGCTCCAGTGGTGGGGCCGGGCCTGCTGTTCGTCCCGGAGCCCGCGGGTCCGGGTGGTGCCTGATGCCAGCCGACCAGCAGGTCATGCTCGACCTGTACCAGAGGCTGTGCCGGTGCCGGGAATTCGAGACCGCGCTGATCAAGTACGGGACGAAGGACGGCAAGCCGGTCGGCCATCCATACCTCGGCCAGGAGGCGGTCGCGTCCGGCGTCTGCACCGCCCTGCGCCCCGACGACCGGGTGGTCGGCAGCCACCGCGCTCATGGTTACGCCGTGGCCAAGGGCTGCGACCTGGAACGCCTGGCCCTCGAGCTGTACGGCAGCGCGGACGGCACCTGCCGGGGGCGGGCCGGCGAGATGTACATGGCCCAGACCGACGTCGGCTACTTCGGCGGCACCCAGATCGTCGGGGGCAACGTCGCCATGGCCGCCGGCTTGGCCCTCGCGGCGCAGCTGGGACAGCTGGACCGGGTGGCAGTGTCCTTCATCGGGGACGGCGCGGTTAACCAGGGGGTCGTCGACGAGGCCCTGAACATGGCCGCGATCTGGTCATTGCCGCTGATTCTCGTGGTCGAGAACAACGGATACGCGCAGACCACCTCGGTGCACTACGCGACGGCGGGCCGGATAGCCGAACGGTGGGCGCCTTATGGCATCACGTCGCTGAGCGTGGATGGCCAGCGGGCGACGGAGGTGTACGAGGCCGCGCAATCGGCTCGGGCCCGGGCCGTCGGCGGTCAGGGCCCGACCGTGATCGAGGCCCGGACTTACCGCTATGAGGGTCACTTCTACGGTGACCGGCACCGGCGGTACCGGAGCCAGGAAGAGGTTGACGCCTGGCTGGCCCGCGATCCGGTGGAGCTGCACCACCGGGCCGCGCTCGAAGCTGGTCTTACTGAGACCGCGCTCGCCCAGGTCAGGGCCAGCGCATCGGAGGAGAGCCAGGCGGCGTTCGAGCGGGCCAGGGGCGGCCGCGCGGTCGCGCTGCCGGACCTGCTGGAGGGCGTATTTACCGAACCGCTGTTCAGCCAGCCGGGGGAGGATTCATGACGGCCATGAAGTACTGGCAGGCCGCCGCCGACGCCCTGCGCCAGGAAATGAGGCGCGACTCGTCCATCATCGTGCTCGGCGAGGATGTGGCCGGCGGGGCCGGCCGTGAGGCTGAGGGAATAATCGACGCTTGGGGCGGACCGTTCGGGATAACACGGGGTCTGATTAAGGAGTTCGGGTCGGCCCGCGTCCGTGACACGCCGATCTCCGAGGCGGGCTTCGCCGGCATCGCTGCCGGCCTGGCCGCCGACGGCTACCGGCCGTGGGCCGACATCATGTTCACCGAGCTGCTTCCACTCGCCTGGGAGCAGCTCACCAACAAGATCGCGCGGTCCTACTACCTCAGCGCGGGTCAGCTTCGGATGCCCGTCACGGTCAAGACCTTCGGCGACTGCTACTCGCCCGTGTGTCACTACCCCGGTCTGATCTGCGTCGCCCCGTCCGACCCGTACTCGGCTAAGGGGCTGATGACCGCGGCCATCCGGTCAGACGACCCGGTGGTGGTGTTCGACAACCTCAGGCTGCTCCGCCACCAAGGCGAGGTGCCGGAGGATGCCTACGCGCTTCCGCTCGGCCAGGCACGGGTGCTGCGCCCCGGCTCCGCCCTGACCCTGCTGGGCATCGGGGCCAGTACATCCTTGTGCCTCGCGGCCGCTGACGATCTGGCGGCCGCCGGGCTGTCCGTTGAGGTAGTCGACTTGCTGACGCTCAGTCCCTGGGATGTGGCCGGGGTCACCGAGTCGGTACGCAAGACCGGGCGCCTGCTGGTGGTCGACTACGATCACCCGGAATGCGGTCTGGGCGCCACTATCTGCGCCAGGATCACCGAGTCGGCCTGGGACGCGCTGTCGGCGCCGCCGAGGTTCCTGACCCCTCCGCCTGTGCCCGCTCTGGGGATGGACGCCAACCCAGCTATGACGGCTATGTATCTGCCTGACGTCGGGGCGGTGGTCGCGGCGGCGGCCAAGCTGTGCGACTGACCAGACGGCAGGACGACCCTAGTGACCGACCGCAGCGAGCACACGTGCTCAGGAGATGCCAAGGAGACGATCATGACTTATCCCGGCGATCAGCTGCCCCGCTATGACGAGCTGCCGGTCCGCGACGGCGCGCCGGCCAGGTCATCGTGGGGCGTATTCGGTGACGACGACCAGGTGGGGACGATCAACCTGCTCGGTCCCGCCGAAGTACTCAACGCCGCCAGGTTGGTACGGCAAGGCAAAGTCTTCTCGCTGAACTGGGATTTGGAGCTGCCGGACCCGCCCTTGTCGGGCCGGCGGGCGCTCAAGCACACCATTCACCGGGATGCGGTCGGGACCGACGACTACTACGACTGCTTTTACACGCAGCGGTCCAGCCAGTGGGACGCGCTATGCCATATCCGCCACCCCGAGTACGGGTTCTACAACGGGTGTCCCCCGGAGCAGGTGACCGGGAAACCCGGAAGCCGGAACGGCATCGACAATTGGGCCCGGCGCGGGATCGCCGGCCGCTTCATCCTCGCCGACATTGGCAGGGCCCGGGAGCAGGCGGGCCTGCCGCTGGATCAGAAGGCGGCCGAGGGGATCGCCCCGGAGGAGATCGCGGCCGTTCTGTCGGCGGGCGGCGTGTCACCGCGCCAGGGCGACATCCTGCTGCTCCGGTCCGGCTGGATCAGCTGGTACGAGGCGGCCAGCGCCGAGGATCGCAGCTACGCTGCCGGGCCACCGGGAGAGATAGGCACGCCGGGGCTGGCCCACCAGGAGTCGGTGGCTCAGTGGCTCTGGGACCAGCACTTTGCGGCAGTGGTCACCGATGGTCCCGCGCTGGAGATGCTCCCCGTCGACGCTTCCTCGCTGGACACATTCCTTCACATCCGCCTCATCGCGCTGCTGGGAATCGCGATCGGCGAGATCTTCCAGCTGGACGAATTGGCGGCCGACTGCGCGGCCGATGGTGTCTACGAGGGCATGTTCGTGGCCGCTCCGCTGAACAAGGTGGGCGGCAGCGGTTCTCCGGCTAACGCGATCGCCATCAAGTGACCCGCACGCCTCCCGCTGCCCGCGGACCGGGCGAGGAAGGACTCGAAGGCCGATGAGACACGAGATCGTGCTGCCGGCGCTCGGCGACGCCGAGTCGGGCGAGGTTTCCAGCTGGTACCACGCCACGGGCGAGCGCGTCGCGGCGGGTGAACCGCTGGTGGCCGTCGACGTCGACAAGATAGTCATCGACGTGCCGGCTCAGGTCGCAGGGATCCTGGAGATCGTCGCCGTCGAGGGGACCGAGGTCAAGGTGGGTGACCTGCTGTGCTGGGTGGCTGACGGCGACTCGCCGGCACCCGGAGGCGCAGATGACGCGTGACGATGATCATCACGTAATCCACCCGGCCCGTATGTGGCTCAGCAGCGAAGTTCCGCTGACGGTGCACCTGATCACCGGCAGTAATTATGCCGTTCTGATCGACAGCGGCGTGGCGGACATGTTCGGGCTGATCCACGATCTGATCGAGGCCACCGTCTCCGACCCGCACCAGGTCAAGCTCATCCTCAACACGCACGCGCACCATGACCATATTGGCTGCAACGCACGCCTGAGCGAGCTGACCGGGGCGCTGGTGGGCGCCCCCGGTGAACACCGCGCCTGGCACTCGGACCTGGAGACCCACTACCAAGAATTCGCGCGTGAGCACCCGGACCTGATCCCTGATACCCCTGCGCTGCGGGCCGAGGTACTGGCCACCATTGACGGCCCGCGGGGTGTCGACCTGCCCCTCACCGAGGGCCAGGTCATTGACCTTGGCGGGGGAGTCGTGCTCGAGGCCGTGTCGCTGCCCGGGCACATGCCCGACGAGCTGGGCTTCATCGAACGGAAGACGAGAACGCTGGTCCTAGGTGACGCACTGACCGGTGTGGCCTGGTCCTTTTTCCACGGCTACTCGGACGCGGACATCTACGAGGCCACGTTGTCAAAACTGCGAGCCATCGTCCTGGACAACCAGATCCAGCTGGTCAGGCCTGCGCACTATGAGGAGTTGTCGGCGGCCGAGGCTCTCGCCGCCGTGGATCGTATCGCCGCAGGAATGACGGCCGTCGACTCGGCCATCCGGCAGGCGGCCCGTAAGCAGCCGGAGTTCAGCCTGCGCGACATGTGGCTGGCTGTCAGCCATCAACTGGCCAAGAATACGGACTTCCGTGGCCTGCGGGTGGTTGAGGCACACCTGCGGCGGCTGGAGCGGCTCGGCGAGGTGCGTGCCGTGTCGCCGCAGGAGTTCGAGTGGTCCGGGTGAAGGCAGGCGACGGCCGGAGCCGTCCGCCGGGCGGTCAGAGCTGAGGGAGCATCGTGAATGCATACGCTGGCAAGACGGCCCTGGTCACCGGGGCGGCGTCGGGCATCGGGCGGGCCACCGCGCAGCGGTTGGCCCGTGACTGGCCCGAGCTCATCCTGGTCGACAAGGATTCGGCCGGGTTGAGCGCGACCGCTGCGGCGATAGCGGACTGCGGCGGTCAGGTGACCGCCGAGACGATCGACCTGTCCGAACCGGCCGGGCTCGCGGCTGCCGCAGCCGACCTGGCCCGCCGCCACCAGATCGACCTGCTTGTCAACAACGCCGGCATCGGCTACGCGGCTACCACCATCGACACCACGATGGAGCAGTGGGACCAGACGCTGGCCGTAGACCTGACGGCCGTATTCGTCCTGTGTCAGGCGGTGCTGCCCGGCATGATCACCAGGGGACACGGCACCATCGTCAACGTGGCGTCGGCGGGCGGCCTGGTCGGGCTGCGTCAGCGAGTGGCCTACTGCGCGGCCAAAGCCGGGGTGATCGGCCTGACCCGGGCCATCGCGGCTGATCACGCCATGCAGGGAATCAGGGTCAACGCCATCGCCCCCGGCACCGTGGCCAGCGAGTGGATCGGCAAGATCCTGGCCACTGACCCCGATCCCGAGTCCGCGCGCAAGCGGATGGAGATGCGCCAGCTGGACGGGCGGATGGGGACCCCGGCTGAGGTGGCCGAAGGTATCGCGTTCCTGGCCAGTCCCGAAGCCAGGTTTGTCAACGGTTCGGTCTTCGTTATGGACGCCGGGCTCACTGCCGTCTGACCGGAACGGGCTCCGGCTTTCCGTACGGCTCCTGGCCATCAGTGGGAGGAATATGTCGACGCGCTCGATTACCCCGGCGCAGCTGCTGGCCACCGCGGCGAACATCCTCCGGGCGCTGGGCACCGCCGACCAGGACAGCCGTCAGGTGGCACGGTCACTGGTCGACGCCCAGCAGGCTGGGCATGACTCGCACGGGGTCATCCGCCTCGTCGAGTACGCCGGCTTCGTCTCGCGCGGCATCGTCCGGCCGTCGGCCCAGCCCGAGATCGCTTCCATCCGGGGGGCCGCCGCGACCGTCGACGGCAACTGGGGATGGGGCCAGCTGGCCTGCCTCCTGGCCGTCGACACGGTGGACCGCCTGGCCAGGGAGTACGGCGTGGCGGCGGTCACGATCCGGCACTGCAATCACATCGGCCGGATCGGAAAGTACGTCGAGGCCCTGGCGTCAGTCGAGCTCGTCGCCCTGGCCTGGTGCAACGCCGACCCGGCGGTCGCCCCGTACGGGGGCAAGGCCCGGATGCTCGGCACCAACCCGATCGCGGCCGCCGTCCCCCTCGGGCCGGACGAGCCCCCGATCGTCATGGACTTCGCGACCGCCGCCACGGCTGAGGGCAAGCTGCGGGTGGCCAGGGCCACCGGGGCCCCGATCG
This sequence comes from uncultured Actinomycetota bacterium, assembly GCA_963844625.1. GTDB lineage: Bacteria > Actinomycetota > Actinomycetes > Streptosporangiales > Streptosporangiaceae > Palsa-504. The sequence continues at coordinate 75,730 of CAWJPF010000021.1, read as the reverse complement.
ACCCCGGCCTGGTCATCGACCAGGCCGGTCGGCCCGCCAGCGTAGCCGAGGCGTTTTACGCTGGCGGGGCCCTGCTGCCCTTCGGCGGTCACAAGGGCTACGCCCTCAGCGTGATCATCGAGATGCTGGGCGGGGCTCTGTCCGGTAACCACCCCTCGACCGTGCCGGAGTACAAGTTTGGGAACGGCGCCGTCCTGGTGGCCCTGGCCCCTGGCTTCTTCATCGCCCCGGACAGCTTCCGCCGGGACGTAAACGGCTGCGCCACGGCCTTGCGGAGCAGCCCGCCGGTCAACTCGGACCAGCCCGTACTGCTTCCCGGCGATGTGGAGAATCAGCAACGGGCGCGGCGCCAAGAAGCCGTGCCGATACCGGGCGAGATCTGGACCCAGCTCGTCGGGCTGGCGGGCAAGCTTGGCACGGTCACCGACCCGGCCGACTGACGCAGCACGCTCCCGCCCCTGCGCCGCCACACCGCGGCTTGCCGCGCCGCGGCGTCCCGGCGCGGCCGAGGTCAGCTCACTGCCGGAGGGCTCCGGCGGTCAAGCCAGACACCAGGCCGCGCTGGGCGATGACGGTGACGATCAGCACCGGCACGATCACGACCACGCCCGCGGCGGCCAGCGCGCTCCAGTTGTTGGTGTTGTAGGAGATGAAGTTCCCCATTGATACGGGCGCGGTGACGGTACTGGGGCCGGTGAGGATCAGCGCGCCGAAGAACTCGCCCCAGGCACTTAGCCCGACCAGCACGCCGATCGTGCTGATGGCCGGCAGCGACAGGGGGAGGACGATCCGGATGAAGACCCCCGCCCGGCCGCAGCCGTCGATCAGGCCGGCGTCTTCCAGCTCGACCGGCAATCCGTCGAAGAACCGGCGTGACAACCAGATCGTGAACGGCAGCAACCCGGTCATGTAAGCCAGCACCAAGCTGGGATAGGTATCCAGTATGTTCAGGCGGATGTAGATGAAGTAGAGCGGGATGATGAATATAACGGCGGGGGCCGCGTAGCTGGCCAGCAGGAAGACGCCGATGACGTTCCTGCCGCGGAAGTTGCCGCGGGCCAGGGCGTAGCCGGCCGGGAGCCCGAGCACCAGGGAAACGACCACGCTGCTCGTCGTGACGATGACCGAGTGCAAGACGGCCGCGAAGTACCCGCTGCTCAGCAGCGTGCGAAAGTTAGTCAAGGTAAACGGCGAGGTGATCTTCGGCGGGAAGGCAAAGGCGTCCACCGGCAGCTTGAACGCGGTGTACAAGAGCCACACGATCGGGACAAGCACCCAGATCGCGCCCACGCCGAGCACGATCCGGACCGCAAGACGGTGCAGCAGCGAGGGCTGCAATGACCGCGGTGGCCGCGATTGCTTCACAGTACTAGCGCCTCCTGCCGAAAAGGAAAATCAGGGTGACGGCGACGATCATGATGAGCACCATGGCCACGGCCAGCGCTGCCCCGTAACCAACCTGGCCATATTGGAAGGTGGTCAGGTAGGTGTAGTAATTCAGCACGGTCGTGCGTGTGCCCGGCCCTCCGCCGGTCATGAGGTCCATCAGGGCGAACTGGCGAAATGTATCGACCGTCCTGAAGACCACCGCGATAACCAGGACCGGCTTGATGCCGGGCAGGGTGATGCGGCGGAAGATCTGGAACCGCGATGCACCGTCGACCATGGCCGCCTCCTCCGGGTCGGTCGGCAGCGACAAGATCGCGGTCAGCGCCAAGATCGCGATGAACGGGACACCGACCCACATGTCGGTGGCCACCAGCGTGACCATGGCCAGGTCCGGGCTGCCGAGCCAGGAGGCGGGGGTCGGCAGTCCGGTGGCAGTCAACGTGGCGGCCACCCAGCCCGACTGCGGGTCCAGTAGTGCGCGCCAGGTAATGGCGACCGGGACCCACGAGACCATCAACGGGAGCATGTAGATGACACGCAACGGCCTGACGCCAGAGAACCGCGAGGCCAGGAGGACCGCGATCGCGGTACCGACCACCGTCTCGGCTACCACCGACCCTATGACGTACTCGAGGGTGTTCAGCAGGACAGCCGGGATCTGCGGGTCAGAAATGAGGTCCCGGTAATTCTCCAGGCCGACGAACGGCAGCTTGTCTGGGACATCGATGCTGTAACCGGTGAAGCTCAGGCCGACGCTGACGATGAGCGGTACTAGGATGATCGCCGCGACCACTACCACCGCGGGCGTGGCCGCGAAAATATAGAAACGATTTGACTGATGTCCCTGCTTGCCGGCGTGGCCCCGTTGCCGCGCGGCAGGAGGCTGTGACGCGCGGTCTGGACGAACTGACGTCGCCATAGCTACCTATCGGATCCTCGGGTGGCACCGCACCGTGCCCGCTGCGGTGCCACCCTGTTCGTAGTCTGATTCGTGAGGCGGCCTAGTGGAGCTTGCCCGCTTGCCGCAGCACCTGGGTCGCCTGACTATTGGCTTGGTTCATGGCACTGTCGGCCGACGCCTGGCCGGAGATGATGTCGGACAGTGCCTGGCCGAATGGGGTCAGGAGCTGGATCAGGTTAGGAAGTGGTGGGAACGGGTGCGGGTCCAGATGGGCCAGCCCGTAGGAAATGGCCGTCCCCATGGCCGTGGGCAGCAGCGGGTTGCTTCCGGTGAATGCGGTCGACGAGACCGACTTCCGGAGGGCGACAGTGGCCTGCCCGGTGGCGACGACCGACTTCTCGGCGCTCTCGCTCGTCAGGAATTGCATCAGCTGCCAAGCGGCTGGCTGAACCTTCGAGGTCTTGTTCAGGTATATGCCCCACGGGGAACCCATCGTGCAGTGGCCGTCTGTGTTCGGCGGGCACGGTATCACCGCGTAACCGATGTTCTTCGCCTGGTTCGAGATCGCCGGGTTATTGACTGCCGACGCGAAGGCGTCCGTCTCCCAGAACATCGAGACCTTGCCCTGGTTGAGCGCCGTCTCGCACTCCTGGTATCCGTAGCCGGCAATTCCCTTCGGCCCGTACTGGACTTCAAGCTGCTTGAAGGTATTGGCGAACGATAGTGCCTGCGGCGTCGTAAGCTGCGGCTCCCAGCTGGAGTTCAGGAAGGTGCCCTGATTACCGGAATTGTAATTGAGGAAATATAGCAGCAGCATCTGGCCGGTGAAATAGTTACTCTGGTCCACGGTCGCCCGCATGCAGAATCCGGCGTGCTGTGGAGTATTCAGCTTAGCCGCGTCCGCCACAAGCTGGCTGATCGACTGCGGGGGTCCCGATAGTCCAGCGGCCGCGAACTGGGCTTTGTTGTAGTAAAGCATGGTGGTGTCGGATTCGACCGGCAGGCAGTAAGTGCTGCCGTTAAGCTCGCACTGGGCCGTGACATTCTGAGGGAAGTCGCTGTAATCCCACGCCGCCGGGGTCTCCTGCGAATTGGACAGGAATGAGTTGACCGGAACCGCGCCCAGCGATGCGTACTGCCCGATTAGCGGCGTGGGGCCGAACCATATATCTGGCCCCGAATGACTGGCCAGTCCGAGCTGCAGCTTGGCGTAGTAGGCCGTCTCGTTGCCGAGGATGTCGAAGTGGACGTTGGCGCCAGTCTGGGCTTCGAACTGCTTGACCAGCGGCGCCAGTGGCGTCATGAACGGGTCGTTGGCGGCCCAGACGGTGATCGTCTGACCGGCTAGCTTCTTCCCGCCAGATGCGGAAGCTGTGCTCGATCCGGACGACGAACATGCAGCGAGTGCGGCGCCCAAAAGGACCGCGATAACGGCACCGGTGATTCTTCTCCGGTGCCCAGAACCAGTCATCCGAAGGGCCTCCCTAGATTGTCGGCTCGATCCGCCGCGAACGGTTCCTCGACGAACGTTCCAGCTGCGCGGTGCACGGCCTGACGCCAGACCTTCAGCTTCGCTGGAGGAGAGACAGGGTCGGGGCGGCGACTTGCCTGTTCACTTGATCACATGGATGCTAGGTCGTAAGAGGTCATGACGTCAAGCATGCCGATCGGATGTAACGGACGCAACCGGACCTAGAGCTAACATTGCGTGCCCAGGCCGGGATCGCGGCGGGCGGTGAGATTGAGCGCACCTGCATCTGACGGGCGGTCGGCCCGGTGCCGGGCGCGGAGAAGTGACTCCTAGGTGGCTAGGTAGCCGCCATCGACGGGCAGTGCGACGCCAGTGATGTAGCTGGCGTCCGCGGAGGCGAGAAAGGCGACCGCGCGCGCCACCTCCTCGGGCTGGCCTAGCCGGGCCATCGGCGTGGCTCGCTCTGCGGCGGCACGCGCCGCGCCCGGATCCGGCTGGCTGGTGAAGTGCCGGTCCATCATCGGCCCGTCAATTGAGTACGGGCAGACGCAGTTGACCCGGACTCCGCGGGCGGCACAGTCGATGGCCAGGTTCTTGGTCAGCGTGACCACCCCGCCTTTCGACGCGCTGTAGGCCGCGTTGGCGGGGAAGCTTACGATGCCTGCCGCCGAGGCCAGGTTGACGATCGCCCCGCCTGGGACGGTCAGCAACGGGATAATAGACCGGCAGACCAGGAAGGTTCCGGTGAGGTTAATGGCTATGAGCCGTTCCCACTGCCCCTCATCGATGCTCTCGGCTGTCCCGAGTTCATGCACGCCGGCGCAGTTAACCAGTACGTCAACCCGCCCGTACCGCCGGGCCACGACCGAGGCGAGCCGCCGGACCTCGGCGGCCGAGGCCACATCGGTGACCACGAGGTCCGGGCCGCCGCCCGCATCAGAAGACAGGCGGGAGAGGCCGGCCTGGTCAATGTCGGCTGCGACGATGGCCGCGCCCTCGTCAGCCAGCTGGCTGGCCACTGCCCTTCCGATCCCTGACGCCGCGCCCGTGACGACGGCAACGCGGCCTGCGAAGCGAGGAGCAGGCACTTTTCCCCTGTCTTTGAGGGCAACGGTGGCCTGGCCGTAGCGTGGACAGCCGACGGTGCAGGCTCGAGACCCGGCCGGGCTACGGCTTCGGGATGGGCTCGCGGCTCATTTCGTCGGTGACCGATTCCTGGACATGATCCAGGTGGCTGACCATGGCGGCCCGTGCGGTCATCGGGTCATGGGCAGCCACTGCATCGCTGATGGCCACGTAGTCGTCGTGCGCCGCCGCCCTCATTCGTCCGCTCTGGGCCGTGTGCACCCTGGTCTGGAGCCCGAGCGCCGCCATTGTCACCACCAGGCTGGCCAGGATCGGGCTCTGCGCCGCGGCCGCTAGCTCACGGTGGAAGGCCAGGTCGAGCTCGATGCAGCGGTCGATTTCGTTCAGGCTGGCCGCATAGGCTTCGGCCAGCTTCTGGAGCCTGTCGACGCCGTCGCTGGTCGCCCGGGCCGCCGCCAGTCCGGCGATGCCGGATTCCAGGGCTATGCGCGCGTCGGTCAGCGCCGCCAGCCCTCCTTCGTCCATCCTGAGCAGGAAGTCGATCGGCGCAGCCAGCAGGGCGGGCTCCAACGATGTCACGTACGTGCCGTCACCATGGCGACTCTCCACGATGTTCAGCGTCATCAGCCCCCGGACGGCTTCTCGGACAGTTGGCCGACTGACGCCGAGCGCCTCGGCCAGGTCCTTCTCGGAGGGCAGCCGCTGAAAGGGTGCGAGCTTCCCCTCCAGGATCATCTCCTTGATGGTGTTGATGACCTCTCCGGCAGCTGCCGGCATGCGCTGAATCGAGCGAAAGCCTCCTGCGACGCCTTCATCGCCCGCTGATCTAGCCACAGATCTTCCTCGCCAATTTGTCTGGTAACCTGGTTGCCTATCCTATAATGGTCCCTAACGGGATTTGTACGCTCGGAGCATCCGGGTGGTGCCTGCCGAAGCAGGCGGCGCGAGCGAGCCCCGCGCGCAGCCGAGCGGTCTCCGAACTCCCCCTGTCTCGCGGCCGCCTTCGCCCACGCGGACACAAGCCATGCCTGCCCATCCTCATCTGTATCGACGCGGCTGAAGACCTCGCCAAGGCCGTACACGTCACAGACCCACGCGTTCAGCCAGGTGGTCGGTCATTGCTACTCCCGGACGGCGGTAAGGAGGAAGGTGGTACCCGCCGCCGATCAGTACTCCGAACGAGCCGAGCTGCACACCAGCCAGAGGATAAGGCGAGCTGGCCGGGACCGGGTGGATCAGCTCAATACTGACGCAGATCGAATCATTCGGCTCTTTCCACCCGGATCCTAGCGGTGCGCTTCCCGGGCGGGTCAGAGTGTGGCGTAGATGGCGGCCAGGTCGTCGTCGGCGTGCCCGGCGGCGGCAGCGCGCCGCCACCGGGGCAGCAGCGTGCTGGTGAGGGTGAGCTCGGTGCCGCTGGCGTGCGCGGCCTGCGACGCAAGGTCGGCGTCTTTGAGCGCGTGCTTGAGCGCGAACGCGGGGGTGAAGTCGCCGGACAACATGGTGCGGGCCTTTTGCATTGCGTAGGGCGATCCAAGCGGCGTCGACTCCAGCAGGTCCACGATCGCAGCGGGGTCCAGGCCGAGCTGACGGGCGAAGAAGAGGGTTTCCGCGGTGGTTTCGGTGAGGTCGGCGAGCCAGTTGTTGAGTACGAGCTTGGCTCGGGTGCCGTTGCCGGCCGGGCCGAGCCAGGTGGTGGCCCGGCCGAGCGCGGCGAACACCGGGGCGACGGCTTCCTGCATCCAGGAAGGGCCGCTGGCCAGGATGGTCAGCTCCCCGGCCTGGGCCGGTCCCTGGCTGCCGGAGACCGGGGCATCGAAGAAGCTCACCTGGTACCGGGTGGCGGTGTTGATGAACCGTTCCGTCCATTCCATCCCGACGGTGGCCATCTGCACCCAGATCAGGCCGGGGGCGATGTCCAGTTCCCCGTCCGGCCCGCGCAGTGCCTGCTCGGTGGCGGGCCCGTCGGCCAGCATGGTGATGAGAATCTGGGCGCCCTTGACGGCTTCGGCCGGGCTGGCCGCCGCGGTCGCGCCGTCCTTGATGAGGGCGGCGGCGTGGCTGGCGGTGCGGTCCCACGCCCGTACGCGGAAACCGGCGTGGGCCAGGTTGGCGGCCATCGGACCGCCCATCCGCCCGGTGCCGAGAAACGCGATCACCGGTGTGGCTGTCCGTCGGCTATGGCCGGGGTGGGCCGGTGTGATCTGCTGTGCTGTGAGCTGGGTGGTAGTCATGCCATTCCTTCCGGGGGTGGGGCCGCCGACCGCCACGGCGGCAGCCATGATGTGGCCGATCTGGGCCACCTGGCTTCAGATAGCACCAAGCTTCACGCCCGCCAGGGTGAGCCGACGTCACACGGGCGGGTGATTCGCGCCCGGTCACCCGGCTCCGGTCATCCGGCTCGCGGGGCCCACGGGCTCGATGGGCGCCACCGCATGGGACGCGATCGCCTCCCGCGTGCCAGGCCCGGGTCCGTGCCGGGCCCGGGTCCGTGCCGACCGGCAGCGGCTGGGAGAGCGCCGCGGAGGGCTTGCTCTGATCAGCGCCTTCGCGGCGAAGGTGCCAGCAAGCCGAGGGCGCGAGCCTGCTCCACGGCCTCGTGGCGCCGGTGCGCGCCGAGCTTGTCATACAGGTGGCGCATGTGGGTCTTAACGGTGTTCACCGACAGGTAGAGCTGGTCGGCGATCTCGGGTGCGGAGAGCTTGGTGGGCAGGTAGCGCAGCACGCGGATCTCGCTTTGGCTGAGCGGCTCGCGCAGGCCCCGCTCCCCGCCCATTTCGCCATCCCGCTGCGTTCCCGCCTCAGCGCCGGACGATGCCGCGGCCTTCGTTCCGGCCAGCAGGTTCAGGATCTCGGAGATCAAGATGGCGTGAGCGGTGCCCAGCCGACGGTGGCGCTCAAGCAACCCTGGCGCGGGGTCAAGCAGGAACGGGAAGAGCAGGCTCTCCGGCTTGGCGAGGTTCAAGGCGCGCTCCAGGGCGTGCCTGGCGGCGCTGGCGTCACCGAGCGCGTCGCGGGCGATCGCCTCGAGCAAGAGCGCCTGAACGTCCCAGAGGTGGGCGTTTACCAGCGGCGCGGAGCCGTCGATGACAGGGGCGAGCGCGACCGTTGCCGCCTCCGGATCGTCCTGGGTGATCCGGAGCACCGCCAGGGCGTTGCGCATCTCTGCGGTGTCGCGCTCCGGCGCGCCCATCTCGGCGAGGGCCTGGTCGACGCGCTGCGTTTCGCCCAGCCGCACCAGCGCTTGCAGCTCGTGTGATCGCAGCCGTCTGGCGAGGGTGTGCTCGGTCACGAGCTGCGCGGCCAGCCGCTCGGCCGCCCGGAACGCGCCCAGCGCGGCCTCGGGACGGCCGCTCACGATCTCGAACAGCCCGCGAGCGTAGCGGAGCCTCATCCCGGCCGCTGGTTCGGCCTCGGCCCGAATCGTGCGCTCGGCCTGCTCGAGCGATCGTTCCCCGTCCGCGAGCCGACCCTGGGCGACCATAGCCATGCCGAGCGCCAGGTAAGCGATGCCGGCGACCGGCTCCTCGGTCCAGCCGTGCCGCGCGGCCAGCTCGATCGCCTCGCTGGCCCGCCGCGCACCCAGCGGGGAAGACCGCCAGCTCAGCAGCTGCGCCCAGTGCGCCAGGCCGGTGACCTCCAGGAAGGGCCGCCCGATCCGGCGCGCCAGGGCGATGCCCTGCTCGAGGTGCCGATCCGCCTCTTCAAAGCCAGCGGTCCACAGCTCGGCGATGCCGAGGTTGATCAAGGCCAGCGCCCGCAGATCCTCACCCAGTCCGAGCCGCGCCGGGTCGGCGGCCCCGGCCGGTGCCAGCAGCGGTTGCGCCTGCTCGGCCACGGCCGCAACATCCCCGCGGTGGCGGGCCAACCGCATGCGCACGACGGCGAGGACCACCAGCGAGCGCTCACGCCGGTCCGCAGGTACCGATTCCAGTCCCCGGGTCGCGAGAACCACGTACCGTTCGGCTTCCTCCAGCGACCCCCGGGCCAGCTCCACCCCGGCCATTCGCGCGGCCAGCTCCGCGTCCTTCGCGATCACGCCGGCCGGGAACCGGGCCAGGAGCTCGTGCGCGGCGGCGCCCAGCCCACCGAGCCCGAGGCCGACCCAGTGATCCGACAGCAGGTGGGCGGCTAGGTCCCAGTCCTCCACCGCCTGGGCGTGCCGCACCGCCTCGACCGGGTACCCGTGGTCCGCGTACCAGCCGGCGGCGGCCTCGTGCAAGGCGGGCAGCTCGGCCGGCGCGCTGCCCCGCAGCTCCAGCTGCAGCAGGTCGGCGAACAGCTGGTGGTAGCGGAACCAGGACCGCCGCGCATCCAGCGCGGCCACGAACGCGTTGGCCTGCTCAAGCTGCTGCAAGACCCGCTCGCCGCCCGCGCCCCCGGTCAGCAGGTCGGCCAGTTCGCCGTTCACCCGTTCCAGCACCGAGGTCCGCAGCAGCAGCCGCCGGACCGGCTCGGGCTGGCGCTCCAGCACCTCGGCCAGCAGGTACTCCGCCACCGTGCGCTCGCTGCCGGAGAACTCGGCTGCGAACCGGTCCGGATCTGGATGCCCGGCCAGCGACAGCGCCGCCAGCCGCAACCCGGCCGCCCAGCCTTCGGTCCGCTGGTACAACAACTCAAGCGCTGAACCGGACAGGGATATCCCGGCCGCCTCGAATAGCGCCCGCGTCTCCTCCAGGGTGAAGCGCAGGTCGGCCCAGCGGATCTCGGTCAGCTCTCCCTCCAGCCGCAGCCTGTGCATGCCCAGCCGCAGGTCATGGCGGGTGGCGAGCACGAACCGCAGCCCTGCGGGCGCGCGCATCACCAGCAGTTCCAGCTGGCGGAGCGCCTCGGCCGAGCGCAGCTCGTGCACGTCGTCTATCACCAGCCAGACCCGGTTCTCGAGCCCGCCGAGATCCGTCAGCAGCCGCTCGACGATCGCCCAGCCATCCAGATCGGGAGCCGCCGTCAGCGGCCTTACCAGCTTCGACCCGGCGGCCGTGTCCCGCAGCGCGCCGAGTACCGACAGCCAGAACCGCTGCCGGTCGCGTTCCTCGCCCTGCACCGGCACCCACGCAACCCGCTCCGCCAGGTCCGGATCGCCGGCCCAGGAGCGTAGCAGGAGCGTCTTCCCGCTTCCCGCCGGCGCCGACACCACGGTCACGCGCCCGGCCTGGGCGAGCAGCCCGAAAAGCCCGGGCCGGGACACGACTCCGTCCCGGATCGGGGAAGCGGCCGGAGGGCCGACGGCCCCGGACCAGTGGGCAGGCCCCACGGCGCCCCTCCTTGACAGGCCCTGCGCTTACCTTACGCCTTCTCCGCATCGACTGGCGGACCTCGACCTGTGGGTCGGCCCGCCGACGGTCACCCGGGACGCCCCATTCCACCAGGCGCAAAGTCACCCGGCCGTGTGACGCCCGCTCACCCCGCCGGGCGCGAGGCTTGCTTCCGTCCAGAGAAGACCAAGAGGAATTGGAGCCTCTCATGAATCTGACCATCACTGATGGCCGCCGGCCGCAATCGATGGCCATGGCCAGCCCGCATGCTCCCAGCAAGATACCTGTCTCAGGCTGGGATGACCGGTTCGACGAGGCGCTGCCCGCCGAGCTCAGCAGGCGGGCCGCCCGCCGCCGGGTCGCGTTCTGGCTGCTGGCGCTCGTGTTCGCGGCAACCATGCTCGGCACCACCCTGCCGACCCCGCTGTACGTCATCTACCAGGCCCGGTGGCATTTCTCTGCGGCCATGGTGACGGTGATCTTTGCCGTCTACGCCGCCGCGGTCCTGGCCACCTTGCTGCTGGCCGGGCGATCCTCGGACGAGGCCGGTCGCAAATCGGTGCTGGCCGCGGCCCTCGGTGTCAGCGCGCTGAGCACCGTCGCGTTCATCTTCGCTCCCGACGAGGGAGTGCTCCTAGTCGGCCGGGTCCTGTCCGGGCTGTCGGCCGGGCTGATGACCGGAACGGCGACGGCCATGCTTACGGAACTGGTCCCGGCCTCGGCCGGCCGCCGGTCCTCGCTGGCGGCCACGGCAGCGAACATGGGCGGCCTCGGCCTCGGCCCCCTCATCGCCGGGCTGTTCGCCCAGTACGCGCCCCACCCCACGACCCTGGTGTTCGAGGTATACCTGGCGGTCCTGGCCGCCGCGGGCCTGTGCTTGCTGTTCGTTCCCGAAACGGTCAGCCCACGTCGCCGGCCTACCTTGCGCTTCGCCGGCCTCGGCATCCCCGAGCGCGGCCGGGGCCAGTTCATCGCCGCCGCCGTGGCCGCGTTCGCCGCCTTCGCCCTGCTCGGGCTGTTCAGTTCCCTGGTCCCCGGATTCATCGGCGGCGTGCTGCACGTCGGCAGCCACGCCGTCCAGGGTGCCGTCGTGTTCGGCATGTTTGCGGTGGGGACCGTCACCCAGGTCGCCCTTTCCCGGTTCAGCAGCCGGCGGGTCGTGCTGGCCGGCCTGGGCCTGTTCCTGGCCGCGCTGGCCCTGATCGTCGCCGCCCTGGCGCAGGCCGGGATGGCGCTGTTCCTGGCCGGAACGGTCGTGGGAGGGGTGGCTGTGGGCGCCATCTTCCTGGGCAGCCTGGCCACCGCCAACCGCCTGGCCCCACCCGAGCGGCGCGGCCAGGCCATATCAGCCTTCTTCGTGGCGTGCTACGCCGGCCTGATCATCCCCGTGGTCGGCGTGGGGGTGCTGTCCGGGTTCACCGGCATCTTCCCGGCCGTGCTCGCGTTCTCGCTACTCCTCGCCGCCCTGTGCCTGTTCTCCCTGGCCAGGATCGCAACGGCCCTCGCATCAGACCGGCCGGTGAGCCAATGACCTGCGAGCAGCGCGACCGGCAGCCGCCGGCGAGCTACCAGATCCGTGTCCGCGGCCACCTGGGTCCGGCGATGCGACGCGCGTTCCCCGCCCTGCATGCCGAGACACGAGGCCAGGACACGCTGCTGCAAGGCGTTACGGACCAGGCCGCGTTGCATGGCGTGCTGGCCCGGATCGAGGCGCTCGGACTCGAACTGCTCGAGGTCCGCCGCCTGGCCGGCGAACCGAAGAGCGGCTGAAATCACCGGTCGCGCAACGCCGGCGCACCCGGCCGTCCGTGACGCCCGGTGATGCCCATCAGACCGAACGAACCGGACATGGACAACGAGCACATATCTGAACGAGGTCTCACGATGAACCACAACACCGCGGGCCAGGCTACGCTGACGCGCCCGGCGCCCGCTGCGCCCGCTGCGGACGGCACCGGCACCGCCGCCGCGCCGCCAGGCCCCGGGACCGCGACACCCCGGCAGGACGGCCCGGCGATGTTCGCCGCCCTGGCGGTGCCGAACTTCCGCCGGTACGTGTCCGGGCAGGCGCTCAGCCTGATCGGTACCTGGGTCGAGACGGTCGCCCAGGCCCTGCTCGTGCTGCGGTTGACGCACTCCGGCACTATCTTGGGGCTGACCACCGCGGCCCGGTACGCGCCGATCCTGCTGCTGTCGCCCTACGCCGGGCTGCTCGTCGACCGCTACTCCAAACGGCACGTGCTGCTCGCCACCCAGGCGGGCCTCGGCCTGGTCTCGGCCGCCCTCGGCGCGGCCGTGCTGGCCGGAGACATCCGGCTGTGGCAGGTGGTCATCCTCGCGGTGCTGTTCGGCATCTTCAGCGCGGTGGATAACCCGGCCCGGCAGGCGTTCGTTCAGGAGGTCGTCGGCCGCGACCTGGTCCGCAACGCGGTGACGCTGAACAGCACCACGGTGAACGTCGCCCGGGTCATCGGCCCGGCCATCGCGGCGGTCCTGGCCGGCACGGCCGGGATCGGCTGGTGCTTCGTGGTCAACGCCGTCAGCTTCGGGTTCGTCATCGTCTCGCTGCTCCGCCTCGATACCCGGCGCCTGCACCCGGTCCCGCCCGTGCCCCGCGGCCGCGGGCAGCTGCGCGCGGGCCTGCGGTACGCCGCCAGCGTACCCGCGATCATCCGGCCGCTGCTGATGATGGCGCTGGTCGGCACGTTCACGTTCGAGTTCGAGGTCAGCCTGCCGCTGCTCGCCGAGACCACGTTCCACGGCACCGGCGCCACCTACAGCGCCCTGATCGGCGCGCTGGGCGCCGGGGCGGTCGCGGGCGGCCTGTACGCCGCCCGCTCATCGCGGACCGGCGTGGCGCGGCTGATCAGGGCCGCGCTCGGCTACGCGATCGCCGTCGGCCTGCTCGCGGCCGCTCCCACGCTGGCGACCGCGATCGCCGCGTGCGTGCTGGCCGGCGTGGCCAGCGTCCTGTTCCTGACCACGGGCAACGCCACTATCCAGCTCGCCTCCGATCCTGAGTACCGCGGACGCGTCACCGCGTTGTGGTCGATGGCCCTGGTCGGCAGCACCCCGATCGGCTCACCAGTCATCGGCGCGCTGTCCGACGTCGCCGGACCCCGGTACGCCCTCGGTCTCGGCGCCGCCGCCTGCCTCGCCGCCGCGGTCATCGGCGGCCGGCGGCCGCGCGTGGCCGACAGTGCGGGGCGCGTCAGCACTCGTAGTGACTCTGCGGGGGTCATGCTCGGTGACCACAGGCTGGGTCCGCGTTTCCCGGTGCGTCAGCCGGGGAGCGCGGTCCCGGCGCCGTGATTAAGAAGAAATGCTGTGCACGGCCGCGGCGACCGGGCTGTCTCCGCCGACCAGCTCAAGGGTCTGGTGCCGGATACCGGGTTCGTCGAGAAGGGCAGCAATGACCGCGGCGACGTCGGCGCGTGGGACGCTGCCACGGGGGACCGGCGGGAGTGCGAGCCGGATCTTGCCGGTGGCAGGAGCGTCGGTGAGGCCGCCCGGGCGCAGGATGGTCCAGTCCAGGTCCCGGGCGCGCAGATCGGTCTCGGCGGCGGTCTTCGCCGTGATGTAGGCGGCCCAGACCTCATCGGTACCGGGCCGCGGCGGTGCGCCGGCTCCCATCGAGGAGACCTGGACGAACCTGCGTACCCCGGCCCGCTCGGCGGCGTCGGCCATTAGCACCGAGGCAGCCCGGTCGACGGAGTCCTTGCGGGGGGCGCCGCTGCCCGGGCCAGCGCCGGCCGCGAATACCACCGCGTCAGCCCTGGACAGCAGCACCGCGACATCCTCGGCTGAGGCTGCCTCCAGGTCGCAGATGACCGGTTCGGCGCCTGCCTTGCGCACATCGGCGACGTGGGCCGGGTTCCTGATCAGCCCTACGGCCTGGTCGCCGCGCTCAGCCAGGAGGCGCTCCAGCAGGAGCGCGATCTTCCCGTGCCCGCCGGCGATCACGATGCGCATGCCGCCACTCTACTTACCGGGATCATCGGCTCGGCCAGAGGTCATGTGGTCAAACCCCATCGCGTATGGGTGTGCGTGGGCGGCCGGGAAGACATCAGTTTCCTGCGGGCTCATGGTGTCTAGGCCTCCTGTCCGACCGGCGCCGTGGGTGCGCCGCGGCGGAACAGCAGGGCGGCGAGGACGGACCCGCCCGCGAACATTCCGGCGGCCCACCAGAACGCGGTGGTGTAGCTGTGCACCTGGGCGAGTTCGGCAAGTGCGGGTGCCGGGTGGCCGCCGGTCATCAGCCGGGGGCTGAGGTGGCTGGCCAGGTAGCTGGCGGCGGCGCTGGCCGCCATGGTGTTGAGCAGCGATGTGCCGATGGAACCGCCGACCTGCTGGCCGGTGTTGACCATGGCCGATGCGGCGCCCGCGTCCGACGGCCCCACGCCGGCGGTCCCGGTGTTCATCGACGGTGACATCACGAAGCCGAGGCCGGTGGATGTGAGCAGCAGCGGCGGCAGGACATCCGCCGCGTAGCTGGAGTGGACGCCGATCCGGGTCAGCCAGGCCAGCCCGGCGGCCGCGGCGAGCATGCCCGGCGCCACAAGCCACCTGGGGCCGATGCGGGGCAGTAGCACGATGTTGGCCAGGTTGGCGCTGACGATGATCGCGCCGACCATGGGCAGGAAGGCAACGCCGGCCATGACCGGGCTGAAGCCCAGGGTCTCCTGCAGGTAGTAGGTGAGGAACAGGAAGATGCCGAACATGCCGGCGCCGGTGACCAGGATCGACAGGTAGGCGGCGGCCCGGTTGCGGTCCAGGACGATCCGCAGCGGCAGCAGCGGCTCGCGGACCCGGGTCTCGATATAGCCGAACGCTGCGAGCAATCCCGCGCCTGCGGCGAGGAAGCCCCACGTCGCTGGCGCGTGCCAGCCGTCACTGGCCGCGTTGGAGAAGCCGTAGACGATGCAGAACATGCCGCCGACCTCGGCCACGAGCCCGGGCAGGTCCAGCCGCGGTCGGCGGCTGGCCGGCTGCCGGCGCAGCAGCACGACGGCTCCGGCGCACGCGATCGCGGCGAACACGAGGTTGACATACAGGCACCAGCGCCAGTTCAGGTACTGGGTCAGCAGCCCGCCGAGCAGCAAGCCGACCGCTCCGCCGGCGCCCGCGATAGCGCCGAAGACGCCGAACGCCTTGCCCCGGTCCCTCGTGCCTTCGAACGTAGTGGTGAGCAGCGACAGCGCGGCCGGGGCCAGCAGTGCGCCGAAGGCGCCCTGGCAGGCGCGGGCCACGACAAGCATGCCGAAGCTGCCGGCGGCGCCGCCGGCCGCGGATGCGGCCGCGAAGCCGGCCAGGCCGGCGATGAAGGTTGCCTTGCGGCCGATCAGGTCGGTGAGCCGGCCGCCGAGCAGCAGCAGGCTGCCGAAGGCGAGGGCATAGGCGGTCACCACCCACTGCCGCTCGATATCGGAGAAGTGCAAGGCCTGCTGAGCTGAGGGCAGGGCGATGTTCACGATCGTGGCGTCGAGCACGACCATCAGCTGGGCCAGGGCGACGACGGCCAGGATCAGCCAGCGCCGGGGGTCCGCCGCGGGTGCCGGGACTGGTCCCCGCGGCGGGCCTGAGGTGCCCTCCTGCCGGGTTCGGTTCGCTGCCACGGCTGGCCTGTTATGGGTGTGCGCTGGAGCGGCGGCGTTGCTCATGATGCTGGATCCCTTCTGGTCCGCCGGCTGATACTCCTGCAGCCTAACGCAAATTTGCAGTTGACTGCAAATCTGCTGTCTGATGTATATTCGCCGTATGACAGAGACCGGGCTGAGGGAGCGCAGCAAGGCACGCCGCCGGGCGGCGATCATGCGCGCTGCCTACGAACTGTTCGCCGAGCGCGGCTACGACGCCACCACGGTTGCCGACATCGCCGAGGCGGCCGAGGTCTCACCACGGACCGTCGCGATGTACTTCCCGGCCAAGCAGGACATCGCGCTATCCCGGTTCAGCGACGGGGTAGCCAGCCTGACCGACGCGATACGCGGCCGGCGGCCCGGCGAGACCCTTCACGACGTCTTCGGCCGGTGGCTGCTGACCAGCCAGACCGAACCCGAGGACCGCGAACTCTACCGGCTCGCGCGCCGCATGTTCGCGGCCAATCCCGACCTCGGGGCACTGCGCACAGCGCGGATGGCGGCCGCGGTGCGGGAAGGCGCGGCCATGATCGCGGCCGACACCGGCAGCGCCCCCGACGCCATCGCTCCCAGGCTGGCGGCGGCCGCAGCCGCCGCGATCGCGATGGAGATCGTGGACACCGAACCGGGCGCAGAACGCGAGCAGGCCGTCGCCGCAGCCATGCGCTTCCTCGAGGCCGGGACCGCGGCGCTCTAATCGCGGGCCGACCGCGCAGTCCTCCTCCGAAGGACGCAGACCTGCTCCGAAGGACGCAGACCTGGCTGGTATGGACCCGACCGACGATAGCTGCACCCCGAGAATCGTCGAGCGCAGGCGCGGACTTAAGGAACTGAGCGGCCGAAATCGCCTTTTAGAATTTCCTTATTTAGAGCTCGCGATGCGGAGGGGCACGTCCCCAAACGGATTCAGGTGGTACGCCAAAGATACGCGGTGATAGCCGTCCGCAATGTCGGGGCCAACCTCCCCCGACACCACCAGTACAGGACTCAGTTTTTGCCCCGACACCGCCTTGATCAGATCCCGGCGCACGCCGGGATCATCAAGGGGCAGGGCATCTCTTCCGCAAGCACGGAGAATGTCGTTGGCCCGGCGGGCGGTCACCTTAGCGGAGCGCAGCCGGGAAACGAGGACCTTGGCCTGCTTCTCGTCCAGTCGAAGCGACAGATAGGCCTCGGCGGCTGCGAAGTCGTGGTCTGCGACGTCTGCCAGCCACGGCAGGCTCGATACCGTGTCCGTCGCAGCGGCGTCCTTCTGCGTATCACCCTTCATTGGCCTTGTCCTGTCTCATACGCGTCTCTTGATCGAAGGCCGACTCTACGTGGCCCGCGGGTGCAGTCGCCGCCCGTCCACCGGGGGCCCGGAGGATCCCCAGGGGTCGGAGGACTCGGCGTATTGCGGTCGACCACAAGTAGGTGGTCCATCAACAGTTTTTAATGCGACGCCGGCCAGCGCCCACATCGAGCACTCCCAGCATCACCAAGGCTCAACGATCCGACAAGCCGGAACGTTCCCTACGACTAGTTGCACACCAAATACGATCGCTAGCACGACCAGCATCGCGGGCTTGTGACCCTACGGATGCACCACTTGATATTCGTTCGCTAGGTCGGCTGGATGGTACGGCGTCCGTCACCAGCCACCTGTCGGCGCTGAGACGACTGGGCCGGACGGGACGTGGGGTGGCTACGTCAGCTGGCCGGCGCCGCGATGGTGCGGGTCACGGGCACTGGGTTCGCGAAGAGGTCGAGCACAGGGCAGTGCTGGTCGACCGCCGCGGCGAGTTCCTGGTAACGCCCGGTGCTCTCCGGTCCGGTCACGGTCACTTCGACCCGGATCGCGGAGAAGCCTGGACGCACGGTGTCGTCGAACCCGAAGAACCCGCGGATGTCGAGGTCCCCTTCCACCCGGACAGTGAGCGAGTCGAACGCGATGCCGAGCTGCTCGGCCCAGAACCGGTAGGTAATGGCCTGGCATGACCCGAGCGAGGCCAGCGCGTACTGCACCGGGTTCGCGGCCACATCGGCCCCGCCGAGCACGGGCGGCTCGTCCACCTTGAAGCTGTGCGTCCCGGTCCGGATATCCACCTCGGTGATGCCGACCAGCGTCCCCTGGGCGGCGAAGACCGCCTGCGCGTTCGCGGCGTCGTCCGCGACCGCCTTGCGCGTGTCTGCGATGAGGGTGGTGAGCGACACTGCGGACCTCCAGGTGGGGCATGGGCGGATGTTCATACTCTATAAAGTCGATCTACATTGTCAAGAACGACGGTTTGAGCAACCTACACGTTCCGCGCGAGCCTCGTCAGCTACTGGAGGCCGGTGCGCACGGACGTGATGCGCTGCGTGTTGAACCCGAGCCAGTGCATCCGGCCCACGTAGCGCGCGTGCTCGACCTTGAGGCAGAGGTCCATGATCACTGTCACGCCGCCGTCCTCGGCGATCCGCGCGCCTTCCTCGTTGATCACGCCGAACTGGCACCAAAGGGCGCCGGAGTGGATCGCCACGGCCTCCCGCGCGATCCCCGGCAGCGCATCCGGCGCGCGGAAGACGTTCACGACGTCCACCGGCACGGGTACGTCCAGCAGGCTCGCGTAGCACGTCTCGCCGAGGATCTCCGTCTCGCGGGGATTCACCGGGATCACGTGGTAGCCGTGCCGCTTGAGGTAGTAGCCGACGAAGTAGCTGGCCCGCAACTCGTTGCTCGACAGGCCCACGATCGCGATCGTCTTGGCGTTGTGAAGCACGCGCTGTATCGTCAGCGGGTCCTGGTACCGGCTGAGATCGGTCATGCTCTGTCTCCCGCTCGCCTCCCGCTCGCTCATATGGTCGCTACCTTTCCCGCCGCGGCGATGCGGGCGAAACCCTGCTCCAGATCCCAGATCAGGTCCTCGACGGACTCGGTGCCGACCGACAGCCGTACCGTCCCCGGCCCGACGCCGGCCGCCCGCAGTTCGTCGTCACTCAGCTGGCGGTGCGTCGTGCTGGCGGGGTGGATGATCAGGCTCTTCGCGTCGCCGACGTTCGCCAGGTGGGACCAGAGCGTCACGCCGCCGATAAGGCCCTGCCCGCCAGCCGGCCGCCGGCGCAGTCGAACGAGAACACCGCGCCCGCGCCGCGCGGCAGGTACTTCTCCACCAGCGGCCGGTACTTGCTCCCCGGCAGGCCGGGGTAGGTCACATTGGACGCCAGCTCGTGCGACTCAAGAAACGCCGCCACCGCCCGCGCGTTCTCGACGTGGCGTTCCATCCGCAGCGACAGCGTCTCGAGCCCCTGCAGGAACAGGAAGGCGTTGAACGGCGACAGCGCCGCGCCGAGATCGCGCAGGGTCTCGGCCCGGAGCTTCATCAGATAGCCGTACAGCCCGAACGTCTCGTGGAACTGCAGGCCATGATAAGCAGGCGACGGATCCGCGACCACGGGAAACCGCCCGTTGGACCAGTTGAACGTGCCGGCCTCGACCACGACGCCGCCGATGCTCGTGCCGTGGCCGCCGATGAACTTGGTCGCCGAGTGGATCACGATGTCGGCGCCCCATTCGATCGGGCGGCACAGGTAAGGCGATGCGAACGTGCTGTCCACGATCAGCGGCAGCTCGTGCTCATGCGCGATGGCCGCCACGGCCTCGATGTCCAGCACGTTTCCGCCCGGGTTGCCGATCGTCTCGCCGAAGAACGCCTTGGTGTTCGCGCGGACCTCTTTCCGCCACGCGTCGGGATCGTCGGGATCGACCCAGGTCAGCTCCACGTTCATCTTGCGCAGCACGTGCTTGAACTGGTTCACCGTCCCGCCGTAGAGCGCCGAGGACGAGACCACGTGGTCGCCCGGCTCCAGCAGCGTGAACAGCGCGGCCGCCTGCGCGGCGAGCCCGCTCGCGAACGCCACCGCGCCGGCGCCGCCCTCGAGGTTCGCCACTCGCTCCTCGAACACCGCGACCGTGGGGTTCATGATGCGCGAGTACGTGTTCCCGTACTCCTGCAGGTTGAAGTAGGCCGCCGCTGATTCCGGGTCCTCGAACACGTAGCTGGTCGTCTGGAAGATCGGCACCGCTCGCGCGCCCGTGTTCGGGTCGGGCCGCTGCCCGGCGTGCAACTGCCGTGTCTCGAATCCGAACTCGCGGGCTTCCTCGGTACGGGAGGACTTGTCGGTCACGAAGCCTGCCTTCGATGTCACCTGCTGGCCTGGCCTTGGGTCAGGAAGCTGCGGATAATAGGCGTCTGCCGTGCTTCCTCAAGCAGGAAGCAGTCATGGCCGTACGGCGCCTCGATCACCTGGAATTCGACCGGCTTGCCGAGAGCGCGCAGCGCGTCGGCGATCTCACCCGACGCAGCAGGCGGGTACAGCCAGTCGGAACTGAACGCGATCAGCAGCGTCCGCGCCGAAACGCCTGCCAGCGCCTGGGCGAGCGATCCGCCGCCGTACTGCCGTGCGAGATCGAAATACGTCAGCGCGCGCGACATGTAGACATAGGTGTTGGCGTCGAAGCGCTTGACGAACGAGTCGGCCTGGTGGCGCAGGTAGCTCTCGACCTCGAACTCCGGTTCGGTGATCGTGTAGCGGATGTCGTCCGCGAACTGCAGCCGCAGGCCGAACTTATCGCTCAGCGCCAGGCCGGACAGGTACGTGACGTGGCCGACCATCCGGGCCACGCCCATACCGGCATCGGGCGTGCGGCCCGTGCCGTAGTAGCGGCCGCCTTGCCAGGCCTGATCGCGCATGATCGCCTCACGCGCGATCGCGTTCCAGGCCACGCCCTGCGGGTGGAGGGCGTGCGTGCTGGCGATCGCCACGACGGCACCGACCTGGCCAGGAAACAGGACCGCCCACTCGAATGCCTGCATCCCGCCGAGCGAGCCTCCGGCGACCGCCGCCAGCCGTTCGATGCCGAGTTCGTGCAGGAAGGCACGCTCGGTCCGCACCATGTCCGCGACCGTGATCACCGGAAAGTCCGGCCCGTACGGCTGGCCCGTCGCGGGATCAACCGACGACGGCCCCGTCGTCCCGCGGCAGCCGCCGAGCAGGTTCGTGGAGACGACGAAGAAACGGTCGGTGTCGAACGCCTTGCCGGGACCGATCATCCCGTCCCACCAGCCGAGCCCCTTGCCGGCCACGCCGTCGCGATCCTCGGCCGCGAAACCGTCGCGCGTGCTCTCTACGGGCGCCGTCTTCGCGAAACCCGCCGCATGGGCGTCGCCGCTGAGCGCATGGCACACCAAGATGACGTTGTCGCGCTGGGGTGAGAGGACACCGTAGGTCTCGTACGCCACGCGAACCGGGTGCAGTTCCCGCCCGCAGTCGAGCCGCACCGGTTCCGGCAGGTCGAGGTACTGCGTTTCGACCGTACCGACCGAGCCGGCCGCGAGCGTCGAGGCTGGCTCCGTCATGCGGGCTATCTTAGCTGGTCGCGGCTGTTGTATTGTCAATCATCTCCACCGGAATACTGATGAAGTGAGCGAGAGGGACACAGGCGATATGACCACGGTCACCAACGGAGTCAACGTGCAGGCGCTGCTGGACGCGCGCGAGGTGCTGAAGGGGGCGCCCGATGCCGCCCAGTTCACCTGGCGGGCGTCCGCCAAGTGGCAGCACGGCGTGCACAGCCAGATCAAGGTCCAGAGCTACTACGGCCTTGGCGAGGAGCACGACCACAAGGAGGAGTCGGTGTTCGAAGCCGACCACCCCGACGTCTTCGCGGCGACGGACAACGGCATCACGCCGATCGAATACCTCCTGGTCGGCCTGGCCAGCTGCCTGACGGCAGGCGTGGCGTCCGTCGCGGAGAACCGCGGCGTCCAGCTGCGCTCGGTCGAGTCGACCGTCGAGGGCGCGCACGACATCCGCGGCATCCTCGGTGCCGACAGTGATGTCCGCAACGGCTACAACGACATCAAGGTGACGTTCAAGATCGACGCGGACGCATCGCCAGAGGACATCGAGGCGCTGGTGGCCCAGTCGCAGAAGCGCTCTGCCGTGTTCGACGCGCTGACGAACCCGACGAACGTCACCGTCGAGGTCGTCTGAGCAGCCAGGCCACCGCGCGCGCCGCCACGGTCGTCATCGGCGCAGGGCACGCAGGCCTCGCCGCAAGCCACTTCCTGAGTCAGCGGTCGATCGACCACGTCGTGCTCGAGCGCGGCGAGGTGGCGAATTCCTGGCGGCGCGAACGGTGGGACTCCCTGCGGCTGCTTACTCCCAACTGGCAGAGCCGCCTGCCGGGCCAGCGCTACGAAGGCCCGGATCCCGACGGCTACATGACAACGGGAGAAGTGACCGAGTTCATCGAGCGCTTCGCCGCGGTCTCGCGCGCTCCCGTCCGGACCGGCACGAACGTCACGTCCGTGCGACGTACCGGCGACGGGTACCACCTGACCACGAGCCAGGGGGGGATCGGCTGCCGGGCCGTGGTCATCGCGAGCGGCGCCTGCAATCAGCCCACGGTGCCGCCGCTCGCCGCGGCGGTGCCGGAATCCGTCGAGCAGCTGACGACGTTCGACTACCGCGACCCCGCCAAGCTCCCCGACGGCGGCGTGCTCGTGGTGGGAGCGTCGGCGACCGGCGTACAGCTGGCCGCCGAGCTGCAGCGGTCGGGCCGGCCGGTGACCCTCGCGGTGGGCGAGCACGTGCGGCTGCCGCGCGTGTACCGCGGACGCGACGTGCTGTGGTGGATGGTCGCGTCGGGGGTGTGGGACCAGCGGTACGACGAGGTCGAGGACCTCACCCGGGCCCGGCGGCTGCCCTCGCCGCAGCTCGTCGGAACACCCGAGCGGACGACTCTCGATCTCAACGCCCTCACCTCGATGGGCGTAGAACTGGTGGGCCGCTGGGCGGCCGTACGTGACGGCCGCGCGCTGTTCTCCGGCGGCCTGCGCAACATGTTTTCGCTCGCGGACCTCAAGATGCGGCGCCTGCTGGATACGTTCGACGAGTGGGCCCAGGCGAACGGGCGTGACGGTGAGGTCGGCCCGCCTGAGCGCTTCGAGCCGACACGCGTGCCCTCCTCGACGCGGTTGCAGCTCGACCTCGGCAGCGGCGAGATCCGCGCGATCGTTTGGGCGACGGGTTTTCGGCCTGACTACGGGTGGCTCGACGTGCCCGTGGTCGACGCGAAGGGTCGGCTGAACCACGAGGGCGGCGTGGTCGACAGCCCGGGACTGTACGCGCTGGGGCTGCCCGTACTGCGGCGGCGCAAGTCCACGTTCATTTACGGTATCGAGGATGACGCGCGCGAGGTGATCGATCACCTCGCGCGGTACCTGGCGAGGTCCCGAAATGGAGCATAAGCGGCCGACCAGCGAGGTTTTCGGCAGTCGGCCGTTCCCTCAGGCTCCGGCTGCGCCGGCACCGCTCCCCCGTCCACGAGCGCATCTCTGTGCAGGCACTCCAGCGCCAGCGGCTGCTGATGTTCCAGGACAACGACCCGGCCATGGTGCGGGATCTGGCCATGGACGGGGCGCTGGCCGCCAAGGCTGCATTCCAGCTCGACTGGAGCGGCACCTGGCTGCTGGAAACGGGCATGCCGTCCTGTGAACTCGAGCGTGCGGATCCGGCGCCGCTCAAGGTAATCATCAGATTCGAGCTCCCGGCGCCTATCTGGGTCGGGAAGCTACTCACGACCGGGTTCGGCCTAAGCCGGTCCGCCGTGAAAGGCATGGTCGATTCCGGGCGCATCCGCCTGCCCATGGCCATCGACGCGAAGGCACGCGAAGACTTCACCCTCTTCGTCATCACCACCCCACCGCCGCCACGCGGCGCGGCAGCGGATCAGAAGGTGAAGGCGGGTAACGGATTCCACCCTGCCGCTACCCACCGTCACAGACCGCTACGCGGAAAGGCTCGGTGGTGCGGCGGAAGAACTCTGTGCCGAGCATCTGCTCCAGCAGGCGCTGGGGAAGCATCGAGGGAACGATCGGGTACTGGGTGCGGTGCCGCGCCAGCGCCTCGAGTTTGCGGTGAAGGTAGCTGGTGACGTCCACCGCGCAGGTCCCTGGCGGCGGGGCGGCGGCGGGGAGTTCGATTGCGGCGCCGGCGCCGACGCCGCGTCCGGCGTACGGCCTGATCGGCGTGCGAGACAGAACGAGGCAGGTGAGACTCTCGCGGGCCACCACATGCGCCGTGCGCTCACCCGCCACCAGACCGAGCTCGCCGAAGAAGTCACCCGCCGCCATCCGCCGCACGTGGGTCACCTGGCCGTCGGGATGCTCCAGCAGAGCATCGGCCGTACCGTTGAGGATCAGATACAGCGCATCGGCCGGCTCGCCCTGCTCCACCACGTAGATGTCCGGGGGAAACCACTCCACTCGCACGTGGTCCCGGGCCAGCCGCATGGTGGCCGACTCCCCGGCGAACAGCGCGATCGCCTGCAGCGCGGCGCGATCGGTGGCACGCTGCCTCGAGTCGACGATCCAGCGCGTCAGCTCCTCGGCCATGGAGGTGCGCCGTGGCGGGAAGACGGCGTGGTACAGCCGCCGGTCCCGATTGTGGTCGCGGACCAGCGCCTGGAACGCCTCGGTGGTCAGCTCGGAAATCGCAACGTGGTCCGGGTGGCCATATCCGCCGTCTGCGCCGAAGGTGATAACTGTGTCCGGATCGAACTGCCGCATGATGTCGGCGATCGCGGCGCCCAGCGAGGATCGATTCTGCTGCAGGGTCCCGTCCGCGTAGGCGAGCACCTGCACGCGCTGCACGCCGAGCTCGGCGGCAGCCGCGCAAAGCTCGCCCTCCCGGACGGCGCCGAGCGTACGCCGGGTCGCGGCCGTAGCATCCCGGATCTGCCCCCGCTCGCCGCGGGTGGCCGAGACAACCATGACCTCGGCGCCTGCCTCTGCGGCTCGGGCCATCGTGCCGCCGGCGCAGAATACCTCGTCGTCCGGATGCGCGAAGAGGCCGAGCAGGCGCCGCGCTGAACCGGGTCCGTCGTCCATAATGACCTCCCGGAGCCAGGTAACAAAGCCCGGCCAACCACGCCTGGCTAGCAGCCCGGCCGGGGTGCGAGGCCAGCGGTGTCGACCACGCGATCCCGGTAGGTCAGCTCTACGAATGCGAGGAACCGCTCCACGTCGCGCACGTCCGATGCTAGACCCACGGACGCGCGGAGCGCCCCCCCGCTCGGCAGGCCGAGAAGGTCCACGAACTGATCCAACGTGCGGGCCCGGCCCCGCAACGCTCTGCGCCAGGCTGCCTTGCTGAGTTGGAACGCGCCCTCGGCGGCGCCCGGGTTGCAGAAGCAACCGGTGCGGATCGAGATCCCGGCCGCAGCGGTTTCCTGCGCCACAGCGCGCTCATCGATGACGCGCCCGCCGGGATCCAGCAGGTTAAATGCTACGGTGCCACCGCGCTCGCGGGTATTGGCGGGCCCGTAGATCCGCGCCATCGGCTCACCGTTGCCATGGCGCAGGGCGCCGAGCCTGTCGATGAGCCAACCGGTCAGGCACATCACCCGCTGATGGATCAGGTCCATCCCGATGCCGTTAACCCAGGACAGCCCGGACTCCAGATCGGGTATCTGCAGGAAGCTGAGCGTGCCGTCCTCAAAGCGGGCCTCGTTCGCGGCCGGCGTGTGCCAGTCTCCTCCCACGCTGGCCACGTTAACCGACCCGCCGGCGAACCAGGGACGGCAGAGGCGCTCCAGCGCCTCCCGCCGCGCTATCAGGCAGCCGACGCCGGTCGGGTAGCCGAACACCTTGTACCAGCTGACCGGCATGTAATCCGGCTTGACCACGGAGAGGTCCAGCCAGTTCGACGGCAGGTAGGCTGCCGCGTCAAGCAGGACGTCGTAGCCATGCTCATGTGCGGTCTCTATCCAGCGCAGCGAATGCTGCACTCCGCTGAAGTTGCTCTGCGCTGGGTAGGCAAACAGCCCGCGGCGACGAGGGGCGGCTCCCGACCGCGCGGCCACCGATCGATGCGCGTCCCTTACGTCCTCCTGGACCAGCGATTGCTGTCGCCGGGCGCGCAATCCCCGGCCCGCCCAGGGCGCCATCCCAGACCGCGCAATCCGCCATGCTGCGCCCAGCTGGCCCGGCCGGGGCCGTGCCAGTACCTGGCGAATCGCGTCATCGTCCACTCGCAGCTCGGGCGAGCAGAACGGCACGTACTGCGTGATCGCGCCGCGCGCCCTGGCGAACTCCCTGATGCCATTGACCGAGTTGTGATTGTCGTACGTCAGGACCAGCCGAGTCCGCGGGCCAAACGGGTATGCCTCCCCGACAAGACGACACGCGCCAGTGGCGTTCGGGGTGAAGATGGCCGCGTACTCATCAGGCGGCGCATTGAAGTGCGCGAGGACCGCGAGCCGGGCTCGCTCGATCAGTTCTGTCGACGCAGCGGAGGTCGGGTTTTCGGAGTGCGGGTTCCCGAAGCACCGGTCGCGTATCCGGTCGGCATGCGCGCTGAGCTGTGCCTGCGCCGGCAGGCCCGCGCCCGTGTAGTCGAGGTAAACGTGCCCGCCCGCCTCGAGGTAGGAGTACTCGGTCGCCCGCAGCCGATCGATCAGCGCCGTGCTCCGGTAGCCGGGATATGCGGACATGAAACCGGTCGGCTCTGGCCGCAGGTCGTTCTCGACGATGCTGCCGGGCACGCGGGACGGCTCTATCAAGGTTCTGGTCATGACCTTCCTCGCATGGTGAGCTGAGAATGGGTGACGCAAGTGCAAGCGTCACGCGTGCGGCCCGTCCACGGCGGGATCTTCGACCGGGCCCGGACAGGACCGCGGCCGGAGGCATCGTGAGCCAGGACCAGGACATCGTGCCCGCTTTCCGCAGGTGCGCTCGCGCCGCCCGGTCGTGATGGCCGGGCGGCCCGACCCGCCCCATCCGCGGCCGGTCGGGATTGACCGGCTGCGATCAAGCGTGCCGGGCCGCGACGCCGGCGTCAGTCACCGCGCTGACACGGCTGGTGTCGGCTTGCTGACACGGGGGTCCCGCGCTGACTCAGCCGAGGTGCCTGGTCCCGGGGCACGGTTTCTTCCTGGTCAGCTGAGCAGGTCGGCGATGCCGGCGATGGCGGGTTCGATGGCTCGCTCGCGGACGTTTCCGAAGCCCATCACCAGCGCGGGTGGCGCCGCGGTATCAGGGTCGCCGCGGTAGCCGCCGACGCCGTGCAGCCCGACCCGCCGTTCACGCGCCGCGGCGATCACTGCCGTCTCGTCGGCGCCCGGTGGCAGGGGCGCGACAGCGTGGAATCCGGCCGCGAGCCCGGTGAGCTGGACTCGGGGGGCGTGCCTGGCGAACGCGTCGGTCAGTGCGGTGCGGCGGGCGGCGTAGACAGTTCGCATCCGCCGCAGGTGGCGATCGTACCGGCCGGTTGTGAGCAGGGTTGCCAGGGCGAGCTGGTCTAGCGTGCAGGAGCCGCGGTCGCTCATTTCTTTCTCGGCGGCGACCGCTGAGGCCAGTGCCGCGGGGGCGTGGACCCAGCCGAGGCGGACCGCGGGCGCCAGTGCCTTGCTGGCCGTGCCGAGCAGGAAGACCTGGTCTGGGGCTAGTCCCTGCAGCGCGCCGACGGGTTCTTTGTCGTAGCGGAACTCTGAATCGTAGTCGTCCTCGATCACGTACCCGCCGCCGCGTCGCGCCCAGTCGGTCAGGGCGTGCCGCCGCGGTGGGGACAGGACCACCCCGGTGGGGGACTGGTGTGCCGGGGTGACCACGACAGCCTGGGCTCCGCTGGCCGCCAGTTCGCTGACCACGAGGCCTTGCTCGTCGACCGGCACGTAGGTGACACCGACACCCATCGCCAGGGCCGCGCGGACGGTTTCGTCTGCCTGCGCGCTGCCGTAGCCGGGGTCTTCGAAGGCCACGCACGTCACGCCGCTTTGGCGGGCCAGGGCGCGCAGGACGAGGTTGATTCCTTGCGCAAAGCCGGTGCTGATGATCATCTGCGCCGGGCTGGCGGCGGCGGCTCGTACCCGCCGCAGGTACCCGGCGAGGACCTCGCGCAGCACCGCACTGCCGCGCGGGTCGCCGTATCCCAGGTCCGCGGCGGCGGCCTCGGTGCACGCCTGCTTGATGGCCCAGGCCCAGTCGGTACGCGGGAAGCTTGACAGGTCCGGTACGCCGGGCTGGAAGTCCGCGATCAGCTGCGGTTCGGCGCGATGGCGGCCTGGCGAGGGCGCCGAGAGCGAGACCGCGGCCGGGTCGGCCACGGGCTGGTCACCGCCTTGCTGGCCGCTGATGCCGGCGATCCGGGTGGCGGACCCGGTGCGGCTGGTCAGGTATCCCTCGGCCAGCAGCTGCCCGTAGCAGTCCTGCACCATGCCGCGGGAGACGCCGAGCTCACGCGCTAGCTCCCGCGAGGAAGGCAGCCGTTCCCCGGCGCGGAGCCGTCCGCCCCTGATCGCCTCGCGCAGGCTCGCCTCCAGCTGGGCGCGCAGCGGCTGGCTGGCCGAACGGTCGAGTCGGACCAGCAGCTTCGGACTCAAACCGGACCACTCAATCGCCATGAAATCGGACCTTACCAGGGTGCCGGCTGGGTTCTACCGTACGTGCTATGAGCACCTTGACGCAGGCGCATCCTGGCACCGCGGCTCCGGCCCGGCTTCTCAGCGTGCCGCTGGCAGTCACGTTCCTGGCCGAGTTCACCTCGCTCACCAGCTTCTTCCTGCTGCTGTCGGTGATGCCGATGCTGGCGGCGGCGGCCGGCGCCGGCAGCTCCCGGGCCGGGCTGATCACCGGGTCCCTGCTGCTCGGCACTGTGGCTGCCGAGGCCGTGGCCGCAGCGGCGATCAGGCGGTTCGGCTGCCGGATGGTGCTCGCGGTCGGAGCCGTGCTGCTCGGCGCGCCGGCCCTGGCCATGCTCGCACCCGAGCCCCAGGCCGTCATGGTGAGCGTCAGCTTGGTGCGCGGGTTCGGCTTCGGCTTGTGCGGCGTGGTCACCGGCGCGCTCACCGCCAAGCTGCTGCCTCCCGGACGGCGCGGCGAGGGGCTCGGCCTGCTCGGCATCGTCTCCGGCGTCCCGGCAGTTATCGCGCTGCCGGCCGGAGTCTGGCTCGCCGGACACCACCTGGCCGCCGCGGCCGCGGCGATGGCGGCCACGGCCGGCCTGCTGCCGCTGGTAGCGATCCGCTGGCTGCCGGGTGGGCGCGAGGCACGCCGTACCGCCCGCGCCAGGCGGATGCCGGGCGCCCGCAGCTCCGAGCGGCTGGCGGGCGCCGCGCTGCGGCTGCCGCTGATCTTCGCCGCCGCCACCATCGCGGCCGGCGTGCTGGACTCGTTCCTGCCGCTCGCGAAGGGCGTCCCCAGCAACCTCGCCTCAGCCGCCCTGCTCGTGCAGGCGATCGCCGCCACGCTCAGCCGCTGGCAGGCTGGCAAGCACGGCGACCGGTACGGTCACGCCCGGTTGCTCATCCCGGCGCTCGCCGTGGCGGCGCTTGGCATGGCCGTGATGATGGTGCTGGGCTCGCCCGTGGTGATCTTCGCGGGCATGGTGCTGTTCGGCGCCGGGTTCGGGGTGATCGAGAACGCGACGTTCGCGCTGCTGATCGAGCGGCTGCCTGAGGCTAAGGCCAGCGCGTTGTGGAACCTCGCCTACGACGCCGGGTACGGCGCGGGGCCGGCCGTCTTCGGCTTGATCTGCGTCCGCACCGGCTACCCGGCGGCGTTCGCCCTTACCGGCGCGTTGATCCTCGCCGCAGTCCCGGTCGCCTTGCGCGAGCGGAAGGCCGTGGCCGGCGTTGCACAGCCAGCGTGACTACGTCTTGAGCTTGCGGCCCGCTTCGCCGGGTTAGTTTTCTCCCATGGCCGCAGATGAGGTGGAGCTTGAAGTCGGGAACCGGTCCGTGCGGATCTCCAATCCGGGCCGGGTGTACTTCCCGGCTCGCGGGGAGACCAAACTGGACCTGGCGCGCTACTACCTGTCGGTCGGTGATGGCATCGTGCGCGCGCTGCGTGAGCGGCCCTGCATGATGCACCGGTTCCCGTCCGGGGTCGCCGGGCAGAAGGTGCATCAGAAGCGGGTTCCGGCCGGTGCGCCGCCGTGGCTGGAGACGGTGCGGGTGGACTTCCCCCGCTACGGCCGGCACGCCGACGAACTATGCGTGACCGAACTGGCCAGTGTGGTGTGGGCGGTGCAGATGTCCACTGTGGAGTTCCATCCGTGGAACTCCCGGCGAGCCGATGTCGAACGGCCCGATGAATGGCGCATCGACCTGGATCCCATGCCGCGCTGTGAGTTCGCCACCGTGCGCCGGGTCGCCCGGATCGTGCACGAGATACTCGGCGAGCTCGGAGTTACCGGGTGGCCCAAGACCTCAGGTGGCAATGGCCTGCACATCTACGTCCGAATCGAGCCGCGGTGGGGGTTTGCCGAGGTCCGGCGGGCCGCGCACGCTTTTGCCCGCGAGGTCGAACGCCGCGCGCCGGACCACGTCACGACCACCTGGTGGCGCAAGGACCGTGACCCCGCCATGCTGTTCGTCGATTACAACCAGAACGCCCGCGACCACACGATCGCTAGCGCCTACTCGGTCCGCGGCGTCCCGGAGGCGACCGTATCCACCCCCATCACCTGGGACGAGATCGACGAGGTCGACCCGCGCCAGTTCACTATCGCCACCGTGCCCGCCCGCTTCGCCCAGCTCGGCGACCTGCACCAGGGTATCGATGACTCTGCCTACCCGCTGGACACCCTGCTGGAATGGGCAGAACGCGACAGACTCGACTAGAACAGTGCGAGCGGTTCGGCATCGCTGGACACTGGCTGGGTGGGGACGAGAACAGCGGTAGCGGCGGTGGCGGTCATCGGATACCTGCCGGTCCGGGCTGAGACCGGCAAAGGCGTGTCGTACTTCGTTGACGGGCACATTTCCGGCTAGCTCCGCTGGGCCTCCGCCTTGACCTAGACCGCGCTCTAGCCTGCAGGCTGGTTCCGGGCAGGTGAATGCGAGAGGAGCGGAAATGAGCAGGGTGCTCGGTCGCAGCGGCATCAAGGTCAGCGAGGTCGGGTTCGGCTGCTGGGCGATCGGCGGCCCGTTCACCGATAGCACCAGCGGCGGCATCCCGGTTGGCTGGCGCGAGGTAGATGAGGCGGAATCGGTCGCGGCGCTGCGCCGCGCGTACGAGTTGGGGATCACGTTCTTCGATACCGCGGACGTCTACGGCACCGGGCACAGCGAGCGGGTGCTGGGCCGCGCGCTGGTCGGCCATCGTGACGAGGTGGTGATCGCCACCAAGTTCGGCAACACCTTCGACGCCGGGCGCCACACGATGACAGGCCAGGACGTCTCCGCGGCGTACATCAGGCGGGCATGCCAGGAGTCACTGCGGCGGCTGGGTACCGACCGGATCGACCTGTACCAGCTGCACCTGGGGGGCCTGCCGGTAGCCCGGGCCCAGGAGGCGGCCGGGACGCTGGAGGATCTGGCTGCCGATGGCATGATCCGCAGCTACGGGTGGAGCACCGACGACCCGCAGCGCGCAGCGTCGTTCGCCAGCGGGCCGTACTGCGCCGCAGTCCAGCACGAGCTCAACGTGCTCGCCGACGCGCCGGTAATGCTGGAGGTCTGCGACGCCTGCGACATCGCGAGCATCAACCGCGGACCGCTGGCCATGGGCCTGCTCACCGGCAAGTACCACGCCGCCTCCCGGCTGCCTGCCGGGGACGTCCGCGGGCCGGGAGGGCCATCCTGGCTGGAGTATTTCACCGATGGGCGCCCGGCACCGGACCTGCTCGCCCGGCTCGGCGCCATCCGCGAG
Source organism: uncultured Actinomycetota bacterium (assembly GCA_963844625.1). GTDB lineage: Bacteria > Actinomycetota > Actinomycetes > Streptosporangiales > Streptosporangiaceae > Palsa-504. Next base: position 44,312 of record CAWJPF010000021.1, on the reverse strand, counting down.
GTGCTCACCAGCGGCGGGCGGACGCTGGCCCAGGGCGCGCTGGGTTGGCTGCTTGCCCGCAGCCCGCGCACCGTGCCGATCCCGGGGATCCGGACGGTAGCGCAGGCCGAGCAGAACGCTGGGACTGTGCGGCTGGGGCCGCTCCCGGCCACGGCGATGACGGAGATCGCCCGGCTGCTCGGCGCCTGAGCCCCGCGCGCCTGCCGCCGCCTGGCGGCGACGTGGCGACGACTTCCGCCTGACCCAGTTCACGCCCGCGGGCTCCGGATGCTCGGTCCAATTCGGCACGAACGTCACGTCGGCCGCGCCCGGTTCGGCGCGGCCTGTACCTGATCGTCTGCTCTATCGAGGCGGCGCGCGGCAAGCTCTTGGCCCGCGGTGCCGAGGTCAGCGAGGTGTTCCACGAAGGGACGCCAGGCGCCCGGTTCCATCGCGCGGCGAACGGTCGCGTCAGCGGCCCTGCGCCTGATCGCGGCAGCTACCGCTCGTTCGTCTCGTTCAGCGATCCCGACGGCAACGGCTGGCTGTTCCAGGAGGTCACGACGCGGCTGCCCGGCCGTATCGGCCCGGCTGCGACGTCCTTCGCGTCGGCGCACGATCTGGCGGGCGCGCTTCAGCGTGCGGCGGCCGCCCATGGCGAGCACGAGAAACGCACGGGCCTGGCCGACCCGAACTGGCCCGACTGGTACGCCGAATACATGATGGCGGAGCAGGCGGGTGAGGAACTGCCCTCGTGAGCGACTACGACGTGCTCGCCAGGTTCACTCGAAACCGGACGTATCGCCTGCCCCGCGGCGCACGATCTCGGGTTCTTGCTGAGAGAAGTCGATGACCGTGGTCGGCTCGGTGCCGCAGTCGCCCGAGTCGATCACCGCGTCCACGGCGTGCTCAAGCTGCTCAGCGATCTCCCATCCGTAGGTCATGGGCTCGTCCTGGCCGGGCAGCAGCAAGGTGCTCGAGACGAGCGGCTCGCCGAGTTCGGCGAGCAGTGCCTGGGCCACCACGTGGCGGGGGATCCGCACCCCGACGGTCTTCTTCCCCGGGTGCTGCAACCTGCGCGGTACCTGTTTGGTCGCGGGCAGTATGAACGTGTAACTGCCGGGGGTCGCCGCCTTGATGGCCCGGAACACCGGGTTGGCCACGTGCGCGAACTGGCCGAGCTGGGCGAAGTCCTGGCACACCAGCGTGAGGTGGTGCCGGTCGTCGAGGTGGCGGATCGACCTGATCCTCGTGATGCCGTCCGCGTTGCCGAGCTGGCACCCGAGCGCGTAGCAGGAGTCCGTCGGGTAGGCGATCACGCCGCCTGCGCGCACGATATCGGCGATCGCGGTGATCGCGCGCCGCTGCGGGTTGGCCGGATGGATGTCGAAGTACCTGGCCATGCGACGAGCTTAGGGTCTTCGCCCGCCCAGTCGCCCGCTGGGGTGGTCGTCACTCACGGGGGGTGTGATGAAGGACCTGCTCGGCGAGGAAGGCGCGCTCGGTTTCGTTGGCGGCCAGCTCCAGCGCTTGCCGGTAGGAGTCGGCTGCCTCGCCGGTCCGGCCGAGCCGGCTCAGTAGGTCGGCCTTGATCGCGGGTAGGTACTGGTATCCCGACAGGCGTCCGTCTCGCTCAAGCTTCTCAACTTCCGCGAGCGCGTTCTCCGGTCCGGCGACCATCGCCAGGGGCACGGCCCGGTTCAGCGCCACGACGGGTGATGGCCATGCGTCAAGCAGCTTGTCGTACAGGGCCACGATCTGCGGCCAGTCAGTCTCGTCATGCGTTGGCGCCTCGGCGTACAGCGAAGCGATCGCCGCTTGCAGCACGTACCGGCCCGGCGAGGCGCGCAGGCAACCGACGATCATGTCGTGCGCTTGGGCGAGCGCGGCCCGGTCCCACCGTGACCGGTCCTGATCCCCCAGCCGCACGAGCCGCCCGTCGGCGCCGACGCGGGTGGCGCGCCGGGCGTCGGTGACCAGCAGGAGCGCCTGCAGCCCGCGCACCTCGGTATCGCCGGGCATCAGCTCGCGGAGCATCCGGGCCAGGTGCATCGCCCGGTCGACCAGGTCGGCACGCACCAGCGATGTACCCGACGGAGCGGTGTGACCGGTGGTGAAGAGCAGGTGAATCACGGCGAGCACGGCCCGCAGCCGATCGGGCCGCTCGGCAGGCCCGGGGACCCGGTAGGGAATCCGCGCGGTGGAGATCTTCTTCTTCGCCCGGGTTATCCGCGCCGCCACGGTCGGCTCGGACACCAGGAACGCCCGGGCGATATCGGCGGTCGTGACCCCGCAGACCAGCCGCAGCGTGAGCGCCACCTGGGCGTCCTGGCCCAGCGCGGGATGGCAGCACGTGAAGATCAGGCGCAGCCGGTCATCTGGGACCACATCAGGATCTCCGGCGTCCGCCGCCATCGGCTCAGGCATGGCGCCCTCCTCGGTTGCTTCTTCGGCCCCTGCCAGCAATGGCAGCCTGGAACGCAACGCCGTGTCCCGCCGGATCGCGTCTATCGCGCGCCGCTTGGCCGTGGTGGTGAGCCAGGCCGCTGGGTTGTCCGGGATGCCGGCGCTGACCCACCTCTCCAAAGCCGCGGCGTACGCCTCCTGCACGCATTCCTCGGCCAGATCCAGGTCCCGTGCAACGCGCGCGGTCGCGGCGAGCACCCGGGCCCACTCGCGATGATGCGCATCGGTGATCGCCGCCTCGACGGCTGCGGCGTCTGTCACCCGCTCGCCTGCTCCTCCCGCCGCACGAAGCTGCTGTGGACCGGCCGGACCTCGACCCCGCCGCCCTCCCGCACGACCGGGTTGAGACGGGCGATCGCCAGCGCCGCGTCAAGGTCGGGCGCCTCGAGCACGTAGAAGCCGGCCACCACTTCCTTGGCCTCCACGAACGGGCCGTCGGTGATGATGTCGCCACGGATCGACGTCGCCATATCCCGGGGCGTCAGGGCGTACGCCATGACCATCGAACCATCCTGGACCAGTTCGTCCGAGTGCCGGTCGCAGGACTCGGTGTCCTGCGGCGTCGCGTCAGGGGCGTGAGCCGAATCGTGCGCGTAGATCAGGACCGCATACTGAGCCATGACAGCTCTCCCGTCAAACTCGATTGCCTGGTTCGTACATCTCCACGTCGGATGGATCGCACGAAATCGACAAGCCTAGCCGCGAAAATAATTTTCCTGGTCTTCTTCGGGTTCACAATCGGATGGCTACCCGCGACGATCGCTCGCTACGTTTACCCGCCCCAGAAGAAGTACCGGTATAACGCTGAGAACGAGTCCTGACCCGCCGGAAGCGCCGGGCATGATGACGACCTGCGGCGCTTATAAAGGTGTGTCCCGTAGATCTTAGGGTGGGCGGCTGAAGCCCGGCTCGGGTGCGGGTGATGCCAGTGCCGCCCGGCCTGGGTAGGTGTCACTCCGGCCCATCCTGCCCCGTCAGGCTCCCCCGCCGCTGACGTCCCAGCGCCCTGCGCTCCCGCGCGGTTAACGCGGAAAATCGGGCCTATGCGGTAAATCCGGGCCCCTGGCGGGTACCTGAATTTCCACGCAGGCCGGATTTTCCATGATCTTCCGCGAACGGGCCCCCGGACCGCGAGCAGGTCCCGCACCGCGAACGGGCCCCGGACCGCGAGCAGGCCCCGGACTGCGAACGGCCCGCGGGACCCGGCCGGACCGGGACCGCCCGCCCCGGCCGAGACTGCGGAACCGCGAACGCGTCACCGGAACGCCGCCCGCCCCATCAGCCCCTGGCCTGGTACCGGGTACCAGCCCGGTGGCACGCCACGCGCCTGCGGGCCCCGAACCAGCGTCCGCCCAGCGAACCCGCCCGCCAAGACCTACGAGACGGACCCCTAGTAGCGGCCCGGCACCAGGTCCAGGTCGGCTGCCTCTGGTGATATCCCGGGCGGGACATAGCCCGTACACGGGCAGCGGCTCTGCATTTTCAGCGCACCCAGCCGGACGGTACAGGTGGCCGGCGCGCGATGAGATGCCTTAGTGTGCGCGCATCGTACGCACATTCCTGCCGCTGGCACCGACATAGAGTGCCATTGCCAGAGCATGTCGGCGCCAGCAGAAAGCCAGAACATCGTATAGGCGAATGCGACCAGGAAGGCCACAACCGCGTACGCGCCATCACCGCGCACGGAAGCGAACGTAAAGGCGGCGGCGAGAATGGCTGGCGTAACGAACCCGGATGCGCCCCACCTGACTGCGTTGTTCGCCCGCCGCCGGGGCAACTGGGTTCCCGGCAGGACGGCGGGGATGTCGTCGGTGACCGCGGCCAGTTCCGCGTACCTACGCGCGGCGATCGTCTGGCCGATTCGCGCGTCGAACTCGTCTTTGGTCAGCCGGCCCTGCACGAACGCGGCCTTGAGCGCGTCGATCGCCTGCTCACGGTCGGCGCGCGACGCCAGCAGGCGGCCACGGCCTGCCCGTTCGTCTCCCGGCCCTGTCATCACGGTGCCTCCCCAGGAGGAAGGTGAGATAACAGCCTAACCCGGCCGAGGCCGCCGGCGGCATCCGCTAGGCGCTGAGCGCCTCAGGCGGCTCCTCGCACGAGCGGACGATCTCCTCGAGCGAAAGGCCGAGGGCGGCGGCCAGGGCGGCGACGGTGAAGAACGCGGGCGTGGCGATGCGGCCGGTCTCGATCTTGCGCAGCGTTTCCGCGGGAACGCCGGAGAGCGCGGCGACCTCGGCCATGCTGCGCGACCCGCGTGCCGCGCGTAGCAGCAGGCCGAGCCGCTCCCCGCGCGCGTGCTCCAGGTGGCTGAGTGGCGGTCGGACCATACCGTGATATTAATACCGGTATAGTTATACCGCAAAGGGAGGTGCTGGACCGTGGTCGAGATCAAGACAGCAGGAGAGATCCAGGCGATGCGCGCCGCCGGGCAGGTCGTCGCGCAGATCCTGGCCGCCGTCCAGGACCAGGCCAAGGCGGGCATCCGGCTGACCGAACTGGACGAGATCGCCCGCGACGTCCTCGCCGGGGCCGGGGCGACCTCGCCGTTCCTCGGCTACCAGCCCGGCTTCGCCCCGGTGCCGTTCCCGGCGGTGATCTGCACCTCGGTCAACGACGCCGCGCTGCACGGCATCCCCACCAGGTACCAGCTGGCCGACGGTGACCTGCTCAGCGTGGACTGCGGCGCCGTGCTGGACGGCTGGGCGGGCGACGCCGCGATCTCCGTCACGATCGGGCCGCCGGATCCGGCCGACACGCGCCTGATCGCCACTACCGGCGAGGCGCTGCGCGCGGGCATCGCCGCGGCGCTGCCCGGCGGGCGGATCGGCGACATCTCCGCGGCCATCGGCGTCGTCGGACGCGCTGGCGGTTACGGGATCTGCACCGATTTCGGCGGCCACGGCATCGGCCGGACAATGCACGAGGATCCGCACATCCCGAATGAGGGACCGCCGGGCCGCGGCCGCAAGCTCGTCCCCGGGCTGGTCGTCGCGATCGAGCCGTGGTTCCTGGGCGGCGGCAAGGACAGCTACCGGATCGACGACGACGGCTGGACGATCCGCAGCGGCGACGGCAGCCGCGCGGCCCACGTCGAGCACACGGTGGCCATCACCGCCGACGGCCCGCAGGTCCTGACCGTACTGTGACCCACCGCCCCGGCTGGGCTCCGTATTTTTTGGCCGAACGAACCTGCCTGCCTCACTCCAGCTCCGTCAACCGCCGGCCGTCGCGCTGGCCGCACACGATGGCTTAATGCGGCGGGGGACATCGCAGGAAGCACCGGAGCGGGAGCTAGCGTTCAGGTCGGCGCGGCCCGGATCCCTTCGGCCGTTGCTGTCCGGCCGGCTTCGCCGGCCAGCCGGTGGCCGGCCAGGTCGTTGCCCGTGATGCCGTGCTCGGCGACCGCGGCGCCGGCCGCGATCGTCGCCCAGCACGGGCCCGACCAGGTGGGTGTCGCCGCGTCGGTGCGGACCGGCGCGAGGAAGCCGAGCCGGGACCAAGCAGGTCGAAGCGAACGCCGTCCACCCCGATGACCAGCACCTGACCGGGGACCGGCGCGCTCACGGCACGAGCTCCACCCCTGTCAGCTGGGCGCAGTAGCTGACCAGCGCGTCCTGGACCTCGGGTTCGCGGGCCGCGGGATGGGCTGGCTTCGGCTGCTGGTGGTAGAAGTAGCCGCCGCTGACCATGGCCGCGGGATCCGGGCTGACGGCCAGCCAGGCCTGCGTCACCGGGGCCAGGGACATGTCGCCCGGTGCGCCGGGACCGCCCATCTTGGTCGGCACCCAGCCTGGCTCGAGCGCGTTGGAGAGCACGCCGGGCCACCGGCGCGCGACGGCGAAGGCGAGTACGACGTCGAACAGCTTGCTGTCGGAGTAGGCCTGGGCGCCGTTCCAGCGCCGGCCGGTCCACTGCGGGTCACTCAGGTCGGCGTCCCCGCCGCGGGACATGCCCGAACTCAGGTAGACCAGCCGGTCCGGCCGCTCGATCAGCGCCGTCAGCAGGTAAGGGGCGAGTACGTTAACCGCGAAGACCTGGGCGAGGCCGTCGTCGGTCTCGACCCGTCGCGGCTCGCGGTAGCCGACCCCGGCGTTGTGGATGATCGCGTCGAAGCGTCCCGCCGAGTTGGCCTGCCCGGCGACCTGCCGGATCCCGGCCAGACTGGAGAGGTCCCCGATGACCACGCCGTCGGCCTGCGGCAGGGCCGCGCGCGTGTCGTCGGCCCGGCCGGAGTTGCGGGCGTGCAGCGTGACCGAATGGCCGTCCGCGACCAGCAGCCGGGCGGCCATCAGGCCAAGCCCGTCACTGGATCCGGTAATGAACACACGAGACACAAGACCCCCTTCGCTATCCCTGCCCGGCCGGACGTAGGGTCAGCCCATGTCATCCTCATCGGAGTCACAGCACCTTGACAACCGTCACCGGAACACCCTGGAGCAGATCTTCGCCCACCCCGCTAGCCACAATATCGAGTGGCGCGCGGTGCGGTCGCTGCTCGAGGCCGTGGGCACGGTCGCCGTCCACCATGACGGCAAGCTCACGGTGACGATCGGAGCCGAGACCGAGTTCCTCGACCCGCCCCCGGACAAGGACATCGACGCCCAGATGGTGGTCGACCTGCGCCGGATGCTGAGCCAGGCGGGTTACCGGCCGTCCTCAGCAGGCACCGCATGACGCGAGTGGCCGTCGTCAGGCACCACGACATCGACGCGGCCGGCTTCATCGGCGCCGCGTTCGAGGGGCACGGCGCCGAACTGGCCGTGCACCTCTGGCCGGACGACGGTCCGCTGCCCGCGCTCGACGGCCTTGACCACGTCGTGGTGCTCGGCGCCGTCAGCTCGGTCAACGATCCGGACCCGTGGATCGCCGGGGAACTGGCCTGGCTGCGCGCGGCGGACGCGGCGGGTGTGCCGCTGCTCGGGATCTGTTTCGGCGCCCAGGCGATCTGCGCGGCGTTCGGCGGCCGGGTCGAAGCGATGGCCCGCAAGGAGATCGGCTGGACGCTGGTCGACTCGGTCGACCACGAGCTGATCCCGGTCGGCCCCTGGCTGGAGTTCCACGGCGACCGGTGCCTGCCGCCCGCCACGGCCACGGTGCTGGCACGTAACGACGTCAGCGTCCAGGCGTTCCGGGTCGGCCGGCACCTGGCCGTCCAGTTCCATCCCGAGGTCGACGGCCCGCAGCTCAAGCGCTGGCTGGACGCGGGCGGGTACCAGGACGCGGAAAAGGCGGGGCTCGACCCCGATCAGTTCCTGGCCGGGACCATCCGCGAGGAACCCGCCGCCCGGGACCGAGCCGGCCGCCTGGTGGCCGCCGTGCTGCGCATGGCCGCGGCAGGCAGGCCCTGCGAAACGTGACAATCGGCGGCAGTGGCGGACACGTCGTGTCTGGTCGAGACTGCCTGACGTACGATAACGCTCTATGTCTTCCGAACTCGGTGGCTGGCTGCGCCGGCAGCGCGAGGACCGCGGCTGGACGCGATCTGAGATGGCCCGTCAGCTCATCAGGGCCGCCAAGGCCAGGGGTGACACGTCCGTGCCCGGAGCCGACAACATCAGCCACAACATCTACCGCTGGGAACGCGGTGTCGTCGCCCCGGCCGAGCGTTACCAGCTGTTCTACTGCGGCGCCTTCGAGATCCCGTTCAGCCAATTCGGCCCGGCGAACCCGCCGGGCATGGTCGACCCTAGCCCTGGGGTCCCCGCTCCTCTCGCCTACCGTGAGACGCCACCGCCCGCTGCGGGCGCGTCCGCGATCAGGCGAGGGGTGCTCATGGCCGCGCATGAGGGCAGCGAGCATGCCGGCCGCGTCGAGCAGCGCGGTATCGGCGAGGCCACCCTGGAGCAGTTCCGCGCCGACGTGACGAGCCTGTCCGTCCAGTACCTGACGGGCGAGACCTTCGCCCTGTTCACCGACATGCGGCGAGTCAGGAACCGGATCCTGGCGGCGCTCGACCGGCGCCAGTGGCCGCGCGACGCGGCCGAGCTCTACCTGCTGGCGGGCTGCCTCAGCGCGTTAATGGCCGCCGCGGCCGTTAATCTCGGCTACCCTCAGGCGGCCGAGGAGCTGACCAGGGCCGGCTGGGCCTACGCGACGATAATCGATCACCGGCCGCTGATGGCCAGGCTGCGCCTGTGCGCGGCCTACGCGGCCTACTGGGGCGGGCGCCCCGGCCAGACCACGAGCCTGACGCTGAGCGGTCTTGAGTATGTCGCCGACGGGCAGAACGCGGCGCAGCTCCACCTGTACGGCGGCCTGGCCCGCGCCCGCCTGGGCGACGCCGCCGGCGCGGCGCTGGCGATCGCGGCCGCCCGCGACGCGAGAGAGCGCGATCACCGCGACGAGTTGCTGGCTATCGGCGGCGAGTTCGGCTTCTCCCGAGCCGCTCAGTCTTACTACGCGGGCTTCGTCCTCGCCGAGGCGGCCCGGGGGGCGGGATCAGGCGGGGACGCGGTCACCGAGCTGGAGTCCGCCACCAGCCGCTACGGCCGGGGACCGGGCCAGGGGGAGCAGCACAGCCGCCGGTGCCAGCTGCTCGCCCATACCGAGCTGGCCATCGCGCGGCTCCGGTCGGGCGCGCTCGACGCCGCGATCACGGCGCTGCAGCCCGTGCTGACGCTGCGCCCGGGCGAGCGCACCGCCGTGCAGGCGCAGCGCCTGGCCGCGCTCCGGGCCGAGCTGGCCCAGCCGATCTTCCGCGGTTCGGCCCACGCCCGGGAGCTCGATGAGCAGGTGGCCGAATTCACCCGCGGTACGCTGGCGAGTTTGCCAGTTCAGGATGGGGTAGACCATGCCTGACTCGATGGGAGGCCAGGCATGCCCAGAGCCCAGATCAAGGACGAGAAGACCTACCGCGCGCTGCGGCGGGAGGGGAACAGCGAGGAAAAGTCGGCCCGGATCGCGAACGCGGCGGCGGGCAGCTCGCGCCAGAAGGTGGGAGCCAAGGGCGGGAAGAGCCCGTCCTATCAGGACTGGACCAAGGACGACCTAGTGAAACGGGCCCGTGAACTAGGCATCCCAGGCCGTTCGGCCATGAATAAGGCCCAGCTGATCGAGGCGCTCCGTCATCACTGACCGTCGTGGTGCGGGACAGGGGCGACGTCAGCCACTGATGCCGGGCCGGTTATACACGGCGGTCATCGTGGCCTGCATGATCGCGAACGGGCGCTTGTCGTCGTCGGCGAACGCCTCGCCGCGGCAGACCACCAGGGTCCGGCCGGCCCTGACCACCTCGCCGGTGACCGCGAACCGCTGCCCGGCTGCGGGCGCGAGCAGGTTGACGGTAAAGGTCGCGGTCAGCACGGCGGCCTCCGGCGGCATGACGCTGTACGCCGCGTACCCGCACGCGGTGTCCAGGACCGAGGTGATCGCGCCGGCGTGCAGGAACCCGTGCTGCTGGGTGAACCTCTCGTCGTGCCGCAGCGACATCTCCACCCGCCCGGGCTCGGCCGTGATCACTTCCACGCCGAGCGTGGCCATCATGCCCTGCCGGTCGAAGCTGGCCCGGATCCGGGCCAGCGTCGCCTCGGTGGACTCGGTACGCGGCTTCCCGCCGCCTGGTTCGGTCACTTGCCGATTGTCTCAGTACGCCCGCTGGACGGGCCTCATCTGGTGGCGGCGGAGCGCGCGGGCCGGGCGGGTAACGCGCCGCCAGATCCGCGAGACGTCCGCGGCCATCATGCCAAGCTCCGCGTCGGCGCGCCGCCGCTCGGCCGCGGTCCTGGTCCGCTCCGCGTGGTACTGCTGAGACATGTCGTAGAACATCATGGTGATCAAGTCCCTCTCGTTCTCATCCGCTTGCCTGTTATGGAGACGACGAACGAGGGCGCAAGTAATCGACAGCTTCAGTACTCCGGGACCTCGGCCTTTCCGGCGGCGACCTCGCGCATTTCCGCCGAGAGCGGCTGCTCGCGCATGACCAGGGCCAGGGCCAGCGCGATCACCATGAACGGGACGGTCCAGCGGAAAATCGTCTGGAAGCCGTGCAGGTAGGTGTGCGTATCCGCTGGCCGGCCGGCGATCTGGGCGGCGAGGATGGCGCCGAACAGGGCCGCGCCGAACGCCCCGCCCATGGTCTTGAAGAAGTTGAGGGCGCCGGTGGCCACGCCAAGCACCGAGTAATCGACGGCGTTCTGCCCGGCCAGGACGCTGACCTGGACGAAGAAGCCGGGCCCGGCGCCGGCCACGACGAGAAGCGCGGCGTAGATCCAGACCGGGCTGGTCACGCCGAGCCGGCTGACGGCCAGCATCCCGCCGCCCGCCAGCAGGGCCCCGGCGACCGGGAAGACCTTGTAGTGACCGGTCCTTGAGATCACCGACCCGGAGAGGCCGGCCGCGGCGATGAGCCCGGCCAGCAGCAGGATGAGGAACAGCCCGGCCTCGAACGAGCTGTCGTGGCGGACTTCCTGCATCAGCTCGGGTACGTAGAGCAGGCCGGCGAACAGGACGAGCCGGCGATGTCCGCGCGGCGATGAGACTGGTGCCGCGGCAGCCGGAGCCGGGCCGCGATAATGATCAGGGCGATCGCGCCGATGGCAGGTTGATGAAGAAGATCCACCGCCAGGACAGGTCGTCGGTGAACACGCCGCCCAGGATCGGGCCGCCGACCACGGCGAGCGTGGCGATGATGCCGATGTACGCCTGATACTTCGCGCGTTGCCGCGCCGGGATGAGGTCGGGGCCGGCTGAGCCCGGGCGCCGACCCTGACGGCCGGTATCACCAGGATCAGTTCTTGCGCCCGACACCGCCCCACAGGGACGTCGGTCCCTCGGCTTCCTGCTTCGACTCCGGGCGCCACTGGGTGACCTTCACCACGCCCGGCTCAAGCAGTTCCAGCCCTTCGAAGAGCTCCGCGACCATCTCACGCGGCCGCCCGACGTGGTTGGCTTCGGCCAGATGCTGGTTCATGCGCCTGATCATCTCGGCCATTTCCTCGGGGGAGATGTCGCTGGCCGCGTGCGAGATCGTCACATAGCTGCCCGGCGGTACGGCGCTGATCAGCCGGGCCATGATCCGCTTGGCTTCGGCTAGGTCCGGGATGTAGTGCACGATGGCCAGGAGCATGATGGCCACCGGCCGGCTGAAGTCCAGGGTGTCGGCTGCCCGCTCGAGGACCTGGTCCGTGTCCCGCAGATCGGCGTCGAGGTAAGCGGTGACACCCTCCGGGTGGCTGGTCAGCAGCGCGCGGGCGTGCGAGAGCACCAGCGGGTCGTTGTCGACGTAGACAATGCGGCTGGCCGGCGCGACCGACTGGGCTACCTCGTGGGTGTTGCTGGCCGTCGGCAGGCCGGTACCGACGTCGAGGAACTGGCGGATGCCCTCCTCGGCGGCTAGGTAGCGGACGGTCCGCGCCAGGAAGGCCCGGTTGGCCCGGGCTGACGCCCGGATCGCGGGATAAGCGGCGATGGTCTCCTCGCCGGCGATCCGGTCCGCCTCGAAGTTGTCCTTGCCGCCCAGCCAGTAGTCATAGACCCGGGCCGGATGCGCGACCCTGGCATCGAATCCGTAGATACCGTGTGCCCCCGTCTGGCCGGGTGTCCTGGCCGGGTTGTTTCCCGTCATCGCCGCACCTCCTCACCTGCCACCTCGGACCGAAACCGGATGATCCGGGCGCCTAAGCGTAGCGAGAGCATCCGCTAGCGGCCGGCGGCGGCCCGGGCTACCAGCCGCGGAACTGGCCCTGCACGATCCAGAAGGCGGCCAGCGTCATCAGGCCCGCCAAGTAGGCCACGGCGGCCAGGAGGCGGCGCCCGCGACGGCCGGCCGACCAGCGCAATCCGGCGGTGGCGAGCCGCCGCGCCAGCCCGGTCACGATGTAGAGCGACCCGGCGAACGACAGGGTCAGCAGGGCGACGCCGACTGAGTTAACCGTGGCGATCACGTAGTGGTGGCCGGTCACCTCGCCAGTCACCAACTGTGCCTGCTGGCTCGCGGAACGCCATAGCGACCGGTTGATCTGGGGGAGGTACAGCAGCATGGACCCGATGATGAATGCGAGCAGCGGGATGACGCACAGCACCCAGCCGGTCACCACGATCCGGGCGCGGCGCCGGAGGCCGGTGACTCGCGGGTCCCGGCATTCCCTGGAGACGGCACTTTTCAGGATGGGGGCGACGCGGGCGAACAGGTCCGGCACTCCGACGAGGTCGCTGAGGATGAAGTAACCGTCGAAGCGGACGAACGGGAGCAACTGCTCAAGCATCTCCAGGTGCGTGAGGGCGATGACCAGGAGCAGGACCTCGGCCGAGGTCGCCGCGTAGATGCCCGCCAGGGCCAGCATGAAGATCAGGTTGAAGTACAGGCCGCCGAGGTCGGTCCGCAGCCGCCCAGCGCGGCTGAGCCGGTAGGAGTCGGTGACGTTGGTGAAGAACGCCGGCCAGACCAGGTAGATGCCGGCGCCGATCACACCCGGCCGTGCGCCGCCGTAGCGGCAGCCGGTCGCGTGCCCGCACTCGTGGAAGACGGCGGAGACCAGGGAGAGACCGATCACGACGAGCAGGTCCGCCGGGTCGTGCAGCACCTGCCGTATCCCCCCGCCCAGCCCGTGCACGGCGAACAGCCACCAGTCCACCACCAGGACGCTGCCGACCACGGCGATGACGACAGGCGCCCCGAACAGCGGCCGCAGGAGCGCGGCCGCGAGGTTCGCGGCACGTTCGGTCAGCAGCGTGCCCCGCGCCCTCAGCGCGAACAGCGGATTGGCCTTCGGCGCGGCGGCCGGGGCGCCTTCGGCGGCGACGATGCCGAGCGGCAGCAGCTTGGCCGTAATGAGCTGGCGGACCTGGTCGGCGTTCAGCGACCGGCCGAGATCCGCGCTGACCAGCCTCGCGATGGCAGCCGGATCGCGGGAGCCGTCGATCCGGCAGGTCACCTGGTACAGCAGCGGGGACATCTGGATGACCTGGCCGTCGGCTCGCCGCACCAGCGACGGCGGCTGGCTGTAGCCGGAGTCCTTGTACTCGCCGAGTAGCTCGACCCCGTCGGCCAGCCGCAGCGCCCCGGCGGGCCCGGACGTGTGCGCCGCGGGGGCCGTGCGCTCGGCGGTGACGTGCCCTGCGGCCACGGTCATCGGTCTGCTCCTCCCTCACTTGCTCACCAGAGATCACGAGTGGCTGAGGGCTGGCGGACCGGGCCGGGACCGGCCCGCCAGCGGAGGGCCGCCCGGTGGCCCGGGCGGCCCTCCTGTCCCGCTGCGCACCCCCCTCCTAGGCAATGCGCAGCAGGCCATCGGTACGAATGGCAAGTGCTACAGGAGGCCGCCGATGTTGTCGAAACTGCCGTTGAGGAGGCCGACGTTCACGTTGGGCGACAGGAAACCGCTGCTCGACTGAGACACGTTGCCGTCCGACTGAATGATGGTGGTGTTACTGCTCGCCGGGTGGGACTTCCAGACACAGAGGGTTTCCCGGCTCGGGAGCAGCTCAGCGGTCTCGAGCTCGAGGTCTTGGGTCGTCACAGGTACAGTGGACATGGAGACTCCTTTGTCGACGGCCTGCCGGGCCTGGCAGGCCAAGGCTTGCCCGTGTTCCCGGGCGTACGGGCCCCTTGGGAACCGCTCGGCACCCTGGTGGCGCCGGGTCTCGGACTTGCTGTACGCTCTTTGCCGAACGTACTGTTCGGTCACCACCGTACAGCACCACGGCGTGATAAGGCAAGTCTTACGGGCCGCGACCGAAGCTCCGGACAAAGATGGCTAGGTTGGCTATGACGGCGTATACGACGGGGGACGAGCGGGATTCCGCGGTGAAGCTGCCGCGAACTGACGCGGCTGAGGTGGATCACGGGATCAACCCGCTTCAGCGCTTGATTCAGGAGCGCTTGCGCGAGCAGGGCTGGTCCTACGGCGATGTCTCCCGGCGCGGCGGGTTGCCTCGTTCCACCGTCTACACTCTCGCGACCACACGGAACCTGGCCCGGCCGCCACGCCCGGCCACGATCGACGCACTGGCCAAAGGCCTCGACGTGCCGGTCTCCGCGGTCCGCTCCGCCGCCGCCGAGTCCACCGGACTGCACTACTACGACGAGGTCCCGGTCGAGCGCGAACAGTCAGGTGACCGGGAGAAGGAACTCCTGATCGCCAGCATCGACGAGCTGACGCCCGAAGACCGGCGCCACGTAGCCGCCCTGGTCGAATCGCTGCGGAAGAAGGCGGCGACGGAGCCGCCAGGACGTTAGCGCCCCGGACCGCGGCGATCCGCCGTCCCGGGACGTCACGGCCACCGGAGATCACAAGGCCCCCTGGCTTGTCCGATCGCCGCATGCATGGCGATTCAGCCGGCCTGAACATCGTCCTGATCTGCACGACCCGGCCCCGAAGACCCGCAGGAAACGCCGCGATCGCGTCGGCGGGTCACCGGGGCCCGTAACCGGGGAGGATCTAGCCGCCAGCCGGCCGCTGCCAGCCACATCGATGGAGCATCGCTGTTGTTCTGGCCACATCGATGGAGCATCGTTGTGGCTCGCGGTGGCGGCAGCAGGGCAGGCACCGGGGCGCGCGGGGCTGGAGGGATCTGCGGGGCCTGGGGGATAACATCCCCGGGCCCCGGAGAGCACCACGCGACGGGGAGGCGTCCGGTAGATCCTGGCGGCTCGTTCCCGGGCGTTCCCTTCCGGGCGGGCGCCGTGTGTGGCGGCGCGTCAGCCCCGCCGGTCCCGCCGGTCCCACCGGGGCATGCCAAACACCGGAAGGGCGAAGTGCCGTCGAGAACCTCAGCGTCCCATACACCCGGCAAACGGCTTGCCCTAAACCACTCGCGCGCGGCCGATCTAGCCATTCGGCGCGAAAAAATTAATTGAGTCCTAGATAAGGACGATTACTTAGGATCTTTTTGGACAACGTCCTCGCATGGCTAGCCGCCGTCCCTCCAGATCCGCACTCGTGGCCGCGTCGGCCGACGCCGATCCGGTGACCCGCCTGGTGCTCGGCTGGCTCGCCGACAAGAGGTCAGAGAGCACCCGTACCGCATACGCCGGGGACATCGGGATCACACCTCGGCGACGACCCAGCCGGGCGCCATCGTGGCTCGCCTGGTGCCAGGAGCAAGGGGTGCACCCGGTCGCCGGCGTCACCGGCATGCACGTGGCCCGGTACGCCCGGCAGCTGGACCTCGCGGAACTTTCCCCGGCCAGCGCGGCCCGCAAACTCGCCGCCGTCTCGAGCTGGTACGCCTGGCTGGCCAGGCGCGGGCATATCGCGGCCAGCCCAGCCGCCGGCATCGCACGGCCCAAATCCGGCCCGGATACCGCGGCCAGGCCGGCCTTGACCCCGGAGCATGCTCTGGCGCTCGTCCACGTGGCCGACACGTCGCGTGGCCCGCAGCGCGCCCGCACCGCGGCGCTGATGGCAGTCTTGCTGTTTACCGACGCCCGGGTCTGTGAGGTCATCGGTGCCGACGTCGAGGACCTCGGCACCGACCACGGCCGCCGAGTGCTGTGGGTGACTCGCAAGAATGGCCGGCGTCTAGGTCTCGCGCTTCCCGGCCCGGCAGCGGTCCGGATAGACGCCTACCTTGCCGGGCGGGCCGACCTGACGCGCGTTCCGGCGCTGTTCGCCACCGGGACCGGGGGACGACTGTTCGCCGCCGACATCTGGCGGGTCGTACGCCGCCTCGCCGCGCAGGCCGGCCTGCCGATCGACCTGGCGGCCCACCTCGGGCCGCGCGCGATGCGCCGCTCATTCGCGGCGCTGTACCTGGATACCGGCGGGTCGCTTCGCGACCTCCAGAACACCATGGGGCACGCCGACCCGCGTGCCACCCGGCGGTACGACCGAGGTCGGCGGGCCCACGGTCATTCATCTGGCCGGCCCTCACCCGGGGAACGGGGCTACCCCTTGGCTTCTGCCTGCGCGCTGAGCCCGCCAGGTCGCCGCCGCAACAGTCCTACCCGCCGCCGGCGTGAAGGGGATGACCGGCGGTTACCTGGGTCGCCGGCTCCCGGTCTGGCGGCATGCAGCTAGGCACGCAGCTTCTTTGTCTACGATTCCGGGGGCTATTACCCCAGGAATCGTAGACAAATCGGCGGCGCGGGCGGCAACCCGGGGATCGCGGCGGGATCGGGCGGCTAGCGCGGCGAGGTGGGGACGCCGTGTCCCGCCGGTTCAGATCATGACCGGACGGCGGCGGCCCTGCCGAAGCAGAAGGAAGCCCGGCGTACGTGTAATACCTGGATACGACGCGACGCGACGCGACGCGGCCGCAACGCTAGCTAGCTCCTGTTCCGGGGAGCCGGCGGCTTATCGACGAGCGTCGTCGCCACCGCGAGCCAGCGGACGGCCAGGGCGAACGGCCCGGGATGGCTGAGTGCCAGCCCGGCGGCCAGGGATCCCGTCCCGCCGCAAGGACCGCCCGCGGCGGGACGCCCGTCTCGCCGCAAGAACGGCCCGCGCGGGACGCCCGTCCCGCGCTGAGACGACGGCGCGGCGTTTCCTGCGCTAAACGTAGTCCGTAGCCGTCAGATAACCGGAGGCCGATATGGCGGATCAAGATGCCGGGCTCGTGGTGCGGGAGGTATCGGTACGGCCGGTGGTGGTGCCGCTGCGCCGGCCGCTGGCCACCAAGGTCGGGGACTTCTCTCAGTGGCCGTTGCTCCTTATCGACGTGCTGACCGAGCAGGGCATCACCGGGCGGGGCTACCTGGCCCCCTACCTGAGCCGCGCGACCGCGGGATTGCGGACGATCCTCGATGACCTCGGGGCCAGCTTGCGCGGCCAGCCGGCCGCGCCGGCCGCGGCCTTCGCGGCCGCCCGGGGCTGGCTCAGCCTGGCCGGCTACCAGGGCCTGGCCCTGGCTGCTGTCGCCGGGCTGGACATCGCGCTGTGGGACGCGCTGGCCCAGGCCGCCGGGCTGCCGCTGGCCGTCCTGCTGGGCGGCACGCTGGCCCCGGTACCTGCGTACAACAGCAACGGCCTGGGGCTCATCCCGCCGGAAAGCGTCGCCGCCGAAGCGCTGGAGCTGCTCGAAGAGGGCGGGTTCACGGCACTTAAGGTCCGCGTCGGGCGCGCTGACGCGGCCGACGACATCGCCGCGGTCCGCCGGGTCAGGACCGCCGTCGGCGATCAGGTGACGCTGGTCGCGGACTATAACCAGGGCCTCGGGCTGGGTGAGGCGCTCGAGCGCTGCCGCGCGCTGGACGCCGAGGGCCTGGCGTGGATCGAGGAACCGCTGCGCTACGACGACCTGGACGGGCACGCCCGGCTGGCGGCCGACCTGGCCACTCCCGTCATGCTCGGGGAGAATTTCTACGGCCCGCGCGCGATGTACGACGCTATCCGCATCCGGGCCTGTGATCTGGTGATGCCGGACCTGATGCGGATCGGCGGCGTGACGGGGTGGCTGCAGGCGGCGGCGATCGCCGACGTGACGGGCCTGCCCATGTCCTCGCACCTCTACCCGGAAGTCTCCGGGCACCTGCTCCGGGTCACGCCGACCCGGCAGTGGCTGGAGTGGCAGGACTGGGCCCACCCGGTGCTGGCGCACCCCTTCGAAGTCCGCTCGGGCGAGCTGCACCTGCCCGATGTCCCCGGCAACGGCCTGGAGTGGGACGAAAGCGCCGTGGCCCACTACCAGGCTGACCTGTGACCGTCACCTCCATCCGCTAGAACGGCACCATCGGCGACTTCGTTATGCTCAATGCCCTGCGCGACAGCCGCGCCGCCAAAGGCGGCCACCGCGCAGGGCGGCGAATTCCTCCGCGCCATCCTCTGGAACGAGTAGGAGCCTTTCGATGGCGAGCACGCACATCGTTGAGTCGACGCCGGATACGACCCGGTCCGGTTACCTGGACCCCGCGGCCAAGCCGGTGGCAACCATCAGGCCAGGCGACACGGTCAGCTACCCCCATACGTGGACGCACTGGGGCAACGAGGCGAAGTTCGGGATGAGCTTCGCCGACCGCGAGCCGCTGCGGCACAGGTATCCCCGCGGCCCCTACTCGATGCTCGGGCCGGTCGAGGTTTCCGGCGCGCAGCCTGGTGACGTGGTCGAGTGCAGCATCACCAGGCTGCGCACTATCGACTGGGGCTGGAATTCCTTCCCGCTCGGCGTGGGCGCGCTGCCGAGCGACTTCGCCGAGCCCTACGTGCACTACTTCCGGTTCGACGATGCGAGGACCACCGCGGAGTTCACCCACGGCATCCGCCTGCCGATGGCTCCGTTCCTTGGCGTCGTCGCGGCCGAACCCGCCGGCGACGACACGGTCAGCGCGATCCTGTCCGGTGCCTACGGCGGGAACCTGGTGCTGCGTGACCTCGGGGTGGGCAGCCACCTGTTCCTGCCCGTGGCTAAAGCCGGGGGGAGGGCCTGGATCGGGGACGTGCACGCGCTGCAGGGGGACGGTGTGGTGGACCAGACCGCGATCGAGACCGCGGCCGAGGACCTCGACATCCGGTATGACCTGCATAAGGGCGTGCCGCTGCGCGGTCCGCTCGGGGAGACAGAACGGGCCTGGATCGTCGTCGCCTTCGCCGCGGATCTCGATGACGCCACGGTCGCCTGCGTGCGCCGGGTCATCGGCTGGCTGTCGGACGCCGCGCAGATCACCGAGCCGGAAGCCTACGCGCTGGCCAGCATGGCGGTCAGCTTCCGCGTCACCCAGTACGCCAACCAGACCGCCTCCGCCTACAGCTCCATTCCGCCCAAGGCGGTGCACGCGGTCATTCCCAAGGACATCTTCCCCGCCGACATCCAGGCCCGGATAGCGGCCTGGCTCCGTCCTCAGCAGGCCGGGTCATGACCCTGTCCGCGGCCGACCGGCTGGAAATCCTCGATGTCATCACCCGGGCTGACTGGGCCGCAACCCGGCGGGACGCCGACGCCTACGTCGAGTTGTTCACCGAGGACGCGGTGCTCGACGGCGGGCAGGGCCACCACGCGGGCCGTGCGGCGCTACGCGCCTCGGTCGGGCCGATCTGGGCCGCCGAGGGCGAGGCCAGCCTGCACCTGACCCTCAACCCGGTGGTGGAGGACCGCGAACCGCGGGCCGTTACCCGCTCGGTGCTGCTGATCATCGATCCGCTCCCGCCCATCACGATCCGCACCGCGGCCACGATCACGCAGGTCTTGCGGCGTTCCGAGGGCGCGTGGCGCATCGCCAGGCGCACCGTCGCGGCCGCCGCGGATACCGGGTGAATCAGCCGCTGCACCCGGGACCGCGAGGCGGCGCAGGCTCTGGCGCAACGCCGGTCTGGGGAGCAGACCTTGGCTGAGCCACCGCCTGCCGCGACGGCGACCCCGGCGTCGGCGTGGTCGCCGTTCCGGCATCGCCAGTTCGCGGCGATGTGGGGGGCTCAGTTCGTCAGCAACGTCGGCAGCTGGATGCAGACCGTGGCCGCGCAGTGGCTGATGCCGACCCTGACCAGCTCGGCGACGTACGTCGCGCTGGTCCAGACCGCGGCGGGCCTGCCCGTGGTGCTGTTCGCGGTGCTCGCGGGGACCATCGGCGACCTAGTCGACCGGCGGCGCTTCCTGCTGGTCACGCAGGCCCCTGGCACCTCCGCCAGCACGAGCGCGTGACCAAGCGGGAGGGCCGGCTCGACCGGCGCAGGGACATGACCGACCCGGCCCGCCCGGTAACCGTCACGCACTGGCTGACACCCCCGCCCGAGAAGCACCCGCCCAGGAAGCACCAGCCCGCAAAACCCCAGCCCGAAACCCAGAAAAACCCCCAGCCCGGGAAGACGTAACGGGCGGCGTTCACCTAGCCGCGACGGACCGAAGTTCCTGCCAGACCCGCTGCGGGGAGGCCGGCATGTCGATGTGCCGGACGCCGAGGTGCGCCAGCGCGTCGATGATCGCGTTCTGCACGGCCGGGGTCGCGCCGATGGTGCCCGCTTCCCCGATGCCCTTGGCTCCGAGCGGGTTATAGCTGGTCGGCGTCTCCATCTCGGCCAGCTCGAAGCTGGGCACCTCGGTCGCGGTCAGGAAGGGATAGTCCGCGAAGCTCGAGGTCAGCGGGTTGCCGTCGGCGTCGTAGACGACCTCCTCCAGGAACGCCTGCGCGGCGCCCTGGGCGATGCCGCCGTGCCGCTGGCCCTCGGCCAGCAGCGGGTTGACGATGGTGCCGGCGTCGTCGACGGTCACCACTCGCCGCAGCACCGTCTTGCCGGTCTCGGTGTCCACCTCGACGACCGCCACGTGCGCTCCGAACGGGAAGGTCGCGCCGGGCGCGCTGAACACCGCCCGTACGAACAGCCGCTCGTGCTCCGCCAGCCTGGCCAGCGGCACCGACGCGTCCGGGTCGCCGGCCACGGCGAACGCGCTGCGCCTGGCGTCGAAGACCAGGTTGGCCGGGTTGGCCTCCAGTTCGCCGGCCGCGCGCTGCCGGGCCACGTCGATGAGTTCCCTCGAGGCCTGCTGGACCGCCGCGCCGCCCTGCTGCAGGCTGCGCGAGCCGCCGGTGCCGCCGCCCTCGGGAATCAGGTCGGTGTCGCCCCATTTCAGCGTGATCTTGTCGATCGGGATGCCGAGCTCGTCGCTGGCCAGCATCGCCCACACGGTGGCGTGGCCCTGGCCGTGCGGTGACGTCCCGGTCAGGATCGTGGCGCTGCCGTCTGGGTGGACCTCGACGGTGGCGTTCTCGCTGGGCGGGCCCGCTTCGCCGCCCGCGCCGGTGATCTCCACGTAACAGGCGAGCCCGATGCCCAGCTGGATCACGTCCTGGTCGGCCCGCCGTTTCGCCTGCTCTTTCCGCAGATCCTCATATCCCGCCGTGGCCAGCGCCACCTCCAGCGCGGCCGCGTAGTCGCCGCTGTCGTAGACGGCGCCGAAGGCGGTCGTGTGCGGCTCGGTGAACTTGGGCAGCAGGTTTATCCGGCGTACCTCGGCCGGGTCCCGGCCGATCTCGGCGGCGAAGAGGTCGATCGCCCGCTCCACCGCGGCGGTGGCCTCGGGCAGGCCCGCGCCGCGGTAGGCGCCGACCGGCGTGGTGTTCGTCACCAGCGACTTGCCCACCGCCTCGGCCCGGGCGATCGCGTACGGCCCGGGCGCCATCAAGATGGTCAGGAACGGCAGGAACGCGCCGATCCTCGGGTAGGCGCCGGAGTCCTGCAGGATCTCCAGCCGGTAGGCCGCCACCTTCCCGTCCCGGCTGCCGCCGATGGTGACGGTCTGCTGCTGCGCCCGGCCGTGGGTCATCCCGATCAGGTTCTCGTGCCTGGACTCGGTCCAGCGCGCGGGCAGGCCCAGCCGCTTGGCGACCCAGCAGACCACCGCGTGCTCCGGGTCCGCGCCGAACTTGGCCCCGAACGCGCCGCCCACGTCCGGGGTGATGATACGCAGCCCGGCCTGATCGATCCCGAGCATGGTCGCCAGGGCGCCGCGCGTGCCCTGCGCGCCCTGGTTCGGGATCCACGCGGTCAGCCGGCCGTCCGCGCCCCAGGCCGCGGCCGCGGCCCGGGTCTCCATCGGCGCGGGCGCGACCCGCTGGTTGACGATGGTCCGGGAGACGACCACCTCGCAGCCGTCGAACAGGTCGGCCTTCAGCGTGGCGGCGTCGCCGAAGAAAGCAGCCACGTTGGTGCCCGCAGCCGGGAACAGCACGGCCGACTCGCTCGCCGCGGCGGTGGCCAGGTCGATGACCGGCGGCAGCGCGTCGTAGTCGATGTCTACCAGGTCGGCGGCATCCTCACCCTGGTACGGGCCCTCGGTGACCACCACCGCCACCGGCTCGCCGACGAACCGGACCACGTCGCGGGCCAGCAGCGACTGGCCCATGTGCTCGTTGATCATCCCGGCAAACGGCGCCGCCAGCACCGGGAGGTCGGCCAGGTCGGCGGCGGTGAATACCGCGATGACCCCGTCCGATTCGAGCGCGGCGCTGACGTCGATGGCCCGGATCTGCGCGTGCGCGACGGCCGAACGGACGAAGTACACGTGGCAGGCGCCGGCCAGCTGCTCGTCCTCGACGTCGGCGGTGTAGACGCCGCCGGTGGTCAGGAAGCGCGGGTCTTCCGTCCGGATTACCCTGGTGCCGAGGATGCTCATCCTCCCGATCTTGCCTGCCGGCCGGCAAGCGGTCAAAACCGGACCGTCAAACCCAGGACGCCCGCGGCCGGAAGATCGGGTAACCTTTCTGCGTTAGCGATGGCGGAGTAGCTCAGTCAGGCAGAGCAAGCGGCTCATAATCGCTGTGTCGCCGGTTCAAGTCCGGCCTCCGCTACACTTTGTCAGTTCCCTAAAACGATGAGAAAGGCACTCCACCGTGGCTGCCACCGATGTCCGGCCCAAGATCACGCTGGCTTGCCAGGAGTGCAAGCACAGGAACTACATCACCAGGAAGAACCGGCGGAATGACCCGGACCGGCTCGAGCTGAAGAAGTTCTGCCCGAACTGCCGCTGCCACCGGCCGCACCGCGAGACCCGCTAGCAGCGCGGCCCGGAAGTGCTGGCGGAAACCGATGGCGATTAACCCCGATTACGTCGGCCGGACCTTCGAGCCGGCTCAAGCCTACGAGGTCAGCAGGGTCAAGATCGCCGAGTTCGCTGACGCGATCGGCGAGCCGAGCCCCCTGTGCCGCGACCGCGAGGCCGCGCAGGCGGCCGGCTACCCGGACGTGATCGCGCCGCCCACGTTCGCGATCGTGGTCAGCGCGGCCAGCGGCGCGAAGGTGACGTCCGATCCTGGCCTCGGCGTGAACTACGCCATGATCGTGCACGGCGAGCAGAGCTTCCGCCATGCCCGTCCGCTGCACGCGGGTGACGTCGTAGTGGCGCAGACCACGATCGAGTCGATCAGGAGCGTCCGCAACATGACCACGCTGGCGACCGTCACTGAGATCAGGACCGTAGACGGCGAGCACGTGTGCACGGCGCATTCCACGCTTGTCGAACGCGGCGCATAAGGGGGAACGATGGCCAGCCCCGGTTACGACGACGTGCAGGCAGGCACCGAGATCGAGCCCAGGCAGTACCCGGTGACCCGGCGTGACCTGGTGCGGTACGCGGGCGCTTCCGGTGACTTCAACGTGATCCACTGGAACGAGCGGATCGCGAAGTCGGTCGGCCTGCCGGACGTGATCGCGCACGGCATGCTCACGATGGCGCTGGCCGGCCGGTTCCTGGCCGAGTGGGCCGGCGATCCGGGGGCGGTGACCGAGTTCGGCGTCCGGTTTTCCGCGCCGGTCGTCGTGCCCGATGACGACAAGGGCGCCCTGGTCGAGGTCAGCGGCGTGGTGACCGGCAAACTCGCCGACCGCCAGGTGACCGTCGACGTCACCGCCCGGTCGGGCGAGACCAAGGTTCTCACCCGCGCTCAGGCCGTCGTACGCCTCGCGTGAGGCTGGCCGACTGCACCACGATCGGGCTGGGCGGCCCGGCGCGTAGCTTCGTCCGGGCCGGTACCGAGGCAGAACTCATCGAAGCGGTGCGGGCGGCCGACGCCAGCGGCGATCCGGTGCTGATCCTCGGCGGCGGCAGCAACCTGGTGGTGGCCGACGAGGGTTTCCCCGGCACCGTAGTCCAGGTGGCGACGCGCGGTTTCGGCCGCGACGGCGAACCCGGGCTGGTCACCGTGGCGGCGGGGGAAGAGTGGGACGCGGTCGTCGCCCGCAGCGTCGCCGAGGGCCTGGCCGGCCTTGAGTGCCTGTCCGGCATCCCCGGCCTGACCGGCGCCACCCCGATCCAGAACGTCGGCGCCTACGGCCAGGAAGTCGCCGAGACCATCACGCGGGTGCGGGCCTTCGACCGCACAACAGCGAAAATCATTAATATTCCGAACGGGCAGTGCGGATTCGGGTACCGGACCAGTTTCTTCAAGACCGATGCCGAGCGCCGGTTCGTGGTGCTCAGCGTGACCTTCAGGCTCGCGGAGCAAACCCTCTCGGCCCCGGTCAGGTACGCCGAGCTGGCCGCCGCCCTCGGCGTCGAGGTGGGTGACCAGGTAGAGGGCACAGAGGCGCGTTCGGCCGTCATCGAGCTCAGGCAGCGCAAGGGCATGGTCATCGATCCAGCCGATCCCGATACCCGCAGCGTCGGCTCGTTTTTCGTCAACCCGGTGCTCGACGAGGCCACGCTGGAGGTCGTCGAGAAGGCGGCCAGGATCTGGTGCGGGGAAGATACCCGGGTGCCCAGGTTCGACGCCGGGGACGGCCGGGTGAAGGTGCCGGCGGCCTGGCTGATCGAGCGGGCCGGATTCGGCAAGGGGTACAGCCTCGGGAGCGGCGCGCGGATCTCCGCCAAGCACACCCTGGCCCTGGTCAACTCCGGATCGGCCAGCGCGGCCGCGCTGATGGCGCTCGCGGCGCAGATCAGGGACGGGGTCCGCGACGCGTTCGGCGTGTCGCTGGCGCCGGAGCCGGTGCTGGTCGGCCTCACGCTCTAGCCCCGCCTGGCGGGCGGGGCTAGAGCGTGCCGGCTGCCGGGCTAGTGCAGCAGGCCTAGCGTGTTGGTGGCGTCATCCACGAAGTAGACGGCGTCGTGGCCTGGCTTGACGGCCAGGCCGAAAAGGGCGCCCGCGCCCGGCGGGGAACCGGAACTGTCGAGCGTACGGACCGCGATCTGCGCTCCGGAAGGCGTGATCTCGACGAGGTTCCCGTTGCCCCCGTTGACGGTCAGGATGTCTCCGCCAGGGGCAACGACCAGGCCCAGCTCGCTGTTCAGGTGGTGGCCCTGGCTGACGGTGAAGCCGGGGCCGGCGCTGCCGCCGCGGAACACGGCGTCGGGGATGCCGGCCACCCTGTTCCTCAGCGTGTCGGCGACGTAAAGGACGCCGTTCCGGCCGAGGCCGGCGCCGGTAGGACCGAGGACCAGGGCGGAGGAGTTCAGCGCCTCGGGGAAGCCCGATCCGATCGTGGTGTTGAACTGGATCCACGGCAGTCCGAAGCTCGGGATACGGATGACGAGTCGCAGTACCGTGCCCCCGAAGACAGTGCCACCCTTCGCCGCCACCGTGCCGTTAAGGACGTTGGTGACGAACAGGACGGCCTGGTTCCCCAGGTCCAGCGAGGCCATGTCCCAGGGCCCGTTGATGCCCTGGCCGGCGAAGGTCTCGCGGACGTGGCCCCAGCGATCCAGGACGATCAGGCAGCCCGCGCCGGAAATGTTGCCGCCCTGCGTGGGCAGCGAGCCGACGATCACCCAGCCGCTGCGCAGCGCGGTCAGCGCGGTGGTCAGGCCGACGCCGCCCGGGCAGCCGGGCAGGTTGCGGCTGATCTTGGCGAACTGCCGCACGTGACCGGACGGGGTGACCTGGACGATCGTGGTTCCCGTGCCCTGCACGTTGGCCTTGTTGTTGAAGTTGCTGACCAGGACGTTGCCCCGGCGCAGGTCTCCGGTGCTGCGCGGGACGACCGCCACCCCGTACGGGTTGACGTCGCCGTTAGCTGGCACCGTCGACGCGATCGTGGTGACGTGGTGCAGCGGTCCCACGAAGGCCGGGAAGCCTCCGGCTTGCGCCGCCACGGCCGTGCCTGCTACCAGGCCGGCCGTGGCGGCGCCAGCGGCGAGCAGAGCTGCGGCGAGCGCGGCCGTGTGTCTTCGTGTTGCTTTCATTCCCATCTCGCTCTCTTGGGTAGAGAAATGTCTCCACCCATGGCACGTGGCCGGGAGCGACTTGGTTCGGGCATGACGGAATTCCGGCCGGGCAATCACGGTGCGGCTGCCCTGGCCGGGGCCTGTGGTGCCCATGGTGCTGATGGGGCTTTGGTTGGACCAGTGCCGCGGCCGCCATGAACGAAAGGACACGGCTCACCGGGACCTTGGCCGTTAACGGTCAATAGTCAACGGACCCGGTGATCTTTCGCGGCGGCCGCTGCACTGGCCACTAACTACGTCTACGTACGCCAGGCGACCCGGGCTCAACCGCGGGAGCACGCGTAAGCCGCCGGTAATACCTATGGAGGTCCCGCCCGGCACGCGCGCAGGATAACCCCGGCTGTGAGCGCCGGTTCGTTCGGAATAATTACTGTGGTCTTGGCCTGCGCGGTCGTCAGCCCGCCCGGGTGTCGCCGGTTTCGCGGGCCAGGGCGACCCTGACGTGGCCATCCCCGGCGGGCTGCGGGACGGCGGTGATCTCGTCCGCCGGGCCGACCTCCAGGCTCACGGCCAGCGTCTCCGCGGCCACGAACCCGGCGTGCGCGCGGACCGCGTCGCCGGTTGCGCCGTCGGCGCCGATCGTGAGCCGGATCCGGTCGGAGACGGCCAGGCCGGCGTCCCGGCGGGCCTGCTGCACGATCCGCACCACGTCGCGCGCGGTACCTTCGGCCGCGAGCTCGGGGGTGACGCGGGTGTCCAGCGCGATCAGGCCGGCGTGGCCAGGCAGCGCCGCGGTTGAGCCGGGGTCGGTGGCGGCCAGCTTCAGCTCGTACTCACCCGGTGCGAGCTCGACACCCGCCGCGGTGATGCCGTCGCCGGACTGGGTCCAGGCGCCGGCCTTGACCGCCCTGATGACCTCCTGCACCTTCGCGCCGATCCGCGGCCCGAGCTGCCGGGGGTTCACCGCGAGCTCGAAGGTGCCGAGCCGGGCGGGGTCGGCGGACAGCTCGACCGCCTTGACGTTGACCTCGTCGGCGATCAGGTCGGCGAACGGCGCCAGCGATTCGGCGTCCGGGTGGGCGATGGTGAGCGAGGCGAGCGGCAGCCGGACCCGGAGCTGGGCGGCCTTGCGCAGGCCGAGCGCGGTGCTGCAGGCGGCGCGGACCAGGTCCATGGCCCCGGTCAGCTTCTCATCCTCCGGCCAGCCGGCCACCTCGGGCCACGAGGTCAGGTGCACGCTCGGCTCGCCGGTCAGGCCGCGCCAGATCGCCTCCGTCGTCAGCGGCAGCAGCGGCGCGGCGGCCCGGCAGATCGTCTCGAGCACCGTCCACAGCGTGTCCAGGGCGGCGGGCTCGCCGGCCCAGAACCGGCTGCGCGACCGGCGGATGTACCAGTTGGTCAGCACCTCGAGGTGCTCCCGGAGCAGCTGGCAGGCGGCGCCGATGTCGTAGACGTCAAGCGTCCGCTCGATCTCGGTTACCGCGATGCGGGTCTTGGCCAGGATGTAGCGGTCGAGCACGTGCTCGCTCGTGGTCGAGCGCCGCGCGGCGTAGGCCTCGGCGTTGGCGTACAGGGCGAAGAAGTAGTAGCTGTTCCACAGCGGCAAGATGGCCTGCCGGACCGCGCCGGAGATACCCGCCTCGGTCACGACCAGGTTGCCGCCGCGCAGGACCGGGCTCGCCATCAGGAACCAGCGCATGGCGTCGGAGCCGAAGCTGTCGAAGACCTCGTTCACGTCCGGGTAGTTGCGCAGGCTCTTGGACATCTTCTGGCCGTCGTTGCCGAGGACGATGCCGTGGCTGACGCAGGCGCGGAAGGCGGGCCGGTCGAACAGCGCGGTGGCCAGCACGTGCAGCGTGTAGAACCAGCCCCGGGTCTGGCCGATGTACTCCACGATGAAGTCGCCCGGGTAGTGGCCGTCGAACCAGTCACGGTTCTCGAACGGGTAGTGCACCTGGGCGAACGGCATCGATCCGGACTCGAACCAGCAGTCGAGCACCTCCGGGACCCGGCGCATCGTGGACTGGCCGGTGGGATCGTCGGGGTTCGGCCGGGTGAGCTCGTCGATGCCGGGCCGGTGCAGGTCCGCGGGCCGGACGCCGAAGTCACGCTCGAGCTCGTCCAGCGACCCGTACACGTCAGTGCGCGGGTAGGCGGGATCGTCGCTCTGCCAGACCGGGATCGGCGATCCCCAGAACCGGTTCCGGCTGATCGACCAGTCCCGCGCGTTGGCCAGCCACTTGCCGAACTGGCCGTCCTTGACGTGCCCGGGCACCCAGGTGATCTGCTCGTTCAGCTCGACCATCCGGCCGGAGAACGTGCTCACCGCGACGAACCAGCTCGACACCGCCTTGTAGATCAGCGGGTTACGGCACCGCCAGCAGTGCGGGTAGGAGTGGGTGTAGGTCTGCGCCCGTACCAGGCTGCCGTCGGCGCGCAGCCTGGCCGCGATCCCGGCGTTGGCGTCGAAGACGTGCTGGCCCTCGAAGTCGGGTACGACGGAGGTGAACCGGGCCTGGTCATCGACGGTGAGCACGGTGGGGATGCCGGCCTCGTTACAGGCCAGGGCGTCGGCCTCGCCGTAGGCGGGGGCCATGTGCACCACCCCGGTGCCGTCCTCGGTCGTCACGTCGCCGGAAAGGATGACCCGGAACGCGTTCTGCGTATCGGCCAGGTAGGGCAGCAGCGGCTCGTAGCGGCGGCCGGCCAGCTCGGCCCCGGTCAGCGTGCCGACGACGGCGGCGCCTTCCAGCTCCCGCTCGTAGGCGGCCTGCCGGTCCCGGGCCAGGATGTAACGCTCGCCGTCCTTGGCGAGCACGACGTAGCTGATGTCCGCGCCGACCGCGCAGGCCAGGTTGGACGGCAGCGTCCACGGCGTGGTGGTCCAGGCCAGCAGCCACTCCCCGGTCTCCAGCTTGAACCGGACCGTGACCGACGGGTCCTGCCGCTCGCGGTAGGTGTCCTCGTCCATCCGCAGCTCGTGGTTGGACAGCGGCGTCTCGCACCGCCAGCAGTAGGGCAGCACCTTGAAGCCCTGGTAGATCAGGCCCTTGTCCCACAGCTGCCGGAACGCCCACATGACGCTTTCCATGTAGGGCGTGTCCAGCGTCTTGTAGTCGTGGTCGAAGTCGACCCAGCGGGCCTGCCTGGTCACGTACTCGCGCCATTCGCGGGTGTAGCGAAGCACCGACTCGCGGCAGGCCGCGTTGAACTTCTCGATGCCCATGGCAACGATGTTGGCCTTGCCGGAGATGCCGAGCAGGCGTTCGGCCTCCACCTCGGCGGGCAGCCCGTGGGTGTCCCAGCCGAACCGGCGCTCCACCCGCTTGCCCTGCATCGTGCGGAACCTGGGCACCAGGTCCTTGACGTAGCCGGTGATCAGGTGGCCGTAGTGCGGCAGCCCGTTGGCGAACGGCGGCCCGTCGTAGAACACGAACTCGTTGTCCGCCGGGCGCTGCTCGACCGACTCGCGGAAGGTGTCGTGGGTCCGCCAGTACTCGAGTATGTCGCGCTCGAGGGCGGGAAAGCTGGGCTGGGCGGGCACGCCGGGCGCCTTGGTGTCGGCGGAGTCGGTGCCTGCGGAGCGCGGATAGACGGCCATCGGTGGTTCCTCGCGGTGCGGTCGGCTGTGCCACGAGGACGACGCGCCCGCTCCCGCGCGGGCGTACCGCGGTACCACCTCGCTTGCCGCCAGCTTCCGGCGACCGCTTGTTGGCCGGCTGTGACGGGCCGGACCCGCCCGGGTCTAGTCAGGCCGCGAGGCC
This sequence comes from uncultured Actinomycetota bacterium, assembly GCA_963844625.1. Classification (GTDB taxonomy): domain Bacteria; phylum Actinomycetota; class Actinomycetes; order Streptosporangiales; family Streptosporangiaceae; genus Palsa-504. Next base: position 14,637 of record CAWJPF010000021.1, on the reverse strand, counting down.
CTTTCTTCCGGGGGCTCCCCGGTGATAGCCGGATCAGCGCCATGTACTAAGGAGAGCTTATCCGCTGCCGCTGGTATTCCGCGCGTCCGGCCTGGACGCGCGGAATACCGGTGCCTCAGGCGGCGCGCCGGTGCGTCAGGCGGCCCCGATCAGCACCGGCACCAGCTGCATCAAGATGCTGAGGGCGCGGTGGTGTCAGCGTCCGGCCCGGGCTGCTTCCGGTGCGGTGGCGAGCCAGTCGTCGATCCCGGCCAGCATCCGGGCTCGCAGCGGCGCCGGGGCGACCGAACCGAGCACGGAGGAGCGGGCGAGATCGGCGAGGTCGGCGTCGGTGAACCCGTGCGCGTACCGGGCGATCTCGTACTGCGCGGCCAGCCGCGGGCCGAACAGCAGCGGATCATCGGCCCCGAGCGCGATGGGCACGCCGGCCTCGAACAGACGGCGCAGCGGGACCTGCGACGGCGCCGCCGCGATGCCGAGCGCGACGTTGGAGGATGGGCACACCTCGCAGGTGACGCCCTCGGCGGCCAGGCGCTTGACCAGGGCGGGATCCTCGGCGGCCCGGATACCGTGGCCGATGCGGTCCGCGTGCAGGTCATCCAGGCAGGCCGCGACGCTGGCCGGGCCGGCCAGCTCACCGCCGTGCGGGACCAGGAGCAGCCCGGCCCGTTCGGCGATGCGGAACGCGGCGGCGAAATCGTGCGCGGGTCCACGCCGCTCGTCGTCGGACAGCCCGAACCCGGTCACGCCGCGGCCCGCGTACTGGGCGGCGAGCCGCGCCAGCGTCCTGGCCTCCAGCGGATGCTTGGTCCGGTTAGCCGCGACGATGACCCCGATCCCGACCCCGGTGGCGTCCGCCGCCTCGGCCGCCGCGCCAAGCACCAGCTCGGTCATGGCGGTGATCCCGCCGAACCGCGTGGCGAAACCGGACGGGTCGATCTGGATCTCCAGCCACCCCGAGCCGTCGGCGCGCTCATCCTCGGCGGTCTCGATCAGCAGCCGCCGCACGTCGCCGGGCGTGCGCAGCACCGAACGCGCGGTGTCATACAGCCGCTGGAACCGGAACCAGCCGCGCTCGTCGGTGCCGGACAGGCGCGGGGGCCAGTCCTGCGTGAGCGCGGGCGGCAGCCGGATCCCGCGTTCGGCGGCCAGCTCAATCAGCGTCGAGTGCCGCATCGCGGCGGTGAAGTGCAGATGCAGGTGCGCCTTGGGGAGTGCGGTGAGCGGCCGCACCGTAGGCAGAGAACACTGCATCGGCCTAGTGTGCCGCGCCTAACTGGCGTCCGCGACCAGCTTGGCTATCCGGGCGATGCCCTCTTCGAGATCGGCGTCGCCCAGCGCGCAGGAAAGCCGGAAATATCCGGGCGTACCGAACGCCTCGCCCGGCACCACGGCCACCTCTACCTCGTCGAGGATGAGGCCGGCCAGTTCCGCCGACGTCTGCGGCCTGCGCCCGGCTATCTCCCGGCCGAGCAGGCCCTTGACGCTCGGGTAGCAGTAGAAGGCGCCCTGCGGCTCCGGGCAGATCACGCCGGGGATCTCGTTCAGCATCCTGGTCATGGTCTGCCTGCGCCGGTCGAACGCCGCGCGCATGATGGCCACGGCGGACAGGTCCCCGGAGACGGCGGCGAGCGCGGCCGCCTGCGCCACGTTGCTGACGTTGGAGGTCGCGTGACTCTGCAGGTTGGCCGCGGCGCTGATCACGTCGCGCGGGCCGATCATCCAGCCGACCCGCCAGCCGGTCATGGCGTAGGTCTTGGCGACCCCGTTGAGCACCACGCAAGTGTCCGCGATTTCCGGCGTCTGGACCGGCATGGACGAGAACGTCGCGTCGCCGTAGACCAGGTGCTCGTAGATCTCGTCGGTGATCACCCACAGGTCGTTGGCCGCGGCCCAGCGGCCGATTTCGGCGACCTGCTCTGGCGGGTACACCGCGCCGGTCGGGTTGGACGGCGACACGAACAGCAGCGCCTTGGTCCGGGTGGTGCGGGCCGCCTCCAGGTCCTCCACGCTGGCCAGGTAGCCGGAGTGCTCGTCGGTCAGCACAGGCCGCATGACCCCGCCGGCCAGCGCGATGGACTCGGGGTAGGTGGTCCAGTAGGGGGCGGGCACCAGGACCTCGTCGCCCGGGTCGAGCAGGGTGGCGAACGTCTCGTATACGGCCTGCTTGCCGCCGTTGGTGACCAGGACCTGGCTGGGCTCGACCTGGTAGCCGGAATCTCTCGCGGTCTTGGCCGCGATCGCCGCCCTGAGCTCGGGCAGGCCGGCCGCGGGGGTGTACTTGTGGAACCGGGGCTCGGCGCACGCGCGCTGCGCGGCCTCGACGATGTAGCCAGGGGTGGGGAAATCCGGCTCGCCGGCCCCGAAGCCGATGACCGGCCTGCCCGCCGCCTTGAGCGCCTTGGCCTTGGCGTCCACGGCCAGCGTGGCGGATTCGGAGATAGCGGAGATGCGTGCGGAGACTCTCGTAGACATGGGCTCCATTCTCCCACCGGCGGTCAGTGCCAGGTGCATGGTTTATCGTGGCCTGGCTCACGCCAGCCGCGTCTGAACGCGCTCCCGGCAGCTTTCTGCGCAGGCGGTTCGACGGCGGGGCGGTTGAGACGTACACTGCATGGACCGACAACGGTGCTGTCGTTGCGGCAGCGTGCCCGTGAGCTTGCAGCGGGCGGTTGCTCAGCAGCGCAGTTGAAGCCCAGGGCAGTAGCTCAATTGGCCAGAGTCCCGGTCTCCAAAACCGGTGGTTGGGGGTTCGAGTCCCTCCTGCCCTGCGAGTGCGATCCGGCGAACCCGCCATAGCCGGCGGACTATAGGTGAGGATATGGCAACTCAGACACGCGGTGAGGCCCCGGAGAAACGGAGCGGAGCCGGAGGCGCGTCCAAGCGCGGCAACCGGACCAGCCCCGCCCTGTTCTTCCGGCAGATAGTCGGCGAGCTTCACAAGGTGATCTGGCCAACCCGTAAGGAGCTTGTCACCTACACGGTGGTCTGCCTGGCCTTTGTGACCTTCATGGTCATCGTCGTGACGAGCCTGGACTACGGGTTTACCAAGCTGGTGTTCGAGGTGTTCGGCTAGGCGGTGCCCCCGGGGTCTCGTAAGGGGTCTGAGGGATAGGTCCCCCAGGCCGGGTGGCTCCGGCGGGTCGCCCCCCCGGGCCAGCACAGCACCGATCATGGCTTGAGGAAAGAGAGAGTAATCGTGTCCGAGACCCAACTGGATTCCGCGGCGACGGGCGCGACAGAACCCGATGCGGATACCGGGAAGGCCGATGAGGTGAGCGACTACAGCGAAGAAGCCGACGGGCTCGACACCGTGGACGAGGCTGAGGAAGCTGCCGTCCCGGTCGATGATGCGCCGGGCGAGTCCGCTGACGGCGCGCCCGAGGTTGAGCCGGATGACGTGCGGGAGGAGTTCGAGCGCGAGCTCCGCATGCTTCCCGGCGAGTGGTACGTCGTGCATTCCTACGCCGGTTACGAGAACCGGGTGAAGACCAACCTGGAAAGCCGCATCCAGTCGCTGAACATGGAGGACTTCATCTACCAGATCGAGGTCCCCGTTCACATGGTGACCGAGATCAAGGGCGGTAAGCGGCAGCAGGTCTCGGAGAAGGTCCTGCCCGGCTACATCCTGGTGCGCATGGACCTGACCGACGAGTCGTGGGCCGTGGTCCGCAACACGCCGGGGGTGACCGGCTTCGTCGGCCTGTCCAGCCGGCCGTCGCCGCTGCAGCTCAGCGAGGTGTCCAGCTTGCTCGCCCCCGAGCCCGAGCCCGGGACCAAGCAGGCCGAGGCCGCGCGGACGTCCACGGTGGAATTCGAGGTCGGCGAGTCGGTTACCGTTATGGACGGCCCGTTCGCGACGCTTCCCGCGACCGTGAACGAGATCAACCCGGACACCCAGAAGCTCAAGGTGCTGGTCTCCATCTTCGGCCGCGAAACGCCGGTGGAACTGTCGTTCGACCAGGTCACCAAGATCTAGCAAACCCCAGGATTTAAAGCCAAGGCACAGGTAAGGAATACAGCAATGCCGCCAAGAAGGAAGAGGCTCGCTGCCGTCGTCAAGGTGCAGCTGCCGGCCGGCCAGGCCACCCCGGCACCGCCCGTCGGCACCGCGCTAGGCCCGCACGGCGTGAACATCATGGACTTCGTCCGTCAGTACAACGCGGCGACGGAAAGCCAGCGGGGCAACATCATCCCGGTCGAGATCTCCATCTACGAGGACCGGACGTTCACCTTCATCACCAAGACGCCGCCCGCCGCGGAGCTGATCAAGAAGGCCGCGAGCGTGGACAAGGGCAGCGCCGAGCCGCACAAGGTCAAGGTCGGCAGCATCTCCGCCGCCCAGGTCAGGGACATCGCGCAGACCAAGATGCCCGACCTGAACGCGACCACGATCGAGGCGGCAGAGAAGATCATCGAGGGCACCGCCCGCTCGATGGGCATCAGGGTCCAGAACTAAACACCGCTCGTTCGCTGTTCTACAGCACGTACCACGTGGCAGGGCCTCGCGCGGCCCGCTGACCACGACCTCCAGACCTAGGAGACAGTTATGAAGCGCAGCAAGTCCTACCGCCAGGCCGATGAGCAGATCGACCACGAGCGGCTGTACACCCCCGCCGAGGCCGTCACGATCGCCAAGTCCGGCCAGGTGACGAAGTTCGACCCGACCGTCGAGGTAGCGCTGCGGCTCGGCGTTGACCCGCGCAAGCAGGACCAGATGGTCCGCGGCACGGTCAACCTGCCGAACGGCACCGGCAAGACGGCCCGCGTGCTCGTCTTCGCGACCGGCGACCGGGCCGAGGAGGCCCGCGCGGCCGGCGCCGACTACGTCGGCTCCGACGACCTGATCGAGCGCATCCAGGGTGGTTTCCTCGACTTCGACGCCGTGGTCGCGACTCCCGACCTGATGGGCAAGGTCGGTCGTCTGGGCCGCGTGCTCGGCCCTCGCGGCCTGATGCCGAACCCCAAGACCGGCACCGTGACCCCGGACGTAGCCCGGGCCGTGACGGAGATCAAGGGCGGCAAGATCGAGTTCAGGACGGACCGGCACGGTAACCTGCACTTCATCATCGGCAAGGCCTCGTTCCCGTCCAACGCACTGCTCCAGAACTACGCCGCCGCCCTCGACGAGGTGATCAGGCTCAAACCCGCCGCGGCCAAGGGCCGGTACCTGAGGAAGGTCACCTTCACCACCACCATGGGCCCCGGCATCCCGGTCGACCCCAACAAGACCCGCAACTTCACCGACGAGCTCGCCGAAGCCACCGCCTGACCCTCAGCCAGCTGCGGCGGGCGCCCCACCCGGGGTGCCCGCCGCATTTGTCTGCCCGTCGCCCCGAGCCCGCGCCAGGCCCCGCCCGCGCCTTCTCCGCGCCAGGCCCGGCCCGCGCCTTCTCCGCGCCAGGCCCGGCCCGCGCCTTCTCCGCGCCAGGCCCGGCCCGCGCCTTCTCCGCGGGATACCGGTGCGTCGTGTGGTTCCCGAGCGTCCCGTGGTGCGCGCGGCCGTCGGTTTTCAGGGTATGGGTGCAGCACCCTGCACAATAGAGCGTGTAGGGTGCTGCACCCATACCCAATCGGCGGAAAGCGCATGAGGCGCGGGTGGCTGGCGGGGGCCCTGTTACCGGGCTGTTCACGTACCGATCGGCCCGGCCGCGATTTGGCCGGGACAGGGACCGGGCCGTACACTCGAAAACGCCGAAGACCGCTGGATGCTGTCGCGCTTGCGCGGCGGCCGAAGGCTCCGGCCGGGATCGTAAGGTTCCGGGCGGGCATCCCGCGCAGGTGAACTGAGCCGTGTTACCCAGCCTTCCTAGCTGGGTCATGCCGCCCCGTGCGCCTCGCGCCGGGGCGTTTTTGCGTCTTCGGCGGCTAAGCATAGTGCTGCTACGACAACGACAAATGGAGAGGAGGCACATGGCTAACGCCGAGAAGGTAGCCGCGGTGGCTGAGCTCACCGACCGGTTCCGGGACTCATCCGGCGCGGTGCTGACCGAGTACCGCGGGCTTACCGTGGCGCAGCTCGCCGAGCTGCGCAGGACGCTCGGGGACCACGTCACGTTCGCCGTGGTGAAGAACACGCTGACCAAGATCGCGGTCACCGAGGCAGGGCTCGCCGACGAGCTGTCGGCGCTGCTCGTCGGCCCCTCAGCGATCGCGTTCGTCGACGGTGACGTGGTCGAGGCCGCCAAGGGCCTGCGCGACTTCACCCGGACGAACCCGCTGCTGGTGATCAAGGGCGGCGTGCTCGACGGCAAGGCGATCACGCCGTCGGAGATCATCGAGCTGGCCGACCTGGAACCGCGCGAGGTTCTGCTGGCCAAGCTGGCCGGTGCCATGAAGGCGTCGCTGGCCGGCGCGGCCGCGACGTTCAACGCGCTGCCGGTACAGATGGCCCAGCTCGCCGAGGCGCTGCGCGCCAAGCGCGCGACAGAGCCGGATGCGGTCACCACGCCGGATGCGGTCACCACGCCGGATGCGGTCACCACGCCGGACGCGGTCACCACGCCGGACGCGGTCACCACGCCGGACGCGGTCACCACGCCGGACGCGCCAGAGTCAGCCGACGCGCCAGCGTCAGACGGCACAGAGTCAGCCGACGAGAGCTAACCCGACCCCACACGCTACGTATTTGAAGGAACGAGGAACACACCACCATGGCGAAGATGAGTACTGACGACCTGCTTGAGGCGTTCAAGGAGATGACCCTCCTTGAGCTGTCTGAGTTCGTGAAGCAGTTCGAGGACACGTTCGACGTAAAGGCGGCCGCCCCGGTGGCGGTGGCGGCCGCGGTCGGCGGTGCCGCCGGCGGCGCCGCGGCCGAAGAAGCCGAGGAGCAGGACGAGTTCGACGTTATCCTCGAGGCCGCGGGCGACAAGAAGATCCAGGTCATCAAGGAGGTGCGCAGCCTGACCAGCCTTGGGCTCAAGGAGGCCAAGGACTTGGTGGACGGCGCGCCCAACACGGTGCTCGAGAAGGTCAACAAGGAGAGCGCGGAGAAGGCGAAGGCGGCCCTGGAGGGCGCCGGCGCCTCCGTCACCGTCAAGTAGCCGCAAGGCCGCAACCCGGCCGAGGCCCGGCCAGCGCGCCACCACGGTGGCGCGCGGGCCGGGCCTCATGCATCCGCGCCAACGCCCGCCCGCGAAACCCGCGCCGCCGCGCCAACGCCCGCCCGCGAAACCCGCGCCACCGCGCGCCACGCGCCACCGCGCGCCACGCGCCACCGCGCGCCACCGCGCCACCGCGCGCCACGCCGAACCTCCGCGCTCCGGGCAGGAATAATGTCATACCCGGCCGTGTTGTTGCCTACACATAACACCGCATGTGGCATGCGTCACCTGGCAAACTACCCCGACTGTTCCCCGTTTGGACTTGACTCTTGACCTCTGAAGAGCGAAGCTTCGGAGCAACCGTGAATCTCATAGTGGCGTACAGTTGACCAGCGGTGTGGCCATCGGCTACACTGCTAGTTTGCGCTGCACTCTGACGTCCTCGGTTTCCCCTCGCGTCTACGGGGTTTTGCCGCGGGGCGTTTGGCGTGCGTGCGGTGATATTTCCGTGACAAAGTTCGGAAGGACCCCTGTTGGCAGCATCGCGCAGCGCCTCCGCAACGACTACCTCCGCAACGAATTCTGGTTCACACCGCGTGTCTTTCGCGCGTATCCAGGAGCCGCTCAAGGTACCCGACCTCCTCGCCCTGCAGACCGAGTTGTTCGACTGGCTGCTTGGTAACGAGAAGTGGCAGGCCCGAATCAAGGAAGCCAAGGACGCCGGACGTAAGGACCTGTCCGAGCAGTCCGGCCTCGAGGAGATCTTCGAAGAGATCAGCCCGATCGAAGACTTCTCAGGCACCATGTCGCTCTCGTTCCGTGATCACCGGTTCGAGCCGCCCAAGTACTCCGCCGAGGAGTGCAAGGACAAGGACATGACGTTCTCCGCCCCCATGTTCGTGACGGCGGAGTTCATTAACAACACCACGGGCGAGATCAAGAGCCAGACGGTGTTCATGGGCGACTTCCCGCTCATGTCGGCCAAGGGCACCTTCATCATCAACGGCACCGAGCGCGTAGTCGTTAGCCAGCTGGTCCGCTCCCCGGGCGTGTACTTCGACCGCCAGGTCGACAAGACGAGCGACAAGGACATCTACGCCTGCAAGGTCATCCCGTCCCGGGGGGCCTGGCTCGAGTTCGAGATCGACAAGCGGGACGCCGTCGGCGTCCGCATCGACCGCAAGCGCAAGCAGAGCGTGACCGTGCTGCTGAAGGCACTGGGCTGGGACGACGCGAAGATCCTGGACCGCTTCGGCGACTACGAGTCCATGCGCGCGACGCTGGAGAAGGACCACACGGCCGGCCAGGACGAGGCGCTGCTCGACATCTACCGCAAGCTGCGGCCGGGCGAGCCGCCGACGCGTGAGTCGGCTCAGGCGCTGCTGGAGAACCTCTACTTCAACCCGAAGCGCTACGACCTGGCCAAGGTCGGCCGCTACAAGGTCAACAGGAAGCTCGGCCTCGAGCTGCCGATAAGGCAGGGCACGCTCAGCGAGCAGGACATCGTCGCCACCATCGAGTACCTGGTCCGGCTGCACGCGGGCGAGGAGGAGATGATCGCGGGCGAGACCGTCATCCCGCTGGAGACCGACGACATCGACCACTTCGGCAACCGGCGGCTGCGGACCGTGGGCGAGCTGATCCAGAACCAGGTCCGGTTGGGCCTGGCCCGGATGGAGCGCGTGGTCAGGGAGCGGATGACGACTCAGGACGTCGAGGCAATCACGCCGCAGACGCTGATCAACATCCGGCCCGTGGTGGCGTCGATCAAGGAGTTCTTCGGCACCAGCCAGCTGTCCCAGTTCATGGACCAGACCAACCCGCTGGCGGGCCTGACCCACAAGCGGCGCCTGAGTGCGCTCGGCCCGGGCGGCCTGAGCCGGGAGCGGGCGGGCTTCGAGGTCCGCGACGTGCACCCCAGCCACTACGGCCGGATGTGCCCGATCGAGACCCCTGAGGGGCCGAATATCGGCCTGATCGGCTCGCTGTCCAGCTACGCGCGGGTGAACGCGTTCGGCTTCGTCGAGACGCCGTACCGCAAGGTGAACAACGGCGTGGTCACCGACCAGATCGACTACCTGACCGCCGACGAGGAGGACAGGCACGTCATCGCCCAGGCGAACACGCCGCTTGACGCCGAAGGCACCATGTTCGAGAACCGCGTGCTGGTCCGCCGTAAGGGCGGCGAGGTGGACTACATCCCGCCGGACGAGGTCGACTACATGGACGTGTCCGCGCGGCAGATGGTGTCCGTGGCCACCGCCATGATCCCGTTCCTCGAGCACGACGACGCGAACCGCGCGCTGATGGGTTCCAACATGCAGCGCCAGTCAGTGCCGCTGCTGCGCAGCGACGCGCCGCTGGTCGGCACCGGCATGGAGTACCGTGCCGCGACCGACGCCGGCGACGTCATCCTGGCCGAGAAGGCCGGCGTGGTCGAGGAGTCCTGCGCGGACTACGTGACGGTGATGAACGACGACGGCACCAGGACCACGTACCTGGTGCAGAAGTTCCACCGGTCCAACCAGGGCACCTGCTTCAACCAGAAGCCGATCGTCGAGGAAGGCGACCGGGTCGAGAAGGGCAGGGTGCTGGCCGACGGCCCGTGCACCGACCGTGGCGAGATGGCGCTGGGCAAGAACCTGCTCGCGGCGTTCATGCCGTGGGAGGGCCACAACTACGAAGACGCGATCATCTTGTCCCAGCGCCTCGTTCAGGATGATGTTCTGTCCAGCATCCACATTGAGGAGCACGAGGTCGACGCCCGGGACACCAAGCTCGGCCCGGAGGAGATCACCAGGGACATCCCGAACGTCTCCGACGAGGTCCTCGCGGATCTCGACGAGCGCGGCATCATCAGGATCGGTGCCGAGGTCGTCAACGGCGACATCCTCGTCGGCAAGGTCACCCCGAAGGGCGAGACCGAGCTGACCCCGGAAGAGCGCCTGCTGCGCGCGATCTTCGGCGAGAAGGCCCGCGAGGTGCGGGACACCAGCCTGAAGGTCCCGCACGGCGAGGAGGGCAAGGTCATCGGCGTCCGCGTGTTCACCCGCGAGGACGGCGACGAGCTGCCGCCAGGCGTCAACGAGCTCGTCCGGGTCTACGTCGCCCAGAAGCGCAAGATCACCGACGGCGACAAGCTGGCGGGCCGGCACGGTAACAAGGGCGTGATCGCGAAGATCCTCCCGGTGGAGGACATGCCGTTCCTCGAGGACGGCACCCCGGTGGACATCGTGCTCAACCCGCTCGGCGTACCCGGCCGGATGAACGTCGGCCAGGTCCTCGAGACCCACCTCGGGTGGGTCGCCAAGACCGGCTGGCAGGTCGACGGCGGCGACGACGCCTGGAAGAACCGGCTGCGCTCGGTGGGCGCCGACGCCGCTCCTTCGGGCACGTCCGTCGCCACCCCGGTGTTCGACGGTGCCCGGGAGGAAGAGATCACCGGCCTGCTCGGCAGCACGCTGCCGAACCGGGACGGCGTCCGGCTGGTCGGCTCGAGCGGGAAGGCCAGGCTGTTCGACGGCCGGACCGGCGAGCCGTTCAAGGACCCGATCGCGGTCGGCTACATCTACATCCTGAAGCTGCTCCACCTCGTGGACGACAAGATCCACGCGCGGAGCACCGGGCCGTACTCGATGATCACCCAGCAGCCGCTGGGCGGCAAGGCGCAGTTCGGCGGCCAGCGGTTCGGCGAGATGGAGGTGTGGGCCCTGGAGGCCTATGGCGCCGCCTACGCGCTGCAGGAACTGCTCACCATCAAGTCCGACGACGTGCTCGGCCGGGTCAAGGTTTACGAGGCCATCGTCAAGGGCGAGAACGTGCCAGAACCAGGAATCCCTGAGTCCTTCAAGGTCCTGATCAAGGAAATGCAGTCGCTCTGCCTCAACGTCGAGGTGCTGTCGAGCGACGGGGCCGCGATCGAAATGCGCGACACCGACGAGGACGTCTTCCGCGCAGCCGAGGAACTCGGCATCGACCTGTCCCGGCGTGAGCCGAGCAGCGTCGAAGAGGTCTGATCCGAAGGGGGATACAAAAAATGCTAGACGTCAACTACTTTGACGATCTTCGGATCGGTCTGGCCACCGCCGAGGACATCAGGCAGTGGTCCCACGGCGAAGTGAAGAAGCCGGAGACCATTAACTACCGCACGCTCAAGCCGGAGAAGGACGGGCTCTTCTGCGAGAAGATCTTCGGTCCGACCCGGGACTGGGAGTGCTACTGCGGCAAGTACAAGCGGGTCCGGTTCAAGGGCATCATCTGCGAGCGCTGCGGCGTGGAAGTCACCCGCGCCAAGGTGCGGCGCGAGCGGATGGGGCACATCGAGCTGGCCGCGCCGGTCACGCACATCTGGTATTTCAAGGGCGTGCCCAGCCGGCTTGGCTACCTGCTCGACCTGGCGCCGAAGGACCTGGAGAAGGTCATCTACTTCGCCGCCTACATGATCACCTTCGTGGACGACGAGGCGCGCGCGCGTGACCTGCCGTCCCTCGAGGCGAAGATAAGCGTCGAGCGCGGGCAGCTTGAGCAGCGCCGCGACGCCGATGTCGAGACTCGCCAGGCCAAGCTGGAGGCCGACCTGGCCGAGCTGGAGGCCGCGGGGGCCAAGAGCGACGCGAAGCGGAAGCTGCGCGAGAGCAGCGACCGTGAGTGCAAGCAGATCAGGGACCGCGCGGGCAAGGAGATCGACCGCCTCGATGAGGTCTGGAGCAGGTTCAAGAACCTGAAGGTCCAGGACCTCGAGGGTGACGAGCTCCTCTACCGTGAGATGCGGGACCGGTTCGGCCGGTACTTCCGCGGCGGCATGGGCGCGCAGGCGATCCAGGACCGGCTCGCCAGCTTCGACCTGGACGCGGAGGCGCTGAGCCTGCGCGAGACGATCCGCAGCGGCAAGGGCCAGAAGAAGGCCCGGGCGCTCAAGCGCCTCAAGGTCGTCAGCGCGTTCCTCAACACGACGAACAGCCCGATGGGCATGGTCCTGGACTGCATCCCGGTGATTCCGCCGGACCTGCGGCCGATGGTCCAGCTCGACGGCGGCCGGTTCGCGACCTCCGACCTGAACGACCTGTACCGCCGGGTCATCAACCGGAACAACCGGCTCAAGCGGCTGCTCGACCTGGGCGCACCCGAGATCATCGTGAACAACGAGAAGCGGATGCTCCAGGAGGCCGTGGACAGCCTGTTCGACAACGGCCGGCGCGGCCGTCCGGTCACCGGCCCAGGCAACCGGCCGCTCAAGTCGCTGTCCGACATGCTCAAGGGCAAGCAGGGCCGGTTCCGCCAGAACCTGCTCGGCAAGCGCGTCGACTACTCCGGCCGTAGCGTCATCGTGGTCGGCCCGCAGCTGAAGCTGCACCAGTGCGGCCTGCCCAAGCAGATGGCGCTGGAGCTGTTCAAGCCGTTCGTGATGAAGCGCCTGGTTGACCTCAACCACGCGCAGAACATCAAGTCGGCCAAGCGGATGGTGGAGCGGGCCCGTCCGGTCGTCTGGGATGTCCTCGAAGAGGTCATCACCGAGCACCCGGTGCTGCTGAACCGTGCGCCTACCCTGCACCGGCTCGGCATCCAGGCGTTCGAGCCGCAGCTGGTGGAAGGCAAGGCCATCCAGATCCACCCGCTGGTCTGCACCGCGTTCAACGCGGACTTCGACGGCGACCAGATGGCGGTGCACCTGCCGCTGTCCGCCGAGGCGCAGGCCGAGGCGCGGATCCTGATGCTGTCCACCAACAACATCCTCAAGCCCGCCGACGGCAAGCCGGTTACCATGCCCACCCAGGACATGGTCATCGGGCTGTTCTGCCTGACCAGGGAGACGCCCGACGCGCCGGGCCAGGGCCGGATATTCGGCACGCTGTCCGAGGCGCTGATGGCCTATGACAACGGCGAGCTCGACCTGCAGGCCAGGATCGAGATCCGGCTGCGCGGCATCGTGCCGCCGGCCGGGACCACCCTGCCCGAGGGCTGGGCCGAGGGTGACCAGATCCGGCTGTCCACCACGCTGGGCCGCTGCATCTTCAACGAGACGCTGCCGGCGGACTTCCCGTTCGTCAACTTCCTGGTGGACAGGAAGCAGCTGACGGTCATCGTCAACTCGCTGGCCGAGATCTACCCCAAGGTTGAGGTGGCGGCGGCTCTTGACGCGCTCAAGGACGCCGGCTTCCACTGGGCTACCAGGGCGGGCGTGACGATCGGCATCGAGGATGTGGTCGCGCCGCCGAACAAGGCGGCCATCCTGGAGAACTACGAGCGCCGGGCCGACAAGGTGCAGCGCGAGTACGAGCGCGGCCTGATCACCGACGAGGAGCGCCGTCAGGAGCTCATCGAGATCTGGACGCACGCGACCGCGGATGTGGCCAAGGACATGGAGGCGGCCTTCCCCGAGACCAACTCGGTCTGGATGATGGTCAACTCCGGGGCCCGCGGTAACCCGATGCAGGTCCGGCAGATCGCCGGCATGCGCGGCCTGGTCTCCAACCCGAAGGGCGAGACGATCCCGCGGCCGATCAAGTCCAGCTTCCGCGAGGGCCTGTCGGTGCTCGAGTACTTCATCTCCACGCACGGTGCCCGCAAGGGCCTCGCCGACACCGCGCTCCGCACGGCGGACTCCGGGTACCTCACCCGCCGTCTGGTGGACGTGGCGCAGGACGTGATCGTGCGCGAGGAGGACTGCGGCACCGACCGTTCGCTGCCCATGCGGATCGCGGAGAAGGACGCCGAGGGCCGGCTGCGCAAGCTGCCGAACATCGAGAACACCGGCACCGGCCGGAGCATCGCCGAGGACATCGAGGCCGAGGGCGTGATCCTGGCCAAGGTCGGCGAGGACACGACCGAGGTGATGATCGACCGTCTCGTCGAGGCCGGGGTGGAGACCATCCGCACGTCAAGCGTGCTGGTCTGCGAGGCCAAGATCGGTGTCTGCGGCAAGTGCTACGGGCGCTCGCTGGCCACCGGCAAGCGGGTGGATGTCGGCGAGGCCGTCGGCATCGTCGCCGCCCAGTCGATCGGCGAGCCGGGTACTCAGCTCACCATGCGGACCTTCCACACCGGCGGTGTGGCGGGCCAGGACATCACCCACGGCCTGCCGCGCATCCAGGAGCTCTTCGAGGCCCGCATCCCGAAGGGCATGGCGCCCATCAGCGAGTACTCGGGCCGGGTGAAGATCGAGGAGACCGAGAAGACGAGGAAGATCATCGTCATCCCGGACGACGGCTCGGAAGAGGCCGCCTACCAGGTGCCGATGCGGTCCAGGCTGCTGGTCACCGACGGCGACCGCGTCGAGGTGGGGCAGCAGCTCATCGCGGGCGCGGTGAACCCGCACGAGGTGCTGCGTATCCTCGGCGGGCGGGCGGTGCAGCTGCACCTCGTGCACGAGGTGCAGGAGGTGTACCGGTCGCAGGGCGTCTCGATCCACGACAAGCACATCGAGATCATCATCAGGCAGATGCTGAAGCGAGTGAACGTGCTCGAGTCAGGCGACACCGAGCTGCTGCCCGGCGAGCTGGTCGAGCGGCCCCGGTTCGAGGAAGTCAACCGCGCGGTGGTGGGTGACGGCGGCACGTCGGCTTCGGGCCGGGCCGTGCTGATGGGCATCACC
>CAWJPF010000020.1:0-148151 GCA_963844625.1 uncultured Actinomycetota bacterium | reverse complement strand
TACCCTGCGACCCGACACCCGCGCGCTGGTCATCACCGGGGACTCACCTATTCTGACCATCTCCGACCTGGTAGGCAGGAAGATCGGCGTAAACGGGACCAATAGCATCGGCACCCTGCTGGTCAGCGTGCTGCTTGAGCAAAACGGAATCTCGCCCAAGAAGGTGCATTTCATAACCGACCCGCAAGGCTTCCCGGCGATGCCGGGGCAACTCCAGGACCGCGCCTGGGATGCGGCGTTTCTGGCCGAACCCTACGTAACCCTCGCGGCGGAGGACTACGGCGATCAGGAACTGGCTGACCTAGACCAGGGCGCCACCTTGAACTTCCCCATCGACGGGTACGTCGCCACCCGGGTTTCCGACTGGCCCGGTAGATAAGGCGCGTATCCAGCGCGTTGCTCAGGCCATGCTTCAGCTCGGCATACTCGGAAAGCAATACACCGCGGAAGTCCGGCGGGAAACCCTGGTCAAATCGATGGTAGTCCCTGGCTCTTAAGACGGCGCTTACTGGCCGAGGACTTACTGGGCCGGGGAGATGTTGTAGTTCATGCGGAAGAGGTTCTGGGGGTCGTACTGGGCCTTGAGGCGGCCTAGCCTAACGACGGTCGCGTAGCCGCGCAGCGCGACGGCCGCGTGCTCCGGCTCGTAGACCGAGACGCCGATGCGCATCATCGGGCCGAAGTCGTAAGCCCGGAAGGTAAAGCCGGTGACGATGCCGAAGTTATCGCCGCCGCCCGCGTGCACCAGCTTGCGCTCGGCATCGACGGTTACCTCACGCAGCCCGCTCAGGTCAATGGTCAGGCCGCCGTCGGACATGGCCTTGCCGGCCACGTTGTGCCCCCCGCAGCGGACCGAAGGCGGCAGCCCGTGCGCGCGGGCCGCGTTCACCGCGGCTACCACGTCCTGCGTGCTTGTGCAGCGGAGGATGAGCCCGGGCCGCCGGTCGATCATGGCGTTTCCAGACCAGCCGGGCGTGCTCGTAGTCCGCGTGGTCCGGGCCGATGATGTCGCCCTTGAAGTGGCCGGAGAGTTCCTCGGTAATGAGGAGTCGCAGCTGCTCGTCAATTCTCGACGATGCGGGGGCTGGCGGAGGCGGAGGCGGTGGTGGTGGTGACAGACATGGGGAGGGTCCTTTCCTTACGCCGATATCTGGGCGTCAGCGATCCGGCGCATGGCGTTCAAGGTGGCCGCGACGGCCTTGAGGTAATCGCCGGTCATCGAGTCGGCGTACTCCTGCTCCTGGGGCGACCCGCCTTCGACGCC
Source organism: uncultured Actinomycetota bacterium (assembly GCA_963844625.1). Classification (GTDB taxonomy): domain Bacteria; phylum Actinomycetota; class Actinomycetes; order Streptosporangiales; family Streptosporangiaceae; genus Palsa-504. The sequence continues at coordinate 146,887 of CAWJPF010000020.1, read as the reverse complement.
GGCGACGACGAGGGCGAAGCTGAACCGGAGCTTGAGGTCGTCTTCGGGGCCCTCGATCTCGTTGGCGATCGTGCCGAGGACCGGACCAGCGATGCGGGTGAAGGTCACCCGGTGCGGCTGCTCCAGCGAGATCCGCTCGGTGAAGCGCTGGCCGCGGAAGTCGATGTCGCGGTCGAAGACGTGGTCGCCGTATCGCTGGGTGACCTCGCAGAAGGTCATGCTGGGCACGAACGGCAGCGCGTTGTTGGCCTTCAGCACCAGGCCGTCCCAGACGGCGGACCGGTCCAGGACCGGCTCGCCCGGCACGTTGACCGGAAGCTGGTGCGTCACGAAGATCATGATGTTTCCTCCGTTGGATCGATCACGGTATTCTCCAGGGTGCCGAGGCCGTCGATGGTGACGCGGACGACATCGCCGCCGCGCAGGTAAAGCCCCCGGCCCGCGCCCACCCCGGACGGGGTGCCGGTGGCGATGACATCGCCCGGCTCGAGCGTGACGACCTCGCTCGCGGCCGCGACCAGTTCGGCGACCGAGCAGATCATGTCGGCCGTGGACTCGTCCTGCTGGAGCTCGCCGTTGACCCACAGCCGCAGCCGCAGGTCCTGCGGGTCGGGCACCAAGAACGCGGGGGTAATGCCCGGGCCGAGCGGCAGCGAGCCTTCCATCGACTTGGCCGAGAACCAGTCGTAGCTGAAGGCCTCGGCCGGGACGACGTCACGCTTGTGGTAGCCGCGGGCGGTCACGTCGTTGGCGACGCAGTATCCGGCTACATGAGCCAGCGCCCGTTCGGCCAAAATGTTCTTGCCTTTAATCCCGATGATCACGGCCAGCTCGGCCTCCCAGTCGTACCTGGCACGGGCTGGCGCGCTGATCATGATCGGGGCGCGGGGGCCGATCACCGAGGTGGTGGGGGCCTTGAGGAAGAAGAACGGCCGCCAGCCCCGGGCCGGGATCTCGCCGCCCATCTCCCGTATGTGCTTGCGGTAGTTGACGCCGGCGCAGATCACTTTGCGCGGCCACTGCAGCGGCGGCAGCAGCGTGTCGTAGTCGACCACGGGGGCGGTGTCGATGTCCAGGGTGCGCAGGACGCCCTCGGCCGCGGGCCAGTCCTCCAGGAGTTCCATCGGGCTGGCCCAGCGCTTGAGGTCCATCGGCGCGACGAGCGTCCCGTCTTCGCGCAGCACCCCGAAACCCTGGGGGTAGCTAGCCAGCGACCAGGTCATGCTCGCTCCTCGAAGGCGGATCGGCCGGACACCTGGTCGTGCACGCAGGCGATGTCGAGGTCACCCCATCCGTCGGCGAGGGCCTTGTCGAAGACCTCCTTCGCGGCGGCGAAGACCGGGGTCGTCAGGCCCGTCTGGGCGACGTGCGCGTCGATCTGCTCCAGGATCGGGTGCAGGGTGCGGACGGGGCCGGGCGCGGGAGACCACTGGCGTTCGGCCATCCGGGGGCCGCGCTGCTTCCAGATGGCGGAACTGGCGATGGAATTGTCCAGTGTACGCTGCACGAGATCCAGGTCCAGGCCGCTGCGCCGGGCCAGTGCCATTGCCTCCGCGGCCGCGACCGTGTGCACCGCAAGCAGCAGGTTGGCGATGTACTTCAGCTGCGCGCCGGTGCCGAACGCGCCGGTGTAGACCCAGGGCCCTGAGATCGCGTCGAGGACCGCGCTGACCGCGGCGACGCTGGCCGGCTGGCCGGAGGCGAACGTGGTAGCCAGCCGCGGCGCGACCATCTCGGGGCTGCCGGTGATCGGGCAGTCAAGCAGGTCACCGCCCTTGGCGCGGACCGCGTCCCGCAGGCCGGCCTTACGGTCCACGTCGATGGTGCTCATCTCGATGTGGACCGTGCCTGGCTTGAGGGTGCGCAGAGTACCAGCGGGGCCGGTGATGATCTCCTCGACGTCCTCGGCGGTAGGGACGATCGACAGCAGGACGTCGGCGCTGGCCGCGAGGTCGGCGGGCGAGGCGGCCACGGCCCCGCCGGCGGCGGCGAGCTCGGGCGAGCCGCTGCGCCGGTAGCCGGTGACCTGGAACCCGCGCGCCATCAGGTTCATGGCGATCGGCAGGCCCATCTTGCCGAGGCCGATCACGCCAACTCGGTCCATCACTGCCTCCTCGCGCGGGCTCCCGTGCTCGCGGGCCGTGGCTTGCGGCTCGTCGCTTGCGGCTCGCTTGCGGCTCGCGGTAGCTAAACTGTATGCAGTTTGAGGGAGGCGTTCAAGGCCTGGGCACGAAAAACTGCATGCAGTTGGAGCCTGTGCTTTTCGTGTCCGGCTTGGGTCGCTAGCTTCGACGCTTGGGCCGCTACCTTCGACGAGCGAACCGTTACGCTAGGCCGCGACCGTGACCACGCGCCACTCGCCTCCCGGACGTCACAGTAGTCACGTCCGTCTTCGTCCCGCACGGCCAGGCAGCAACATCGATGCTCCATCGTTGTGGTCCCAGCAACATCGATGCTCCATCGTTGTGGTCGGACCGGGGTTGCCGGCGTGGCCCCAGCAACATCGATGCTCCATCGTGGTGGTCGGACCGGGGCTGGCGGGGTGTCACGGGGGCGGGCCGACTCGAGCTCTGGCGCCGCGACAAATAAACTGTATGCAGTTACGCTTGGATCGTTAGTCGGCGGCGGAGCCGTGACCGTTTGCAGGTGCCGTCACCGTCAGATCAGGGAGAAGGCTGGCCATGCCTCGTGTCGTGCAGATACCTGACATCCGCAAGGTCGATCTGCCCGAAGCCAGGCAGGCCATCCCCTACGTGCACGCCTACCTGCGGGAGTGCATCCTTGACGGCACCTTGTCCCCCGGCACCAAGCTGTCCCAGGTGAGCCTGGCCGCCCAGCTCGGCATCAGCCGTACCCCGTTGCGGGAGGTGCTGCGGATGCTGCAGGAAGAGGGGCTGGTCGAGATCGAGCCGAACCAGCGGACCAGGGTGGCGGGCCTGGATCCGCAGGAGCTCGACGACGTCTACGCCAGCAGGATCTTGCTGGAGACGCTGGCCCTGTCGATGACGATCGGGAACTTCGGGGTCAAGGCGCGCGCCGAGGCCAAGCGGCTGCTGACCACGATGCGGCAGGCCGCCAAGAGCGGCGACTTCGACGCCTGGTTCGCCGCGCACACCGAGTACCACCGGGTCTGCACGGCGGCCGCGGGCGAGACCATGCAGCGGCAACTGCTCGCCTTCGCCGACCGGACGACCCGCTACATCCGCATCTACCAGCTGTCCGAGCCGAACAGCTGGCAGGCGGCCGGCGACGTCGAGCACGCCTCGATCCTGGAGGCCCTGACCGCGGGCGATGAGCAGGGCGCGCTGACCGAGATGGCACACCACCTGGCGCGCACGGCGCTGCGGGTGCTGACCGATTGCGCCCCCGACTACGCGCCGGTCGCGGTGCCGCACGCGGTAGCGCTCATCGACCGGCATTCGCCGGCGACACTGCGTCTTACCGGGGCCAGCTGAGGGTCCGGGCCTGGGCTCAGGGCGCGAGGAAGGGCTGGACGACGGCCAGGAACTCGGCGGTTTTCTCGATCATGGTCCAGTGCCCGCAGCCGGATATCACGTGCAGGCTGGAGTCCGGGAGCAGGTCGATCAGCTGGGCCGATGAGACCCGCCAGGGCACCACGCGGTCGTCACGGCCGTGTACAAGCAGCACGGGAACGCTGACCGACGCGAGTTCGGCACCGGACAGGGCCAGGTCATCGACCCAGCGCTGGCGGGGCTCGGGGAACATCGCCTGCCAGGAATCGCGGACCTGTGGGCGCAGGCTGGCCTGGTAGCGCATCTCGATCAGCTCGTCGGTGATGAGCCGGCGGTCATGCGCGAACAGGCCGATGACCTCGCGCATCTGCGCCACGCCCGGGGTATAGCCCCACACCGTGTCCAGGCCGGCCGGCAGCGTCATCGCCACGCCGACCGGACCCATCAGCACGAGGCGGCGGACCGCGCGCGGCCGGGCCACGGCGATCGACAGGGCGATGGCGCCACCCATCGAGTTGCCGATGATGTCGACGGTCCCCACGCCGAGCGTGTCGAGCAGGGCCAGCGCGTGCTGGGTCCAGGCCGTCCGGCCGTAGGTACGCGGCTCGCCGGAAGCGGTACCGCCGAAGCCGAGCTGATCGGGCGCGAGTACCCGGCGGTCCTGGCTCAGCGCGGGAATCACCGGGCGCCAGTTCGCGGCGGCGGTGACACCCGGGCCGGAGCCGTGCAGCAGTAGCACTGGAGGCTGGCTCGGTTCTGGCGGGGCTACGTCGATAAGCGCGGTGGAGACACCTGCCACGTCGAGGTGAGTGGCTTCGGGGGCCTGAACGCTCATGAAGCAGGGCGGCCGAGCTCGGCGGGCTGGGCGGAGCGCACCTGGGGCTGCGTGATCGGGCGGGCGGTAGGACCGAGCCACATGTCGATCGAACCGGGCTCGGCCGGATCGAAGGTTCGGGGTACCCAGGCCGCGTCGTCGGTAATCTGGCGGACGCCGAAGGAGTACTCGTAGGTGAACCCCTCGGGGCCGAGGAAGTACAGGAAGATCGCGCCGGACTGCGGGTGGCGCCCGGGGCCCATCTCGATCTCGACGTCGTGCTCGACCAGGAAGTGCCAGTTCCTGAACACGTCGTCCATGGTCTCCACCTGGAAGTTCATGTGGCAAAGGCCGGGGGTGTCGCCGCGGAAGACGGCGAGCTTGTGGTGTACCGGATCGATGCGCATCAGGCAGGCGGCGTCGCCGAGCCAGTCGGAAACCCGGGCGTTGAAGCGGGAACTCCAGAACCGGTAGGCCTCGTGCACGTCCGGGGCGTCCAGGCAGAGGTGGCCGAACTCGGTGATCCCGGCACCTCGGCTGAAGGCCACCGGCCGGGCGATGGTCTCCTGCTGGCTCACCAGCTCCAGCCGGTTGCCGAACGGGTCGTCGAAGGCGATGAAATCGCAGACGCGCCGGGACCTGGCTTCGGCGGCCGAGCCGCGATGCACGGTGAAGCCGGAGCGCTCGAGTTCGGTCTCGGCGGCGTCGAGCGCGTCGGCATTGGCCACGGTGAAACCCGACGCGATGACGCCCGAGGGTCCCTCGACCAGCGCCAGGCAGTGGTGCCGGCGGTCGGCGCGCAGGTGGGCGACGCCCACTTCGGTGGGCGCCACCAATTCCAGGCCGACGATGCCGGTGGCGAACCGGGTGGCGGCGTCCAGGTCCGCCACCCCCGACCGGACGTAGGCGATATCGGTGAGCGTGATCATGGACCCTGGCTCAGGCGTAGACGGGAGCGACGTCGATGTAGATCTGCCAGTCCCGGACCAGGTTGCCGTCGAAGACCAGGATGTCGGCGTTGGGTACGGTAACCGACTTGCCGTCCTGGCGGAGGTATTCCACGTCGATCTGCGCGATAACCGTCTCATCACCGGTCTCGTACACGTTCAGGATGTGGTGGGTCAGGCCGTGGATGGTGGAGAAGAAACCCGCTACGGCTTCCTTCACCGCGTCCCTACCAGTGACCGGGTCGAGGTTCCCGAAGCGGAACCTGACGTCCGGCGTGAGGTGGGCGACGAACTTGTCTGGGTCGAACGCGTCGATGTCGGCAAAGATCGCGGCTACGTCCCGGCTCATGATGCACTCCTTCGTTGGGGTGGGTTAACGGGTTCGCTGGGGTGGGTTAACGGGTTCGCTGGGGTGGGTTAACGGGCAGGCTCTTGATTGGCGAGGAAGGACTCGGGCGGCGGGGTGCCCCACAGGTGCGGGGGGACATCCCAGTCGCTAGCCACCCAGCAGTCGTCGATCTGGTCGATGTCGGAGAACCATTCGATCCACGAGCCCCACGGATCCGGGTTGTAGTGGAAGAAGTTCGATCCGATCGTGTGACGGCCCAGGCCCCAGCCCGCCTGGTGTCCCTTAGCGCGCATCCGGTCGGCGCCGACTGCGATCGCGTCGATGGACGGCACCTCGAAGCTGGCGTGATGGAAGCCGCGGTGGGTGCTGGAGATGAAGCCGAAGATGTGGTGGTCACCCGGCCCGGCGTTGAGGAACGTCACCAGGTCGCGGTGGATCGTGTCACTGACCCGCAGCCCGAGGACCTGGGTGTAGAAGTCGGTCATCCGCTGCGGCTGGGCGGTGAACAGCAGCGAGTGCCCGAGTCGCTGCGGCAGCACGTCCCTGGTCGCCTCTGTCCACTGCGCCACGCCGATCCGCTGGCGGCTGCCGCCCATGTTGACCAGGACTTCCGCGGCCGGCCGGGCCGGAGCCTGGGGTTCGTCGATCAGCTGGACGGCGGTGCCGTCCGGATCACGGATCCACAGCCCGTCATCTGTGGCGCCGGCCGGCGGCTCGATGACGGGCGCGCCGGCCCGCTCCAGGGCTTCCCGGATCGAGTCCAGCGAGCCGGAGGCCAGCGTGAACGTGACGTGGTGCAGTCGCTTGGCCGGCGCCTGCACGAGCCGCACCTGCTCCTGATCGCGACCGGGACACGTGGCGACCAGCGACCCGTCCTTCTCTCCGGTCTCCAGGCCGAAATCCTGCAGGAAGCCCTCGGCCACCGCCAGGTCCGGTACTTCAAGCGCGTAATGATGCAGCCCTGAGATCACGGCTCTCCCCTTCTCCCTACGCTGGGATGCGGCCTTCGTTCCGTGGGCCTAAACTGCATACAGTTTAGACACGAGCCTGGTGATCTGGGAAGGGGACTTCGACGGTGAATCCGGCATCATCGGGGCCGCGGGAGGCGGGGCGACCGCTTGCGGCGGGGCGACCGCCGGGGTCGCCGGAGCTTGCGGCGGGGCGACCGCCGGAGTCGCCGGAGCTAGCGGAGCTGCGGGAAGAGATCGCTGAGGCCGCGAACGTGCTCTCGCGGCTGGGGCTGGTCACCGCGTACGGGCACGTGTCCGCCCGGGCCGGGGCGTCGATGCTGATCACGCCGGCCGCCGACCTGGCTTTCGTTACCGGGGCTAGCGTGCTTGAGGTGCCGTTCGGGGTGGGCGGGGCCCTGCCGGCGGGCGTTCCGGCCGAGGCGTGGGCGCATCTCGCGCTGTACCAGGCCCGGCCGGACGCCGCCGCGATCGCCCGGGCCCAGCCCGCCAGTGCGTTCGCCGCGGCCGCCGCGGCCACGTCGCTGGTCCCGCTGCACGGCCAGGCCGCGTGGCTCGGCGAGTCGATCCCGGTGCACGACGGCGCCGCACTGCTCCGCTCCCCCGGGCTAGCGCAAAGCGCGGCCCGCAGCCTGCCGGCCGGCGAGGCTCTGCTGCTGCGTGGCAACGGCGCCCTCACCCTGGGCGCGACGCCGGGCATCGCGGTCGCGCGAATGTGGCTGCTCGCCACCACCTGCGAGGTCTACCTCACAGCGGCCGCGGCTAACGGGCCTGACCGTCTCACGCCGCTTTCGGCGGACGAGGTCGCCTCATGGCGCGCCGTCCGCGACGAACTGCTCCCCCGGCTCTGGGAGCACCTGCGCCGGCCGAGCCAGCGGGCGGCGGTCCCTCCTGGCACGGGCGAAGAAGAGGGCTAGGCCGAGCAGCGTGATCATCGGCACCCACCAGGCCCACGGGTTCCGCCAGTGCACCTGCGAAAAGAATGTGAGCACGATCGCGACGACGCCGACCGGGAGCAGCCGCAACCAGTTTCTCGAGGCGGCGACCAGCGCCACCGCCAGCGGCGGCCACAGGTAGTAGGCGACCATGACCGGCTCGAACGCGGAACGGAGCGCCAGCGCGACCGCCGTCCACCACAGCACGTCCTGGAGCATCTCCGGGCGCCACGGCGCGGTCGATCGGGCGGGCCGCCAGCGGCGCGCGGCGATCAGCCCGCATCCGCAGGCCGCCGCGATGGCCAGGATCCTGGCGGGCCCCGCGGCCACCTGGCCGCCGGCCAGGTGGGGGGCCAGGTAGATCCACGGCGTGGGGTGGTCGATCGTCGGCGAGTTGGGCTGGCTGGTGACCGCGTGCACGGTGGCCGTCCAGTTGGCCGCGGCCGCTATGGCCAGCAATACCACGCTGGGGGCGGCCGTCCGGGCGAGGAAGCCGGGCCAGCGCTTCGCCGCGACGGCGGCGAGCACGACGGGCAACGCGAGCATGACGAGCGGCTGTACCGCCACCGCCGCCCCGGCCAGCCAGGCGGCCCGGTTCGTTTTCGAATCGGCCAGGGCCAAGATGGCGTAGAGCAGCAGGCCCGTCGCCACGGCGTCTTCTGGATGACCCCACGCGATGGTGACGCCCCACAGCGCGGTCGCACCCGCGGCGGCGAGCACGAAACGCTTGGGCCAGGTCACGCCGAGGCGCTCGGCCAGCGCGTCGGCGGCGAACAGCACCACGGCCGAGATAAAGACCTGATAAGGGCCAGCGATTAGCCACGAGGCTGGCTGATGCCCCATCGTGATACCGGGAGCCTGCACCGCGATCCCGGCCAGGTCCATGACCGCGACGACCGGGATGAGGATGATCGCCGTGCCCGGCAGGGAGACCAGCTGGGTGGGCGTGGTGTACAGGCCGGCCAGGTTCAGGTGGATCAGCCGCTGCGCGGCGGTCAGCGTCCCCCACAGGTCAAGGGGCAGTCCCCACGCCGTTTTCCCGTAGTACAGCGGTCCCCAGATCGTGCCGGCCATCCCTATGGCGGTCATGATGATCGTGGCCAGCAGCGGAAACCGTCTCCTGGCCAGCCTCGACAATATCGCGGAGGTCATCGCCTGGGTGCCGTTCACGCGTCGCGCAGCCGCAGCAGCAGTCCGCCGGCCAGCATCGCGGCGGCGGCCCAGGCCGCGAGCACGCCCAGGCCCGGCCACGGGCCGATGGGCAGGCTGCGCAGGCCGGTGGTGGCCTGGATGGCGAGCCCGGCGTTCATAGGCCCGATCTGCTGTAGGTGCCGCTGCCAGTGTGCATTGGTTACTACGCTAGCGAGGATCGGCCACAGATACAGCAGGCCCAGGACGATCCCGATGGCCACCGCGGCTTCTCGCACCGCGGTGGCGACGCCCAGGCTGAGCAGGCCGATCAGGGCCAGGTAGAGGACCGACCCGGCGGCCGCGCGCAGCACCGCCCCGTCGCCCAGCGACAGCAGCGCGACGCCGTGCGGCGGGGTCAGCCCGCGACCGGGCAGGATAAGCCGTCCGGCCAGCACGGACAGCAGGACCCCGATGGTGCCGGCGACCAGCACCAGGCTGGTCAGGACGACGGCCTTGGCCGCCAGGACCGTGGTCCGGCGCGGCATCGCGGCGAGCGTGACGCGGATCATGCCGGTGCTGTACTCGCCGCTGATCGCCAGCACAGCCACCACGGCGACGACCGCCTGACCGAGGTCGATCCCGGTCAGGCTGGTCTTGGCCGGGTCCACACCGCAGCCCGCGGCCGGGCAGCTGACCGCGGCGGCCGACGCGGCGCCCACCGCCGTGGTCAGCGCCGCGGCCCCAACGAGCAGCCAGATCGCGCCCGGCGCGGTACGCACCTTGGTCCACTCCGCGTGGAGCGCGTCCCGCAGGCTGGACCATCTTGCGGGTCGGGCGTCCTGCGCGGTCGCCGGGGGCGCTACCGATGCCAGGCTCACGCGTCCCTCCGGCGCAGCAGGTAGGCGGCTACGCCCAGGGCGACCGCGGCGTAGCCGCAGAGGACCGCGAAGCCCGCCCACGGAGCCAGCGGATAGTACCCGGACGTGGCCAGGTAGATGGCCTTGACCTGCGGATAAAGCGGGTAAGCCCGCTCGCTGGCAAACCCGGCCGCCGGGGTGATCCGCAGCAGCCACGCCGCGACGCTGGCGGGCAGGACACTGGGTATCACGGCGAGGAAGTAGGGCAGGATGATCACCACGATGGCGGCCGCGACCGCCGCGGCGCCGCGGCGCAGGATGGTGCCGAGAGCCAGCGCAAGCACGGCGGCCACGGCGAGCATCGCGGCCGTGGCCGTCACCACCCGCACCGTGGTCAGCGCGCTGATCGGGTCGACGAAAGCCCCGCCCGCGCGGATGGCCCGCTCGCCGAGGAACAGGGCGGCGGTGACGGCGACCAGGCCGGCCACGAAGGTGACGGCCGCGATCACGACGGCCTTGGCCGCCAGCACGCGGCCGCGCCTGGGGCTGGCCACCAGCGTGGTGCGGATCAGGCCGCGCCGGTACTCGGCGGTGATGAACATGGTCCCGACCACGATCACCACGATCAGCCCGGCGAAGGTGCCCGTCAGCGTCTGCGAGACGGAGATGCCGTTGTACGGCGCTCCGCCCGCGACGTCGGGCGCGATGTCACCGGACCCGGTCACGGTAAAGCCGTCGCGGGTCTGGTGATAGCCGCCCGGCAGCAGCGGGTACTCGGCGTCCGCGCCGACGTCCGCGCCGCGCCACGCGCTGGCGGGCCAGCGGCCCTGCAGGCCGATGCGATCGAAGGCGCCGGTGGCCAGGGTGGGACCGACGGATCCGCTCGTTCCGCCCAGCGACTCCGAGGTCACCTGCACGTTCGCGGGGGAGGCGGCGAACAGCCCGGCCTGGACGGTTGACGGCAGCCCGGGCAGCGTGGCGGTACCGACTGCAGTCCAGTGGGCGCCGTCGGCGGAGTCGTAGCCGGTGACCCTGTTGCCGGTGCGGGTCAGCCGCAGCCAGCGCGGAGTGGCCGCGGAGACCGCGCCGGGCAGGCCGGCCGCGTCCTTCGTGTAGTCGTACTGCATCCGTACGCCGTGCGCGCCGGTGACCATCATCGCCGCGTAGGGCGATCCCTCGGTGGTGTTCGCCTTGATGATGATCCCGGTCTTGGACCACGGCTCGAGGCCGGGGTGCAGGTTGGGCGTGGCCGGGCCGCCGCCGGGGCCGGCCGCCACGTGACCGCTCGACGGCGCGTTCATGATCTGGCCGGTCAGCGAGGTAATCCGGACGGTGATGCTGCCGTTCCCGGCCAGCGGCTGGTGCAGGAAGTAGAAGCTGTCGGTCACGGCCTCGCCGCCCGGCCCTATCGGAATGGTGCAGGCCGTGTTGTTCCCGTTGCTGCAGCTGTCGTGATTGAGCAGCCCCAGCAGGCCGGGCAGCAGCACCGCGATGACCATGGCGATGACCCAGCCGCGGACGGTCCGGAACTTGGTCCACTCGGCGTGCAGCAACTGTGCGAAGCCATCACGGCGGTCTGGGGTCAGCGAGTGGTACGGCGAGATGACGGGGGCGGTCATGGCGCCACCTTTGGGTCGGCGGAGGCGCGGAACTCGACCGCGTCCCTGGTGAGTTCCATGTAGGCCTCCTCGAGCGTCGCGTGATGCGCGGACACCTCGGCGAAGGGCACCGCGCCCTCAGTCAGCAGCGTCACCACCTTCTCGGCGGGCAGCCCGGAGACGGTGAGCGCGTCCGGCCCGGTGGCGGCGACGGTGACCCCCGCGCGGGCCAGCACCGTCATCGCCTGGGCCCGCGCGCTGGTGCGCACTGCGATCCGGTCGCCGGAAGCGGCCGCGAGCAGCTCGGCCACGCTGGTGTCGGCGATGACCTGGCCGCGGCCGGCCACCACCAGGTGGTCGGCGGTGTCCTGCAGTTCGCTCATCAGGTGGCTGGAGACCAGCACGGCGCGGCCCTGGGCGGCCAGCGAGCGGAGGAACCCGCGCATCCACACGATGCCCTCGGGGTCCATGCCGTTGAACGGCTCGTCCATCATCAGCACCGGAGGGTCGCCCAGCAGCGCGGCGGCGATCCCCAGCCGCTGCCGCATGCCCAGGGAGTACCCGCCCGCCTTCCGCCGGGCCGCCAGCTCCAGGCCGGCCTGGCCGATCACCTCATCGACCCGCCGGGCGGTCAGGCCCTGGGAGTACGCCAGCCACAGCAGGTGGTTGCGGGCGGACCGGCTGGGCTGCAGCGCGGCGGCGTCCAGCAGCGATCCGACGTAGCTCAGCGGGTGCCGCAGGCTCGCGTACGGGCGCCCGCCGACCAGCGCCGTGCCCGCGTCGGGCGCGTCCAGGCCGAGGATCACCCGCATCGTGGTGGACTTCCCGGCGCCGTTCGGGCCGACGAAACCTGTTACCTGCCCCGGCCGCACCGTGAACGACATCCCGTCCAGCGCCAGCACCGGCCCGAACCGCTTCCGCAGGCCGCTGACTTCAATCGTTGCTTCCATAACAGCTAACGCTAGGGTCCGGCGACCCCGCGGTCGTCATGCCGGGGAGCGGTCTTGCGGGTCACTGGCGCGAGGGACATCGGCCGGGTATCCCTCGCGAGAGGGACGACAATATCCCCGGCCGGGGTGACGCCACCGACCCGGCCGGAGGCGACAATGATCTGCATGGGCACGCGGGTGAGGGGCGGGGTGAGTGACTAGCACGGTGAGCGACTGGCACAGCGGATGGGCGACGTGGGGCCGGCGGATCGCCGCGGCGCCAAGAGCCGCCCGGTCCCGGGATCTCCCGTACGCGCCCGCGGCCGCCGGGATCCTGCTGGGGCTGGCGGCGGCGTCCGAGGCGCTCGCGCGAGCCGCGGTCGCCGGGGCGAGCGGGCTCGTCGTGGCGGGGGTGCTGATCCTGGCCTTGCTTACCACGGTGCCGCTGGCCATCCCCGCGCCGGTCCCGGCCGCGGTGGCGATCAGCTCGGCGAGCGTGCTCTCGCTCGCGGTCTTCCAGACACTGACCGTCGCGGGGGCGTGTGCGCAGCTGATCGTCCTGTACCGCCTCGGGGTGGCCGAAGCGCCGCGGAAAGGCGCGCAGCGGGACGGGCCCCGGCTGCTGGCCCCGGTCCTGGCCGTGCCGTTCGTCGTACTGGCGCTGACCGGTGCCCGGCCCGCCGGTTCGGAGGAAGCCATCCTGACCGTGCTGCTGGCCGCGCTGGCTCCGGCGGCCGCCCTGGGCGGGATCGCGCGCCGGGCGAGCCTTCAAGAGCAAGCCCACCGGGCCGCCCGGCAGGTCATCGCCGATACCCTCTTCGATCACATGGCCCGCGGGGAACGGGCGCGGATCGCCCGCGAGCTGCACGACGTGGTCGCCCACCACATATCCATGATCGCCGTGCAGGCCGAGACGGCCCGGCTCGCCACCCCCGGCATGCCCGCGGCGGGGGCGCAGCGGCTGCTGGAGATCGGCAATACGGCCCGGGCCGGCCTGACCGAGATGCGGCGACTGCTCGGCGTCCTGCGCGAGGACGCCCAGGCGGCCAGCCCCGGCCAGCTGAGCTCCGGCCAGCTGAGCCCCGGCCAGCTGCGCGCGGACCGGCGGCCCCAGCCAGGGCTGCATCAGCTCAACGAGCTGATCGACGAGGCCAGGGACGCCGCGGGTACGGGCGTCAGGTTCATCGTCTCCGGGCCCCCGGCCACCCTCGACCCCGGCGTCGAACTGGCCGCGTACCGCATCGTGCAGGAAGGCCTGACCAACGCCCGCCGCCACGCGCCGGGCGCGGCCGTCGACGTCGAATTGCATTTCACCGATGACACGCTGCGGCTCCGCATCCGTGACAACGGGCCGGGACCGCAGGAGACAGCCAGCGGCCACGGGCTGACCGGCATGCGCGAACGCGCCGCCGCCGCCGGGGGCGAGCTGCGGGCCGGCGCGGCGCGGAGCGGCGGCTTCCTGATCGAGGCCAGGCTGCCGGCCGAGGCGGAGGCGGGCGGATGACCGTACGGATCGTCGTCGCCGACGACCACCATGTGGTGCGGACTGGCTTCGCCGCGCTGCTCAGTACCCAGCCGGACTTCACCGTGGTCGGCACGGCCTGCGACGGGAGCGAGGCGGTGCGGATCTGCCGGGAGCTGTCCCCCGAGGTCGTGCTGATGGACGTGCGGATGCCCGTCATGGACGGCATCGAGGCCACCCGGCAGCTCACCGGACCGGGAACTGAACCGGGCCCGCGCATCCTGATCCTGACGACCTTCGACCTCGACGACCACGTCTACGACGCGCTATGCGCCGGGGCCAGCGGGTTCTTGCTCAAGGACGTCACCGCCGAGCGGCTATTCGACGCCGTGCGCGTCGTCGCGGCCGGCGAGGCGCTGCTCGCGCCCGCCGTGACCCGCCGCCTGATCGGCGAGTTCGCCCGGCTGCGTCCGAGGCCCGAGGCTCCGCCGGCGGCTGCTCTGGCCACGCTGACCCCGCGGGAGACGCAGGTCCTGCGGCTGGTCGCGACGGGCGCGAGCAACCCGGAGATCGCGGCTCGCCTCGTGGTCACGGAGGAGACGGTCAAGACGCACGTCAGCCGGATGCTGAGCAAGCTCGGGTTGCGTGACCGCACGCAGGCGGTGGTGACCGCCTACGAGACCGGGCTGGTGGTCCCTGGGGGCGGGGAACCCCGCTAGCACCTGCCATGATCGGCTCATGGCGAACCAAGAAGACGGCGGGATGATCGAGGTCAACGGGATCTCCCTCTACGTCGAGGAGCACGGCGAAGGCGATCCCGTCCTGCTCCTGCACGGCTGGCCAGATTCCGCCCGGCTGTGGCGGCACCAGGTGCCCTTCCTGGTCGGGCACGGGTACCGGGTCATCACGCCGGACCTGCGCGGGTTCGGCCGGTCCGAGCGCCCGGCCGAGGTGGCCGCCTACCGGCTGCGGAACGTGGTCGCGGACGTCGGCGCGCTCCTGGACCACCTGGCCATCAGGACGGCGTTCGTCGTCGGCCACGACTGGGGCGCCGCGGTGGCGTGGCTCACGGCCATCCTGGATCCGGCCCGCGTGCGCAAGCTCACCGCGATATCGGTGCCGCATCCATTCGCACCGCCGACCCTGCGGCAGTACGAGATGGCCTGGTACCAGCTGTTCTTCCAGTTCACCGACGTCGCCGAGGCCACCCTGGCGTACGACGACTGGGCCTGGCTGCGGACGTTCAGCCGCGGCTACGGGGACCTGGAGCAGGCCATCGCCGACCTGTCCCGGCCCGGAGCGCTGACCGCGTCGCTGAACTGGTACCGGGCCAACGTCGCGCCGCGCCTGCCGGGGCCGCCGCCCGCGCTGCCGCCGGTGGCCGCGCCGACCCTCGGCATCTGGTCGGCCGGCGACCATTACCTCGACGGCGAGCGAATGAAGAACTCAGCGGCTCTCGTGCAGGGGCCATGGCGTTACGAGGAGATCCCCGACGCCAGCCACTGGGTGCCGATTGACGCCCCCGGCCGGCTGAACGAGCTGCTGCTCGACTGGCTGCGCTAAACGGGTTAGGGAAATGCCCGCGGTGCCATGTCTGGTAGAGCACGTTCGGCTAGGACGAGCAGGACGTCGTTGGCGAGACCATCGCCCGCGTGCTCGAGCAGGAGCCGGACCACCGCCCGGACCGCGGCGTCGAGGCCTGGCACCGCCAGCGCCGCGGCCACGTGGGCGTCGAGAGCGAAGAAACGGCCGGCCCGGTCCCTGCTCTCGACGAGGCCGTCGGTATAGAACAGCAGCCGGTCGCCTGGCTTCAGCACGATATCCTGCCGGGCCGGCGCCGGATGCAGGCCCAGCGGTGGCGCGTACAGATCCGGTGCCATGACCTGCAAGGCGTCGGCACCTGCGGCCAGCTTGACCGGCGGGTGGTGCCCGCAGTTGACGATACGCACTTCTCCAGGCGCGAAGTCGGCGAGGATAACCGTGACGAAATCCTCGATTTCCATATCCCGCGACAACCGGGTATCCATCTGCTCGGCCAGCTTGACCAGATCAGGTTCCGCGAAAGCCAGCTCGCGGAAGACGGCCAGCACCGCGGCACACCGGCCGACCGCCTCCAGCCCCTTGCCCTTGACGTCGCCGATGATAAAACGCGGCCCGTATTGTGTCATCGTAATGTCATAAAGGTCGCCGCCGACCATCGCCTCCCTCGTCGCCGACTGATAGTAGGAGGCAAAGGCCATACCGCCGAGTTCGGCGGGCAGCGGCCGCAGGATCGCCTGCTGGACTCTCTCGCTGATGCGGATAAGCGCGCTTTCACGGCGGCTGCGGATCACCGCCGCGAACACCGCAAATACTCCCGCGCCAATGACAATGGTGAAACGGTATCCTTCGCTGGTAGTGCCTGACGTGCCGGTGACCCCGGTCACGATGAGGCAAAGGGCAATGGCGTAGCCGGCGACAAGCGCGGTCATCCGGCCGTTGCATCGCGCGCAGGCCAGCAGCGGGCCCGCCGCGAGCAGGTCGGCCAGGTTAAGGGTTCCGCCCACCAATATCGCCGTAATGGCGATGACGGCGTCCAGCACGAGAGCCAGCGCAAGCCAAACCGACGCCCGGCTCGTAGCTCTAAGCGCACGCCGCAGTAGCAGGCTCATGCGTCCCCTGTCCCGACGACCCGTGCGGTGAAATATCAACTTACTGGAAACGTACACATTTTGCCGCATTCATCCGGGCCCGAAATTACCCGGGACCCCGGACGCACCGGCCGTCACGCGGTTAACATGATCATGAGGAAGAACGAGGGATCGTTCGGGATAAAAAATGTATTTTCCCTAACGAACGGCGGTCCCTGTGCAATTGCACGTTTCCCGCTTCCCGGCCAATACGCGGCCCGGCTAACCGGGGAGCGCCTGACGGAGGCAGCGGTCCTGGCTGCCGCCTGGGCCGCTCCGGGCCGGGGGGCCGACAGGCAAGGCCAGATTGCCTGCTGGAAGACTGTGCGTTTGACTGATGCAATGACTGGCCTGCAGTTCGTAGTGTGGTGCGCACGGAGCGGGCCGCGGGCCGACAGGGGCACCGGTGGCCCGCCCCAGAACAGGAGGGTGTGATGAGCCAGACGCTCGGGTATCCCGGATCCGGGACGACCGCCCGGTCGAGTACGCATACCCTGTTCGCGCGGACGATGGGATACGTCGCGGTCACGACCGGCTTTTTCGCGCTCGGGGCCTACCTGGGCCGGAACCTGTCCTACGGCTGGGCCTTCGTGGCGTATATCGTCGCCTTCGCCTGCCTGATCGGGATGAACTTCGCGGTGCGGGCGTCCGGGTCGCTGGCGACCGTCCTGCTGTTCGCGGTCGGTCTGCTGCTCGGGCTGGCGACGGCGCCGATCCTGGTCTACTACGCGACCATGAACCCGCAGGTCCTTTGGCAGGCCGGCGGGGCCACGGCGCTGTTCATCGCCGGCTTCGGCGCGGCCGGGTACGCCACCCGGCGGGACCTGGCCGCGATCGCGCGGCTATGCTTCTGGGCCCTGCTCGCCCTCATCATCTTCGGCATCGTGCTGATCTTCGTCCGTATCCCGCACGGCGAGCTCATCTACTCGATTCTCGGCCTGGTGATCTTCGCCGGCCTGACCATGTTCGACTTCCAGCGGCTGCGGCGCTCGACGGATCTCGACTCCGCGCCCCTGATCGCGGCGTCGATCTTCCTCGACGCGCTGAACGTCTTCCTGTTCTTCCTGCGTATCTTCTCCCGCAGCAGCAACTGAGCTCCCGGGCCGTTAGACGGGGCGCGCGCCGAACCGGGTCACCACCGTGGCGGCGATCCGCACCGCGAACCTCGCCGCCCCGACCAGGTCCGGGGCGGGACCGCCGGCCAGCCACCGGCTCATGAAGGCGCCGCAGAACGCGTCCCCCGCCCCGGTGGTGTCGGTGGCCTGCGCCGGATGCGCCGCGATCATGACCGGCGCCTCCCCCGGCACCGCTAGCACGCATCCCTCGCCGCCCAGCTTCACCACCACGGCACCGTAGTACCTGGTGAGCAGGGCCGCCATCGCGACCGGATCTGCTGAGGGCTGGTCGCCGGTCAGCACGGCGGCCTCATCGCGGTTGGGGAAGCACACGGCCGCGCCTTCGGTCCAGCGCAGGAACGCCCCGGGCTCCAGCCGGGCCAGGAAGGCGGCCGAGCCGGGATCGATGGTAACGGCCAGAGCGCGGGCCCGGGCCTCGTCCAGCAGCCACAGGGCCACCTCGAGCAGCGCCGGCTCGCAGAACGTGTACCCGGTAAGGTGCAGCGCCGCCGCACCGTCCAGCAGCGCGGCCGGCACGTCAGGGCGCCGCAGCCGCAGGTTGGCGCCCCGGTCGGTGAACATCGTCCGTTCCCCGTCCGGGGCCACCATGATGACGATCGAGCCGGTGCCGGCCGTGACGTCGGCGGCCAGGTGCGCGCGGACGCCGGCCCGGGCCAGTTCCCGGCGGTGGTACTCGGCGTCGCGGGCGCCGACCCGCCCGGCGAAGGCGACCTCCGCGCCGAGATGTGCCATCCACGCGGCCTGATTCGCCGCCGAGCCGCCCGGGCGGGCGCGGATCTCGGCCGGGGTGTCGCTTCCCGGCGTGGTGCCGGCGAGCGGCTTCACCAGTACGTCGTTGATCACGTCACCGCAGACCACGACCCGGCTCCGGCTCCGGAGGGAGGCGCCGGGAGCGGCTGGCTGGGGGTTAGCCGGCAAGGGGATCGGCGGCCCGTTCGGCCAAAGATTTGGAGATCTCCGCGGCGAGCTCGATGTTGCCGCGGGCAATGTGCAGGTTCACCGCCACGCTGGCCCCGCCGGTCACCTGCTGGATCCGGTCGAGCAGGAAGGGACTGACCTCCTTGCCCCGGATGCCCTGCTCGGCCGCGACCGCGAGAGCCTCCTCGAGCGCGTCGTCGAGCACGCCGGGTTCCAGCTGCAGGTCCGGCGGCAGGGGGTTGGCGACGAGCAGGGCTGACGGCTCGCCGAAGGCCTCCCTGGCCACTATGATGTCGGCGACCTCCGCCGGGGAATCGACGCGCCAGTCCAGGTCATAGCCGGAATCGGAGAGCCAGAAGGCCGGGAAGCGCGAGGTGCGGTACCCGACTACCGCGACGCTCAGCGTTTCCAGCCGCTCCAGCGTGGCCGGGATGTCCAGGATGGACTTCACCCCAGCCGAGACCACCGTGACCGGCGTCCGGGACAGCACGGTCAGGTCCGCCGACTCGTCGAAGCTGTCCGCCGCGCCGCGATGGACGCCGCCCAGTCCCCCGGTGGCGAACACGCGGAGGCCGGCCCGCGCGGCCAGCACGGAGGTGGCCGCCACCGTGGTGCCGCCGGTCACCTTCCGCGCCATCGCGATCCCGATGTCACGGCTGCTGACCTTGACGACGGACTCGTCCGTCGCGATGCGCTCCAACTCGTCGGCGGCCAGGCCGATCTTGGGCACGCCGTCGATCAGCGCGATGGTGGCCGCGGTGACGCCCCGGTCGGCCAGGACGGCCTCGAACTGCCGTGCGGCGTCCAGGTTGCCCGGCCGCGGCAGGCCGTGCGAGATGATCGTCGACTCCAGGGCGACCACGGGAGAGCCGGAGGCGAGCGCTTCGCTCACCTGTGGGGATACTTCTACCAGGTACGGCACGGGAACGATTCTCCCACTCCCCCGCCTGGCTCCTGGTGGCGCCTAGTACCCGTCCGGGCCGACGATGTTGAGCAGCGGCTCACCCGCGGCGTAGCGGGCCAGCTGGTCCCGCACGAGGGCCATCGTGCGCGGGCCGGCCTGCGTGGTGGCACCGGCCACGTGCGGCGTGAGCAGCAGGCCCGGCGCGGACCAGAGCGGATGGGAATCGGGGAGCGGCTCGGGCTCGGTGACGTCGAGCGCCGCGCGCAGCCGCCCGGACCGCAGCTCGGCGAGCAGCGCGCCGGTATCCACGATGGAGCCGCGGGCCGCGTTGACCAGCAGGGCATGATCACGCATCTGGCTGAGGAACTGAGCGTCCACGAGCCCGGTCGTGGCCGGGGTGACCGGGACGAGCAGGATCACGATGTCCGCCCTTGGCAGGGCGGCAGGCAGGTCGTCCAAGCCGGAGACGCCGGGCCGGGCGCGGCGGGCGATGCGTTCCACCGTCACGCCGAAGGGCGCCAGCATGCGCTCGACCGCCGCGCCGATCGAGCCGTAACCCACGATCAGCACCCGCTGACCCGCCAGCGACTCGGTCGAGGCGAAGTCCCAGGTCCCCGCCTGCTGCGCGGCCATGAACCGCGGCAGCTGCCGCACCTGAGCCAGGATCACGGCCATGATCCACTCGGCGACCGCCGGGTCGTGGGCGCCGCGCGCGTTGCACAACGTGACCCCGGGCGGGACAAACGGGATCACCCGCTCGGCACCGGCCGACATCAGCTGGATCAGTCGCAGCCGGGGCAGTTTGGCCAGCACCGGTATCCGGGATGACGGCACCCCGAACGGCAGCACGACCACCTCAACCTCGCCGGCCGAATCCGGTAGCTGCTCGCCGCCGGTCCATACGTCGGCGGTCATCGCGTCGGGCAGGCCGCCCATCAGCGCGGCCGAATCCTGCGCGGGCAGCCAGACCTTGATCGTCGAGGACGCCATGCCGCGAGACTACCCGCAGCGGCCGGATTACTACCTGGCGGCGTAGAAGCCCTGGAGGTCGCGCTGCCACGCAGCGGGCACGTGGTCCGCTGGCTGGTGTGCGGCCGCCTCGGCCGAGCCGATGATGACGACCGGGCACGCGGAGCCGCGCAGGCAGGCCCGGATGACGGGTCCGGCGGCGCAGTACGGGTCCGGGCCGTACGACGTGCGGCCGAGTACCAGCATGTCCGCATCCAGGGCGTGGTCGAGCAGCACGCGCGCGGCGAGCCCCTCGGCTATCTCGGTGCGGACGCGGACGCCGGGATACCGGCTGACCGCCTCGGCCACGGCTTTGCGCAGCACGTTGCGGGCTGCGCCCCAGCTTCCGCTGGAGGACTTGGGGGCCGGGACGGCGTAACTAGCGACCTGGTGACACGCAGACTCCAGGGCTAGCACCGCGAGAACCTCAGCGGCGCGCTGGCTAGCCTCCCGGCATGCCCACCTGAGTGCGGCCACGGACTCAGCCGAGCCGTCGGCGCCCACGACGATGCGCCGAACGCCGGGGTCTCGAGCGTCGGAATCTATTGCCATGAAATAATTTCCTACCGTTCGCCACCTCTGACACTCTCGGTCCGTCCCGCCACAGGCGCGCGCCGTCAGAGTATTCCAGATCTTGACTGACAGTTTCAGATCGTAGACCGCGAGAAGCCGCCCTGACGAGAGGCACGAGCCCCTTTTGTCGGCGTTGCCAAAGCTCCCTCTAGACCCTGTAGTTATCGTACCGTTATTAGGGGTCTAGCCCAAAAAACCAAGTGACCATCTTGTCCCGCTGGTGATCGGGCCGCCAGCACCGACCGCCACGGGAGAATCTTGGTGAGGGTCCGGGCCGTCCGCCGGTGGGTGGCGGCCGCCACATGCGCGAGGTCCTGCCCCAAGACATCACCGCATAGCCCGGTTTACCGCGCGTATCTGCCATAAATACCGCACCAATAGCGAATTGAACCCCACAAATGGTGTCAGCCATCGCCCGGCAGAAAAGGATTTAACCGGAGTGGGTGCGGACCGTCAGGTGGCTGCCGGCCTGGCCCTTGTGCACGCGGACCTGGGCCGGGATGCGCTGCCTCAGCTCGGCGACGTGGCTGACGATGCCGACCAGCCGGCCGCCCTCGCGCAGGCCGTCGAGCACGGTCATCACCTCTTCGAGGGTCTCCTCGTCCAGGCTGCCGAACCCCTCATCGACGAACAGCGCCTCGATCCGGGTGCCGCCGGCCTCGGCCGAGACGACGTCGGCCAGGCCGAGCGCCAGGGCCAGGCTGGCCAGGAACGTCTCGCCGCCGGACAGCGTGCTGGTGTCACGGTCCACGCCGGTCCACGTGTCACAGGCGAGCAGGCCGAGCCCGGACCGGCCCGAGCCGCCGCGGCGCGCGTCGGTGTGGATCAGCGAGTACCGGCCCGAGGTCATCTTCAGCAGCCGTTCGCTGGCGGCGGCCGCGACCTCCTCCAGGCGGGCGGCCAGCACGAAGGATGACAGCGTCATCCGCAGCGTGTTGGCGCCCAGCCCGGCGGCCAGGTCGGCGAGCCTGCGGGCCTGCCCGGCCCGCTCGGCTAGCGGCACCAGGGCCGCCAGGCGCCCATTGAGCTGGGGGGCGAGGTCGGCGAGCTGGTCGGCCTGATGCTGGGCGCGGTCCTGCGCGGCCACCGCTTCGTCGTAGGCCTGGCGTGCCGCGCCGGCCGCGGCGGTCGCGCCGGCCACGTCGGCGGGCGGGTCGAGCGGGACGTCGAGGTCGGGGTCGGCCAGCAGCCCGGCGACGGCCCTCGTCCTTGCCTCGTGCTCGCGGATGTCACGGTCGGCGGCCTGCCGGAAGCCGGCCGCCCGGCGCGCGTGGCGGGCCTCGTCCGGATCACCGAAGCCGGCCTCGGCGGCGGCCCGGGCGGCCAGGCCGGCGGCGCGGCTCGTGTCCTGGGCAGCCCGGGCGGTAGCGTCGGCCGCGTCGGCCGCGGCCGTCAGCGTCTCGGCCGCCGCGCGCTCGCGGGCCAGCGCGGTGTCCAGGTCGGGGGCGCCGTCGAGCTGGGCCGTCAGCGATTCACGGAGCCGGGCGGCTCGCTGGTCGGCCTCGGTGGCCTGACGCAGCTCGGCTTGGTGCTGATCGTTCAGCCCGGCCAGCCGCGTCTGGTCGTCGGCGATGGACTGGTCGAGGTCGTCGAGGGCGCCCTGCGCATCGGACAGCCGGGCCGCCGCCAGGCGTTTTGCTTCGGCCTGGAGTTCTTGCCAGGCGGCGCGGAGGCGCCTGGCTTCGGCCTTGAGGGAGGCGAGGTCGGCGGCGAGCGTGAAGCCGGCGTCCTCGAGCCGGGCCGAAAGGGCCCCGACGCGCTCGTCGGCGGCCCCCAGCTTCGTCCCGGTAGTTTCGGCCCGGTCCGAGGCGGCCGCCGCTTCGGCGTCGGCGGCTTCTTCCTGCTCGCGGGTCACGCGCTCGCCCTGGAGCTCGCATAGCTCCGGATGATCGAGCGAGCCGCAGACGGGGCACGGAGCGCCGTCGACCAGGGCGGCCGCCAGCTCGGCGCGCATGCCGTCGATGCGCGCCATCCGGAGCCGCGCCGCTTCACCGAGGAGCTCGGCATGGTCTATCTTCGCGGCGATATAGGCCTCGGACTGCTGGGCGACGTCGGCTCGCGCCTGGACCAGTGCCGCCATGTCGTCCGCGGCCCGGTGGCATCTCTCGGCCTCAGCCTGGACGCCTGGCAGCCGTTCGGCGGCCTCGCGGGCCTGGTCACGCTGGAGGTTCAGGGTGGGACGCTGCTCGCGCCTGGTGACGGCCTGCGCCTGTGCCGCGGCGGTCTGCGCGGCTAGCGCGGCCGCGGCGGCCCGGGCGGACGCGGCGGTGCCGTCCTCCTCCGCCGCCTGCTCCGACAGGGACCGCAGGGCCTCCAGCCGGCCGGACCGCGCGACGTGCTCCTGGGCGCTCGCGCGCAGGCCGGCGGCGGTGGCGGGCGGGCCGGCGGTGGCGGGCGGGCCGGCGGCGGTGGCGGGCGGGCCGGCGGTTCCCGGGGTGGCGGCGCCGGGGATGCCGGCGTGGGGGATGCAGGCTGCGGCGGCCCGGGCGTCTTGCTCGGCGGCGAGCGCATCGGCCAGCGCACGGGCGGTCCGCTCGGCCTCATCGAGCGCCGGGGTGACCTCGGCGGCTCGCAGGGCCGCGCCGAGTTCTGCTCTCAGCTCCTCGACGCCCGGGGCGGCCTGGGCGAGCTGGTCGCGGGTGCGCAGCGCGTCGGCCCGGCGGCGCTGGCGGTCGGCGAGGCGCTCCACGTCGCGCTGGCGGTCCTGAGCCTGGTCGAGTCCGGCGCGGTGGGCGCGGACCCGGGAAGCGCAGACGGCGGCTCCGGCCGCGGCGGCCGCGGCGAGCTCGGCGGCCCACGCGGCGGCGGGCGGTGCGTCGCCGGCGGGTGCCGAGGCGGGCGGCGGCTCGCCGGGCGGCGGCTCGCCGGGGGGTGCGTCACCGGGGATGGGGACGCCTGCGGCCTGGGCGAGGCGGGCCAGTAGACCGGAGATCTCGAGCTCGGCGTCCCTGACCTCATCCGCGGTGGCCTTGCGGCGGCGGGCGAGCCATTCCTCGACCGCGTGAAACCGGTCGGTGCCGAACAGCTTTTGCAGCAGCTTGGCCCGGTCACCGGCGTCGGCGTGCAGGAACCTCGCGAACTCGCCCTGCGGAAGCAGCACGACCTGGAAGAACTGGGCGGCCGACATCCCCATCAGGTCCCGGATTTCCTCATCCGCCTCGCCCACCCGCGTGGAGACGGCGTGCCACGATGTGCCGGTGAATTCCTCCAGCAGGACCTTCGCCTGCTCGGTCGTGGTGCCGGTGCCGCGGAGCTTGCGGCGTTCCTGCTCCGGCTTACGGGTGATGCGCATCCGGCGGCCGCCGATGGTCGCCTCGAGCTGCACGTCGGTCGGGGTGCCCGGCGCCGCGTGATCCGAACGCAGCCGCCTGGCCTTGCCGCGTTCACCAGGCACCTGCCCGTAGAGCGCGAACCCGATGGCGTCCAGCAGCGTCGTCTTGCCCGCGCCCGTATCGCCGCGCAGCAGGAACAGCCCGGCGGAGGCCAGGTCGTCGAAGCTGACCTCCACGGTGCCGCCGAACGCGCCGAACGCGGTCACGCACAGCCGGTGCGGGCGCATCAGCCGGCCGCCTCTTCCACCCGTACGGCCTCGAACGCCTGCGTGAGCAGGCGCTGCTCGGCTTCGGTGGGCGGGGCATGGCTGACGTGCCGGACGAACTCGGCGGCGATGGACTCATCGTCACGGCCCGCGATCCTGGCCCGGTAGCCGCGATCGTCGGACGCCGCGCCCTCCGGCTCGAACGCGAGCACCAGGACGTGCGGGTACCGGGATCGTAGTTTGTCCATCGCGCCGTCGGGACGGCTCGGGTCGGTGAGGGTGACGGACAGGAAGTCGCCTTCGCGCTCGGTGTAGGCGGCCGAGCCGAGCAGGTCCGCCAGGCGGCCGCGGAGCAAGCTCAGCCGCCGGTAGGCAGGCGCGGGCACCTGCTCGACATGCGCGACGCCGTGGTCGTCCAGCTCCACCAGCCAGCTGCCCTTGCGGTGTGCCGCCTCGGAGAACGAGTACGGCAGCGGCGAGCCGCTGTAACGCAGGTGCGGGGCGACCGTCTGCTGGCCGTGCAGGTGCCCGAGAGCGACGTAGCCGAACCCGTCGAACAGGGCGGCGGGCACCTGGCCGACGCCGCCGACCGTGATGTCGCGCTCGGATTCGCTGGCCGCTCCCCCGGTGACCCAGCCGTGCGCCATCACGACCTGGCGGGCGACGTGACGGCGTTCAGCGTCGGCGCGGACGCAGGCGATCGCGTGCCCGAGCACGCCGGCGTGCCCCCGCGGCGGCGCCGCGGCTTCTGGTGTGTCCTGCTTCGCGTCTGGAGGCAGCTCGGCGCGGACGGCGTCGGGCTCAAGGTAGGGGATCCCGTACACGGCGACCGGTCCGTGGCCGTCCTCGAGCAGGACCGGGCGGGCCAGCGCGCCCGGCCTGGTGCGCAGGTACACGCCGGCCTGGTCGAGCAGGCCGCTGCCGAATCCGAGCCGGCGCGCGGAGTCGTGGTTGCCGCTGATCAGCACGATCCTCGCGCCGGTCGCGTTCAGCCGGAGCAGGGCATCCTCGCACAGCTCGACCGCGTCGACGGACGGCACCGCGCGGTCGTAGATGTCTCCGGCGACCAGGACCGCGTCCACCTTCTCGGTGCGAACGGTATCGACGAGGTGATCGAGGAACGCCGACTGCGCCGCCCGGAGATCAGCGCGGTGCAGCGACCGCCCGAGATGCCAGTCAGAGGTGTGCAGCATCCGCATGGGCCGGACCCTAGCGGAGGGCACCGACATTACGCGGCGGTACGCGCCGCAGGCCTGACGGCAAATAATTCGACCTGCGGCATATGCCGCCGGAGGTTCGGCGGACTTGCGTAACCTTGCTGGGCATGAGCTTGCCGGGTAGACGCGCACCGCGCCGGTACCTGCCGCCCGCCGTCCTGGCCATGGCGCTGGCCGTCGCGCCGCTCAGCGCCTGCAGCAGCTCGCCGCCACCGCAGACGACCGCGAGCGCCTACCTGGCCGACTGGGCCCGGCAGGACTGGGCCGCGATGCGGCAGCTGGCCGATAACCCGCCTGCCGACTTCACGTCGGTGAACCAGGCGGCGTTCACGAACCTGTCGGTCCGCCGGGCCGCCATCACCGCGGGCACGATGAAAACGAGCGGCTCGGCGGCCAGCGCGCCGATCACCGAGCGGCTCACGCTGGCCGGCCTGGGTACCATCACCCTTTCCGCCGAACTGCACCTGGTCATGCACGAAGGGAAATGGCTGGTCCGGTGGTCACCGGCCACGATCACGCCGCAGCTGCGCACCGGTGACCAGCTGACGCTGCGGACGACCTGGCCGGCCCGCGCGCCGATCCTCGGCGCGGCCGGCGCCCCGCTCACCACCCAGGGCCAGGTGGTGACCATCGGCGTGGAGGGGGCGCGGGTCAAGAACGCCGCCGCGCTGACGTCCGCGCTGGCCGCCGCCGGCGCGACCAGGCAGGAGGCCAGCAGCGCGATCGCCGCCGCGAAGGCCCATCCGACGTTTTTCGAGCCGGTTTTCACCGTGTCCCAGGCGCGTTACAACTCACTCGAGCCGACCATCTACCCGATCCCCGGCACGGTGTTCCAGTCGAGCACCGCGCTGAGCGCCATTACGCCCGGCCTGACCGCGGGCGTGGTGGGCACGGTCGGGCCGGTGACCGCGCAGGAGCTCAGCCAGCTCGGCCCGCCGTACACCGCGCAGAGCGTGGTCGGCCAGACCGGCCTGGAGCAGGCCGCGGAGCGCCAGCTGGCCGGCACCCCGGGCGCCACCGTCACCGTCGTCAGCGCCGGCGCCGGCGCCGGAGGCGGAGGCGGCGCGACGGTGGTGACGCTGCCTGAGCGCCCGGGCACCCCCGTCACCACCACGATCAACCCGGCCGTCCAGCGGGCGGCCGAGGCGGCGCTGTCGGGTGAGAAGAAGAGCGCCGCGCTCGTCGCGGTGCGGGCCTCCACCGGCGCGGTGCTCGCCGCGGTGTCAGTCAACTCCGGCGGCTTCGACCAGGCCATCGACGGCGCCTTCCCGCCCGGCTCTACCTTCAAGGTGATCACGTCGACCGCGCTGATCACCCACGGGCTCACCCCGCGGTCGGCGGCCAGCTGCCCGGGCACGGCCACGGTCGACGGCGAGGTATTCCACAACGCCGAAGGCGACACTGCGGTGAGTAACCTGCTGCAGGCGTTCACCGAGTCGTGCAATACCGCCTTCATCCGGCTCGCCACCGGTCACCTGACCCCGCCGGACTTCCCGTCGGCGGCGGCGATGTTCGGGCTGGGCCAGAGCATGAAGATCGGGCTGACGGCGTTCGGCGGCTCGGTTCCGCAGCCAAAGGACGCGGCTGACCTGGCCGCCACCTCGATCGGCCAGGGCGAGGTCCTGCTGTCGCCGCTTAACATGGCGATGGTCGCGGCGGCCGCCGACACCGGGACCGCGCGGACGCCGCGCCTGGTGCTCACCGGCGCTGCGACGCCTCCGGCGTCTGCGGGGCAGCTGTCCCCGGCGGTGGTCACCGACCTGCACGAGATGATGGCCAGCGTGGTGTCACAGGGCACCGCGGCGGGACAGGGCCTGCCGTCGGGTACCTACGCCAAGACCGGAACCGCGGAGTACGGAACGAGCAAGCCGCTCAAGCTCGACGCCTGGCTGATGGGCTTCAAGGGCAACATCGCGTTCGCGGCGCTCGTCGTCAATTCTCCCGGAAACGGCGGTCCCACCTGCGGCCCGATCGTGGCCAGGTTCCTCAACGGACTCTAGCTCGCGACCGCGCTCGCGGTCTGGGCCGCGAGCCAGCGGTCCACCTCGGCCCGCCAGCGCTGCTTGTCCGCGTCCGGCGCGAAGCACGCGTCGAAGGAGTTCCGCGCCAGCCCAGCGAGCTTCTCGTCAGACCAGCCGAACTCGCGCCGCACCGCGGCCAGGTTGTCGTCGATGTACCCGCCGAAGTAGGCCGGGTCGTCGCTGTTCACGGTGGCGAGCAGGCCGGCGTCCAGCATGGCGGGCAGCGGGTGGTCAGCGAGCGTGCCGACGACGCCCAGCGCGACGTTGGACAGCGGGCACACGGTCAGCGGGATCTGCTGATCGCGCAGCCTGGCGACCAGATCGGGGTCCGCTACGGACCGCACGCCGTGGTCGATCCGCTCCACGTGGAGCAGGTTGAGCGAGTCGCGCACGTACTCGGGTCCGCCCTCCTCCCCCGCGTGCGCCACCAGCCGGAGGCCTTCGGCCGCCGCCATCTCGTACACCTCTTTGAACAGCGCCGGCGGGTGCCCGATCTCGGTGGAGTCCAGCCCCACGCCGATGAACTTGTCCCGGAACGGAAGCGAGGCCCGCAGCATCGCGTCGGCCGCTTCAGGCCCCAGATGACGCAGGAAGCACAGGATCAGGTCGGCCGAGATTCCGAGTTCGGCCGCGCTGTCGGCCAGCGCGGCCGTCAGGCCGCCGAACAGCTCGGCGAGCGGCACGCCATTGGCCAGGTGCGTCTGCGGGTCGAAGAAGATCTCGGCCCGGCGCACCCCGGCGGCCGCGGCCCGGGCCAGGTAGGCGCGGCCCAGATCGTAGAAGTCCTGCTCGATCCTGAGCACGCGCAGGTTCGCGTAGTGCAGGTCGAGGAAGGACTGCAGGCAGTCGAACCGGTACTTGGCCCGCAGCGCGCCGGCATCCGTGGTCGGTATCCAGGTGCCGTTGCGCTCGGCCAGCTGGATTAGTAGCTCGGGTTCGAGCGTGCCTTCGATGTGAACGTGCAGTTCAGCAACCGGCAGCATGGAATTCCTCCCCTAGCCAAGGCCCCGCCGCCCGTCCCAGGCGACCGGGGCGCCTTCATGCCTATCCTGGCGAGGTCCGGTGTCATTAAGGGTAAATATTCTTTTATCCCGAACGAACGGTGCTGCTTGCTTCCGGGGTGGTTGCTTCCGGCAACGGGGTGAAACCCGCCAGGAGATCAGCCTATGGGCCTTTCCTCTGAGGACCTTCTGCTGTCCATCCAATTCTTCTGCGGGTTCTAGTTGCGTCTCCTGGCTGGCCCTACTGGCCAGCACCGTCAGTCTTCGGACCGGATGTCGGTGTCGTCGTCCTCGACCACGTGGACCGCAGCCTCTTCCGCCGAGGCCGCACCGCCGGAGATCCCGGCGTCGCGCGCGACCAGGTCGGCCTCGTCGTCGGCGTGGGCACCCTCGTCCTCGGCGACCAGGCGACCCGCCCGCGGATCCGGGCCGTCGTCGAGCAAGAGCCCGTCGAGGTACTCCTCCGCCTCGTCCTCGTCGTCGCTGTCCTCGGGCAGGTCATCGTCCTCGTCGAGGTCCAGCGCCGGGTCCGGTTCCTCTTCGGCGAGCAGCTGATCGAGGGACTCGCCCGACGCCTGCTCGTCGCCCGTCGTGCCGTACTTCATCCCGGCGGACCACCGCTCCGGCGGAGCGACCCCCCGGTCAAGGGGATCGCCCTCGGGCTCGTTGATCAGCGTGTCGGACGCGTCCTCGACCTCGTAGTCCTCAAGGTCAGCGGACTCGTGGGGAGTCTCGTCAGGCATCGCTGCGCTCCTCTCTGCGGGTTTCCGTGTCTCTGCGGGTTTCCCCTGATCCCGGGTTCCCCGCGACCAGGGTCAATCATCTCGTCCGGGGATATCGACGGCCACCCGGGGCCCCGGACCGGGCAGGTGCGATGAGTTTGCGCTGGCTGTCTCGTCATATCAGCCGGCGGGCTCAGCTGGCTCGCTGAGCGGGCTGGCAGGGGCCGGACGGGCGCTATTCGGCTCGCCGGGATCGTCGCGTTACCGGTAGGTTCGTCGTACGGGGAGAGTGGTACGGGGATGATTGAGGACTGTTCGGGAGGACGCATGTCGCAGGGCAGCGGGGGCGCCGGGGAACTGGCGATCCTCGTGGAGGGTTTGACCAAGTTGTTCGGTGATGTCCACGCGCTGCGCGGTATCGACTTGTCGGTGCCGCGCGGGACCATCCTGGGTGTGCTCGGCCCCAACGGCGCGGGCAAGACGACCGCGGTGCGCATCTTGACTACCCTGCTGCTCCCCGACGGGGGGCGGGCGCTGGTCGAGGGCCGTGATGTGGTCAGGGAAGCGGCCGCGGTCCGCCGGTCGATCGGGCTGGCCGGGCAGTCGGCCGCTATCCAGGAAGAGCTCACCGGCCGGGAAAACCTCGAGATCATCGGGCGGCTCTATCACCTGAGCTGGCCGAAGGCGCGCAGTCGCGCGGTTGAGTTGCTCGAGGAGTTCGGCTTGACCGACGCCGCCGACCGGGCCTCGAAGAACTACTCGGGCGGCATGCAGCGGCGCCTGGACCTGGCCGCCAGCCTGGTCGGCCAGCCTCAGGTACTGTTCCTCGACGAGCCCACGACCGGTCTGGATCCCCGGTCGCGGCTGGGGATGTGGGACATCATCCGGTCCCTGGTGGCCGGCGGGACCACGATTCTGCTCACTACCCAGTACCTTGACGAAGCCGACGAGCTAGCCGATGAGATCGTGGTCATCGACCACGGCCAGGTCATCGCGGCCGGCACCTCGGAAGAACTCAAGAGCAGGGTCGGCGGCGATGTGGTCGACTTCACCGTGCCCGACCGCGGCCGGATCGCTGATGCGGTCGCCGCGGTCGCCAAGATCGGCGAAGGAGACCCGCACGCCGACGCCGAAACCGGCGTGGTCAGCATCCGGGTCGGGAGCCAGGGGTCGGAGGCCCTGATCGAAGCGGTGCGCAGCCTGGACGCCGCCGGCATCGAAATCCGCGATCTCGCGTTGCGCCGCCCTTCGCTCGATGATGTGTTCCTGGCTTTGACCGGGCACGCCGCCGAGGAGGAGGCGCCGGGCGGACGTAAGCGCGGACGCCGAGGTAGCCGCCAAGAGGATGCGAGGGCAACGTCATGACCACGATCGCCGCGCCTGCCGGCCTGCACGACGCGGGCGAACCCAGCATTCGCACCCGGTTCGGCTGGGCGGTGACCGACACGCTCACCATCACCCGGCGCAACCTGCTGGTCTGGATGCGGGTCCCTGCCTACCTCATGTTCACCGTGATCCAGCCGGTGATGTTCGTCCTGCTGTTCCGTTACGTCTTCGGCGGCGCGATCCCGGTCAATGTCCCCGGCGGCTACGTCAACTTCCTGATACCAGGGATCATCGCGCAGACGGCGGCGTTCGCCACGTTCGGCACGGCCATCGCGCTGGCCCAGGAACTGAAGAAGGGCGTGATCGACCGGCTGCGGTCGATGCCGATGGCACGCTCGGCGGTGCTGGCCGGCCGTCTGGTGGCCGATACCGGGCGGATGCTCGTGACGATCCTGATCATCGTCGGGGTGGGATACGCGGTCGGTTTCCGGTTCATGAACGGCGTCGTGCCCGCCATCGGCATGGTCTTGCTCGCGACCGTGTTCGGCGTGGCGATCTGCTGCATCTCTGCTTATACGGGCCTGGCCATCGGCGACGAGGAGTCGGTGCAGGCGTTCGGGCTAATCTGGCTGTTCCCGCTCACGTTCCTGTCCTCGGCGTTCGTGCCGATCGCCACTATGCCGGGCTGGCTGCAGGCCTTTGCCTACCACAACCCGGTCACCTACGTCGTCAATGCCATGCGCGCCCTGGCCCTCGGCCATCCGGGCGGCCCGCTTGAACCGAACCTGTGGTACAGCCTGGTCTGGATAGCCGGGATCTTCGTGGTGTTCCTGCCGCTCGCGGTGCGGGCCTACAAGCGGGCGAGCTAGTGCCTGTCCCGTAGATCTTGGCGGGCGGCCGCTGGGCGCCTGGGCAGCCGCTGGGCGCCTGGGCGGCCGCTGGGCGCCTGGGCGGCCGCTGGTTCCGGGCCCGCAGGCGCAGCCGTTTCGCCGGGCTGTGCCCAGCCATGTCAGGGGCCGATGGGGCGGGCGGGGTCCCGGTGACCCGTGCGCGGTCCTACGGCCCCGGCCCAGGCCCGGCCCAGGAAAAGATCGCGGAAAATCGGGCTTACGTGGATGATCAGGTACCCGCCAGGGGCCCGGATTTACCGTATAGGCCCGATCTTCCGCGTTAACCGGCGCGGGAGCGCAGGGACGCTGGGACGTCAGCGGCGGCAGGAGCCTGACGAGGCAGACAGGCCAGGGTGACACCTACCCGGCTAGGCGGCACCGGCATCACCCGCATCTGAGCCAGGCTTCAGCCGCCCACCCCAAGATCTACGGGACAGACCTTAGCGCCACCGGTTTTCATGGATTAGGCGGCGACGCGATCGTTTCACCCCAGACGGTCCCGGGCAGAGCAGTAACCGGACTTGCGGCAGCGAAGCAGCTGTGCGTGCCGGGCAGGCCAGCGGTCTACGCCTTAGATAGGGCGCCTAGAAGGGAAATGGGCCTGGTGCGCTTTGGTCTGGCACCCTAACAGGCGATCCCCAGGAGGCTCCCCATGATCAATCCTGATGAGTCCCGCCACGTCGAGATCAAAGATGGTGATCAACCGGTCGCGGCGGCCGAGGTCACGACGGCCGAGGGAGCTGAGGGTACGGCCCGCGCCTCGCTGCACGCGGCGCCCGGGCACATCGCGCCGGGCAGCCGGGCGAGCCTGGTCGATGCGATCATGGACCTGCCCGAGGTCCAGGCGAGCACGCGTCTGGAGGCCACGGTCCCGCTCGGTGACGGCGAGTCGCTCGAGCGCCTGCGACAGCGGACCGAGGACACCGTCACCCGGCCAGCCGGCTCGACCGCGCTGGTTGACGCGAACATCCCGCCGACGGACCGGCCGGGAACCATCCAGGAGCCGGCCTGAGTAGCAGGCGAGTCCGGGCCGTAATACATGGCCAGGTAACCGAACACCGCGATGACCCCGGCCAGCACCAGCAGCCAGGCGCTGCCGCCGATGCCGCGCAGCGAGAAATGACCGGCCGCCAAGAGCGGCAGGCCCATCGCCTAACCGATCGTGGCTATGCTGCACTCTATGTCACGCCCAGTGGCGAGCACCGCCGAAGTGCCTGGTACCGCAGGCGATGGCGTGCAGCGTATCCAGGCCGTCGACCGGGCCATTGTGCTGCTGAAGGCAGTCGCCGCAAGTTCCACGCCGCCGACCGTGCTCGAGCTCGCGCGCCGCTGCGGGATCAACCGGGCTACCGCTTGGCGGTTGCTCAGGACGCTCGAGCATCACGGCCTCGTCGACCGCGACGCGGTAACCCAGCGGTATACGGTCGGCTACGGCGCGACGGTGGTGGCCTCAGCGGTGACCGACGACGCGCTGATCCGCCGGGTCCGGCCGCTGCTGACCGATCTCTGCCTGCGCACGGGAGAGGCGGTGACGCTCGCCGTCGCGAGGCGCTTCAACCTCGTATACGTCGACCAGGTGGAGCCGCCGAACATGATGGCGCCGAACTGGCTGGACAAGCCACTGCCCCTGCACGCCACCTCGGGCGGCAAGGCGTTCCTCGCGTGGCTGGGCCGCGACGAACGGGACGCGATCCTGCCCGCGGACCTGCCGCGTTACACCGAGCGCACCGTCACCGACCGGGAACAACTCGAGGTCGAGCTGGCCGAGGTCCGGCGGACCGAGTTCGCGCTCTGCGACCGCGAGTACGAGGAGTTCTCCTCCGGCGCATCGGCGGCCGTGCTCAACTCCAGGAGGTCGCCGATCGCGGTCGTCAACGTCTGGGGTCCCGCCCCGCGGAACTCGGCCCGGCGGCTGCGCGAGATCGGCGGGGAAGCGGTGAAGACGGCCGACGAGATCCAGGACCTGCTCGACTAACCGCATGCTGACCCGCCCGCGCGGACCGGTCGTTGACCAGAATGGCCGCGATCATAGAGAGACAATGGGTACATGCATATCTTCCTGGAAACCGACCGCCTGAGGCTGCGCCGGTTTACCGAGCACGACGTGGATAACCTTGGATACCGGCTTCGCAGGGCCGCATGGAACCAGGGCTACGCCACCGAAGGGTCACGTGCCCTGATCCGAAAAGGCTTCAGCGACCTCGAGATCCAGCGGGTATTCGCGCACACGATGACGGTCAACGCCGCCTCCCGGCGCGTGCTGGAGAAGTCCGGCCTGGTCCTCGTGCGCACCTTCCCTTATGAGGGAACTGACGCCATAGAAGGCTTCGAGCACGGCGAGGTGGAGTACGCGCTGACCAAGCCCCAATGGGAGGCACACGCGAATTGACCCGAACCCCTGGCAGGGTTGCCTTCACCTTCGGCTCTCATCCGGGTTCGGGCACCGAACCGTCGGAGCGGGCATATTGACCGGCGGCGAAGAGGGCATATACGCTGCACATTAGTAACAGAACGTTCGTATCGTGAACACCAGGAGGTGGCACGATGGCAGGCAAGGTCATCATCACCTGTGCGCTCACCGGCTCGGGACACACCCCGTCGATGTCGCCCTACCTGCCATATACGGTCGGTGATGTCATCGACCAGGGCGTGGCCGCCGCGGAGGCGGGCGCGGCCGTGCTGCACCTGCACGCCAGGAACCCGGAGGACGGGAGCCCTTCGGCCGACCCGGCGCTGTTCGCCGAGTACGCCAAGGGGATCAAGGCACGCAGCAACGTGATCATCAGCATCTCCACCGGCGGCGGCACCGGGATGAGCGTCCAGGAGCGGCTGCAGGGCGTGGTCGAGCTCAAGCCCGAGCTGTGCACGCTGAACCTCGGCACGATGAACTACGGCAGCTTCCCGATGGTCGACCGCTACCGGGGCCAGTTCAAGTTTGACTGGGAAGAGCAGTACCTCGAGTCCACCAGGGCCGAGCCCTTCGTATCGACCTACGCGGACATCGAGTACATGCTCAACGTGGTCGGCCCGCAGACCGGAACCCGGTTCGAGGCGGAGGCATACGATACCTCCCACCTGTACACGCTGGCCTACTACCTGGACCA
Organism: uncultured Actinomycetota bacterium; assembly: GCA_963844625.1. Taxonomy (GTDB): domain Bacteria; phylum Actinomycetota; class Actinomycetes; order Streptosporangiales; family Streptosporangiaceae; genus Palsa-504. Next base: position 112,397 of record CAWJPF010000020.1, on the reverse strand, counting down.
GGGGCTGGTCCAGACGCCGGTGTTCGTACAGACCATCTTCGGCACGATGGGCGGCACCGGCCCGGACGTCGACCACATCGTGCACATGAAGCGCACCGCGGACCGACTGCTCGGCGACGCCTACCAGTGGTCGACGCTGGGCGCGGGCCGCTACCAGATGGGCATCGTGACCGCCGCGGCGATCATGGGCTCGCACGTCCGCGTCGGCCTCGAGGACAGCCTCTACCTCGGCAAGGGTCAGATCGCCCAGTCCAACGCCAGCCAGGTCACCAAGATCAGGGGGATTCTGGAGGCACTGTCACTGGAAGTGGCGACGCCAGCCGAGGCGCGCGAGATGCTGGGCCTCAAGGGCCTGGACAATGTGGGCTACTGACCCGCACCCGCAACACGAGGGCATCACCGGGGTCACGTTCGACAGCGATGGGCACCGTCTCGTCGGCACCCTCTACCTGGCCCGCGGCGATGAGCCCAAACCGACCGCGCTGCTGCTGCACGGCTGCCCGGGCCTGGAAAAGAACCTTGACCTGGCCGTCACGCTGAGGGATCGCGGCTGGAACTCGCTGCTCTTTCACTACCGCGGCTGCTGGGGTAGCCCGGGCCGGTACGACCTGCGTACCATCCCGCGCGACGTGCTCGCGGCGGTCCGCTACCTGACCGGCTGCCCGCGGGTTGACCCCGGCCGGATCGCGGTGGCCGGGCACAGCCTCGGCGGCTGGGCGGCTATCGTGACCGCCGCCACCGAACCCAGGCTGCGCGCAGTCGCCGTGTACGGAGCGGCAGCGCGCCTGGGCGCCGGGCTCACACTGAACCCGGACCAGATCGAGAACGAGTTCACCCGGTTTCTCGCGACCACGCCCGGGGAGTTCGCCGCCCAGCGCGACGAGGTAGCGGAGCGAATGGACGGGGTAGAGGCCGCGGCGGCCCTCTCGCCGCGGCCGCTGCTCGTGGTGCACGGCACCGCGGACCGCTGGGTTCCGGTGGAACAGGCCCGCGAACTGCGGGCGCAGGCCGGCCCGGCGTGCCGCTACGTCGAAGTGGACGGCGCGAACCACGCCTTCTCCTGGCACCGCGCCATGCTGTGCCACCTGATTACCGGCTGGCTGGACAAGACATGCGGCTAGCCGCGGTCACTAAGACGGGTGAGAGGTCGCAGGGATGACCGCTGTGCAACCGGACCAGGCACGCCGGGTGGGAATCGTCGGAGCGGGAGTGATCGGCGGCGGGTGGGCACTGCACTACCTGCGGGCCGGGCTAGACGTCGACGTCTACGATCCGGCCCCGACCGCACGCGGCGACCTGCTCCGCACGGCGGCAGCCAACTGGCCGCTACTTGAGCGGATCGGACTGCGCGCGGGCGCTAGCCCGGAGCGGCTGACCTTCCATGACCGGCTGGACGCGGCCGTGGCCGACGCCGACGTGGTGCAGGAGAACGCGCCGGAGGTCGGACCGGTCAAGCGCCGGGTGCTGGCCGACATCGACCGCGCCACCCGGCCCGAGGTGATCATCGCATCGAGCACGTCAGGGTTCGCGATGACCATGTTGCAGGCCGACTGCGCGCATCCGGAACGCTGCGTGGTCGGTCACCCGTTTAACCCGCCCTACCTCATACCAGTGGTCGAGGTGGTGGGCGGCGAGCAGACCGATCCCGCCTCGGTCGGCTGGCTGGCCGACTTTTACGCGAGCACAGGCAAGCGGCCGCTGCGCCTGTCCAGGGAGCTCCCCGGCTTCGTCGGTAACCGGCTGCAGGAGGCCATGTGGCGGGAGGCACTGCACATGGTGGCGGCGGGCGAGGCCACCGTCGAAGAGATCGACGCCTCGATCGCCTTCGGCCCCGGCCTGCGCTGGGCCCTGATGGGCCCCTGCCTCACCTTCCACCTGGCCGGGGGCGGTGGCGGCATGGCTCATATGCTTGACCACTTCGGTGCCGCGCTGCTCGAACCCTGGACCCGGCTGCCGGCGCCGCCACTGACCGCGGAGCTGCGGGACCAGATGGTCGAGGGCTGCCTGCGGGAGGCCGACGGCCGGTCGGTCGCCGAGCTGGAACGGCTGCGCGACGGGTTCCTCGCGGAACTGCTGGTGCTGGCGGAACGTTACGCGGTCGCGCCTCCGGCCGAGCCCACCACGGCGCCTGCGCCCGCCGGGCCTGCGATCCGCTGATGTGATCCTTGACACACGATGCGGCCGTCCTTACCATCAGCCTAAATCACATTATGCACATTATGTTCGCATCGTGAACTCATGAAGTCATGGGAGCCCACGCCAGAAGAACACCGCGGCATCCGGATTCATAGCGGCCACCGCTTCGCGACAGCCGGGAGCAGACATGCCGGAAAGAGAAATGAGAGTCAGCCGCCGGGATTTCCTCAAGACCGGCCTGACCCTGGGGGCTGCCGGAGCGGGCGGGCTGCTCGGCGGCGGCCTGCTCAGCGGATGCGGAACGGGCAACACGATAAAGGCGTTCACCACGTCGACCGCGGGCAAGCCCAGGTACGGCGGCACGCTACGAGCTGGCCTGACCGGCGGGTCGAGCGCCGACACGCTGGATCCGCTGAACGCCATCACCAACGTGGACTTCTCCAGGATCGACAACCTGTACGAGCCGCTGGTTGGCCTTAACTCGGACGCGCAGCCGGTATTCGTGCTGGCCGAGGAACTCACCCCGAACGCCAAGGCCACCGAGTGGACGGTGCGGATCGCGCAGGGGATCACCTTCCATAATGGCAAGGACCTGACCGCCGACGATGTCATCTACACCTTCCGGCAGATCCTGAACCCGAAGGCCCCGGCGGCCGCCGCGGCCGGCCTGGCCTCGATCGACGCCAAGAACATGACCAAGCTCGACCAGCACACGGTGCGGATTCCTTGCTCGACGCCGTTCGCGACCCTGCACCAGGCGCTGGCCATTCCCGGCTACTCCGACATCATCCCGGTCGGCTTCAACCCGGCCGCACCCATCGGTACCGGCCCGTTCCGGCTGAAGAGCTTCAGCCCGGGCACGCAGTCGGTCTTCGTCCGCTACGACGGCTACTGGCAGTCCGGGCGGCCGTACCTGGACGAGATCGTCATCACCGACTACAGCGACCAGACCAGCCAAGTGAACGCGCTGCTGGCCGGCCAGGTCAACGTGGTCAACCTACTGAGCGAAGATGTCATCTCCGAAGTGCAGGGCGAGGGTAAGAACGTCCTGGTCTCGGCCGGCGGCGGCTGGAATCCGTTCACCATGCGGGTGGACACCGGGACGTTTAGCGATGTGCGCATCCGGCAGGCCATGCGCCTGGTCGTGGACCGCCAGCAGATGCTCGATCTAGTCTTTGGCGGCTACGGCACCCTGGGCAACGACGTGTTCGGGATCTGGGCGCCGGAGTACGACCACGGCCTGCCCCAGCGCGAGCAGGACATCGACCAGGCCAAGTCGCTGCTGAAGGCGGCGGGCGCCGAGGGCCTGCAGGTCCAGCTGGTGACCTCCGACATCGCGCAGGGCACGGTCCTGGCCGCCCAGGTCCTTGCCCAGCAGGCCTCCGCGGCCGGGATATCGGTCAGCGTGGACGACGTCACCGTGAACGACTTCTACGGCACCAACTACCTGAAGTGGCAGTTCGCCCAGGACTATTGGTTCTACAACTTCTACCTGCCGCAGGTGTCGCTGGCCACGCTGCCGACGGCCTCGTTCAACGAGACGCACTGGGACAACACCCGGTACAACTCGCTGTACAGCCAGGCCATCGCCACCGTCGACGACTCGCTGCGTACCGAGCTCGCGCACGAGATGCAGCAGATCGAATACGACGAGGGCGGCTATATCATCCCGTTCTTCCCGCCGGTGATCGACGGCTACAGCGCCAACGTCGGCGGGCTGGTGCCGTCCAAGATCGGCTTGTCGCTGAACGCCTACGACTTCAAGAATGTGTGGCTATCGTGACAACTGCGACAGCGGAGACGAAAGAGGCGAAAGCGCCCCAGCCGCGCAAGCCGCATCCCATTCGGCACATGCTGATCTACCGCAGCCTGATCGGCTTGCTCACGCTGCTGCTGGTGTCGATCCTCGTGTTCGCCGCGACGCAGACGCTGCCGGGCAACGCCGCCAGCGCAGTACTGCTGAACACGGCGACCCCGCAGCGCCTGCACGCGCTGGAGGTGCAGCTGGGCCTGACCAAGCCCGCGGTCGAGCAGTACTGGACGTGGCTTACCGGCCTCTTGCACGGCAACTTCGGCAAATCGTTGGCCAACGGAGCACCGGTGGGCACGCTCGTCGGCGGGCGGATCCTGAACTCGCTGGTGCTCGTGATCCTGGCGGGCGCGATCGGCACGCTGATCGGCGTGGGACTCGGCGTGCTCGCCGCGGCGCGCAGGGACAGCGTATTCGATCACGTGCTGTCGGTCACAGCCCTGGCCGTCACCGCGCTGCCGGAGTTCGTGGTAGCGGTGGTCCTGATCATCTTCTTCGCCGCGGTGGTATGGCACCTGTTTCCCGCAGTTTCGGTGTTCGTGCCGGGAACTGCGCCGTGGTCGAACCCGAGAGAGCTCGTGCTCCCGGTGGCGACCCTGGTCATCGTCGTCGTGCCGTATGTCTTCCGGATGATGCGGGCGTCGATGATCGACGCGCTGGAAAGCGACTACGTACAGATGGCCCGGCTCAAGGGCGTGCCGAGGTGGCGGGTGCTGCTCGTCCACGCGCTGCCGAACGCCATCGCGCCGACGATCCAGGTGATCGGACTGAGCTTCCTCTACCTGGCCGGCGGGGTGGTGGTGGTGGAGTACATGTTCAACTACCCGGGGCTCGGGCAAGCATTGGTGTCGGCGGTCTCCGACCGGGACATCCCGGTGATCCAGTTCATCGTGCTGGTCCTCGCGGCCTTTTACATTGTCGTCAATATCTTGACCGACGTGATATCGCTCGCCGCGAGCCCGCGGCGGCGGCTGCCCAGATCCTGACGGAGGTGCCCGTGGCGACGCAGACCCGAGGCATTCGCGGTACTCGGCCGCGCGGTGCGGACACCGCGAGGCGCCATCGGGCTGGTCATCGCCGGCTGCGTGGTCCTGGCGGCCGCGATCGGCCCGGCTGTCGCCCCTTACTCAAGCACCGAGTTCGTGACGAGGCCGTTTGCCCGGGCTTCTAGCATCGCGTGGCTCGGCGGTGACGTACTCGGCCGGGACGTGCTGAGCCGGACCCTCGACGGCGGCTGGGAGCTGCTGCTCATGGCGGCCGCCGCGACCGCGCTCGGCGTCGCCGCCGGCGCAGCGCTCGGCGTGATCGCCGCTTACGCAGGCGGAGTGTGGGACAGCGTGATCATGCGCGTGGTCGACGTGTTCCTGGCGTTCCCGCAGCTCGTATTCGCGCTGCTGCTGGTCAGCATCCTGGGCCCGAAGATCTGGCTGATCGTGCTGGCCGTCGCCATCTCGCACGCGCCGCAGGTGGCCAGGGTGACCCGCGCGGCGGCGCTGGACATCAGCGAGCGCGATTTCGTCAAGGCCATGCAGATCCTCGGCATCCCGGGCCGCCGGATCATCCGCCGGGACGTGCTACCGAACCTGACCTCGGTGCTCATGGTCGAGATCGGACTGCGGCTCACCTACTCCATGCTGGTCATCGCCGGACTGAGCTTCCTCGGCTTCGGCCTGCAGCCGCCCGCGGCGAGCTGGGGGCTGATGATCAACGAGAACCGGGTCGGGCTGATCGCGAACCCGTGGGGCGTGCTCATGCCGGCCATCCTCATCGCGCTGTTCACCATCGGCGTGAACACGTTCACCGACGCGGTGGCGCGGGCCTCGCTGGGCGTCGGCCGCCGTTCCACCGAGCCGGATCCGCTGGTAGACCTCGCCGTCGAGGGGGCCACGACATGACCGCCCCGTCCGAAGAGATCCCGGTGACCACGGCGGGCCGAGCGGAAACCGGCCACGCCACCCCCCGGCTCGCGGTACAGAACCTGCGCATCCTGATGACGCCGCGGCGCGGGCGGCCGGACGCGGACGTCATCGACGAGATATCGTTCACCGTCCAGCCCGGGCACGTGCTCGGTTTGGTAGGCGAATCGGGATCGGGCAAGACGACGGTCGCCCTCGCCTTGCTCGGGCTCTTCAAGCGCGGGCTCAGGCTCGGCGGCGGCAAGGTGCTCGTCGACGGCCGGGACATCCTGGCACTCCCCGAACACGAGCTGCAGAAGCTGCGCGGCCGCACGATCGCCTACGTCCCGCAGGATCCGGGCAGCGCGCTGAACCCGGTGCTGAAGGTCGGCACTCAGCTGCGCGAGGTCTTTACCATCCACGGCGGCGACCCGGACCGGCTGACCGACGTGCTGGCCGAAGCCGGGCTGGAGGATCCGGCTCCGATCCTGGCCGCTTACCCGCACCAGCTTTCCGGCGGCCAGCAGCAGCGGGTCGCCCTGGCCATGGCCTTCGCCTGCCGACCACAGCTGATCGTGCTTGACGAGCCCACGACCGGCCTCGATGTCACCACCCAGCGCCGCGTCCTGGACACCGTACGGGGTCTGTGCCGGTCCTACCAGGTAGCGGCCGTCTATATCACCCACGACCTCGCCGTGGTAGCCGAGATCGCTGACCATGTCGCGGTCCTGTACGCCGGACGGCTGATCGAGATGGGTCAGGCGCGGGAGCTGTTCACAGCCCCGGCCCATCCGTACACCCGGGGGCTAATGCGGGCCGTGCCTGTGCTGGAAGGCACCTACGAGCTGCACGGCATGGCCGGCAGTCCGCCACGGCCTGGCAGCCGTCCAGCCGGCTGTTTCTTCCAGCCGCGGTGCGAGTTCGCGGTCGCCCAGTGCGAGCAGCGCCAGCCGGAACTCATCACCGTGTCCGAGACTGGGCACGTCGCCCGGTGCGTGCGCGCCGTGGAGATCAAGGCGCTGTCCAGCACCGCCACGCTGGCCAGCCAGCGCCCGGCGCCCCCGGCCGAGGAGCCGGTCCTCACCATCAGCGGCGTGTCGGTCTCCTACACGAACAAGCTGGTGCTGCATGACGTCAACCTCGTCGTGGGAGCCAGGCAGTCGGTCGCGATCGTCGGCACCTCGGGCTCGGGCAAGACCACGCTGGCCAGGTGCGTCGTCGGGCTGCACAAGGACTGGTCAGGGACCATCAAGTTCGACGGCCAGGATCTCCCGCCCGGCGTCCGCGGCCGGACGCAAGACCAGCTGCGCCGGATCCAGTTCGTCTCGCAGAACCCGTACTCCTCGCTCAACCCCCGGCAGACCGTCGGTCAGATCGTCGGGCATCCGCTCGCGCACTTTCACAAGCTCCCTGGCGCGGAACACCGGCAGCGGATCGGGGATGCGCTGACCTCCGTCGCGCTGCGGGAATCCTTCGCCGCCCGTTACCCCGACGAGCTTTCCGGCGGGGAGCGCCAACGGGTCGCGCTGGCCCGCGCCCTGGTCCTCGAACCCGACCTGCTGGTCTGCGACGAGGTCACCTCGGCGCTGGACGTGTCGGTGCAGGCGGCGATCGTCGAGCTGCTGCTGCGGCTGCAGGCCGAACGCGGACTCGCGCTGCTGTTCATCACGCACAACCTGCCGCTGGTGCGCAGCATCGCGGACGACGTGACGGTGATCAGCGCCGGAGAGGTCTGCGAGCGCGGCTCGGTGACGCAGGTACTGACCGCGCCCCAGCACGCCTACACCCGCCAGCTGCTGGCCGACGTCCCCGGGATCGCGCCTGGATGAGCGGGCTGGATACCGGCGGGCGAGTCGTCCCGAAGGAGTGGATCGACTACAACGGCCACATGATGGACGCCTATTACTTCATTGCGTTCACCGAGGCCACCGAGGCGCTGCTCGACCACCTCGGCGTGGGCGCCGCCTACCGTGCGCGGACCGGCTGTGGCATCTACACGGCGGAAAGCCACCTGTGCTTCCTGTCCGGAGTCACCGAGGGCGCCGCGCTGAACTACCGGACGCGGCTGCTGGGCCACGACGCCAAACGGCTGCAGGTGTTCCACGAGATGAGGTGCGCCGAGCGGCTGGCCGCAACCTGCGAGCTGATGTTCTTGCACGTCAGCCAGGAGCGGGTGGCGCCGATGCCGCCTGAGACGGCCCGGGCCGTCTCAGCCCTGGCCGCTGAGCACGCGCCCCTCCCCAGCCCGGTCCAGGCCTGCTGCCGCATCGGCATGCCGCACCGGCCGGGCGCCTAGCCAGGCGCGCCGAACGCGTCCAGCCGGCGGCCAGCCCTCGCATCCTGCGGGCGCGGAGGGTTTCCGGATCGAAGCACCCATGCACGTTCGGAATAAACGGGGTCTGCGCTGGTCTGCCGGGTCAGCTAGCCGCGCGGCGTCCCCGCAATGGTGATCCGCGATCGGCCCTACCAATCATGACGATGCGCTTACGGGGAGCGCGCAACCACATCCGGCACCGGTTTCCGGCGGAACAATCGTCACATCCTGTGTGGTTCTGGACACACGGGGCAACTGAGATTCATGTGACTGCAGTAGCACCTGGGGACATCATGCCGGCACGGGCACATAACACGGTTCCCTCGGCCAGGCCGACCCGCCGCGCCGGGGCCGACACGGTCCGGCTCAGCCAGCGGGACATCGACGGACTGCTGCTGGCCGGGGAGCATTACGGCGTGCCGTTCGATCTGCTGGCCGCGGCGCTGCGGGTTCAGCCGGAGCGGCTGCCGTCGATCACGGCCCGGTGGCGCCGCATCGGGTACGCCGCTACCGGCCGGCTCGGGCCAGGGCCGGGGTGGTGCTGGCTGACACGGGACGGGATGACCGCGACCGGGCTGGGGTTTCCCGCGACCGAGCCGGCGCTGGCCCGGCTGGCGCACATCCGCGCGGTCCTGGCTGCGAGGCTGTGGATGCAGGCCAGCCCGGCGTGGCGGGACGGGCGCCCGTGGTGGCACTCCGAGCGGCGGCTGCGCGCGGTCCGGCCGCCGCTGGGCCGCGGGCACGTGGCGGATGCGGAGATTCACTGGCCCAGCATCGAGGGCCGCCCCTACGCGGGCCAGGTGTGGGCGGTCGAGGTGGAGCTGACGCCCAAGCCGGTCGCGAGGACCACCGGGATCATGGCCGGGCTGCTGGCGCCGATGCGGTACGCCCAGGTGATCTACCTGACCGCACCGGCCGCCCGTCCGGTCGTGACCCGCGCCGCGAGCGGACTACCAGCTGGCGAGCAGGCCCGGGTCGTAATCCGCGACCTGCCTGCCGCCGCGTTCTCCGCTGAGGCGGCGCTATGACGGTATGGTCGCTGGTCAAGATCACGGTATGGCTATGGCTGGCGCGCAAGGCGGTCAAGGTAACCAAATGGCTGCTGGCCGCCGCGGCCGCCGCCGCTGCGTGGCCGATCACGGTGGTGGCGCTGACCGGGTATGCCGCGGCGTGGCTACGCGGCTGGCCCCCGGTCCGGCTGCGCCGCGCCGCCGCCTGGGCGCTGCCGTCGGCCGCGGTCTGGCTCGGGGCCCAGGCGGCGTTGCTGCGGGCGTGGCGACCGGTCGCCATGGCGCCGGTCAGCGACACCGAGCACGGCTGGCAGCACCTGACCTGCATCAGCGTGGCCCGCACGTTCGTGTTGGTGGCCCCGGTCGCCGTCCCGGCCGGGCTGGCGTTGGCCGCGCTGGCGTGGGCGTGGCGGATCTACGCGATCACCACCGGGCTGGGCGGGATCACGGCCTCGGCACCGATCACCTTCGACGCCAGGCAGTGGAGGAGGCAGGTCCGCACCGCCCGGGCCCTGACCGACGCGCCCGGCGCGGTCCCGCTGCTGGCCCGGGGCGGGCAGATCCCGGTCGGCGGTACGATCCGCGCGATCGGGCACCGCTGGCATCCCGTCTTCAGCCTCCCGTTCACCGCCTGTGCCCGGCATATGGTGGTGGTCGGCTCGACCGGCAGCGGGAAGACGAACCTGATGATCCGGCTGTGGGCGGGCTGGTTCACCGCCGCGCTGACCGCGGCCCGGGCCGGGCACGGCAAGCGCCCGTTGCTGATCGTGCTGGACTGCAAGGGCGGCGCCGATGCCCGCAGCAAGGCGAACCGGACCCGCCGCCTGCTGTACGGCGCGGGCGCCCGCCGGGTCGCGATCTGGCCCGACGAGGCCCGCCTGTCCCTGTGGGACCTCCCGCCGCATGACCTGGCCGTGCTGCTCTACCAGATGATCGACAGCGGCACCGGGGCCGCCGCGTACTACGCCGACGTCATGCAGGCCGTCCTCACCCTGGCGGTTACGGCGCCCTGCGGACCGCCGCTGAATGTGGCCGGGTTCCTGGACCGGCTGGAGGCCCGCTGGCTGACCGCCGCCTGGGATCCCGCGCGCTATCCCGGGCAGGCGGCCTGGGTCCGGGCGGCGGCCAGGCACCTGCCCGATATCCAGCTCCGGTACGCCACCCTGCTCGGCCGCCTCGGTCCGGCGCTGGACGGCCCGGGTACCCTGGCCGACGCCGATGCCTGGTACTTCATCCTGGAAGGAACCCGGGAACCTTCAGTCGCCGAGGCCCAGGCCATGGCACTGACCGAGCTGGCCGCGCACGCCGCCACGGACCTGGCGGGCGAGCCCCGGGCCATGCTGCTGGCCGCCGATGACTACTCCGCGGTTTCCGGCCGGGTGCCGCTCTCGAACCTGTACGAGCGCGGCCGCTCCCTCGGCATCGGCGTGCAGGTCTCGGCCCAGTCCTGGCAGGGCCTGGGCTCATGCGAGGACGAGCGGTACCGGATCGCGGCCACGGCCGACGGCGGCATCTGGGTCATGCGCACCCCCTATCCCGACCCGCTGGCGGCGCTGGCGGGGGCCCGGCGGGTGCTCGAGACCGCGCACAAGCTGGTCGGCAACATCTGGGGCGACGAGGGCACCACCCGCGAGCGGCAGGCCCTGATCGCCGACCCCGACCTCATCCGCCGCCAGGAGGTCGGGCAGGCCTGCTACATCCACCAGGGCGCCGCCACCTTCGTCCAGGTCGCCCGGCCCAAGCCGTCCCCGCTCACCCTGCTGGCCCCGGCCGCGGCCGCTGAGCCGGTGACCCGCGTACCCGTTCCCCGCCACGAACCCGCGACCCCGGCCGCGGCGGTCCCGGCCAGCCTCGATGACGTCTTCGGACCCGGAGCCGGCTGACGATGATGAATCCGTTCGACGCGCTCGGCCTGCCCGCCCGCCCCGACCTGACCGATGAGCAGGTCCGCGCCGCCTGGCGCGCGATGGCCGCCGCCACCCACCCCGACCGCGCCGACGGCGGGGACCTGGCCCGGTACACCGCCGCCTCGGCCGCCTACGCCGAGCTGCGGACCCCGTGGAGCCGCAGCGAGGCCTATGCCGACCTGGCCGGGCAGGCGGGACTGGCCGGCGCCGAGGCCGAGCCGGTCACCGTGCCGCTGCCCGTCATCGCCGCCGGTGACCTGACGCCCGCCGACCTACCCTGGGCGCCGCCCTGGGCGCTGTGGCAGCTCCCGGCCCGGATCCGCCGCGGCCGCCCGCTGCGCCTGGCCATCCGCGCCGCCATCGCCGCCGCGCTGTCGCTGGCCGTGCTGCAGCTGATCCCCGGTACCGCCGCGGCCCTCGCCGATATCACCGGGCTGATGACCTGGTTCGTGCTGACCGGCCGCCGGGACCTGGCCCCCGGCCGGAAATGGTGAACAGACCTCGGCCCGCGTCAGGCGCCCGCTAGCCAGGCGTCCCGAAATACCAGCCCCACGGCGAGCTCACGGGGCCGGGCGAGGCCAGCCGGCCGGGTGGCCACGGCGCGCCCCGACGCGGGCGGGTGCGGTGAGGATTGGGGAGGTCGGCGGCTGGCCAGGCCGAGGCCTGCGGCGTCGTAACCACGGCCTGCTGGGACGGGGCCTGATAGCTCTGGACCGGGAAAGTCCGGTGAGCCGAAGGCCTAGCCGACGGCGCGGCGGTCGGCGGCGCTGCCGAAGAAGGAGCCGGGGCGGTAGGGGCCGGGGACGAGGGCACCGCGGAGCGGGCAACCGCTCCCGGAACGGCCGCGCTAGTCGCGGCATGCGCGCTCAGCGTGACCGCGAGCGCGATCACGCCTCCGGCGGCCACGAGCACCGCGACGGCCGCGACGGCGCCCGAACGAAAGCTTATCTCCTCCATACGGGCGTAAATCGTGCTTCTGAGCGTCACGACATAGCACCATACAAGGCGATCAGCCGGTTCGGACGCAGGCTCGCGAAGACAGGCCAGCCGGGCCCTGGCCGGCTCAGCTGAGCACGGCGTCCCCGCAGTGATTACCCGCGATCGGCCGGACCTCGATGGTGCCGTACCAGGCCGTCGGGTGCTTGGACGCCACCTCGATCGCCTCGTCCAGATCGGCGCAATCGATCACGTCGTACCCCGCGATCTGTTCCTTGGTCTCGGCGAACGGCCCGTCGCTGACCAGCAGGTCGCGGTCACGGACCTGCACGGTAGTGGCGTCGCTGACGTACCTCAGCCGGTCACCGTGCAGGCGCACGCCCCGGCCCTCCATCTCCGCCAGCCAGGATTCGATCGACGGGGCGCCCTCCCGCTGCTCCTCGGGTCGGCGGGCCCGCTCGGCGGACTCATCGATGCAGTGAATCAGCATGTATTTCACCGGCTGCCTCCTCAGACTCAGACCCTAACGTCTGCCCGTTACCCCGACAACGAACGGCGCCGGGCCGGATGGACAGCCCCGGCCGGACGAGCGCGGCCGCGCTAGAGCACGACGTCGAGCATCATCGGGGTGGTGGGGCGGTTGCTGCCGCCCGCCGGTTCGGCGGTAAGGGCGAGTTGGTCACCCGAGCGCAGCCCGGACGCGATCACCGGGCCGGTCATTTGGTTACTGCCCGGCCGGAGCATGGCCACCGCCCGGTCGCCGTCCGCGCCGATCAGCCACAGTTCGTAGCCGCGGGAGGTGGGCAGAGGGCGCAGCCCGGCGGCGGTGAACACCAGCGCGTGCCTGGCGTGCGACATCACGATCGTGGCCGTTCCGCCGCCTGCCACCGTCCCGGTCATCATGACGGCGTCGTGCGCGGTCAACACGGCGGCTATCTGCTGGCTGCTGACCTGAGCCTGGTTGAGCCGCTGCCGCATGGTGCCGTTGCTGACCCCGAACACCACCGCGGCGCCGAGCACGATCACGGCGGCCACGGCGCCCGCCGCCACCGCCAGGCGGACCTGCCAGCCCCGTCCGGCCAGCGCGCGGAGCCAGGCCCCGGCCCGGGCGCCCCCGGCCGACCGGGCCGGGGGTTCGGCGTCACTAGTCACGGGCGGATGCTGCCTGGTCATGGCCGCCGCCGCCATCACCCGCTCCTTCAGGCCCGGAGGCGGCGTCACCGCGGTGGCGCCGGCCAGCCGGGCGGTGGCCTCGCGCAGGCTGGCGGTCTCCTGCGCGCACTCCGCACACCGGGCCAGGTGCGCCTCGAACCGGGCACGATCCGGTTCGGAGATCGCGTCCATCGCGTACGCCCCGGCCAGGGTGTGCGCTTCCCGTTTCATCAGGCCACCCCCAGGCAGTCCCGTAGCCGGATCAGCGCGTCGCGCATCCTGGTCTTGATCGTCCCCGTCGGCACGCCCAAGAGGCTGGCGACCTGGCCGTAGGTGTAGCCGCCGTAGTAGGCCAGGGTGACGGACTCGCGCTGCAGTTCGGTGAGAGACCTCAGGCAGCGCCGGACCCGCTCGCGCTCAAGAGTGGACTCGACGGCCTCGGCCACCTCGTCATAGGGGACGTCGGCCGTCGCGACGCGGAGTTCGCGTTCGGATTCCTTCTGCACCGACCGGACCCGGTCCACGGCCCGGCGATGGGCCAGCGTCATCACCCAGGCCATCGCGCTGCCCCGGTCGGCATCGAACTTGGCCGCGTTACGCCAGACCTCGAGCAGGACGTCCTGGGTGACCTCCTCGGACTGAGCCGGATCACGGATGACCCGCCTGACGACGCCGAAGACCGACGAGACGATCTGCTCGTAGACGGCGTCGAACGCCATCGCGTCCCCGCGGGCCACCAGCCGGATCTGTTCGCCGAGCTCGCCGACCTCGCCGCGGGAGTCCGGGGAGATGGCTTTCCCCCGATCGCGGGAGGCCGGCCCCCCGGGTAGATACTCGGTCACGACTGTTATTCGTAGCAGGAGCGGCTAGGGTTTGCCGCCTTGGGGGTGATCGGGGCAATCCCCCGCCCTTTCGGCTACGAATAATCCACGGGCACGGCAAACCCGCGCCATCTCCGCACCGAATAGAGGACATGAAGACGAAGGGGAGCGGAACAGACGCGCGTCGCACGGGCCGCGGCGCTATCGCCGGCCTGCTGGCCGCCGCCACCGCGCTGGGCGTGGGGCAGCTCGTGGCCGGCCTCACAGGGGCCAGCGGATCTCCCGTGGTCGCGGTCGGTGAGCTGCAGATCGATTTCACGCCGCCGTGGCTGAAGAACTTCGCCATCACCAACTTCGGTTCGAACGACAAACTCATCCTGGTGGGCGGCATCCTCGTGGTGATCGCCCTGTTCGCGGCCCTGATCGGGATGGAGGCCACGCGGCGGCTTTGGGTCGGCATGGCCGGGCTGGCGGTGTTCGCGGTCATCGGGCTGACCGCCGCCGCGACCCGCCCCACCGCCAGCTTCGCCAGCCTGCTGCCGACCGTGGCCGCGACGGCAGCCGCGGCGGCCGTCCTTCGCATCCTCATTCCCCTGGTCGGCCCGGCGGCCCGGCACCGTCCGGCCACGTGGACCGCCGACCCGTGGCAGGACGCCTGGGCCGCGGCACCCGATACGGAGGTCACGGCGGCCGGGCCCGCGCCCGAAGAGCCGGAGTCCGGGGAACTGGAGTCCGGGGAACTGGAGTCCGGGGAACTGGAGTCCGGGGAACTGGAGACTGGAGTCCGGGGAACTGGCGGAGGCTGGTCCGCGCCGCCGGAGCTTTATTACCGCCAGCGCGGCCACGCTGGGCATCGCCGCCGGGGCCGGGCTGGCCGGCCGGCTGCTGGCCGAGCGAAGCAGCGTAGCCAACGCGCAGAGGACGCTGCGCATCCCCAAGCCCACGGTGTCCACGGCGGCGCTGCCGCCCGGTGTGAACCTGGATGTACCGGGCATTTCTCCGTTCGTGACGTCCAACGCGGCGTTCTACCGGGTAGATACGGCGATCGTCTTGCCGCAGGTCGATCCGGACAGCTGGCAGCTGCGGATCCACGGCATGGTCGAACGCGACCTCACCATCACCTTCGACGACCTGCTCAAGCGGCCCCTTATCGAGGACTACGTCACCTTGTGCTGCGTGTCCGACCCGGTCGAGGGCCCCTACATCGGCAACGCGCTCTGGCTGGGGGCCAGCCTGGCCAGCCTGCTGAGGGAGGCCGGAATCAAGGCCGGGGCGGACCAGCTGATGTGCACGTCGGTGGACGGGTTCACCTCGGGAACGCCGGTGCAGACGGTCATGGACGGCCGGGACGCCTTGCTCGCGGTAGCGATGAACGGCACGGCGCTCCCGGTCGCGCACGGTTTCCCGGCCCGGATGGTCGTGCCCGGCCTTTACGGGTACGTGTCCGCGACCAAGTGGGTGACGGACATCAACGTGACCACGTTCGCGGGCAACTACGCCTACTGGGCTCAGCGCGGCTGGTCGCAGCAGGCGCCCATCAAGACCGAATGCCGGATCGACGTACCCAACGGCGCGAATCAGCTCCGGGCGGGCCGGACGGCGGTAGCCGGCGTGGCCTGGGCCCAGCACAAGGGCATCGACGCCGTGCACGTGCGGATCGACCAGGGGCCGTGGAACCAGGCCACGCTGGCCGCGGTCCCCGGCATCGACACCTGGCGGCAGTGGGTATGGGAATGGGAAGCCACCGGCGGGAACCACGTGATCGAGGCCCGGGCCACCGACGCGACCGGCTACACGCAGACCAGCGTCCAGGCACCGCCGGAACCGAACGGCGCCAGCGGTTACCCGATAGTCACGGTCGCGGTCACCTGAGCGGGCCGAGGGCCTGGGCCCAGCGGGCCAGTTCGCCGAGCATGGCGGTGGCCGCGCTCTCCATGATCTCGTTGGGCTTGAGCCGTCCCTCCTCATCGAGCTTCTCGCCCACGAACGGGATGTTCACCGAGTCGGTGACCGGCACGACCTTAAGCGCGGACAGGACCTGCTTGAGCATCTGGGCGGCGCGGGTGCCCGCCGCCACGCCGCCGTAGCTGACGATGCCGGCCGGCTTGTTCAGCCACTCCTGATGCAGGTAGTCGATGGCGTTCTTGGTTGCGGCGTTGAATCCGTAGTTGTACTCGGGGATCACGAAGATGAACGCGTCGGACCGGTCGACGATCGCGCTCCAGTCCTTGGTGTGCTGGTGGACGTACTGGCGGAACCTCGGATGGTTCGGCTCGTCGAAGATCGGCAGGTTCACTTCGGCCAGGTCGGACACCACGACCTCGAAGTCCCCCCGCGCCCGGGCCCGGTCAATGATCCAGTCGGCGACGGCCGTGCCGACCCGGCCGGGCCTGGTGCTGCCGATGATGACCTGCAGGACGGGCTTGGCCACGACGTCTACCTCCGGACTGCTCGCGTTCTCAACCACGGGATACCCTATCCGTAGGCTGTCCGCGCGGCGGTTTGGCGTCGGCTGGAGGGTTTCGGGCGGCAGTAAGCGGTTAGGTCTGTGAGCAGACGCGCGTTTCAAGATGAGGCAGGCCGATGACAATTCCGATGGGCAGTGCGCCGGAGACCCCGCGCCAGGTCGACGCGAGGCAGCTCTGGTCCGGGGGCGCGGCCACCGCGGTCGTGGCGGCCCTGATCGCACTAGTCGGCATCCTGGTATGCCGGTGGCTATTCAAGATCCCGATCCTGGCCCCGCAGCGGGACGGCGCCTGGGGCGCCGCCTCGACGGTGGGATACGTGTTCGCGGCGGCGGCGATCGCGCTGTTCGCGACCGCGATCATGCACCTCCTGCTGATCTCCACGCCGCGGCCGCGGACGTTCTTCGGCTGGATCATCGGGCTCGGCACGGTGATCGCGGTGGTGTTCCCGTTCAGCACCACGGCCCCGCTGGACCAGAAGGGCGCCACGGCCCTGGTCAACCTGGTGCTTGGTGTCGCTATCGGGACCCTGGTCAGCGGGGTCTCGATCCGCGCCACGCGGCGCCGGCCGGCGGGCGGCGGATACCAGCCCACCTACCCGCCGTCGCGGACGCCGGGCAGCGGTTACGGCTGAGGCCGCCACCGGGCGGCTCGGCGGCCGCTCACGGTGGCTTGACCTCGACGGCCCGGTTCACTATCTCGATTTCGGCGGCCCGGCCGAGGGCCCGCTCATCGTCGGCGTGCACGGGCTCGGCGGGGCCGCGGTCAACTGGTCGGCCATCGCGCCGCTGCTGACGGGACGGTACCGGCTGCTGGCGCCGGACCTGTCCGGGCACGGGCTGACCTGGTCGGCGCGGCGCGGCACCGGCGTCCGGGCCCAGCAGATGCTGCTGGACGGCTTCCTGGCCGCCGTGGCCACCGGGCCCGTCATCCTCATGGGCAACTCCATGGGCGGCATGCTCTCGCTGCTCGAGGCGGCCGCCGCGCCGAAGGCCGTGGCCGGGCTGATCCTGATCGATCCTGTGCTGCCCGTCGTACTGGCCCGGCTAGACCCGATCGTGGCCGGGTTGTTCGTCTCGGCCGCGGTGCCCGGCCTCGGGCGGCTGGTAGCACGCCGCCGCCTGCCGCCCGAGGCCATCGTGGCCGCCGCGCTGGCCCTGTGCTGCGCCGATCCGGCCCGGGTGGCCCCTGAAGTGGTGGCCCGGCATGTCTACGTGGCGCGGCAGCGGGCCGAGATCGCCGGGGCGGACCGGGACTTTCTCAGCGCGACACGCTCGGTGGCGGCCACCGTGTTTCCCGGCCGCGGCCGCGCCTTCCGGCGAGCCGTCGAGGCGGTCAGCTGCCCGGTGCTGCTGGTGCACGGAGACCGGGACCGGCTGGTGCCGGTGAGGCTGGCCCGGGTAGCCGCGCGCGCCCACCCGGCGTGGTCGGCGACCGTGCTGCCCGGCGTCGGTCACGTGCCCATGCTGGAGACGCCGGGTGAGACGGCCCGGCTGATCACCGAGTGGATGGAGTCGGCTGGCCGCGAAGCGGCGGTTGCCTCAAGTCACCACGGGTAAAATTCACTGGCAGCCAGCAATACTGCTGACCGGCCCGGGTAGGTTGCGGTCGCCCGGATCGTCTGTAGTGGGCTGGGGGAGGAAAAGTGGCTGCTGTCATTTTCGGTCCGGATCGGGCCGTGCGGTACCGGTCGTCTGGCCGGACCGGCCTGGTGCTCGGGGCGGGCGGCGTGCTCGGCGCGGCCTGGATGACCGGCGCGCTGGCCAGCCTGCAGGACCAGCTGCCGTGCGCCGCCGGCGACGTTGACGTCATCATCGGGACAAGCGCGGGCAGCGTGCTGGCCGCAGCCTTGCGCTGCCATGCCGGGCTCGAGGAGATGGTGGCCTGGCAGCGCGGGCAGGCCACCGGAATCCTGCGCGAATCCGCCGCGCTCGCCGCACTGGACGGGCCGCTGCCGCCGCTGCCGCACTTGCGGGTCGGCTCGGTACCGCTGGCTCGCGCGGGCCTGCTCAGGCCGGACCGGGTGCCCCCGTGGGTTGCCGCCAGCGGCTGGCTGCCGCACGGCCGGGGCCAGCACACCGCCCTGCGGGCGCTCATCGGCGCGCTGCACCGACGCCACTATCAGCGGGGCCGTCCGGGCGGCCCGCCGCCGCTCTGGGTCGAGGCCCGCACCTGGATCGCCGCCATGGACTACGACACCGGGCAGCAGGTGCTCTTCGGTGCCGACGGCGCCCCGCGCGCATCGCTGCCCGACGCGGTGGTCGCCTCCTGCTCCATTCCGGGCTGGTACGAGCCGGCCATCATCGGCGGCCGCCGCTACGTGGACGGCGGCGTGCGGTCCACGACCTCGCTGAAGGCCCTGAGCGGCACCGACGTGGAGGAGATCTACGTGCTCGCGCCGATGGCCAGCACCGACCCCGATCATCCGCTCCAGCCGCATCTGCGGATGGAGCGCCGGTTCAGGCAGGTCAACACCAGCATCCTGCTCCGGCAGGCAAGGGCGCTTGGCGCGCAGGGCAAACGGGTGACCGTGTTGACGCCGGGCCGGGCGGACCTGGCCGCGATGGGCGCCAACCTGATGGACCCCCGGCGCCGGGAGGCCGTGCTCGACGTCTCCTTCCGCACCTCGGCCGAATCGCTCGCCGCGCTCAGCGACGTCCGTCCGTACGCAGCGTGACCGGCCAGGAGTCTGCGCTTACGCAGGCGCGCGGCTGAGGTCAGGTTCGTTACCGCTGGCGCGGAAGCCGGACGAGTCCGGGCGCCAGATGGTTAGCTAAGGAAATGAAATGACCGTGCGCCGCTGTTTACCCTTCTACGGGACGAGCGAGGTGGGGCGGTTTTGCTGTCAAGGAGGACAGGGCACGCGACTGGGACAAACCCATCGGAAAACGGGTGGCTACGGCGGCTGGCGGGTTATTGCTGGCGGCATCGGCGCAGTGTCCTTATCTCGCTGGGCGGAGCCCTGGTGGCCGCCGTCGCGACCGCTGCGATCCCCCTAGTTCAGCGCCGGATCATCGACGACGTGATCGTGACCCACAAGGAGTCGATCTGGCCGCTGGCTGGATTGCTGCTGGTCGCGGCCGCGGTGAACTTCGGCAGCATCTACCTGCGCCGCTACTACGGCGGCCGCCTCTCCCTGGACGTGCAGCATGAACTGCGCACCGAGCTGTTCGACTCGCTGTCCCGGCTCGACGGCGCGCGCCAGGACGAGATCCACACCGGGCAGCTGGTCGGCCGGTCCATTTCTGACCTGAACATGGTGCAGAGCATCCTGTCCATGGTGCCGATCACGCTCGGTAACCTCGTGCTGTTCATCTTGTCCATCGTCATCATGGCGGTGCTGTCCCCCGTCCTGACCATCGTGACCATCGCGGTCGCGCCGGCCCTGTGGATGATCGCGCTGGCCTCGCGGCGCAAGCTGTTTCCCGCGAGCTGGCAGGCGCAGCAGGAGTCGGGCGACGTGGCCGGCATCGTCGATGAGGCCATCGGCGGTGTGCGCGTGGTCAAGGGGTTCGGGCAGGAGGAGCAGGAACAGCAGCGGCTGGAACAGGCGAGCTCCAGGCTGTTCGCGTCGCGCCTGCGCATGGTCCGGCTGACGGCCAGGTACAACCCGGCGCTCACCGCCATCCCGTCGCTTGGCATGGTGGGCGTGCTCGCGCTGGGCGGGTGGCTGGCGATTCACGGGTCCATCACGCTGGGCACGTTCCTCGCGTTCTCGGCCTACCTGGCCCAGATGAGCGGCCCGGTCCGCACCCTGACGATGATGGTCACCATCGGCCAAGAGGCGCGCGCCAGCGTCATCCGGGTGTTCGACATCATCGACGCGCGCCCGGCGATCACCGACCAGCCGGACGCCATCGTGCTCCCGCCGGACGCGACCGGCGTCAGCTTCGACGACGTCAGGTTCGGCTACGTGCCGTCACAGCCGGTGCTGCGCGGCCTTTCGTTCCGCATCGAGCCCGGCGAGACGGTCGCCGTAGTCGGCGCGTCCGGGTCAGGCAAGTCGACCATCGCGCAGTTGCTGCCCCGCTTTTACGACCCGCAGGGCGGCTCGGTCCGCATCGGCGGGTACGACGTCGCGGACGTGACCAGGGAGTCGCTGCGCGCCGCCATCGGGCTGGTCATGGAGGACAGCTTCCTGTTCTCCGACACGGTGGGCGCCAACATCGCCTA
Source organism: uncultured Actinomycetota bacterium (assembly GCA_963844625.1). Lineage (GTDB taxonomy): Bacteria > Actinomycetota > Actinomycetes > Streptosporangiales > Streptosporangiaceae > Palsa-504. The sequence continues at coordinate 91,778 of CAWJPF010000020.1, read as the reverse complement.
CGGCCTGCCGGATGCGACCGAGGAACTCATCATCGCCGCGGCCAAGGCGGCCCAGGCCCACGAGTTCATCGTCAGGCTGCCGAACGGCTACGACACCGTTGTCGGCGAACAGGGTATGACCCTGTCCGGTGGGCAGCGGCAGCGGGTGGCGCTGGCCCGGGCGCTGGTCACCGACCCGCGGCTGCTGGTGCTCGACGACGCGACCTCGGCCATCGACCCGCGGCTTGAGGCGGAGATCCACGCCGCGCTGCGGACGGTGATGGCCGGACGCACCACGCTGATCATCGCGCACCGCCGGTCGACGCTGAACCTGGCCGACCGGATCGTGGTGCTCGATCAGGGCCGGATCGCCGACAGCGGCACCCACGAGGAGCTGACCGAGCGCTGCGCGCTGTACCGGCAGCTCATCACCGGCGAAGAGATGGCGGACGAAGCCGGGCCGGGCATTTCCCTGATCCGGCCGCGCGCGAGCCACACCGTGGAAGACGTGCTTGACGGCCGGGTACTGGCCGGCGCGGGCGCGGGCGCAGCGGCCCCCGGCGGGGCGGGCGCCCGGGGACGCGGCCGGGCTGGCGTCGCCGGAGCCGGGAATATCACCGGGATGTTCGCCAGCCTGCCGCCGACGCCAGAGCTGCTCGCCCAGGTCGACGCGCTGCCGCCCGCCAACGACGCGCCGGACGTCCCGCTGGCCCCGGCGCGCGCCGGGGACAGGCATTTCACCCTGCGCAGGCTGCTGCGGCCGCTCGCGGCCGCGCTGATCATCGGGCTGCTCCTTGACGGCCTCGACGCGGTTGCCGGGCTGGCGCTGCCCGCGCTGGTCAGGAACGGCATCGACAACGGCGTGCAGACCAAGGTCTTTCACGCCATCGTCGTGGTCTCCCTCATCGGGCTGGCCATCGTGCTGGCCGACTGGCTGGTCAACATCGTCGAGACGATGGTGGTCGGGCGGAACGGCGAACGGCTCCTGTTCACCCTGCGCGTCAAGCTCTTCGCTCAGCTGCAGCGGCTCGGCCTCGACTTCTACGAGCGCGAGATGTCCGGCCGGATCATGACCAGGATGACGACCGACGTGGACGCGCTGTCCTCGTTCCTGCAGACCGGGCTGATCACCATGGTCAGCTCGGTGCTCACCTTCTTCGGCGTGCTCGCCGCGCTGCTCATCATCAACCTCACCCTCGGTCTCGCGGTCCTTTCCATCTTCCCTGTGCTGGTGGCGGCGACGCTGGTGTTCCGGTCGAAGTCGGCGAAGGCGTACGGCGAGTCGCGGGAGAAGGTGGCCGCCGTCAACGCCGCCTTCGCCGAGAACGTGGCCGGGCTGCGGGTGACGCAGGCGTTCCGCCGCGAGCCGGTCAACCGGGACCGGTTCGGCGCGCGCAGCCAGGCCTTCCGGGTCTCCCGGCTGCGGGCCCAGCGGTACATCGCGATCTACTTCCCGTTCGTGCAGACCCTGTCCACGGCCGCGGGCGCGATCGTGCTCGTCCTGGCTACCGGCGAGATGCGGAACGGCACGCTCACCACGGGCGCGCTGATCGCCTACCTGCTCTACATCGACATGGTCTTCTCCCCCGTCCAGCAGCTCTCCCAGGTCTTCGACGGCTACCAGCAGGCCATGGTCGGGCTGCACCGGATCACGGACCTGCTCAGGCTCGGCACCTCCACCCCGGCGGCCGCCCGCCCCGTCATCGCGCCCCGGCTGAACGGCCGGATCGAGCTGCGCGACGTGGACTTCGGCTACGGCGGCAGCAAGGCCAACGCGCTGGCCGGGGTTAACCTGACCATCGAGCCCGGCGAGACCGTCGCCCTGGTCGGTCAGACCGGAGCGGGAAAGTCCACGCTGGTCAAGCTCATCGCCCGTTTCTACGACGCCACCAGGGGGCGGGTCCTGGTCGACGGCACCGACGTCCGGGACTATGACCTGGCCAGCTACCGGCACCGCCTCGGCGTCGTCCCGCAGGAGTCCTACCTGTTCGCGGGGACGGTCAGGGACTCGATCGCGTACGCCAGGCCGGACGCCAGCGACGCCGAGGTCGAGGCCGCGGCCCGCGCGACCGGCGCGCACGACATGATCATGCAGCTGTCCGGCGGCTACGGCCACGAGGTCTCCGAGCGAGGCCGCAACCTGTCGGCCGGCCAGCGCCAGCTCGTCGCGCTCGCCCGCGCGCAGCTGGCCGACCCCGCCATCCTGCTGCTCGACGAGGCGACCGCCGCGCTCGACCTGGCCGCGGAGGCCGCGGTGAACCACGCCATCAGCGAGCTGACCGCGGCGCGCACCACGATCGTGGTCGCGCACCGGCTCACCACCGCCTCCCAGGCGGACCGCATCGTGGTCCTGGACGCCGGCGGCATCGCCGAGACAGGCACCCACGATGAACTGCTCGCCGCCGACGGGACCTACGCCGCCCTCTGGGACGCCTTCACCGGCGAATCCGAGCTCGTCGCCTAGTACCGGGGCACACCGATCCCCCTGCAGGCGGGAGCGGACGCGGGCGTGGGCGGGTGCGAGGGCAAGTGCCCAGGATCGTTCGGGATAATGCCTTTGAACTTTCGGGGTGAGGCGATGTACGGGCTCCTTTACCGGGTGGTGCTGCGGCGGGTGCCGGCTGAGGCGGCGCACCGGGCGGGGTTCGGGCTGATCCGGGGGACGGCGCGGGTGCCGGGGGCGGCGTGGGCGCTGCGGCGGTGGCTTGGGCCGCGCGATCCGGTGCTGCGGGTGCGGGCGCTCGGGCTCGACTTTCCCGGGCCGCTCGGGCTGGCGGCCGGGTTCGATAAGGACGCGCGCGGAACGGCCGGGCTGGCCGCGCTCGGGTTCGGGTTCGTGGAGGTCGGCACGGTGACCGCGCGGGCCCAGCCGGGCAATCCGAGGCCGCGGATGTTCCGGCTGACGGCGGACCGGGCGCTGGTCAACCGGATGGGGTTCAACAACGAGGGGGCGGCCGCGGCCGCCGCCCGGCTGCGCGGGCGGACCCGGTCGCTGGTCGTCGGGGTCAACATCGGCAAGACCAAGGTGGTACCGGACGACGGGGCCGCCGCGGACTACGCGGCCAGCGCGCGGGCGGTAGCCGGGGTCGCCGACTACGTTGTGGTCAACGTCAGCTCGCCGAACACGCCGGGGCTGCGCGACCTGCAGGCGGCGGACCGGCTCCGGCCGGTGCTCGTGGCGGTGCGCGAGGCGCTCGACGCGACCGCTGTGCGGCGGGTGCCGCTGCTGGTGAAGATCGCGCCCGACCTCGCCGACGCGGACGTCGACGCGGTCGCGGACCTGGCGGTCGAGCTCGGGCTCGACGGGGTCATCGCGACCAACACGACCATCTCGCGTGCCGGGCTGGCCAGCCCGGCGGCCGAGGTCGCGGCCGCGGGGGCGGGCGGACTGTCCGGGCCGCCGCTGCGGGACCGGGCGCTCGCGGTGCTTGGCCGGCTGCGGGCCCGCGCCGGGGACCAGCTGGTGCTCATCGCGGCCGGCGGGATCGAGACCCCGGAGGACGCCTGGGCCCGGCTGCAGGCCGGCGCCACGCTGGTCCAGGCCTACACCGGGTTCATCTACGGCGGCCCGCTGTGGCCGCGGCGCGTGCACGCCGGGCTGGCCCGACGGGTGCGGGCGGCGGGATTGTCCTCGATCGCGGACGTCAGCTCGACGGCAGAAGTCAGCTGAGGGGACGTCTGCTGTTGAGAGCGGACGCGAGCGGACCGCCCTGGCGAGATGGCAACTTGCGGTATATCTTGATCGCATGACGTCGTTTCTGCCCCGCCTCGACGTGAAGGCGTGGCTGCGCTGGGTCCGGGCGCACGTTCCGTTCGTCGGCCGCGACGGCGGAAACGGACTGGCCGGGGTCCGCGAACCCAGGCGGCCCCGGCCGCCGACCAAGCCTCCGCAGGCTCGTTCGGCGGAGCCTGCGGCTGAGGGATTCTACGGCTCGTCGGTGGCCACGCTGTCCCGGGACGGGGGGCGTCGGTGGTGGCGGCGCCGTGCGCCGCGGGCGGAGCAGGCCTGACGGCTTTTGGCCACCTCGCGGTAGGCGGCGTGCGTGTTGCGCCCGCTCAGGGTGAAACGGGCTGCCGTTACTGGCCGTCCCTATCAGCAAGTAAGCTGGCGTCGTAGTACTCCTGGTGCACCCGGTAAAAGGGCAACTGGCACTAACCCGTCTTGGGCGACGCCTCGTAGGTAGGCGTGGTGCGGCGGTTGGCCGGGCACACACGCTGCCTGCGGGCCGGAACATCTTGTTGCGTGAGGCTTCGTTCTCGAATCTTTCGGGGCCGTCCGATCGGAAGGCACCTGAATTATGAGCACGCGATTCGGTTTCGTCAGCACGTTCCCGCCGACCCAGTGCGGACTGGCTACCTTCACCGCTGCCCTGCGCGGCGCCCTCCTGCGCTCCACCACTGACGAGGGCTGGGTCGTCCGCCTGGTCGACACGCCCGCACCAGGATCAGGCGACGAGGTGGTCGCGCAGCTCATCACGGGCGACTCCGCCTCGCTCCGCCGGGCGGCCGCGCAACTGAACCTGTGCGACGTCGCCATCATGCAGCACGAGTACGGCATCTACGGCGGAGCCGACGGCAGTGAGATCCTGCACCTGCTGGGTCAGGTCCGGGTGCCGTGTGTCGTCGTCCTGCACACCGTGCTGACCAACCCGACGCCACACCAGCGTCAGGTCCTCGAGGCGGTGATAGCGCAGGCAGATGCTGTCGTCACGATGACGATGGCGGCACGCGAACGGCTCGCGGCCGGGTATGCCGCCGACATGACGAAGGTCTGCATCATCGCGCACGGCGCACCCGCCCTGCAGGGCACAATGGCCGAGCCGGTCTTCCGCACGGGGCAGTTCACCGTCTTGACATGGGGCCTGCTCGGTCCAGGCAAGGGCATCGAGTGGGGCATCGAGGCCATGGCGATGCTGCAGGATCTCCAGCCCATGCCCCGCTACATGGTCGCCGGCCAGACGCACCCGAAGGTGCTGCTCCACGAGGGCGACGCCTACCGTGATCGCCTCCGCGAGCAGGTCCGGCAGGCCGAGCTGGGATCCTTGATTACCTTCGACGGTCACTACCGGACCACCAGCGCACTGGCCTCCCTCGTCCGCTCCGCCGACGTGGTGCTGCTGCCCTACGACTCGACCGAACAGGTCACCTCGGGGGTGCTCATCGAGGCGGTGGCGGCCGGCAAGCCGGTGGTGGCGACGCAGTTCCCGCACGCCAAAGAGCTGCTCGCGGGGGGAGCGGGCTTGCTCGTACCGCACCGCGACCCGGCCGCGATCGCGGCGGCGCTCCGCTCGGTCATAACGCGCAGGGACGTGATGACCAGGATGACCGCTGCCGCCACGGCCGCCGCGCCGCAGCTGCTATGGCCGGCCATCGCGGACCAGTACCGCGAGCTGGCCGGCCTGGTCACGGCGAGCGCGGCCGCATGACCGCAGGCAGCATGACTCCCGCGAACGACGTTCACCAGCCGGTATTCGATCACCTCGAACGGCTTACTGACGACCGCGGGCTCTTCGAGCACGCCCGCCACACGGTCCCCCGACGCGAGCACGGCTACTGCGTCGACGACGTCGCCCGCGGGCTGGTCGTCGTCTGCCGCGAGCCGCACCCAGGGCCGGACCTCCGCCGCCTGGCCCGCTGCTACCTGGCCTTCGTCCTCGACGCGCTCGATCCCACCGGGGCCTGTCACAACCGGATGGCCGTCGACGGAAAGTGGCGCGACGAGGCCGCGGTGGGTGACTGGTGGGGACGCGCACTCTGGGGCCTCGGTGTCGCGGCTACGAGCGCGCACACGCGGGGCATGCGGGCCCGAGCGCTCGTCGGGTTCCGCATCGCGGCGCAGCGTCGTTCCCGGTACGCCCGGTCGATGGCGTTTGCCGCGCTTGGCGCCGCTGAGGTGCTCGGAAAACGACCGGATGATATGGCAGCCAGGGGGCTGCTCACGGACACGGTGGCCGTGATCGGCGGCCCGGAGGTAGACGATTCCCGCTGGCCATGGCCGGAGGAGCGGCTGAGCTACGGCAACGCGGCTGTGGCCGAGGCGCTGATCGTCGCGGGTGAGGCCCTTCCCGACGGGCCAGCCCTCAACCGCGGCCTGAGCCTCCTGGAATTCCTGCTGCGCACCGAGACCCGCGATGACCACCTGTCGGTGACGCCGGTGGGCGGCCGCGGCCGCGACGACGCCGGCCCCGGCTACGACCAGCAGCCCCTCGAGGTGTCCGCGCTCGCTGATGCCTGCGCGAGCGCGTTCCGGATCACGCGCCAGCCGTCCTGGCTCACGGGCATCAGCCTCGCATGGGACTGGTTTCTCGGAAACAATGACAGCGCCACGCCGATGTTCGACCCCCAGACCGGCGGCGGCTACGACGGCCTGAAACGTGACGGCCGCAATCTCAACCAGGGCGCCGAGTCCACCCTGGCGATGCTCGCGACCGCGCAGCAGGCTCGCCGGATCGGCGAACTGGGGTGATCGCGCACCGCGTTCACGACGAGCTGCGCCCCGATCCGGCGCGCGTCGTCGCCCGGCTCTTCCTGCCGGGCGAGGAGATCCAGCGAGCCCATTCGCGAGCCAGCCAGGTCGTCGGGCGCGTCATGAGCCTGTCGGAGGACGAGGCCGAGCGGCTGGCTGCGGGCCTGGTCCGCGACTTCGGCGGTCGCCACCGCAATTATCAGGAGCTCCTGCGGCGGCATGCCTCGATCGTGTCCGCGCACGTCGAGGAGGCCCGTGAGCTGACGGCTGCGCGCACGCTGCTGCTGGGAGCGAGCTTCACGGCGGAGTATGCGACCGAAGGCGCGGCGCTGTGCAACCCGAGCGCGGTGCTGAGCCCCGACCAGAGCGGTCTGCAGGCTGGCCAGGCTCGGTTGGCGCTCAGCGTGCGGGCCATCGGTGAAGGGCACATCTCGTCGATCGGTTTCTGCTCAGCCGTCGTCGGCCCCGGCGCGCGGTGGTCCTTCGAACCGCGGCTCCTGCCAGTCTCCGTCGCGGACACCACGCCTGCCCGCTGGCGCCGGGCACACCTGCAGGCCGTCCTTGCTGACCAGGGTTATCTCGATGAACTCGCCGAGGCGATCCTGCGCGCTCTCCCCGTCGAGTTCGACGGCGTTGATCTCGAGCGGGCGCTGGCGGAGGCAAACCGCGACCTGCTCACCCGGGCGGGTTCGGCCGCTACTGTCGACCTGCTGCGCAAGGTGGTCTCGTCTGCTTACAACGCCTCCTTCCCTCGCGACGCCGACCTCGGGCAGCGCATCCTGTCGCCGGCCGCTGACGAGGAGAGCAACGGCATGGAAGACGCGCGCTTCACGCGGTTCGTCGACGATGACGGGACCGCCGAGTACCGCGCCACCTACACGGCCTACGACGGGCGGCGAATCGCCCCGCGCCTGCTCATCAGCTCGGACCTGCGGGTGTTCCGTGCTCATCGGCTGGCCGGGCTGGCGGCCCGGAACAAGGGCATGGCGCTGTTTCCCCGCAAGGTGCACGGACAGCACCTTGCCCTGTGCCGCTCCGACGGGGAGAGTACTAGCCTGGCCAGGTCGGCGGACGGTTACGTGTGGGAGCCGCTAGTGGTCTTGCAGGAACCGTCCGCGCCCTGGGAGATGCTGCAGGTCGGCAACTGCGGACCGCCGATCGAGACCGACCGGGGCTGGCTTGTGCTCACCCATGGCGTCGGGCCGATGCGGGTCTACGTTATCGGCACGCTGCTGCTCGACCTCGATGACCCGACGCGCGTGGTGGGCTATTCGAGGACTCCGCTGCTGTCGCCGGGCCCGGATGAGCAGGACGGCTACGTTCCCAGCGTCGTGTACTCGTGCGGAGCCTTCCTGCACGACGGTCTGGTATGGATTCCTTACGGCATTGATGACTGCCGTATCGGGGTCGCTTACGCTCCGCTCGGCGAGGTTCTGGCCGACATGAGCAGCGTTTCGTAGGTGCGGAGGTAGTCCTCGACCATACGGTCCACGCCGAAACGCGCGACGGCGCGGGCACGGACAGCCGCGCGGTCCAGCCGCACCGCGGTACGCACGCCGTCGACCGATGACTCGATGTCGTGGGCCAGGTATCCGGTCACGCCCTCGTCAACGACCTCGGCCATGGAGCCGCGCTGATAGGCGACGACCGGGGTGCCGCACACCATCGCCTCCACGACAGACAAGCCGAACGGCTCATCGAAATGGATCGGGTGGAGCAGCGCCGCCGCGCCGCCGAGGACATCCGCCCGGCGCTGGGGACCGACCGAGCCAAGGTACAGGACCTGGTCCCCGTCGAGATGCGGCTCCACCTCGTCGGCAAAATAACGTTCGTCCTGCACGATGCCGCAGATCACCAGTTGCCGTCCGGTGCGGCGGGCGATCTCGATGGCGTCGGCAGTTCCCTTGTCAGGATGAATGCGCCCGAACGAGACAAGGTAATCGCCGGGAATGGCGCGGTACGGCAGCACCCCGGGGTCGATGCCGTGATGGATGGTTGCGGCGTAGTCGAGCCCGGCGTAGCGGTCGGAATCTGAGATCGCGACGAACGCTGAGCGCGACCGCGTGTAGGCAGGAAGGATGCCGGCGCCTGAGAAGCCGTGGATGGTCGTCACCATCGGTGCCCGGGCGTGCTCGCCGAACGCGAGCGGCAGCCAGTCGAGGTGGTTGTGCACCAGCTCGAACTCGCCCGAGCGGGCCAGTGCATGCGAGACGTGCAGCGCCTCCCAGACCCGGCCGTCCAGCTCGGCATCCTCGGCATAACCGTGCGGACATACGCCGTCGAGAGCGGCCGCCGTCACCGAGTCGAGCGTCGCGAAAAGAGTGACATCGACTCCCCGCGCGACAAGTCCTTCCGTGAGCAGGCTGGCGATCGACTCCCACGGGCCGTAATGCTTGGGCGGCGTGCGCCAGGCGATCGGCGCGAGCATGGCGAGCTTCATCGTCCGGCGTGACCGGGATTTGGCGGGCTTATCACGTGGATAACACTGTCACTCGCGGCGACGCTCGCCCTCGGCACCCCCTAATCGGTGGTCGCGCTGTCCGCCGTCCGCCGGGGCGGGGCTGACGCGCGGAGCGGGGCCGACGCGCGGGGCGGGGCTGACGCGCGGGGCGGGGCTGACGCGCGGAGCGGAGCCGACGCGCGGAGCGGAGCCGACGCGCGGAGCGGAGCCGACCGGCACCCCGGCGGCTTCGGCGACCTCGCGGTAGGCGGCGGCGAGCGCGTCCAGGGAGGCATGCGCGTTGCGCCCGCTCGGGTTCGGCACCACCCAGAGCTGCGATCCGCCGAGGTCCGCGGACTGCCGCCCGAGGACGGCGCGGGGAGACCCGAACGCCGTCCGGTACGCGGTGACGCCCAGGATGGCCACCACCCGCGGGCGGAACCGCCGGACTCGCTGGGCGAGGGCGCGGGCACCCTCGACCAGCTCGGCGGGGCCGAGCTCATCCGCGCTGGCCGTCGCCCGGGCGACCAGGCTGGTGATGCCGATCCCCCGGTCGAGCAGGTGCGCCCGGTCGGCCGCAGCGAGCCCGGCCGACGCGTCGATCAGGTGATCGGTGATTCCGGCCCGCAGCAGCGCGGGGTAGAAACGGTTGCCCCGCGGCGCGAAGTGCCCCTGCACCGCGACGCTGCGCAGGCCGGGGTTGATGCCCACGAAGAGCAGCCGCACTCCCCCGTCGATCAGGTCAGGCAGGATCGAGCCGGTGAACGACTTGAGTTCCGCCCGCGAGAAGCTCACCCGCGTCATCTGCGCTCCAATCTGCGGCCGGTGACGACGATGGCGGCCAGAGCGCCGGCGATTCTGAGCACGCGAGTCGTCACGGACGGCTCGTGACCGGGTCCGCGGAGGAGTCCGCGGCGGGGCCCGCGGCGGAGTCCGCGGCGGAGTCCGCGGAGGAGTCCGCGGAGGAGTCCGCGGAGGAGTCCGCGGAGGAGTCTGCGGCGGGGTCGGGCAGCACGGCGTGGTTGCGCAGGTGCTCGTAGATGATGCTGGTGCGGACGTCGGCGACTTCGGGTCGCTCGGTGAGCTTATCGATGACGAAGGCGTAGAGATGCTCGTTGTCGGCGACGGCCACGTGCAGCAGGAAGTCCTCGCTGCCGGAGACGACGAACAGGCCGACGGTGTCGGGGAGGCGCGCCGCCCAGTCGCGGAAGGCCTCGATGTTGCGCCGGGACGGCGGGCGAATCCGCACGGCGATCAGCGCCTGCACCGGCCGGCCGATGGCGGCGAGGTCGACGTCAAGGAGAGCGCCGCGGATGACCCCGCGCTCCCGCAGCGACCTCGTCCGGTCTAGGGCGGTGGTGGGAGCGACGCCGACCGCGGCGGCCAGATCCCGGTTCGTCCGCCGTGCATCACGCTGCAATTCCCGCAGCAGGGCCGTATCTAGTTCGTCCAGGTGAGGCATATCGGCATGATAGCCGAATTAAATACGGCTAACTAGATTAGATTATGTATCTCTAGCTAGAATTTTTATATGGAGACGTACGATATGCAGGGCCGGGCGGCCCACGGGTACGCCCCGGACGAGATGAGCACCGGCGAACGCACCGGAGCGGCGAAACTGAAATGGGTCGTGATCGTTGACCGGTCACTGTCTCCTGGCCAGGCCGTCAATGCCGCTGTCTGCGTGTCGGCCGCTACCTCGCCGACGGTGCCCGGGCTGCTGGGTCCTGGCGGTCCCGACGCCGCGGAGCAGTGGCATACGGGTCTGCCCTGGGCCGGCTGCTCGATCCTGGCCGCTAGTTCGGCCGAGCTGGTGGCTATGCGCCGGCAGGCGATCGAGCGCCAGTTGCTCGCGGCCGACATGCCCGCCGCGGCCCAGGCGACCCGCGTGTACGACGACTACCTCAGGGAGCTCGCCAAGACCCACCCCGACGACCTGGCCGTGCTCGCCGTCAGCCTGATCGGGCCGAGAAACCAGGTGGCCAGGCTAGTCCGCCACCTGGAGTTGCTGCCGTGAGCGATGGAGGCCCTAGCGACGCCGGGATGGTGCTTTGGCGTTGATGAAGACGGCCACGGGGACCGCCGCGACGAGCAGGATGACGGTGCCCCAGATCATGGCGATCGTGAATCCGTGGACGGTAGCGGTCGCGCTGCTGGCCGTGGCGTGGGCGGCCAGGTAGCTGGTGGTCGCGACGGCGGCGATGGTGTTGAGCAGGGCGGCGCCGATGGATGATCCGAGCTGGCTGGCGGCGCTGGTCCCGGCGCCCGCCGCTCCGGTGTCAGCGGGCAGGACCGCCCGCAGCGCGGTATTGAGGGCGGTGGGCCCGGCGACGCCGGTGCCTAGTCCCTCGATGATGGTTGCGGTGAGGATCAGGGGCAGGTAGTGACTGCCCGGCGTGAGCCAGATAAGGGGGACAAGGCCTGCGGCCTCGACCACGATGCTCGCGGAGACGAGCCAGCGGGGCGGTATGCGGATCATGAGCCGGGGGGCGAGGAGCGCCGAACCCAGACCGGCGGCGACGGCGAACGGGACGATGGCCAGCCCGGTCCGGAGCGCCGAGTAGTGCATGACCGACTGGAGCTGATAGGTCAGGATGAGGAACATCCCGAATGTGCTCAGCCCGTTGACGATCAGGGCGATCATCCCCCAGCCGCGGTTGCGGTCGAGCACCACTCGCAGCGGCAGCAACCGGTTAGGGTGACCAACCTGGCGGGCCACAAAGCCGCCGAGCAGCACGACCGCGGCGATCAGCGAACCGGCGACCTGGCCCGAGCCCCAGCCGAGGGAGGCGGCCTCGCCCAGGCCGTAGATCAGGGCGATCATCCCCGCCGTCGCGAGCACGGCGCTGGCCACGTCGATTTTTACCGCCGGCCGGCCGGGCAGTGCGGGCAGCACCCGGGGAGCGCCGATGATCGCCACCAGCGAGAGCGGCACGTTTACGTACAGGCACCAGCGCCAGTTCAGCTCGCTGGTGAGGACCCCGCCGAGCAGGAGGCCCAGTGCCGCTCCGCCGGTCAGGGTAGCGGTGAAGATCCCTATCACCCGTGCTCGCTCGTCTCCGTCGGTGTAGACGTTGATGAGCAGAGATTTAGTAGATGAGACCAGTAGGGCGCCGAACGCTCCCTGGATGGCCCGGGCCGCGATGAGCATGGCGCTGTCAACCGATGCACCGGCCGCGACCGAGGCGCAGGCGAAGCCGATCACGCCGATCAGCAGCGTGTTCCTGGCGCCGATCCGGTCGGCCAGGCGGCCGCCGAGCAGGAGCAGGCCAGCCAGGGACAGCGTGTAGGCCGTGACCACCCACTGGCGCGCCGACACCGTCATCCCCAGCCCGTGCTGCACCGACGGCAGCGCGACGAACATGATCGTGGTGTCCAGGACCGCCATCAGATGAGCCGAGGCGATCACGGCCAGCGGCCACCAGCCGTGCTTCCGCCGCGTTACGTCGGCCGAGGCCGCGCTGACCGAGGGTGAGGTAGGTGACATCACGGCCTCCAGTTAAGATACGATCGTATCTAATTAAGATTCATTCGTATCTTAAGGGCCTCGCGCGCTAAGATTCAAGCGTCTCTTAAGGAGTGAGCGAGCATGACGAGATCTCCAGGCACGTCGCCTTCAACGTCGACGGTGCCGACGGTGCCGACGGTGCCGCACAGCGGCGGGAAGACGAGGCGGCGCGGCGAGGCGCTCGAGACCGCCCTGCTCGATGCCGCCTGGGATGAACTTCAGACGGCCGGCGATGCCAGCCTGACCATTGAGGCCGTGGCCGACCGAGCCGGCACCAGCCGGGCGGTCCTGTATCGCCGGTGGCGCAACCGTCCCGAACTGGTGCTCGCGGCGATGCGACGCCATCGGCCGATGCTCTCCGGCGAGGTGCCCGACACCGGCAGCCTGCGCGGCGACGTGCTCGCCGTACTGCGCCGGATGTCCAGCGGGCTAGCCGAGACCGGCCCGGAGACCGTCTACGGCCTGCTCGGCGACTACTTCGCCGACGCCGAGCTGTTCTCCCACGTTCAGGACCAGGTTCTCCAGATCGGCGCGAGCGTCATGTCGACCATCCTTAAGCACGCCGCGGACCGGGGTGAGACCCGCGACGACATCCACCCGAGGATTGCCACGCTCCCCACTGACCTGTTCAGGAACGAGCTCTTCCGCGCCCGCACCCCGCCATCCGAACGCGTCATCGCCGAGATAGTCGATGACGTGTTCCTCCCCCTGGTGCGGCAGTGACGCTCGCAGCTTCCGCCGATGCCCAGGCCGACTACGGGGACGAGGGGCGCGAAATCGGGCGTGGAGTGGGTAAACGGGCGGGGCGGGCGTTGCTCTATTCCAATCCCGGGCCGTACGGCCTGCCAGATTCCAATCCCAGGCCGGATGCCCGGCCGGACAGGCCAAAGGACGGTCGTCCTCGCGCTGGGCCGAAGTCGACGGTGAACGATACCGCCGTGCCGACTGAGACTGAGAATGCCGTGGCTCCGGCCAGTTTCGCCACGATCCGCCTCATGGCCCTGACGAGACGGTCAAGCCATACCCTGAATTTCTCGAGGATGTCATCTATAGGCGTCGCCGCGCCCATGACCGCCTGGGCCTGAGTCCGCGCGGAGAGTTGGTTGATCCGGCTCACGGTCACCATCGCGTGGGTGAAGGCCTCGCGGGCGGAGAGGTCATCGCGGATCGGCATGCCTTCCAGAGCATCCAGGCGGACCTCGATTGCCTCTACCTGCTGGTCGTTGTCCATAAGCCCATGCTCCCAGCTTGCACGGTAAGGGATGTACCGCAGCGGTCACGCACTAAGGATCATGATGTGTATATCCCTGCTCTTAAGCCGGCTCGCATAGGCGTCGTAACCTACATAAAGCTTTCTGCCGCGGTCCCAGATCGCCTTCCGCTCTTCTTCATCAGCCTCGCGCGCGACCGCCACAATGGTCCTGTTCCGATAGGAAACCTCGACTCTCGGCTCGGCGCGCATGTTGTAATACCAGCCCGGAGTGTGCGGCTGGCCAAAGCTGGTCCCGATGACCGCCATATCTTCGCCTACGGGCACACCCACCAGCGGTGTCGTACGGCGCTGCCCCGTACGGGCGCCAGTCGTGGTGACGGTCAGGACGGGAAGGCCCGCTACGACTCCCGGCAGGGTGACCTGGCCTCCGCTTAGCCGCAGGAGGGCCCTATCGAGGTGATGCAGGGTCCTGGAGAAGAACCACGCGCCAGGTCGTGACGCGGCCACGTGCTGCATCGCCACTTGCGCAGTGTTGGCTTTCGGGACCTGATACTGAAAAGTCTGAATGATCCCCATCCAGGTAGCGTAGGCCCCCGCCTTGACCGACCGCCACCACCGGCACGGCTACTGGCCTGTTAGCGGCGCGTTGGCGGCGCGTTGGCGGCGCGGAGTTCCACGATGGCGAGCTCTCGCCTCCGCCTCAACAACCTTCCCAAGAACCTCTATCGTTAATTTATTCTAAAATAACGCGTCAGCTTGAGATAAGGAATCATATCCGCTATTATGTTCTATAGGTAAGAGCGGGATCATTCATCCGAACGGGCGGTGGTGCGTGGACTCAGGACCAGCTCCTCCAGACCCGGGCCGGGACGATGCCCGGCCGGGCGGGTCGGCGGATGGGTCGTCCCGGACCGGCGGTGCGCGGGCCGATGACAAGTGGTCGCCGACTGATCCCAGCTGGGGGTGGGATGTCGCGGGTGATCCGGTTGACGAGGCAGCGGGGTGGCGGCCCGTCCCGTCCGGGACGGATCCGATGGCCGACCCGGATCGGTGGCAAGCGTGGCTGGCCTGCAGCGACTCCGGCGGCAGGCGCCGCCGGATCCGGAGGGTGATCCCGGGTGGTGCCCCGATCCGGACGATCCGGCGCTGCCCTTCGACGTGGACCCGGACGTGTTGCGGGCGGAGTCCCGGCGGATCGCCGCCGCCAAGGCCGCCGAGCAGGCCGCCGAGGCCGAGTGGGCGGCCCGGCAGGACCCGGACGCGGACGTGCCCCAGGTCGGGGTCAAGGTCGGCCGGCGCGGGCCCGGGATGCCCGGGTCGGCGGCGCGGGTCCCGGGTCAGTACGCCGGCCCGGCGGGCGGGTTCGGGGCCGGGCAGCCGCTGGACGTCGCGCCCGGCGGCGCGGTGCTGCTCAGCTTCGCCGCGGACGCCGCCGGGGACGAGGGCCGGTTCACCGGCGCCTCCGACGATGAGCTGACCGGGATCATCTGCGCGCTGGACCGCGCCGAGGCCACCGCCTGCTCTCTCAAGCACGCCGCGCTGGCCGCGTTCACCCGCCGCCGCCCCGCGCCCGGCTGCGCCCCCGAAGGCCCCGCGCTCCTGCCGCCGGGCCGGCACGAATTCGCCGGCGATGAGATCGCCCAGATCCTGGCCGAGGGCCGCGGCACCGCCGACGCGATGCTGGACCTGGCCCAGGACCTGGAAGCCAGCCTCCCCGCCACCCGGGCCGCGTTCCGCGCCGGGACCCTGCGGCACTCCAAGGCGCAGATCATCGCGCTGGCCACCCGCACCCTGGACCCCGGCGAGGCCCGCGCCGCCGAGGACAAGGTCCTGGACCGGGCCGGGCGGCTGACCCCCGGCGGGCTCCGCGCCGCGATCGCCCGCGCCGTGATGCAAGTCGCCCCCGGCAAAGCCCGCACACGACGCGAGCACGCCGCCCAAGACGCCCGCGTGCAACGCTGGGCCGAAGACTCCGGCAACGCCGCGCTCGCCGGCCACGAACTGCCCCCCGACGAGGTACTCGCCGCAGACCAGCGGATCTCCTGGTGGGCCCGCCAGCTGAAGAAAGCCGGACTACCCGGCAGCATGGACGAACTACGCGCCCGCGCCTACCTCGACCTCCTGCTCGACAAAGACTCCCGCCCGACCACCCCCACCCCCAACCCCACCCCCACCTCCACCCCCACCCCCGCTCCCGCTCCCACCCCCGCTCCCGCTCCCGCTCCCGCTCCCGCGGGCGGCGGGACGGGCGGCGGCGGCACGGACGGCGATGCACCCGACGGCGATGAGCCGGAGGGTCCGGGCGACGGCGGTCCGGGCGACGGCGGTCCGGGCGACGGCGGGTCAGGGCCGCCGTACCCGGGCGCCCCGCAGACGCCGCCCGGATCGGGTGTACGGCCGGCCGGGTTCGTCGGGCGGCTGCACCTGACCGTCCCGCTGGCGACCCTGCTCGGTCTCGCGGACCGGCCCGGGGAGATCCCGGGCCTGGGCCCGGTCGACCCCTGGCTCGCCCGCGACCTGGCCCGCGCCGCCGCCGCCAACCCCAAGACCACCTGGTGCCTGTCGGTAACCGACGGGCAAGGACACGCGATCGGGCACGGCTGCGCCCGGCTCGCACCCGACAACCAGCGCCACCGCCCGCCCCGGCGGGGAGAACCCGGGCCGCCCGGCGGACCTGACCCGCCCGGCGGACCTGACCCGCCCGGCCAGGCCAGCCGGGACGGGCCAGGAGTCACCTTCACCCCGGACGCCCGGGCCGGGCCACCCGGCGGGTACGGCACCTGGCGGTTCACCACCGGCATCCCCGGCCAGCGGGACCTGCTGTTCGCGCTGGACCCGATCGCCACCGAGACCTGCGACCACCGGTTCGAGGCGGCCGGGCACGATCCGGGAGTCAAGCTGCGGCACCTGGCCCAGATCCGGCACGCCACGTGCACCGCCCCGACCTGCCGGCGGCCTTCTGCCCAGGCCGACTTCGAGCACAACATCCCCTACGAAGCCGGCGGCCGGACCTGCCTGTGCAACGGCGGCCCTAAATGCCGCCACGACCACCGGCTCAAACAGCACCCCAAATGGAAAGTCGAACAGATCACCCCGGGAACCTTCCGCTGGACCACCCCATCCGGCCGGAGCTTCACCACCGAACCAACCAGGTACCCGATCTAAGCGAAGCGATTCGGCGGCCGGGATCTCCAGTGCGAATCCGTGAACGCCTGGCGGCCGCTTGAGCACATCGCGCTGACATACAGGTACGTTCTCGAACCGGACGCAGGGCAGCCGGTCGACCTGCGGATGAGCAGCACGTAACGTGTTTGATCAGGACTCCTAATACTCGTCGCCGAAAGTGAGCAATGAGCGTCGAGCAGATTCAGACCCTTGCGGACGGGCTGGCCACTCGCCTTAGACGCGCGGTCCTTGTCGATGATCGCGATTTGCGGCTGGTCGCCGCGAGCGAGGACTTCGGCGATGCGGATCCGGCGCGCGTCTGGTCGTTGCTGCACCGCAGGACCCGGCCGGAGGACGTACGGCACGAGGAGATCGCCCGGCTGCCTGGGCCGGGTTATGTGCCCGAGAATCCGGCGCTGGAGCTGTGGCAACGGTTGTGCGTGCCGATCCGTTGCCGGGGACTGCTGCTCGGTTTCGTGTGGATCACCGACCGATTCGGGGACCTCACGCAGGAGCAGGTGGCTGATTCCGCGCGCACCGCGGCGGAGATCGGCGTGCTGTTGCACGCTCGGCTGCTCGCCGGCGGGCGGGACCGGGTGCGGCAGCAGGAGCTGGTGGAGCAATTGCTGAGCCAGGACGCCACCACCCGAAGCGTGGCGCGGGACGAGGCGGTCGATCGGGGCCTGCTGGACGATGACGGGCCGGTGGCCGTCCTACTGATCAGGCCCTCAGCTGCGGCCAGTGACGATCACGGTGGGCCGCCGCCAGACATCCTCGGTGACGTCGAGCGGTTCTTCCGGAACCAGTCGGGGATGCTCGCGCTGGCCGCCTGCTGGCCGCGGCGGGCCACGGTGATCATCACCGGCCGCGCCGGCCAGCACGGCGAATGGCTGGCCCGATCCGTTCGGGCGCTGCTGGGCGAGCTCAGCAAGGTGGGCTCGTGGCGGATCGGTGCGGGCGGCCCGGTCCAGGGGCTGACCCAGCTGCCCGTAGCCAAGCGGCAGGCCGAAATCGCGCTGTCCACGGTGGCCGATGGCGGCGCAGCCTGCTGGGCGGAGCTGACCGCGGACGCCTTGCTGGCCCAGTTCCCGCGCCACGTCTGGGCGGATGCGCTGCTGCCGGAGGGAGCGGCCAGGCTGCTGACCGACCCGGCTGCGTCTACCTTGCTGTCCACTCTGGGCACGTTTCTGGACTGCGCGGGCGATGTCCGGCGTACCGCAGCCGAACTGCGGGTACACCGCACCACCTTGTACCACCGGCTCAGCCGGATCGAGCAGATCTCCGGGCTGAGCCTGCGCGACGGTCGGGACCGGCTGCTTATGCACCTGGTGCTGCGGCTGCACCACATGTACGGGGCACCCCGACGGCCAGGCCTTCCGACAGATGTCGAAGAACTACCGCGCAATCCGCGACGCCGTGCCGGATGACGCGCGTGCGCTCCGATTGACAAACTGGTAGTCAGCCCAGGCGCCTGCGGCAACCCATGGGAGGACGCCCGGTGAACAGCACCTACGATCACATCGTCCTGGGCGTCGGCGGCATCGGCGCCGCCGCGGCCTACTGGCTGGCCAGGCGCGGCAGTGGGGACGTCCTGGCCCTTGAGCAGTACCAGCTGGGCCACGACCGGGGTGCGTCCGAGGATCACTCCCGGATCATCCGCCACTCCTACCACACCACCGAGTACACGTCGCTGACCCGGGCGGCCTACGACCACGTGCGCGACCTGGAGCACGAGGCCGGTCTGGAGCTGCTGCGGATCACCGGCGGCCTGAACCTGGCGCCCAACGACGACGCCGGTCAGGCCGAGATCCGCAGCTATGCCCGCGCGCTGGCCGAGCAGGGGCACGCGTACGAGGTGATGGACGGAACCGAACTGCAGACCCGCTGGCCGCAGTGGCGGGTCGGGACCGATGTGGTCGGCCTTTACCAGGCCGAATCCGGCATCCTCGACATCCGGCGTGTCAACTCGGCGCATATCTCCCGTGCGCGTGCCCGCGGCGCGAGGTTCCTGGACCAGACACCGGCGCGCAAGATCGCGTCCTTCGCCGACCATGTCGAGGTGCATACCGACGACGACGTGTTCGAAGCCGGGACGCTCACCATCTGTGCTGGCTCGTGGACCGAGACCATGGTCGCCGGCCTGGGACTGGACCTTCGGCTTACCCTCACTCAGGAGCAGGTCACCTACTTCGCCGCGGCGGACCTGCGCGCCTTCACGCCGGACCGGTTTCCGGTCTGGATCTTCCACGACCACGACCGGACGTTCTACGGTTTCCCGGTGTACGGCGAGGCGGCGGTGAAGGCGGCCCGCGACATGTCTGGCCGGTTCGTCACCCAGCAGACACGCCGGTTCGAGCCCGACCCGGAGCAGACCACGGAAGTGGCGGAGTTCCTGCGCAGGTACCTGCCGGGCGCCGTAGGCCCGGAACTGGTCAGCAAGACCTGCGTGTACGACCTCACCGCGGACCGGAACTTCATCTTGGACACGATCCCCGGTCACCCGCGGGTCGGACTGTTCGTCGGCGCCGGGCACGCCGCGAAGTTCGTCGGCCTGATCGGGCACATTCTCGCCGACTTGGCGATCGATGGGCGGACCGACTACCCGACCGCGGCGTTCTCGATCAACCGGCCCGCGGTTCGTGATCCGGACTTCCCGTCGGACTTCCGGTTCTCCCGGGCGGCCCAGGCGCCGCACGGCGACACGTACCGTGACTCCCCCAGCACGTCGTCCAGCCCCGCGCAATTTTGAGGGAGCGCGCCATGACCATGGCTCCGTCCTCGGTGTTCCTGCCGACCCTGCCCGGCCCGTACTACACAGAGCCTGCGATCTTCGAGGCTGAGAAGCGGGACATCTTCGAGAAACAATGGCTGTACGTATGCCGGGCGCAGGACGTGCCGGTGCCGGGCCGGTTCGTGCGGACGACCGTGGGAAACGAAAACGTCATCGTGGTTCGTGGTCGCGACTCCGGACTGCGCGCCTTCCTCAACGTCTGCCGGCACCGCGGCGCGACGCTCTGCCTGACCGACGCCGGAGATGTGGGCCGGTCGATCCGCTGCCCGTACCACTCCTGGGCCTACCGGCTGGACGGCAGCCTGATGAGCGCACCCAACTGGCGGTCCATGGCGACCGTCGACAAAGCCGGCTACGGCCTGCACCCGGTAGCCCTAACCGAGTGGCACGGGCTGGTCTGGCTGAACCTGGCCGAGAACCCCGCGCCGTTTGAGGATCAGGTGTGGCAGCAGCTGGACTACCGGCTCGGCGGGGACCGGGCCAAGTTCGCCCGCTACGACCTGGCCGGGCTGGTGGCGGGCAAGCGGGTGGACTACATGGTGGCGGCCAACTGGAAGATCATCCAGGAGAACTTCCAGGAGTGCTACCACTGCGCCACCATCCACCCCGAACTCGTGGATACCCTGCCGCAGTTCCGCGACCTCACCGCCTTGGGCCCCAACTATTCGACCGACGGCTACCACTTCGCCGACGACAAGGCCTCCTTCTCGGTCAGTGGCACCACCATGCTGCCCCGGCTGCCCGGTCTGGCGGACCACGACGACCGCAAGTACTTCGGCATGGTCATCCGGCCCAACTGTTTCCTGTCGCTGCTGCCGGACCACGTCATCGCGCACCGGTTCGAGCCGGTGAGCCCGGAACTTACGAAGGTGGTCTGCGAGTGGCTTTTCCCGCCAGAAACGGTCGCCGCTCATGACATTGACGACACCGTCGAACTGTTCCACCGGGTCAATCAGCAGGACTTCGCCGCATCGGAATGGTGCCAGCCGAACATGAGATCCCGCGCCTACGCGAACGGCGGGGTGCTGGTGCCGACCGAGCAGGAGATCATCGGCCGCTGGTACCACCAGTGGTACCGCGAGTCCATGGGGCTCGAAGCCACGGAGCTGGGAGGCTCGTTGTGACCGCGTTCGACACCCGCGCCGTGCACGCCGGCCACGATCCGGCCCAGCACAACGGCTCGGTGACCACCCCGATCTACCAGGTTTCCACCTTCGTGCGGCCGCACGCCCGGCCGGTGGAATCCGGATGGGACTATTCGCGCATTGCCAATCCCACCCGCACCGCCCTGGAAGGGTGCCTGGCTGCGCTGGACAACGGTGCCGCGGCGGTCGCGACCTCCTCCGGTATGGCGGCCAGTGCCACCGTCATCCAGGCGCTTTGCCGGTCCGGCGCGCACCTGGTGATGCCGGACAACGTCTACGGCGGCACCTGGGACCTGGTGCACGACGTCTACCAACGGTGGGGCCTGGCCTATACCGCGGTGGACATGGGGGACCTGGACGCGGTAGCCGCGGCGATCCGGCCGGAAACCGCGCTGGTATGGACCGAGTCCCCGTCCAACCCGCTGCTGAAGATCACCGATATCGCCGCCGTCGCCGCCCTGGCGCACCGGGCCGGCGCGCGGCTGGTGGTGGACGGCACCTTCGCCTCGCCGTACCTGCAACAGCCCATCGCGCTGGGCGCGGACCTGGTGATCCACTCCACCACCAAGTATCTGAGCGGTCACTCCGACATCACCGGCGGCGCGGTCATCGCCGCTGATGAGGAGGCGGGCGCCACGATCAGCCGACACGTCGGCATGCTGGGCGCGGCAGCCGCACCACAGGAAGCCTGGCTGGTGCAGCGCGGGATCAAGACGCTTCCCGTGCGGATGCGGCAGATCTGCGCGAGCAGCCAGCGGATCGCCGAATTCCTTGCTGCGCACCCGGCTGTAGAGCGGGTGCACTACCCGGGGCTGCCCGACCATCCCGGGCACCTGCTGGCCGCCAAGCAAATGCCGGATGGTTTCGGGGGCGTGGTGTCGGTGGAGCTGCAAGGGGGCCCCGACAGGGCCGGCCGGGTATGCGAGCGCACCCGGGTGTTTACCCTCGCGGTATCGCTGGGCAGCGTGGAATCGCTGATCGAGCATCCCGCCCGGATGACCCACTGCACCACCGCTGGTACGCCGGTCGGCGTCAGCGACTCCCTCCTTCGCCTGTCGATCGGCCTCGAAGACTGCGATGAGCTGATCGCCGACCTCGTCCAGGCCCTGGCCGGCTGAGCCGCTGAAGCCGAGCTGATGGTAAGCGCAGAAATGGCTCAATCCGACGCGTGCAAGCGTCCGTGCCGGGTAACCTCTGCTCCCGATGAGTGCATTCTTCGATCAGCCTGTTAAACGCCTGCCGTTCTATGAACCGATCCCTCCCGTATGGCGAATGCGCTGCCGGTGCAGGTTCAGAGCGGGCCAACCAGGAGAGATCGCCGCGTGCGGATGCCGCTCCTGGTGGCGCGTTAGCAAGGGTGGCCGGTGGTATGCGATCTCCAAGCGCCGCGCATTCCGCGCGCTAATGCGCGACTTTATGCGTGATCTTAGTCACCTCGAAATTACCGGCGCCTGGCCGGCAGACTAACGCGCCAGTCTGGCCCTGCGGGGTTCGCCGTGGGTTCGCCGGCAGGCACCGACGGGTTGCAGCCCTGGAGCACTACGCAGCGCTTGCGGCCGGCTGGGACTTCGAGGCTGGGAGCACGGACGGGCGACTGGAAAAGATCCGGCAGCGTGATTCGCTACCTGCTCGACTCGTCTGCCTTGTGGCGGATCTTACGGATGCTGCGCTGCGAACCTCCGTGGACCTTTTGATCTGCGCCACGGCAGCGCATCATGATCTCGTCGTGCTGCACGACGATAGCGATTTCGCGACCGCCGCCTGGCACCTTCCGGATCTGCAGGAACGCGCGATCCGCGACACGCCGCAGCCGGATTGATACCAGCCCAGCCAGCCCCTGGCAGTCACAGGCGCGGGCGTATCCCATGGATACTGAGACACGCCCGCTCGACTCGGTGGCCCCACCGCCAGGTTCGCGCTCCAGCCGTGGGTGTACCAGGATGAGCTATTCCTCGAAGGCCTTTGCCTCGTCGATCCAGGTCTGCGTCTCGTGCTCGGAGAGGCCCACGACCGCGCCGTGCCTTTCCTCAATCATTTCCTTCAGGTGCGCGGCGTTGCGGTGACGCAACTCCCTGATCGAGTCGACACCAATCCCCTTGAGGATCTCCTTGTACTTGGGACCGATCCCCTTGAGCTTGTCAAGGTCGTTCGCTACGTGCTCAGACACCGTGTGTCCCTCCCTGTACCGGCGGCCAGCAGCGCACCGGCGGCTGATAGAACCCGTGGGCCTCACAGTAGGGTGCCGGGCGTGTTCCAACAAGCCCCTGTACTGCATGCTGCCGCCGGGACAATTGGCGCAGTGATCCGCACCACCGCGCCCCAGGCGTAAACGCAATTCATAAGCCCAGCCAGCACGGCCCGGTCCGCCCAGTGCGGTTCGGCCTGGGGTGCCGGCGCCACAGCACCGCGACCTGATACCGCGCTGCCCGAGACCAGCCCGTCCGCGCTGCCGGTGACATGCGTCCACGGGTATACTTCCACCCGGTCCCGATGCGGCCAGCTCAGTGTAGGTCGCCGTAGGGAGCTGTGTAGTGTGCGGCAGTTACTGCCGTTCCTGATCGGTGGCCTGGTCCGGCCAGACGCCGATGTGGTCGGGCTCCTCCTGCAATTCGACCCGGTTCCGCAGGTCGAGGCGCCTGGTCATCTCGCGCGGGAGCTGAACCCGGCCCGCCCGGTTCAGCGTCGCGTACTCGCGTGCGTGCAGTGTGGTCTGGCCGTGCTCGTCGGTGGCTGCGTGCCGTATCGTCTCGCTGCTCGTCTTGCCGTCCCTCATCGCGATCGTCCGGCGAACCTGCGACGACACGGCCGGGTCGTGGGTGACTACCAGCATCGTGACTCCGAGTTCGGTATTGGCGGTCCGCAGGGCGGCGAACACGTCCTGGGCGGTCGAGGAGTCCAGCTCGCCGGTGGGCTCGTCGGCCAGTAGCGGCTTCGGCTGGTTGGCCAGCGCCGTGGCGATGGCGGCGCGCTGCTGCTCACCGCCGGACATGCGGTCCGGAGTCCGGTCGGCGCAGTGCGTGATGCCGACGGTGTCGAGCAGGAAATTGGCGCGCCGCCGCCGCTCCCGGCAGCGGACCGAGCCCAGCCGCATCGGCAGCAGCACGTTCTGCCGGGCGGTCATGTAGGGCAGCAGGTTCCGCGACGTCTGCTGCCAGATGAAGCCGACGACGCTCCGCCGGTAGGCCAGCCGCTGCTGGGCGGTCATCGCGCCCAGGTTGCGGCCAGCCACCCACGCCGTCCCCGCCGTCGGTGTGTCCAGCCCGGCGAGGATGTTGACCAGCGTGGACTTGCCGCTGCCGCCGCGCCGATCAGCGCGGTCAGCTCCCCCTCGGCGATCAGCAGATCTAGACCTTGCAGAGCCTGTACCTCGATGCCCTCGCCGGAATAGATCCGGACCAGCCGGTCACAGACGATCATCCCGTCCGCACCGGTGGGGGCCTGGTCATGCGGGATATGCGCGGCTGGCTCGGTCATGGGCCTGGGCCTCCTTTAATCAGCGATCCGCAGCGCCCTAGCGCTGCCGCGGTAGTAGGTGATCACGGCCTGAACGGCCAGGACGAGCAGCGCGGCCAGCACCAGCCCGGCCGCGGAAGCGACCAGCGGGAATGCGGCGGGAGTCACCACGATGGCCGACCCGGTCCCGCTGAACGCCGCCAGGTCCAGCGACGGCCCGACCAGCGGCGCGAGCAGCCAGGCACACGCGACGCCGCCGATGGCGGCGGCCACGACCGGGGAAGCGCCTCGGCCGCCAGCAGCAACTGGGCCTGCCAGCGCCGCGGCCCCATCGTCGCCAGGCTCGCCAGTGTCAGCTCGCGCACACACCGCGCGAGATCCGCCTAAGCGGTGCCGCGGGCTGCGGCTGGCGTCTTCCGGGGCGCGCCAGGGTGGGATGTTATGGGTCGATGCTGGCAGTCAGTCCCATGATCTGGTGCTTGCCGCGGCCGATGACCGCGTTAGGCTCGCTGGGTGGCGGATCTGGCCCAGGATGAGGCGATTGAGCGGGCGCGGGCTATCGATGTCGATTCGTATGATGTGTTTCTGGACCTGGTGGCCGAGCCGGTGCTTTCCAGGACCGAGGTCCGGTTCCGGTGGCTGCGGCCGGGCGTGAGCACGTTCGCTGAGCTGCGCACCCAGGGCGTGCGCAGCGCGACGCTCGACGGGGTGAGGCTGCCGCCGCCGGAGGACGGCCGGTTGCGGCTGAGCCGGGCCGGCGGGGGTGATCAGGCGGTCCTGGTGGTGGAGGCCGACGCCGGGTACTCGCAGGAGGGGCGGGGGCTGAGCCGGTTCACCGATCCGGCGGACGGCGCGAGCTATGTGATGGCGTTCTGCTACCCGGACTGCGGGCCGGAGTTGTTCTGCTGCTTTGACCAGCCGGATCTGACCGCGACGTTCCGGTTCGCGGTGCGCGTCCCCGGCGGGTGGGAGTGCGTGGCGAACGGCCGGCTCGCCCGGCGCGAGGGTGATGTGTGCACGTTCGCTCCGGTCAGCGGGATGCGGCCGTACGACCTGACGTTCTGCGCCGGGCCGTTCCCGGCCGCAGCGCGTACCGAGGCGGGCCGGACGGAAGTGACCGTGCGGCACCGGCAGTCGCTACTTGGCCAGGCGGCGGTGGCTTCCCTGCCCCGGTTCGCCGGGTATGCCCGCGATGCCATCGCCTGGTACGCCGACAGCCTCGGCGTGCCGTGCCCCTACCCCGCGTACGACATCGTGTTCATACCGGACCTGCCCGCCACGGCGCTGTCGGTCCCCGGCCTGATGGTGGTGAACGAGAAGCTGCTCGGGCGGCCGGACGGAGCTGGCGACCAGCGCGGCGCGATGATCTGCGCGCATGAGGTGGCACACCTGTGGTTCGGCGCCCTGGTGGGGCCGCGGTGGTGGGACGACGTGTGGCTCGACGAGGCGATCGCCACCTACCTGTCGTACGCCGCGCTGGCCGCGGTTGCCGGGGTCAGCGAATCGCTGTCGTGGACCGGGTTCGCTTACACGGACAAGCCGGTGGCTTATGAGGCGGACGAGCTGCCGAGCCGGGAGCCGGTGTCGTCGCCGGTAAGCACGGCCACGCGAGGCCGGGACAAGCCGTTCGGCATCTTGTACGTGAAGGGCGCCAGCGTCATCCGCTCCCTCGCCGCGCTGATCGGCGACGACGCGCTGCGGCGGGGGCTGAGCGACTACCTGACCAGGTTCGCCTTCGGCAGCGCGACGCTGGACGACCTGGTCCGATGCTGGTCCCGGGCCAGCGGGCAGGACCTGGCCGGCTGGGCGGAGCAGTGGCTGCGCGCCGAGGGCACCACCGCGATCCGGCTGGACGCAGACGGCGCCGTCGTCCAGGACGTACCGCGCCGGCAGCGGATCGGCATCGGGCTCTACGACCTGGACGAGGACGGCCAGCTGCACCGTCGCAGCCTGGTGCACGCGGAGCTCGACGGCGAGCGGACCGTGGTGGCCGGGCTGACCTCCGCGGACGCGGTGGTGCTCAACGACCAGGACCTCTCCTACACGCGGACCGGGTTCGACGTCCGGTCCGCGCGGGCGCTGGCCGCGGCCGCCTGTCAGGTGGGCGATCCGCTCAGCGAGGCGGTGTGCTGGAACGGGTTCTGGCTGCTGGTCACCAGCGGCGAGCTGCCGGCCGCGCAGTTCACCGACATGGTATGCCGCCGGCTGCAGGCGGGCGGCCTGCCCGAGGTGGGCGTCGAGACGCTGCTCAGCCGCGCCGTCGAGGCCGCCGACGCGTGGGCCCCGCCGCGCCAGCGAGCGGGCCTGAGGGAGCAGATTGCCGCCGCGACCCGGACCGCGGCCGGAGACGCGCGCAAGCTGTTGACCGGCTTCGCCGCCAGCGCGCAGGCCGACGATCAGCTCGCCGTGATCGGCGCCTGGCTGGCCGGCAAGGACCTGCCGGACGGGCTCGCCCTCCACGCCGAGCTGCGGACGCGGATCCTGTTTACCCTCGCGGCCCGCGGGCTGGCGCGCGGGCAGGACATCGACGCGCTGCCGCGGCTCGACCCCGTCACCGGCGAGGTGAACCGCGCGACCTGCCTGGCCATGCAGCCGGACCTGGCGGCGAAGGAAGCCGCCTGGACCGTCGCCCTCTCCCCCGGCGAGCCGGCCAGGATCGCGCAGGCCTGCGCCGCCGGCATCTGGGTGCCGGGGCAGGAGGAGCTGATGACCGGCTACGGCGACCGTTACTTCACCGAGGCCCTCCCCGCGCTCGCCGCCAGAAAGCAGCGGCCAAAGGCACGGCTGAGCCGCCTGCTGTTCCCGGCAACTCTCGTTTCCGAGGCAGCCATCGAGGCGGCGAATGCCGCAGAGCCGCCGGACAACGTCCTACGGCTCGCCGTGGCCGAACAGGCCACGATCATGCGCCGCCGCCTCGCTGCACACCAGCGACATTAGCCGACGCCGCCGGTCGCGAGCTATTCAGCCAGGCGCGGGAACGGATGATCTGCGCTCAGTACCATTGCGCGATCCTGCCAGTATCAGCCGCCCGGAATCGGCGCTCGGCTGCGTCGGCCTGGAAGCTAACTTAGCTGCCCGGACTCGCCGGGCAGTCTGCCCGGCCACGGCACGCGGGCCAGCGCCAGAACCCGGGTTCGTCTTGGGGGGTCATTCCGCTGGCCACCCCGGCCGCCGGATGACAGGCTGGTCACTGTGACGGAGCAGAGCACCGAGGATGTGGTACCCGAACGCTGGAACGCGGTTGGCCCGAAGTCCGACATGTGGATGGATCCGGCGCAGGACCCGAGGTTCGCGGCAGGCGCGGAACTGGAAGGCGAGCGGGCGACGCTGCTGGACTACCTGCGCGCCTACCGGCTGGCGCTGGAACTCAAGTGCGCCGGCCTCGACGCGGAGCAGCTGGCCCGGCGCTCGGTGCCGCCCTCCACCATGTCCCTGCTCGGCCTGGTCCGCCACATGGCCGACGTGGAGCGCAACTGGTTCCGGCGGGTGATGGCCCGGGCCGACGCGCCGCCGCTGTACTGGTCTTATGATGCTGAGGACGCTGACTGGGCGGAGGCGGTGGCTGATCCGGCGGTGGTCAACGGCGCCTGGCGGGCCTGGCGCGAGGAGGTCGCCTTCGCGGAGCAGTTCGTCGCCGGCTCGCTCGACCTCGCCATCCGCAGCCCGATGCAAGATGGCACCACCGTCGCGCTGCGCGAGGTGCTACTCCACATGGTCGAGGAGTACGCCCGCCACCTCGGCCACGCCGACCTGCTCCGCGAGCGGATTGACGGCCGCGTCGGCCAGTGACCCAAATGAGCCGGGCGCCGACCGTGCTGCACTGTGAGGCAGGCTGCGCGCAAGAGCCGGCTCGCTTGACACGCACGATCGGCGCAGTGCGACACGTCCGTTATTGGCCCATCCCTGCGCCACCACGCGTACAGCCGCCGATCGGGCGCGCCGGACGCTCCTTGGCCACGGCATTCTGCAGGGCAGTTCTGCGCACCCCAGACTGCGCTTGCGCCCGCACTCAGGCCGCGAACGCGGAACAGCCTCATGGCGGGCAAAGGACGCAGCCCTCCGGACCCCGATGTCAGCCAGAAAGGCCATAGAATGCGGGCGATCCGCCGAGCGTCCCTCTATGTCAGGGGCTGAACAGCTTCCAGTGCCCTTCGGAGACGACCTCAACGATGCCGTCGATCACTTTTACGGCCGTATCATCGTCTATTGCGTACGTCGGCACAGGTAGCCGGCCGGCCCATTTTTCTGCGTTAGCCACGTCCTGGTGATCGTCGTATTCCACGTGCGGAATGATCGCAAAATCAACGAGTCCCGCTCCCTCAGCCATGACCAAGGTCATGGTGATTTCCCCCTCGGGCCTGGCGAACACGATGTCTTCGGACGAGACCCTTTCCCCGCTGCATTTGGGCAGATCAAAATAAGCCTCACCGAACATGGAGGCCATCGCGATGCTCCCGGCGCTCACCCCTACGTACACCATCTCGGGCCGCAAGGACGGCAGGAGATCTGCGAGTCCCGAGTGCTTCATCCAGTAGGACAGGTACACGGGATCGCCGCCCCAGACCAGCAGGGCGTCTGACTCCTGGACCGCTGCGACCCAGACTTCTTCATCGATGCTGGGCAGCGCGGTGAGCTCCAGTACTCCCAGCGACTTCCAGCCCAAATCGCACAACGGGCTCTTGGCGTTTCCGGAGATCGCCTGGAATGCCTTGCCGGCACCGCCAGGGAAGGGGTAGATCGCGGTGGGAACGAAGAGGGCGCTGGACTCGGCAATCGGCTTGCCCAGCAGGTCGACCAGCACGTCGCGGATGCTCGGGTTACTGATGCCTGAGGAAGTGAGAAGAAGTTTCATAAAAACCCTTCCTTCTAGGACCGCCGTATGACGGCGATGATGTTGTCGCTTCCGGTCAGCTCGGGGAGCCTCTGGGTGTCCCGGTGCCAAGGAAACCGCACGTCATTTACCGGGGACGGACATCGTCACCGCGGCGATCATGAGCGCGACGGTTCAGCTCCCCTGACCGCCGCCGTCCTCGTCCGATGGGTGCGACGCACGACATAGCTCACTCCTTCTGCGTCGTCGACGCCCTCCCCGTGAAGACGGATGAGGGGGGCGAATCTCATCGCGCCCGGCACGGCACCGACAGGCGCCACGGTGTGGTGTCCGGACCCGGGGCTGCCAGGAACTGCTCATCGACCTGCGCACCCGCCGGTTCTTCTGCAGCAATCTCGGGTGCGGCAAGGCGACGTTCGCCGAGCAGGTGCCGGGCCTGACCACCCGCTACGGGCGGCGGACCTGCACCTTGCAGGCGGTGCTGCGGGCGGTCGCGCTGGCGCTGGGGGGCCGAGCCGGCGCCCGGCTGTCGGGCTGGCTGGACTGCGCGGTGAGCCGGTCAACGCTGCTGCGGCTCATCCGCGCCGCCCCCGACCTGGGCGGCCAGACCCCGCTGGTGCTGGGCGATGACTTCGCGCTGCGCAAGGGGCACGTCTACGGCACCATCCTGGTCGATATCGAAACGTCCCGGCCGGTGGACATGCTGCCCGAGCGGTCCGCGGTATCCTTCCGCTCCTGGCTCGATGTCCACCCCGGCGTGGAGATTATCTGCCGGGACCGCGCCGGGCGCTACGCCGACATGCGGCAAAGCAGGAAGCAATCGCGAAAGCCGCCCCGCCCGGCAGCAGGCAGAAACGCTACCAGCCCCCGGACCCGCTCCTGGGATTCCTCGAGAACCTCTGAACCGAAACCCCCGAATTATGCCGTCCGTGACGACCCTGGCACACCCGTGACCAGGGCCGTCACGGCATCGTCGGCATAACCGGCGGATCGGCACAATCGCGCTGGATGCGACCACGGTGGCCGCGCTGCGCGGCCGCGCCAGACCTCGCCCCTGTTCGAGGAGGCAGGCCTAAGCGCGGCTAACGACGGGTGAACGTGACGTGGGTGACGCCGCAGGGGGAGCTCACCGACTCGATGGCGAAGCGCTCCTCCAGGCCCTCCAGGCCGTCCCAGAGGGACTCGCCGCGGCCGAGGAGGATCGGCACGAGCGCGATGTGCATGTGGTCGATCAGGTCGGCGGCGAGGAACTGGCGGATGGTGGCCGGGCCGCCGCCGATGCGGACGTCGAGGCCACCCGCGGCCTCCTTAGCCGCCGCAAGCGCCTGCGCCGGGCTGGCGTCGATGAAGCGGAAGGTGGTGCCGCCCTTCATCTCGATCGAGGGCCTGACGTGATGGGTGAGCACGAAGACGGGGGTATGGAACGGCGGCTCCTCGCCCCACCAGCCCTTCCATTCCTCGTCGGCCCACGGTCCGCGCTGCGGGCCGAACTTGTTGCGCCCCATGATCTCCACGCCGATGCCAGGCCCCCAGTTGCTCGCGAAGGCGTCGTCGATGCCGGTGCTCCCGCTTTGCTGGCCCTGCATGACGTGAAATGAACGGGTGTCCATGAACCATCGCACCAGCCGGTCGCCGGCATGCCCGAAGGGTGCCTCCTGGCTCTGGTCAGCACCGGTGCTGAAGCCATCGAGCGAGACGGAAATGTTGTGAACGCGAACAAGTGACATGACGGGTAGACCTCTCTGGTCGAAGCTGAGTTCATCAGTGCTCATGGTGTGGTCGTAGCCAGGATCCCTTTCTCGACACCTGAGCACCCTTGACACCTGAGCACATGCGAACAGCGGGCAGCCTGGCCTAAGCGACGCATGACACGTCCCGATCGTCCGATTCGCGCGTGTCGGCAGCAGGCATTCGGACAGTTCTGATATCTGACTGTGCCATTAGATGGCGCCGCTGCGGGCGCGCCGCTGGCCATCCAGGTCGCAGACCGGTGGCACCTGTGGCACAACCTGGCCGAAGCAGTGGAACGCGCCGTCGCCCGGCACCGCTCCTGCCTGCAGGAACCACCGCCAGACCCTGAACCCGCGCCGCCAGCGGCTCAAGCCGCACCAGTTCCTGAGGCACGCCTGGCCGCACGGACCAGGGCCCGGCACGCCGACGTCCACGCCGCGCTAGCCCGCGACCTGAGCTCAACCGAGATCAGCCGCACTTTACGGCTGGACGGCAGACGGTCCGCCGCTACGCCACCGCCGCGACCGCCGATGAGCTCACCGGCGGCGCCCGCCTGACCCGGCCGGCCCTGCTCGGCCCGCACCAGGACTGGCTGCTGGAAGCGGTGGGACGAAAGGGGTCCGCAGCACCGAACGGCTGAACGCCGAGCTGCGCGACCGCGGCAGCCTGCGCATCTTGCGCCGGGTCACCGCCCGGCTGCGCCAGGACACCGCCGTCCCGGCGCCATCGCAGGTCGTCGTCGCGGCCGGGGCAGCAGGTCGGCGGTGTAGGTCGTGCTAGCCAGCGGCGGGGAGTGCTCGGCGTTGTAGCGCGCCTTGCCGCTTTGCCGCGGGCTGCCAGGGAGGCGTAGAAATCGTCGGGCGATCCCTCTTCCCGCAACCCGGCGGCCACCAGCCACGGGATCCCGGCATCGACCCAGATGGCGCCTCGCCGGCGCTGGGCTTTGACCTTGAACAGCACCTCATCGTCAATAGCGGCGATCCCTTCGTGCGGCGTCTGGTCGTCGGCGAAGCGCTCGGTGGCCTTAGCCAGGAGCGGGTGGCTTATTTCCTCCAGCGAGGTGTCGGCGCGCGGGACGGCGAGCGCGAGATCCTCACGTAGGCAGCGCAGCGTGAGGCTGGCAAGCCCCGCCATCGTCAGGCGTCTTCCTCTACGCCGCCTACCGAGTCGAGTTCATCGCGGGTCATCCCGGGTAGCATGGTGATCCGCGCCGCGCGGCTGCCGTCGAGCGTGCTGAGCAACTCGCGCATCCCTGCCTGCATTTCGTCGCGCCGGGCGTCCAGGTAGCTAGCCAGGAGAGGAGCCAGCGGTACAACCACCCGGAGCGGCAGGCCCACCTGGCTGCTTCCGCTCGGGTGACGGCACTCGTCAGCGGGGCCGGAACCGGGTCCTGAGCGGCACGGATGTTCCCCGTATGTTCCCCACGGCGGCTGTTCCCCGGACTAGCCAGCCGGGCCAAATCACAGGTTTCCGCAGGTGAAGGTATGTGGGGCGGGTGGGGCTCGAACCCACGACCGGCGGATATGAGAAGCCCGGCCCGACGCTCCGGGTGCGCTACGTGCACAGATACCACGGAGTCGTGCTGCCGATGGCGCTAATCGCACCGTTTGCACGGGTGGCTCGGTCCACGAACCGGTCCACGCCTTAACCTGGCGATCACCAGACGCCAGCTACAGAACGTTACCGCCGCCCGGCCGACCAGCTGATGCCCGCGCCCGGTGGCATAAGGCCGCCCGAAGAGAGCCGAACGTTCCTAACCGCCGAGCCACTGGACCTTGACTACAAGCACAAGATCATCAGGCGGATACGCCAGGAACGTGACCAGGCCCCACCGTCCAGCCCGAATTGCAGTGAGCGCAGCGGCATAGAGACGTCATCACGCTCGTCGCGGCGGCGCTGGTACTGCGCCGGATCCACGATCACGACCGCTTCCATGAATACCGCCAGGATGCTCGCGCGGCCGGAGGCAGGTCGGCGAACTCCTGCTGAGCCGGGCCATCCAGCTCCCACCGGTACATGCGTCAGACGCCGAACTGGGTGCGGATCTCCTCCGGCTCATCCGCTGTTCCGCTGGCGGCGGATCCTCGTCTCGGTAGGTGTCGACGCGAGCTAGGTACTCCCGCTGCGCTTGGGGTCACGCCAGGCGTTCGCCTCGAACCACCAGCGCTTGACGGTCTGCACCAGCGGTGTTACGTCGCCTTGCTCGCGGGCCTGTTCGGACGCCGCATCCAGATCCTGGTCGTACCGCTGGAGGACGTCGCCATCGGCGTTGGCGGCCAGCACGGCCCGGATCGCCGTCGGCGTGCAGGCCGGGCGAGGCAGGACCTGAGGTTGCCCGGCATGCGGCCCGGTCATCAGCAGCTCTCCTGTAGATCGCCCTTTCGGCCAGCATAAGCGCGTCCGCCGTCAGGCAGCAGTCACATCACGTTCCCGGCACGCGAGTCGTGGGTAACGGCACGAGGGCATGCTTCTCAATACGCGGATCGTCCCGTCCCGCCCTTCGCGCGCGTCTGAACGTAAACGCGCGTACACAGCCGACGGGACGAACGATGGGACAAGCGCGAAGCGTAGTGCCTCAGGCCGTGGTCAGCAGGCAACGTGCAGTGTGCAAAACTGCACGCAGGGACACTCGGCCGCTCCAACAAGATGCTGTCCGCACGCGATGTAGGCGCCATTGCCCGAGCGTACGGTTACGGCAGCTGCAGTTCGGCACCGTGGGCGTGCTGGCGCAGGTTAGGCGGGCTGACCGCGGAGAGGTGCGGCTGCTGGTGGCAGAGGCCCCCGGCCGCGGCCGCCGGGTACGAGCTCGAGCTGCGCGCCGAGCGCCGGGCCGAGGCATCGCCGCCGCCCGGCGTCGCCAGGTCGAGTGGACGATGCTGCCGGGCAAGAAGCGCATCAGCCGGCCCTGCGCCGTCGGCCAGGCCGGGCTGCGCCAGCTCCAGCGGATGACCGACGAGGGAGCCACCGTCACCCAGGCCGCCCGCATCCTGAAAATCTCCCGCTCTACCACGCTGACGCAAGCCCGCGCCCGGAAGCAGTCGATACGTGTAGCCTACATGTGTAGACTTCTGGCATGAAGATGACGGCGCCGCTGGAGCGGGTACTACGGGCGTTCCTGGCAGACCCCGCAGACCCGCGCTACGGGTATGACCTGATGAAGGCAGCGGGGCTGAAAAGCGGCACCCTGTACCCGCTGCTGGGCCGGCTGGAAGACGAGAAGCTGGTCACCTCCGCGTGGGAAACCCCGCAGCAAGACGGGCAGCGGCCGCGGAAGTACTACCGGCTGACCGCCGAAGGCGCCGAGGTGGCCCGGCTGGAACTCGCGCAGGTCTCCGCCGGTCGCCGGGGTTCCCCGGGCCGCCCGGCCCGCCCGGTCCCGGGGATCCCGGGATGAGGGGGGAACGCCGACTGCTGCGCATCGGCGAGTACCTGATCGCCCGCGCGTGCCGGCACCTGCCGGCCGGGGCACGGGACGAGCGGTACCGGGAATGGGTGGCGGAACTACCCGCCATCCTCGGCGACCCCGGTGTCAGGCCGGCTGCGCGCCGCGCCGCCCGCATGCTGCGCTACGCGTCCGGAACCATCCGGGGAACGGCGGCCCTGACTCCCGACAGCGCCCGCCGCGTGATGGCGCACACGGCCCGTGCGGCAGGCCCGTGGATCATCACCGGCCTGGTGGTTTTCCTCTGGCGCTTGGCAAAGACTCCCCATGAGTGGGTCTCCGTGGGGATCGGCTGCCTCCTCGGCACCCTCCTCGGCTCTCTGATCGCATTCGGCTGCAGGCTCGCCTACCGCAGGTGGGGTAAAGGGCTAGGTGAGGCTATGACGGCCGCCGTTGAGGCCCGCGCCCGCACCCGGGCCCAGACCCGGGCCGCCTGCATCCTGAAGGCAAGGGCATCCGCCGGGTCTGTGAACACCACGGCGGGATACACCGCCGGTAGTTTCCCCCGCCGCAAGCTAGGGCCGGGCTACCGCGCCGCCGAGGTGGATGAGTTCATCGCGCGGATCGAGGCAACGCTGAGCGGGAACGCCCGGCCCGGGCAAGCGATCACGGCCGCGGATGTCCGGGCGGTGACGTTCAATGTCACCCGGCACGGAGGCTATGAGGAGCGCACGGTGGACGAGGTACTGGACCACCGCGAGCACGAACTCGACAAGCTCACGCCCTTCCCCCCAGCCACAGCCCCCGGCAACTGACACTGATCCCGCGTTCCCGCCGTCCATATTCCCGCGATCAGCAGAATCAGCAAGCTGCGAACTGCGGCAACATCCTCGGCAGTGTTACCGATGCGGGGTATAACGTGGCGTCGGATGATTCGTGCGGGCTGGGGTCGACGAGCGTGTCGGGTGCGAGTGCGGCTGCGATCGGGCTGGGGGCGCTGGCGGCGAACGGCTCGGCCGGGCCGCAGACCCAGGCCATCGGCACGAGCAGCGACGCCTACCAGCTGGTCCCGGTCTCTTCCGGCCTGTGCCTGGCCACCGACGAACGCGGCCTGGCCCGACCCGGCGCCGGGACCACTGACTGTGACGCGGGCGCCTATGGGCTGCAGCACCAGCCGGTCACCCTGGCCCAGGCCGGGACGACGACCGCGGCGGTGACCACCGGGACCGCGTTCACCGGCCAGCTCGCGGTGACCGGCGCGACCGGGCCGGTCAGCTACCTCACCACCAGCCCGGCCAGCCCGGTGACCGTGTCCGCGGCCGGGGTGATCACCCGGCCCGCGACCGTCCCGGCCGGGGTCTACCAGCTCACCGGCACCGACTCCGATCCGTTCGGGGACAGCGGCAACTGGGCGTTCACGCTGACCGTCACCTCAGCCGGGCCCGCCCGGGCCGACCTGTCCATCTCAGCGTCAGCTCCGGCTGAGGTCGCCCCGTCGGCGGCGGTGACGGTGACGGTGAAGGTCGCGAATGCCGGGCCGTCGGCCGCGGTCAAGGCCGGCACAGCGCTGCTGATCCCGCCCGGCCGGGCGGTAGCCAGCGCCGGCGGCGGCACCGTGATCGGCAGATAGCTCATCACCTTCACCGATGCCAGCCTGGCCGCCGACGGGACGATCACCTGCACCGTGACGCTGACTGCGCCCGTGGCCAAGGGCCGGGCACTGCTCGCCGCCGCCGTCGCCTCCACCGTCAAAGACCCCGACATCCTCAACAACGTCACCCTCATCCCCATCCGGGTCAGCTAACCAGGCGCTCACCGGCCTTGGCCTTGTCGTCGGCGATCAGGCCGCGGGATGGCCCTGCCATTAACGACAGGGCCATCCGCCGCGGCTGAGCCGATCACGCAGACACGCCGATCACGGCACGCTGTTGTCGTACTAGCAGGTGGGCCTAGGTCCGGCAGTCAGCGCTGCGAGGTAGGGCGGCGGCTCGCCAGTCGACCTCAGAAACGGGGTCGGCGTAGTGGTGCAAGGTTGTCGCCCTCCCCCGCTGTGGCCGAGGGCGCGTCGCGGTGTTTCGCAGGTCGAACCGGGCCGCGAGGAGCTGGCCGACGGTGTAGTGCCGCAGGCGCTTGATGTTTAGCTTGATACCGCGCGGCCGGCAGGTCGCCGACCTTATGCGAGGCGCAGCCGGGATTCCACTGCGCGGCGTGCATCGGGTCGTTGGAGAACAGGTAGGCAGCCGCAGGCACTCGAGGCCGATACGCGCGAGGCCAGTATTAGCGGCGTCCACGTGCTCGCGGACGAAGGCGCAGGTCTCCGGGTCGATGGCGTTGGATCGCTAGCCGTTGTCGACGTGCTCCGCGAATTCCAGGATGGCAGCGGAGAGCGCCTCGGGGGCTTCCTGCGCAACCAGGTGCCCGACTCCCTCCAGTCGCACCGAGGTGACCTTGCCTGCGGTTACCTGGCGGAAGGTCTGCTCGGTGAAGGGAGCGCCAACGGAGTCGACGGTG
The DNA here is from genome assembly GCA_963844625.1 of uncultured Actinomycetota bacterium. Lineage (GTDB taxonomy): Bacteria > Actinomycetota > Actinomycetes > Streptosporangiales > Streptosporangiaceae > Palsa-504. The sequence continues at coordinate 55,163 of CAWJPF010000020.1, read as the reverse complement.
AGGACGGGGACAGCCAGCGGCTGCTTTTCGGCCAGGGCCCTGGTCTGGCCGTTGTCGGTGAAAATGGAGTGGTAGAGGCCTTCGGTGCCGCGCCAGCCGTCCGGGCGGGCGTAGGTGCGGGTGATCTCGTCGAGGTCGTCTTCGGTGACGGAGCCCTTGACCGCGGTCATCATGGGGTAGGCCCAGCTGCCGAGGAGGTCGCGTTCGCGGCCGGGGAGGAGCATCGTCGGGATGCCCGGCGTGCCGAGGAACCCGACGTGCCAGGAGCCGCCGTGGGCGACGTCGGCGAGGGACTCGAGCCCGTAGCCGGCCAGGGTCGTCTCGATCGCGATGAGGCTGCGAACTTCATCGGGATGTGTGGCGGCGAAGCGGAAACCCGGGCCGCCGCTGGCGTCCTGGCAGGAGAAGTGGACCGGGCCGACGCCGAGGTGCTGCACCAGGTGGTGCATGTCCTCGGCGGCGATGGCGGCGTCGTAGCTGCCATCGGCGGTGCTGGAGTCACCGAAGCCGCGAAGGTCCACGGCGAAAACCCGGTGCGTCCCCGCCAGCAGCGGGATCAGCTTGCGGAAGGCCCACCACGACTCCGGCCACCCGTGGGCTAGCAGAATCGGGGAGCCACTAGTGCCAGCGGACACGTGGTGGAGCCGGGCTCCGTTGACGTCGGCCAGGTGGTGGGTAACGCCGGGGATGGTCGCGCCGACTGGCGTGATAGCGGTCATGAAAGGCTCCTTCGATAGACAACCTTGGTTGTCTAAAATAATAGACAACCAAGGTTGTCTATGTCAACTGGCGTCATAGACTTGCCCTATGTCCCGATCTGGCGCCGACCTCGCGCAGCTGCTCCTCGGCGGGTTCCGCATCCTGGCTGACCAGGCGACCGCCGAACTCACCGCGCGCGGGTACGAGGAGATCCGGCCGGCGCAGGAGTTCGCCCTGCAGGCGATCTTGTCCGGCGCGGACAACGCCTCTGACCTGGGCCGGCGGATGTCAGTCACCAAGCAGGCGGCCGCTAAGACCATCGCCGCCCTGGAAGAACTCAATTACGTGGCACGCGAGCCCGACCCGGCCGACAAGCGCCGGATGCGCCTGTATGTCACCGCCCACGGACTTGCGATGCTGCGCGAAGGCGAGGAGATCTTCGACAAGCTGCGCGAGCAGTGGGAGAAGCAGGTCGGCCCAGGCGCCCTGTCGCAGGTCGAGACCACACTCCGGCACCTCGTCGGGAACAGCGGCGGCCGGCTTGACACGCCGGCGTGGCTAGCACGGGGCCTGGAGGCATAGCGGGCAACAAAGGCAGTCAGGAAGCGGTGATCGCCGCCAGCCACAGATACAGGGCCAGTGCTGGCTGGTCCTGGCGGCGGCCCTCGACGATCACCTTGGCGAGCCGAACCGAAGAACAATCTCCAGACGCCTCGAACCCGCATACTGATCGAGCAACTGGGCGATTATCGCGCCGGACTCAGGCTGGCCGCCCGGCCCTTGAGCAGGCCAGGATCCGCTCGGTAGCTCCTCTACGTAACCAGCGGGGTTAATCGCCATGACGCGACGGTTCATTGCAGCACTGACGTCAGTCCACGAACCGGTCCGCGAAACCAGGGTGCAGCTGCACAGATGGCACGAGTTATCGCACTGATGGCACTCGCCGCGCTGGGATTAACTGAAGCGCCGGTCCACGAACCGGTCCACAGCCGAGGCGCCCATCCCTCTGCACTTTGCTACTGTGCGTAACATCGGAGCCCGGCCTGCTCCCGGACGAGCGGCTCGGCGGTCGTGGCCACACGGGCGGCGGGCCTGGGGACAGAATCCGGGGGCTATCCGCCGTCAGCCGATCCGGACTAGGTCGTATATGCGGACCAGTCCCGCAGGCTCATCGACCGTGAACTGGGCCGGTAGTTCACCCGCCCGGGCGGAAGTGCCGTAGCGCGTCGTCGAGCAGCATTCCCTCGCCGGTACCGGCGAGCGCCCGGGCCCGCGCCTCGAAAAAGCCCGGCCGGTTTGCTCTGATAGCCCTCCCGGCCCACAGCCGCAGGAACCGCTGCAGATGCTTCCAGCCAGCGGGATCGCGCGCACCGTCCACCGCCCGCCGGTATTGTGCCAGGAAGGTCTCACGCTCGCGATCGGGCAAGACGCGGAGGATGCGCTCAGGATCGAGCGAATCCTCCTGCCCCAAGTTGGCGGGTAGCGCGCTCACATCTGCATCCTAGCCAGGCTCCTCGCACGGCATCCGCATCGTCGCGCCAAGGCCGCCCTGGCGGCGCAGAGCGTCGATGTGGTCAGGAATCTCCACGCCGCCATTGTGCCGCGACCGAGGGCTCCGTGGCACTAGGCCGGGAGGGGTTCGCCGGTTTCCAGCAGGGTCTTGAGGCTGGAGATGACATCCGGCCAGCCGCCGCTGACCATCTGGACGATGGTGCTGCCCGGCTCGAAGCCGTCGTGAATCACGGTCAGCTTCACGCCCTGCGTGACGGGCTCGATGTCGAAGGTGACCTTGGAGCGAGGTTCGCCGGCCAGCTTGGCCGCGAACTCCTGATCCCAGCCGAACTTCTCGGCCAGCTCTGGGGTCATGGTGTGCCAGGTGTAGGACAGGCGGCGGTACGGGTCGGATTCGAGCACGACGGACCCGGGGTCGCTGATCAGGACGCCGTGGTTGTTCCAAGTCACCGGCGATCCCTTGGCCCAGTCCGTGTGCAACTCGGTCTGCCAGTACCGCCGGGTGAAGGCGGGGTCGGTCAGGCCCTGCCACAGCCGCTCGGGTGTGGTGCGGATGTAGCTGGTGTAGACGAACGAGGGTGCTTCCACTTCGGTCTCCTCCAGTGCTTTCTTCAGGTCGGCCAGGGCCTCGGCCCTGGGCTGGTCATAGCGGCTGATCCAGCGCTCGGCGATGTCGCTGATGGGGGCGGCGTTCAGGTAGTGCAGCTTCTCCCGGCCCCGGCGCACCGTGGTCACCAGGCCGGCCGCCTCGAGCACCGCCAGGTGCTTGCTGACCGACTGCCGGGCCATGTCCAGCCCGGCGCACAGCTGGCGCAGCGTCTGGCCGTTGTGGGCGTTCAGGCTGTCCAGCAGCATGCGGCGGCCGGGATCAGCCAGCGCTTTGAACACGTCATCCATCTCGTCATCTCCGAAGGCAGCCATTTGGCTGCCTCTTAATTTAGGCAGCCGAACGGCTGCATGTCAAGGCGCCGGAAGAACTCGCCGGGCACCTCCCACGGCCGTCCAGGTCACCGCGTTCGGCTGCTTCACCGGCACGGCGGCGCGCCTCCCGTTCGCCGGGCAGGTGCTGTCCCAGCTCGGTGCGCCATACAATCCGCGCGGGCACCATCCGAGGCGCTCCCGTCCATCCCGGCACGGGGACCAGCGTGCTCGCAGAATGACCGCCGGGACCGTCGACCTGGTCCGAGAGGACTATTGAGTGACACACACAGCCGACAAGCACGGCCTCCTGCATCACGCACGCTAGCTGCACGGATGACACGGTTATCGCACTGACAACGCTGGCCGCGCTGGGATTATCTGATGCGCCGGTGCACGAACCGGTCCATGCCGGGAGTCCCGCTCTCTGCATCCCGTTACTCTGCGTAATACCGGAGGGCTGATGGGCGACACAAACGATTCGGATGCGGCACCTGCGGCATGTGCTGGCGCATCCTGAGCGCGCTCCGCGTGGTTCATGTCCGCCCTGAGCAGGCGGACGTGTGATCCGGACATGGACGACAGGAAGACAAGCCTGACCGTGGACGTGGACCCGGGTCTCGTCGCTTACGCCAAGCAGCTCGTGGAGGCCGGGAAGGCCCCAGACGTCTCGGCAGTGGTCAACGATGCTCTTTCCGAGAAGGTCGGCCGCGATGCTGTCGACCGCCTGAGGGAGACTGCCGCGCGGGCTGACCCTGCGAAGGTCGCCCGGATGGTGGCGCACGTCGACGCACAAGCCGCCGCGCCCTCCGAGAGGTGAGCGAGGAAGGCCGGTCTACCACGACCCCGACGTCGTGGGTGCTCGATGTGAGCGTTCTAACGGCCATTGCCCGCGCTGACCCGGAGGCAACGTACCTTGTCATCGCCCTTGATGGCCGGGGACACCCGCTCATCATCCCCGTCCTGGCCATTACCGCCGCCTCAACCGACGCGGGGACGGAGGACGGAGACATAGCCTTGCGAGGTCTTCAGAGGCTGGAAAACGTCATCGTTGCCCCCTGAAGGACGCCGAGCAGGCCACGAGGCTCGCGACTGTCATCGCTAAGACCGGGCTAGATACGGGTGACGCCCACGTCGCTGCCGTCGCCGATGCGTCGGTCTGCCCGATCCTGACTGCGAATGCGCTCAAATGGCGCGAACCCTGCCACGGCCCTCGATGACCCGCTGCACATTATCGAGATCGCTGAGCCTCCCGAGAGTTAAGCCCAATGCCGACCCTCGGCGCGCCGAAGCTACGGCCTGCTCTCGCTGCTTCGGAAGGCGGGACGTTGGTCCGCAAGGCAGGCAACGGATCGTAACCGGCTCGATTTGCTAGCCCGGTGTTAGTCCACGACCATTTCCGGTCCGCCCGCATGAGCGCCGATTACAGCTCCGCCGCAGGTGGAGTGGGTGGGGCGGGTGGGGCTCGAACCCACAACCGGCGGATTATGAGAAGTACGGCCTCGTGCATCATGCGCGCTAGCTGCACGGATACCACGGAGCCGTGCCGCCGATGGCCCTGAGTGCACTGGTTGCACAGATGGCTCGGTCCACGAACCGGTCCACGGCCGCGGCGCCCGATCCCTTAATCCTGCTACTGTGCGTAACATCGTTAGCAGCGCCCGGCCTATGTCAGGAGCCTGGGCCCAGCCCGGAACATAACTAACCGTGGGGTCTCGGCGCGCCCGCGCCGTCCGGACGGCCGGGTTGACGGCGCGGCGAGCTAGCATCGTGGCATGGGCGCGCAGCCTTCGGAGCACGACAGTCACGACCTCATCCGTCTCGGTGGCGAAACGGCTGTCGTGGTTCCGGTGCACGAATACCACACGCTGAAGGCCCTGCGGGACCGCGCATCCGCCGAGCAGGTCGAGGAAGCCGAGATCGACGCCGCCATCGCCGAGCACGAGGCATGGAAGGCGGCCGGGCGGCCGGGCCTGAAGTCTCACGACGAGTTCATGGCTGAGGTGTTCGGCGGCTCCCGGTGAGGATCATCTGGTCAGAGATCGCGCAGGCGACCCTTGTCCGCTTCATGGCCGACCAGGCCGGGATGATGGCCGTCAACCGCGCCGTGGAAGCCTTAGCTGACGATTCGGCGCCTCTCGGCGCGTTCGTCCGCGGCGCCTACCGTAGGCTGCGCGCCGGTCCTTACCGGGTGCTGTATGAGGTCGAAGGGAACCTGATCACCATCGTGCGGATAGACCGGGTATAAGCTGCCGACCACCGATTCGAGCAGCTGGCAGAGGGCCTCCGGTAGTGCACTAGCACGTCCAGCGGCATGACAACCAGTTCGTCATGATCGGGCTGTCGCTGGTGCCGGGCCCGGTGTGGCCTGTGGCCCGCTGTAGTGTCGGCCTAGGTCCGCGGCACGGCCCTAGGTCGCTGACCGGCTCCACACCGCCGAACGAGCCCTCGCTGACCCCCGAGCCCGCCGTCCGGGACCAGGCAGTCCGGGAAGCCGCCGAGATCGTCCAGCCGGCCTGTCGCGAGATCGCGGGCAGCACTAGGAACCCGTCACAGATCACCTGCGCGACGCGCTGCCACCTGCCGCCCTGGAAGCGGTCCGCCAAGTCGCCGTAGAACCAGCACCGCGGCTTGCGCATCCTCGGCCGGGAGTAGCGGGGAGTCGACGCCTCAGGCGATTCGCGTCATAGGCGACGAGCTAGCCGCCCCAGGTGACTCCGACGGCGTCGGCCATGTGGTCCGGCTCATCGAAGTCCCCAGCGGTCGAGTGAGGCAGTTCCAGGCCGTCATGGACCCGCTTGGCGTGCCGGTCGTAGAGCACCGTGTACACAGCGGCCGACAAGTTGGCGCAGTGCCGGGTGGGAATCACCAGGAACCGGTGGCACTGGGCCAGCGTGGCCCGGCCTAGCGACCCATCCTCCGGCCCGAACACGTAGAGCGCGTGCTCGGGATGCACGAAGTCAATCAGCGATTCGGCATTCCGTCGCAACTCGACGGCCACCGGGACCGCTTCCTCGAACGCGTCGAAGAACTGATCCGCGTACCTGACCTCGACTTCTTTGTATCCGCGCATCCGCTCCTCGCGCGGCAACCGCTTGGCCCCATCGAGCCGCACCCGATCGCCGCTGAACCATACCTGCCGCACCCCGTAACAGGACGCGGCTCGCACGGCGGCGCCGACGTTGTGCGGGAACTTGGGATCGACCAGCGCCACGGCGGGGGTAATCCCATCACCCCGCCGAATCGGCCCGGTCACGATACCCATGAATTCGATGATGCCGATCGTGACGTCTGAGAGCGACCCGATTTCCCGCGTTCTCGCCGTACATCGACCGCGGGGACGAGGCGAACAGCACGACGCCCGCCACCATCACTACCTCACAATCCCGCGGAGAGTTCGCTGGTCCTGGGAGAGCGCTGCGACATGCAGCCGCTGACCGGCTTGGCTCATGCCCTGATTTGTCAGAGGGTCGCGTTACCGTCATTCTCTGTGCTCGCCCACGGGGCGGCATGTGAGGAGCGGACGATGAAGGAACTGGTCTTGCCGGTACCGAAGATGGTGTCGGCAACCTATGTAGTCCCGGTACCCACGCCAATGGGCACCGCCGAAGCAAGGCAGAAGGCCAGCACGGCGGTCGAAACGAGGCTGACCGGGCCGCTGCGGACGCTAATGGCGGAGTGGCTCGCCAAAGGGGTGGTGAAGGTCGGGGTCGAGGCAGCCGGTCCGCCGCCATCCGGGTTGCTGGACAGGGAGCTGTTCGGCACTCCGGAACAGCGGGTCTTCCTCGCCCGTGCGCGCGCGTTCGTCCGGTTCAGTGCCACGCAGCGAGCATCGCTGATCGGCATGCAGGAATGGAAGGCGCGCGGCCCTGCCGCGGCGCTCGCTGCCGAGCTCGGCGCACCCGTGCTGGACCCGCAGGCGCTCCAGGTTCTGACCGCCGAGGACGCGTTGGCTACCTTGCCCGACACGACGCTGACCATTCCGGCCACCATCAGTGGTGACATAACCATCGGCCTCACGTTCAAATCCTGGGTGCGCGTACACGACGTCGGCTATCAGGGCATGATCGCGGTCATGACCGATGGCATGCGCCGCTTCGGGCTGCCCGAGCTCAGGCTGGGCCCCGCGTCGCCGGATCTGCGGGAGGAGCTGGCCACGCTGCTGCACGGGGTGGCCTTCCGGATCTGGTCCGACCTGATCGCCCGCGCGCAAGATACCCCGAAGGCTACCGGCTTGCTCCATCTTCCGCGCTTCCTGCGGGTACCGGCCGAGATGGACATTCACCGCCGGGACCTGGACCGGGCAAACGGCGTCCCGAACCGGGGCGGCATGTTCGCACTCATCGGGCTGCAGTTCGATCCGGTGCAAAGTGAAGACTCCGGGAGCTGGTTGACCGTATGCCCGCCCACTGGCTGGGACACGAGCTGGGAGGACTTCATCGCCGATACGTGCCACGGGATGTTCGGCTTCGAGAAGCCGCGCTGGCACTACATCCGGGAGTTCGGCGCTCTCGTGGATGCTTTGGCCAAAGCGGCGCAGACCCTGCCGGAAGCCCGGTCCCGGTTCCTGAGCGGCGACCTGCCGCCCGGCGGTCGGCTCATGGTCCGGTACGACGCGGCAGACGCCGACGAACTCCGGTGGGCCAAGGTCGAATCCTGGGAGGACGCTGGACATGCGGTCATCCGCGACACCGGGCGGGAACTCGCACCCGGAGTGCGGCCCGGCCCTCTGGTGGCGATCGAGACCAGGTTCATCGCCGACTGGGGCATCTGGGTGGACGGCAGCGGCGTCGTCGAGGGCGCCGGCACCGAAGGCGCCGGCCACCATCTCGCGTAGCCGATCCACGCCGGGGACGCCTGGCCGCGGTGGTCAGCCACACAAGAGCTGACACGAGGAGTCCTTTCTAGCTGCCATGCTGTGGGCTGGCTGGCGAGACCAAGGAAATCGAACCGTACAGTCGGTCCTCGCCAACCGAGATTTTCAAATCTTATTCGGGTTCTGTTAGGTAGGGCGGGTGGGCTCGAACCCACGACCGGCGGATTATGAGAACTACGGGCCCGTGCACCGTGCACGCTAGCTGCACGGGTACCACGGAGCCGTGCCGCCGGCGGCGCTGATTGCACCGTTTGCACGGGTGGCTCGGTCCACGCACCGGTCCACGCCTTCCCACAGCGATCGCCGGATGTCAGCTACAGGACGTTACCGCCGCTCGGCCGATCAGCGCGTGCCCGCGCCTGATGGCGCAGGCCGCCCCGGGGAGAGCCAAACGTTGCTAACCGCCGAGCCACTGGACCTTGACTACAAGCACCAGATCATCAGGCGGGTACACCAGGAACGTGACAAGGCCCCCGCCGTCCGGGCCGAAATGCAGTGAGCGCAGCGGCATCGAGACGTCATGCTCGTCGCGGCGGCGCTGGTACTGCACCGGATCCACGATCACGACCGCGTCCATGAATGCCGCGAGGGATACTCGCGCCCGGAGGCAGGTCGGCGAACTCCTGCTGAGCCGGGCCGTCCAGCTCCCATCGGTACACGCGTCAGACGCCGAACTGGGTCTGGATCTCCTCCCTGCTCATCCGCTGATCCGCAGGCGGCGGCCCCTCGTCCCGGTAGGCGTCGATGCGAGCCAGGAACTCCCGCTGCGCTTGGGGATCGCGCCAGGCGTCCGCCTCGAACCACCAGCGCTTGACCGTCTGCACCAGCAGTGTCACATCACCTTGCTCACGGGCCTGCTCGAACGCCGCATCCAGATCCTCGTCGTACCGCTGAAGAATGTCGCCATCGGCGTTGGCGGCCAGCACGGCCCGGATCGCCGTCGGCGTGCAAGCCGGGCGAGGCAGGACCTGAGGTTGCCCGGCATGCGGCGCGGTCATCAGCAGCTCTCCTGTAGGTCGCCGTTTCGCCAGCATAAGCGCGTCCACTGTCAGACAGCAGTCACATCACATCCCCGGCACGCGAGCTGTGGTAACGGCACGAGAACGTACTTCTCAATACGCCGATCGTCCCGTCGCGCCCTTCGCGCGCGTCCAAACGTAAACGCGCGTACACAGGCCGGGATCCCGGCCGAGCTTGGTCCGCACGCGGCCGGCGTCGCCCAGGATCACCGCGGTGGCGAAGCTGTAGCGGGCGAGCTCGGGGGTGGCCGCCAGCATCCGGGCCGCCCGGCCGGTTCCGTCGCGGATGCTGGCCTCGCAGAATGCTTCCGCCTGACGGGCCAGGCTCGCGGTGCGGGCGGTGACCTCGTCCCTGAGCCGGGTCCAGCTCGCGCAGCCGTACTCGCGGGCCACGGCCAGCTGCGCGCGGGCCAGGGTCAGCGCGTCCGCCACCGCCCGGATGCGGGCGGCGGCCGCGGTATCGCCCGTCCGCGCGGCGCGCAGCAGGTCCCGGGCCTGGCGGCGCAGGTGGTCGAGGCTGGGCCTGGCCGGAAGATCCGCCATGACGTCTCCTTCACCGGCCCGCGATCCGCGCGGCAGGCCTGGCCAGGGAGATCGCCGTGATCTGCTACCTGAACACAGAGGTGGACTAGGTCCTGCCCGCGGACCCGGAGGCGCCCTCTCGCACCCGCAGCCACGGTAATCAACGCGGCGTGCTCCTGCCTAGCGATGGCCGCGCAGGTCGTCCAGGAAGCTGCGGGCGGCGGAGACGGCGGCGGCGGTGCGGGTGACGGTCTCGGCGGCGACGCGGAACGCGGTCCCGGTCGGGCCGGGCATGGTCGCGAAGGAGTCGGTGATCAGGTCGCCGGTTTCCTCTACGGCGCGGGTGCCGGGCGGGACGTGCACCTGGAACTCGTCCGGGTCGGCGGGCTCGGTGCTGATGTCGTCCAGCTCCAGCCAGCGCGCGAGCGTGTCGCCGACGTAGGAGATCAGGCGGAGCAGGCAGCCGGTCTCGGCGTCCACGATCGCGTCGGTGGGGTACATCGACAACGGCCCCAGGATCATCTCCTCGCGGCCGGGGACCGGAGTGACACGGAGCTGGCGGGCGGGCCGGCCGCGGTAGGTGATCTCCTGTCCGCCGGACAGCCGGCCGCGGAGCAGCCAGCACGAGTCGGCCAGGAACGCGCTGTAGTCCCCAAGCGGGGCGGCCGGGCCGACCACGATCCGGTCCTGGACGACCCGCCAGCGCCGCTCGCCGTCGCAGGCGGTTATCACGGGCGTAAACCCGTCCGGGCGGGACGAGTACTCGAGGCGGTACCGGTCGGGGCCGCTGACACGCAGCCGGGCGACCGTGCGGGTCACCATCTGCCAGCGGGCCACCGCGTCGAAATAGTAGCTGATGCCGCCGGGCCCGGCGGCGCGGATTTTCTCGAAACCCCGTTTGTTTATCGCGGCCTGGTCGTCCCACTGCCGGACCGTGGCGCCGAGGTCGCGGGGCTCGCCGCCGCGGTAGAGCAGGTCGAGCACCCCGTCGGGCGGCGAGATGTCGTCTCCGGGCCCGAGCGGGGCCGGGTCGGGCGACGGCATCATCGCCGGCGGGTCCTGGCCGGCCGGGCCGTGGCCCGGCCGGTGCGGTGCGTACCTGATCAGCGCGCCGAGGCCGCCCATGGCCAGGCTTATGGCGTTCTTCTCGACCGGCCCGGTGCTCCACTTCGGCGGGCCGGCTGCCGGGTCCTCGCTCCGGTTGCTGCCCGGCGGCGGCGCGAACCGGGCTGGGTCGGCCGCTTCCGGCGGGTTCATCGTCAGGTCGGCCAGCTCGGTGAGGGTGACCAGCTCGCCCCCGGACGTCTCGATCCGGCGGAGCAGGATGCCGAGCTCCGCGTCCACCGCGACCTCGATACGGTCGTGAGAGATGCGGTCGCGAAAGATGCGGCCGGGAACGGAGCGGAGCACGTCGCGCCGCGGCGTGGCCGCGACGGCGATCGCGTCGCGGCCGGCGACGGTCAGCGGCCCCAGCTCTTCCAGGGTGTACCCGCCGAGCAAGCCGGACGGGCAGAACAACTCGCGCACCGGCAGATACGCGCCGTCCACCTTGACCGGGAGCGGCGCGGGGAAGCCCGTGCCCTCGGACCGCCACGACCAGCCGCGCTCGCCGTCGTTGCCCTCGGCGGCCTCTCCTGCGGCGCCCCGGCCGGGAACCGGGCACTCCAGGCGCCACCGCCCGCCGGGACCGATCAGCAGCGCGCCGCGCGCCGCGTAGCGGCCGTCGTCCTGCTTCTGCTCCGGCCAGCCGTGATCCCAGCGGGACCACGGCTCGCTCGACAGGCGCGAGAGCTCCCGGTCGTTCTCGGAGCGCAACTCGGCCGACAGGGACAAGCGGGTCCAGTCGGCCCGGTGGAGCAGCCCGATCACGTGCGGCAGGTCTGCCATGACGACACCATCCGGGGCAAATCGGCTCCGGGGAAGCGGGAACGCCACCCCGTTTGGTCCAATTATGCTCTGTGCCGGCCTGGGACCCGCACGGCTTGTGGTGACGCACAGGGGGCGGGACTGGCGCTTGCCGGGCCGTTGCGTGAGGCCTAGCGTCGGCCGTGGGGGCCACCCCCACGGAGGTGACGAGTTGACTGACGCTCCGGCTGAGGGATTCCTCGAACTCGACGGCGGCCGTGTCCATCTGCTCCGCGGCGGGCGAACAGCGGCGGCTTCGGGCCGGGATACCTGGTCAGGCGGGGGTGCCGCGCGACCGGGCCGGGCCTGACCGGTTCGAGCTTGGCCAGCCAGGGCTTCTGGCGGCGCTCTGCGAAACGCTCGGCCGGGGTCATCGCGGCCACCATGCCCGCATCCAAGCGGTAGGCAGGCTGCCCAGCCGGGCCAAATCGAACGTTTCCGCAGGTGAGGGTATGTGGGGCGGGTGGGGCTCGAACCCACGACCGACGGATTATGAGAAGTACGGCCTGACGCTCCGGGTGCACTAGCTGCACGGACACTGCCAAGTTGCGCCGTCGGTAGCGCTAATTGCACCGTTAGCACAGGTGTCTCGGTCCACGCTTCACCAGGGCGATAGCCGGATACCAGTTACGGAAAGTTACCGCCGAATGGGGCTAAGGTGCCGGGAAAGGCACGGGTGACGGCGGCGGTGCGACTGGAGACGTCTAGCCTTTCGTAGATGTTTTCCAGGTGGGTCCGCACAGTCCCCTCGGTCACGCCCAGGCGGCGGGCGATCTGGGTGTTGGTGTGCCCGGCGGCCACCAGACTCAGCAGTTCCGTCTGCCGGGGAGTCAGCCGGCGGACAGGGTGGCGGCGGCGCTCGGCATCCAGGTAGGCCTGATACAGGTGCGGGCGCAGCAGCGTGAGCACCGCCCGGTCCCGCTCCGAGAAATCCGGCCCGGGCCCGCGGTAGAGATACAGCCGGATGTTCCGCCCGGGTCCGGCGAGGAGCTCCGCGGGCTCGGGCAGGCACAGCTGGAGCTCATGCTCTATCCCGTGCGGCCGGTGATAGTCGCAGTACATACCGGTGCTGTGCCATTGCCGCGCGGAGTAGAAGTCAGAGGGTTTGACGACAGTACGCCGGTCACCGGTGTGCTCGGGATAGACGTTAGATTGGCAGTCCCAGCGGCAGGCCCACCAGTGCTCCCAGCGCGCTGGGTCCACGTTCTCGAATGCCTTGAGTTCGTCGTCGCTCAGAGCGGGGATGGCCTGCAGGAGCGAGTACGCATGCCGCCCGCTGTCGAGGAGATCGAGGGAGACTCCGTCGCAGCGGATCTGGCCCATCAGGTCAGCCAGCAAGGACGGCGGCAGCCCTTCCCCGTCCGGCAGGTCGGGGCGGCTCTCGCTCACGATAGCCGCCAGAGCGCGCAGATCCCGTTCGCTGGCCACCGCGGGAGACACCACGAAACACCCCCCGACCACTTTACTCCGGCTGTACCGGCCTGGCCATCCGCAGAACATCGGATAGCAGCTGTGAACACAGGCCGTACACACTGGCACCCGGGAAGGAAGCACCCTGACGAAAGCGAGACAGCCATGGCTGGAAAGGCAGTGATCAGTCTCAGTACCGGCCTGGAAGACCCGGAGAAGGTAGCCGTGGCCTTCCTCGTCGCGGTCGGCGCCGAATCCGGGCGGCCGACCCTGATGTTCCAGACCAAGGAAGCCGTCCGCCTCGCCCTCGACGGGGTCGCCGTCGGCGTCGGCTGCGACGCATGCCCAGCGCTGCCTGACCTACTCGCCCGGTATCACAAGTCGGGCGGGCGGTACATGGTCTGCCCGGTCTGCTTCAACGCCAAGCACCTCGACAAGGTCAGCCTGCTGCCTAACGCCGAACTCGCCGGAACGGTCCAGCCGTGGGAATGGATCGGCGATGAAGGCGCGACAACGTTCAGCTACTGCCCAGGCTCGAGCGCACCAGTTGCTGATCCTGTCAACGGCGTACGGGACATAGAAGGGACGCAGCGATAGGCATGAGAGTCGGCATTATCGGGGGATCGATCGCCGGCTGCGCGACAGCAGCGCTCTTGCACCGGGCCGGCCACGACGTAACCGTCTTCGAGCGGTCCGAGTCCGACCTGGTAAGCCGGGGTGCCGGGATCGGTACGCCGACGGCCGTCTGGCAGGACATGATGGCGCGCGGTCTGATCGATGAGACTCTCCCCGCCTTCCGGATCGACTCCATGCGATTCGTCACCCGTGGATCGGGGACCAGCCAGCAGCGATGGCTGGGCGACGCCCAGCTCCAGGGCGGCGTGATGCTGGTCAACTGGGCCCATCTGTACCAGTGGCTTCGGCGGGGCGTCCCCGACGAGCTGTACCGCAGTGCCGCGGCCGTCGAGCTGATCGGCGCGCGGCCTGACGGCACGACGTTGCATCTCGGCCCGGGCGGCTCGTTGGACTTTGACCTAGTCGTCTGCGCCGACGGCTATCGCTCGATCGGACGCAGGCTCATTGACCCCGACGCCGCACTGCACTACCGGGGAATGGTGTCGTGGCGCGGGCTCCTCCGTGAGAGCGACCTCCGCGCCGATCCCCTCGACGGCTGCGATCTGCTGAGGGTCGGATACCAGGGAGGACACGGGGTCTTGTATTACATCCCCGGATCCGGGCCGAGCGCCGAACCGGGCAAACGCCTTCTCAAGTGGGGTTACAACCTCCAGGTTCCGGAGGACGCGCTGCCCTCGGTGCTGGTCGATGATCAAGCGCGGCAGCAGTCAAGCTCGGTGCCGTTCGGGAAGGTACATCCGCAGGTCAGGGCGGGCCTGGAGTCCCGCCTGGCGGACCTGTTGCCCCCGCTGCTCTTCGAGCTGGTGCGCCAGAGCAGCAAATCGGCGATCCAGGCCATTTACTCCGTTGTGCCCCGCAGCTACGCCCGCGATCGCCTGTGCCTGGTCGGCGACGCCGGTGCGGTGTTCCCCCCGTTCACCTCTAGCGGCGTGCTCAAGGCAGTGGCCAATGCCACCTCATTGGCGGACGCTCTCGTCGGCGCTCCGGCCGTTGATCATGCTCTCCGCCGGTGGAGTCAGGCCCAGCTCCAGGTCGCTGCCCAGGTCTTGCCGTTCGCTGAATTCGCCGAGCGGAGCCAGGTGTTCGAGATGCCAGACCTCGCCGCCATGCCCACCGCGGCGACCAACGACTGGCTGGCCTCCGCCTATTCCGGGTTCGTCCTCACGCTCCCCGGGGTGTGACCGGGAGCATGTAGGCAGCCGAGAGGGTGGGGCGGGTGGGGCTCGAACCCACCACTGGCGGATTATGAGAAGCCCGGCCTGACGCTATAGATGCGCTGCCTTCACGGGTACCACGGAGTCGTGCCGCTGATGACTCTATTTGCACCGCTTGCACAGGTGGCTCGGTCCACGAACCGGTCCACGGCAAAGCGCTGATCCCCGCCGTCCTGCTACCGTGCGTAACGTCGCCAGAAGCGCCCAGCCCACAGCCACGCGAACGATTAGCCATACTCCGCCCCGAGCCGCGGCACGGTTTATCCTGTTGCTGGACATGAGAGGAGCCGGGCTGGATGACTGCTGAGTACCCACAGGATGACGAGCCGCTGATCCCCATGCCCGCCCTGTCGCTGCCGGCCCTGCGCCAGGCGGTCGCCACAGTCGCGCCGTCCCGGCTGCCGGATTTCTTCCAGGAAATCCAGGACGCCTTCACCCAGGCTGGCGAGGAAGACAGCGTCTTCCCCATCCGCCACTTCTACCAGCGCTGGGGCGCCGCCGTCGCCATCGAGCGGCGGCCCTCGGTCGCCGCACGACTGCACGCCGCCGAACGAGCCCTCGCCGACCGCAACCCCGCTGTCCGGGACCGGGCAGTCCGGGAAGCCGCCGAGATCGTCCAGGCGGCCTATCGCGAGGTCGCAGGTGGCTGAGTGGCACTGGGAACCCGTTACTGATGACCTGCTCGACGGGCTGCCACCTGCCGCGCTGACGGCGGTCCGCCAGGTAGCCGATGAACTGACCGTCCGCGAATCGATGATCTTCCTCGACGGGCGGGAGTTCACCGGCGAGCCGCCGGGGCTACGTACCGTCCAGCGGGGCCCGTTAATGCTCGTCTACCTGACCGACGTCCGCGGCGAACGCGTGGTCATCATACAGGTGAACTGGATCAGCTAAACCAAGCAGCGCGAGGTCGGTCAGGGTGAAGTCCCGGCGGATCGCAGCCATCCCGGAGCCGTCGAGCCACGCATGTGGCCGCCTGGCGCGCTCCCAGATGTGGTGGTGCGCGTCAGTCTGGATCATGGCAGCTCCAGTGTGTCGAGTTCGCCCTGCTCAGTGGCGGGAAGCACGCCGCGCCGTACCGGGCCGGGCGGGCGGGGTGGCCGGGGCGGGTCCGCCTGCTCGTTCGGCATCAATCTGGCCTCACCCGGCCGGCCTGGGTCCGTCGAAGGGCGTGGCGTAGGACGGGGTCCGGGTGCGCAGGGCGAGCGTCAGGGTCAGCCGGATGCGGGTGGAGGCGGGCAGGTGTACGGTCAGCCACGGTCCGTGGATGTCAGCGTGGTGTTCGGTGACAGCGGGCTGGCTGTGCCCGTAGTCGTAGAGGCTGCCGAGCCAGGATTGGTCCGGGCAGGCGGTGTAGCGCACCGCCTCGATGGTGTGCTCGGCGAACGCGCCGGCCTGCACGATCACGGTGCGGTCTTGTTCCGGGTGCAGGTTAACGAGGTCGACGACGGTGGCCAGCGGATCGATGCTCCAGACCAGGGCGGCTACCGAGGCGGGCAGGCCGGGGCGGCACCGGCTGGCGTCGTAGTAGCGGACCCGGGCCTGCTGCAGGCCCCCGTTGTAGATCACCTGCGGGCCGCCCCACGTCAGCTGGACCAGGGCCTCGGTGACGACCGGGTTGCACTGCTGCCACAGGTGGATGTCGGCCTCGGTTACGTCGATGTGGTGGTGGGCCTGCATGCGGGCGAGGCGGTGGCGTACCTGGGCCTGGGCGGCGGCGAGGATCTTCTCCGGGTAGTCCGGGTTGTCGCCGCCCAGGAAGGCGAACCAGGGCTCTTCGTGGCCGGCTTCCTCCTTGCTGCGGAAGGAGCGGACGATCCGCCAGTCGTATCCGGCTGCCTCGCGCAGTTCCTCCAGCCGGCGCCGGTCGGCCGGGTTGCCGCCGTGGTGCCACAGGGCCACCGGGACGGACGCCAGCATCGGGTTGTAGTCGAACCAGCCGCGGTCGCTGTGCCGGAACGGGACCAGCATCGTCGGGATGGTTACGGCCTCGGCCAGCTGCGGGTACCACTTAGAGGAAAGGGAGGAGTCAGATTCGGTGAACGCCATCACCTTGCCGCGGGCGATCAGCGCGTCCAGGGCCGGGCGCAGCAGATCCAGATAGCCGTCGTCGCCGGTGGCGGTGGCAGCGGCCAGCGCGGCGACCGCGGCGGCGCTACCGACGCTGTACCAGCCGTGCGGCCAGGACCAGCCGTAGTGTCCGCCGTACCAGCGCCCGCCGAGCAGGCTGCCGACTACCCCGTCCGGGCCGGTGTTGTCCGGGATGATCCCGTTCGCGGCGGCGCGCTCCCGCCACGCGCCGACGTACTGCTCGATCCAGTCCCGGTAGCGCGGGTCGCCGGTCAGGATCCAGGCGTTCAGGACGAGCCCGGCGGCCGCGAGGTTGACCGCGGTGTCGCCCGCGCCCATTCGGGCTGTCATCTCACCGGCCAGCCGCCGGTCCTGCGCGCGCTCGGGCTCGGGCGCGCCGTCGGGCTCCAGCCAGTCGAGCGGGAAGCCGTAGCAGCGTGCCTCCTGGTCCAGCCAGGGGTAGTGCGTCCCGTCGAACAGGCTGGTGCGTCCGGGGTCCGAGCCGTTGTGGGGGCGGCGGATGATGCGGCGGGCGGGATCGTAGTTACCGTGCGCGGGATCGACGTACAGCTCGGCGAACCGCACCGCCCGCTCGGCCCACCGGGCCGGGTTGGCCATGGTCAGGAAGTACAGCAGGAGCAGGCTCTCGCCCTGGTGGAACCAGTCGTATCCGCGCTCGTATTCGTCCTTCAGCATGTCGAGCTCGGTCAGCTGCGCGGTCACTCCCTCCCAGTGCCGTTCGGCCTGGGCCAGCAGATCGTCCGACCCGCCGAGCAGGTACAGCTGCGGCCAGTTGAAGAACACTTCGTAGAAGTCGTCCACGCCGTCGCGGGAGGTGAGCGCGTGCCGGTAGTTCAGCCGGCCGTCCGGGCCGGTGAAGTCCCGCGCGAAGCGGCGCCACGCGTGGTCGAGCAGGTCGAACAGCTCCCGTTCGGCCAGGGCCCAGCCGGGCGGCTCGAGCAGCGGCACCGAGGCTTCGATGTCGGCACGCGTCATGTCACTCCTTGGTGGCCCCGGCCAGCAGCCCGGAGACCAGGTAGCGCTGGGCGAACAGGAACACGATCAGCACCGGGCTGATCGCCACGAGGGTGGCCAGGGCGAGTTCGGGCCGCAACACGGCGGCGGTGCCCGCGGTCGGGTTGAACTGCGGGACGTCGGTCAGCAGCAGCCCCAGGCCCACCTGGACCGGGTACTGGTTGCTTTCCGGCAGCATCACGTAGGGCAGGAAGTAGTTGGTCCAGTTCGCCACGAAGCTGAAGAACCCCACCAGCGCGATGATCGGGGCGGCCAGCGGCAGCGCGATCCGGCGGAAGG
The DNA here is from genome assembly GCA_963844625.1 of uncultured Actinomycetota bacterium. GTDB lineage: Bacteria > Actinomycetota > Actinomycetes > Streptosporangiales > Streptosporangiaceae > Palsa-504. Next base: position 37,068 of record CAWJPF010000020.1, on the reverse strand, counting down.
CCCCGAACTCCGTGCAGCCGTCGATGCGGGCCGCGGCGAGCAAATCGCGGGGCAGCGCGGTGCTGAAGTAGATGTAGGTCAGGAAGACGCCGAACGGGTAGAACGAGAACGGCAGCACCACCGACCACAGTGACCCGACCAGGTGCACCGCGTTTATCTCTAGGAACAGCGGCACGACCAGGGTCGTGGCCGGCATGAGCATGACCACCAGCGTGGTGACCAGCAGGGTGCGCCGCCCGCGGAACTCGGTCATGGCCAGGGCGTAGCCGGCCGGTATGCCCGTGACCAGGGTGATCACCAGGGCGAGGAACGCGTACAGCGCCGAGTTGCGCAGCCACAGCAGGATCGCGTCGCCCTGGAAGCTGGTCAGCGCGTCCCAGTTCTGCCGCAGCGCGTGCCATGACCCGAAGGAGAGCGGGTTGTCCTGGACGAGCTGGGCATCGGTCTTCGTGGCGGCGAGTAGCAGCCAGATGAGCGGCAGGACGAAGAAGACTCCGAAGGCGGTCAGCAGCAGCCCGGGGAGTATCTGGCCGGCGGCGCGCGCCGGGCGGCGCGGCCGGCCGCGCCTGGCGCCACGAGCGGGGACGCGGATCGCGGCGGGCGCGGTGGTGTCAGTCGGCATCGAAGAATCTCGACCGGGTCACGAACACGGCGGCCACCACCAGGCAGATCACGAGGAGCTCGACGGAGATCGCCGCGGCGTAGTTGACGTTGTTGTTCTGGAACGCGAAGTCGTAGGAGAGCTGGTTCAGCGAGTAGTCGCGGCCTGCCACCCCGAGGCTGGCCTCCGAGATCAGCTGGGGTTCGACGAACAGCTGGGTGCCGACGGCGAACGCCAGGATCACCATGTACACGATCCACTTGCGAAGCATCGGGATCTGGATGCGCCGGGCGATCTGCCACCCCCCGGCGCCGTCGATGCGCGCGGCCTCGATGACCTCCAGCGGGATGTTGTTCAGCGCCCCGTACATCACCACGATCCAGCCGCCCGCCCCGGTCCAGAACGCGATCATCGCGAACAGGATTGCCAGGTGGCCCGGCTCGATGACCTGGCCGAAGGTGCCGTAGCCGAGCAGGCGCAGGAACGAGGCGGCCGGGCTGACCGTGGGGTCGAGCATGAACAGCCACACCATGACGCTGGCCGCGCCCGCCAGGGCTCCCGGAATGTAATACAGGAAGCGCACTGTCCGGCCGAGGCGGCGTGCGGGCAGTTGATGCAGCACTAGCGCCAGCCCGGTCACGAACACGACGAGGGCGACCAGCCAGATCACCAGGTAGAGCCCGATGTGCTCGACGGCGGGCAGGTACCGGAAGTCCCGCGCGGCGGCCGTGAAGTTGGACAGCCCGGCGAAGTAGTTCCCCGCGTTGGTGAACGCGAAGTAGATCCCGTAAGCCGTGGGAATTATCCCGAACGCGACCAGCAGGATCACATATCCCGCCACGAAGACATGACCGGCCCGGAGCGGCCGGGGCGCGCGCCTGGGGCGCGTCCCGGCCGCTCCGGTGATGGGTGCCGAGCTCAATGGCTGCTGACCTGGTAGCCGTCGGCCTGGGCGTGGTCGGTAATCGCGGTCTGCCAGGCCGGCAGCATCGAGACGATCGTCTTGCCCCCGGTCAGGCCCGGATCGATGGTGGAGGCCCAGATCGCCTCCTGGCTGAACGTGCCGTAACCCCAGCCCGACCACACCTGGCCGGCGGCCTGCTGCAGCACCGGCGCAATGTTGTCGGTGTAGTAGCCGGACTTGGCCTGGTTGGCCAGCCACGCCGAGGCCGCCGGGGCGTACGCCGGGTAACCCGGAGCCAGGTCAGCCTGGTAGGCGTTGTTCCCCGTCACCCAGGTGACGAAGTCCACCGCCTCGGTCAGATGCCTTGAGTGCGCCGACACCAGCCACAGGCCGCCGCCGACGTTCCCCGTGCTAGGCGCGGCCGATCCGGGCCACTGCGGGACCGGCGCGACGGCGATCTGGCCCTTGGGCGTGTTCAGGCCGGAACTGGAGTCGAACACCGCCCCGCCGAACCACGCCGGACCCGGCAGCATCAAGACCTTTCCCTTCTCGTTCTTGTCGAACGCCGTGCTGAACACGCTCAGCTTCGACATCGAGCCGGCCTTGGTCAGCGTGTCGATCAGCGAGGCCATCCGGGTGCACTCGGAGCTGGTCACGTTCACCGTGACCGCGCGGATGCTGGTGATGTTGTTGGCCTGGCACTGACTGGCCCACATGTAGATCTCCGGAGTGAAGGTGTCGCCCGCATTGCCCACGAGGTAGCCCGGGTGCTGCTTGGCGACCTCCTGCCCGAGCTGCTCGTACTGCGGCCACGTCGTCGGGACCTGGTAGCCCCACTGCTTCATGAGCTTCGCGTTGTACCACAGCACGACCATGGCCAGGTCGTTGCGCAGGCAGTAGACCTTGCCGTCCACGGTGCAGGGGTCCAGCGCGCCGGTGGCGAAGTTGCTCAGGGTCGAGCTCGGGATCAGGCCCTGGTTCAGCGGGGCGGTGAACCCGGCGGGCACTGCCCAGCTCGCCTCGTTGTTCTCGGCGCTGAACACCACGTCCGGCCAGCCGCTGCCAGTGCGGTCGTACAGCTCCACCTTGGTCTGCAGCGTGTTGGAGCCGTTGGCGTCGCCGTCGTAGGTGACGATGTTCAGCTTCACGTCCGGATGAGCCTTCTGGTACGCCTGCGCGGCAGGCACGCGGGTGGAGTCCACCCACACCGTCAGCGGGCCGGAAGACTGGGGCGCCTGCGTGAAGCCGTCCTTCGTGGCGCTGGCGGAACTCGCGCTACCGGAGGAACTCCCGCTGGTGCACGCGGCCACGGCGGCTGCCACCAGCGCGGCCACGCCGACGGCGAGCACGGCCCGCATTCGTACCGGTCTCGGACGATTTCGCGCGCTGACCGCGCGGTTGACCAGGGCCATTGCTGCCTCCACTACGTCGTGTAGTCGCCCTGTCCGCCGCCACGACGGGTGGACAACAGGGATCGCCAAATGTGTAGTACTTATTGGGTATTTTGCTCTGAATGTGTACGAAGCCGTCTCGCGCGCCGGTATCCGTCTCGACAAACGAGCTGCAACCTGCACGTTTAATGACCCTATTTAGAGGCAAGAAGGAGGGTCTCGTCAAGACCGCAGGAACGCTCATTTCCGGATCGTTACCAAGTGATCGAGATCATTTGCGGTATAAATACCTGTTTATACCGGTTTCAGGACTAAAATAAGTAGTACTCATATTGCATATGGTGCCTTATATAGATATGATCAGCGTTCTCAGGAGGACGGATCGTGTCTGTGCATGCCGATGACGACGGAAGGCGGAAGCCGTGAACGGCGTCCCGCTGACGAGCGACCACGCGGAGGCGCCCGCAGCCGGCAACGCCGGGCGCGAGACATCCGGCGCCTACCGGCCCCGCTACGAGCTTGTGGCCGAGCAGATCCTGCAGCTGATCAGCGAACTCGCCCTGCAGCCCGGCGACCGGATGCCCACCGAGAAGGACCTGGCCGCCCGCCTGGGCACCAGCCGAACCGTGGCACGCGAAGCGGTCAAGATCCTCTCGGCGACCGGCCGGGTCAGCGCCCAGAAGGGCCGCGGCCTGTACGTCGCGGACAGCGAGAGCATGCTCGGGGCCAGGCAATGGGGCGGGTTCTTCGTGCCCACCAACCTGGACCACATCTTCATGCTCTTCGAGTTCCGGCGCATCCAGGAGATGCAGGCCAGCAGGCTCTCCGCCGGGCGCGCCAGCCCCTCCGAGCTACGGGTGATCGAGGCCGCGGTCCAGACCTGTCGTCACGGTTACACCAGCGGGAACAACGCGGAGTTCGACCAGGGCGACGACGCCTTCCACCTCGGCATAGCCGCCGCCTCGCACAACTTCTTCCTCCTCTCCGCGGTCCGCGAAGCGCGCATGCTGCAGCGCCAGGCCAGCGTCATCGGCCTGCGCGGGGTGGGCGGCCACGCCGACGCCGCCGTCGACGAGCACGAGGCGATCTACCGGGCGATCCGGGACGGCGAGCCCGAAGCAGCCGCCCAGGCCACCTCCATGCACCTGGACAACACCCTGGAGGACTACCGCCGCGAGATCCAGCGCCGCGTCTTCGGCTGAAGGCCCCGCCGCTAACCCGAAGACGAACCCCCTCACAGAAGGACATCACACTCCGATGAGCGCGCTTGCGGGATCCGGCACTTACGACGTCAGCGCGGCCACGTCGCAGCGGCTCGCTGGATTCGGCGCCACGAACCCGGGCCCTTGGCGGGCTACTGGCCGGCCAGCATGACCATACGTCAGATCCCGCTCGGAAGGACAGGGCTGAGGGTCTCTGAGATGGTCTTTGGCGGCGCCCCGATTGGCGGGCTATTCGCGCCAGTCAGCGACGATCAGGCGGCTGCGGCCCTGGAGGCGGCGTGGACGGCAGGCATCCGCGCCTTCGACACCGCACCGCACTATGGCGTCGGCCTGTCTGAGCAACGTACCGGACGGTTCCTGGCCGGGCGGCCGCGCGCGGAATTCGTCTTGTCTACCAAGGTAGGTCGTCGGCTGGTGCCCGCGGCTGGCGACATCGAGGGCGCTGAGGGCTTTCACGGCACGCCCGAGCTGGCCCGCGTGCGCGACTACAGCCGGGATGGCACGCTCGCCACGCTGGAAGGCAGCCTGCGGCGGCTAGGTACCGACCGCATCGACATCGCGCTCATCCACGACCCGGACGACTACGCGGAAAAGGCTCTAGACGGCGCTTACGCGGCCCTCGACCAGCTCCGCTCCGAGGGAACGATCCGGGCGGTCGGCGTCGGCATGAACCAGGCGCCGCTGCTGGAATGGTTCGTCGAGCGCGCCGACCTGGACTGCGTACTGGTGGCCGGCCGCTACTCGCTGCTCGATATTGGCGCTGCGCACGGCCTGTTCCCCGCCTGCCGGCGGCGTGACGTCGCGGTGCTCGCCGCGGGTGTCTTCAACGGCGGGATACTGGCCGACCCCAGCCCTGGCGCGACCTATGACTACGCACCCGCGCCCCTCGGCCTGCTGGATCGAGCGCAGCGCATCCGCATCGTGTGCGCACGTTATGACGTGCCGATCGGCGCTGCTGCCATCCGGTTCGTGCTCCGCCACCCAGCCGTCACCGCTGTCGTTGTCGGGGCGCGCGACGGGGCGGAGGTCATCGAGGATGTGACCTACCTGACCACGGCCGTGCCAGCGGAGTTGTTCGACGAACTGGCCGCCGAGCACCTGATACCGATGGCGGCGGACCGGTCATGATCGACGACGCGCCAGCAACCTCTAGCCCGAAGTTCCCCCTGATCAACCCGTCGATAGTGTCGTGGCCTGGTGAACTGCGCTCCCAGGCGGGGAGGAAACGTGAGTGCTGGGGGGCGTGGCCCGTATCCCGCTGGGACACCGTTTGGGACTGACAGGGCAGCCTGTTGATGGCCGTGAGTCACGTTGCCGGATCCGCCGGCGGATAGGAACGCCGGTTATCACTGCTGAGCAAGGCAGCGACGAGCCTGGCCATCTCTGCGAGGCTGTCGAGCAGGGAACAGGTGGCCTCCATGCCGGACGATATGCAGCTGGGCGTGCGGGATGCACCGGGCGAGGATCTGCCCGTTGGCTGCCGGCACGATGGGGTCGTCGTCGCCGGCCGGCACTAGGGTCTGTTGCCGCAGGGTCCGTAGCCGGGGAAGGCTGGTCCAGCCGCTGATCGCGTAGATCTGGCCGAGGTAGCCGCGCAGCGACGGCCGTCCAGCATGGCCAGGGCCAGCGGCAACGAGCCCGGGTCGCAGCGTGCGGCGCCGCCGTAGACGCGGGCGGCGATGCGCTGGTAGTGGCCGGGCGGGTGGTAGCGGCGTGGGGTGGCGAGCGAGTCGGTGCCGAGAGAACGGCCGATGCCGGAATAGATGCCTCGCCTCTTGTCAGGTGTCGAAGACGTAGGTGCCGGGCGCTGCAGCGAGCGGCCGTAGCCCGCCGCCGGGTTCTGCTGGTGCTGGCTTGTCCGCGCCGCACCGGTCACCGAGCCACGCCAGCAGGTCAGGCCACCAGCTGCCCTGTTCGGATTGCGCGGTCTTCAGCCAGTCCGCCGGGCTGGCCGGGTTGGTCTTGCTGGTCTGGTAGGTGGCCTTCGGGCTGCCGGGCGGGTTGACCAGCGCGGCGATTTGACCGCTGGTGGACAGGATGAACCGGCTTTGGCCGCCGAGCAGCTGGGTGCTGCGGTAGCAGTTCTGCCATGGGGTGATGTGGTCGGCGATCCCGGCGACGATGTAGGAATCGGCACCGACCTGGGACAGGTCGATCGGGGTGCTGAGGACCGTCAGCTGTCCGGGCGTGATGAGCTTGTTGTCCATGGCCAGGTCCACGAAGTCGGCGTGCAGCCGGGCGCTCATCCGGGTGGTGTCGGCGTTCCAGGACAAGATGTCGAACGCGGGCGGCTTCTTGCCGAGCAGGTAGTTGTTCACCCAGTAGTTCCAGATCAGGTCACCGGGGCGCAGCCAGGCGAACGCCTCGGCCAGGGCACGGCCATCGAGGTAGCCGCGGCGCGCCGACATCGCCTTCGCCGCTGCGCACCGCGCTGCCGCCGAGCAGACCGCCGCCTACGTGCTCGGGGAGGACCCGTCATGAACGGGGCAGGCACGGGTGTTCTAGTTTCGTTCTACCCGATGGCACACCCGTCACATCCGTACCGCGGAGATGCGGCTCTCAGGGCGTTTTCGCAGGTCAGGCCGTGGGGCGGGTGGGGCTCGAACCCACGACCGGCGGATTATGAGTCCGCTGCTCTGACCGGCTGAGCTACCGCCCCGGCACCGGGTGCACATTACACGACGTTCACGGCGGCCGTCGACGTGGCTTAGCGATCGGGGTCCGGGATCGGCTCGGGCTCTGCGTCCGGCCCGGGGTCAGGGGCCGGGACGGGGTCAGGGGCCGGGACGGGGTCCGCCGGGGCGCCGGTCAAGGTGACCAGGAGGTCGTTGAGGCGGCCGACGAAGGCGGCGGGTTCCTCGATCCGGGCGCCGAGGGTGAGGACCGCCTGGTCGAACAGGACCTGGGCCCATTCGGTCAGGTGCGGGTCGGCGGGGTCGTGGTTGAGGCGGCGCACTAGCGGGTGCTGGGGGTTGATCTCGAGGACCGGCTGGCTGGGCAGGCCGGAGCCGCGCAGCCGGCGGGCCAGGTTGATATCGATCTCGGGCTCGTTGGCCACGATGCAGGCCGGGGAGGTGGTCAGCCGACTGCTCACCCGGACGTCCCAGGCCCGGCCGTCCAGGGCCGTCTTCAGCTGGCCGACCAGCCCGGCGAGCTCGGCACTGGCCTGCTCCTTGGCCTTGGCCTCGGCCTCGTCCTCGAGTTCGGACAGATCGCCGCTGCCCTGGGCAACCGACTGCAGCCGCTTGCCGTCGAAGTCGCGCAGGCTGGCTACGACCCAGTTGTCGATGCCCTCGCCCTCACCCAGGAGCAGGACCTCGATGCCCTTCTTGCGGAACGCCTCCAGGTGCGGGCTGGCCTGAGCGCCGGCCAGGCCAGGAGCCAGCAGGTAGTAGATCTGCTGCTGGCCTTCCTTCATCCGGCCGACGTAGCCGGCCAGGGAGACGTCGGGCTCGGCCGAGGCGGACTTGGTGGAGGTGAAGCGGAGCAGCCGGGCGATCTCGTCGCGGTTCCCGAAGTCCTCGGCCAGGCCCTCCTTGAGGACGGCGCCGAACTCCTTCCAGAACGCGGCGTACTTCTCCGGCTCTTTCTCCGCCAGGTCAGCGAGCAGCCGCAGCACCTTCTTGGTCGCGTTGGACCGGATGCTGTCGACGACGCGGCTGCCCTGCAGCAGTTCGCGGGAGACGTTGAGCGGCAGGTCGCTCGAGTCGATCACGCCGCGGACGAACCGCAGGTACTGAGGCATCAGCTGACCGGAGTCCTCCAGCACGAAGACCCGCCTGATGTGCAGCTTGACGCCCCGGCCGGCCTGCTGGAGCCACAGGTCGAACGGCGCCCGGGACGGGATGAACAGCAGCAGCGTGTACTCGTAGGTGCCCTCGATCTTGCTGTGCACCCAGGTGAGCGGGTCGGTGAAGTCACCGGTCACGTGCTGGTAGAAGTCCTTGTAGTCCTGCTCGGTGAGCCCACTCTTGGGGCGGGCCCACAGCGCCGAGGCCTGGTTGACCGGCGCCTCCTCCGCGGCGGCCTCCTGGCCTTCCGCGGGCTCGGCCGGCATCAGGATGGGCAGGCTGATGTGGTCGGAGTACTTCTTGATGATCGAACGCAGCCGGTAGCCGGACAGCAGGTCGTCCTCGCCCTCGCGCAGGTGCAGCACGACCGTGGTGCCGCGGGACGGCTGCTCGACCGTCTCCAGCGTGTACGCGCCCCGGCCGTCGGACTCCCAGCGGAGGCCCTCGGCGGCGGTCAGGCCTTCCCGGCGGGTGGTCAGCGTGACCTGGTCGGCCACGATGAACGCGGAGTAGAAGCCCACGCCGAACTGGCCGATGAGGGTGGCGTCCTGGCGCTGGTCGCCGGTCAGGGAGGCCAGGAACTCGCGGGTGCCCGACTTGGCGATCGTCCCGATGTGCTCGATGACCTCCTGGCGGCTCATGCCGATCCCGTTGTCGGCGACCGTGATCGTCCGCGCCCCGGCGTCATAGCTGACCCGGATCTGGAGCGGGCCGTCGGCTTCGGGTACTTCGGACTTGGCGAGCAGTTCAAGCCGGAGCCGGTCGATGGCATCCGAGGCGTTCGAGATCAGCTCGCGCAGGAAGATCTCCTTGTTGCTGTAGAGAGAATGGATCATCAGGTCCAGGATCTGGACCACTTCGGCCTGGAAACTGAAGCTTTCCTGCTCGGTCTGCGCACTCACTGGCATCTCCTGTCGACTCCGAGGGAACTCTAAAGCAGACCGAAGGCAGAATGCACGCGGAGCAAGGCGGTCTGGCCGCGGTGGTGGGGCGGGAGGCATGCACCCATGCTCGTTCGGCATCATATTTTTTGATCTTGGCCGCGGGCCACATGCTAGCCTGCCGGGATGCGGCGGACGTTCCCGCGGGGTTTCCGCTGGGGAGTGGCCTCCTCGGGTCATCAGACCGAGGGCGGCAACACGGGCAGCGACACCTGGTTCCTCGAGTACGTGCGGCCAACGGTGTTCCGGGTGCCATCGGGCCGGGCGTGTGACAGCTACCGGCGGTGGCGGGAGGACGTCGACCTGGTGGCCGGGCTGGGCCTCGACGCCTACCGGTTCTCGGTCGAGTGGGCGCGGGTCGAGCCGGCCGAGGGCGAGTTCTCGGCGGAGGCCCTCGCGCACTACCGCGCGATCGTCGACCACTGCCTGGCCGCGGGGATCACCCCGGTGGTCACGTACAACCACTTCACCTCGCCGCACTGGTTCGCGCGGCGCGGCGGGTGGCTCGATCCGGGAGCCCCGGGCGTGTTCGCCCGCTACTGCGACCGGGTGACCGAACGGCTGGGTGACGGCATCGGCTGGGCGCTGACGCTGAACGAGCCGAACCTGCCACGGCTGCTGAGCTGGCTCGACATCCCCGGCGAGGTGCGCGAGCTCGAGCGGGCGACGCTGCTCGCCGCGAGCGAGCAGTCCGGCGTGCCCCGCTACCGGGTCGCCAACGTCGTGCTGCCGCAGGAGATGGACGCCATCGCCGACGGCATGACCGCGGGGCACCGCGCCGCGAGGGAGGCCATCAAGGCCCGGCGGCCCGACCTGCCGGTCGGGCTCAGCCTCGCGATCGTCGACGACCAGGTTGCGGGGGACGACGCGTCGGTCCGGGACCGCAAGCGCGCGGAGGTCTACGGCCGGTGGCTGGCGCTGGCGCGCGAGGACGACTTCGTTGGCGTGCAGAACTACGAGCGCACCCGGTACGACGGCGCCGGGTCCGTGCCGCCGCCGCCGGGGGCCACGCTGAACCAGGTGGGCTGGGAGGTCCACCCGCTGTCGCTGGCGGGAGCGGTCCGCTACGCGCATGAGGTTAGCGGCGTTCCTGTGTTCGTGACCGAGCATGGGCTGGCTCATGACGACGACAGGTACCGGGCGGCGTTCGTCGGGCCGGCGCTCGAAGGGTTGCTCGACGCGATCGAGGACGGCGTGCCCGTGGCCGGGTACCTGCACTGGACGCTGCTGGACAACTTCGAGTGGATCTTCGGCTACGACGTCAGGTTCGGGCTGCACGAGGTGGACCGGGAGACGTTCGCGCGCCGGGCCAAGCCGAGCGCGGGCGTCTACGCGGCGATCGCGCGGGCGAACGGCTTTTAGCGGCTGCCGTTCGTGCGGAGCGCGGCCAGGCGGTCGTGCATCCCTGCGATGGCGTCGTTGTGCTGGTGCACCTCGATCGGGTGCGGGAACAGCGGGCCGCCGTCGTGCCAGGCGACCGAGATCGGGCCAGAACGGGCGGTGTTGATCAGCTGGCAGCCTAGTTTTCGCAGCCGCGCGCTTTCCTGCGCTACGTCGGGTACTACCCAGGAGACGTGGCTCACCGCGCCCGGCGCGATGCGGTACGCGGCCGCGAGGCGGTCGTCGATCGCGTGGACCTGGCCGAGCTCCACCACGAGCGGCCCCCACGCGGCGAAGGCGGCCGAGTGGTCGAAGACCACGTCCTCGTGCGGCTGGCCGTCGAGGGTAAGGGTGAACGAGTCGAACGGCACGTGCTCGATGAGGTGGAACGGGCCGACGCCCAGGTCCTGGTGCCACCGGGTCTGCGCATCGCCGAGGTCGTCGACCCAGTAGCCGATGTGGTGAATCACCGGCATGCCGCGACCCAGCGGAACGTGTTCTTCAGCGTGATTATCTTCGTCGCCGGGTCCTGGAATTGCGCGAGGGCGGCCTGGAGGACGTCGCGGACTTCTTGCTCGCCCGCTGCTTCCACGGCGCGGGCGCCGCCGGCCGAGCAGAGGAGGGCGCGGACGGCCTCGTCCATCGAGGCGTAGCGCCAGTGGCATATTTGTTCGCCCAGGTCCGTTACGCGCAGGCCGGCATCGGTCAGGGCGGCCTCGAGGTTGCCGGGCGCCGAGAGGGCGTAGGGGGCGTGGTCGGACGCCCGTTCGGGTGGGATGAGCGCGCTCATGGCCTCGTGCACGACCGTGCCCTGCGAGCGTTCGGGGGCCGCGAACAAGCTGGCCACGACGCGGGCACCCGGGCGGGCGACGCGGGCCGCCTCGCGCAGGGCTCTTCGCGGGTCGCCGGCGAACTGGAACGCGTTGACGCCGAGCACGGCGTCGAACGCGTTGTCGTCGAACGGGAGGGACTCCATGTCGCCTTCGCGCAGGTCGGCGTGCGGAAGGCGGTCGCGGGCGATGCCGAGCAGGCCGGGGCTGATGTCCAGGCCGCTGGGCGTCGCGCCGCGCTGGGCGGCGAGGAGCAGCGCGAGCCCGGAGCCGCAGCCGACGTCCAGCACGTTCGTGTCGTGTACTACGCCTGCGGCGTCCAGGACTGCCTCGAACAGCGGCTGGTTGTGGGCCTCGGCCAGGTCCGCCCAGGCGCGCGGATCGGTGCCCCACAGGCGGCGCTGAACCTTCGCGGCGGCGCTGATTTCGGCGGTCATGCGGCGGCCGGGGCGGCGGCCGGGGCGGCGGTCATGCGGCGGCCGGGGCGGGCTGAATGTTCTGGTTGAGCCGGAAGACGTTATCGGGGTCATAGACCGCCTTGACCTGCCGCAGGCGCTCCATCGTGCGACCGTACGCGCAGGCGGCCGTGTCGTCCTCGTCGTCGCCCATGAAGTTCACGTAGGTGCCTTCGCTCAGATATGGCTTGACGGCGGCATAGGTGGCGCGCGCCCAGGCGATCTCGCGCTCGTCGTCGCCGGCGTCACGCCAGGTGGCCGGGATGTTGATCAGCCAGCGCGCCTGGCGGAACGGGAACGCTGTCGCAGCAGAGTCCACCCGGGCGATCGCGCCGCCGAGCGCCAGCAGCTCCACCTGCGAGATCGGCGACTGGATCAACGCCGCGCGCCCGATCAGCGTGTCGATCAGCTCGTCGGGCAGGTCGTCGGCGAAGCCCGCCTTGATGTAGGTCCGCAGGCCGTGGGCGAACAGGTCGTCGGTGATCGTCTGCATGAACAGGAAGGGCACGACCGACAGGTCGCTCGCGGCCGGCCGAAGTTCTTCGCGGACCTTGGCCAGCACTTTGCGGCCCTCCTCGGGGTCGCCTGACCACTCGACGAGGGACATGATGCCGTGCTGCCCGACGAGCTCAGGCGGCATCCACGGCACGTCGTTGGCGCGCCGCAGGAAGCTCGTCCACAGCAGCTCGTCGCGGGCCATGGGATCGGCCATCTCGGCCCGGCCGCGCTCAATGACCTGGCGCGCCTCGTTTAGCGGGTGGAAGGTGGCCAGGATGAGAAGCTCTCGGAGCTCGTGCAGCGTGAACTCGAACTCGGTGACGATGCCGAAGTTACCGCCGCCGCCGCGCAGCGCCCAGAACAGGTCGGGGTGCTCCCCGGCCGACGCCCGCAGGATCTCGCCGCCGGCGGTGACCACCCGCGCGGAGCAGAGACTATCGATGGTCAGGCCGAAGCGGCGCATCAGGCGGCCGACGCCGCCGCCGAGGGTAAGCCCGCCCGCGCCGGTGTGCGAGACGACGCCGGCCGGCAGCACAAGGCCGTGCTCCTGGGTGGCGCGATCGACTTCGCCGAGCAGAGTCCCGCCGCCGACCCTCGCCCGCCGCTTGCGGGGGTCCACCTGGACCTGGCTGAGTTCGCGCAGGTCGATCACGATGCCGCCATCGCAGGCACTGTGCCCGGGCATTGAGTGCCCGCCGCCCCGCACGGCGATCGGCAGGCCCTCGGCGCGGGCGTAGCGGATGGCGGCGGCCACGTCCGGCGCCGACCGCGGGCGCGCGATCAGGGCCGGCCGGCGGTCGTGCATGGCGTTCCATATCACGCGGGCGGCGTCGTAGCCGGCGTCTTTGGGACGGATCACGGCGCCGGTGAAGCCCGGGATAGTCACTTTCCTCAGCCGTCGTGCTGGTCGCGGCCCTGGAGCGCGCCGCCGCCGAACTGCCGGTCGTGCTCCATCGTCATCCGCATGAACGGGTAGACGTAGTCGCGCATCTCCTGCTCGTGGATCCCGATGGCCTCGACGAGGCCGGCCTCGCCGCGAGCGGCGGCGGAGAGCTGGTCGAGCAGGTGCGCGGCATCGCGCAGGGCGAGGTTCGCGCCCATCCCAAGCGTCGGGAGCATCGCGTGGGCGGCGTCGCCGACCAGCGTGATCCGCGAGGGCGCCCAAGGCGGCGTCGGCTCGAGGAACCCGAACGGGATCACGAAGATCGAGTCGAGGTCGACGTCCGCGACCAGGGCGCGCGCGGCGGGGTGCCAGCCTTCGGTCGCGGCCAGCATCGCATCACGGAGCATGGCCGGCGTATCCGCCGTCCATTCGGCGGCCGGCGGGATCACCGTTCCTGGCGCCACGCTGCAGCTGATCATGACGTAGTTGCCGACCGGCTCGAGCGTCACGTCGGGAGCGATCGCGGCCGCTGCGTCACCGGCCTGCTGCCGGGGCCGGTAGACCGCGATCAGCAGCCGCGAGCCCTTGCGGTCCGCGGCGATGATCACGCCATCGAACAAGTGCGGTGGCAGCTGCTCGAGCAGCCCGGGGGTCAGCGGCGTACGGCCGAAGACGCCCAGCCCGCGGACGCCGGCGTCGATGACCGTGGTACCGGGAAGCCGTTGCCTGCGTACCGCCGACCGGATGCCGTCGGCGCCGACGAGGACGTCGCCCTCGACCGTGGTGCCGTCGGCGAGCGTCACCGATACGCCGTCTGGCGTCTCCTTGTAACCGGTGACGGCGTGGCCGGGATGGAAGGAATCGCCCAGCCGGGCCCGGAGGATGGAACGTAGCGTGCGGCGGTGAACACCGGTGTGGGGTCGTTCGCCTTCGTTCGGCGGGCCCAAGTGCGGCTGTGAGCTCAGCTCGCGGAGCTGGTCGTCCAGGACGATCGACTCGCGGCGGTCATACGTCCGGCGCGAGGTCTCGGCGTAAAGCTCGAACAGGTCCGCTGGCAGGCAGCGCCGGAGCGCCTCGCCGCCGTCGGCGTTCATGTGCAGGTAGTAGCCGATCTTGCGGCTGTCGTCGGCGTCGCGCTCGAAGACCTCGCAAGTGTGCCCGTCCTTGATCAGCCCCTGGGCCAGGGCCAGGCCGCTGAGGCCACCGCCGGCGATAAGGACGTGCAGCGGTTCAGTGGTGGTCACGAAGGATCTCCGCTCGTCGAGGAGTAGAGATCGGTCGAGTACGGCGGGGTGTCGTGGGCGGCGCTCCAGGGCACGACGTGGTTGCGGAGCACGCCGATGCCTTCGATCTCCGCCTCGATGTTGTCGCCGGGCTGCAGGTAGAACTCGAACGGGTTGGGCTGGACCGCGGCCACGCCCGAGATCGTGCCGGTGGTGAGGATGTCGCCGGCCGAGTAGCCCTGCGCCGAGTGGTACGCGACGAGGTGGGGAATCGAGATGAGCATCTGGGCGGTGTTGCCGCGCTGCCGGACTTGGTTGTTGACGCGCAGTTCCATCGCGAGCGCCTGGACGTCAGGCACCTCGTCCTTGGTCACGATCCAGGGGCCGATCGGGCAGAAGGTGTCGATCGCCTTGGAGAAGGAGAACACGCCGGACTGCATCTCGCGGCGCTGGATGTCGCGGGCGGTGATGTCGTTGAAGACCGTGTAGCCGGCGATGTAGTCCTCGGCCTGGTCGGGCCCGAAGAACTTGCCGCTGCGGCCGACGATGACGGCGAGCTCGAGCTCGTAGTCGAGCTCCTTGGTCAGCCCCTCGGGATACACGATGGCGTCATCCGGACCGATGATCGCGTCGACGTTCTGGAAGAACACGATGCCCTTGTGCACCGGGTGCGACCAGTCGACCGCCTGCAGCTCCTTGTGGTGGTCGGCGAAGTTACCGGCCGTGTGGAAGAACTTCTTCGGCACGATCGGCGCCTGCAGCCGGACGCCGGCCAGCGGGAGACGATCCCCTGTCTCGTCCACCAGGCCGTCCCGCTCGAACCATTCGCGGGTCGAGGCGCAGTCGAGCTCGACGACAACCTCACCCTCCAGACGACCCACCCGGCCGGCGTTGAAGGTGACCAGCTTCATGGTAACTGACTCGCTCTCATTCTGTGAAAGTTAATTTCACATATCATCGGGCGCGGGCGGGCGCGGTGTCAAGGGGGGCAGCGGGCCTGCGGTTGGGGCGGGTGCGCTACGGCCGGGGGGTGGCGATCGCTCGCTATGGTGGCGGTCCCGCGCGGCCGGGCTTCGGCGTGGCCGGGCTTCGGCGTGGCCGGGCTTCGGCGCGGCTGCGAGCGACATCGATGGAGCATCGATGTCGCTGGGGCAACAACGATGGAGCATCGATGTGGTTGGGATCCAGGCCCGCACCGACATGATGTGTCACGGGCGCGGTAATAACCGCTGCGCTGCCACATCGTGTCGGCCTGAAACGGTCCGAGAATGATACCGGTGTGGTGGACGAGGTGTATGGGGCTCGTGTTGGCGACTGGGCTGAGGCTTCGGCGTGGCTAGGCTTCGGCATCGACCTCGGCTTCGACCTCAGCGCCGGCCTTGGCTTCGACCTCAGCGTCGGCCTTGGCTTCGACCTCAGCGCGGGCCTCGGCTTTAAGGGGCGGGGCGGTGTCATCCGGGGCGGGGACGCGGAACACGCGGAGCTGGAGCGCGAGGGTCGCGTAGTAGCCGACCAGGGTGAGCAGCTCGAACAGGCCTGCCGCGCCGACCTGGCCGGCGGCCTCGCGGTACTCGGCGTCGTCGAGGTCGCCCCGCGTCACGAGCGCGGCGGCCGTGCGCGCGACCACGGCCTCGCGGCCCGGCAGGACGGCGTGGCGGCCGTGGCGCACGGCGGCCAGCTCGGCGTCGCCCAGCCCGGCCGAGCGGGCGACCGCCTCGTGGGCGTACCACTCAAAGCCGGACCGCCAGTGCGCAGCCACCACCAGGATCGCGATCTCCCGGCACCGGTCATCGAGCCCGGTGTCGTAGCGTACGGCCGAGCCGAGCGACTGCAGCGCCGACCCAAGCCGCGGCTGCAGCAGGAAGGCGTTGAACGGCCCCTCGAGGCGCCCGTCCGCGTCGGCCAGCCGGAACAGCTGCGGGCCCAGCGCCCTGCGTCCGCCGGCAATCGCGTCGTACAGTGACCGCTGTTCCTCATCGAGGGAGGCCGGATCCAGCTTGGGGATGCGGGCGCCGGAGGTCATAGCGCGCCGGCCGGCCGCCGGCCAGCAGCGCGGAGATCTCCGCGCAGGTCGCCAGCACGGCGGGCTTGAGCTCGCGGATGATCCGCTGCGTAGACCAGTCCCGGGCCTGGACGGCCAGGTTGACGCCCGCCACTATGCGGCCGTCCGGGCCGGTGACCGGCCCGGCGACCGACCGGAGCCCGTACGCTAGCTCCTCGTCCTGCATCGCCCAGCCCTGGTCGCGTATTGCGCGGAGCTCCTCGCGCAGTTCGGCGAGCGAGAGCTTGGCGTTAGGCCCGGAGTTGGCCGCGAACGAGGCGTCCGTGATGCGCGCCTCCAGGTCGGCCTCGTCGAGATAGGCCAGCAAGAGCTTGCCGATCGAGGCGTGCACGGCCGGCAGTGTAGAGCCCACCTGGATGTTCGCAGTCACCAGGTCGGAGTTGCGCAGCCGGATCAGGTAGAGCACGCGGTCACCGCTGAGCACGGCCAGGTTGACCGTCTCCCCCGTGCGCTGGCCAAGCTCGGTGAGTTTCGGTGTCGCGATGCCGACGAGGTTGAGGCTGCGCAGCGCGGCCGTGCCGAGCGTCAGCGTGCGCACGCCCGGCCGGTACTCGCCGTTGGGCAGGTGGTCGAGATAGCCCTCCGACACCAGCGTCATCACCACCCGGTAGACGGTCGGCATCGGCAGGCCCGCGGTGGCGGCGAGGTCGGTTACCCGCCAGGAGGGCCGTTGCTCGTCGAACAGCGACAGGATCCGCAGTCCCTTGGCCAGGGCTTCTACGCGGTATCCCGGGCGGTCCGGGGATTCCGAACCGTTAGGGGATTCCCCCTCAGCGGAGGACCCAGCGGAGGGTCCGGCGGAGCGGAGCGCCGCCGGTGAGGAGCTGACGGTGCGGCGAGGCATAGCGGGCCTTCCTCCTCGGTACCGGAAACTGCCATCAGCCTACGGCCGCCCCAGGCGGACCCTGGACAGCCGCGCAGCCAGTCAGCTACGGTATTTGGAAACCGACTTTCATAATACGAGAATTAAGGCCCGAAAGGTAGGCCCATGCAAGACTGGCTCACGCTCGCCGGACGGCCAGCCCTGGTCTTCGGCGCGGGCGGGCTCGGGGGAGCCAGCGCGCTGAGCCTGGCCGCCCAGGGGGCGCGTGTCGTGCTCGTCGACCTCAACACCGAGAACCTCGACGCGGTGGTGCGATCCGCGAAGGAGTCAGGCGGCGAGGTCAAGGCGCTGGTCGCGGACCTGCGGACGGCGGAGGCCTGCCGCGCGGCCGTCGGGGAGGCCGTCGGGCTGGTCGGAACGCCGCAGGTCTTCCTGCACGCCGTCGGCCGCAACATACGCAAGCCGGTCCTCGACCTCGAGGACGCTGACTGGCAGGAGACCATGAGCCTGAACCTGTCGTCGGCGTACTGGCTGGGCCAGGCCGTCGGGCGGCTGATGGTCGCCGAGCGTTACGGGCGCATGGTCTTCGTGTCGTCCGTCTCCGGGCTGCTCGCACACCCGCACCACGCGCCCTACGCGGCGGCCAAGGGCGGGATGAACCAGATGCTCCGGGTGATGGCACGCGAATGGGCCCGCTACGGTGTCACCGTCAACGCGGTCGCACCCGGCTACATCGAGACCGACCTGACCAGGGGTTACCTCGATAAGGACAACAACAGGGAGAGCCTGGAATCGCTCGTCCCCGCCGAACGGCTCGGGCGTCCCGAAGAGGTGGCCGACGCGGTCACGTTCCTCGCGTCGGACCGTGCCCGTTTCATCACCGGTCAGGTCCTGTACGTCGACGGCGGTCGCGTCCTGGTCTGACCTCCTATCCGACCCATTCCGGAAGGACACATCGTGCCTCTTGCTCCCGTCCCCGTCCCGCGCCGTTTGCAGGGCCGGTCAGTTGTCGTCACCGGCGCCGGCACCGGCTTCGGCGCCGAGATCGCCGTCCGCGCCGCCCAGGAAGGCGCCCGCGCGGTCGGCGTCCACTACCGCAGCTCCGTGGAGGGGGCGAAGCGGACCGCCGACCGGGTGACGGCGGAGGGCAGCACCCCGGTGCTGCTCCAGGCCGACATCGTCGACTGGGGACAGATCAAGGCGATGGCCGACCTGGCCTTCGAACGGCTAGGCGGCGTCGACGTCCTGGTCAACAACGTCGGCGACGTCGCCCGCGAGCAGATGTCGTGGCGTGACATCACCGAGGAGTCGATCGACCACGTCCTAGGCGTCGACATCAAGGGCACGCTGCTGTGCGTGCACGAGTTCGGCGCCCGGATGCTGGACCAGGGCCACGGCGCCATCGTGAACATCGGGTCGACCGTCATCGTCCGCGGCAGCGCGCGAGCACCGCAGTACGCCGCGGCGAAGTACGGGATCCTGGGCGTGACAAAGTCGTACGCGCACGCGTTCGCGCCGACCGTCCGGGTCAACGTCTTCGCCCCTGGGTTCATCGAGACCGAGGCGACCCTCGGACGCCGGGACTGGCAGTCCGGCCGGGGTGACCAGCTGCGTTCCCTCACCCCGATGAACCGCATCCCGGGGCCCGCTGAGCTCGCGGGCACGGCCCTGTTCCTCGCGACCGACGACGCCTCGCACATGACCGGCGGGTACATGGTCGCGGACGGCGGCTACAACATGGTCGGCGCGTGAGCGAGCCAAAGAGCCCGCACCCGTGCGATATCGGCCTCGCCGAGGCGCGAGCGCTGGTCCAGCGCGCCGTCGATAAGGCCGAGCAGCTCGGCCTGCGTGGCGGGATCGCCGTCGTGGGGGCGAGCGGCACGCTGATCACCGCGTCGCGGATGGACGCCGGGGGGCCGGGCGGGATGGCCCGGGCTCGCTCCAAGGCGTGGATCTCCGCGACGCAGCAGATTCCGAGCTCGGAGCACCTGCACCGGATGACGACGATCGCCCCGCCGGTCGCGACCGGGTTCGCCGCGGCCTCCCCGGAGGCATTGTTCCCCGGCGCGGGCGGGATACCGGTCAGCGCCGACGGCGCCGTCGTGGCCGGCATCGCGGCCTCAGGCGCTACGGTGAGCCCGTTCTTCCCGGCCGGCGTCGACCCGCGCGTGCTGAGCGCAGACGGCGAGCCGGCCAACCCCGAGGACCTCCTGATCGCCTATGCCCTCGGGCTCCCGTACACCGGGCAGCACGGGGACGACCGCAAGCGGTGGGCAGACCGCTTCGGCGACCTGGTCATCAACCCGGCGGAGAGCCTCGGCGTGGCGCCGGCGCCCCAGGCGACCCGTCAGGCCCAGCTCGAGTGGGCGAAGGGACTGTGCGACGCCGTCATGGACGCGGCGTCGCGGCGCGGAGTCCAGGTGGCGGTGGCCGTGGTCGACCGCGGCGGTGACCCGATTCAGCAGGACTTGATGGACGGCGGTCCGGCCGGCGCGGTGGCCGTCGCGCAGGCCGTGGCGGGCGCCGCGGCGCTATTCGACTGGCCAAGCGGCGACCTCGGTGCCCGTTTCGGTCCGGTGGACGCCGTCGCGGCCCTGGTAGTCCCCCCGATCCTCGGCGTACCCGGCGGGCTGCCGGTTCGTGACGCCGGGCGGGTGGTGGCCGGCCTCGGCGTCGGCGGCGGCGATCCGGCCGTCTGCCAGGAGATCGCCCGGATCGCGCTGGACGCGACATGACCGTCGGCGGCTCCATTACCGAAGAGGGGGCCAGCCCGGTCCGCGTCGCGGTCCGGGCCGGCCCGGTCCGCGTCGCGGTCGTCGGCTGCGGCGCGATCGGGAGCCTGTACGCCGCGCACCTCGCGCGCGTACCTGGCGTCGAGGTATGGGCCGTCGACCCCTGGACGGAGCACGTGGACGCGATGGAGGCGGGTGGGCTGCGGGTCACCGGGCTCGCGGACTTCGTTGCGCCGGTTCATGCGAGAACCGAAGGCAGCCAGCTGCCCGCGTGCGATTTCGGGGTCGTCGCCACCAAGGCCCTGCACACCCGCGCGGCCGTGCAGGGCGCGCAGGCGGCCCTGACGGACGCCGCCGTCGTCAGCGTGCAGAACGGGCTCGGCAACGAAGAGGTCATCGCCGAGTTCGTGCCGCGCGTCATCCGCGGGAGCATCATCACGGCCGGCGCGGTCGTGGCACCCGGCGTGGTGCGGTACGACGCCCCTGGTGACTCCTGGTTCGGCCCGTTCGAGCCCCGGCCGGCCCCGATGAAAGAGGTCGAGCAGCTGGCCCGGCTGCTCACCGAGGGCGGCCTGCGCACGCACGCGCTCGAGGACGCCCGGGGGCCGCAGTGGACGAAAGTCGTTTTCAACTCGGCGACGAGCCCCCTGGCGGCGCTGACCGGGCTCTCGGTAGGCCGCGTCTGCACCGACGCCTTGCTTCGCCGGCAGGTCGACGGGCTGGTCACGGAGGCGGTTGCGGTCTGCGGGCGGGCCGGGATCGTGCTCATGCGCCCGCCGCAGGAGGCCGTGGACGAAGCCATCGCCGAGGCGTATGACCACAAGCCGAGCATGCTGCAGGACGTTCTCGCGCGCCGGGCCACCGAGATCGACGTCCTCAACGGCGGCATCTCGGCCGAGGGGCGGCGGGTCGGAGTTCCCACGCCCTGGCATGACTGCATGGTTGCGCTGGTCAAGGGTCTCGAACGGTCCTGGCTGGCTTAGCCGGGAAGGCCGGCTGGCTTAGCCGGGAAGGCCGGCTGGCTTAGCCGGGGCAGGATATGGCCGGCGTGGCGCGGGCGTCGTCAGTTCGTGACTTTGGAGATATGGACAACCGCGGGCACCATCCCGTATTCTAACCGAAATGAAATTAGCTTTCACGATGTGAAAGTCCTTCGCGCGGGTCCCGAGTCCTTCGTGAGTCCCGAGGGAGAGCCCATGACCGCACCGACCACACGACCGCCGCTGCTCGATGTCACCGGCCTGCGCGTCACCTACGGGGGGGTCGTGGCCGTCTCCGACGTCGACCTGCGGGTCGACGAGGGCGTGGTCTACGGGCTGATCGGCCCCAACGGCGCCGGAAAGACCTCGATGGTCGACGCCCTGACCGGGTACACCAAGCCCGCGGCCGGGCGGATCGTGTTCGACGGCCGCGACATCAGCCGCCTGCGCCCCTACCGGCGCGCGCGCCTCGGTCTCGCCCGCACATTCCAGTCAGTCGAGCTGTTCGGCGACCTCACCGTCGACGAGAACCTGCTCGTGGCCAGCGAGCACGTGACCGTCGCCACGGCGCTGAGGGACCTCTTCCTGCCGCACCGCCCGCCGGACCGCACCAGCGTGGACTGGGCCATCTCGGTCTGCGGGCTTGAGGACGTGGTCGACCGCTACCCGTCGGAGATCTCGCTCGGTAAGCGCAAGCTGGTGGGCATCGGCCGGGCGCTGGCCCGCCAGCCGCGGCTGGTCCTGCTCGACGAGCCCGCGGCCGGGCTCGACACCGACGAGAGCCTCGAGCTGGGGCGCCGGCTGACGGACCCTGCCGGAAGAGCACGGCGTGACGGTCTTCCTCATCGACCATGACATGGGGCTCGTCCTGTCCGTCTGCGATCACCTCATGGTCCTCGACTTCGGGCGGCAGATCGCGGCCGGAACCCCGGCGGAGATCCGCGACAACCCCCGCGTGATCGAGGCCTACCTAGGAGGACATCATGCCGGCACCGGCCACTAGCGCCAGCACGCCTAACCCCAGCCCGCCCGGCCACGCGCTCGCCGTGACGGACCTCTTCGCCGGTTACCAGGAAGTCCCGGTCGTCCGCGAGCTCAACCTGGAGGTCCGCCCGGGCGAGGTCGTGGCTCTGCTCGGCCCGAACGGCGCCGGGAAGACCACGACCCTGGAGACGATTGCCGGGCTGAACCGCCCGATCTCGGGCAAGGTCGAGTTGTCCGGCGAGAACATCGGCGGCACGCCGGCCTACGTCCTGGCCCGCCGGGGTCTCGCGCTCGTGCCCGAGGGCCGCGCCCTGTTTCCCGGGCTCACCGTCCGGGAGCATCTGCGGCTGGCGGCCTCGCGGGGCGCGGGCAAGGCAGGCAGCCGCGAGGAGGAACTGCTGGAGATGCTCCCCGAGCTGCGCAAGTGCCTGGGACGTAAGGCTGGCCTGCTGTCCGGCGGAGAGCAGCAGATGCTAGCCGTCGGCCGGGCCCTCGTGACCCGGCCTCGCCTGCTGCTCGTCGACGAGATGAGTCTCGGCCTGGCTCCGGTGATCGTCGAGCGGCTGCTTCCGATCCTGCGCCGGGCGGCCGACGAGCTGGGCGCCAGCGTGCTGTTCGTCGAGCAGCACGTCGCGCTGGCGCTGGAGATCTCCGATCGCGCCTACATCCTGACGCACGGCCGGATCAGGCTCGAGGGCGCCGCCGCCGACCTCCGCGAGCGGCGTGAGCTGCTCGCCGCCAGTTACCTCGGGGAGACGGCCGCCTGATGAGGCGGCTTCCGGCCACCCCTGACCAACAGATAAAAACTCCAGGAAAGAAGCACAGATGATACGTCTCAGATCGCTCAGCGCGGCCGCCATCGCGGTCGCCGCGCTGACCGCGGCGGGCTGCAGTTCGAGCAGCTCGACCAGTTCTAGTAGCTCGAGCACGCCCGCGGCCAGCAACACGGCGGCCGCGGCCGGCAGTTCGGTGTTCGGCACCCCCAAGAAGGCGACGGGTACCCCGTACGTCTTCGGGATGATCAACGACGAGACCGGCGCGGTTACCTTCCCCGAGGCACGCCAGGGGTCCATCGCCGCCGCCGACTACGTTAACAACTACCTCGGCGGCATCAACGGGCATCCGATCGTGATCGACAACTGCACCGGCGACGGCACGCCGGCCACCGCGACCGCGTGCGCCAACCAACTGGTGGCCAAGCACCCGATCGCGATCCTCGGCGCGGCCGATGTCGGCGCGCCCGCCTCGATCCCGATTTACCAGCACGCCAACCTGGCCTACCTGGGCGGTATCCCGTTCACCCCGGTCCCCTCGACCTCCCCGAACTCCATCCAGTTCTGGTCGGTCAGCGTCGGCGACAACACGGCAGCCGCCGTATACGCGGGCCAGACGCTGCACGTCAAGAGCGTCGCGATCGTGTACTTCAGTAACCCCCAGGGCGAGTCGCTGCTGCCCCAGATCACGCCGGTGTTCAAGGCCGCCGGCGTGACGACGATCCATGACATCCCCTTGTCGCCGACGTCGCCGGACCCGAGCCCGCAGGCGGCCCTGGTCGAGAGCAGCGGCGCCCAGCTCGCCTACGTTGACGTCCCGAACGGCTGCGGCAACGTGCTGAAGGCACTGAAGACCGTGGGCTACACCGGCAAGATCATGGGCATCGACCCGTGCGGCGCGCCGCCGGTGATCGCCGCCGCCGCCGGGGGGGCCAACGGGATGTACATCGCCTCGCCGTTCCTGCTGCAGAGCGGGAGCAGCCAGCAGGCGCAGCTGTTCCAGGCGGCGATGAAGAAGTGGGCCGCGCCAGGCACGCTGATCGACTCGATCTCCACGGCCGGCTTCGCCACCGTGATGAACGTCCAGCAGGCGATGAGCACGATCTCGGGCACGCCGACGACCCAGACCATCCTGGCCGCGTTCAAATCGGGCACCCACCCGAACTTCCTGTCGCACCCGTATACCTGCAATGGGCAGGCGATGAAGGGCGCCCCCGCGATCTGCAACGACTACTACCTCATGAACCAGATCGAGAACGGGGCGCTCACCCAGCCGAGTTCAACCGACTGGGTGACCTCCAAGGGCTACTTCCCAGGCCTCACCGGCTAATGACCACGATCGGCGCAACGGGTTCCGCCCGCCCAGAGACGGGCGGAACCCGCGCCGTGTATTCCAACGAGAAATAAAACGAGGCACCATGTCCAGCTACGGACTCTTCCTGATCCTCGGCCTCGGCGCGGGCGCCACCTACGCCATCCTTGGCCAGGGACTCGTCCTTAAGTACCGCAGCGCTGGCGTGGTCGACTTCGCCCACGGCGCCGTGGCGATGTTCATCGCCTACGTCTTCATCAACCTCCGCAGCTTCGGGGAGCTCGAGCTGCCCGTGGTCCTGATCCCGCACCAGATCTCGCTGAACGGCGGGGCCGGGATCAGCACGACGCCCGCGATCGCCATCTCGCTCGTATACGCGGCGATCTTCGGGCTCGTGCTGTACGTCCTGGTCTACCGGCCGATCCGGAGCGCCTCGCCGCTCACCCGCGTCTGCGCTTCGGTCGGCGTCATGCTGGGCCTGGAGGCGATCGCGGTCCTCAACTTCAGCACCCAGCCGGTGGCCACCAATCCGATCTTCCCCAGCTCCGCGCTGTCGATCGCCAAGATCACGTTCCCCGAGGACCGCCTGTTCTTCACCGGCGTGGTCGTCGTCATCTCGGCCGTGCTCGCGCTCACCTACCGTTTCTCCCGGTTCGGCCTGGCCACCCGGGCCGGCGCCGAGAACGACCGGGGCGCCGCGCTGACCGGCATCTCCGCCAACCTCATCGCGGGCCAGAACTGGGTGATCGCCACAGTACTTGCGGGCGTGGCCGGCATTCTGATCGCCCCGGTGGCTAGCCTCGATCCGACCTCCTACACCCTGTTCATCGTGCCGGCCCTGGCCGCCGCGCTGGTCGGCCGGTTCCAGTCGTTCTGGGTCACCGCGCTGGCCGGCCTGCTGATCGGCTGCGCCCAATCCGAGCTCGCCAAGCTCATCACCGTCTGGACCTGGCTGCCCCAGCAGGGGCTGGGGGATGCGCTCCCGTTCCTGGTGATCATCGTGGTGATGGCGTTCCGCTCGCGCTCCGTGCTCGCCCGCGGCGGCGAGGCGAACGAGCGCAATCCCTCGGTCGGCCGCCCGCAGGCGCCCTTGCGCACGGCGGCTGGCTGTTTCGTGGCCGGCCTGATACTGCTGTTCGTGCTCAACAGCGTCCTGCGTTTCGCCTTCATCTCCTCGCTGACCGTGACATGCATCGCCCTGTCCGTCGTGGTGCTGACGGGCTACGTTGGCCAGGTCTCGCTCGCCCAGATGTCACTGGCCGGCATCGGGGGCTTCACGCTCGGGCACATCTCTAGCGGATGGGGCATCGGCTTTCCCTGGTCGCTGATCCTGGCTGGGCTCTGCGCGGTACCCGTCGGATTGATCATCGGCCTGCCGGCGCTGCGGCTGCGCGGCGTGAACCTGGCCGTGGTGACCCTCGGGTTCGCCGCGGCGATGGACGCCGTCGTGTTCAACAGCCAGTCCTTCACCGGCGGTACGGGCGGCCTGCCGATCCGGGCGCCGCGCCTGCCCGGGCTAAACCTGGGGATCAGCCAGGGTAAGACCTATCCCACGGTGGTCTTCGGCGTGGTCGTGCTCATCGTCGTGATCCTGCTCGGGCTCCTCGTGGCCCGGCTCAGGCGGGGTCCGGCCGGACGCATGCTGCTGGCGATCCGCTCCAACGAGCGTGCGGCCGGCTCGGTCGGGATCAACGTCGCCCAGGGGAAGCTGATGGCGTTCGGGCTCGCCGCGTTCATCGCCGGCATCGGCGGCGCTCTGACCGGCTACATGCAGGGCGAGCTGACTGCCGACAGCTTCGCGGCGTTCACGTCGATCAGCCTGCTGGCGATCGTGTTCGTCGCCGGGGTCGGGCGCATCGCCGGAGCGGTCGTGGCGGGTGTCATGTTCTCCGGCGCGGGACTGTTCGTGACCTTCCTCAACATCCACCTGAACGTCGGCAAGTACCAGGCGATCGTGGCCGGCGTCGCGCTTGTGCTCACCGCCGTCCAGAACCCGGACGGCCTGACCAGCACCTCCACCGGCAAGGGCCCGGCGGTGGCGCTCGCCAAGCTCCGCGACCGCGCCACCGGGGAGTACGCCAAGCGGATCGGGGGCCGGGCGGCGGCCCCGGGCGCGGGCAGCGCTGCGCCCGACGTCAAGGGCGATCCAAGCGACGTTCATCATCCGGTTGTCTGACAGTCCCGCTCGGCGGCGCTTCGAGTGACTCCGCAAGCCTGAGGGGAGCTGCGCATAGTGCCCATGCATCCCGGGTCCGGGCCGGAAAACGCCTGGGCCGAGATCACGGGCGGGGACGCCCTGGGGCGCGGGCATCAGCCGGCCCTGAGCTGGTGGCTGCCCGCCGGGTCCTCGGTGCAGCATGCCTACCGGCTGCGCACGGACGACGGCTTCGACACGGGCCGGGTGGACAGCCGGACCCAGTCCTTCGTCCGGCTGCCCGTCTTCGACCGCTCGCGGCGCTCGGCCAGCGCGCGGGTCAAGGTGTGGACCGATCTGGGCGAGAGCGACTGGAGTGACCCGGTCAGGCTCGAGGCCGGCCTGCTGGCCGGCGAGGACTGGACGGCCCGGTGGATCGGGATCGACGAGGATCCGCGACCAGCGCAGGCATCCCGGCCCGCCTACTGGCTCCGGACGGTCATCGACGTTCCGGCGTCTGAGGAGGGCAGGCTGTATGTCACCGCCCTCGGCCTGTACGAGGCGTTCCTCGACGGGCAGCGCGTCGGCGACGCCGAACTCGCCCCCGGCTACACCCAGTACCGCGTGCGCGTCCAGTACCAGGCCTACGACGTCACCTCACTCGTAGGGCCGGGGCGCCATGTGCTCGCCGTCCTGCTGGCCGACGGCTGGTACCGGGGCCAGGTCGGCCTGCCGCGCGCGGCAGACCAGTACGGCGACGAGGTTGCCCTGCGCGCGCAGTTCGAGGTCCGCACCGCAAGCGGCTGGCAGGTCGCGGCGGCCAGCGATCCGGGCTGGCACGTGGCCCCCTCCCATATCACGGCGGCCGATCTGATCGGCGGCCAGCGGGAAGACCGCCGGCGGGCCGATCCGGCGGTGCACGACGTGTCGTTTGATGACCGGTCGTGGCATCCGGCCGTCGCGCGCGACGTCGGGGTCGCTGTCGTACGGTCGATCGCGTCGCCGGTCCGGCGGATCCAGCAGATCCGGCCGGTCGCGGTGCGGGCGGTACGGGACCGGACGGCCTTCGTGGTGGACTTCGGGCAGAACATCAACGGCTGGGTTCGGCTGGCGAGAACGGGACCGCCTGGCGCCCGGCTAGCGCTGTCCCACGGCGAGTGGCTCGACGCCGAGGGGGACCTGACCACGGCGCACCTCGACGTCGACCTGCCCATCCTTCCTGAGCCGTTGCCGCTAGGCCAGGTCGACGAGGTCGTCTCGCGCGGTGACGGCGACGTCTTCGAGCCGCGGTTCACCACCCACGGCTTCCGGTACGTCCGCGTCGAGGGCCATCCCTGGCCACAGGAGCCGGACGACATCACGGCCGTCGTCGTGCACTCCGACCTGCGCAGGCTCGGCTGGTTCGGCTGCAGCGACGACCGCGTCAACCGGCTGCACGAGGCGGTGGTGTGGTCGCTGCGCTCGAACATGTGCGACATCCCGACCGATTGCCCGCAGCGGGAGCGGGCCGCCTGGACCGGGGACTGGCAGGTCTTCGCGCCGACGGCCGCCTATCTATACGACGTCCTCGCCTTCACCCGCAAGTGGCTGGCCGACCTGTCGCTGGACCAGCGCGCCGACGGGTGCGTGCCGAACATGTCACCGTGCCCGCCCGCCGAGGGCTTCGACGGACCGCTCGGGGCGCTCAACGGCTCCGCCGGGTGGGGCGACGTCGTCGTGTCCGCTCCCTGGGACCTATATCAGGCGTACGGGGACGTCTCGCTGCTGCACGAGACGTGGGGTTCGATGACGGCCTGGATCGGGTTCGCGGCGGCCGCGGCCGCGGGCGGCCGGCATCCGGCCCGGACCGCGGCGCGACCGGAACCCGCCGCGCACGAGCGGTACCTGTGGGACCGCGGCTTTCACTGGGGTGAATGGATGGAGCCGGGGGCGGTCGTCGCCGACTTTCCCGCGTTCGTACACGCCGACAAGTCCGAGACGGCGACCGCCTACCTGTACCGATCGGCGGCGACCGTCGCGCGGATCGCCGCCGTGCTCGGGCGGCCAGAAGAGGAGTACCACGTCATCGCGGCGGGCGCGCTGGACGCCTGGCGGCGGGAGTTCATCCGTCCCGACGGCACGCTCGCCGTGCCGACCCAGGCGTCGCATGTGCGGGCGCTGGCGTTCGGGCTGGTGCCCGAGGAACTGCGGCCGTCCGTCGCCGCGCGGCTGGTGGAGCTGATCGGCCGGGCGGGAGGTCACCTCACGACCGGGTTCCTGTCCACGGGCCACCTGCTGCCCGTGCTCGCCGACAGCGGGCACCTCGGCCCGGCGTACGGGCTCCTGTTCCAGGACACGTCGCCGTCCTGGCTCACGATGGTAGACCGGGGGGCGACGACCATGTGGGAGCAGTGGGACGGCGTCGACGCCCGCGGCGTCCCGCACGGGTCGCTCAACCACTACAGCAAGGGCGCGGTAGCCACCTTCCTGCACCGCTACGTCGCGGGGCTGCGCCCGACCGAGCCCGGATACCGCGCCTTCGACGTGCACCCGCGGCCTGGCGGTGGCCTCACCTCCGCCACGACGCGGCACGTGAGCCCGTTCGGGCTCATCGAGGTGTCCTGGCGCCTGGACGGGAGGTCAATCGAGCTGGACGTGCTCGTGCCGCCGGGAACCGCGGCCACCGTGGTCGTGCCCGCAGAAAAGCCGCACAGCGTGGGGCCGGGGCGCCACCACTGGACGGCACCGGTATAACTGGGCCGGCGGTCAGCCGGCAGGCGAGACGCGCTCGGCCGGGGGCCGCACGACCGGGTCGTACGCGTCGAACTCCTGGGCGCGCTCCTCGATCTCCGCGCTCACCTGGCGGTGGCGCTCGGCCGTGACCTGGATCTCGGCGGCGTGAGCCCGCTTCTCGTCCATGGAGATAACCGAGGTCGACAGGTCCGTCCAGGTCACTTGGGCTTCCGGCGTCAGCAGACCGCGCGCGCCGCACGTCGCGCACTCCACGTCCGCGCCCCGCAGCACGACGACGTTGAGGTGGCACATCGGGCAAAGCCCCGGCGGCCCCAGGTAGCGGGCCGCCTCGAACGCCACCCCGAGCTGACCGGCGACGTTACGCCCGAGTACCGCCGCCCGGTCGATTGCGGCGGCCTCAAGTACCACCGAGCGCGGCGTGCCGGCGCCCTCGAACTGCACCTGGTCGACCACGGCGATATGCATCGAGAACGTGGTCGCGTGCATCATCGGCAGGGCCAGCGTTTTCCACTGCGACGTCAGCGAGCCGCCCACCGCGAGGAAGCCGGCCACCCGCGGCTTCAGCACCCGTTCGTCCACCCGGAAGGGGACGGCCGGCTCCGCCCCTGACGGCGCAGCGCCAGCAGCCCCTCGATGATGGCGGCGTCGGCGTTCGGGCCGAGCAGCCGGTCGCCGAGCAGCTTGAGCCGGGCGGCCACCGTCCGGCTCATGATCGGGGTACTCACGATAAGCCCGTCGCAGTCGGCCAGCCGATCCCACAGCCACCACGCGTCGTCCGGCTCGGCGCCCTCCGCGGTGCCGCTGGGCAGCCGGAGTTCATCGAGGCGGACGAGCTCGACCTCGGCCCCCTCCCCCGCCGCGGCCCGGAGCGCCGCCTTCAGCAGGATCTCGGCGCTGCCGTGGGGCTGACCGCAGCCGAGCCCCAGCACCAGGTTCGGTGTCCGCATTCTTTCCTCCTGGGGCTGACGGGGCTACGGCGTCACGGCCTGGGCCCGCGGCAAGATCCGCACCACGCCCTCGGGCGAGAAGGCAGCCAGCATCCCGGCGTACTTGGCGGGGTCGGTGGTCTCGCCCTCGTGCACGGGCACCGCGACCCGCGGCTGAACGGTCCGGACGTAGTTGACCGCCTCGGCGAGCTTGAGCCACGGGCCGTCCACCGCGACCGCGAGGACGTCGACGTCGCCTGCGGGGACGGCGAAGGAGTCGCCCGGGTGCAGGAACGCACCGTCGTCAACGAGGTACGCCGCGTTCGTGCAGCCGGGTACGGCACCGTAGACGGGGGCGTGCATGCCGCCGACCACCTCCACGGTCGCGCCGCCGACGGGGAACCAGTCGCCCGGCCGCACGACCCGGTGGTCGGGCAGGCCCGGCACGGCCGTGACCGTGTCCGCGTCGACCCACAACCTCGCCGCCGGGTTCGCCGCGAGCAGCCGGCGCAGCCCGGCCGGGTCGAGGTGGTCCGCGTGCTGGTGGGTGACGAGCACGCCGTCGAGGTCCCGGACGTCACCGAACGCGGACAGGACCCCGGGGTCGAACAGCAGACGGGCACCATCGGTCTCGACCAGCACGCAGGCGTGGCCCAGGTGCGTCAGCCTCATCAAACCCCCGATCTTCGTCGACGACCTTGTGAAATATACTCTCACTCTGAGAGAGTAACTTCCATAGAATGAAGGAAACTCGCTCAATCGGAGGCGCCGGGCATGGGACGGCTGGACGGCAAACGGGCGCTGATCTCTGGCACCGGCGGCGGAATCGGGCGGGCGACGGCCCTGCTTTTCGCGCGCGAGGGCGCTCACGTCGTGGGCTGCGACCTGCACGCGGAGACCTCCGAGGAGACCGTCGGGCTCGTCCGCGCGAGCGGCGGCCGGATGGACGCGGTCGCGCCGGTCGACCTGGCCACCGAGGCAGGCGCCCGGCGATGGGTCACCGATGCCGTCGCCCTGGCCGGCGGGGTCGACATCCTCGTCAACAACGCGTCGGCGATCCGCTTCGGCCCCATCGACCGGCTTTCCTTCGCCGACTGGTCCTTCACTATCCGGCACGAGCTCGACATCGTGTTCCTGGTCACGCGGGCCGCCTGGCCGTACCTGGTGGCCGGCGGCGGCGGATCGATCGTCAACGTCGCGTCCATCTCGGCCTCGCGCGGTGCGTTCTTCATGCCGCAGAATGCCCACGGCGCCGCCAAGGGCGGTGTCCTCGCGCTGACGTACCAGCTCGTCGTCGAGGGCGGTCCGCACGGCATCCGCGTCAACGCCGTCAGCCCGGCGATGACGGAGACGCCGCACACGGCACCGATGCTGCAGGACCCCGACGGCCCGGCCGCGAGCATCGCCGCACGCGCGCCGCTGGGCCGGTGGGGGCAGCCGGAGGATGTCGCGCACGCGATCGGTTTCCTGGCCTCGGACGAGGCGTCGCACGTGAGCGGCGCGAACATTCCCGTCGACGGCGGCTCGGCGGTGGTGGGATGACGGGGCTGGCCGGCCGTCTGCTGCTGCGCGGGGATCCCGGCTACGAGCAGGCCCGGGTCGGCCGCATCTTCAACGCGCGCCGCCCGGACCGGTTCCCGGCGGCGGTGCTGCTCGCGGCGGACGACCAGGACGTGATCGACGGGGTCAGGCTGGCGGCCGAACGCGGCTGGACGGTCTCCGTGCGTTCGGGCGGCCACTCGTGGGCGGCGTGGAGCCTGCGCGACGACGCGCTGCTGATCGACCTGGGCGCCATGCGCGACGTCTCCTACGACCCCGCGACCGGAGTGGTCGCGGCACGGCCGGCCGTGCCGGGCGGCCTCGAGCTCGCGCCGTTCCTGGCCGAGCGGGGACGGGCGTTCCCGGCCGGGCACTGCGCCTCGGTCGGCCTCGGCGGCTACCTGCTGCAGGGCGGCCAGGGCTGGAACGGGCGGGCGCGCGGGTGGGCCTGCCAGAGCGTGGCCGGGCTGGACGTGGTGACGGCCGACGGCCGCCTCGTCCACGCGGACGCGGAGGCGAACCCCGACCTGCTGTGGGCGGCCCGCGGCGCCGGCCCCGGTTTCCCCGGCGTCGTCACCCGGTTCTACCTGCAGACGTATGCGGCACCGCGGGTGATGTGGCACGACACCTGGACGTTCCGCCTGAACGACACGGTGGAGCTGCTCACCTGGCTGCACGGCGTCCTGCCCGGGCTCGACCGGCGCGTCGAGCCCGTCGTCGCGGCCACCCGGCTGCCCGACGTCCCGCTGCACGACGGCGCTGCTCACCCGGGCGGGACGGTCCTGCTCCTGCACTGTACGGTGATGGCCGGCTCTGACGCCGAGGCGCTGGCCCTGCTGGCGCCGCTCCAGAACGGGCCCCTGGCCGGCCGGGCACTCGGGCACGTCCAGGACCGGACGAGCGTCCTCGAGGAGAACCTGGCCCAGACGGCGCAGAACCCCGAGGGCTACCGGTACGCCGTCGACTGCACCTGGAGCGACGCGCCGGCCTACGTGCTGGCCCCGATGCTGCACGCGCTCTGGAGTGAGCTGGACACCGAGCACTCGTTCTCCATCTGGTACGGGTGGGCGCCCCGCCGCGACCTCCCCGACATGGCGTTCTCGGTCGAGGCGGACGTCTACGTCGCGACGTACGCGATTTACGCTGACCCGGCCGACGACGGGAAGTACTCCGACTGGGTCCACCGCCGGACGGCGGCGCTGGCCGCCCACGGCGCCGGCGTCTACCTGGGCGATACCGACTTCACCCGGCGCCAGGACCGGTTCCTGTCCGGCGACGCGTACCGCCGCCTGGGCGCGATCCGCGCGGAGCGCGACCCGGCCGGCCGTTTCGCGTCGTACCTGACCGCCGACCCGGCGGGGCTGAACGCCCATGGCTGACGTCGGATCCCGACTCGACCACGTCGGGCTGGCCGTCGCCGATCTGCCGGCCGCCGTCGCGTGGTTCTGTGACGTGTTCGGCCTGGTCCCTGAGCTCACGCTGCGGGTCGAGGCGCTCGACCTGAGCATCGAGATGCTCCTCCACCCGGGGTACGGCTACCGGCTGGAGCTGCTGTACCGGCCCGGTTCGGCGGCGGACGGCAAGCCGGGCACGCCGGCCGAGGCCGCGCTGCGCGAGGGGTACGGGCACGTGGCGTTCGACGTCACCGATCTCGACGCGGCGTACGACCGGGCCGTCACCCGCGGGGCCCGGCCGGTCATGCCGCCCGGCCTCTCGCCGGAACCCGGAGTGCGGATGGCGTTCGTCGCCGATCCCGAGGGTAACCTCATCGAGCTGCTGCACCGGCCCGGCCTGACCAACCCATCAGTCCGCGCCGTGGTCCGGCAAGACCGGGCCGCGGACACCCCGCCCGCCGCCGGTGGGGCACAACATGAGAACCGGCTGACCCCGGGCCCGGCAAAGGAGACAGCATGAGCGAGAACCGAATCCTTCTGGTCAACGGGCACGTCTTCGACGGCACCGGTTCGCCGGCGGTGCCCGCCGACGTCGTCATCCGCGGCGATCTCATCGAGAGCGTGCGGGTCGGCGGCGGTACCGCGATCGGGGCCGGCGACCAGGTGGTGGACTGCACCGGTGCGACGGTCATGCCCGGCCTGGTGGACTCCCATGCGCACCTGACGTTCCCGTCCGCTGTCGGGCATATCGACACGTCGTTCAACCCGCCGCTCGACGTCAGCTTCTTCCGCCACATGCCGACGCCGGACGAGCACCTCGCGATCGCCGAGCGCAACGCGAAGATAATGCTCGAGGCCGGCTTCACCAGCGCCTACTCGGCCGGCTCGCTCACGCCCGTGCCCACCGAGGTGTGGCTGCGCGACCGGATCGCCGCGGGTGCGACGCCGGGCCCGCGGATGCGCGCCGCGTCGTTCGAGCGCGACAACAACCCGGTGCAGATGGGTCCGGACGGCCCCAAGCCGAAGAAGACCGGCCCGGACGGCGTGCGCGACTTCATCCGCGAGCAGGCCGCGATCGGCTTCGACAGCGTCAAGCTGCTGATGAGCAACGACGACGTCTTCGTCAAGGGCGGCTCGATGATCACCCAGTACAGCCCCGCCGAAGCCCAGGCCGCGGGCGAGCAGGCCCGCGAGTCCGGCGTCTGGCTGAACTGCCATGCCCAGTCGCCGGAGTCGATCAAGCTGGCCGTCCGGAACGGGTTCCGGTCGGTCTACCACTGCACCTACGCCGACGCCGAGGCCATCGACCTGCTGGAGGAGCACAAGGAGTCGGTCTTCCTCTCCCCGGCCGTCGGCATTATGTGGGCCAACGTGTACGAGGGCGCCGAATACGGCATCGACACCGCGATGGCGGCGAAGATGGGGTCGGTGAGGTCGCTCCAGGCCATGACCGAGCTGTACCCCGAGCTGCGCAAGCGCGGCTTGCGGGTACTGCCCGGCGGAGACTACGGCTTCCCGAACAACCCGATCGGACGCAATGCGCGGGACCTGGAGCTGTTCGTCAGGCTCTTCGGCTACTCCCCGGCCGAGGCGCTGCGCGCCACCACCCAGTACGGCGGCCAGGTGATGGACCTGCCGGTCGGCCTGCTGGAACCGGGCTACTACGCCGACGTACTCGTCGTGCGCGGCGATCCGACGCAGGATGTCAGCGTGCTGCAGGACACCGGCAACCTGCTCGCGATCATGCAGAATGGCGCGTTCCACAAGCTGTCCGGGCAGCTGACGGCCGCATGACGCCGGCCGTCCGGCAGGTACCTGATGTCCGGTACGGCGAGGTACCTGGTTACCGGCCGCTGGAACTCGACCTGTACCTGGCCGAAGCCAGCACCGGCGCCGAGGGGCCGCTGCCCGTCATCGTGCACGTCCACGGTGGCGGGTGGCGGCGCGGCTCCCGCCGCGAGTCGCTGCCCCGCCTGGGGGCGGACTTCTACGACTCCCTCGCCGCGCAAGGCTTCGCGGTGGCGGCGGCCGATTACCGGCTCAGCGGCGAGGCGCGCTTCCCGGCGCCGCTGGAGGACGTCCGCACCGCGGTTGGCTGGGTCCGCGACCACGCCGCCTCGTACGGGCTAGATCCCGGCCGCGTGTTCCTCTGGGGCGACTCATCCGGCGGCCATCTCGCGCTGCTGGCCGCCCTCACCGGGACCAAGGTTAAGGGTGTGGTCGCCTGGTTCCCTGTCACCGACCTGATTGGCCTGCTGTCCGACGTCGCGGACGCGGGCGGCGTACCGGATGCCGGGCCGGACTCCCGCGAGGCGCAGCTCCTCGGCGCGCCGGCATCGTCGGTGCCCGATCTAGCGCGGCAGGCGAGCCCGGTGACCCACGCCAGCGCCGACGCGCCGCCGATCCTGCTCATGCACGGAGCCGCGGACGACATGGTCCCCCCGGCGCAGAGCATCCGGCTCGCCGAGGCCCTCCGCGCGGCCGGGGCGACCGTCGAGCTGGAGCTGGTACCCGGTGCGACGCACTTCTGGACCGGCGCCAGCGACGTGGGCGGCATCGTCCGGCGCTCGATCGAGTTCCTGCGCGCGCACGGCTGACCGGGGGAAGCTGCACGCTGACCACCGCGGAACGGCCGCCGTGCACCGCGGCCAGCGCGTCCGGCCGCCCTGGTCTGCGCCAGCGCTTCGATCATGCCCGGATGATCGCTGCCGAGGTTGGCGAAGAGGTAGGTGACCCCGGCCTCGGCCGGGGCTTCAAGGAAGGCCGTACTGGTGGTGTAACCAGCGGCCACCTATTAGAAGCGTCCGGCGGTCTGCATGGACATGGCGTGCTCGACCAGCGTGACCAGGGTGGCCTTGGTCGATTCCCTGTTCCGTGCATCACACGGGATCACCGGGACGTCAGGTGAGATGGCCAGCGCCTCGCTGACGTCCCTTGACCGGTGCGGGAACTGCCCGTGGAAGCCGTTGATCCCGATCACGAACGGGAGGCCGGATGCCTCGAAGTAGTCCACCGCGGGGAACGAGTCCGCCAGCCGCCTGGTATCGACGAGCACGACCGCGCCGATCGCGCCCTGGATCAGGTCGTCCCACATGAACCAGAACCGGTGCTGGCCCGGTGTCCCGAACATGTAGAGGACGAGGTCCTTATCCAGCGTGATCCGGCCGAAGTCCATCGCCACCGTCGTCGTCGACTTGTCCGGCACGTGCGACAAGTCATCAACATCCGTGCTGGCCACCGTCATCACGGCTTCGGTCGTCAGCGGCGTGATCTCTGACACCGACCCCACGAATGTCGTCTTGCCTACACCAAATCCGCCCGCCACGACGATCTTGACCGACGTCATGGCAGATGCGGATGCGTCGGACCTCGGCTGGGCGACGCTAGATCTTACGGAGTCCACTAAGCACCCTTTCGAGCAAATTGAGGTCCGGACGGCCCTCAGAATCATCGCGCTGGTGGATACGTACGAGCCCGTCCGCTCCCATGTCCGCGATGAGAATCCTGGCCACGCCAAGCGGTAGCCGCAGCACCGCCGACACCTCGGCCACCGACCTCCAGTCCCGGCAGAACTGGAGGATCGCCTGGCATTCTGGCGCCAGCACCGATAGATCCCGGGGCTCGAGCACGGTCGCGGTGACCAGCGCCTCGATAGCGAGCTGGTACCTCGGCTGCGTCCGGCCTCCCGTCACCGTATACGGCCGGACGAGCCTGGTGGCACCATCCTCATCGGTCCCGAAGGTGCCGAAGCCAGAACGTGGCCCCGGCCCCTCGTCCCATAGGCCAGCCCGCCCCTGCCAGGAACCGGGCAAGCCTACGAACGGCGACCGGTCGTCACCTCGCCCTTGGCCAGCCACTGAAACCTCCGGTCACCGTCGTCCATCACCCGGGATAGCTGCTTGCATGACACCGCGGGTGGCCGGGGTAAGGACCCGGCCGGCCCGCTCAACCAGCAGGGTCATCTCGTAGGCCACCAGCCCGAGATCACAGGTGGATGCAGCGAGGACAGCAAGGCTGGAGCCATTGCTGATCGCCATGACCACCAGGACACCCCGCTGCATCTCCACTACAGTCTGCACCACTGCGCCGCCCTCGAACACCCGCGACGCACCTTGGGTCAAGCTCGTCAGCCCCGACGTCACCGCCGCCAGCTGATCAGCCCTTTCCTGCGGAAAACCCGCGCTGAACGCCAGCGGCAGGCCGTCCGAGGACACCACGACCGCGTGGGCCACATCAGGCACACGCTCCACGAAGTTGGTGATCAGCCAGTTAAGATCCTGCGCAGGGCGCCCTGGCGTGCTCATTCGCACTCCTCTCGTCGCCCGCTCATACAGGTTCCTCCTCCTGAAGTCACTGTGCCTGGGCCTTGGTATGTCATCGGTCCTACGGCTCCTCGATCTGGGGTGCGACGGCGCGACCCTCGCGCACGCCTCGCTGGAAGCTGGCCATGCGTGAGCGAGCCACATCCGGCGACCTGGCAGGTGCTTCGGTTTCTGTTTCCTGACCACCGTCGCTCCCGACCGATCCTGGCACAAGATTAGCCCTCGGCACACGCC
>CAWJPF010000019.1:0-288289 GCA_963844625.1 uncultured Actinomycetota bacterium | reverse complement strand
AACGGGCCGGATACGGGCCAGGGTGACGACCGTTCCAGCAGCAGACGGCCCGGTATTCAAGATGTATCGTAACGTTGTCGGTCCGGCAGGGGAAAGGCTGTCAAATGTTGACTAGTGTCACAATTGGCGCTCGGATTACCGGTCTCGCGGGCGCGACCGGTAATCGCAGTTCCCCCGGCATTCTGTGGATTGTTGGTGTCATCGCCATCCTGGCGCTCTTCCAGCTGCTTAGAGTTCTGAGAGTTAGGTTGCGCGCCCGCGACCGAGACCGCAGCTGACTCCAGACTGTCCGTACTCCCGAAAGTGACGGCTGGGTGACCGTCGGGCTAGGGCTCCCTTACAGCGGGCACGGCCAGATCGGTGCGGCACCTTCCTTCAGGGGTTCAGGAACTGGCGCCAGCCGCCCGGCAGGGTAGTCTGGCCTACCTCGATCAGGTACCCGTCGGGGTCACGCAGGTAGCAGCGGATCTCGGTCTTGTGCTGTTTGGGCGGCGTGAGGAACTGGGCGCCTCGCGCGCCCCACTCCGCGTACACAGCCTGGATGTCTGAGACCCGGATGTTGAGGAAGCTGCTGGCCAGATCCGGATCGCGCGGTGTCTGGAGGGTGACGGCCGGCTTGTCGTCGGTCGGGCCGCCGCCGACGTTGATGATGATCCAGCTGTTGGCGAGCGCCACGTACGCCGGCTCACCCGCGCGGATGGTCGTGCCGCCGAGCACCTCGGTATAGAAGCGGCGGGAGCGCTCCACGTCGCCAGAAACGATGAAGTGGGCCAGCGCGATCTCATAGGCGGGCTGGCTGCCGTCGGGCATCGTGTACCTCCATGGTCCGGGTAGCGGTATGAGCTCCCAGCTGCCCGCCGCCTCACGGGGGTGAACCGCCGGGCCCTGGGCCGATCAAAAGCGTACACGGCACGCGCTGATCCGCGCGGATCAGGCGCCAGGGCAAGGCCCTGGTCAGAGGCTTTGCAGCAGGCGTAGTGGACAAGCTGGGCGAAGACAGCGACGGAAGGCCCGCCATCGGGGACCGCGTCATCGCCTACGTCATCCTGTTCGGGCCACACGGCGGTAGCTACGCCGAGAAGGTCGTGATCGCAGACCGTGGCCGTCGTGGGCGGAGCAGGCGCCGTCGGCGGCTACGCGATCCAGCTTCAATTGCGGAGGTTACGAGAGTGTGAGGGGTCGGGCCCGGTCCTGGCGAGGAAGCCATCGATGAGGCCGGCCCGGTGCTGCACGGAAGGCTCCAAACGCTCACACGCTCATGTGCGGAGGACCGGGTCGGGCCCGTCTTGGCTCATGATGACCTGCCTCGGGTCCAGCCGTGATGGTGTTGCCATGTTCCTTGGCCTGGAGCTGGGCCGGGCTTGCGTCCTGGTGCCGCCCGCTTCCTCCGGGGAAAGCTGACCCGGGCCGGGAGCACCGTCAGGTCCGGCAGATCCCGGGCGGCCTGGGATAGCTCGCCGTGCGTGGTAGCAGTCAGCGCGGCATCAAGTCGCGCGTTCAGTTCACCGAGTGTCAGCCTGCCGTGCGCGAAGTGCTCACCCAGGGCTGCGGCTGCCGCGTCCCGGTCATCATCGCCAGCGCGCATGCCGGGTGTAGGTCCCTGATGATCTTGCCTGGCCACCCGGGGCAGCTGCCGCAGCACGGCGGTGTAGCGATCCAGCGCGGTCCGGCCGTCGCAGGTGAGGGCGACGGTGGCCGGTGCCCTGTCGTGGCCGGTCTTTTCCGTCCGCACGTATCCGGCGTGGCCCAGTTCACCCAAGCAGGTGATCAGGTTGCCGGGTGGCAGCCTGATCATGTCCTGCAGCCGGGTGACGGACAGCGCGTCGCTGTCGGGCAGTGCCGCCAGGGTCGCGACGACGCGCAGCCGCTCCGGGTCGTGGATCAGCGGGTCAAGTGCGCCGGTGCTCATGGTCGGCCGTGCCTCCGTTTACAGGCCGCCGAGCAGGTCGCGCAGCGCCTGGGTGTAGGTGCCGAGTGCCTTGCGGCCGTGGCCGGTGAGAGCGACCGTGGTGATGGACACGGTCCCGTTCCTGGTCTTCTTGCTGCTGATGTAATCGGCTTCTTCGAGCTTGCGCAGGTGGATGATCAGGTTGCCGGGTGTCAACCCGATCATGTCCTGCAGCCGGGTGAAGGACAGCGCGTCGCCGTCGGGCAGTGCCGCCAGCGTCGCGACGATCTTCAGCCGGGTGGGGACGTGGATCAGCGGGTCGAGCTCGCCGCTGGTCACGGCCGGACCACGCTGCGGCGCTGCTGCCAGGCCGTGAACGCGGCGGTGCCCAGCATCACGGCGCACAGGCCGATGCCCAAGATCAGCCACGCGCCGGCCGGGCCGCCGAACCCGGCGGCCGCGGCGACGATGGCCATGCCCAGGCCGACACCGGCCATCGGCCAGTATTTGCATACTGCCGCGGTGGCCGCGGCGGCCAGGCCGACGATCATCAGCGGTGCGTTGGCCGGGTACAGCCCCCAGACCGGGTGGCTTGCCCCGGCGTGGTACAGCGGCGCCGTGACCGCGTACGCGGCGACCCAGACCACCAGCATGACGCCGAGCCAGGCCTGCCTCTTGCGCTGGGCTGGCCCGCTGACGCCGGCGCCCGCGCGCTTGATCGCCCAGGTGCTCCAGCCGATGTTGATGGCCACCAGCACGAATATGACAGCCAGGAGCCCGCCGCTAGGCGCGGAGTAGGGGTCCCGGCCGCGCACCGACAGCCAGTAGCCGCCGAAAGCGACGAGCACGACGACCGCCCGGAAGATCCACAGCAGCGGCGTGAGGGGCGTGAACGTGCGGCGTGCCTGCCGGGTGGTTTGGTCCAGTAGGTCAGCGGCCTGCTGCGGATCGAAGCTGCCGCCGTTCTCGGCGGCGGTGGTGTCCGATGTGTGGTTCACAGTGTCTCCTCCATCGACTCTATGCCATAAAGTAGACTCTGCTTTATGGCGTAAAGTCAAGGGCCCGGGCGACGAACTTTGTGACGTAAAGCCGAGGCGAGCCGGCCACGGGACGGGCCGCAAGGAGCCTCGAGATCCCGGCAGCCGGTACCCGTCTACGCTCCGGAAAGGCCCGTGATCAGGCCGTCGGCGCACGGCGGACCTGCCCGGGTGCCAGGCGGCCACCGCGTGCGGCCTCGCCCCGGCCTTGGCCACGTCCGGGCGAGGGCGGCCTCGTCCACACCGGCCACCATGACCCCGAGAAGCAGGCCAGGCCGGTGCCGGCCCACCGCGAAGCAGGTCACGGCCCCGACGACAACCCCGAACAGCGGCGACCTCGACGACAGCACGCCCGACTTTGCGTCGGCACGACCAGGCCCGCGTCCCCGGCGTCGACAACGGGCGTGATCATCGCGACGCGAGCGCAGATCCGACACTTCGGCGCGCGGGACACCTTCCCAAGCTTGCCCGGGAACAACCACTGACCGCAAACTGGTAGGCGCAGAACGCGCGTGACCGGAAGCTTCTCGAAGAACCCCCGGTGTCCACCCAAGTGCAGGCGCTCTACGACGAAGACCTCGCAGACGGCGGCTACGTGTGGAACGTGCCCCGGCTGTGGGCGCACCAGGCAGACACCCTGAAGCAGCTGTCCGGGTTGATGTCTGAGGCATTCACGCCGCGGCCAGTGATACCCGGGCCCGGCTCAGGCTAGCCCGCTAGCCTGAGCCGGTAGACGATGAAGACCGGAATGCCGGCGATACCTGCCAGCTCGGCTGGATAACGCTCGAGTGCTTCCTGCGACGGCTGCGGCTCAGCGATCCGGTCGATGACGAATCCCGCGTCGGCGAAGGCGTCGGCAACCGCCGAAAGCGGCCGTTTCCAGAACCGCTGAGACACCTCGACGTCGGCCTTGCGCCAGGTGTCGATCACCAGTTCGACGTCGAAGTACCCGCCGTGCTGACTTGGCAGACGCGGGCCGAAGGGGTGATCAAGGGAGATGACAGCCCACCCGCCTGGGCGCAGTGCCGACGCGAATGACCGCAGAGGGACACTCCAGTCCCGGACGTAATGCAGCGCGAGCGAGCTGGTGATGCCATCGAGCGACCGCGGCTCTACGGGCAGCGGCTCGGCCAGGTCCGCCACGACAAACCGCCCTCGGCCCTGGCAGCGGCGCCTCGCCTCCTCGATCATCCGGGGACTCAGGTCGGCTCCGATCACCTCAGCACCCTGATCGAGCAGCCACTGGGCTTGCGCCCCTGAGCCGCAGCCGGCGTCGAGCACGACCATGCCGGCCAGGCCCGCGGGCACCAGGGACCGCAGCGCGGGCCGCTCCAGCAGGCCGTTGAAAGGCCCGTCGTCGGTAGTGTCCGCCCAGACTGCCGCGAGCCGGTCATAGGCATCGCGTGTATGGCGGTTGTGCTCCGCCTGGCTGGCAGGGACTGGCCTTGTCACCTTATGACCTTATTCACGGCAGGAGGCGGACTCAACCGGGCTAGGCCGATCACCCGACGCAGCCAGGGCCAGCGAGCACCCCGTCCGCATAGTACTTAGCGGTCGGCGTCCTTAGTGCCCGGCTGGGGAGTAGGTGACGAGTGTCTGGTCGGGATTGTCTGCGATTTGCAGCACGACGTGCGAATACTCGACCGGTCCGAGTCTTGGGTGCAGCAGCTTCTTCGATCCACTGCCTACGGCGGTCACGTCGTGGCGGGGCCACCAGTCCCGGACGTGGTCGCTGTCGCGGCGCAGTTCCGCGATCAGTGCCGTGAAGTCCGGATCGTGTGGATGGCGGGCGGCGGCGAGCCGGAACCGGCCGAGCATCGCCCTGGCTTCGGCCTCCCAGTCCAGGTACACCTCCCGGGCGCGGTCGGTGGTGAACATCCAGCGCACAAGGTTGCGCTGGCCCGCGGGCAGCGTCTCCCAGTCCGCGAACAGTTCCCGCGCGGCGGGGTTTGAGACCAGCACGTCCCAGCGGCGTCCTTTGACGAGAGTGGGAAACGGGTCGAGGCGCTGGACCAGATCAGCGACGCCGCGATCGATCCGCTCGGGGGGTGCGGTTACTGCCGCGGCGGCGGTGCGGGCTCCGTCGGGTCCGTAGGCGAGGACGTGCAGGTAATCGCGCTCGGCGGCCGACATCCGCAGGGCCGCCGCCAGGGCGTCCAGCACCCGCGGCGAGGGCCGCACCGAGCGTCCCTGTTCGAGAAAGGTGTAGTAGGTGGCGGACAGGTTCGCCAGCAGTGCGACTTCCTCGCGGCGCAGCCCAGCCGCCCGCCGCCGGCCGCCTGCCCGCAAGCCGACATCACCGGGGGCGAGCCGCTCGCGCCGTGATCGGAGCAACTGCCCCAGTGCCTGCGGGTCTCCGGAAGCCGCCACATTGTTGATCCTACTCATGCTGGTACCAGTAACAGCCTGCTCTGGTTACCAGTGCCGTCCGTGCGCAAGCTGGGGGCATGACGATTACGAACGAACCGATCCGCATCCCGG
Organism: uncultured Actinomycetota bacterium; assembly: GCA_963844625.1. Lineage (GTDB taxonomy): Bacteria > Actinomycetota > Actinomycetes > Streptosporangiales > Streptosporangiaceae > Palsa-504. Next base: position 282,883 of record CAWJPF010000019.1, on the reverse strand, counting down.
TCGCTGACGGAACCACCCTGCCGGCATACCTCGCCCGGCCGGCCGCTGACCCGGCTCCGGCCGGGGTGATCGTGGCACATGAGCTCTTCGGCGTGAACCCGGATATCCGCGGCGTAGCCGAGGATCTCGCCGCAGCCGGATACGTGACGATCGCGCCCGAGTTCTACCACCGGGACGCGCCACCCGGACGCTGGCTCGGACGCGATGATCCCGGCCGCCAAGAAGGCTTCGCATACCTAAACCGGCTCACCCGCCAGCAGGCGCTGGACGATACGGCAGCAGGCGTCGGCTGGCTGAGATCACAACCAGCGATCGAGCAGATCGCGATGGTTGGCTTCAGCGCCGGCGGCCATCTGAGCTATCTCGCGGCCTGCCAGCTCCCGGTCAGCCGGACGGCCGTACTGTACGGCGGCTGGCTGCCCACGACCGACATCCCGATGAGCCGGCCGTCACCAACATTGGAACTCACCACAGGGATCCATGGCCGGATCCTTTACCTGGTCGGCGAAGACGACACCCTGATCGACGCCGCCCAGCGCAGCCAGATCCGCGACGCCCTCCAGGCCGCCGGCACCGACCACGAATTCGTCACCTACCCCGATACCGCACACGCGTTCTTCTGGCCAGGCACGTCGGCCTTCAGCAAGGAGGCCCGCGATGACGCGTGGTCCCGGATCCTGACCATGCTCGCGGCCTAGCACCGGCCCGGAGGATCCGGGCTTCCGGCGGGAGGCGCAAATTACGCGGCTATGCACGCCACCGTGGGTCGGTGTCCAGAGGATCGTGGCCGCCCAGATCGTCTATTCGCGCGCCGATGCCGACCAGCGAAAGTTACAAGGCGCCACCGCTGCAGTTGACGGTCGCTGGCGATCGCACCACGATTATGACGACCGGCACCTAGCAGGAGGGGACCCATGATCCTGATCAACATCAAGATGCAGATCCGGCCCGAGAAGATGGACGAGTGGCTGGCGCTGGCCGACTCCTACGCCAAGGACGTCAACTCCGAGGACGGCTGCTTGTTCTTCCAGTTCGCCCGGAGCCTTACCGACGACAACGAGTTCGTCTGCATCGAGGGATTCAAGGATGCCGAGGCGGGCGGCACGCACGTCAAGCAGCCCTACGTGAAGAAGTTCTTCGACACCGCACCCGACCTGGTGGCCACGCAGCCGCAGATTATCTACATCGACACCCCGCATGACGGCTTCGGCCCGATGGGCGAAATCCAGCCTCGCTGACCGGTTAAGACCGCCCGCCGCGCCTCAGCCCAGTTGAAGCGGACGCGGCGAACACCGATCGCCGTCGCCGGCTGTCCCGGGGATTGCCCCCCGGCTGAGCCAACTCAAGCCAGGGCAGTCCCCGGAGACAGGAGGGGTGAACGGGCAGTCAGCAGGACAGCCATGCTGCACGGCAGCGGCAGGCCGCTCGGCCGGCCGCGGCGCCGGAGCCAGGTCCGTGAGTGAGGAACCTCGCCCGCGCCGCGCCCAGGCTCGCTCGGCCTTACCCGGCCGTCCCGGCGTTGGTGCGGGCCACCTTGATCGCGCCGACCTGGACGGCTAGCAGGACGCACATGACGAGCGGGACGATGAAGGCAGGCGAGGACTTGGACGAGTGGTGGGTCGCCAGGGCGGTGGCGACGTAGACCAGCACCCCCGCGGCCGGGTGCATGATCAGCCCGAAGCGCTTGGACACGAAGTTGTTGTAGCCGGTCCCGAGGTGGATCGGCACCCGCGCGTCAGCTGGGAGCGTGACCCAGCCGTACCAGGCCACGCCTATCATCGCGAGCAGGAGCACCCCGCCGATGACGAGCGCCGCGATCATGGCCGCAGCCACAGGCCCGCGACCTTGCCGTTCTCGTCGAAGACGACCCGCCCGGTCGCCTCGCCGGCCTCGAAGCGCAGCGGGATCTCGACCACGGTGTGATCGGCGACCCGGTGGGCGAACGGCTCGCCCATGCCCTCGTAGCCGCCGATCAGGCTGGCCATCCGCGCCCAGGCGCCCGCCAGCCGCCTGCCGTCGAGGGCTTCGCTCATCTTGGCGTTGAAGTCCCGGCGCGCCTCCTCCCAGCGGCCTTCGGCCAGGCAGGCGACGATCGTGACCGCCCGGTCTGCCGTGCCGGGCGCGATGTCCGTGCTCATGGGAGCGCCGGTGCGCGGGTCGACCGGGTGCCCGAACCGCTGGAACGCAGCCTGCCGGGTGGTGCCGAGAACATCGCCGATCTCCCTCCAGCTATGACCGGCCGCGCGCGCCCGGTCGGCGGCCTGTTGCAGCGCCTCGCCGGCTGCGGCGGACAAGTCCCGGGCCGCCGCCAGGGCCTCCAGCGGGAGACCGCTGCCGCTACGGGCGACCGCGTCAGCGAGCCGGTCCACAGTGTAAAGATTGTCATGACGATGGCCAGGTGTCAACCTTTCCTTCACGCCAGGTCGGCGGCCAGCGTCCCGCCTGCGCCGCGCCGCACTCCGGCAAGTAGCGTTACAGTATCGTCTTGGTCTGCCTTTTCCTTGCCGAGACGACAACTGGCGGCCGCACGACTCACACGCCGTCGGCCCGCCTACATCTGCCATTACGCCACCTCACTCGTCAGCACGAAATTATGATACGTGCTCACTTGCGCCGCACGGAAATCACGCGCAGGGCGGCCTCGGCAAGCAGGAACGGGTCCTGGTAGCGCATCGGGATGACGACGCTGCCGAGGGTGATCCGGTCGGTGTGCTGCCCGACGGCGGCGAAGAACGGGATCGGTGACAACAGGTACTGTCGACGTGCCGCTAGTAAGCCCAGCCGGACTGGTATCCAGTTTTTCGGCCGCCTAGAACAAGGGATGGGCACCGGGAAGAGGAACGAACGGGCGCTAACGGGCTCCGAGGGATTCCAGCAGTCGCGGGCTTTCTGGCGAGGCTTCGTCGGCCGGTCCCGGCGTACGCTGAAGCAAGCCGCCTACTACCTCGTAGTAGCCGATGGCGCGCAGCGGCGGCGAATACACGTGGACGGTGATCGCCCCGGCGTCGTGGTCCATCCGGTGAATGCCCGAGGCCGGGAAGCAGAACGAATCGCCCGGCCCGTAGCGATGGACGCGCCGCGGGCCGCTGATCGGCAGGCCCTCGTTCGTCACGCTCCCCGCGATCACGCAGACTCCGACGGCGGACCCGTCATGGTCGTGGTAGCCGGTGTCACGCCGCTCCGGCATGATGTTTAGCCAGGCGACCGAGTGCTCGTCTTCCCAGAGCGCCACGGAAGTCCCGGTCCCCGTCCGGGACAGCGCGGCGGTTTCGAGCAGACCGGCGGCGCGCCTGGCCAGCGCCAGGCATTCGTCCGGCTGGAACGGCCGGTCGCTCGCGGCGATGGCGGCCAGCGCGGCCGGGATCGTATACGTCATTCTCGCTCCCCTGGGCTGCGCTGGTCACGGCCATCAGGCCATGCATCCAGCGTCACATGTCAATAATATTGATTAGCTTAATAGGTAATAAACGACAGCAGGACCGTCATGCACCAGATCGACGACTCCCCGCTTCCTCACCGTCGTCAGCGTGGTGCGCGGGCAGGCACCGAGGCCCTCGGCCTGACCCTGTGGGCCCGGGACCCGGTGAAGGCGGATATCGGCGCCGCGGTGTCGGCACTGGAGGGCTAGCGAAAGCCCGGCCCCGCCACCGGGAGCGGTGGCTCGCCCTTTAGCCGGTGGCTGCAGGGCAGCGGAGCGGACACTGGCCGACCGCACGCATCCGGTCCGTTCGGATCAATATTTTAAATATGCCGAACGGGCCGTGGCGGTCCGCGTGGCTCACGTCCTCCCGCTGAGCCGCGCCTTGACCCGGCTTGCCGCGTCTTCAGTGGCCTGACAGGTGGATCACACCGACGTCGGACAGCCCGTTGAGCGCCAGTTGCACGGCGAGCGCGGCGAGCAAGAAGCCGAATACTTTCTCGGTGACGAGCATCCGGCTGGCGTCCAGGTGGCTGCTGACCTGCACGGCCCAGCGGAACACGACGACGTCCAGGGCGAGTATCACGACGAGGATGCCGACGACGACGGCGACCACAGAGACCGAGGCGGCTTCGGCCGAGGCGGTGACCAGGACGACGATCCCGGCCGGGTTCAGCAGGTAGGGCACGGCCAGCGGGAAGACGGCGATCTGCATCGGGTCCTTGTCTTCGGCCGGGTGGCTGCCGACGTCCTCTTCGTGCTTTCCGAGGACCATGGTGACCGAGATGATGAGCAGGATGATGCCGCTCGCCACGCCCAGGGCGCCGGGGGAGAAGTGCAGCAGCCTGGTCAGCAGCCCGCCGAGGACCAGCAGGAGCACGGCGACCGTGGCGGCGGTGGTCAGCATCTTGCGCAGGACACGGCGCTGGGTGGCCTGCGGCATCTGCCTGGTCGTCTCGAGGAACGGCACCAGCGCGATCTTGGGGCCGATTCCGATCAGGAGCAGCAGGAAGGTGTCGATGACGAAGGCGGCGTTCAGCGATTCGAGTTCCATCCGGGCTCCTGCCTGCGACGGTTCAGATGCGGTGGGCGCGGGACGGCAGGCGCATGGCCCGCAGGACGTCAGGGTGCAGCTGGAGCAGGGCGTCGGAGGCTGCCAGCTTGTAGCCGTAGGTGAAGGTCGGGGTGTTGTAGGCCGTCCGGATCACATCCTCGATGGTCGCTTCGTTGTGGATCATAGCCTGGCCGGTGCCGCTGATCTCCGAGGCGATCTCGCAGATTGCGTAGACGCCAAGGAGAACTCCGGTGCCGCCGTGGAAGACCAGCTTGATCAGGCCTTCCTGGCCGGCGATCCGGAGTGTGCGCGGGCCGCCGCCCGTCCCCGGGGAGTCGCTACTGTGGCGTTATGACGAGATTCGGTGTACAGCTGCCCAGCTTCTCCGGATTTGATCCGGGCGACTTGTTCGAGCATGTGGCCCGCCTGGCTACGACGGCGGAAGAAGCCGGGTTCGACTCGGTGTGGGTCATGGATCACTTCTTCCAGCTGCCGTCCCTGGGCGGCCCGGACCAGCCGATGCTGGAGGCGTACACCCTGCTCGGGGCGCTGGCTGCGCGGACCAGGCGGGTGCAGCTCGGCACGCTTGTCACCGGCGTGACCTATCGCAACCCCGGTATCCTGGCCAAGATCATCACGACGCTGGACGTCATCTCGCGGGGCCGGGCCATCCTCGGCATCGGGGGCGCCTGGTACGACGTTGAGCACCAGGGCCTGGGCGTCGACTATCCGGCTGACCGGGTGCGCCTGGACATGCTCGAAGAGGCGGTTCAGGTCTGCCGGGCCATGTTCACCGGCGAGGATGTGAGCTTCTCCGGCACTCACTACCGGCTCGATCATGCCCGCAACCTGCCCCGGCCCGTGCAGCCAGGCGGGCCGAAGATCATGATCGGCGGCGGCGGGGAGAAGCGGACGCTGCGGCTGGTGGCCCGCTACGGGGACATGTGCAACGTGACGGGCGACGTCAGCACGCTGACCCGCAAGATCGGCGTGCTCCGCCGCCACTGCGCCGAGGTCGGCCGGGACCCGGCCGAGGTCGGCGTGACCTGGATGACCCCGCTGATCCTCACCACGTCGGCCCAGAACACGGCCGAGATGCGCGAGATGCTGACGGCGGCCGGCTCTGCGCAGGAGATCGCCGGATTCACCGTCGGCCAGCCCCACGAGATTCCCGGCCTGGTCGCGGGTCACATCGAGGCCGGCGCTGACGAAGTGATCTTCAGCTTCCCCTTCGCCGACACCGCCGGAATCACTGCGGTGGGGGAGGCATTCGGACTGGGCGGATGATAGCGGCACGTCGGCGCCGGTCTTCTCCGGCTTCCGGAACGCCCGGGGACTAGGATCCGTTCGGATACAGGACTTCTCGTACCTGCCGGGCGATCTCGATGTCCTCGCGCGCGGCGATGACCAGGCTGCGGACCGGAACGTCAGGCACCCCGATCTCCCGGTCGCCGGTCCCGGCCTGGTTACGCTCCGGATCAGCGCGTACGCCAAGGAAGCCGAGCCCGGCCATGGCCCGGGACCGGATTTCGGCCGAGTTCTCGCCGACGCCGCCGGTGAACACCAGCGCGTCCAGGCCGTCCATGGCGGCGGCCATCGCGGCCACGCTGCCGCGCAGCCGGTGCAGGTATACCTCCCGGGCAAGCTCGGCCCGGGAGTCGCCCGCGGCGGCCCGGGACAGCACCTCCCGCATGTCACCGGTTCCGGCCAGGCCGTACAGCCCCGATCGGTACTCCAGCGTCGCCGCGAGCTCAGCCGGCGGCATCCCCGCGTGCGATTCCAGCCACAGCAGGAGGCCAGGGTCGACCGCACCCGACCGGGTCGCCATCACCAGGCCGTCTAGCGGAGTGAACCCCATCGTGGTGTCCACCGAACGCCCGCCACGCACCGCCGCCAGTGATGCGCCCGCCCCCAGATGGCAGGTGACCACACGCAACGTGGACGGGTCAGCGCCGAGCAGTTCCGCGGCGCGCCGTGACGCGTAGGCATGCGACAGCCCGTGAAATCCGTAACGGCGAAGCGCCCAGCGCTCCCGCCACTCGGCGGGCAGCGCGAAGGTGGCCGCGCGGACGGGGATGGTGGCGTGAAAGGCGGTGTCGAAGCAGGCGACGGCGGGCACGTCCGGCAGCACGGCCTGGACCGCATCCAGGGCGGCCAGTGACTTCGGCTGGTGCAGCGGCGCCAGGTCGGTGAGCGCCCCGAGCCGCTGCCGGACACCGGGGTCGATCAGGACCGGCCCGCTGAACAGGTCCCCGCCGTGCACGATCCGGTGCCCGGCCGCGCGCGCGTCCCCGAGCGACGTGATCGCGTCCTTGAGCGCGGCCGCGTCGGCCGCGCCGCGCGGCGCGGGCAGATCCACGCTGGCCAGTACCTGGTCGGCGTCGGACAGGACGCGGAGCTTCATGCTGCTCGACCCCGCGTTGACGACCAGGATCGCGGTCAGTACGGCCACTTCCAGTCGTTGATCTCGGGCGCGTCCTCGCCGTGTTCGCGGGTGTACGCGCGGCACGTCATGCGCTTGTCCGCCATCAGCTGCCGGACGTGCCCGGCCGAGGAGGCGAGCCCGGGCACGCGGTCGATCACGTCCATGACCAGGTGGAAGCGGTCCAGGTCGTTCAGCATGACCATGTCGAACGGGGTGGTGGTAGTGCCTTCCTCCTTGTAGCCGCGGACGTGCAGGTTGTCGTGGCCGTGCCGCCGGTAGGTCAGCCGGTGGATCAGCCAGGGGTAGCCGTGGTAGGCGAAGATCACCGGTGTGTTCCTGGTGAACAGGGAGTCGAACTCCGCGTCCGACATGCCGTGCGGGTGCTCGGTCTCGGGCTGCAGCCGCATCAGGTCGACCACGTTGACCACTCGTACCTTCAACTCCGGCAGGTGCTCGCGCAGCAGCGCCACCGCGGCGATGGTCTCCAGGGTGGGAGTCTCGCCGCAGCAGGCCATGACCACGTCCGGCTCGCCGGGCGCGTCGTTGCAGGCCCATTCCCAGATCCCGGCGCCGCGGGTGCAGTGGATGACCGCCTCGTCCATGGACAGCCAGTTCCACTGCGGCTGCTTGCCGGCCACGATGACGTTGACGTAGTGCCGCGACCGCAGGCAGTGGTCCGCGACCGATAGCAGGGTGTTGGTGTCCGGCGGCAGGTAGACGCGGATGACCTCGGCTTTCTTGTTCACCACGTGGTCGATGAAGCCGGGGTCCTGGTGGCTGAACCCGTTGTGGTCCTGCCGCCAGACCAGCGAGGACAGCAGGTAGTTCAGCGACGCGACCGGGCGCCGCCAGCCGATGCCGCGGGTGACCTTCAGCCACTTGGCGTGCTGGTTGAACATCGAGTCGATGATGTGGATGAACGCCTCGTAGCAGTTGAACAGCCCGTGCCGGCCGGTCAGCAGGTAGCCCTCGAGCCAGCCCTGGCACAGATGCTCCGACAGCACCTCCAGCACCCGGCCGTCCGGCGCCAGGTGATCGTCTCCGTCGATGATCTGCCCGTCGAACGCGCGGTTCGTCACCTCGAAGACATCCTGGAGCCGGTTCGAGGCGGTCTCGTCCGGGCCGAACAACCGGAAGGTCGACGGGTTGGCCTTGATCACGTCGCGGAGCCAGTCGCCGAGGACCCGGGTGGCTTCCGACATCCCCGCGCCCGGCGCGGGAACCGCCACGGCGTAGTCGCGGAAGTCGGGCAGCCGCAGGTCACGCAGCAGCAGGCCGCCATTGGCGTGCGGGTTCGCGCTCATCCGCCGGTAGTCACGCGGCGCCAGCGCCGCCAGTTCGGGCATCAGCGCGCCCTCGGCGTCGAAGAGTTCCCCGGCCCGGTAGGAGCGCAGCCACGTCTCCAGCTGGGCCAGGTGCTCCGGGTTCTGCCGGGCCGCGGCGATCGGGACCTGGTGCGCCCGCCACGTTCCCTCCACTGGCAGGCCGTCCACTACCTTGGGTCCGGTCCACCCCTTCGGCGTTTTCAGCACGATCGCCGGCCAGGCCGGCCGGGACAGATCGCCGTCCACCCGGGCGCGCCGCTGGATGGCGTGGATCTCGCCGACCACGGCGTCCATGGTCGCGGCCAGCTGCTGGTGTACCAGTTCCGGGTCATCGCCCTCGACCGTGTGGACCGTGTACCCGTAACCCCGCAGCAGCGACTCGAGCTCCTCGTGCGGTATCCGGGCCAGCACCGTGGGGTTGGCGATCTTGTAGCCGTTCAGGTGCAGGATCGGCAGTACCGCGCCGTCCTGCGCCGGGTTGAGGAACTTGTTGGCGTGCCAGCTCCCGGCCAGCGGCCCGGTCTCGGCCTCGCCGTCGCCGATCACGCAGGCCACGATCAGGTCCGGGTTGTCGAACGCTGCCCCGTAGGCGTGGGCCAGTGAGTAGCCGAGCTCGCCGCCCTCGTGAATCGAGCCGGGCGTCTCCGGCGCCACGTGCGAGGGAATGCCGCCGGGGAAGGAGAACTGCCGGAACAATCTGGCCATGCCGGCCGTGTCCTGGGTGATGGCCGGGTACAGCTCGCTGTAGGTGCCCTCGAGGTAGGTGTTCGCCACCATGCCGGGCCCACCGTGCCCCGGCCCCGCCACGTAGATGACGTTCAGATCCCAGTTCCTGATCACCCGGTTGAGGTGCGCGTAGATCAGGTTCAGCCCCGGCGTGGTGCCCCAGTGCCCGAGCAGCCGGGGCTTGACGTGCTCGGGCCGCAGCGGCTCGGCCAGCAGCGGGTTGCCCATCAGGTAGATCTGCCCGACGGACAAGTAATTCGCGGCACGCCACCAGGCGTCAAGCGCGCCAAGTTCGCTGCTGGTCAGCGGCCCTTGCTCAGCGACGGTCATCGGTAAACCCCTTTTAGTCCGAACGGGCCGGATGCGTGCCTGCGATTCGGCCGCGCCCAAGCTATTGTCCTCGCCTTTGTGCTGCGACGTCGGCCTGCAGCCGAGCGTTAACTCATGCGCCGCCTCACCGCAACCTGCGCAGGAACGGGTCCCGCGCCTCGTAGGCGCCACGCGCGTCCACGGCGCATACTCCGTCCGGCCGGGTCGCAAGACCGGACCCGCGACGGCGGGGTAGTCGTCGGGGTAGCTGAGCCGGTCGCGGACGGCCACGACGCCCTCGACGTGCCTGGCCGTGCGCAAGTGGTCACGACGTCCTTGACTGCGGTTTTCATCCTGCTCACCCACCTCTGCTTTTCCTGCGTTAGCGGCACAGGACGACCTTCAGCGCGCTGGTGTCGGCAGCGCGCCGAAGACGTCGTATGCCGCCTCGAATTCATCGACGCCGAAGCGGCGGGTGATGAACCGCTTGGCGTCGATCTGTCCGGTCGCGATCAGGCGCATCGGGCCGCCAGGCCTCGCATGGCTTCCTCCGCTGGTTCGCTGGTTCCAGTAACGAGCCTTGTCGCGGAAGCGGTCATAGGGCAGGGCCGCAAGTCCATTTCCCGGCGGGCTGAAGGTCATGGTGTTTCCGGACGGATGGGAGGTCCCTTCTCCGGGTGCGTAAGGATACGGTCGTGCTATCTGATCGGCTGCATTCGGGAAGAGGAGCAGTCATGTCTGACCGCAAGATCGAGGAGCTCGATGAAGCCGAGAGCCTGCGGCTGATAGCGCAAGGCGGAATCGGCCGGATCGCCTACCAGAGCCGGTTCGGGCCGGCGGTGCTGCCGGTGAACTTTCAGTGGCATGACGGTGCGGTCGTGTTCCGGACCGCTCAGCACAGCGCGCTCGACGAGGACCTGCAGACCGGGATCGCGGGCGGGGATTACCAGGTGGCGTTCGAGATCGACGAGATCGACACGGCCGGGCGCCAAGGCTGGAGCGTGCTGATCCAGGGGCCGGCCCACCATGTGTCCGCGGCCGAGCGCGAGTCCGCCACACAGGCGGGCGTCGAGCCGTGGCCTGCCGGCGACAGGGAACTGTTCATTCGCATCGTCCCGTCCCGCGTCACCGGCCGCCGGATCATGCCGGCCTAAAGGTATGTCCCCGTAGATCCTGGGATGGGTGGCTGTAGCCCGGCTCGGTGCCGGTGGTGCCGGTGGCGGCGAACCCGCCGAGCAGGGCGGCGCCGGGCAACGGGCGGCGCAGGTGGGTGAGGGCCAGCGACGAGGCAGCACCACGAGCAGCCGGTCCCGGCGGAAGCCCGCAGCGAACTCGCCCAGGCCGAGGCCGCCGAACCCGCGGGTGGAGTTGATCAGCATGTACCCCTTCGGGCCCAGGCCGCTGAAGAGATCGGCCTGGTGCAGCAGCGTCGGGTCCTTGATGATCAGCGCGTCCGGCTCGCTGACCGGCTCGTGAGTCCGGATGGGCTTGTCGTCGATCCGGCAGAACGACATTACCGGCGCGCCCATCCGCTCCGAGCCGAAGCTCGGGAACGCCTGCGCGTGCCGGCCCTCGCTGAACGCGGCCGAGGCCAGCAGTTTCCCCGAGTCACCCAGGGCGCGTCGTCGGGCTCAGCTGCCGTACGGGCCGAAGCGCCGCGACATTACCCCGCGGCGGTAGGCCATCCGGCCACTACGGCCCGGGTCCGGTGATAGTGCGCCGCCGGCTGGCAGGTCGGCGGGGTCGACGCCCACTCCGAGCAGGGTGCGGGTCACAGCCTGTGCCGCGTCGAGCAGGTCGTCGAGTGCGCGGGCCAGCTGCGCTCCGGTCACGGCCGTGAGAGTCGGGTTGTCGTGCAGTGACTCCAGCACGCTGCGCCGGATCACCTCCTTGAGGAAAGAGGCCGTGGTGCCGTCGGTGCGCTCGACGGCGAGGTTCACATCCTCATCTGTCAGCGCCAGGGGCACGTTCTGGCCGTAGAGTCTCAGCAGGCGTTCCCGGGCCGGAGCGTCTGGCAAGGCGATCTCGACGGCGACGTCGACCCGCCCTGGCCGGGCGGCCAGGGCAGGCTCCAGCAGGTCGGCGCGGTTGGTGGTCAGCAGGAACAGCAGGTCGGCGTCCGGGGCCGCTCCGTCCATGGCGTCGAGCAGGTCGAACAGGACCGGGCTCGACGCCGGGCCGTGCGAGCGCTCCTCGGCGACCAGGTCGACGTCCTCGAGCACGACGACGGCGGGCAGCAGGGCCCGGGCCAGATCGGTGACCGCGCCCACCGCGACGAGGGAGCGGCCGGTGAGGACCAGGCGCGTGTAGCCGGTCATCTGACCCAGCAGGTAGCGCGTGGTGTGCGTTTTGCCTGTGCCGGGCGGCCCGTACAGCAGCAAGCCGCGCTTGAGGTGTTGGCCGGCGGCCAGCAGCGCTTCCCGGTGTCCGGCTACCCCGAGGGCATGTCGCTCAGCCCGTTCCAGCACGGCGGCGGGAAGTACGACGTCATCGCGGCCGATGCCGGGCGGGCCGGCGAAGGTAAGGTGCACCCGGCCCATCGGATCCAGCGACACGTCGAGTAGGTGGCCGCGGTAGACGTTAAGTTCGGCGCGCAGCTGGTCCAACTCGGCGAGCAGGCGCTGGGCCAGGCCGACCGGCAGGCCAGCGACCTCAACCTGCAGGCCCGGCTGATGCTCGTTCGGGCCGTGGATCATCACGACGTAGTGGCCGTGCTGATCGGTGACCAGCAGCAGGGCCAGCCGCAGGCACCCCAGAGTCGAGTTCGGCCCGTTCGGCAGGTCAGCCAGCGCCGGCGCCGTCAGCCGCAGCGGTGGCAGCGCCTCGCCCGCGACCAGCTGCTGCAGTGAAAGATCCCCGTAGTGCGGGGGCAGGGCGACGCCGCGGACCTCCACCGTCCGTCCTGCGCGCGCTGACCACGCGTCGATGGCGGTCTGCAGGTTGACGTGCTCGAACGCCGGCAGCTGACGCGTCACGACGGAGTGGTGCGCGCCACCAGGCCCCAGGAAATCACGCACCAGCGCCGACACCTCATTGCCTTGCCCGGCGGCCGACGAATGGACCCAGTCCAGGAAACCGCGGAACGCCGCCGCGAACTCACGGGCCTGATGATCTGGCGCCTGATCGGGCATGGTCTGGACCTCCAGCCTCGGTGGCCGCTGCCGGCGGCCGGGACACGTAGCCGAGCCTACCGACGGCCTCCGCGGACCTCGGCGCTCGCCGCCACGGCAACCCGGTCCGGACCGCCCCGCCATCCGCGCGGCGCGGATCCGGTGCCCGGCAAAGCCCGCAGAACAGGTGATGAGGTATTGAAAGCCCCGCCGTTTCCGGATTGCGGAAACTGTGTTTTCTAAGCCGCTACCTGCAATGCCAGAAACTCGTTGCGGACCTCCTGCGGAGGCCGGTACCCGTTTGCCGAGTGAAGACGCTTCCGATTGTAACGCAGTTCGATGTATCGCGCAATATCACGCATGGCCTTTTCGCCGTCGGATAGACTGTGCGGTACACCAGCTCTTTCTTGAGGGTCGCGAAGAACGACTCCGCTGCCGCGTTGTCGTAGCATATTCCGGTTCTCCCGAGCGACTGGCTGAGCCCGAGTTCATCAAGCAATTCCGCATAGTCGCGCGACGTATAGTTGCTTCCGCGGTCGGAATGCGCAATACAATTCTCAGCTAGAGGATGGTTCTTCGCGGCCATCTTCATCGCGCCGGTAATCAGCGGGGTGCGGAAATGGCTGGCCATCGCCCACCCGATGACTCCCTTGCTGAAGCAGTCGATAACGGTGGCGAGATAGACTTTTCCCTCCCAGGTCCTGATCTCGGTGATATCGCCGATGAGCTTAAGGTAAAGGGCGGCGGCGGTGAAGTCCCGCTTGACCAGGTCGGGGATCTTGGCGATGTCGGTGGCCTGCGTGGTCAGCGACCTGGGCTTGCGGACCTCGCAGGGCACGAGGCCCAGGTCGCGCATGAGGCGGCGAACAGCTCGCTGGTGGCCTGCTCGCCCTGGCGGGCCAGCTCAGCGTGGACGCGCCGGTATCCGTAGGTCTCGTCGTTGTCGTCGAAGATCTCCTCGATCTTACCTTTCAGGTATTCCTTCGTTCCGCGGTCGCGGACAGCGTCCGGTCTTTCCATTCGTAGTAGCCGGGTTTCGATACGTCTATCCTCCGGCACATCTTCGTCAAGATCGAGGCATCAACTAGCCTGCGCAGCCATTTGCTCGGCGTCTTCCGCTGCGATCAGCGTGTACTCGTCGCTCACTGCCGCTCCGACGCGAAGTACGCCGCTACTTTTTCCAGGAAAGTCAATTTTTCCCGTACTTCCCGGATTTCCCGCTCGGCCTCGTGGAGCCGCGCCCGCTCGGACAGTTCCAGCGGAGGCTCTTCACCCGCATGCCTCTCACGGTATGCACGGACCCAGTTTCCGAGCGTAGTCTCACTCACGCCCATTCCGCGCCCCACCGAGGCAATGGATCATGGAGTATCCACAACCTCCCGCCCAGGTGTGGGGGGGGGGGGTGTCGTGTAGGGGGGGGGGGGTGTGGGTAGGGGGGGAGAGGGAAAAGGAGAAGGGAAAAAGGGGGAGGGAGGAAGGGGGGAGAGAGGGGGGAGGAGAAGACACAAGACAGCGCGGTTCGTGTGTTGTAGGGGGGCCGGCACCGGACTGGACCTGGATGGCGTAGGAGTGGCGAGGGTGGACAGGGGGTTAGGGGTAGGGGCAGAGCCGGTCGAGTCGGCCGCGGGCTGGATGCCAGAGAAGGGGAGAGGGGCACTTTTCTCCTCGAGCTCGTCAGGCCTGGGGGTTACCGCTCTTTTGTCGAGAGTCTCGGGAAGATGTCCAAGTGTAGTTCTTCTGGAAGCCTCGTCGCGGAACTCAGGCGTGAAGCTCTTTTTCTTGCCGCCATCTACACCCAACCCTTTCCGGATGGACCTTACTGGAGGTCCGTCCCGTAGGCCCGGGGCGCCCGCCGCTGTAGCCGGGTGTGGGTGTGGGTGCGGGTGCTGCGGGTGCGGGGGCTGGGGCTGGGGCGCGTGCGGGTGATGCCGGTGCCGCGCGGCCGGGTAGGTGTCACCCCGGCCTGTCCTGCCCCGTCAGGCTCCTGCCGCCGCTGACGTCCCAGCGTCGCGGCGCTCCCGCGCCGGTTAACGCGGAAAATCCGAGCTATGCGGAGGATCCGGGCCCCTGGCGGGTCCTGCGCTATTTCTATACGCGGTAACGCTGTGCGCTGGGCGTTCTGTGATCTGGGCTGCTGTTTTGCGTGGGTTGCGGCGTGTCGTCTTGGTAACTGGCGGGGCTCCTGGTAGACCGCGGCGTCGAGTCCCCGGACCCCAGGAGCCCCGCCATGTCAGTGTCCCAGCCCAGTACCTGTTTGTCCATGCCCTAGGCCAGGATGCTGGCGCTGCTGCTGCCCTGTCTCGCCTGTGGCCGCGGTGGACCCGGCTTTATCAGCGGGGACCGGGTGTGCGTCTGGGTCCGGGCGCGGGCGGACGGGGCAGCGTGCCCGCGGTGCGGCTGCTGGTCCGGGCGGCGGCACAGCGGGTACTCACGGCGGCTCGCCGATACCGCGATCGGCGGGCGGCGGACCGTGATCCGGCTGACGGTGCGGCGGTTCCTGTGCGGCAACCCGGCCTGCCCGGCAGCCACGTTCGCCGAGCAGCCCCCGGGGCTGGCCAGCCGGTACGCGCGGCGGACCCCGCGCCGGGCGGCAGCTGACCGCGGTCGCGGTGGCGCTGGCCGGGCGGGCCGGGTCCCGGCTGGCAGCCGCGCTGGCCTGCCCGGCCAGCCGGGCACACCCTGATCCGGATGCTCGCCGCGCTGCCCGGCCCGCCGCCCGGGGGGGTGCGGGTGCTGGGCGTCGATGACTTCTCGCTGCGGCGCGGCACCGCCTACGCCACTCTCCTGGTCGACATGGAGGCCGGCGTCCCGGTCGACGTGCTGCCGGACCGCGAGGCGGCCACGCTGCAAGCGTGGCTGCTCGAGCACCCCGGGGTGGAGGTGATCTGCCGGGACCGGGGCGGCGCCTACGCCAACGCCGGCCGGGCGGCGCCCCGGCAGCCGTCCAGGTCGCGGACCGGTGGCACCTGTGGCACAACCTGTGCGGGCACGCCCGCGACACCGTTGCCGGCCACCGGGACTGCCTGCGCCCGCCCGCCAGCACGGCGGCCAGGACCAGCAGGCCCAGGAGCAAGAGCAAGAGCAGCAAGCAACAAAAACGCTGCCCGCCGACCCCGGGCCCGTCATCACCGCCCGGCACCAGGCCGTGCACCAGCTCCGCGCCGCCGGCGCAGCCCAGGCCCAGGCCGCCGCCGCGCTCGGCCTGACCAGCCAGGTCACCGGCCGGTACTGGCGCGCCGCCACCCCCGCCGCCCTGCTCGCCGCCGCCCGCCCCGCACCCGGCCTGGACCCCTTCAAACCGTACCTGCGCCGCCGCTGGGAACAAGGCTGCACCACCATCAGGGCCCTGCACCGCGAGATCACCGCCCAAGGGTACGGCGGCAGCCTGAGCACCACCTACGGCTACGCCAGCCTGTTCCGCCTGACCGTCCCGCCCGCTCCGCCCGCCCCGCCCCGCCCCGGCCAGGTCACCCGCTGATCCTCCCCGACCCCGCCCGCCTGACCCCGCCGACGCCGCCGCCCTGACCGCCATCCGCGGCCGCTGCCCCGAACTCGACGCCCTGGCCAGCCACATCACCGGATTCGCCAAGATCCTCACCGGCCGCCACGGCCACCTCCTCGACGACTGGATGACCACCGCAGACGCCGACCCCGGCCAGCCCGGCCTGCACTCCTTCACCACCGGCATCCGCCAGGACTACCAAGCCGTCCGCAACGGCCTGACCCTGCCCTGGAACTCGGGCCTGGTCGAAGGCCTCAACACCCGCACCAAACTCCTCAAACGCCAGATGTACGGCCGCGCCGCCTTCCCCCTCCTCCGCAAACGCATCCTCACAACCAGCTGAAACACCAACCCCGTAACCATCACGAGATATACGACAGAGCCCTTGGCGGGTCCTGCCTCCACGAAAGCCCGATCTTCCACGAACTTCTCCGGGACCAGGCCGGGGGCCGAGGCCACCCTCAGCGGCGCAAGCCCGGCGGGGGAGTGGCCTCCGGCATGTCCGGCCGGGACGTTCGTCCATCGCAGGGGCCGCCTTCCGCCGAACCAGGTCGGAGGCCATGGTCACAGCCGGCGGTGACCTCCGGCCCTGGCCGATGGCAGGCGGCGGCCGCAGGCTGAGCTCAACGTACTCGAGAAGCTGGACGGTGATCTCCCATGATTGAAGTCACGGCAGCGGCGCTGGCCGCTCATCCCTTCCTCCACGGCATGTCCCATGATCACCTGGACATACTCGCCGAGGCCGCCTCGGACGTCGTGTTCCCGGCCGGGCACCGGCTCTTCGAAGATGGCGGCCACGCGGCCCGCTTCTGGCTGATCCAGTCTGGCTGCGTCTCCCTTGACCTGCATGTTCCGGGGCTAGGCCCGGTAGGGATCGACACCATAGGCCTAGGCGAGCTGCTCGGCTGGTCATGGCTGTTCCCGCCGTATCAGTGGGCCTTCGGCGCCGTGGCGGTCGGTCCCGTCGAGGCCTTCCAGTTCGACGGGCGAGCGGTGCGGGCACGCTGCGCGGCCGACCCCGAACTTGGCCATGACCTCACCCGGCGGCTGGCCCGAGTAGTCGCGAGCCGGCTGCAGGCCACCCGGGTACAGCTGGTCACTGTACGGGCCCAGTCGACCGCCGTCGCCGACGGGTAGGTAAGGGATGCGGACGAAAGTCGTCGTGGCGGCCGAACGAGGCGCCGGTGCGCCGCATCAGGTGGTGGCCGCGGACGCGATCCCGGCGGACCTGATGGGGCCTGGACATCAGCCCGGAGTCAGCCGCGTTGTTCGCCGACAGCATCCTGCGGGCGGGCACGGTCTTCTGGAATGGCCCGATGGGCGTGGTTGAGCTATCGCCGTATGCCGACGGCACCCGGACGGTTACCCAGGCGCTGACCGACAGCAGTGCGTTTACCGTCGTCGGCGATGGCGACACCGGTGCGGCGATTCGCGTGCTCGGCTTCCCCGACAGCGCGTTCGGTCGTGTCTCCACCGGAGGCGGCGCGAGCCTGGAGTTCATCCAGGGCAAGACCCTGCCCGGGCTGGCCGCGCTGGCCGAGCCGTGACCAAGGGCGCGTCATGGCCTACCTTTCTCCTGGCTGCCGAGGCTGGACGGCGGATAGGTGAACCGGTCGCGGACGGCGACGACGCCTTCGACGTGCCGGACCTGGTTGGCGATGTTGTTGCCAAGGATGATGCTGCCCGGAGCGCCCGCCAGGGTGACGATGCCGTCCTGCACGGTCACCTCAAGGCGGGCGGGGTCAGTGAAGAAACCGTCCATGATGATGTCCTGGGTGACCTCGCGGCGGATCTCCTCGTCCGTCCGGTTGACGCTCAGCACATCGGCGCGGCTGACGATGCCGACTAGGTGCCCGTCGTGATCGACCACAGGGAGCCGTTTGAGCCGATGGGCGCGCATAAGCCGGGCTACGACGCTGACCAGTTCGTCCGGGCCTGTCGTCACGGCCGGCCGGGTCATCAGGTCAGCGGCGGTGAGGCCGCTGGCCTTCGCCGCCTGCGGTGCGGCAGCCGGGCCGACCAGTCCTGATGACCGCCGGGGTCTGCGTCCACCTCCTTGGCCAGCAGATCCGCCTCGGACACGACGCCGATCACTTTCCCCCCGTCGTCGACGACGGGAAACCCGCTGACGCGGTGCTCCCGGAGCATGCCGGTCATCTCCCGGTAGGACGTAGCGGGAGATACCGCCACCACGCGGGTAGTCATGATGTCTCTCACGTATGCGTGCATGATGGTCAGCTCCCGGTGGGTGCTCAGCCGGCCGAGTGGTTCCTGGTTCGTGTTGATCACCAGCGTGACCTGGCAATCAGCCCCGAGATAGGGCCGAAAGACCCCCGCGGGCGGGACGCAGGACCTGGCCGACCGGATCGCCCGCCGGATCAGCCGGGTCCCGGGCGCGGCGGCCATGATCATCCCCTTCGACGTCCGGCACAAGGTCGACACGCTGCACGCGAGGCGGGTCAGGGCAGCAAGGCGGACGGCCTGCAGGACTACGAGCGGCCGGTGCCGCCGCAGGGCACCGACCCGATCGGGTCGCTTCCGCTGCCGGGCCAGGCCACCGTCCAGGGGCGCCTGCGCACGAAGGTCCGGCCCGAGCCAACAACGTCCTGGCCTGCGAGGTGACCGACTCGACCGGCGACCTGACCGCCCTGTTCTACGGGCGGACGCACATCGCCGGGCTGAGCCCGGCAGCGGGATCCGCCTGCGCGGCATGGTCGGCATCGGCGCGGACGGCCGTCCCGCCATGGTCAATCCCCGGTATGAGCTGGTCAGTTAACCCGGCCAGGCGCACCTGGCGAGCCGCTATCAACGTCGCCATGGCTACGCACAATGTCCCGTTCAGCCATCTGTTCTTCATATACCCCGGCACCTTCCCGCTAGCGCGGCTTCAGGCGGCCGATATCCTTGCGATATATCGCCGCCGGGAGGGCCGAGCTGATGGAACCTGGTGCAGAGAACCGCCCAGAGCTGCTGCCGCAGCTGCAGCTCGACGAACTCCTGGCCGAGCTGCAGGGACGGCTGCAGGTCGTGCTGGCGACCAGGGACCGGATGCGCGGCCTGCTCGAGGCGGTCGTCGCCATCGGCTCGGCCTGGACCTGGAGTCCACGCTGCGCCGGATCGTCGAGACCGCGGTCGGCCTGGTCGACGCGACCTACGGGGCGCTCGGCGTCATCGGGGAGGGCAAGCGGCTGGCCGAGTTCATCCCGGTCGGCCTGACCCAGGACGAGATCGCGCGGATCCACCACTGGCCCGAGGGACGCGGCCTGCTCGGCCTGCTGATCGACGACCCCCGGCCGCTGCGCCTGGCCGACATGGCCGCCCACCCGGAGTCGTCCGGCTTCCCCGACGGGCACCCGCCGATGCGCGGCTTCCTCGGCGTCCCGGTCCGGGTCCGGGACGAGGTGTTCGGCAACCTGTACCTGACCGACAAGCGCGGCGGCGGGGAGTTCACCGAGGACGACGAGGCGGTGCTGGTCGCGCTGGGCGCCGCGGCCGGCGTGGCGGTCGAGAACGCCCGGCTGTACGAGGCGGCCCGCCGCCAGCAGCGCTGGATCCAGGCCAGCGCCGAGGTCACCACCCGGCTGCTGTCCGGCGCCGAGCCCGGCGAGGTGCTGGCCGACGTCACCCGGCAGGCCCGGGAGCTGTCCGGCGCCGACCTGGCCGTGCTGGCCCTGCCCGACGAGGACGGGCGCCGGCTGACGATCACCTACGCCGACGGCGACGGCGCCGACGCCACCCGCGGCCTGGTGCTGCCGGCCGCCGAGTCCCTGTCCGGCCGGGTGCTGGCCACCGGCGAGCCGGTGACGTCCGCCGACTTCGCCGACGACGAGCGCGCCGCCGCAGCCGCCCGCGGCGCGATGAGCCAGATCGGGCCCGCGATCGTGTTCCCGCTCGGCGCGCCGGGCAACGTCCGCGGCGTGCTCACCGTCGGCCGCCGCCACGGCGCGCTGCCGTTCCCCCAGGCCCAGGCGGACGTGGTGGCCTCGTTCGCCGCGCAGGCCGGGGTCGCGCTGGAACTCGCGGCCAGCCGCGCCGAGGCCGAACGGCTCTCGCTGTACGAGGACCGGGACCGGATCGCCCGCGACCTGCACGACCTGGTCATCCAGCGGCTTTACGCCACCGGCATGTCGCTGGAGGGCACGATGCCGATGATCACCAGGCCGGAGGTCGCCAGCCGCGATCACGAACGCGGTGGACGCGATGGACGAGACCATCAAGGACATCCGCGCCACGATCTTCGCGCTGCAGGCCCGTGACAGCGCGACCGGCCGGACCTGCGCGGGGACATCGTCGCGCCTGGTCGATGAGATGACGCCGCTGCTCGGGTTCGCCCCGTCGCTGCGGCTCGGCGCGGGCCTGGGCGGCCAGATCAGCCCGGAGGTGGCCGAGCAGGTGCTCGCCGCGCTGCGCGAGGCGCTGTCCAACGCCGCCAGGCACGCCCAGCGCCAGCCAGGTCGACGTGACCGTCGACGTCGACGGCGGCGGCATGCTCGCCGTCCAGGTCACCGACAACGGGACCGGCATCCCGGCGGAGGGCAGCCGCAGCGGCCTGCGCAACCTGGCCCGCCGCGCCGAGAAGCTCGGCGGCGAGCTCGGCTCGAGGCTGCCGATCCGGGCGCCCGCACCGGGAACCCACCTGGAATGGCGCGTACCCCGCGGCTGACGGCCCGGGCGCAATTCAGACCGGAAACCGAGCTCGCGCCCGGCCTGACGTAGTTCGTCCCGCACCCGCGGGTGCGCGATCCGGGTGATGATCTGTTCCGCCTGCGAGGAGGCGTCCTGCCCCCAGATCGCGGCCGTGCCCTGCTCGCTGACGAAGAAGCTGATCCGGCCCACGGGCACGGATGCCATCAGCGGGAGACATTCGTCCCTGGACAGTTGCGGCAGTGCCGAGGCGTCGGAGTACATGACACCGAGGATGCCCGGGCGACGGCGGGGAGCCCAGGGCAGAAGGTCCCTACTCGTCGGGACCGCGGTAATGGCGCGGCCTGCCTCGTGCTGGTCGCCGAACGCCCGGACCGCGTAGGCGGCGGCCTGGGTCCGGCGCTCCATGCCCAGCTTGGCGAACAGCGCCGACACGTAGTTCTTCACCGTCTTCTCGGCCAGGAACATCCGCTCGCCGATCTGCCGGTTGGTCAGCCCGTCCCCGATCAGCTCCAGGATCCTGCGCTCCTGCGCGGTCAGCCCGGCCAGCGGGTCGCGCTTGGCCGACTGATCCCGCAGCCGGGCCATCAGCTGGCTGGCCGCCCGCGGGTCGAGCATCGACTGGCCGGACGCCACCGTGCGCACCGCGCCGACCAGGTCGGTGCCCCGGATCTGCTTCAGCACGTAGCCGGCCGCCCCGGCCATGATCGCGTCGAACAGCGCCTCGTCGTCGCCGAACGAGGTGAGCATCAGGCAGGCCACCTCGGGCATCCGGGACCGGATCTCCCGGCACACCGACACCCCGTCCCCGTCCGGCAGCCGCACGTCGAGCACGGCCACGTCCGGCTTGAGCGCCGGGATGCGGGCCAGCGCCGAGGCCGCGGTACCCGCCTCACCGACCACCCTGATGTCCGGCTCGGCCTCCAGCATGTCGCGGACGCCCCGGCGGACCACCTCGTGGTCATCCAGGAGAAACACCGCGATCGGCTTCCTGGCCTCGTCGTCGGACCCTGGACCGCTCACCGCAACTCCTGCGTTCGCTCGGATGACCCCGAGCAAGGGTGTGTCAACGTCCACTCTAGGGCAGCCAGACCAGGCCACGTTAAGGACCAAGGTCCCTGGCGCGTGGCCCGGATGACCCTTATCAGGTGATCCGGGGCGCCTAGCGTCAACTACTAAAGGTACTTCAGGCTGGATCAAAGGAGATGTGAGATGTCTGGAATTATCGTCGGCATTGACGGTTCCGGTCATTCGCAGCGCGCCCTGGAATGGGCCATGAGGGAAGCGGCGATCCGGAACACGCCGCTGGCGTGCTCACCGTGCACGAGGCCGTCGCAGGCTACTTCGGCGGCGTGTCCGTTTACCCGGACGACCCGGACCGGACCGAGCATGCCCGCGTCGCCGCCCAGGCGGAAACCGACAAGGTGCTGGCCAGCCTGGACGGGCCCCGCCCGGAGTCCGTCACGGTCAAGGCGGTGCACGGCTTCCCGGTCGAGGAGCTGATCAGCGCGGGCAAGGACGCCGACATGATCGTCCTTGGCTCCCGCGGCGCCGGCGGCTTCACCCGGCTGATGATGGGATCGACGGCGGGCCAGGTCACGCAGCACGCCCACTGCCCGGTCGTCATCGTCCCGCCGGAAGACCGGAGCTGAAGCGCCGGCCGATGTCGGCGCGGCTGGAAGGCAGCGCGGCACCCCGTCCCTGGACAGCTGGTGGCATCGCGGCTCCATTGCCGTGTCTCAGCCCGCGACGCGGATCGCGGTCCTGCCTGCGGCCCTCAGCGGCGATGAGTACCGTCAGCTCCTGGAGGGTACGTTGCGAATCGATCACGATCAGCGTCGCGCCTCGACGAGACGTCGTCCTGCAGGCGCGGAGGAGTCCGCGGCAGCGGACCGAGCTCGAATGAGCCGCGATGCGTGTGCCGGGCACCGCGTGAGCATCTTCCGCTCGTCGGTCGTGATGAGCGCCGCCGGACCCAGCCGCACCCGAGCAAGTAGCGCTGGGTAGCGGCCGCTGTGCGGCGAGCGCGGCGGGGGAGGACCTCGACGTTAGGCGGATCGCCGAGCGAACGTACTGCGAGCCGCAGCCCGTATAGCGCGCGCCGCAGCTGATGAGCATATCCCGGCCGTCCGAATCTACGCGGAGCTGACGGCTGGTGTCGGCAAGAGCTCGATCGCGTCCCGGCTGACTGTCAATGCCATGGCTGCGTGTCGGCACCCACGGGGCGCGGGCAGCTACCTCGATGAGATACTAGGCCGGTCGGCCAAGGGTCACGGTCGTGTTAGTATCTGTCGCCGCGCATGATCAGGACCGGGCAGTGCGCGTGCTGAACGCAATGCTGGCCGACCGAGCCGAGCAGCGCCTCCGCGAATCCGCCGTGACCGCGGCTGCCCACGACGAGCAGGTCCGCGTCCGCCGAAGCGTCGATGAGTACCTGCGCCGGGATCCCCTGTACGACCAGGGGCCGCATCCGCACCTCGTAGTCATCACCGGGACCGGCGACGTCGCTGATCGCCTCGGCCAGGGTCTGCTTCGCGATGTCCTCGAAGCCGGTGTCGGGCAGGAGCATCGTCCAGCCATAGCCGGTCATCGAGGCCGGGATCTGCCAGGCGATGACGGCATCTACGGTCCCTCCGGTGAGCCTGGCCTGGCTCACCGCCCAGCGAAGAGCGGATCGTGACGACGGCGAACCGTCGACCCAGACCACGATACGGGGACCTTATTCCTGCTAGCAGACATCTTCGTTAGCTCCCTTCGGGCTGCTGCGGGTCCGTGCGGCAGGCACCGGAACGTTCTGAGAACTGCCGCAGATAGCAAGGCTCGCTCGCCGCCCGCGTGTACAGGAGCACAGTGGCCCGCTTCGCGGGACCTTCGGCCCGCGGACGATGCGGCGGCCGACCAGGAAGATCACGGAGACGAAGGTCCCCGTGATCAAGGGCCTGCTAACCTGGGCGCCCAGGCCGCTGCTGCTGAGCTGATCCGATACCGGCCCACGACACAGGGCGGTGCCAGTGACGCCGAGATATAAGGGATAACCGATGAGCGTGCTCGACCTGTCCAGGCCTCCTCCATCCTGGCGGCCAACTCGTGGATACAGCACCAGGTGGGCTACCGGGTCAACCCAGTCACACACCGGGTGGAGCCTCCCTAGTCACATCCGCTCGAAGATCGCTACACGGCTGAGATCGTGGACACGCAGGGAACTGTGCCGACGCAAGGTTCTTAAGGGCCGCTTCCGCCCAGCATCGCTCACGGCGCGCGCCGATCTAGATGATCTGCGTGCCCGCCGGCGTGGCAGTCAGGGTGAGCCGACATTTGGTTGTCCGAAATGCGTGCGATGCTCGCGCCAGGAAACCCTTCTCACACTATCCCAATCCTATTTCCTCAAATATCCCCAGCAGGTGCAGTCCGCCCACAACGGTATCCGGGAGCGTTATGATCGGCCCGATGGGGATCCTGCGCTTCACGGCCATCACCCAATCGTTTGTCAATGTTCCATGCCTGATCAAAGGCCACCTAGCCGGACGGGCTCTCCAGGGGTGATACTCCGAGGGTGGAAGCTGATAATCCGGCCTGGATGCCACCAGAGCCCGGGGCAGCGCGAGCACTTCCGGTCGCGCTCAAGCCCATGGACCAGGCGAGCCGCGCGTGGAAGCACGATAAGGACCTCAGCGACCGCCGGACCGATCAGGCAGTCGGCCTCCCCGGCCACGATGCCGTCCTGACGATCATCGGGCTGCAGACCGCCGGGAAGCTGCCTGACTGTGGCACGCCCGCGTGGGAACAGTTCATCGACCTGGCCGAGGCGGGGGACGTCGAGGTCGCCGCCGTGATCCTCATCCGCGATCACGAGTACGTCTGCGAGGACCGCGTAGCTCGGCGAGTCCGCGAGGACCCCGGGCCGCCCGCCGGCCGATCCGGTGAGTCTCGCCGACCAAATGCGCGCTATGGAGCTTATGCAGCCGGAGGGCTGACCGATGGCGGTCACGATCACCAATGACCTGATCCGCAGTGCTGATATCCCGCCCACTGCCGAGTTCGGCGCCGGCGGATGGACCGTGACGTGGCTCCCCGGACGCGTGCTCATCGGGGGCCAGGCCGCCGCCATGGAGATCGCCGAGGCGGCCAGCCAGCTCCCGGCCGCTTGCGGCCCGGGGGTGCACGACGAAGGGCTCTGGTCCCGCGTGGACGCCCGGGCCGGCCAGTTCGGCCTTGCCGGACCCGCCGCCCGTATCAAGGCGCCCGCGGTGGCCAGGGCCAAGTGATGGCCTGGCCCGTGGCCAGTTATGGCGTTGTCGCGACTGGTGGTCTAGGAGGCGATGAGGATGAGCAGGCGTAATACCAGGCAAGGCAAGGCCCGGCGCCGCGCGAAGCGTGACCGCTTGCCGCCTCCCAGGACCTCGGGCCAGGGGCCCCGGACCGTCGAGGATCAGGCGGTCCGGGTGGCTCCGCGGCCAGGCGGTCCTGGTCCCCGGAACTCGGCTGAACACGCTTCTGGACTGCGCTCCGACGCCGACGACGGCCTGACTGCGGTGGATCTCGACGAGGTGGATCTCGACGAAGTGGATCTCGATACCGACGCGGATCTGGAGAACGCGGATCTCGACGATCTTGGCGATCTTGGCGATCTCGACGTCGGCGACGCCGACCTCCAGGCCGCGCTCACCGTCCTCGCCGTTCTCGCCGACGACATCGCTGACGTCGCCGAGGTGGCCGAGGTCAGGTGGCCGACGAACTGGCCGTCGACATCGAGGAGCCGGAAGGACCGGACGGATCCGAAGATCCCGAGGACTCCGAGCCTGACCGGCCGTCTGCGGAGCCGGACGGAGCGAGGCGGAGGGGGCCGGGGTGGCGGCCGCGCGGGTGGTTAAGATCGCGCCGGATGGCGGGGGTGAGGATGAGGAGATCTTCGTCTTCGGTGATGATGATGATGATTTGCCGGCGGCGCAGGTGGCGGTGGCGGGTGCGACGGCGGATCCGGTTAAGGATTACCTGAAGCAGATCGGCAAGGTGCCGCTGCTCAACGCCGAGCAGGAGGTTGAGCTGGCCAAGCGGATCGAGGCGGGCCTGTTCGCGGAGGAGAAGCTGGCGGAGGGCCGCCGGACGTTGCAGGTGGACGCGCGGATTGACCTGGAGTGGATCGCGGAGGACGGGACCCGGGCGAAGAATCACCTGCTGGAGGCGAACTTGCGGCTGGTGGTGTCGCTGGCGAAGCGGTATACCGGGCGGGGGATGCTGTTCCTGGATTTGATTCAGGAGGGGAACCTGGGGCTGATCCGGGCGGTGGAGAAGTTTGATTACACCAAGGGGTATAAGTTCTCGACGTACGCGACGTGGTGGATCCGGCAGGCGATTACGCGGGCGATGGCGGATCAGGCGCGGACGATCCGGATTCCGGTGCATATGGTCGAGGTGATTAACAAGCTGGCCCGGGTGCAGCGGCAGATGCTGCAGGATCTGGGGCGGGAGCCGACGCCGGATGAGCTGGCGATCGAGCTGGACATGACGCCGGAGAAGGTCGTTGAGGTGCAGAAGTACGGCCGGGAGCCGATCTCGCTGCATACTCCGCTGGGGGAGGACGGGGATAGTGAGTTCGGTGACCTGATCGAGGATTCCGAGGCGATCCAGCCGGGTGAGGCGGTTAGTTTCACGTTGTTGCAGGAGCAGTTGCATTCGGTGCTTGACACGCTGTCGGAGCGGGAGGCTGGCGTGGTCTCGATGCGGTTCGGGCTGACCGATGGCCAGCCCAAGACGCTGGATGAGATCGGCAAGGTCTACGGCGTGACCCGCGAGCGGATCCGCCAGATCGAGTCCAAGACCATGTCCAAGCTCCGGCACTCCTCCAGGTCCCAGGTCCTGCGCGACTACCTCGACTGAGTTCATCATCCCGAACGACCCAGGTTGAACGTCCCGTACCCCAGTAGCCGCGCTGTCGTCAGCGCGTTGCTGCCGCCTGGCCGATCGAACGCGCGGCGCGATCACGGTACCCGGAGCCGGCTGATCTGTGTGCGCCCTCGCTGTGCCGGCGGCACAGTGGTGAGCCGCCCGTAGTCGGCCGCAATTGGGTGGTCTCGCCTAGCTCGTCGTAACTCTATGTAACAGCCTTGCCAGCCGCTTGCTGGCTCTGACCCACCAGGGCATGGGTACACCTGCCTGGGTAACGCCAGGTCCCGGCCACTTGCCCAATAGGTCATCACCAATTATCGTTAATGGCCGCCAATTCGTCACCAATAAGAGCGGAGAGCTAGCAATAAGTCACGATATTCACAATCAATGCTCCCCCCCCCCCCCCCCCCTCTCTTTTTTCTTCTTCTTTCTTCTTCTTCTTCTCTCTTTCCCTCTTTCCTCTTCCCTCCTCTCTCCTCCCTCCCTGCCCCTTTTCGGTTCCTCTCTCGCGTCTCTCTGGCCGCCCTCGGCGCGTCGCCCTCTCCTGCGCTTGTCCCGCCCTCCTCTCCGTTTGCCGCCGCTGCGCCCTTGCCGCCGTTCTCGGCGCGTCTGGTCGTCTGTGCGCGGTGCGTGGCTCGGTGTCGCTCTGCGCGGCGGTGGCGGTGTTCGTCCGTTCCCGTCGGCCGGTGGGCGGCCCGGCGGCGCCGGGCCGTGGTTCTGCGTCTTTGCGGGGTGCGCGCGCCCGCTCGGCGCCGTGTTGTCGGTCTGGGGGCGGTCGCGGTGGCGGCGCGCTGTCTCCTCTTGTTCGCGTGGCGCTGCCTTGGCCGCGGCCGGGTGCGCTGCCGGCCTTCGTGGTTTCCTGGTTGCGGGCTGCGTCTTGTTGCGTGGCCCGGTGGTGCGGGCCGGGCCGCTCGCGCGCCTCTCTCTCCTCTCGGTCTGGGTGGTCGCGGCGCGCGGCGGTGTGCGCCCGTTCGCGCGCGCCGCTGCGTCCGGCGTGGCCCGCTGGCCCGCGCTCGTGTGGCGGCGCCGGCCCGCTGGGGTTCGCCTGTTTGGGCGGCTCTTCTGTCGCTGCCCTCGCTCGTCCGCGCCTGGTGCGCGCCGCAGGTCGGGGGTGCCGCCGCGGCTGCTTCGGGGCGGCCTGCTCGCGGTCGCCCGCTCTTTCGCGGGCACTTCGGCGCTGCGGGGGGCCGTCGCGCTCTCGGTTCCTCATCGGTCCCGTCTCTCTCAGCCCCGCTTTCCCGTCCTGCCGGGGTTTCGGCGGCACCCGCCATCCTGTCTCGTCGGCACGGACGTAGCCTGGCGGCCCGGCGCCTCGATCGCCTCCGCCCAGGGGGCCAGCAGCGGGACGACCTGCTGCAAGCGCCGACCAGGGGCCCTCGGCCACGTCCAGGCCGTCGGCGGCCCGCGGCGATGAGCCGGTGCAGCGCCGCCTATGCGCTTCTCTCGCCGCCGGCCAGGACATCGCGGTGAGCAGGCCCCTCTGATCACCTTCGGCGCCTGTCGCGCCACCGCGATCCGCCCGGCCAGCTTCCTGCACTGGCAGCGCCGCCTTACCTGCGCCGCCGCCTCTGGTCCGCTCAGCCTCACCTCCCAGTCTAGCTGCTCCGTTCCTCGTCCCAGGACTCGAGTCCGTGCCGCAGCCCCGCACCGCCGCAGCCCCGCTCCACGTCGTTGTTGCGCTCCTCGGTTTCCAGGTGCGCATACGAGCGGCGCCTTGACCGCTCTAGCCCTTCCGCTGCCCCCGCTCGCCGCCGCCCTCCCGTCCCCTTCGTGGCCGTCCTCGCCGCCGCCGGCTGCTGCCCGGGTTCCTCTTCTCGCTGATCGCCGAACAGCAGGCCGCTCAGCGTCGCGACCGTCTGGGTCAGATGCTCCTCCTGCGCAGCCAGCCCCGCGACCCGCACGTTCAGCGCGACCTTATCGGCGCCGTGCGCAGCCAGCGCCTCGGCCCGCATCGCACGGGCACGCCACACAGCAGCGTCAGCATCCGCACCGGCCGTCGCGCTAAGGGGCACACGCCCCAACCCACACCATCACGAGCTGCGTGTCACGCACCAAACCCGGCGTGTCACGACATCTCCGCAGACCCCGCGCAGACCACCGCCTCACCACCGCCCAGCTCCCCACCCCTCCCCTTCACCGATTACTTCATGCTCGAAACTGGGTAAACATCTTGAGTTTCGTATGCGAAAGCACCTGCAAGCGACGTTGCCGAAGCGCGCGGCGGCGCACACATCTCGCGCATTCACGATGCGGCCTCCGCTACAAATCATCCCCGAAACAGTCGCCGATATCGGCTACGGCCAAGCCGGGTCCCAGCCGCCAGGGAACCCTGGCTCTCCGTACTCGGAGCGGGCGAGCTGACATTGAGTTCGTCTTCATCCTGGCCGGGCAGCTGCAGCTCAGCGTCGCCGGAGAGCAAGTCACCCTGGAGCAGGGCGACGCCTTTACCTTCCCGCCCAGTACCCCCACACCTTCGCGTGGCCCCGGACGCTGGCCGGGCCCAGGTGCTCTGGAGTTCTCGCCCGCCCTGCCCGAAACCGGTATCGACGTGCAGCGGCCAGCTGGCGCTGAGGACCGGGGTTGACTATGGCGACGGGCATGAACCAGCGGAAGTTGGCCGGTCCCGGTTCGTTGCGCAATGCCTGTGGAAGTAAGCAAGGGGAAGAAGACAGACCCACGCGGAGGACGAACAGAAGGCCGGTCGCCAGGGCTCGGGAGTCCCAGTCTTTTCAGCCGGTAGGAGTCGTCGTTGAGGCCGATGACTACAGCGTTACGATGAGTCGGCCGGGAGGGCGAGCGCGGATGACTATGAAAGCGCACCGCGCCCGCCCGCTTGAGTCAGGCTGCAACGTGTTCCCCGGCCGGCAGCTTCAAGGGCTCAGGGACCGGTGGGCCCTGGTTCACCATCCAGATCCCGGCCACCAGCACCCACAGCATCACCGCGAGCAGACCGAAGAACCCGATGGGACCGGCCAGGCAGGCGAGGCCGAACGCGAACATGACCCATCCCATCCATTTCGGCAGGATCCGGCCCACCACGACGGCCAGGCCGGCCAGGATGCCGAACAGGGCGAACCCGATGAGAATGGGCAGGAAGAAGTCGTTCTCGAGCAAATTCAGCGTCTGGGCCGACGCGATCGTCAGATGGTTGTGGTCCTGCGCAAGGACTGTGTCGAACCCGACGGAGGTCAGGAAGCCCACGCCGCCGAAGACAGCCCCGCCCAGCGCCCCGTGTGCCAGCCAGCGATCACCGGTCCGTACCTGCCGGGCCAGTGCCACCGCGAAGAGCACGAGGAACAGCACCGCCAGGCCCCCGACGAGGTCGCCCACGAAGTCCGACGTGTGGTGGCTCTGGTACCAGGCGATGACCTGAGCGCCCGTGGCATTATCGCCTGGCGAGTTCGGCCCCGCGAAGAATGCGATCGCGACGAGTACCCCCGCCAGTACCCCGGATGCGGGCGCCCACTTGCTAAGCCATGTTGACATGTAACTCACCCTCCCTGAGCTTGCTCGTACTCAAGCTCGTGCTGACCGGGAGGCCCGCCCCTTCCGGCAGACCAACCGGAATGAGCCAAACTTACGGACGGAGCGTTCCGAGACCGTTACGAGATCGTCTCCATAACCGGGACGCCGCTACCACGATGGACGCGGAAGCGCCCGGCTCGTCCGCCTGGGCGGATGCGCTCGTGAAACGGCCGGGCAGCGCTGATCTCTGGGCGTTACCCCGCTGACGGTGAATCCTGGCGTCGGATCGCACCCATCAAAGCGGAGAAGCCTTGTCCTTCGTCGTGTACGCGATGCGCACGGGCACACTGATTCAGGTGAGGTCGTCTGGCTTGCGGCCGGGGGATCGGTGGCGCTCCATGGGACAGCCAGGATCGTCAGATCCCCTGCTTCCAGCGTGGTAGTCCGCTACAAGCTTTTGTGTACAAACCTGTGGATGACCTGTGTAAAACGGTACTCGTCCTGTGGCCACGCGGAAAATTCTGGGGATTCCGGCGCCCGACCGCGCTCATAACAGGACCGCCAACTGGGAGAATACGATCCACACCCTGTGCATAGCAATACCCGTAAATTGTCTACACGCCACGCCGCGATAACCAATATGTAAGCCGAATGTTTATCGCACGTATATCCAGCTGTAATTCGGAGTCGGGACCGTGAAAGCTTAAACCCAGAGACGGTGAGCCCGGGCGCTTGAAAAGGGAAGGGCAAGCGCAATGGGTGGCATACGCGCAACGGGGGTGGACCGGGCGCTCGCTGACTGTAAGCAGCGCTCGGGGGGTCGCCGGATGACGGCCCGCTATGACGTGGATACAGCCGCGGCAGCACCAGCATTCCCGGACACGCAGCCACCCGTCCGGCAACCCAGTGCACGTGCCTGTCCAGGGCAGGACGTCTGCAGCTAAACGACGCTCACCACTAGCCCAACTGGAGGCCCGACGTGAAGCTAAGGATCCGGCCAGACGACACCAGCATGCTCCAGATGAACGACTGGCTCGCTGAGCTGCGGGATGACGGCTGTGCCGAGCCGCCCGGCGCTGGCTGGGTCGAGCCAGCCAGCGCCGGTGCCCGGCCAGAAGGCCCCCTTGAGCCTGCTGTCCCGGTCGAGATCGCTGTCCCGGTCGAGCCCGCTGTCCCGGTCGAGCCCGCAGCCTCCTCCGGGGTTGTTGTGCGGGCTGTAATCGGTGATCAGCTGCGGATGCCCATCATGTGGTGCGAGATGGGTTCCTGCATCTCCTGGCATGCGGATCCCGCGGCACTCGGCGAGGGCGACGCGCGCGCCCGCGCGATCGACGCTGGCTGGCGCATCGACGCCTTTGGCAGATTGGCCTGCCCACGATGCCAGCAGACCGAGCCGGGCTTCCGGGCCTCCCGTCCCGTCGTGCGCTGGGACCGGTACTCAGCTATCGCCGGGGCCGCCGGGATCGCCACCGGGCGCGGCGGCTGGACGGTACGCGAGCAACTCGGCTGCTAACGCCGAGCCCGCATACTGGCTGGCGCGCGGAATGTCGGCCACGACACGGTGTCCGGTTATGGCCCGCCCGGCGAGCCGCCGGATGGCATCCGGCAAGTCGGCGACCACAGATAGATGGGGGTTCTGATGATTCCAGAACGCGCCGGGGGTCCCTTCCCCGGCCGATGGCAGCAGGCAGGTGCCCGTGCCTGTTCCCCGTGCCGCGACGAGACTGACCAGACGGCGACGGCAGCGTACCGGCCGCACCTAGATGACCTGACCGGCTCCCGCTGGCTGATGCTGGCCGCGGAGATGGCCGGCCTGGTGGGCGGCAGCTGGCGGCCATCGCCGGATCCCGCCGCCACGGGCCGGGCCCGCCTGCCGCGGACCACCACGCGCGCGCTCGGTGCGGAGCCTGGATCAGTCCGCGCAGCGCGGGACTTTACCGTCGCCACCTTGCGCCGGTGGGGCATGGCAGAACGGAGCCAGGACATCGCGATCGTTGTGTCTGAGTTGCTGACCAACGCGCTCCGGCACGCCTTGCCGGGGTCCGATGATGTCCGGACTCGCCGGCCGATCTGGCTCGGCTTGCTGCAGCCTGGGCCCTGCGTGCTGTGCGCTGTCGCCGACCCGAGTAAAGCGGCTCCGGCGCTGCAATCACTCGGTTCCCTCGCCGAGACCGGCCGCGGACTGCCTATCATCTGCGCGCTCAGCGACCAGTGGGGGTATACCACACTAAGCGACACCGGAAAGGTCGTGTGGGCCGTGTTCTACCGCGGCTGACGTGCGCCTGAAAGGGCATGCAAGCCTGAACTCCGGCACCATTGCGACGACCCGTTGAGCCTGGGCACCGAGAACCGAGCGCATCATGACCGTAAGCAAGGCATGAGACTACCCACGGCAGGCGTATCCACGGCCATCCGGCGAAGCGAACCCAACGATCGGCCGTGCGTCCGTCTCAGCGCTCCCCTGGATATTTTCGCAGTACTGCAGTATTTACTGTATTACTGCAATATAGACGGCCGGCTCAAGGGATAGCCGGACAGGCGGCACGAGCCTCCACGGGCTGGCTATCGTAATGCCGCAGGCCCTGCGATAATGCCTGGATGACAGGGCTGAGCCTGGCCCTGGCTAACCCGAATCCGGGCACTGGCAAGACCACTGGAAGACCATGCCGTCATCGCCCGGTCAGCGCTGCGGTACGCCGACGAGATCGTGATCCCGTGCGCCCCGAGTCCGATTGAGATCAACCGCACCTCTCCCGTGCGGTACGAGATCGCTGAGGTACGGGCATTCCGTGCCAAGCCTGCCCGTTCACTTGTACTGCGGAATCGCTGCATAACGCGGGCGCACTCCACGTCCGATGCCAGGGAGGCGCTGGAGAGCCTCGGCTACGAGGTGCCGGAGACGGCGACCGGGCGGCGCCACCACGGCCGGCGCGCAGGCTTACCGCATTCCCAGGCCGGCCTAAGTACCAGCCGCGGGACCATAAGGATCGGCCGGGGGCCAGATCTTAGGCGAATGCCCGACGCGCGCCTCCCTGCCTTACCGCGATCGTGGATAGTGCCAGGCTGAACCGATCAGCACGGCAGTCCAGGGAGTGCTGTCATGTTTCAAGAAATCGCCGCCGTCCTCGGTCCCCGCGTGACCTCCGGGATCGCCACCTCGGCCCTGCCCGGGGCACCTGTGCGCGTCCAGCCGGACCGGCGACCGCACCTGTTCAGGCACCGGGTTCTCGGCATGCTGCGAGGAGGCGACCGGTGAGGCATCTGGGACCTGGCCCCGAGTCGCACGCCAGGGCGTCTTCGGCCGGTTTGAGGAGGACATCATGCACCCGACCTTCGTAGAGCTGTTCCTGCAAGACGGCGCCGAAGATCTGCTGGCCGAGGAGGACAAGCGGCGCACCGCGCGGTCTAGGCGCACACGATCACGCAGGGCCGCGAAGGTCACCGTCCGCGCCCGGGATCGCCGGCCGCGGGCGGTGACCCCTGCCTTAACGATCTTGCCAGCGTTAACCGCCGGCAGCTGCCACGGTGGCAACGTGCAGAACGGCGAGGTCATCATCAGACCAGCGAGCTGACCAGCAAGGATTACGGCGCCACGCCGTCCTCTCTGAAAGAGCGCTCCCGCCAGCCGTCACCAGCTTGGTAACGGCCAGGTGGCGGTTGAAGCGGTTCGCCGTGCGAGGGCAGAGCCGCGGTGCGCTTGTTGGGAGCGCGGGGAACGGTGTTCGGGTTCGGCCGTTATGGTCGTCCGGGTGTGCCGGTGGGGCTGGAGCGGAAGCGCGGCGGGGTCAGCTCGGGCCGAGGATGTGGTCGGCGAACATAGTGACGGCGTCGTCGATGAGGCGTATGTACCGGTCGCCGCCGGGGTCGTTGGCGAGTTGCTGGCTGGCTAGGCCGGCGACTACCGCGGTCCAGAGGTCGAAGTCGGCTTCATTGCGGAGCCCGGTGCGGGCGAGGGTGGTGCGGACGCTCGCGAGAGCCTCCATGGCTAGCGCATAAGAGTCGGGGGATGGCTGGAAGCCGGGAATGGTGCGCAGGAACAGCAGCTGATATCGAGCCTGGTCCTGGGCGGCGAACTCCAGGAAGATGCGGGCGACGGCCCGCAGTGTGCTGCGGGCATCGTCCGGGATCTCAGCGTCAGCGAACCGTCGTGCGAGCTCCAGGTTGCCGTCGGCGAACATGCGGTCGTAGAGGGCGTTCTTGGAGGCGAAGTACGTATAGAGCGACTGGGGTTCCATGTTGACGGCATGCGCGA
This sequence comes from uncultured Actinomycetota bacterium, assembly GCA_963844625.1. GTDB lineage: Bacteria > Actinomycetota > Actinomycetes > Streptosporangiales > Streptosporangiaceae > Palsa-504. Next base: position 248,767 of record CAWJPF010000019.1, on the reverse strand, counting down.
GCGCTCGCAAGGACAGAGCGGCCAGGCCGTCAGCGCGCACCATGGACCAGGCAGTGTCGAGGATCTCCTGCTTGGTCGCCTCGTGCCGGTCACGGCGGCGGTCGCGGCGGCGGGGCCGGGCAGGCGTCGTCGAGGACATGAGTTGACTCTAACCGATAATGCTGCGACTATCCTGACAGTGTTCGGAATTCCGAAAATTGGACGGGAGTTCGCCATGGCGGGAGCAACGGCCGTCGGCGCAGGTGTCGCGGTGCCTCTGGGGCACCAGGAGGCGATGATCCTCGCGGCGACGGCCGGCGGCCAGTGGCGCTCGGGGGAGGCTGGGGAGCACCTCCAGTTCGATGCGCTCGACTTCTGCTGGATCGCCGCCGCCCGGCAGCCCGGTACCGGGCTCATGGCCACGAAGGTCCCGTTCTGATTTCCATCACCCGCATCCGGCGCAGCCAGGTCACGCGGCCGTAGTCCACTGGCTGACCGTGCGTGTTAACCGCACCAACCGCAGTGACTGGCCGGGCAGCTAGGCCAAGCCAGCGCCGCTAACCAGCAGGAGGAGCCATGGCAATCGCCACCTACTTCCATCCCCGGTCACTGACCTCGCTGCAGTACGACGAAGCTATCCGGGAACTCGAAGCCGCCGGAGCCGCGAACCCAGCAGGCCGGGTTCACCACTCCTGCTTCGGGCCCGCCAACGCCCTGATGGTCTACGAGGTGTGGGAGTCACAGCAGGCCTTCGAAGAATACGGACCGGTGCTCATGCCGATCCTGCACAAGGCCGGGATTGATCCCGGAACGCCAGACATCATGCCGGTTCACAATCTCGCCAGCTGACCAAGGGGCCGGCCCCGCAGAGGTCGCGGGACCGGCCCGAGTAGCGGGCTCATCTTCGTGTCTGGAATCTGGTTCCCAGGGCGCGCGATAGAACGGTCACCCGGTCGTGGGCGCCAGTCTTGGCGAAAATCGACTTGAGGTGATCCTGGATCGTGTACTCCGAAAGCGACATCTCGCGCGCCATCGATCGCGTGTCGCTGCCCGTCGCAAGCAGGCCGAGCAGTTCGTATTCGCGGGCACTCAGCCCGGAAGCGCGGCCGAAGAGCTCAACCCGCTCGGAGGCGGACGCCTCCTCGAGAGTGACGACGATCGTTGCCGCTCGGCTGGCGGGAGGCTGGTCTGGCGAAAGCCTGGCGGCACGCAGAGCAAGCCAGAAGCCATCAGCCAGATGCGTGCGGGCGAACGCCGGATGCGCGTCGACGCCCTGCTCAATGGCCAGGAGTTGGGCGGCGACGTTGTAGACGCTCGCCGGGATGGCCCTTTCGTCAGCCTTGGGCGGAAGCAGTGCATCCAGCCATTCGCGCGAAGCTGCCGTGCGGCTCGTGATCCGCAGGTCATCGTCGAGTGTCAGGACGACCGGTCCGAGGTCCGGCCGATGCTGAGCTGCCGGGTCTACGAACGTCCTTGCCTGGCAGTGACGAAGCGCGGTGGCCAGCGGTGCGGCGGTCGCGGCGAGGAACCCGGCGTCGGCGGCGCTGAACGAGCCGCGGGCGTTGTTACGCCACAGATCGAGGAATCCCCAGCAGCCGAACTGGTCTGCGAATACAACCGAGGCCATGTCGCCGATTCCGTATCGGCACAACACCTCGCGCCACATCAGGCTGCGATCCAGTTTTCCGCCAACGGCATCGCTCAGGGTTCCGGCGGGGGACTTCTGCAGTTGCAGGGCCGTCCAGCGATTGACCGGGGTTGCGTACTTCGCCTTGATCAGCGCCGGGAGCTCGGGCAGGCAAGGGACATCGGCGACCGGCGCGGTGCCGACCGTCGTGACGGGGTCAGTGAGCAGCCAGACGTATGCGTCGAAGTCGATAACCTCGCGGAGCACCGCCAGTACTTGCAGGCGCAGCCTCCTGGCGTCGACGGGTTCCGAGACCACGATCCCGATGCGCTCACGGGCGCGGGCCCGCGCCCAGCTGTCGGCCACCAAATGAGCGTATGCCCCGGAACCCTGGCGCTTGCCACACGCGGGCTGCCCCGCCGAAGAGTGACCCCCCAGATAGTCGGGATACCGCACGACCAGCGGGACGGCCTACCGTGCATTTCAACAGCAACTACCGCAACGCAACGGAGAAAACCCGATGACGACGCTCCGGATCGAGCACGCGATCACCGATTATCAGCTCTGGAGGAAGGCATTCGACGGATTCGCGGAAGCACGTGCACAGGCGGGAGTTCGCAGCTTCGCCATCCGCTTGCCGGTGGACGACCCGCAGTATCTGATGCTTGACCTGGAGTTCGACTCGGCCGGGCCGGCGCAGACATTCGCGGATTTCCTGATGCAGCACGTCTGGTCATCACCGGCATCCTCGCCTGGCCTGGCCGGCCTGCCGCGGACCCGGATCCTCGACCTCCTGCCCACCGGCGAACGCTAACTACCGGGCACGCCGGTGCCTGACCCTGCGAGCCCTGCGATGCGGACCGCCGGAGCATTTCAGCCGGCGGCCAAGGCGCAGAACGGCCAGCTATGCATTGCCCCGATCACAGCGGATCAGCGCTCCGCAGCCATATCGAGTCCGCGTTCACTGGGGTTGCCCGCTGAAGACGCAGGTACCGTCAGGGGTTGTGATTTCGTGCGTGGCGTGGCTCGAGGCTTACCGTCCAGGGTGGCGTCATAGCCGGCTTCGGGATGAGCGGGGGCCGTCCGGCCCTGCTGGGTTCAAGCGGCCCGTTTTCCTGCCGCTACGCTGGATCACCGGACAGGAGGCCGCGACGGCATGACCGGCAGGACCCGCCACGCCCTGGACACCACCAGGCCCAACGTGGCCCGGGTGTACGACCACCTACTCGGCGGTATCGAGTCATCCGAGGCTGATCGCACGCAGGCAACCGCGCTGCTGCGGATCTGCCCCTCGCTCGGCATCGTGGCCCTGGAGAACAGGTACTTCATCGCTCGCGCGGTCACCTGGGCGGCGAGCCAGGGCATCACCCAGTTCATCGACCTCGGTGCCGGGGCGCCGGTACATAAGGCAAGGGCGGGGGTACTCGAGGACATTCACGTGACGGCTCAGGCGGCCAGCCCGTCAGCGCGGGTGGCGTACGTCGATGACGACCCCGTCGTGCTCGCACGCTCCAGAGTGTTCCGGGCGCGCGGCAAAGGTGTAGCGGTCACCGCGGCCGACCTGACCGACCCCGATTCGGTGCTCGCCGACCGGGATCTGCGTACGGTCATCGACCTGTCGGAGCCCGCCTGCTTTGTCCTCGGCCTGGTGCTAAGCCTCATCCCGGCAAGCCAGGCCCGCAAGGTCGTTGCCGGGTACGCGGACCTGGCCGCCCCGGGCAGCATCGTGGTGATCTCCTGCGGCCGGTGCGACGACGAGCCGCAGTGGCAGCAGCTCCGCGAGGCGTACACGGCCGCAGCCGTGCACAACCACGCGCCGGCCGAGGTGGAAGGCTTCCTCGCCGGCCTTGAGCTCGTCCCTGCCGGGCTGGTCCCGGCGCAAGGCTGGCGAGGCGGACGGCCTGACGTGCCCGCGACGCCGGGCCCGGTATACGTACTGGCCGGCGTGGCCGCGAAGCCCAAGAGCCTCGCCTAGCTCGCCCAGCGGACGAGCCAGCCGCCAGCAACAGACGCAGGCGTCGGCTGGCCGCGAGTTCGGTGTTGCGGTTCAGGGACGGAAAGCGTGGAAAACGGCAGCCATGTCCTCTCCGCCGTGCCCGAAGTCTGCGGCCTTACGGAACTGCTGCGCGACCGCGTCCATCAACGCGGCGTCGGTTCCGGTCTCCCGCATCGCGGCGGCGATGAGCCCGGTGTCCTTGACCGCACCGTCCACCGCGAACGCGGGCGGGAACTGGCCAGCGATCATCGCCTGGCCCTTGACGTGGAGAAAGGGGGTGTCCACGACGCCGCCCTTGACCGCGTCCAGGAACACCTGCGGATCCAGGCCGAGACCCTGAGCCAGCGCGATCGCCTGGGCGGTTGCGGCCACGAGCGTCCCGACCCAGGAATTGGCGACCAGCTTGAGACGGGTGCCGTCGCCCGGCCGTTCGCTGACCCAGATGGTACGGGCGGCGATGGCGTCGAACAACGGCGTGACCGGGGCCCGCAGCGGCTCGGGCGCGGCGGCCAGGACGAGGAGTTTGCCGTCCTCGGCGGGCTGGCGGGTCCCCAGCACCGGGGCGTCGATGAACCGGGCGGCATGCAGCCGGCCAGCGCCGGAAGCCGGTCACTGGCGTCGTGCAGGCTCACCGTGCTGGTCTGGGCCCACAGCACCCCCTCCGGCGCGGCCGGCAGCGCTTCGGTCATCACCTCGGCCACCGAGCTGCCGTCCCACAGCATCGTGACCACCGCATCCACGCCGGTGACCGCCTCGGCAGCGGTATCGGCCACGCGCGCGCCGTCCGCAGCCAGGGGTGCGGCCCGGCCGGGGGACCGGTTCCACACCCGGACGTCCAAACCGGACCGCAGCAGGCTGCGGGCCATTCCCGCGCCCATGATGCCGGTCCCCAGCACAGCGACGTGGCGCATCAGTAGTTCTCCCTGTTCCCGGGCATAGGCCGCCTCAGGTCCGCGGACGCCCCCAGCTCGGCTGGGTAGCTCTTCATGGGCATGTTTCAGCCAAGCACACTGGTGCGATCCGGGGAACTCCCTTGATAGGTATTCATCCCTAAGGCAGCGGATCCACGTCAAGCAGTGTCTGAACTGGGATTATGCGCGCTGGTGGACTTTGGGCGTGCGTGACTGGCGGCCTCCTGCTTCCCTGATGCCTCATGTGGCCTATGCCGGGTCAGGAACCGACGGATCCGGCTCCGGGGCTCGCCATCGCCGGCGTGATCACGCCCAAGACCAAAAAACGTAGCTGAGGATCTCGTCTGCCTGTGTGAAGATCACAGCATGCCGACCGTGATCGCCTGCCGGACTGGGACGTGACGCGGTCGCCACTGCCCCGGCCGCTGCGGGCGCTGCTGCTGTTCGTATGCGTGCTCGTGCTGGTGGACACGCTGTTCTTCACGGCGCTGACGCCGCTACTGCCGCACTACACGCAGGTGGCTCACCTGTCCAAGTCGGGCGCGGGGATCCTGGTCGCGGGCTATCCGCTGGGCACCCTAGTCGGGGCGCTGCCAAGCGGGCTGCTCACGGGGCACCTGGGTTACCGGAAGACCGTTGTGCTCGGGCTGGCGCTCATGGGGCTGTCGACGCTGGTCTTCGGGTGGGTCTCGGTGACGACGCTGCTGGACTCCGCCCGGTTCGTACAGGGGCTGGGCGGAGCGTGCACCTGGGCCGGGGGCATGGCCTGGCTGGCGACCGAGGCGCCGCCGGAACGGCGCGGGGAGTTGATCGGGACAGCCATGGGAGCGGCGGTGGGCGGCGCGCTCTTCGGGCCGGTCGTGGGCGCGATCGCCGACGAGATCGGCACCGGACCCACGTTCGCCAGCGCGGCGGTGGTGGCTGGGGTGCTAATGGCGGTGGCGTTCGCCGTGCCGGCGCCACGCGAAGCGGTCCCGCAGGGGCTGCGGGAGGCGTTCAAGGCAGTGCGTGACCGTTGGCTGCGCACCGGGCTGTGGCTGACGATGCTGGCGGGCCTGGCGTTTGGCGTGCTGGATGTGCTCGCCCCGCTGCGGATGGCGAACCTCGGGGTCACGGCCCTGGTCATCGCGGGGACGTTCCTGGCGGCGGCCGGGGTGGAGGCGGCACTATCGCCGCTCGCGGGGCGGGCGGCCGACCGGTGGGGCGCCATCGTACCGATCAGGTGCTCGCTGACCGGCGCGGTGGCGATCAGCTTGCTGGCGCCCACGCTGGCGTCAGCGTGGGCGCTCATCCCGGTGCTGATCGTGGGCATGCCCTTCTTCGGCACGCTGTTCACGCCGGCCATGACGCTGGTGAGCGAGGGCGCCCAGCACCAGCGGCTCGACCAGGGGCTGGCCTTCGGCCTGGCCAACCTCGCCTGGGCCACGGGCCAGGCTGTGGCCGCCTCGGGCAGCGGGGCACTGGCCCAGGCCACGTCGGACTTGGTCCCTTACTCACTGCTCGCGGTCGCGTGCATAGTGACCCTCGGCTTCGTCCGGGTCAGGCGCCGCCCGGCGAGCTTATTGCGGTCCACCACCCGCGCATCAGCGGCTATCAGCTGGTTCTGTCTCTCGCGCACCTTCCGCGGAGGCCTATCGCCACTATCAACCGTGTGCTGCGGTGAGAACCTCGTCGGCTGCGCGCACGCCGGAGCGCAAGGCGCCCTCCATCAGGCCCGCCCAGGCTCCGGCGGTATGCTCACCGGCGATGTGTACCCGCTCCAGGGGAGCGGCTATGAGCTCATCGTCGCCGTCAGCCGCCTCGACGGTGAGCGCGGAGTATGACTCACCTGCCCACGGGTCATCGTTCCAGGTGGTGAGCAATGCGAGCTCAGGGTCCATCGACAGCTCGGGCCGCAGTGCTGTCACCCGGGACGCCCACGCCGCCGGTCCTTCGGCTACGGCCAGGGCCGCGAGCCCCGCCTCGGTGCCGCCGAACGCATGTACGACGGGCTGGACCTCACCCGAAGCGTCGGTCGCTGTCCAGGTCCAGAACCGTTCCGGCACGCTTTGCACCGCCGAGGCGGCGGCCGGGCGGGTAAGCGGGACGTGCAGCTTGGCGTTATGCGCCAGCCCGGCCCGCCGCCAGGCATCCCGGCAGCTGTCAGGAAAGCCAGGCGAGAACGGCAACTCACGCAGCACGGCCATCGGCACCGCCACGATTACCGCATCGCCGGCCACTTCCCCGTCGCCGGTGAGGACCCGCACACCCTCGTGATCATGCTCGACTGACCGCACGGGGCTCCGTAGCCATACCGACCCCCCGAGACGATCGGCCAGACCTTGGGCTACCCGCTGGTTACCCCCTGCCACCCGCCAGCACGGCCGCCGCGCGAACCCCGCCGTGACATCGGTGACCGCCGCCGCGGCGAGAACCTCGGCGTCGATGCCATTGGTGACCACTACACGGGACACATACGCGGCCAGCGCAGCCGGGGAGCCGTGCCAGCCCGAAACCACCTCGGCGAGTGAGGTACCGGGCGGGGCACAGGCAGCGGCATCAGCCACCACAGCGGCACACCGGGCCACGTCCTGGTTAGTGGTCAGCGCCGCACCGCGCGGCTCCCGCTCGTAGTACGACATGGTCATGTCCGCAAGCTCCAAGCCGAGCTCGGCCATCACCGTCCGCATCACGTCGTAGCCGCCCAGCACGAACTCGCCGCCCCGCTCGACAACACTGCGCGGGTCACCAGGAGCCAGTTCCTGGGACCAGACGCGTCCCCCCACACGGTCGCGCGCCTCCAAGACGGTCACCTCGTGGCCGGCCTGCGCTATCCGGTACGCCGCCATCAGGCCAGCGAACCCAGCCCCCACCACCACAACCCGCACGTCCGCTCCTGCCCTCCGCCTGCCCATCGGGCGACATCCTGCCATGCCGAAACGCCCGCCCGCAGCGCGGTCGCCGTTCCGGCGCTGACCTGGAGACTGACCCCGCGCAGGGCAGCGGTCCCGCCATACCGCTTGGTCAGGCCAGCCGCGGCGATCGCCGGCTCATCCCGCCCGGTCACTGCTCCCCCCGGCCGAAGAGACGGCCGAGCCATGCCTGCCACCCGGCCGCCACGCGCGGAAGACGCCCGTGGTGACCGTCCGGGTTCTGCAGCGGCCGGTTGCGCAGGGGCCGGTTCGGCAGCGAGCGGTGATGCAGCCGCCCGGCTGCATCGTTCGAGTTCAGCTCAGCGGCCTGATCGTGCGCGGGCATCCCGGGCAGCCGGTGCAGCGCGTCATGCATGCGCGTGCTGGCCTTCTTGCTGGTTCCCACTGGGTTCCTTCCTGTCGGCACGGCTTGTTGGTACGTGATACGAATAAGCTATTCGTATGCTATACGAGTGACAGCCGAGCATGACAACCGCCCCATCTGGGCCCTCCCGCAGCCCGCGGACCGCAAGCCGCGCTACACCCGCGAGCAGATCGCCGACGCGGCGCTGCGCATCGCGGACACCGAAGGATTCGACGCGGTCACGATGAAACGGATCGCCGCCGAGCTCGGGGCGGGAACGATGACGGTCTACTACTACGTGCGGAACAAGACCGACATCGTCGCCCTCATGCAGGACGCGATCCTCGCCGACGTTCTCATCCCCGGCCGCGAGCTCTCCGCCGGCTGGCGGGACGCCACCGCCGCCGTCGCCCGGCGGACCAGGCACGTGCTCATGGCCCACCCCTGGTCACTAACCTCACTCGACGACGCCCAGTTCGGCCCCAACGCCATGCGCCACTTCGAGCAGTCCCTCGCCGCAGTGGCCGGTACCGGGCTCCCCGCCCCCGCCAGGCTCGAGCTCATCGCCGCCGTGGATGACTACGTGTCCGGCCACGCCCTGCACGCCGTCGAATCCCTGGCCCGCGCCAGGGCCGCCGAAGAAGACCCGGCCATGGTCACCGCCGCGATCGCTTACGGCCTCACCCAACTCCAGACCGGAGACTTCCCTCAGCTCAGCGCGCTCTACGAGGAAAGCGCGGCCACCCAGGGCGCGGAACCGGCCGGACCGCCGATGACCGAAGCCGCCCTGGCCAGCCAGTTCGAATACGGCCTCCAGGCCCTGCTCGACGGCATCGCCGTACGCATGAACCTCAAGTGAGGTGGGCTGCTCCAGGAGCCTGACTCGCGAGTAACTTAACTGTCATCTTCCGCGGAGTCCTGCAGGCGAAAATGTGCCGGACTAAGTTGTTCCGCATGCGGCACAAAGCGCCCCTGTCCTGCTGCGCGTCCCGCCCGTGCCAGCAGCCACGGCCCGAACGGCGGCACCTGGTGAAGGTAGTCGGCACGATCATCGGCTCCGTCGCCTGCCTGGTTGTTGCGGCTTGCTCACCGGCCGGTCATCCCGCTGCGGGTTCCGGGACGTCCACGACTGCGGCGACGGCGGCGGCAACCGGGCGAACCAGCGCGGCCAGCGCCCCGGCGGCCACCTCCGAGGCGGCCAGCCCTCGCGCCCCGGCGACGGCAGCCCCGGTGACCATAGCCGTCGTCGGCGACACGATGCTCGGGAATACGCCGGATCTCCCCACGGACCCGGCGACATACCTCGGCCCGGTCGATTCGACCCTCAAGTCGGGCGCCCAGATTGTCTTCGGCAATCTGGAAGGCACGCTCACGACGTCGACGACCAGCAAGTGCGGTGTCCACGAAGGCCCCGCCGAGAGCTGTTTCGCGTTCCGGGACCCGCCCGGTTACGCGCGTTACCTCAGGGAGGCCGGCTTCAGCATCCTCAACGATGCCAATAACCACTCGTTCGACTTCGGCGCCGCGGGTCAGGCTCAGACCGTTCAGGCGATCCACGCGGCGGGCCTGGCCCAGACCGGACTGCCCGGCGAGATAACCCTCGTCAGGGCGAATGGGATCAAGGTCGCGTTCCTGGCGTTCGCGCCCTACAACTACGACGCCAACCTCCTCGACCTGCCTGCGGCGCGGGTGCTCATCAAGCAAGCGGTCCGGGAGGCAAACATTGTCGTCGTATATATGCACGCTGGCGCAGAGGGCCCCGATGCCGATCATGTGACCGGGCGGGAGGAGTATTACCTCGGCGAGGATCGTGGTAATGCCGAGGCGTTCGCGCATATGGCGATAAACGCAGGCGCCAGCCTAGTGATCGCGAGCGGCCCGCACGTGCTCAGGGGCATGCAGTTTTACCGGGGCCATCTCATCGCCTACAGCGTCGGGAATTTCGCGAGCTACGGTGACTTCTCTACCGAAGGCGACCTCGACATGAGCGTGATCCTGCACGTGACCTTGTCATCTGCCGGGCGGTTCGAGAGCGCCCGGATTTACCCGGTCCAGTTCACTTCGGCAGGCAGGCCGGTGCCAGGCGGCGGGGCTATCGCCTTTGTGGCCCGGCTCGCTACGGAAGACTTCGGTTCGAGCGCGGCGCGTATCCTGCCATCTGGGGTAATCAGCAAGCCGTCCTAGCGGTCAGCAAGTCACGTTCACCGCCGTCCGCGCGCATGTCGGTCACCGGCGTTGCTGTTCACCGTTAGGCGCCGGTAGCGCCCGCCGTTTATGGTTGGCCTCGTGGGGGGAGTGGCGCCTGCGCCGATGGTAGGCCGTGACCGCGAGCTGACTCGGGTCACGCTGCTGCTGGATGCTGCCCTGGCAGGCGACGGGCGCCTGGTGCTGTGCACCGGTGAGGCGGGGATCGGGAAGACCCGGCTGGCCGAGGAGGCCGCCGCGTCGGCTGCCGCCAGGGGCGTGCCGGTGGCATGGGCCCGGGCGGCCGACCAGGGTAGCTTGCCGCCGTACGGGCTATGGCAGCTGGTGCTTGATGAGCCCGCCGTCCGGGGGGCCGGTGACGACCCGTCCCGTACTGACCTGTGGTCGCGCGTCTTCGGTGCCGAACGCCCGGCGCTGGCTGATGGCGCCGATTCCGGCAGCGCCCAGCGGTTCGCGCTGTTCGCGGAGGTTCGCCGGCGGCTGGCGCGGGCCGCTGAGCCGGGCGGGCTGCTGGTGGTGCTTGACGATCTGCAGTGGGCGGATGAGGCGTCCGCGGTGCTGCTCGCCGATGTCGTGCGTCAGCTGCGGGGGACGCCCATCCTGGTCTTGGCGACCTACCGGGAGTCGGCGGCCTCCGGTGAGGTGAGCGCCGGGCTGCTGCCGCGCCTGTCGGCGGACGCCAGCACCGAACGGGTGGACCTGCGTGGCCTGCCCGCAGCCGCGGTCGGGGACATGCTGCTCGCGGCCGGGCTGCCGGCGTCGCCGGACCAGGCCGGCGAGGTGCACTCCGAAACGGGGGGCAACCCGTTCCTGGTCCGCGAGCTGGCCCGGATGCTCGCCGACCAGCGCCGCGGCGGGCCGGTGCCGGTACCGGGACGGGTCGCGGAGGCGGCGGCCTACCGGCTCGCGCAGCTGTCAGATCCCGCCCGGGCGCTGGTGCAGACCGCCGCCGTGGCCGGCAACAGTTTCTCGGCCGGGGTACTGGCCCAGATGCTGGACGTGCCGGTGCTCGCCCTGCTCGGTCCGCTGGATGAGTGCCGGGCCGCGAGGATCCCCCGGCCGCCGGCCCTTCCGCCGGCCGGGGGATCCCCGGCCAGCGCCCCGCCCGCCATGCGCCCCACCTGGCTGTAGCCCATTCAGTTGGGGGATACACGCGCCAACTTCCAGGTTTCTGGGAAAGGCGCCGCTGCGGGGTCAGACCGACGTCAACATCGTTGCCCGCGGATATGCTTATGCTCAACTCCCCCCGGCTTATATGTTCACATTGGCGAGGCGGTGGCACTGTCAGGCAACTGGTCAGCGAGCCGCTGTGAAATCCGGTCATAGGACCGCGAAGCCGAGATCGGAAATTGCGGTCGGCCGTCTTTACCTTTGCGAAGATAATGTCATTGGAGGTTCAAATGCATATCGGCTCGGCCCTTCTGGTCATCTGGCTGATCGTCGGTGCCGTCGCTGCCGGGCAGCGCGGCTATTACCACGAGCCCGTCGGCAGTTGCACGAGGGCCAGCACGACCGCCGTAACCATCCTCGCGGGCCCCCTCAACTATGCGGGTGTTAACCCGCAGATCAACTGCACCACCCCGCGGCCCAGCAACTAACGTCACACGCCGGTGCCCTTCGGACGGTACTGAAGCCGCTGCCGCGCCATCTCGCACACGCCGGCGCGTTCGTTGTCCGCCACGATGCGCCTGGCCTCATCGAGATCGGCCGGGGTCAGCAGGCCGTTGGCGAGCAAGAAGCCGGCCAGGTCACGTGCGTGACCGCGTTTGGACCAGATGAAGCCCTGAAGCAGCTTCTTATAGTCCGACACCGCTCCCTCGCCGCTCAGGTTCAGGGCGATAACCACGTTCATCATCGGCACCGTCTGCGGGGCGGGCAGCCCGAGGATGAACTCTTGGTAGTAATAGGCCATGGTCAGTCGTGCGGTGGCGTTGCGCTGGAAGTAACCGCGTACGCGGGCCACCGCGTCATGTCCCGGCGCGCCGTCCCGCCGCACGATCTCACCGGCCCTGGTCGCCGGCTGCGCGTCACCATCCGGGACCGCCGGATCGGCGCGGGGACGCGCCGGCACATCGAGCCGCAGCCTGACTACCCAGGACCCCACGCTGACCAGCCACAAGCCTTCCTCCAGGGTTACCGGCAGGGGCTCATAGCCGGCCGTGGCGAGCGGCAGGACGCGGCACGCCGCCCGCTGCACGTCCGTGGCGCTGCGGGCCGTCCCGGCGACGTCCGGCGCCAGGTAAACGGGGTATGTCGTGTCGCGGCTGAACAACTCCCAGCGGTGGTGGACGTAGCGCAGACCCGGGCACCGCGGAGTACGGTGCAGCGTAAGGTCTGCGTTGTCGCTCAGCGTGCTCCGGTCCAGCCAGGCGATCTCGTCGGGCGGACAGTTCCGCCACTCGCCGCTCGCGTCGGACCACAGGAAAAGCCGGGCCGTACCCACTCAGCCGCAACCCCTGTGCGACCGTGCGCCGGCGGACGAGCCATCCAGTCTCACCATGTCTGGATAATAATTGGCGCAGCTGGTGCCCTCAGCCAATCTCGACCCGGGACAGCGGCGCGTCCGGCCTCGTCCCCCAGCGGATCACATCGCCGTCGCTGACCGGCTGCTCTCCCGCAACCGGAACGTCATTGAGGGTCAGCCCGTTCATGCCCTGGTTGGTGATCCACCAGCGCCCGTCGCCGAACGTGAATCTCGCGTGCTCTCTGGACACCGTGGGCACATCGGGGAGCACCAGCTCCACGGACCCGCGCCCGGCACGGGCGCCCGACATCAGGGTTTCCGCGACCGAGGAGCCCGTGATCAGCCGCAGCACCGGGACGGGAGCGAGGCTCCGTTCCATGACCGTCTTATTGCCTTCGGTGGCCACGGAGCCCGGGCCCGCTTCCTGCCAGGCAGGACCGCCGGGCCCGGCGTACGCAGGCTGCCAGTTGTTATACGCGAACTCCGGCGCGGCGGACGCGTACCGGGCAGCAGGCAAGTCAGGCGGGGCGCCAACGGTCACCGGATGGCCTTGGCGCAGGCTGTAGCGACCCGGCGGAACCGACACGTCGGCGATGACGTACACGTCCGCCCGGTCAGGCCCGGCGAGGCGGGCTCCGTGCGCCGCGACTTGCTCCTCGTAGGCCTCGGTCATGCTCGCGCTGATCACACCCGGTTCCATCCGCTCGCACACCGACCGGAAATCATCGGGGTTCAGCTGCAGTTCGACGACGTTCGGCGCGAGCAGCGACCCGTTCGGCGTGATCACGAACGCGTCGGACAGGTGCCGCATCGCGATTTGCAGCACGTCCTGTCCGTCGCGCCACGGGCGGGAGGCCAGCTGCCGTAGCCACGGATGATCTCGCGTGACGCCCAGGGCCCGCAAGCCTGCCACGCTCGCGGCGCCAAGGACCGCGACGACTACCAGCGTCACCGTCGCGGAGACAGCAGAACCCGTTACGAGCTCCAGCGCCAGCCAGCATGCCGCCGCGCCGCCCGCGAGCACCCAGCGCCTGCGCCCGCGCCCGCGCCTTCGCCGCAGCGGAGCGCGGGCCGGCCGGCGTGCTGCCTCCCAGCCTTCAGACATCGGCACCGTCCTTGACCCGTCCTGATCCGTCGGTAGTTCCCCAGTCGAAGGATGCGTGCCAGCGCGCCGTCAGTCAACGAATCACGGGCAGCTTCCAGACAACTGGAAGTTGCCGGTGAGATGCACCACTGCCCGTTCCGGGTCACCAGCGGCCGATGAAAGAGCCACACGCGCCACCGTTCGTTCGGGAAAAATTCTTTTATTATTCCGAACGGTCCCTGGTTTCACCGGCCGGCCAGGTCTGATGCGCCGCCCCGGCGTCTGGATACCCTTCTCGGGTAGACCGCGGCGGTGAGGAAGCGAAGATGCGATATGGGTCCTGAGGAGTTCCGGGCGGCCGGTCATGAGCTGATCGACTGGATCGCGGACTACCGTGCCCGGATTCCGCAGCTGCCGGTTCAGGCGCAGGTGGGGCCGGGTGAGGTGGCGGGGAAGCTGCCGAGCCGGGCGCCGGACGAGGCCGAGCCGTTCAGCCGGGTGCTGGCCGACCTCGACGACGTCGTCGTCCCGGGCGTGACTCAGGTTCAGCACCCTCGCTACTTCGGCTGGTTCCCGTCCAACGCGTCCCTCAGTTCCGTGCTGGGTGACCTGGCCGCCTCCGGGCTGGGAGCGCTGGGGATCACGTGGCAGTCCGCCCCCGCGCTGACGGAGGTCGAGGAGGTCGTAGTCGAGTGGCTGCGCGAGCTGACGGCGCTGCCGGAGTCGTGGCGGGGCGTCATCCAGGACACGGCTTCCAGCGCGTGCCTCGTCGCTTTGCTCGCGGCCCGCGAGCGCGTGACGAACTACTCAGAGGCGCGCGGCGGGCTGCAGGCCGAGACCGCGCCGCTGCGGGTCTACGCCACGCAGCACGCCCACTCCTCGATCGCGAAGGCCGTTGCGCTGGCCGGCTACGGGCAGGACAACCTGAGGCTGGTCGAGGTCGATCCGGTCACGTACGCCATGCGGCCCGATGCGCTGGCCTCGGCACTGGAGGCTGACGTGGCGGCCGGCCTGCGCCCGGCCGCCGTCGTGGTCACCGTCGGCACCACCGGTACCACGGCCGTGGACCCGCTCGCGCAGATCATCCCGCTGGCCCGCCGGTACGGGATATGGGTGCATGTCGATGCGGCGATGGCGGGCTCGGCGCTGCTGCTGCCGGAGATGCGCTGGCTTGCGGACGGCGTAGCGGGCGCGGACTCACTGACCTGGAACCCGCATAAGTGGCTAGGCACGGTGCTGGACTGCTCGCTGCTGTACGTCGCCGACCCAGGCCATCTGATCCGGGTGATGTCGACCAACCCGTCCTACCTTCGGTCCGCCGTTGATGGTGAGGTGACCCAGTACAAGGACTGGGGCATCCCGCTCGGCCGCCGGTTCCGCGCCCTCAAGCTGTGGTTCCACCTCCGGCTGGACGGAGTCGAGGCCATCCGGGCCAGGCTACGGCGGGACCTGGACAACGCCCGCTGGCTCGCCGAGCAGGTCTCATCGACCCCCTGCTGGCGTGTCCTGGCCCCGGTCAACCTGCAGACCGTCGTGCTCAGGCACGAACCCCCCGGCGTCGTCTCCGGCACGGGCGCTGTGCTGGACGCCGACGCGCTGAACGCGCACACGCTGTCCTGGGTGGACGCGGTCAACGCCTCAGGCGCGACCCTGGTCACACCGTCTCTGCTCGACGGCACCTGGTCGGTCCGGGTCTCGATCGGCGCCGAGTCCACCGAGCGTCCCGACGTCGAGGAGCTATGGCGGCTGCTGCAGCAGGCCGCCAAGAGCAACTGAACGGGTCGGGCGTGGTGTCGTTACGCGGTCCGGGTCGCGCGCAGCGCGCGGCGCAGGCGCTGCCCGGCCTGCTGGCGCTGCCGGGCGATCCCTGCTCCGGCGCGGAACCGCCGGGCCAGGTGCTGGCGCTGGGCCTGCGCAACCATGTCGCGCTGCCGCTCACTGGCGAGGCTCTTGGCGATGTGGGGGTGCATGAACATGGTGTTCTCCTGCCTGGTCCGGGCCGGCCGGGGCGGCCAGCCCGTCGATCGGTTAATCGGGCTCCGCCGAGCCTGCGAGCCGAGGTGATCCCGTTCGTGTCGCGGCGTTGACCTCAGGGTGCGCGCGCAGGAGGGGGCAGCGGATCGGCAGTCCTACGTATTGATGCCTGCGGGAATTGACTACGCAGCCTCAACGAATCGACAGCGTGCGCCGCGGCGAGGACACTTTCGTATGTGTCACCTGCGCTGCCGATCGTCGGGCGTGCCTTCGAGCGGGATGCTCTGGCGGCTGCCTATGCCAGCGCGCGCACTGGTCACTCGCAGCTTCTCCTGATCACCGGCCAGGCCGGCATCGGCAAGACCCGGCTCGTCGAGGATCTTTGTGCGGGTGCTGCCGACGCCCAGGTGCTGGCCGGGGAGTCCGCGCCGCTGGCGGGAGCGGCGCTGGCGTACGGGCCGTTCGTGGCCGCGCTGCGTGATCACGCCGGATGGCTGCTCGACGGCGACCACTCAGGCGACATGCTGGCCGGCCGGCACCGCCTGTTCGTCCGCGTGCTCGAGGTACTGACCGACCTGGCTAGCCAGGCACCGTTGCTGCTGGTGCTCGAGGACCTGCACTGGGCCGATGAATCCTCCCGTGAGCTGCTGGATTTCCTCGCCGTCCGGCTGCGCGGGCAGCGGTTGATGGTGGTCGCGACGCTGCGTGACGGCGAACTCGGCAGCATCACCCGGCGATGGCTCGCCGAACTGGAACGCCGCCCGAGGGTAATGCGGCTGCGGCTGGCGCCTCTCACGCCGGCCCAGATCGGCGAGGTCGTCGCGGAACTCATGCCGGCCAGCGCCAGCACGGACGCCCGCACCGCGGTGATCTCCGCCGCGGAAGGAATCCCGCTCTACGCCAGGGAACTGGCCAGCGCCGGCGCTGGCGTGATGCCCGCCTCCATCACCGACGCCGTGCTGGCCAGGGCGGCCGGCGTCACGACCCAGGCTCGCGCGGTGATCGACCAGGTGTCGGTCGCCGATGGCGGCATGTCCCACGAACTGCTCGCCGCCACCGTCACGTTGTCCGAGGCGCGGCTGCTCGCCGCGGCGCGCGAGGCGGTAGATTCAGGCCTGCTCGCCTCATCCGGCGACGGGTACTCGTTCACCCACGCGCTGATCCGCCAGGTTATCTACGCCCAGCTTCTCCCCGGCGAGCGGCGCCGCCTGCATCGGCGGTTCGCGGGAGTGCTCGCTGGCTGGCCCGGTTCGGATCCCGGCTTGCTGGCCCGGCACTGGCAACTGGCCGGCTGCCCCGATCGCGCGGCCGACGCCGCTGTGGTGGCCGCACGTAACGCGGTATCGGTACGCGCCTACCCCGAGGCGGCCAAGAACTACGGCCTGGCCATCGAACTGGCGAACTGGCTCCCGGCGGCCGGGCCTGACCTGCTGGAGGAGGCGGCCCGGGCGGCCAGCTGGGCAGGCGACCCGGAGCACGCTGTCGCCTGGGTCACGGACGCGCTCGCCCACCCGGCGGCCGGTCCGCCCGTGGAGCGGGCCAGGCGGCTCGAGCGGCTCGGGCGTTACCGGTGGGAAATGGGCGATCCCAAGGCCGCGGCCGAAGCCACCGAGCAGGCCATGGCTATCCTCGAGCACCAGCCGCCGTCTCAGCTTCAGGCCCGCGTCCTGGCCGCGCTGGCCACCCGCCGGCTCTTCCTCGGCGAGGCGGAAGCGGCCCTGCCGCTGGCGGCGCGAGCGGTGGCGGTCGCTCAGCACACCGGCGCCGAGACCGTGCACGCGCACGGCCTCGCCACGCTGGGGCTCATCAAGGCGCAGCACGGCGATCTGGACTCCGCCCTGGCTGACCTGCAGGCGGCCTTCACGCTCGGGCGCCGGGCCGGCAGCGTCGAGGACACCATTCGCGCCGCGGCGAATCATGTCTACCTGCTGTACCGCGCCGGCCGCTTCGCTGAAGCGGTGACGGTCGCGTACGCCGGACGGAACGCGGCTGCGGCCATGAACGCGTCGCCCGCGATGACCGCGGGGATCGGCAACAATGCCGCGGCGGCGCTGGTGGCTAGCGGCCGGTGGGCTGAAGCCGACCAGTTGCTGGCCGAACTGGTGGCGGAATCGGCGACGAATTTCACCCGCTACCTCCAGCTCCTGCAGCTGGAACTGGCGGTTGGCCGGGGTGCGGCCGGCCGGGCCGCGGAACTAGCAGCGACGCTGCGGAAGTCCCCGGACGATCCCAGGCTCATCGGGCCCTTGCACGCCTGCCTGGCGGAGCAGGCGCTGAACGCCGGGGACCTAGGCGAGGCGGCGGCCGAGGTGGCCAACGGGCTCGCCGCGCTGGCTGGCGCCGACCTCGCCGAGGAAGAAATCAGGCTGCTGGCCGCCGGCGCGCGGCTGGCCGCCGAGCTTGCGGTACTGCCCGGCTCGGCGCGACCACGGGATATCCCGGACGGATGGGAGCAGCTGGCGGCCACCTTCACCGAGAGGGCCATGCTCATCGTGGCCGACCATGGTGCCGGGCAGCCGGATCTGGCCGCCTTCGGCGCTGTGGTGGCCGCCGAAGTTGCCCGCCAGCTCGGCGGCGATACCCGCGCCACCTGGCGTTCGGTGGCGCAGGCCTGGCGAACGGCCGGCTGGCCGTACCGGGAGGCGTACGCGAGGCTGCGTGAGGCGGGCGCCGCGGTCAGGGCAGGCCGGCGCGAACAAGCTATCCGTGCCCTGGCCGCATGCCAGGACCTGGCCCGGGAACTCGAGGCTGCTCCGCTGCTCAGCCAGGCCGCAGAGCTGGCCCGCCGGGCCAGGCTGGCGCCGGCCGCCGCTGATCCTGCCCGCTCGGCGAAAGCTGAGGCTAGATTCGACCTCACCGACCGGGAGGCAGAGGTACTTGCCCACCTGGTGCAGGGGGACAGCAACCGGCAGATCGCCCGCGCTCTGTTCATCAGCGAGCGTACGGTGGCCGTGCACGTTTCCCGCATTCTCGACAAACTGGGCGTGCGCAACCGTACCGAGGCGGCCACCGCAGGCGCGCGGCTGGGCCTATCCGGCCGCCCGCCCGAGACCACCTGATATCGAGGCCACCTGATATCGAGACCACCCCATAAGGAGCACGCATGAACAGCAGCTACCTTCGCATAGCGGACGATCCGACGAAGTGGTGGCTCGACCAGCCGGCCGACGTCAGCCACCTGACGGGCCCGACGGCGCGTTTTGAGGTCAAGGCTCCGCTGGCCGGCCTGCTGCTGCTGTCAGCCAAGGCCGCCCCTAGCGTCGCTGCCTTCACTCTGTCTGCTGCGGAGGTCATGCCGAAAGTCGTCAACCTTACGGTGCCGACCATTTACCTGCCGGCCGTCACCGGGCCGTCGGCCGGCTCGGCTGGCTATGAGCTGCCGGCTTCGACTGACCTGGGCAAGCTCGCTGATGAGATCACGACCTTGATGGGTGCCGGCCACGCGCAGTCCATCCCGCTCAGCGGCGGAACGCTCCTGCTCAACGGGGCCAGCTTGTCTTTCGTCGTACTCTGCCCGGGCACGACCGCCCCCCCGCAAGACCCCCCCTCAGTCGGCGGCGCGGTGCCCCACGACTGAACCGGCCGCGCCGCTCAGCCTGACGCTCGCCCGCGGTACGCTTTCACCGCGAGGTGAGCAGGCCCCATGCAGCCGAGATCTCCGGCCGACGACCGGGCCGCCATCGCCGCGCGCCTCGCCGGCTTCCAGCGGGTCCCGATCGTCCGGCCTGGCCTGCGGGCCGCGTCAGTGGCGGTCTGCGTCGTGGTTCGCCACGGTGCGCCCTGCCTGGTTATCACCAGGCGGGCGGCCAGCCTGCGCAACCATCCGGGTCAGTGGGCGCTCCCCGGCGGGAGCCGTGACCCCGGCGAGTCCGCCGAGGGGACGGCCAGAAGGGAGCTGCGCGAGGAAACGGGCGTCGCGGTACAGGCGAGCGATGTCCTCGGCGTCCTTGACGACTACGGCACGCGGTCCGGTTACCTCATCACCCCCGTGGTCGTGTGGGGCGGACCGGCGGACGCCACGATGACGGGCCCGGCCGCCGAGGTCGCTCAGATACACGTGATCCCGCTGGCCGACCTTGACCGGTCGCCGCAGCTGCTGCGCATCCCGGAATCCGAACGGCCGGTGCTGCGGCTGCCGCTGCTGCGCGGTTTCGTCTACGCTCCGACCGCCGCCGTCATCTACCAGTTCTGCCAGCTGGCCCGGCACAGTCGCACGACCAGGGTGGCCCACTTCGAGCAGCCCGTCTTCGCCTGGCGGTAGCCATGTCCGTTCGGCCAAAAATCTTTTATCTTCCGAACGGACATTGGTACCCCATCCCGGCCGGCTCAGCGTGACTCCGGCCCGGCGCTCCCCGGCACCACAGCGATGCTCCATCGTTGTGGCTGGCTCCCACTTCGTGGCTAATGACCGCCCGACTGCTCGAACACCAGCTGCGCCCGGCGCATCCAGTCTTCCCGGCCCGTGACGCGGAGGTAGACCAGGATGACCACGGTGAGCGCGAGCACGACGATAAACGTCATCAGGCCCCAGAACACGGGTCCGGTGCTGGTGAACGGGGAGAAGTAGGACTTCCACACCACCACGATGCCCGCGGCCGAGGCGACCACGGGGACGACGATGTGCAGGACCGGGTTGAACTGGGCGCGGCCCTCGGTGAGGTAGTACTTGACCACCCCGATGTTGCACAGCACGTACATGAACACCAGGCCGATCGTGATCGCATTCGCCCAGGAGAAGAACACGTTCTCGACGCCCCAGATGAGCACGCAGGCGAACGCGAGGACCTGCACGCCGACCTGCAGGGTGATCGCGTTGACCGGGGTCTTCCGCGTCGGGTTCACCTTTCCGACCATCTTCGGCAGGACGCCGGACCGGCCCATCGCGTACCAGGTCCGCGTCCCGCCGTTGAAGCACGCGATCGACAGGGCGATCGCCGAGTTCAGCAGCGCGAAGAGCAGCAGCACCCAGGCGCCGCCCCAGACCCGCTGGGCCATCGTGGCGACCGGGAAGGCGGTCGCGGTGGGAATGCTGCCCACCTTGCTCACGCCGATACCGACCAGGTAACCCCAGGTCACGAACACGAAGTAAATCGTGAGGACGATGACGGAGCCGACCAGCCCGATGGGCACGTTGCGCTTGGGGTTCCGGCTTTCCTCGGCCAGCGGCCCGGTGGATTCCCACCCGCTGAAGGCGAAGATCGAGAACACCACGCCGAGGAACAAGTTGCCCGCCAGGCCGAAGTTACCGGGATTGAGCGGCCCGAAGCTGAACCCGCCGGGACCGGGCGACGCGAGCCCGGTGAACGCCAGCGACACCATGATCACGATCTCGATCAGCCCGGTGATGATCAGTGCCTTCTCCGAGATGGAGATGCCCTGGTAGGCGAAGAAGATCACCAGGGCCACGCCGGCGATGACCCAGATCCACCACGTGATGTTGACCCCGTACTCGGCCTTGATCGACGGCTGCAGCACCGTCTGGGCCAGGTACGACATGGTAAGCGTGGCCACCGGCGGGAGCCAGATCGAGAACAGCACCCCGGCGAAGAACCCGGCGCGCGGATGGAAGGCCCGGGCTATCCAGGTGTACCAGCCGCCCGCCGACGGGAACACCTTCGCCAGTTGCGCCGCCGACAAGGCCTGCAGCCCAAGCAGGATGCCGCCGAACAGGAACGCCCACGGCGTTACGATCCCGGCGAATCCCACGATGAAGACGAAGGACGCGAGGATCGCGAACGACGGCCCGATCGTGGCGATCCCCTGCATCAGGATGCCGGGGAGGCTGACCGCGTTCTCCCGCAGGTCGGTCTTCACGGTGCCCGTACTCGACTGACCAGCCTTAAGTGCCATCGCGAGTCTCCTTCCTGTTACCTGCGGTAACAGGATCACATCACCACACAGAGCATCCGCTCACGAATTGATCATCCGTTCACTGGAGTATCGACCTCGCTGGCAACCCTTGGCAAGGGTCTGTCCCGCTCAGGGTTTGCCGCTCGGCGTTCGCCGTCAGGCCAGATATGGGATCCCGTGATGGCCAGGACCGCGCGGGATGATCGGCCAGATGTCGACGACGATGTCGTCCTGGACCACGTGGTACGCGTCGTACCAGTTCACCGTGCTCGGTGAGTACCCGGGCACGAGCGCCACCGGATCACCGACCCGCAGCGAGGATCCTCCCGCCGCGTCGAAGATGCCGTGTTCCTCATCGAACCGGAACACCTGGTGGTCGTGCCCGGCTATCGTCACGTCGGCGGGAGCGGCGACCGACTTGTTGCCGGCGTCCACGATGACCTTGCCGCTCTGCCTGCTGATAACGGTCGCCTGGATCGTCAGCGAGTGCTCGAAGCCAGGCGCCATCCGGGCGTGGAAGTTGTCCATGACCACGTACGTGCCAGCCTGGATCTCCGTCACGCCCGGGAAGGCCGCGGTCCAGTTCCAGGTCGCGATCCCGCCGGCCGACCGGATCGGGCAGGGTATGCCGTCCGCTTCCAGTTGTCCGGCGACGCCGGTGAAGAACGTCATCGCCTCGCGCTGGCGCTCGTGCCGCAAGTCGTGGTCCGGCGTCATGGTGCAGTGACCCTCGTAGCCGGTGATGCCCTCGAAGCGCAGCCCCGGCAGTTCCGTCACCCGCCGGGCCACCGCCAGGCCGTCCGCGGCGTTGTCCACCCCGCAGCGGTCCATGCCGGTGTCGACTTCCAGCATGATCCCTAGCGTCGACCCCGCCGTGACGGCGGCCGCGGACAGGGCCGCGGCGTTCGCGGCCTCGTCCACCGCGACCAGTACCCGGTGATCCCGGGCCAGTTCGGCCAGCACCCGGAGCTTGGCCGGATGGGCCACCGTGTTGACCACGAACAGGTCGTCCATCCCGGCGGCGGCGAGGATCGCGGCCTCCCACACGGTGGCCATGGACAACCCGCCGGCGCCGGCCTGCAGCTGGCGGCGGGCCAGGTCCGGGCTCTTGTGCGTCTTGTAGTGCGGCCGGATGGTGGCCGCGCCCATCTGCTTCAGCTCGCTCGCCATGTGGTCGATGTTGCGTTGCGCCGCGTCGATATCGAGCACCAGGGCCGGAGTGACCAGCTCTTCGCGCCGCTGGCCGATGGCCCGGCCGTACTCGTGCCTGACATGGTCGTAGGCCTCATTCAAGATCCGTGCCGGGTCCGGCATCCATTCCTCCTAAGCGTCACAGCTCGGCATTGACGATGAAGCCGCCGTCCACCAGCAGCGTCGCGGCCGTCACGTAGCTGGCGTCGGACGAGAGCAGGTACGCGATCGTGGCCGCGAGTTCGGCGGGCTGCGCTCCCCGGTGCAGTGCCACCCGATCGTTGTAGTACTTCAGCGCGGCCGGGTCCGCCATCAGCGGCGCGCTCATGTTGGTCATCACCCAGCCCGGCTCGACCGCGTTCACCCGGATGCCGTGTGCGCCCAGGTCGCAGCCCAGTGCCTTGGCCAGCATGCTGATCGCGCCCTTGGTGCCGCAGTACGCGGTCTGGCCCGGGGCGCCTACGTGCGCCGAGATCGAGCTCACGCAGCAGATCGCGCCGCCGTGCCCCTCCCGGATCATCTGCTTGGCGCCTTCGGTGCAGACCATCCAGGTTCCCCGGACGTTCGTCTCGAACAGGTTATTGAAGTCCTCGACGGTCGTCTCGTCCCACGCCATGAACGGGTTGATCGCCGCGTTCGACACCACGCAGTCGAGTCGCCCGCCGCGGTCCGCCACGCTGTGCACCATGGCGATGACCTGCTCCGGATCCCGCATGTCAGCGATTACCGGGAAGCCCTGGCCGCCGGCCTCGCCGATCTGCCGCAGTGTCCCGGCGCTTTCCTGCTCCGGCAGCTGGTTCACGGCCACGACCGCGCCCTCTGCGGCCAGGCGCACCGCGGTCGCCTGGCCGATGCCTGTCGTCGCCCCGGTGACCAGCGCGACCTTGCCCTCAAACCGCCGCTCCATGGCTCGTTCCTCCCTGGGGTTTTCCCCCGTCATCACGCGGTGCGGACCTGGCCCGGCCGCGGTGTCCGTCAGAAGATCGCGATCGGGTTCCACGGCGACCCGGTGCCGCCGGGCAGCCGGAGCGGCAAGCCGACGACCATGAACTCAAAGCGCCCCTCCTGCTCGCACGCGGTGGCCAGGTCCTCGAGCTGCAGGCTGTCGGCGGCGAGCATGCCCATGGCGGTGACCTGCAGCGGGTGTATCGGGTACAGGACGCCCTCGACGTTGCTCGGGACCGTCTCCCCGTCGCCGTCCGGCAGGAACGCGGCGATCCGCCGCTCGTGCATCCAGGGGATCGTGTCCACGTGCAGGCCCGCCTTGCCCTGGCCGTCCGGCGGGTAGTCGTTGCTCCACGCGCCCAGCTCGAGGCGGCGCCGGTGATGCCCGGTGCGGAAGACGAGAATGTCCCCCTCACCGAGGTGGACCCCTTGGGCCTCCTCGACCGCCTCGAGCTCGGCCCTGGTCACGGCCTCACCCGGTGCCAGCCACCGGACGCCGCGGAACCGTGGCACGTCCAGCAGCACGCCGCGGCCGACGAGCCCTTCGCGGTAGGCCGTCACGTCGAGCGCGGTGGCGCCTTTGGAGGTCACCACCTGCTGGGCAGGCCGGCCGTTGTAGACGCGGCCCCGGTAGGCGATGTGGCAGAGCGCGTCCATGTGGGTGTGGCAGTCGCCGTGGAAGGCCAGGCCCACGTAATCCGTGGCAAAGGTGACCCCGCCGGAGCCGATGTCGATGTCATGGCCCTGGACGACGTGATGGGTGACCGGGCTCGGGTTGTCCGGCCCGGCCGAGGTGTTCATCGCGATGGCCATCGTCGCGCGCCGTCCGGACCTGACGGTGGCGGCCGCGGCCCGCACGGTGTCCGGGGTGACGTAATTCAGCGTGCCGAGCTCGTCGTCGGGTCCCCAGCGGCCCCAGTTCTTGACCGCGTTGAAGATCTCGTCGAACTCGGCCAGCGTGACCGGCGCGGGCGGGGTCAGCTTCGTCATCGCCTGGCTCACCTTTTAACCTCCGGCTGGTCGTGGTCACGTGCTGCCCTTGAGTACTGGTCGTACGCCGCCTGCGGCTTGACCGACTCGTGCGCGACCGCGCCGACCGCGCGGATCATCGCGACCGGGTCGTCGGCCTGGAATATGTTCCGCCCCATGTCCACTCCGGCCGCTCCCTCGGAGATGGCGCGGTAGGCCATCGTGAGGGCCTCGAGTTCGGGTAGCTTCTTCCCGCCCGCCATGACGACCGGCACCGGGCAGCCGGCCGGTGACCGTGTCGAAGTCCTCGGCGCAGTAGTAGGTCTTGACCACGTGCGCGCCGAGCTCGGCGCAGATCCTGGTGGCCAGCCTGAGGTAGCGGGCGTCGCGGGTGAGTTCCTTCCCGACCGCGGTGACCGCGAGCACCGGGATCCCGTACCGCTGGCTCTCGTCCACCAGCCGGGTCATGTTGTGCACCGACTGCGTCTCGAACTCGCCGCCGATGAAGACCTGCACGGCTACCGCGGCCGCGTTGATGCGTGCCGCGTCCTCCATGCTGACCGCGACCTGCTCGTCGGACAGTTCCTTCAGGATGCTCGGGCCGCCGCTGGCCCGCAGCACGATGGGCGTCCCGGAAGCCGGCGGGATGCTGGACCGGACGATACCGCGGGTGGCCATCAGCGCGTCGGCGTAGCCGAGCAGGGGGACGATCGACAGATCGACCCGCTCCAGCCCGGTGGTCGGCCCCTGAAAGTAGCCGTGGTCGATGGCCAGCATCACCGTGCGGCTCGTGGCCGGCCTGAATATCCGGGCCAGGCGGCTCTGCATCCCCCAGTCGAGCCCAGCCGATCCCTTCAGCGGGTACGGCTCGGCGTGCGGGGGCACGGCTGAGCAGAACCGGTCGCCTTCGGTGCGGCTGTCGTTGTCTGCCATCGGCCCTCCTTCAGCTGCCCGCGGCCCGCCACAGCGGATGGAGCAGGCCCTCCTCGGAAAGTTCCAGCAGCCGCGAGTAGATCCGCTGCCACGCCGGATAGCTGTCGGCGTAGGCGGCCACGGCCGCCGGGTCCGGCTCGAAGGTGGCCACTCGCTTGCGCAGCTCGCCTTCGAGCTCGGTCAGGCTGCTGTAGAGCCCGGCGCCCTTGCCCGCGCACAGCGCGGCGCCCAGAGCGCTGCTCTCGGTCACCGCGGGCACGCTGACCGGCAGGCCGAGCACGTCGGCGATGATCTGCGGCCAGAGCGTGCCCTTGGCGGCCCCGCCGCTGAAGGTCAGCTCGGTGATCCGCGCCCCGGTCAGCTCGCCGATGATGCCGAGGTGACCGCGGACTACGTAGGCGGCCGCTTCCTCGACCGCCCGGATGCAGGCCGCGCGGCCGCTCCCGGCCGGGTCGCCCAGGTCGAACTGGACGAACGACGGGCTGGCGTGCACCCACCGGCGCGCGTTCATCAGATTCGACAAGATCGCATAGACGCCGTTCGAGCCGGGCGGGATCCGGGCCGCGTTCTCTTCCATCACCACATACGGATCCACGCCCCGGCCGCGGGCGGCCGCGACCTCCGCGTCACAGAAGGCATCCCGGTACCAGCGCATCGCCATGCCGCAGTAGAACCCGATTCCCTCGAGCATCCACATCTCCGGCGTGACGTGGCAAAGCGTCCGGAGCCTGACCGCCGGGTCTATGAGCGGCTTGTCCACGAGCAGCGTGTTCTGCCAGAAGGTGCCGGCCAGCACGGTGAACTCACCGGCCCGTACGCCCGCGCCGAGCAGCCCGAGCTGGGTGTCAGCGCCTCCGGTGACCACCGGGGTACCCGCCCGCAGGCCGGTCGCAGCGGCGGCCTCGGCCGTGACCTCGCCGACCGCCGTGCCCGGGTCGGCCACCTCGGGCAGGACGGCCGGTGAGATACCGCAGATCTGCGCGATCTGCGCCGACCATCCCCGGCTGGCCAGGCTGAACATGCCCGAGCTCGAGCCGCAAGACGGCTCGGTGACCTGGACCCGGGCCAGCCGGTACACGATCCAGTCGCTCAGCATGCCGAGGCTGTGAATCCGGCCGAAGATATCCGGCCGGTGCCGGGCGAGCCAGCGCAGCCGGGCGGGGGAGGTGATCGATACCCAGTCGCCGGCCTCGGCGAAGATACGCTCCGCGGCGCCCTCCCTGATCAGGTCCGCGGCCTCCAGCGCGGCGCGGCTGTCCACGTTCGGGCAGGCCCATATCTCGGCCCCCGTTGCGTCGTAGAGCACGATTCCCTCGCGCATGCTGGTCGCGGCCACCGCGGCCACGTCGTCCCCGGTGGCGCCCGCGAGACCGAGCGCATCGCGTATGCAGGCCGCGATCGCGAGCCAGTTAGCCTCGACGTCGAAGTCCTGGCCGCCGGGGACGCCGGGCGGCTCACGATGGGTCCACTCCCGCAGGGATACCGCTACCTGCTCGCCGGTCACGGTGAAGAGCAGCGCCCGGCAGCTGCCGGTTCCCGCGTCCACGGCCAGCAAGTAGGGCCCGGTCGCCGATGGCCCGGTCACGGCGCGACCTCCTTCCGGACCAGGACCTCGGGATTCACCACGTGGTCCGGGATCTCGCCCGCGGCCACCCGTGCCACGGCCGAGGCGGTCATCTCGGCCCCCCGCCGCAGCGTCTCCCGGGTGGCGCCGCCGATGTGCGGAGTAATGATCACGTTGGGCAGGTCGAGCAGCGGATGCCGGTCTCCGGCCAGGCGCCGCTCCACCACGTCGAGCGCCGCCCCGCCCAGGGTCCCGCTGGCCAGCGCCGCGGCCAGCGCATCCTCATCGACCAGCGACTCCCGCGCGGTGTTGATGAAGAACGCGCCGCGCGGCATGCGGGCGAACGCGGCGGCGCCGAGCAGGTGCCGGTTGTCCGGCGTGGCCCGCGCGTGCAGCGAGATGAGCCGGGAGCGGCCGAGTAGGTCATCGAGGGTGACCATGGTCACGCCCGGCGGGACCGCGGGCGGCGGGACCGGATCGTAGCCCAGCATGGTGAAACCGAGCGCCCGGCCGCGAGCCGCCACCTCCCGGCCCACGTTGCCCAGGCCGACCAGCCCAAGGGTCATGCTGGCCGCCTCGGCCCCGATGAACTCGCTGCCCTCGTACGTGCTCTCGGCCAGCTGACCGCCCTCGACGAGGTAGCGGACCGAGGCGGGTACGCCGCGGACGAGCATCAGCGCGAACGCGATGGTCAGCTCGGCGACGGCCGGCGCGTTGCGGCCCGGCGCGTTGGTGACCGGTATGCCGCGCCTGCTGGCTGCGGCCACGTCGACGTTCACCGGGCCGCCGCGAGCACAGCCGACCAGCCGCAGGGGCGCGGCGTCCAGGACTTCGGCGCTGACGGGGGCGCCGTGCACCAGCAGCGCGTCATGGCCGGCGACCGCGGCGACGAGGTGCGCCGGGTTACCGACGTACTCGCGGAGCGTCCGCTCGGAATCGGTCCGCGCGGGCGCCGCCGTGGTGCTGTCGATCTGCAGCTCCGTCACGGAGACGAGGTCGCCGAGACCGGCCAGCGCGGCCGCGAAGACGCCGGCCGGCATGTACGAGTCGCCGACCGCCAGCACCCGCACCGGATCAACCGGGGTCACGGGTACATGCGGGTGGGCTTAAGGTCGATGGCGTGACCGCTGCCTGATTCGAGCACGAACTTGAGCGTCGGGGCGGTGTCCAGGTAGTAGAACTCGATCGAGTCGCCGATCCGGCCGCTCATCAGGACCTCGGCGCCGTTGGCATGCCAGTGCTCCCGCACCAGCGAGCTGTCGTCATAGGAGTGCTTCATGCAGGCGATGTGCTGCACTCCCTCGCCGTGGGAATCCAGGAACTCCTGGTAGATACTCGGGCCGCTCACCGGCTGGATCAGCTCGAAGCCGAGCCCGTCCACCGAGGTCTCGGCGCCGATCATCCTGTACTCGACCGGCTCGCCGTGCACTCGCGTGTCGTGCAGCAACGGCGGCTTGTAGTCGAAGACGCTCCACGGTCCCCAGCCCATGGTCTGCGTGTAGGACTTAAGCGCGGCTTCCATGTCGCGGACTACCACGGCGATCTGGGTGATCTTCATGGGCGTGGGCGGCGGGACGATCTGGCCTGCGTCGCTGTTGGCCATGTACTTCCTCCTCAGCTGGTGCGCCGGGACCTCCAGGAGCAGTTGCTCAGATGACGGTCATTCGCTCAGCCTGAGTATTGAACACGTGCCGCGATGCCCGCAAGAACTAGCTTCGGATTCCCGGCGAACCCTGGTCAGCGCGAACCCGGTCTGCGCTCAAGTTCGAGCAGCCGGATGGCGGCCAGCTCGTTGGTGACCAGGACATCGAGGAATCCGCCGTGCAGCGCGCCCAGGATCGCCTCCGCCTTGTGCTCCCCGCCCGCCACGCCGACTACCTTGGGAATGCGCTTCAGGTCGGCTAGCTCGATGCCGATCCTCCGGTCATGAATCGGCAGGTCCACGACGTGGCCGCTGGCGTCGAAGAACTGGCCGAGAATGTCGCCGACCACGCCTCGCATCCGCAGCCCGCGGCTGTCGTCGGCATTCAGGTAACCCATGTGGACGATGGTCGCGTCGGCCGTCGGGGTGCCGACGCCGACCAGCGCGTACTCCACGCTGCAGGCCTGTTTCAGCACTTGCTGGATGGTTGGCTCCGCGCGCAGAGCTGCTGCCAGCGCAGCCGTGGACGCCATGATCGGGCTCGGTATCACGGTGGCCGAGGTGAGCTCGGCTGGCTCGGCGGCTATCTCGCCCTTGGAGGACAAGATGGTCTGCAGGTAGCCCTCCACCCCGCCGGTCAGCGTGACCATGTGCACCGGCCCGACGGCACCGAAACTAGTGGCCGCGATCACTCGCGAGACGGTCTCGCCCCATCCCACGCCGAGGCTCGCGCCTGGACGCAGATGGGTGCTCATAAACTGGGCTCCGCCCAGGCCGACGCGGGCGTTCAGGGCGTGGTGATCGAACGGCTCCTTCTCGTGGTCCGGCACGACCAGTGCCTCGGCTAGCCCGAACGTCTTGCGCAGCTCACCGCTCAGCTCGAACGCATCGAGGTACTCGGTGTTCAGGTTGATCGACACCAGGCCGACTCTTCTGGCCCGGTCGAGCAGCCGTCCTACCGACGCCCTGGACATCGACAGCCGCCGGGCGATCTCATCCTGGGTCAGTTCGTCCTTGTAGTAGTACCAGGCCGCCCGGAGCAGGAGTTCCTCAGAGCTCCAGCGTCCCGCGTCGTCGGCTCGTTCTGCTTTCACATCGTCACCAGTTTCCCCGCGATCCGTCCGTGTTTCCCCGCGATCCGTCCGTGGCCGCTGCAGCCCGGCCCCTGCCCTTGGGCCGCCGCGGTCACCCGCCGCGGCCGACGTTAACTGCGACGGTGCGGCCTTGCAGGGCTAGGTCCACGAAGCCGCCGGGAGCGGCGGATGCGGCGGTAGCCATAGGCTCTCCCGTGTGGCCGGGCGGATCGGTCCGGCTTGTCGTCTCGGTGCCGTCGCGCGCCGGCCTGGCGTGACAGGCCGCCGGATGTCCGGCTGGCTAGGACTGTCGTAACTCATTCTGAGCAGATGTCAACAGTATGAGCACTCGCTCGGCTGAACAAATTGCCCTAACCGCCAGTGGCAGGCCCGCGCCGGCCACGCACTGTCCACTGTCAGGCCGGCCGGTTGAATGGCACGGTTACCTTGATGGTGTCCGGGAACCAGCGGGCTCCGCCCGCGTGCTGCGGCGCCCCGCAGGCAGTCTGCAGGTACCTCATCGGCGGGCCGAAACCGCCGAGCGTGTCGCGGGCAGGAAACCCGTAGCTGTCCCGTATGACGTACGAGAGCGTTCCGACGTACCGTCCGTTCTCGCGACGGCCACTTCCGGTTACGGTCAAGCCCTGAGTGCCGCGAAAGCCCCAGTACAGGTCGCTGGTCCTGGACTCGAATTCCACCGTCGGCAGCTGCGCGGCGGAGAGTTGAACGCGAGTCCCGCCCGCCTTCAGCTGGCCGAGGACCGCTTCCTGGACTTCGTTATTCACCGCTCGAAAGGCGCTGCTAGCCAGCGCCTGCTTTGAAATCAGCGACCCTGCCCGGTAATCGACCTCCGTGCCCTTCCCCTCGAGGAAGTGCCTCAAGAGATTAGCCGACGCGGGGAAGCCTGCCAGCGCGAACCCATCGGTCACTTTGACGCCCAGGCCCTCGTCGGCGGCGAATGTAGCGCTGTCGCACCCGGCCTTCGGCGCTTGCGCGTGCGTGTCCTGGCTTCCATTGGGCGGCACGGGGTGGATCCCGACGACCGTGAATGCCAACGCCGCATCGGCGGACGGAACTGTGGTGGCCGAGACAGACTCGGTGGCCGGCGACGCCGCAGAGCATCCCGGCAGCGCTGCGACTAGGCACAGGGATGCGGCGGAGATGATTGACTCTTTCGTCAGCATCTGGCGGGGGCGTCGCATAGCTTGAGCATCCCACGGCTGTCCGCGTGCTGATCAGTCCGCGTACTACGGGACACACCTCAGTGCGCTGCGAATTGACCCGGCGGGAGTGACGGGGCCGGGAACACTTCTCTGCAGTACTGCCGTACTGCAGTAATAGCGTCCTAGGCGGTTTCTGTCCGGTTTGACGCTCACGCGCTTGATGACGGGGATGCGGAGGGGCAGCTCGTATTCACCGCGGCCAGGAGATTCTGCGCCGCCGTATTGACCCCGCCAAGGGCGGCCACCACGCTTGAGACCGCGCTGACGCCGGGATGCGCGGCCAGGTTGCTGACCGACGCCCCGAGCGTGGTGAGCGCCAACTTCAGCGCGCTGGTCTGGGTCTTCCATTGACCCCGCGCATTGTTCACGAAGTTCGTCAGGGCTGTCTGGACGCCGTTGAGGTTAGCCGTGATCTGATTCACCGTGCCTGCCCCCACGTTGACGTTCCTCAGCTTGTCCAGCGAGGTGCGCAAGGCGGCAGCGTCGGTGCACAGAACCGAAGTCGACGGCGAGGCTGGCGGGGAAGGTGAGGCCGGCGGGGAAGCGGTCGTGGACGATGAGGTTGGGCTGGAGGGCGTGCCTGAGGCGCCGCCGGATCCGCATCCCGCTGCCAGCAGCGCGAAGCCGCCCGCGATCATGACGAGCTTCCACCGGGTGAGCCCGGTCCTGGTTCCTGGTTTCATATGCCTGCCAGGCTCCCACGCGACGAGATATCGCGCCTCACCCTCAGCGGGTCATTTCCGGCGGGCGGGCGGCCCTGGCAAGCGGCCCGGCGGGCGGCCCGGCAGGCGGCCCGGCGGGCGAAGATCATCAAAAATCCGGCCAGAGCCAGAGCCGCAGCCAGATCCAGAGCCGCAACCAGAGCCGTAACCAGAACCGCAGCCAGAACCAGAGCCACAGCCGCAGCGGCATGGCCAGCGCCTGCCGATCTGGTTCGACCACATGAACCCACCGGGGATCGCCTGCCAGCAACCCATGGCCGCGCATAGATCCAGCCGATATGAGTGTCGTGGGCTGACTCGTCCCGCCCGACGACCGCCCGACGACACCCCCGGCCTTACTACCTGTAGCGGAAGCCGTCGAGGAAGCGGCGGAAGACACCGCCTTCGCGGGCGAGGGACGGGCCGGGTGCGGGCGCGACGGTGCGCTGGCGGGCGATGGGCTGGTCGTAGTCGGTGCGGGCGATGGCGTCGACGGTCTGGTGCTCATCGAAGTCCTCCGAGCCTTCGATCTGCGGCACGTAGCCGACGAGCATGCCGTCGCGCATGACCTGGGCTTCGAGACCGGCCGTGCCGTCGGTGTCCCACTCGGCTTCGCTGCCGCCGGGCAGCGATACGCGAACGCCGAACTGGCCGACGCCGCCGCGGAGCAGGTGGGCGTTGACGCCACGGTCACGAAGGGCATCGACCACCCTGCGGGCCCGGAATTCGTCCATGCGGGCAAAGTAGCGCCCGTTTCTGAAGCAGCACTGCACGTTCGCGGAGTCCCACCTGCAAGTGGCAGGTCAGAGTACTGACGCCGCGCCTATCTCCTCGTCGAAGGCGGGCTGCTGCCACTCGTTGGCGCCTCGACCACACCGTCGAGCGAGCTGAACAGCCCGCCGTATGCGATGAATCCCCTCTCGTCGATCTTGCCCTCGCCCTCGTACCAGGACTCGCCTCCGTAGAGCCCTGATCAACGACGGCGGCAGCCGCCGGCCCTCATGACCGCGTGGCGCTGGCCAGCCTAACCGGCAAGTGGTCTGTTGAATGGGTCCAATCGCCTCGATAAAAATGAGTCCAATCGAGTTCTGGCCGAACGGACCTGGGTAGCTTCTGGGCGTGGATCTGGAGATCGAGTTCAAGGCCGGCATCCCGCTGCGTCGTCAGCTTGAGGACGTGCTGCGGGTGGCGATTCGTTCCGGCCGGCTTGCGCCAGGATCGGTGCTGCCGCCCAGCCGTGACCTAGCTGACCAGCTCGGCGTATCCCGCGGCGTGGTCGTCGATAGCTACTCTCAGCTGACCACAGAAAGTTACCTGACGGCCAAGCGCGGCTCGGGCACCCAGGTCGCCGTGCTGTCGGCCCCCGGGACGCCGCCGATGCAGCGGCACGTAAGCTTCGCGGAGCACTTCAGGTACGACCTGCGGCCCGGGCAGGCCGATTACCATGCCTTCCCGCGCGCACGCTGGAAGGCAGCCCTGGTCCGGGCGTTGCGCGACCTGCCGGACAAACGGCTGGGCTACGCCAGCCACCGCGGGGTCGCCGAGCTAAGGAACGCCCTGGCCGGGTACCTGGCCCGGATGCGCGGAGTGGTCGTGGAGCCCGACCACGTCGTGGTCTGCTGCGCTGCGTCCCAGGCGCTGACCGTACTGTGGCACGTGCTTCGCCAGCGCGGCGCACGTCGCGTCGCGATCGAGGATCCTGGCTGGCGCTGGCAGCGGTACACGGTCGAACATGCCGGGCTAGAGGCGGTGCCTGTGCGGGTGGACGCCGACGGCCTGGTCGTCACCGACCTCATCGCCGCCGGGGTCGACGCGGTGGTGATGACGCCGGCGCATCACTATCCGACCGGGGTCGTCATGACGGCGGCGCGCCGTGCCGCCCTGATCAGGTGGGCGCGTGAGCGCCAGGCCCTGATCGTGGAGGACGACTACGACGTCGAATACCGCTTCGGCCGGGAGCCGGTGGCCTCCCTCCAGGGCCTGGCCCCGGATCTGGTCGCGTTCGTCGGGACGACGAGCAAGACCCTGGCCCCCGCGCTGCGGCTCGCGTGGGTCGTCCCTCCCTCGCACCTGATCGACGATGTCGAGCACGTGCTGCTCGTCACCGGCGTGAGTCCGCCGACCCTGGACCAGATCGCCATGGCATCGTTTATCGAAGACGCCGCGCTTGAGCGTCATCTGCGCTCGATGCGCCGACGCTACCGCGTCAAGCGAGACGTCTTGATCGACGCGCTACGTCAGCACCTCCCCGAGGTGCGCATCGGCGGCACCGCCGCCGGTCTGCATCTCCTCGCCGGGCTCCCGGACGGCGCAGATGAGCACGCGACGGCGATGCGAGCCCGGCGCTCCGGCGTCGGCCTGCATGAGCTGCACCGCCATTGCACTGCCTACGCGCCATCTCCGCCCGCGCTTCTCCTCGGGTTCGCGCTGCCGAGTGAGTCCGAGCTCATAACGGCGATCCCGCTGCTCGCCCAGGCGGTCCGCGGGCGAGATCCCCTTCCGCCGTGAGACCACCCGGCCGCCGAACGGGACGCCCGCACGCGACCAATGAAAATCATTTTTCCGCCGAACGGACCAGTCGGCTTGTTCTCGTAGGCGGTGGTGACAGTGTGCGCCATGATTCCCGGGTGCAGCTTGATGCGCCCGGCCCGGTCGTCATAGGTAAGCATTAGTGGCCGGCGGTCTGGCCGCCGTCGATGTGCAGGATCTCGCCGGTGATGTAGGGCGAGGATTCGAGGAACAAGATGGCGTCGACGACGTCGCTGATCTGGCCGGGCCGCCCGAGCGGCGGCAGCTGGTTGCCGAGCGCGGCGTAGCTTTCCGGCGGGTGCATCGGCGTCTGGATGATGCCGGGCGAGACCGCGTTGACCCGGATGCCGCGCGACGCGTACTCGACGGCCAGCGACCTGGTGGCCGCGGCCAGGCCGCCCTTGGTCAGCGCGGTCAGCACCGCGGGCACCTCGGCGTTGGCGACCTCGGCGATGGTGGCCGTGATGTTGACCACGTGCCCGCCGCCTCCGGTCAGCATCTCGGCGATGGCGCGCTGCGTCAGCCAGAAGAACCCGGTGAGGTTGACGCTGCTCACCAGGGCGTAGTCGGCGGCGGTGTAGTCGGTGAACGGCTTGGAAAGGTAGACGCCTGCGTTGTTGATGAGGGTGTCGACGCGCCCGAACCGTGCCACGGCTCCGCTGATGATCCGGTCGGCGGTGGCGGGCTCGGCGATGTCTCCCTCAACGGTGAGCACGTCCGGGTCCTCGGACGACTTAATCGTCCGCGCGTTGGCCACGACCGCCCAGCCCAGCCGGCGGTACGCGGCGACCAGGCCGGCGCCGATGCCCTGGGAGCCGCCGGTGATGACGGCCACCCTTGCGCTCACGCCTGTCCCGCCGGGTCGCTCGGATGCCGGGTGAACGGCGTGGTCTGCACCGTCATCCAGGGGTCCAGGGGCAGTGACTTCACGATCGCCTGCATTTCAGTGGCGTCCTTGGCCTGCCACAGGCCCAGCGCCCGACCCTCGCCGGGCAGCCGCCAGAGCCGGAGCAGGTGTCCCTGCCCGGCCAGCTCCTTCGCGCGGGCGGCCTCGCGGGCCTCGGTCTGTTCGGCCGCCTGGGCGGGCGTGCCCGCCGGGATCGTGATGGTAAAGGTGGTCAGGAACTCTGGGATGCCTGGCCGGGGCGGCAGGGCCGGGTCGTTCGGATGCGGCGCGAGCGGCGTGACCTCGTTGCTGCGCCACACCCGCAGCGGCATCGAGGCCAGGACGTCCTCGAGCTGGCCGTCGTCGGCCGCGGCGAACAGCCCGAGCGTGCGCCATTCACCCGGCTGCAGCGGCGGCCGCCAGAGCCGCAGCAGGTGCCCCTGCGCCGCGAGCTCGCCCGAGTGGGCCGCCTCGCGCGCGCGCACGTCGTCGACGGCCTGCGCCGGCGTCCCGTCCGGGACATGGGTAGTCATGGTGACCAGGTACTCCATGGTGAGCGCCTCCTGGATGCTGGAAAGTGATACCGATGCTCGTTCGGTAAAAAAAATGAATTATTCCGAACGGGCCGTCGTACCCCCGGCCGGCCCCCGGGCTGCTTGGCCGTGATTTCCTTGTTCAGCGCCTTGAGCGCGTCGACGTAGATCTCGGAGAAGGTGGGGAACGGCTGGATGACGTCGCGCAGTACCGGCAGTGGCACGCGCGCGCGGATGGCCAGCGTGGCCTGCTGCAGCCACTCACCCGCCTCAGGGCCGAGCCCGTAGGCGCCGGTCAGCCGCTCGCCGTCGGACAGCAGGGTCAGGAAGCCGTTGGACTGCGCGTAGTCGTGGGCGTAGGTGGCCGTCTTGGCCACCCCGGCGAGCGGGACGGTCGCGCTGAAGGCGGCTTCTGCGGCCCCCACCGAGGCCGCTTGCGGGTCGGTGTAGACCACGTCCGGGATGGCCTCGTAGTGGGCCTCGCGGGGCTCGCCGAGAATGTTCGCGGCGACGACCTCGCCCTGGTACTTGCCGACGTGCGTCAGCAGCCGGATGCCGGTGACGTCGCCGATGGCCCACAGGCGCTCGCCGGCGCGCAGGTGCGCGTCGACGGCGATGCCGTGCGGGCCGGCCGTGGCGCCGGCCGTTTCCAGGCCGGCCGGCACGCGCGGGCGGCGGCCTGTGCCCAGCAGCAGGTGGTCGCCGCGCACCTCACGGCCGTCGGCGAGGGTCAGCACGTAGTCCTGGCCGTCGCGCCGGGCGGCGGTCGCCTGCATGCCCAGGATGAGCTCGGCGCCGTCGCGGCGCAGCACCTCCCCGAGCGCCTCACCCAGCGGCACGGGCTCGCGGGCGAGCACGTGCGCCGCCCCCTCGACCAGCGTCACCTCGCCGCCCAGGCGGCACACCACCTGCGTCATCTCGCTGCCCACCGGCCCGCCGCCGAGGATGAGCAGGCGGCGCGGGACGGCCTTCATCCCGGTCGCCTCGCGGTTGCTCCAGACGCCCTCGAGCTCGCGCAGGCCCGGGACGGGCGGCACGACCGGATCCGAGCCGGTGGCGACCACGACATGGTTGGCGGTGTGCCGCACCCCGCCGACCTCGACCACGCCAGGCCCGGCCAGCGCGCCGGTGCCGCGGATCAGGTCGATGCCGTGGCTGGCCAGCCATTCCTGCTGGCCAGCGTCGGAGTAGTTGGAGACCATGAAGTCGCGGTAAGCCAGCACGGCCGCGACATCGACGTCCGCCGTGGCCGCCGCCTCGCGCGCGCCGTGCACGGCCTCGCCGGGGCGCAGCAGCGTCTTGGACGGAATGCAGGCCCAGTACGAGCACTCGCCGCCGACCAGCTCCCGCTCGACCACGGCCACCCGCAGGCCGCCGTCGGCCAGCGCGCCGGCGCAGTGCTCGCCCGGCGAGCCGCCGCCCAGGACGATGACGTCGTAGTCGCTCATATGGGCAGCTCCGCCCCGGCGCGTTCCCGGACTAGATCGCTGGCTGGATCACACGTGGTCGGCATGGTCGCTCCTGTTGGGTTGTTCGGTTACCGGCCCGGGAGGCGGGTGGTGATCTCCTGGACGAACCAGGTGTTTCCGTCGGGGTCGGCGAACGAGACGAACGAGCCGTAGCTCTGGTGGTCCGGGGCCGGGCCGGCGTACCCGTCCCTGCGGGCCGGCGGGGTGCCACGTCCCGCCGGCGTTGTGGAACACCTCGCTGACCTCGGCGCCGTGGCTGGCCAGGTCGGCCCGGGCCGCGTCGATGTCGGTCACGGTCAGCTGCATGCCCTGCCCGGAGCCCGGCGTGGCCGGGGTGATCCCGGCGCCGAAGATGACCGAGCACGGTGAGCCGGGGGGCGTCAGCTGGACCACCCGGAAGTCACCGCCGCCGATGTTGGCGTCCAGCCGCCAGCCCAGTCCCTGGTAGAAGTCCTTGGCCTTGTCCACGTCGGAGACGGGGAGCACCACGACCTCGAGTTTGTAGTCCATGACTTGTTCTTCCTCTCTCATAGATGCGCTTGTGAGATCTACGGTCTCGCCACAGACCCGCTGGTCGCGCCCGTGGAGACCCGGGCCGGTACCCTGGTCCGTCCCCGGGGTGATCACCGCGTCAGGAGTTCTCGAGAGGTGCTTCGATGTCGTCGTAGACGCGGGCCGCGGCCAGCAGCCCGTCCGGGCCGCGTTCGTAGACCCCGATCCCCGCCTGGGGCGGCAGGTCGTGACTACCCCAGCGGGCGCAGGTGAATTCCAGCGCGCAGCGGACCCCGTTGTCGGTCACGGCGCAGGGCTGCAGGCCGATGCCGCCGCCTGCGCTGAACGACCTGGTGAAAAACGCGCGGAGCTCACCGGCGCCATGGTGGGCGTGGTGCGGGCCGATGGGCTCGCGGTAGTACCCGTCCGGCTCGAAGGTGCTTACGATCGCTTCGGCGTCACCAGCGTCAAGCGCGGCCTGGTAGCGGGCGACGACGTTATCCAGGCGGACTGGCCCGGGCGGGAGTATGGCCGGCCTGAGGTGGCGCCGTCCGTCGACGGGCCATTGGCTGCAGTACGTACGGAACACCACCGACCGATCGTCGGGGGATTCGGCGACGACCGCGATCGGCCAGGCCAGTTCCCGCCCGCCTCCCTGTCTGTCGCCCTGTCTGTCGCCCTGCCCGTCGTCGGCCAGGTGCGCCAGCATCTCGACCACGGCCCGCCCGTCCGCATACGTGGCGGCCACGGTCTCGATCCGGGCGTGACGCTCGGTCAGCCAGGATTGATTCTGGCTGACGAACCGCCGCAGCTGCCTGTGGCCGCGGACCTCCCCGGCGCGGGGGTCGTAGATCACCACCTCGCCCGGCCACACGGTTTCCAGCGCACGCGTGTCGCCGTTGTTCAGCGCGGTGAAGTACTGCGCGACCGGATCAGCCCGGCCCGCGGCGCGAGTCTGCCGGCGCGCCAGCTCCACGGCGCTGGTGAATTCCGGAAACCACGGCATCTCAACTTCCCACGGCGTCGGCCCGGGCACGGCGGTACCCGGATGCCGCCTTCCGGCCGCCCGGCTGGACGCGCACGGTCACATCGCCTCCCAGCCAGCCAGCCCCAACCAGACCTCCGGAATGCCTACGCCCACAGCCTAGCGTGGCCCCCCAGACCCCGGAAGCCACGGGCTATCATGGGGTCTCCTTCCCGGGTTCGCGGGTCAGGTGGGTGTGCCGTCGGTGACGTTGGTGCGCAGGTCGCGGACCCCGAAGCCATCTGGCATTGCACCGCAGGCGGATCGCTAGCCGGGCGTCCCGTCGCGCTCGCTTCTTTCCGGCCGTGCACGACAACGGCGTTGCTCTGGCAGAACTCGCTCTGGTGAATCAGCACACCCGCCGCGACCTGCCTCAGCACGGGTGCAAGGCTACCGTGCCCAGTGCCCGCCAACAACGATTCGCGCGACGCGCGTCGCGACGGTGCAGATCGGTGTGCCTGGCGGCCCGCCAGTTGATCACCGTCACACCGTTTGACTCGGCGCCCGCAGATCCCTGGCCGGGTAACTGGCTTACGATGACAGCAGGTAACGGGGCGGCGGGGGCGGCACCGGCGACCGCCGTGGCCTGCCCGTGAGATGGAACTGGTGAATGTCATGTCGACGGCGGAGCAAGTCAGCGGCCGGCTAGGTGATAGCGAGCCCGCGGACGGCCGCACGGCCCGGTCGCACCGCTCGCGGCGGGCGATCGTGGCGGCGATGCGGGCTCTGCACGCCGAGGGCGACCCGCGGCCGACCGCGCCGCGGGTGGCCGAGCGGGCCGGCGTATCGGTACGCACGGTCTGGCAGCAGTTCGCGGACATGGAGACGCTCCTGGTCGAGGCCATCCGGCGCGACGACCAGATCCTGAAGTCGCTGCTGGAGCGGATCGAGCCGGATCAGCCGCTGGCCGCGCGCGTCAGCCTGTTCGTCGGTCAGCGGGCACGGATCCTGGAGCAGATGACTCCGACCTGGCGGGCGGCGCGCCTGCACGAGCCGTTCTCCGCGCAACTCCAGCGGCATAAGGACAAGATGCTGGCGATAGCCAGGGCGGAACTCGAGACGGTCTTCGCGCGAGAGCTGGCCGAACTCGCCCCCGGCCCGCACCAGCAACTGCTCGACAGCTTGCACGCGATCAGCATCTGGTCATTCTGGGAGTCGCTGCGCGCCGAACTCGGCCTGGGCCCGGCCCAGGCCGAGCAGGTCCTCGGCTCCACCTTCGCCGCGCTGCTCGCCGGGGCCGGGTACCGCTGACCGGCCCGCGGCGTCACCCGCGGCGGCCCCGACGCGTCACCCGCTGGCCGTAACCGTGATAACAGGGTGACCTCAGGGCATTGAATTTGCACTTCTCGTGCGGATAATTAACCTCGACACCCCGAGTTCACCGGGCGTACGCCGACGATGACGATGGCGAAGGCGAGGGCAGTATGAGCGTGACTGCGGAAGGTCCAGTTGCCAGCCAGCCGCGAGCGGGATCGTGGTTGTGGCGCCGGCAGCTCGATACCTACCCCGAGACCGGGCCCCGGATCGCGTTCCTCGCGATCACGGTGCTGGCCACGATCACGCTGTACTACGAGTTGTACGTCGGCGGCTCCGTGGCCACGCTGCTGCTGACCAACCTGCACATGAGCTTCACGTTCTACGTGATCACGCTGGCCTTCGGGAACCTGATCGGGGCGTTCGGCTCGGTGTTCGCCGGGCTCACCGACCGGTTCGGCCGGGCCAACCTGGTGGTGTTCGGGCTGTTCTTCACCGGGATCTTCGTGGCGTTCATCATCCCGGCGGCGACGAACAAGTGGGCGTTCACCATCGAGGGGTTCGTGGTCGGGTTCGTCGAGGGCGTCTGCCTGGTGGCTACCCCGGCGCTGATCAGGGACTTTTCCCCGCAGGTGGGCCGGGCCACGGCGATGGGGTTCTGGACAAGCGGCCCGGTCCTGGGCAGCCTGATCGTCGCGGTGGTCGGCAGCGCCACTATCCCCGCGGTCGTGACCGACCCGCACTTCTGGACCCACGAGTACCGCATCTGCGGCATCGCCGGGCTGGTCGTGTTCGTGATCGCGCTGATCGGGCTGCGTGAGCTGTCCCCGAGGCTGCGCGACCAGCTGATGGTGACCATGCGCGACCGGGTGCTCATCGAGGCCCGGGCCAAGGGCCTCACCGACGCGGACATCGACGCCGCGCTGCGTCATCCGTTCCGCCAGCTGCTCAAGCCCGACATCATCATCTCCGCCGTCGGCATATCGGTCATGCTGCTGATCTACTACACGGCCGTCGCGTTCAGCGTGATCTACCTGAACACCGTGTTCGGCTTCTCGGTCAAGGACGCCAACGGGCTGGGCAACTGGAACTGGGGGTTCAACGCCCTCGCGGTGATCCTGATCGGGTTCGTCGCCGACCGGTTCCGGGTCCGCAAGCCGTTCATGGTGATCGGCGGCGTGCTGGCCGCGGTGATGACGGTGATCTACCTGGAGCAGGCGGGCCACCATCCCGGCTACTACACGCTGGCGATCATGCTGGCGCTGCTGGCGGTCGGCCTCGGGGTGGCCTACACCCCGTGGATGGCCAGCTTCACCGAGACCGTCGAGGCCCGTAACCCCGCGCTCACCGCCACCGGCCTGGCCATCTGGGGCTGGGTCGTCCGGGTGACGGTTTTCATCTCGTTCCTGATCATCCCGGTCGTGGTCACCTCGGTCACCCCGCTGGTCGACTACGGTGCCACGGTGGTGGCGTACTCGACTCAGTACGCCCCCGAGCTCGCCTTCGCGCAGGCGCACCCGAACGTGGTGGCGGCCGCCCAGAAGGTCCCCCCGTCGGTCGTCGCCACCGCGCAGTCGATCCCGCCGGCCGTCCTGGCGACCGCGCAGAAGATCCCGCCGTCCGTCCTGGCCACCGTGAAGACGGACGCCACGCAGCTCGCGAACGCGCAGAAGTTCGCGCCCGAACTCGCGGTGATCCAGGCCAACCCGGCACTGTTCGCCAAGCTGGCCACCTACAAGAACCCGGCCACGATCCCGCCCGCGCTCACGGCCCAGGCGATCAAGGCCGCCGGGGGCGGGGTCAAGGGCCTCAAGGTCCTGGCCACGATCGCGGCCAACCAGGCGGCCATCGCCGGCGTGATCGCGGTCGCGCCAGCGCTGCAGACCGTCGCCCCGTACGCGGCGGACCTGACGACCATCGCCCCGTACTCGACGCAGCTGACCACGATCGCGCCGTACTCGGCGGAGCTGACGACCATGGCTCCGTACTCGGCCCAGCTGACCGCGTTGTCCAAGGTCCCCCCATCGGCCCTCGCCTACCTCAAGGCGCACGGCGCCGCCGTGCAGAAGGCCGCCGCCCAGACCGCGGGCCAGTGGAAGACCTGGTACTGGATCTGCTTCGGCGGGATCATCTTCTTCCTGCTCACCATCCCGCTGCTGCGCGGCCGCTGGAAGACCTCTGACGCCCGGCGCGACGAGGAAGAGCACGAGGCCATGATGCAGGCCGAACTGGCCAAGCTCGGATCCTGACCCGCCGCGACCTCAGCCGGCCCGCGCCTCCAGCCGGCCCGCGACCGCAGCCGGGCCGCGACCTCAGCGGGCCGGCTGCAGGCGCGCGGCCGGGCCGAACTCGAGCCCGTCGGAGTCGACCGGCCCACGGAACAGCGCCGCGTCCCTGAAGTAGTGCTGCTGCAGCCGCCACGGGGCCCGGTCGCCCTGCCGCGGCAAGGTGGCGCGCCCGCGCTCGAAATAACCAGAGGTCATGTCGATGAACGCCGTCGTGCCCAGCTGCCCGGCCGGCCGCCGCGGCGTGACGATCGCCAGCTGGTGCTGCTGCATATGACGCAGCATCCGGGCGACGTAACCAGAGACGAGATCGACCTTGAGCGTCCACGAGGCGTTGGTGTAGCCGATCGCGAAGGCCATGTTGGGCACGCCTTCGAGCATCATCCCCTTGTAGGCGACGCGCTGCGGAACGCGGACTGGTTCACCCTCGACGGTCAGCTCGATGCCGCCCAGCGGGAGCAGGTTCAGCCCGGTCGCGGTCACGATCACGTCCGCCTCGAGCTCCGCGCCGGATCGCAGCCGAAGGCCGGCCGGGGTGAACGCCTCGATGTGATCGGTCACCACCTCGGCCTTTCCGGACGTGATCGCCGCGAAGAAGTCACCGTCGGGCACCAGGCACATGCGCTGGTCCCAGGGCTCGTAGGCGGGCTTGAAGTGCGTGTCCACGTCGTATCCGGCAGGCAGGCGCTTGATCGCCGCCTGGCGGAGCATCGCCCGCATCCGGGCCGGGTGCCGGCGGCACATGCGGTAAAGCGCCGTCGCGACGCGCGCGTTTTTCCACCGCACGGCCGCGTAGGCCTGGCGTTCGGGCAGTACCTTGCGCAGCAGGCCGGCCAGCGGGTCGCGGGTGGGTAGCGGCATGATGAACGACGGAGAGCGCTGCAGCATGGTCACCCGGGCCGCGACCGCGGCGATGGCCGGGACCAGCGTGACGGCGGTCGCGCCGCTGCCGATGACCACCACCCGCTGGCCGGTGAGGTCGAGGTCATCGGGCCAGTGCTGCGGATGCACCACCGGCCCGGCGAAGTCCTCGCGGCCGGGCCAGGCCGGCTCATAGCCCTGGTCGTAGCGGTAGTAACCCGAGCACAGGTACAGGAACCCGCACGTCCGGGCGGTCCGGGCGCCGGTCTGGGTGTGCTCGACGGTCACGGTCCACCGGGCTTCCTCGCCGGACCAGTCCGCGCCGACCACCCGCGAGTGGTAGCTGATCTGCCGGTCGACGCCGTACGCGGCCGCCGTCTCGCGTAGGTAGCGCAGAATGTCGGCGCCGCCGGCGATCGCCTCGGGCGCCGGCCACGGGCGGAACGGGTAACCGAGGGTGAACATGTCAGAGTCCGACCGGACACCGGGAAACCTGAACAGGTCCCAGGTCCCGCCGCTGCGGCCACGCGCCTCGACGATCGCGTACGAGACGCCGGGGGCCTCGGTCTGCAGCCGGCAGGCCGCGCCGATACCGGATAGCCCGGCCCCCACGATCAGGATGTCTACGTGGGCCGCAGTCGTGCTCACCGTGCTCCCTGTCGCTCGCACACCGTCCGTTCAGAATAATCAGTTTTTTACCGAACGAGCATCGGTATCACGAGCCGCAGCCCCCAGGCGCCCGCGGGGATCCGACGTCGCGGCCCGCTCTTAGGCTGGTGACATGCGCGAGGAGCTGCCCGCGGTAGCGCAGGCCCGGATGGCGCGGATCCGGTCGAGCGGCACGTGGGGGTCCGCGCTGACCACGGACGAGTTTGCCGCCATCCGCGGCGTGGGTTTCGAGCCCGTCGGCCAGGTCTTCGGCGCGGCCGTCTACGCCGTCGGCTACACCGGATACAGCTGCCCGGGCACCTGGCGGCCGCCCGAGCCGGCCCAGCCGCCGGCCCAGCCGCCGGCTCTGGGGCCGTCGGCTCTGGCGCCGGCCCTGGCGGCGACCCAGGTCTCCGGGTCAGGCGAGCCCGGGTCCTTCGGCCCGCTCGTGCAGGCCATGGACCAGGCCCGGCACACGGCCATCGACCGGATGACCGCCGAGTGCAGCGAGCTTGGCGGGCACGGCGTGGTGGGCGTCCGGCTGACCAGGGGGTCGTTTCCCCTCGTCGGCGGGGCCGAATTCGTGGCCATCGGCACCGCGGTCCGGGCCCCGGGCGCCGGGCCGCGGGTACCCTTCACCTGCGACTTGTCCGGGCAGGATTTCGCCAAGCTGATCACGACCGGCTGGGTCCCCGCGGGACTGGTGCTCGGCCTCTCGATCGGGTCGCGGCACGACGACCGGCCGACCGCCCGGCAGACTCGCTTGTGGTCCGGCAACGCCGAGGTGGCCGGCTGGACCGAACTCGTCAGCGCGTCCCGGCACGACGCCCGGCGCCAGCTGGAAGGTGACGTCACGCGACTCGGCGCCGAGGGCGTGGTGATCGCCCGCATGGACCTGCGGGTGCGCGAGCGGGACTGCCCAGCGCAGGTGGGCCGCCACGACCACATCGTGGAGACCACCGTCATCGGCACCGCCATCGTCCGGTTCTCCCGTACCCAGGAGCATCAGGCCGGACGGCCCCTGACCGTCATGTCGCTCGACCCGCAGCGGCGCCGGGCCTAATGTCACAGGCGCTCCTGCGTCGCGGCGTCGGGCACCCCGCCGAAGTACTGCTCGAGGACCTGGCAGAACACCGGCTCGCCCGGACCGGCGAGCATGAA
Organism: uncultured Actinomycetota bacterium; assembly: GCA_963844625.1. Classification (GTDB taxonomy): domain Bacteria; phylum Actinomycetota; class Actinomycetes; order Streptosporangiales; family Streptosporangiaceae; genus Palsa-504. The sequence goes on along the minus strand of CAWJPF010000019.1, from coordinate 204,039 downwards.
CAGCGTCATGGAAGAGCGCAGCTTCTGCGCGTCGACGTCGCCGAAGATCTGCCCGGCGGTGCGGCCGGGCAGGCCAGCCAGGATGGCGGCGCACTCGATCAGCCGCGGGCCGAGCACCGGATGCGCCAGGTACGCCCTGGCCTCCGCTAGTGAGGTGATGGCGTACGTCCGTGCCGTCGGGCTGTATCCCAGGCCGGCGATCTGCGGGAAGACGAACCACATCCAGTGGCTGGCTTTGCGGCCCGCGCGCAGTTCAGCGGTGGCGCGCGGGTAGGTACCACCGGCGTCCTGCGCCGCCACGAAACGCTGCAGATCATACGGGTCGTCGCCGCTCATGCCCGTAATTCTGGCAGGATGGCCCGGGTGGCTGACTTCATCCGCGAGAACCTGACGGGATCGGTGTTCGAGGACGTCTACCTGACCGGCGCCCGGTTCCACGACGTCGACCTCACCGGCGCGCGCTTCCGGCTGGTCGACCTGACCGGAGTCACGATCAGGGGCGCGGCGCTGCGGAACGTGGACATCAGCGGCCGGGTCGAGAACGTGCGGGTCAACGGCGTCGACGTCGTGCCGCTGGTGGAGGCGGAGCTCAACCGCCGCTACCCGGACCGCGTCAAGATGCGCCCGGCCGATGCGGACGGGTTCCGCGAAGCCTGGGCCATCCTCGAGCGGCTGTGGCCGCAGACGGTCGCGCGGGCCCGCCAGATGGCCCAGGAACGGCTGTACCAACGGGTCGAGGGAGAGTGGTCCTTCATCGAGACGCTGCGGCATCTCGTCTTCGCCACCGACGCCTGGGTGAAGCGTGCGATCCTCGGCGAGCCGTCACCCTGGGACCCGCTGGACCTGCCCCACGACGAGATGCCCGACGAACCCAGCGTCCCGCGCGACCGAGCGGCGCGGCCGTCCCTGGACGAGATGCTCGCGCTGCGCGCGGACCGGATGGCTACCGTGCGCCGGGTGCTCGCCGATCTCACCGACGCCACGCTGGCCGGCCGGACCGAGCCGGTCACGGAGCCGGGCTACCCCGAGCCGGAGAGCTTCGCCGTCCGCCGCTGCCTGCAGGCCGTCCTCAACGAGGAGTGGGAGCACCGGCTGTACGCCGAACGAGACTTCGACGTGCTCGACGGTCACCCGTCGCCCTGAGGAACCGGCCCAGTTCCCCGGCTACCTCCCGCGAGCCAGCCGGGGATATGTCTGCAGTTTCGGGGGTGATAGCCCCTGAAACTGCAGACATATCCGGGTGCAGAGGAACCTCGTGTCTGGGCATGGTTGTCGCACCCTACACAAAAGAGTGTGTAGGGTGCTGCACCCATACGCACAGACCGATCCCCTGCGTGGGGCTCCGGTTGCTGGCGGGATCCCTGCTACGGGTGCGGCCTTTCGGATCCGGCCGCGACCGGCCGGATCCGGCCGCGACCGGCCGCTCCGGCCGCGACCGGCCGCTCCGGCCGCGACCGGCCGCTCCGGCCGCGACCGGCCGCTCCGGCGCCCGCGGGTCGCGTGCTAGGCGGCGAGTCCGGCGTAGCGGCCGGCCTCGGCGATGAGGCTGACGTGGGTGCCGGCTTCGACGATGTGGCCGTGATCCAGGACGACGATCTGGTCGGCGTTCCGCACGGTAGAGAGCCGGTGGGCGATGGTGATAGTCGTACGGCCCTGGGCGAGGTGGTCGAACGCCTGCTGGACCGCGCGTTCGGTTTCGGTATCCAGCGCACTGGTGGCCTCGTCGAGCACGAGCACCCGCGGATCGCGCAGCAGGGTCCTGGCGATGGCCAGGCGTTGCTTCTCCCCGCCGGAGAAACGGTGCCCGCGCGAGCCGACCATGGTGTCGTAGCCGTCGGGCAGGCCAGCGATCAGGTCGTGGATCTGGGCGGCGCGGGCCGCGTCCTCGATCTCGGCGTCGGTGGCCTCGGGCTTGGCGTACCGCAGGTTCTCCCGCACCGTGGTGTGCAGGAGGTAGGTCTCCTGGCTGACCACGCCCACGATCGCGGCGAGATCAGCGAGTCGCATGTCGCGGATGTCGATGCCGTCGATGCGGACGCTGCCGCTGCTCGGGTCATAGAGCCGGGCGATCAGCGCTGCCATAGTCGTCTTGCCCGATCCGGTCTCGCCGACAAGCGCCAGCGCGCTTCCGGCCGGAACGTCCAGGTCAATGCCTGTCAGGGCGGCCCGGTCCGCGCCCGGGTAGGCGAAACTGACGTCCTCGAAACGGACGTGCCCGGCGACCCGGGCCGGGTCGACCGCCACCGGGTGGGCGGGCTCGTCGACGTCGACGGGCAGGTCGAGGTACTCGAAGATCCGCGCGAAAAGCGCGAGCGAGCTGATCACCGAGACGCTGGTGTTGAGTAGTCCGGTCACCGGCCGGAAGAGGGTGTTCTGCAGGGTGGTGAAGGCGATCAGCGTGCCGATGCTGATGGCGCCTGCGGTGAACGGCAGGCCAGCGGCCAGGTAGATGATCGCGGGGATCGCGGCGAAGATGATGCTCAGCGAGGCCATCCGCCAGCGCCCGGCCAGCTGGGAGCGCAGCTCCAGGTCGATCAGCCGGGCCGAGGAGGAGGTGAACCGCTGGACCAGGGACGGCCCGGTGCCCATTGTCTTGGCCAGCTGGATGCCGTTGACCGACAGCCCTTCCTCGACGATGACGTTGAGGTCGGCCAGCTCACGCTGCTGCTCGGTGGTGATGGCCCGGCGCATGCCTGCGACCTTGCGGGTCAGGTAGATGGCGGGCGGCATGACGACCAGCGAGATGAGGGACAGCCGCCAGGACAGCACGACCATGGCGACCGAGGTGGCGACCGCGGTGGTGAGGTTCGAGGCGATCGAGGTCGCGGTCGAGGTCACGACGGATTCCATCCCGCCGATGTCGTTGGTGATGCGGGACTGGACCTCGCCGGTGCGGGTGCGGGTGAAGAAGGCCATCGACTGTCGCTGCAGGTGACCGAATACGCTGGTCCGCAGTCCGTGCATAACCTCCTGTCCTACCCGGGTGCTGATCCAGGTCTGGATCACGCCGAACGCCGAGGTGATGCCGGCCACGGCCACCATCCCGATGACCAGCCAGGCCAGCAGGTGCACGTTCCGGTCCGGCAGTGCGGTGTCGATGACCGCGCGGAGCAGGAACGGGGAGGCCAGTCCGACGATGGAGGAAGCGGCGATGATGGCGGTGACGATCGCCAGCTGCCAGCGGTAAGAGGTGAACAGCCGGCCGATGCGGCGCAATGACACCTCGTGTGCCTGCGCCTTCTCGGCGGCTGTAACGGTCTTTGGGCCGCGGGTACGGCCCGGGCTCGTGGTATCTCGGTTCGTGGGTGGTGACGCCAAGGTTGACTCGATTCTGTCGGCTGGATCGGTGAATTATATGCTGAGGTTACCTCAATATGAGGTTATAACACTAGATGCTGTTACCCTATTCCTGTGACCCAGGACCGGAATCCGGCGGGCGAGCGCGACTCGGCCGGCGAGGAGCCGCTGTCGGAGGCCTTCTGGTCCGTCGCGAGCAGGCTGCGTGAGATATCCAAGGAGACCCTCGCGCCGTGGGACATCACCCCTGGTCAACTGCGGGCACTGCGCGTGCTCAAGCGGCACGGGACGATGCGCCTGTCGGAGCTTTCCGATCACCTGCACATCGCGCCTCGGTCGACCACCGAGGTCGTCGACGCCCTCGAAGCCCGGGACCTGATCCAGCGACGGCCCGACCCGCACGACCGGCGCGCCACCCTGGTCGAGCTGACCGAGCACGGCGGCAGCGTCCTCGACGCGATCCGTGCCGCCCGGGGCACCGATGCCGAGCAGGTCTTCGGCCGCCTCAGCCCGGCGGACCGGGCCAATCTCGCCCGCATCCTGCGCCTGCTCGCAGGCTGATGGGCGTGCCTCAGGTCGTCTTGATCAGGCCGCCGTCGATGAGGTAGTTGGCGCCGGTGATGTTGCCGGCGCGGTCCGAAGCCAGGAACGTGATCAACGTGGCCACCTCTTCCGGGGTGGTGAACCGGCCGGTGGCGAACCCGCCGATGCCGGCGATGATCTTCTGGCGGGCGGTGTCAGCGTCGACGCCGCTCGCCCGGGCCACGGTCGCGGCCACGCCGTCCTCGCCGAGCCACAGGTCGGTCGCGACCGGGCCCGGAGATACCGCGTTGACCCGGATGCCGCGCGGGCCGAACTCCTGGGAGAGGGTCTTGGTGAGGTTGACCAGCGCGGCCTTCGCCGCGCCGTAGTCGATCGTGGCGGCGTCGGGCTGGAAGAAGGCGTTGACCGAGGCGACGTTGACGATCGCTCCGCTGGACCGCTCGACCATCGCGGTCAGGGCGGCCCGGCTGGCCCGCAGCGCGATGAAGAAGTTCATCTGCATCGCCCAGGCGAAGTCGTCGTCGCTGGTGCCGAAGAACCCTTCCGTCCGAATCCGGACGGCTCCGACGTTGTTGACCAGGATGTCGCACCGGCCGTGCTCTTCTACCGCCCGCCGGATCAGCGAGGCCGGCCCGTCGGTCTCGGTCAGGTCGACCGCTACCGGGGTGACGCCCTTGATGCCGTCGAGGCTGTCCGTGGTCCGCGAGCCGGCCACGACCTGCGCGCCCTCGCCCGCGAGGGATCTGGTGACGGCCAGGCCGATGCCCTTGCCTGCTCCGGTGACCACGGCGACTTTGCCGGCGAGGTTAAGGTCCATGACGTGTTTTCTCCCTCATCTGCGGCGATTTCTACCGAACGAGCGCCACCTGTCGCATCCACTCTCGCACAGGCGTGATCCCCGTCGATGGGCTGGAAGTCGCCGCGGGGCCGAAGTCACCGAAGGCTCGGGGTCCGCGCGGATAAGGCTGCAGGGTTGCCTTATCGGCGCGGACCCGTGAATGTCCTCCGCGAGGCCGCCGCAGGGAGGCTGGCCGCGCGTGAAGCAAGAACTCTTACCGACATCATGCCCGCCGACTTACTCAGGCCAACCGCCGAAGGAGTTCAGGTCTGGCTAAGATTTCCGCCCCTCGCCGCCGTACTTCGCGAGCTCACGGCACGCGCGACGGACCGTTCGGCAAAATAAATTCTGAATCTTCCGAACGAACCTGGGTGCCTGCGGCGCTCACCCCTGATCGTCCGCGGTGAGCCGGCGCAGCAGCAGGGCCTCGGCCAGGCAGGCTCGTTCGAAGACGGCCAGGTTCAGGCTCTCGTTGGCGCCGTGCGCCCGGGTGCCGGGGTCTTCCACCCCGGTGATGAGGATCTCGGCGTCGGGGAAGAGCCCGGCGTAGGCGGTGACGAACGGGATGGAGCCGCCGGCGCCGATGTCGACGGCGGGCGTGCCCCAGGCCTGCGTCAGCGCCGCGCGCGCGGCCCGGTAGGCGCGGCCGCCGGTCCGCGCGGCGTACGGGGCGGCCGTGCCGCCCGGCTGCACGGTGACCTGCACACCCCAGGGTGCGTTCGCCTGCAGGTGCGACGCCAGGGCCGCCCGGGCCCGGGCCGCGTCGTCGCCGGGCGCCACGCGCAGGCTCACCTTGGCCCGCGCGGCCGGGATGAGCGTGTTGGAGGCCGCCTGCACCGGCGGCGCGTCGAGACCGATGACCGCGATCGCGGGAGCGGCCCACAGGCGCTCGGTGAGACCGCCGGTGCCGGTCAGCCGCACCCCGTCGAGCAACCCGGCCTCGGCCCGCAACTTCGCTTCGGTCAGGTCAAGCGGATCCGCGGTGCCCCGGACCAGGCCGGGCACGGCCACGTCACCGCGCTCGTCGTGCAAGGTGGCCAGCAGCCGGCACAGCGCGGTCAGCGCGTCAGGTACCGGGCCGCCGTACAGCCCGCTGTGCACGCCATGGTCCAGGGACCGCACCGCCACGATGACGCTGGTTCCCCCGCGCAGCGTGGTGGTCAGCGCCGGCACGTCCGCCGTCCAGTTCACCGCGTCGGCGAACACCACGACGTCGGCCTGCAGCCGGTCTTGGCAGGCCGCCAGGAACGGCGCCAGCGCGGGCGAGCCGATCTCCTCCTCGCCCTCGACGAGCACGGTCACCCCGACCGGCAGCCGGTCGCCGTGCGCCCGCAGCGCGGCCAGGTGCACCGCGATGCCCGCCTTATCGTCGGCGGCGCCGCGGCCGTAGAGCCGCCCGTCCCGCACGGCCGGCTCGAACGGGCCGCTGTCCCAGTCCGCACGCTCCCCTGGCGGCTGCACGTCGTGATGGGCGTACAGCAGGACGGTGGGGGCGCCGGGCGGCCCGGGCCGCCGTCCGAGCACGGCCGGCTGGCCGCCCTCGACCGTGAGCACGTCGACCTCGGGCAGGCCGGCCTGCCGCAGCAAGGCGGCGACCTCGGCGGCGCTGGCCCGCAGCTGGGGCGCGGCGGCCGGGTCCGCCGACACGGACGGGATCCGCACCAGCCGCTCCAGGTCGGCGCGGACGGACGGCAGGACCTGCCGCACGGCGGCGGTGAGCGGTTCGGTCCCGGGCTGGTCGGCGGTCACGGGTGCCTCAGCCGGCGTACAGGTGGAGGTCGGCGGCGAAGCGCCGGGCGATCTCGAGGGCCTGGGGGAGTTCGGGGTGGCGGATGATCACCATGCCGTCGGAGATCGTGGTGGCCCGCCAGTCCCGTCTCGGCGCGCCGACCGCCAGCAGCTCGACCGCGGCGACGTGCTCGCCGTACTTGGCTAGCAGCTGGTCCAGGCCCTCGTAGTGGGTGATCCGGCCGGCGCCGCGGGCCCGCTTGAAGATGCTCGCGGCGTTGTAGCGTTTCTCGACCGGCGGCGAGATCTGCCCGTGAATGATGGCCTGCGCCCAGGCCGAGAACAGGTCGGCGTCGGTGGCGTAGTTCATCACGTCGACCGTGCGGGCCCCCGGCGGCCGGGCGCCGATCTCGCCGAACACCACCTCGCCGTCGGCCTTGCGGTACCACTCCATGTGGGTGAACCCGTCCCGGAACCCGAGCACGCCCAGCACGGCCGCGCCGAGTTCGCGGCCGCCCTGCAGCGCGGGTGCGTCCAGATCGCGCAGCGCCAGCGTGATCGGGCTGATCCACTCGTGCATCTTGGTCATCAGCGGCCGCGGGTGGTACTGGCAGATGTTCTCGAACAGCACCTGGCCGTCCGCGCAGATGGTGTCGTAGGTGAACTCCTCGGCGTCGATGAACTCCTCCACGCTGATCCGCGGCACGTGCCGGAGGCCGGGCAGGATCGCGTCGAGCTCGGCGGCCGAATCGGCCCGGTAGGTATCAGCGGAGCCCGCCCCGTCGATCGGCTTGACGATGAGCGGGAAGCCGACGCGTTCGGCCGCGGCCCACACCTCCGCGACGGTCTGCGCGGCGACATGCCACGGGGTACGCAGGCCGGCCGCGTCGAGCAACTGCTTCATCAGTTCCTTGTCCCGGAACGGCTCCGTCTGCGCCACCGTCAGCCCGGGCAGCCCGAGTTCCTCCCGCAGTCGCGCGGCCAGGATCATGTACGGCTCCCACAGGCACTCCACCCGGTCGATCCGCACCTGCCCGGCCAGCGCCCGCACGGTCGCGGCGACCTCGTCTTCCGCGGCCAGGGAGCCGACGTGCACGTAGTCGTGGAGGGCGTCCCTGGCCGCGGCCGGCAGGGCTTGCGGGGACTGGTCGCCGAGACCGATGATCACCACCCCGGCGCGCCCGAGCCCGCGGGTGAAGAACGCCATCTCGGCCGGGTAGCCGGGGGAGATCATGAGCACGTTCATCATGGTCAGCCGAGTTCCACGCGGACGGTGGTGACCAGCTTCTCCAGGGCGCCGGTGACCACGGCCGTGTCCGGGTGCCTGACGGTGATGTAGCCGTCACCCTCGTAACTGCCGCTTGACGGCTGCCCGGGCTGCGGCAGCCGCGAGTCGACGATGAGGGAGGTCACCTCGGGGGGCAGCGCGTCCAGGCCATGGGTGGCCCGGACGAGGCCGGCGCCCTGGCCCCGCAGGTAGACCGTGCCCGCGGCCCAGCGGCGTTCCGGCGGGTCGAACGTGCCGTCCACCATGAGCCTGGCCCACGCGGTGTAGAGGTCGAAGTCGTGCGCGTAGCACAGCATCGAGGTGATCTGGGCGCCCGGCGGCCGCGCGGCGACCTCGGATACCGCGACCGTGCCGCCGGGACGCCGGAACCACTCCATGTGGGTGAGCCCGGTGCGCAGCCCCAGCGCCTGCAGGGCGGCGGGGGCGATCTGCCTGATGCCGGCGTACTCGGGGCCGCCGATGTCCCGGGGCAGCCGTACCACCCACTGCATCCACGGGTGACGCAGCACCTCGAGCGGCGTCGGCAGGTAGTCCGAGATCGAGTCCCAGATGACCTGCCCGTCGACCATCACGCTGTCGTACGAGCCCTCCTGCCCGGTGAGGAACTCCTCGAGCAGCGCGGGCCGGTCCGGCGTCGGCGGGGCCGCGCTCAGCCAGGCCGCCAGGTCATCGCGATCGTCGAGGCGGAACGTGCTCTTGGCGCTGGCCCCGGCGGGCGGCTTGACCACAAGCGGGAAGCCGGCCTCGCCGGCGAAACTTTCCGCGTCAGTCGCTGAGACGGCCAGCCGGTGCCGCGCGCACGGCACGCCGGCGGCGCGCAGCACCGTCTTCATCTGCGCTTTCTCCCGGAAGTTCTGGGCCGTGAGCACGTCCATGCCGGCGATGCCGAGATGCTCGCGGACCTGCGCGAGGGGGACCTGCAGCTGTTCCAGGATGGCCAGCAGCCGCTGCACCGGGCCGAGCCGCTCGCCGAGCGCCTGCACCGCGCCGGCAATCTGCCCGGCGTCCAGCGCGTCGTCGATCCGCCAGTGCCCGGCCAGGCTGCGCCGCAGCCCGGGCGGCAGGCGGTCCTGCGGCTCGCTGGTGATCAGGGCCAGCTGCACGTCCGGCAGCCGCGCGGCGGCCTCGACGAACCGCGTCGTGGTACCGAGCAGATACGGCGCGACGAAGCCGGCGACCACCATGAGGGAAACGTACCCCGCCGGGGCCGCTGCGCTCGCTTCGCGGCAGTTAACATTCCAGACATGAACGTCGTCTTGGTCGAGCCGTTCTTTCCCGCCAACCAGCGCCAGTTCGCCCGGGCGCTGGCCGAGGCCGGCGCGACGGTGATCGGCATCGGCGAATACGGTCCCGAGGCGCTGGACGATCAGCTGAAGGGCTGGCTGTACCACTATGAGCGGGTGTCGTCGGTCACCGACGTCGAGGCCATGACGTACGCGGTCCGCTGGGTGCAGGACAAGCTGTGGGTGGACCGGCTCGAGGCCACGGTCGAAGCGCACACCATGGCCGCCGCGCAGGTGCGCGAGGCCTGCACGATCCCGGGGACGTCGGTGCGGACGGCGTGGCTGTGCCGGGACAAGCCGTCGATGAAGGAGGCGCTGCGCGCGGCGGGCGTGCCCACCGCGGCCTCGGCCGCGGTGGCCAGCGCGGAAGAGGCGCGGGCGTTCGCCGGGCAGGTGGGGTTCCCGCTGATCCTCAAGCCGCGCAGCGGCGCGGGCGCGTCGGGTACGGTGCGCGTCGATGACCTTCCGGGTCTCGAGCACGCCCTCGGCGTGTTCGGCGGGCAGGAGGCCACCTCGATCGCCGTTGAGGAGTTCATCGACGGCCATGAGGGCTTCTACGACACGATCACGGTGAACGGCCAGGTGGCGCTGGACTTCGTCTCGCACTATTACCCGAACGTGCTGGCGGCGATGCGGGCCCGGTGGATCTCGCCGCAGTTCGTCTCCACCAACCGGATCGATACCGCGCCGGAGTACGCGGAACTCCGCGACATGGGCCAGCGGGTCATCACCGCGCTCGGGATCGAGACGTCGGCCACGCACATGGAGTGGTTCTTCGGCCCGAAGGGGCTGAAGTTCTCCGAGATCGGCTGCCGCCCGCCGGGCGTCGGGGCCTGGGACCTCTACTCGGCCGGCAACGAGATCGACCTCTACCGCGAGTGGGCCAACGCGATCGTCGACGGCGCGACGCACTCGGTGCCATCCCGGCGGTACGCCAGCGGGATCGTGGCCCTGCGTCCCGACCGGGACGGCGCCATCAGCGGGTACTCCGGCCTCGATGATCTCCAGCAGCGCTGCGGTGAGTGGGTTATCGACGCGCACCTGCCGCCTGCGGGCACGGCTACGCAGGGGGTGGAAGCCGGGTACATGGCCAACGCCTACGTGCGGATGCGGCATCCCGACTACGACACGCTGCGCGGGATGCTCGACGCGGTGGGCCGCACGGCGCACGTCTACGCCTCGTGAGGATCATCTTGCTCGGGCCGCAGCGCAGGCCCACGGTAGGCGCGGTGGTCAGGTCGCTGGGCCTGGACGGGCCGGTCGCCACGATAACCGCCGGCTGGCAGGAGCGGGAGAGCGACGACGGCGAGCTGAGCACGCTGCTCGGCGGCCGCGCCACCAACCTCGGACTGTACCGGCGCTGGCTGGACGTGCAGGACCGCGACCCCGAGTACGCCGCGGGCGAGCAGCGGCTGCAGGAGGTGCTGGCCGAACTTCAGGAGGTCTACCTGCTGCGGCTGGATCATGCGCTGCGGGCGGTCTACGCGCTGCAGCGGCGCAGCAGCCGCGCTGGCCGTGGCCAGGCCGGCGCTGATGGTGTCGTCGCGGCCATCGAGGCGGTCCGTGAGCTTGACGCGGCCCACCTGCGTCAGGTCAACGGCGTGCGCGGCGGGTTCTACGAGCGGCTGCGGCCGCACGACCGGCCGGTGATCGGTGGCCACCGCGCGGCCGTGGCGGCCCTGATCGCCGACAGCGCCGCCCTGGTCCTGGCGGGCGGGCACGTCGGCGTGCTGGCCGACGTCCTGCACCTGTTCAACGTGGCGGCCGTCCTGCGCCCGCCGGTGATCGCGTGGTCCGCGGGCGCCATGACGCTGGCGGACCGGATCGTGCTCTTTCACGACCGGTCGGCGCACGGGCCCGGTCATCCGGAGGTCTACGGCGCCGGCCTGAGCGTGCTGCGCGACGTCGTGCTGCTGCCGCATGCCCGGGCCCGGCTGCTACTCGACGACACGCCCCGGATGGCCGTTTTCGCCCGGAGGTTCGGGCCGGCCGGCTGTATTCTCCTGGAGAGCGGCACCCGGCTCGACACCGGCCGTGACAGCGATCCCGGCGGCGCCTGGCCGGCGGGCACCCGGATGCTCGCCGAGGACGGCCACGTCACTTCCCTGGAGGCAGCCTGACCACCGTGGGCGGCCCGCTGGTCAGCCGGAAACTCGCCATCAACAGGCTCCGGGACCGCAGGCCGCTCGACCAGGCCGCTGTGGACCGCTTCCTGGCGCGGCACGAGGTGCCCATCATCGAGGGCGGCCGCTGCACGTTCCTGTACCGGGGCGAGGCCGACGAGGTGTTCCTCGTCCACCGGATCTTCGGGCTGCCCGACCACCTGCCGTTGCGCCGCCTGCGCGGCACCGACCTGTGGTACGCGGTCCTCGAGCTGCCCGAGGGCTCCAGGATCGAGTATCAGCTCGAGGTGACCCGCGGCGGCCAGCGCGAGCGCGGCAACGACCCGCTGAACCCCCGCCTCGCGCACAGCCCGGTCGGTAGCTCCTCGGTCTGCTACGCCCGCGGGTACGTCACGCCCGAGTGGACCAGGCCCGATCCGGAGGCGCGCGCCGGATCGCTGATAGAGATGGTGGTGGCGAGCCGTGCGCTGCGCCGGGACGCTCCGGTAACGCTCTACCTGCCGGCCCGGTTCCGCCGCACCGCCCGCTACCCGCTGCTGATCGTCCACGACGGCGGCGACTACCTCAGGTACGCGGCGGCCAAGATCGTGCTCGACAACCTCATCCACCGGCTCGACGTGGCCGAGACCATCGTGGCGTTCGTCTCCCCAGGCGACCGGCTGGCCGAATACGCTAACTCGGCGGCGCACGCCCGTTACCTGACCGCCGAGCTCGTGCCGCGGCTTGAGGCTGAGTTCCCGCTGGCGGGCACGCCGTCCGGGCGGTGCCTGATGGGCGCTAGCTTCGGCGCCGTCGCCGCGCTGGCCACCGCCTCCCGCTACCCGGACGTCTACGGGTCACTGTTGCTGCAGTCCGGTTCGTTCGTGTTCACCGACATCGGCCGCGACCACGGCGGCGGCCCGCCGTTCGAGCCGGTGGTGCGGTTCGTCAACCGGTACCGCGCGGCGCCGCAGCGGGTCGCCGACCGGGTATTCGTCAGCTGCGGCGTCTACGAGCCGCTGATCATCAGGAACCGGTCCATGGTGCCGGTGTTCGAGGCGGCCGGCATGGCCGTACGGTACGTCGAGGCCCGCGACGGGCACAGCTGGGAGAACTGGCGCGATCGGCTGCAGGAAGGACTGTCATGGATATTCCCTGGTCCGCAGAAGTTCATCTATGAGTGACGACCTGAAGGTCAGGGAACGCTGGTTCTCCGATCGCATGCAGCAGGACATCACCGTGGTGCGGTGGGGCACGTTCGGCGCGCCGGTGCTGGTCTTCCCGACGGCGGGCGGCGACGCCGAGGAGATCGAGCGCAACGGGCTGGTCGACGCGTGCGGGCCGTTGCTCGCCGCGGGCCGGGTCAAGCTGTACTCGGTCGACAGCCTGGCCGGCCGGGCCATGATGGCCAGGCAGGACCCGGTCGAGCACCGCATGTGGCTGCTCGGCCAGTTCCACGAATGCGTCCGGTGGGAGGTGTTGCCGGCCATCCACGGCGATCTCGGCGGCCAGGGCCTCGACGTCATCACGGCCGGCGCCTCGATCGGCGCGTTCAACGCGGTGGCCGTCCTGTGCCGGTATCCCGGCGTGTTCGGCGCGGCCATCGGGATGAGCGGCAGCTACCGGATCGAGCGGTTCTACGACGAGGCCTGGAGCCAGGACCTGTACTTCGCCGCGCCGCTGCAGTTCGTGCCCGGCCTGGAGGGACCGCAGCTTGACCGGCTCAGGCAGCGGCAGGTCATACTCGCCTCCGGCGAAGGCGACTGGGAGGACATCGGCAGCTCCTGGCAGCTGGCGGCCTGCCTGGGCGCCAAGGCGATCCCCAACCGGGTCGACAACTGGGGGCGGGCCTGGCCGCACGAATGGTCCACCTGGCGCCGGATGCTCCCCCAGTACCTCGACGAGCTCACCTGACCCGGACGCCGGTCCCCGCCCTGGTGCCTGTTCATCCCCAGCGACATCGCCGTCGGCGGCTTCGGCCACGCGAGCTGGGTCACCGGGTCAGCCCCCGCTGACCGCGGTGACCCAGCCCACCTACGAGATCGGCCAGCCTGCTGCTCCGCCGGGTGTGCGGCGAGCAGTTCCCGCCCCGCCCTGTCGTGCTGCGGGCCAAGCTGGTCGGGCGGGAAAGCTCCCGGCGGTTGCCACCGGAGTGAGCCGGGGCGTCAGTCCGGGTCGCGGGAGCCCGGCTGGGACTCCTCGCGGCCCAGGTTCAGGATCCGCTCGGCCCGGCTCACGATCTCCTCCGCTCGCTCCCGGAACTGATCGAACCGCCACAAGATCTGCTCCACCCGGTTCTGCGAATGACCCGGCGGGCCTGGCGGAGACGGCGGAAGCGGAGGAAGCGGCGGAACCGGGCCGGGGCCGCCCGGATGTCCGCGGGTCCGGTGTCCCCGGTAAACCCGGCCGAACTCCTCGTCCTCGAACTCCTCGTCCTCGAACTCCCCGTTCTCAGCCGCACAGGCCAGTTCCTCCGCCTCGTCGGCGAATTCCTGTGCCAGGTCGGCGGCTTCCTGGGCCTGGTCGGCCTGCAGCTCAGCCAGCTCGGCCCGGTGCTGGGCCTCGTGCGCCGCGGCCCGGGCCTGCTCCGCTCGCCGCCGCACCTGCTCCTGATCGCGCGGGTCCGCCCAGCCACGAGTCAGGCTGGCCGCCTCGGCGGCCATGTCGGCCGCGTCGTGCGCCATCATGGCCGCCTCCTCGGCCTGCACGAACCGCTCCTGGGCCTGATCGGCCAGTTCCTGCGCCTGCTCGGCCGCCGCTCTGGCCCGTTCCAGCCGCTGTCCCGGGTCCTGCGGGCCTGGCCCTTCGGGATCTGCCGCGGATTCGCCGTCGCGCCCGGCCTCGCGCCTGGCCTCGCAGTAAGGTTCGCCGGTCTCGGCCATGCGCTGACGGATAGCCGTCTTCCGCGCCTTGTCCTGAGTCATGATCATTTTCTTCCTGGCGGGTCGGCCCGCGTCTGCCCGCCACGGTGAATGGCATGACGGAAAGATGCCCACGAGTCGAAGACCCTTGTCCTCGCGGCCATCGACGGCGCGGGCCGGTCGCTGGCTCGGAAGCGGGCAGGTGGTGCGCTGCCACTACCGGCAGCGTATCCGGGCCGCCTGATCCGCGGCAATGGGGCAAACCCCCCATCGGCGCGGAGGAAAACCCCATTTTTTCCCGAACGAGCCTCGGTGCCTGCGCCCGGCCCTGCGACGCCGCGGGGCCAGCGCCGTGGGTGGCCGTCCCGCCACGGCCGCCGACAGCCCCTTCCCTTCCTCTGGGGCGTTGGTTACGTCAGGGGCTGCTGGTTGTGGAATCCTGGTGCGGTGCATCTCCTGCCCGCGGAACGGTCCGGTCACCGCGTCATCGACGGTGAGCGGATCTGCATGGCCATCGCCGCGCTCGACCCCCCCGAGGTGATCGCCGACCGCGCCCGGCAGTTCGCCGTGCTGGCCGATCCGACCCGCCTCACGCTCTTGACCTGTATCAAGGCCGCAGGGCCGATCAGCGTCTCGGACCTCGCCGCGGCCACGGGGATCAATGACGCCACGGTCTCCCAGACGCTGCGCTACCTGCGCGCCAGCCAGACCGTCATCGCCGAGCGCGAGGGCCGGGTCGTCCGCTACCGGCTGGCGAGCACTCCCGTGACGACCCTGCTGACCGGCCTGTAGAGCGATGGCTGACCTAGCGCTGGTCAACGCGAACGTCCTGACCATGGATCCCGCCCGGCCGCGGGCGTCGGCGGTGGCCCTGACCGGCGGACGGATCGAGGCGCTGGCCACCAGCGCGGCCGGGCTCACCGCCGATCAGGTGGTCGACCTGCACGGGGCAACGCTGCTGCCCGGGTTCGGCGACGCGCATAACCACATGATCGGTTTCGGCCGGTCGCTGGCCGAGATCGACCTGAGCTCACCGCCGATCGGCGGCCTCGACGAGCTGTACGCGGCGGTTGCCCGGCGGGCGGAGACAACCGCGCCGGGCGACTGGGTGACGGGCTCCGGCTACGACCAGAACAAGATCGGCGCCCACCCGGACCGGGACGCGCTCGATCGGGCCGCGCCCGGGCGGCTGGTCTGGCTGCGCCACACCTCGGGGCACATGGCCGTGGTGAACAGCCCGGTCCTGGCCGCCCTGGGCCTCGATGCCGCGGCGACCGACGTCCCGGGCGGCCGGGTCGACACCTACCCGGACGGGCGTCCCAGTGGGCTGCTCGAGGAGCGGGCCCAGGCGCTGGTCGGGACGCTCGTCTACCCGTTCCCGGTCGCGTTCCTCGCCGATGCCATCGACCGGGCCGGCGCACAGTACCTCGCCGACGGCATCACCAGCTGCACCGAAGCCGGCATTGGCGGCGGCTGGATCGGTCACAGCCCGGTCGAGCTGGCCGCTTACCAGGCCGCCAGGGACACCGGCCGGCTGCACATCCGGGTCGAGCTCATGGTCGCCAGCGAGGTCTTGCACGCCCTCGGCGCGCACCCCGACGACGGACTCGAACGGGGCCTGGATCTGGGCATCCGCACCGGGTTCGGGGATGACTGGCTCCGGATCGGCGCGGTGAAGATCTTCTCGGACGGATCCCTGGTGGGCCGGACCGCCGCCGTACACGACGAGTACGCCTGCCGGGGGAGGGACATGGCTATCTGCAGGCCGACGCGGAGGAACTGCAGGCCACGATCATCGCCGCGCACCGCTCCGGCTGGCAGGTCGCCACGCACGCCATCGGCGACCGGGCCATCGACGTAGCGCTGGAGGCGTACGCCCAGGCGCTGGCGCAGTATCCGCGGCGTGACCCGCGGCACCGCATCGAGCACTTCGCCCTGGTCCAGCCCCGGCAGGTCGCGCAGGCGGCCGCGCTGGGGGTGATCGCCGTGCCGCAGGGCCGCTTCGCCTCCGAGCTCGGCGACGGCATGCTGGCCGCGGTCGGCCCGAAACGGCACGACTGGCTCTACCGGCAGCGATCCCTGCTCGAGGCGGGCATGGTCCTGCCCGGCAGCTCCGACCGGCCGGTCGTTGCGGGCGCGCCGCTGCTCGGCCTGCACGACATGGTCAACCGGCGCACCGCGTCGGGCGCGCCGTTCAATGCCGGCGAGGCGATCACCGCGTCGCAGGCCCTGTACGCGTATACGTTCGGGTCGGCCTACGCCAGCCGCCAGGAGCACGTCAAGGGCTCGATCTCCCCGGGCAAACTCGCCGACCTCGTGGTCCTGTCCGAAGACCCGACCGCCGTCAGCGCCGGCCGCATCGCCGGTCTTCAGGTGCTGGCCACCATCATCGGCGGCCAGTGCCGCTACGACTGCGGCGCGATCGACGGCCTGAGCTAACGGTCCGGCGAGCCTCACCACAGGCGGGCCGTGGCCCGGCGGGCTCCCTCGGCCAGGGCCTCGAACTTGGCCCAGACGATCGTCGGGTGAATCTCCGGGGTGTAAGTGGCCTGAGACGAGAAGCCGCAGTCGGCGCTGGCCACCACGTTCTCCCGGCCCACGAGCTCGGCGAAGCGCACGATGCGGTCGGCGATGGTCTCGGGATGCTCGACGATGTTCGTGGCGTGGCTGATGACGCCGGGCAGCAGCACCGCATCCTGCGGCGGCTTGACCGACTCGAACACGTGGTAGACGTGCTCGTGCCGCGGGTTGGCGGCCTCGAAGGAGAAGGCCCCGGCCTCGATCGCGAACACGGTATCGATCAGGTCGGCCAGCGGCGCGTCGTGCACGCGGGGTCCCTCGTTGATGCCGTAGCAGGTGTGCAGCCGCACCCGGTCACGGGGGATGCCGCGCAGGCTGCGGTTGATCGCGTCGACGTAGCGGCCCGCGGTCTCCAGCTTCTCCTGGACCGAGCCGGGACCGTAGCTGAACACGTCGGTCAGGAACGGGTCATCGATCTGCAGGGTGAAGCCCGCGTCGATGATGGCCGTGTACTCGACGTGCAGCGCGTCCGCGACGGCGTCCAGGTAGCCGGCCACAGCGGGGTAGTACTCGTTGCCGCCCACCCCGCTGGGCGCCACCGCGCAGACGAAGACCTGGTCGGGCTCGGCGTCGCCGGCCGCCGCGCGGAGCAGGTCCAGATCACGGCGCAGGCGTTCGTGCCCGGTGTACGATACCGGCCCGGTACAGGCGAGGGGCGTGGCCGGGGCGGCCATCCCGCCGGTCATCGCGCCCTTGAGGTACTGCTCGTAGTACTCGGGGAAACTGTCGATCTCGGCTCGGAACGCTGCCAGCGGATCGCGGCCCGGCCGTGGCTCGAAGCCGCTCAGCCGCTCCCCGATGTAGGCGAAGAACCCGGTCTTGGTCTGCTCGCCGTCGGAGACCACGTCCAGCCCGGCCGAACGTTGTCGCGCCACCACGTCCGCGACGGCCCGCCGTTCGGTCTCGGCGAGTTCCGCGGGATCGACCTGACGCCCCTGTGCGGCCGCCTTCATCAGGTCAAGCAAGGCCGGCGGCCGGGGCAGGCTGCCGACGTGCGTGGTGCGGATGCGATCGGTGCTGTGTTGCATGACAGGTTTCTCCCCGTTCCGGCTCAGGCCAGACTAGGGAAGGTGGACGATCAGTCGCTGGCCTGGCTCGCCGCGGTGACCGAAGCGGCGGGCGGCAGTAGTGCCGCGCTGGTGGCCGCGGCGGCTTGCGCCCAGGACGTCAGGGCGGGCGCGTGCTCGGTCGTGCTCGTCGAGGGCATGAGCGATCAGGCCGCGCTGCGGACACTGGCCGCCCGCCGCGGGCGTGACCTGGACGCGGCGGGTATTTTCGTGGTGCCGATGGGCGGGGCGACCAACATCGGGCACTTCCTGGACCTGTTCGGCCCGCGGGGGTTCGGCGTCAGGCTGGCGGGCCTGTGCGACGAGAGGGAGGAGCAGGCTTTCCGGCGCAGCCTGGAACGGGCCGGGCTTGGTTCTGGCCTGAGCCGCGGCGATACCGAACAACTCGGGTTCTTCGTGTGCGTAGCCGACCTGGAGGACGAACTAATCCGCTCACTCGGTGTCACCGTCACCGAGCAGCTGATCGAAGCGCAGGGCGAGCTCGGGCCGTTCACCACCTTTACCAGGCAGCCCGCGCAGCGGAACCGGCCCCGCGAACAGCAGCTTCGGCGCTTCATGGGCACCCGGTCGGGCCGGAAGGTCCACTACGGCCAGGTGCTGGCTCAGGCGCTCGACCTGACCCGGGTGCCCCGCCCGCTCGACGGTGTACTGGCCCGCGTCTGAGCCGCGGCACGCCGAGCGGCCACGGCGTCCCGGGTGTCCTCGGCGATGAGGTCGGCGTTGATAGCCGCGCCGGTGCTGACCCCGGCGGCGGCCGTGCCGATGACCTGCGCCATGACGTCGGCGACGTTGCCGGCCCCTCCTCCGTCAGCTTCGACCGGCCACCCGGCCGCCTTACTCTCACTATCTGGTCGTCCAGGTGGATTGACAAATAAAATTGCCGAAACGGCAACGTTAAAGCTCGGGCGGTGTCCGGAAGTGTCCCCAGCGGTGTCAGCTTGTGTAGAGGCGCTGGCTATGTCCTCCGGTCTCCAGGTGGGTCAAAGTAGGTGGCCGTGCGCAGGTCCCAGCTGGTCCGCAACGTTACGGAGGCATTGTTTAATGGCGCAGAAGGTGTACAAGACGCTGCTCAAGGCCGTCCCGGCGGACGCCAGGGCGCAGCTGGACGACCTGGCGCGGCGGCTGGAACCGGACGAGTTCGCGGTCGGCGAGCGGCTGCGGGCGGTGGCGGCGGAGCTGGTGCGGTGCGGCCTGGAGGTCACCGCCGTCGATTACCACGATGGGTCACAAGAGCTCGAGGCGGTTCTCCCGCAGGCCCGCCAGTTCGGCCCGGTCACGGTGGACCGTGACGGCAGCGGTAACGGCTGCCAGCTCAGCTGGGAGGGCTGGGTCGACATCACTGATGAGGCCGGGGCCCGGCGGGCCGCGGGCATGGTGATCGCCGTGCTGCGTGGTATCGCCACCCCGGCCCAAGGCCCGGCGTGAGCGGTGAGCCAGCCGAGCTTGCGACGCTGCGGGACGCGTACCCCGGCTACCGGTTCAGGCGGAAGGAAATCCGCGGCGTCGCCTGCTATCTGGCCGAAGCCAAGCCCGACGCCCAGGCCGATGCCACGGGCGAGGCCGAGGCGCCGCTGGTGGCCGCGCAGGATCCGGCGATCCTGGCGACCATGCTCGCCGCGGCTGCGGGGCGGCCGGTGCGGCTGCGGCCGGAAGCGGTGGCCGCCGCCTACCGCGATAAGTCAATGACGGTCAGCCAGTGCGCTCAGACGTTCGGGGTGTCCAGGACGACGATCGTGAAGTTGCTGTCGGCCCACGGGATCGCCCCGCGCCGGCCGGGGGACGGAGTCGATGAGGCGGCCGTGGTCGCCGCCTATCGTGACCAGCGGCTGAGCCTGTACGAAAGCGCGGTCAGGTTCGGCATCAGCCAGCGCCGCGTCGCCGCCGTGCTTGACCGGCACGGCGTGGCTCGCCGTCCCGCAGGCAGGCCCGCGCAACGTGGCGGATGAAACGCCACGTTTCCGGCTAGTTCTCACCCAGCTCGGCATCGATCTCGTCGAGGCTGCAGATGCGCCGACCATCAGCTTCCCATGCGGCCAGGGCTACCTCTGCGACCGCGAGGTCGGCGGCGTCCTCAAGGGCTTCGATGGCGGCAGCCCCGGCTGCCGCCACGTTGGCGGGGACGATGGCGGCGATGCGGCGTCCATCCGGGCCGGTGAGGTAAATAACCTGGCCACGCCCGGCCGCGTCGTGCGCCGCACTGCTCAGTGCAGCAGCGTCGTCGATCGGCAACTCGGTCACATATCCAAGTTTGACGTATAGCGCCTATAGGGCGTGTTGCGCTCGACGGCCAGCGCTTTGTCTGCGGTTTCTCGCCCGTGTCCCGGCTCGCCCACCAAGGTCCATCGTCGCTTTTAGTCGTGATAGCGGCAGACAGCAAGCCTGCCAACGCCGAGCTGCCCGTCGGCTCACCATCGAGGCGACGATCCAGCTCTGATCTCTCGCCGACGGCAACAGCGGACCACCAGGAAGCCCCGGCCCCATAGACGCGCCACGCGGCTACCTCACCCCGGCGCGCCGCGCCTGGCGGCTGACCCCATCTGTACCTGGGCCGCGGTGCGCGCCTAAGCTCTGGCTATGACAGGTCCCTCGGCGGGCTCGGACCGCCAGAGCCTCCGCGCCTCGGATCAAGATCGCGAGCACGCGGCGGAGATACTGCGCGATGCGGCCGGGGAGGGCCGGCTGAACCCAGACGAGTTCGATGAGCGGCTGAACGCCGTGTATGCGGCCAAGACCTACACCGACCTCGAGCCGATCATCCAGGACCTGCCGCATACGGGACCAGTGCCGCCCCCCGCTCCCGCGGTAACTTCGGCTGATAGCGCCGCGGTGGACCGGTTCGGCGGCGAGCCGACGTCCAGCGCTGCCATCGCCATCATGGGCGGCTTCTCGCGCAAGGGCGCCTGGGTTGTGCCGGCGGATTTCACCGCCGTGGCCATCATGGCCGGTGGCGAGCTTGACCTGCGGGAGGCACGGTTCGCGGAGCGCGTGGTGCGGATCCACGCAACCGCGATCATGGCCGGCATTGCGATAATCGTGCCCGATGACGCCGAGGTACATGTTACCGGCGTCGGGCTGATGGGCGCCTTCGAGCACGGCCCCACCGGCACCGGACAGCCCGGGGCGCCGAAGATCCTCATCAGCGGACTTGCCTTCTGGGGCGCCGTCGACGTCCAGCGGAAGCCGCCGAAGGACGAGATCAAACGCCAGAAGCTCGAGAGCAAGCTCCGGAAACTGGAGTCGAAGAGAGCGCGAGAGCTATAACCGGTCCACGCCGTTACAGCAACCAAAGCTGACGAAGGTCCCCGTGCCATGGAGGCCGGCGAAGCTAGCGCTGCTCGATGATCTCCATGCCGTTGCCGTCCACGTCGCGGAAGGCGAACATCGGGGGAACGCCGTCCCAGCGCAGCACCTCGTCCGCGTCGACCCCGGCGGCCCGCATGCCCGCGTACACCGCGTCAGCGTCCGGGGCCACGAACCTGATGCCAGTCTCGACGCCGGCGGGCAGGCCCTCGTGCGAGCGGACCAGCGCGATCGAGGTGGCCGCCCCGGTCGGCGCCACCTCGATCCAGCGCCGGCCGCCGCCCATGTCGACGTCGAGGCGCTTTTCGAAGCCGAGAGTGGCTACGTAGAAGTCAATCGCCCGCTCCTGGTCCGCGACGGGCACTCCTACCGTGCGCACGCCGGTGATCTTGCCTAGCTCGGTCATGTCTCCTCCTCGACGGGTTCCGCAATGCAGACGACGCAAGCCCGCCGGGATCATCGCGGGCTCAGGGCTCCAGCGCGAGCAGCTTGCCGGCCACCTCGGTCAGGTCTTCGCCCACCACGTCGGGAGGGGCGAAGGGCGCACCGAAGCCACCGGACTTGCGGCTGACCCAGCCGGTGACCAGGCCCGCCCGCTTGGCGCCATGGCAGTCCCAGTCGTGCGCGGCGACCATGGCCATCCGGTCCGGCGGTACGCCGAGGATTTCCGCGGCGTACAGGTACACCACCACGGCCGGCTTCCACCGGTAGACCTCGCCTACCGTGATGACCCGGTCTACCAGTGCGCCGAGCCCCGAGCGGTTGACGAATGACGAGGTGAGGTACGCGGACCCGTTCGTCAGGCAGGCCACCCGCACGCCGGCGTCGGTCAGCTGCGTGATCGCGGGCAGCGCGTCGGGGAAGGCCGGCAGCTCGCTGAATCCCGCCATGATCTGCGCTACCTGCTCATCGCTGATCGAGTAGCCGGTGAGCCCGCGCAGCGAGGCCTCGGCGACGTCGGTGAACGTCGCGTAGTCCCCGGTCGCGGACAGCGCCATGCCGTCGCGCAGCGTCCGGGTGTACCAGGCTTCGAGCAGGTACGGTGGCTGGCCGATCTCAGTGAACCGCTCGCGCAGCGGCTCCAGTGACATCAGCGTCTCGATCACGTCGAAGGCGACCACGGCCGGGCGGTGTGTCATGACGACCCGAGTCTCTTCAGCGCGTCCTCGATCGCCCGGTGGAACGTCGGGTAGGCGTACGGCATATTGCGCAAGGTGGCCAGCGGGACCTCGGCCCGGACCGCGACCTGCAGCGCGCCGAGGACCTCACCGCCGTAAGGGCCCGCCGAGCTCGCGCCTACCAGCACGGACCGTTCGGCATCCTCGATGACCTTGATGAAGCCGTCGTTGCCCGCCTTGTGTATCCAGCCCCTCGCTGAGTAAGGCACCTGGGTGATACCTGTGCGCACGCGCAGGCCCGCCGCCCTGGCTTGTTCCTCGGTCAGGCCCACGCTGCCGATCTCCGGGTCGGTGAAGGTGACCCTGGGCACCGCCCGGTAGTCGGCGGGTTCGCCGCCCTGGCCCAGGATGTCCCGGACCGCGATGTCCGCCTGGTACATGGACATGTGCGTGAAGGCGCCCTTCCCGGTCACGTCGCCGATGGCCCACACGCCGTCCGCGGCGCGCATCCACCCGTCGGTCGGTATGGTCCGTGCCTTCTCGTCCAGGCCGGCCGCGGCGACGCCGAGCGCGGCCAGGTCCACCCGGCGCCCGGTCGCGATCAGCAGCCGCTCGGCGGTGAGGACGCTATCGCCCAGGTGAACCGTGAAGTGCGCGCCGTTGTGGCTGACCCGCTCGGCCGGGGCACTGGTGCACACCCTGATGCCCTCGGCGGTGAAGATCCGCTCGATCAGCTCACTGGCCTCGGGCTCCTCGAACGACACCAGCCGCGGCAGCGCCTCGACCACGGTGACGGCGGCGCCGAAGCGGGCGAATACCTGGGTTAGCTCAGCGCCGATAGCTCCGCCGCCCAGCACGATCAGCGACTCCGGCACCTGCTCGGCCTGGACTATCTCCCGGTTGGTCCAGTAGGGAGTGCCGGTCAGGCCGTCGATGGGCGGGACCACGGGATCGGTCCCGCAGTTGATCACGATGCCCTTGCGGGCTCCGAAGACCCGGGTACCTTCACCGGTGCTGACGGTCACCTCGCCGGGACCGGTGATCTTGCCGCGGCCGCGGACCAGGTGGCCGCCCTTGCCGATGAACCGGTCGGCCGCCACCTTGTCGTTCCAGTAGTCGGTGGCCTCTTCCCTGATGCGCAGCGCGACCGGCGACCAGTCGGGATCGACGGCCGACGTGCCGGCCAAGCCTGGCACCCGCCTGGTTTCCGCGATCAGGTTGGCGGCCCGGATCATCATCTTGGTAGGTATGCAGCCGTAATACGGGCATTCCCCGCCGACCAGGCGGGATTCGACGCCGGTCACGTGTAGCCCGGCCTCGGCCAGCGTCCCGGCCGCGTACTCGCCACCCGGGCCCATGCCGATAACCACCACGTCTGTAGGCTCTGGTTGGTCCATGCCCTGCTCCTGCCCTGTGCGGCTTCCCATCATGCAGCCCGGGCCCGCTCAGGCATACCTTTTCGCCGGAATTAGTCCGCTCAGCGCAAGGCGCGTGAACTGGCCATCCGGGCTGGCCAAGCCCGGCTGGGTCCGCGCGGAAGGCGTCTTTCGCGGGCCTATGCCGGCGGGGATCTGGACCTGTCGACGGCTGAGGGTGCCTGCTACGGCGGGATGGAGACGCTGCGGGCCCGGCGGGAAAGCGCGGTCACGCCAATCCCCATGAGCCGAATCACAAGAAGCGGATCATCGTGCGGGCGGACATCAACCCGGTAGCGGCGGACGCGATACGTGAAGCGGCGCGGCGTGTGCTGGAGGAAGGCGAAACCGTGGCGTCTATCCTGCGGGACTGGACACGGCGGGGGATCAAGCCAGTACGCGCTGAGCAATGGTGGCCCACTACGCTGATAGGCACGCTGACCTCGGCGCGGATCGCGGGATTGCGGGAATGGCAGGGCAAGAAATACCCCGCTACTCAATGGCCGGCGATCATCGATGTGGATACTCATGAGCGGCTGGTGAAGCTGTTCGCTGATCCGTCCCGCAGGAAGCATGTGGTCCGCGCCCCGGCGCACCTGATGTCGGGTATCGCCAAATGTCCGAAGTACGGCAGCGGATTGCATTACCGCCGTTTCGCGCAGATGCCGGCAAATGGTCGGCCGGGTCATTCCGGTAATGCGCATCAGGTCACCAACGGCGATGCCCTCATCGGGCGCCCGGCCGGGCAGTCAGCCGCCCGGACCGCGGGAACGGCCTGGCGAGAACCCATGACGAAACGACCCGATTCAGCGCACTCCTAGATCGCTGACGTGGCTACCTCGACGAACCCTAGTAGGAGACAGGTCAGCGGTCATGACAGGGCCTATCGGCGCCGTCGGCGTGCCGGTAGCATGCGCGTGCGGGAGGTGCAGAGGTTGTCTGGGTCGGCTGATCGCCAGCGATTGCCGCTGCTGGAGGGTGAGGACCTGACCGGCGAGGGGGTCATCGAGCCGAGTCGGCTGATCCGTCCGGTCGACGCGCCGGCGGTCGCAGTGGCGTGCTTCTTCCGGGACGTCGTCGGGGAACTCTCCAGCCGGGCGGATGCGAGGCCAGTGTGCCGCCTGCACAGCGAGATGGGTCCGGCATCGTTGTGGGAGATCGAGCATCAGGGCGTACGGCTGGGTGTGTTCCATCCCGGAGTCGGAGCGCCGCTGGCCGGCGCGATGCTCGAGCAGGTCATTGCCCGCGGGGTTCGCGGAGTCATCGCCTGCGGCGGGGCGGGGGCGCTGGTACCGGAGCTGGTGATGGGGCACGCGGTGGTGTTGACCGGCGCTGTACGCGACGAGGGCACGTCCTTCCACTACCTGTCGGCCGGCCGGGTCATCTCGGCTGACCCGGGTCCGGCTGAGACCCTGGCAGACGCGCTCAGCGCCAATGGTGTGGAGACGGTGCGCGGCCTGAGCTGGTCGATGGATGCCATCTACCGCGAGACCCGAGCCCGGGTCTCGCGCCGGGTGGAGGAAGGGTGTCTGGTCGTGGAGATGGAAGCGTCGGCGCTGATGGCGATCGCCCGTTACCGCTCGATCCCGTTCGGTGAGGTGGTGATGGCCGGGGACTCGCTGGCTGGCCGGGAGTGGCAGCACCGTGGGTGGATGACGGCCGAGTCGGCGCGCCGGCAGTTGTTCGCCTCGGCCGCAGACGCCGCGGTCGCGCTGACGAGGTGACCGCGGTTCGGAATGCGACGGTGCCGCCCCCAGCACATCGAGGTCTCTCCCAGTTTCCCGAACCGGGACTTACCTGGGATAACGTGATGCGGCTTGTCCCTGACGAGGCGAGTCGTCTCAGCGTTTACGGCTGGTTCCGGGGTGCCTCGTGCGCAGATTCGTGCACACGCCAGTCGTCGTGACGCCGCTGCGCGGCGGGACCACGCCTGCGAGTATCGAGATGAAGGCCCGCCACGGTAGTTCATGTGACCTAAATCATGATGCATTTTTACAAGTCAGCGCATGGGCGGGCGGATGGCGTCATGGAGCGATATTCGCCGGTCAGGTGCTGTCGCCGTCGTCCTCGAGATCGGAAATGTCCAGTTCGGGCTGGCCGTGCACGAACGCGTCCGGGTTCTCCAGGTCATCGGCGGCGGGCAGCAGGTCCGGATGAGCCCACAGGGCGTCCCGTCCGTCGATGCCCCTGGCCTCGGTGATTCCCTGCCAGATGGCCGTCGCCTCGCGCAGCCGGCGCGGACGCAGCTCCAGCCCGACCAGGGTGGCGAAGGTCCGCTCGGCGGGTCCGCCGGTGGCCCGGCGGCGCCTGATCGCCTCGGCCAGGGCGTCGGCATGCGTGAGGCGCTCTCGCGCCGCCGCGCTGACGACCGTGGCTACCCAGCCTTCGACCAGCGCCAGCGCGGTCTCCAGCCGGGTCAGCGCGGCCTTCTGCGCGGGCGTGTCTTCCGGCCGGAACAGGCCCTCGCCGGACAGCGCGGCCTGCAGCGCCTCGGGGTTGGTGATGTCGACGTCCGGCATCGCCTCCTGCAGCCGTGCCATGTCGACGGTGATGCCGCTGGCGTACTGCTCGACCGCGGCGAGCAGGTATGCGCGCAGCCAGGGCACGTGCGCGAACAGCCGCTGGTGGGCCGCTTCACGGAGCGCCAGGAAGAGCCGGACCTCGCCGGCGTCGACGGAGAGCCCCTGCCCGAACTCCGCCACGCCCGCGGGCAGCAGGGCGGCCACCCCTTCCGGGCCGAGCGGCAGTCCGATGTCGGCGGAGCCGACCACCTCGCGGGCGAGTTCACCGACCGCCGTCCCGGTCTGGCTGCCGATCATGGCCCCGCCGATCTGGCGCATCATGGCTCCCAGGCCGCCGAGCCCGGCCGCGCCGCCGCCGAACGCCCCGAGCGCCTGGCGCAGCTCCTCGGGCACCTCCTCGCCAAGCTGCGCGGGATCGGCGTTGAACATCCCGCTCATGGCCTCGACGCCCTTGGCCGCGATGGGATCGCAGAGTTTCGCCCAGATGGGGAAGGTCGCCTCCAGCCACTCCGACCGGCTCCAGGCCTCGACCTTCCGCACGCCGGAAGGGAACGAGGCGGCTTCGTCCAGCCACAGATCGGCCAGCCGGACCGCCTCGGTGATCTCCCGGCGCTGCGCGTCCAGGACGCTCGGGTCGCCGGCCGCCACGATCGCGTGCCGGGCCACGTTCTTGGCCAGATCCCAGTTGACCGCGCCGCCGCGCCAGGACAGCATGTCGGCGAACTGCCGCAGCGCGTCGGCGAACTGCTGGGGATCGCCCATCGCGCCGAACGGTCCCATGGCCCCGAACGGGCCGTCGCCTGGTCCGCCGCCGCCGGGCTGGCCGGGGCCGGAGCCCGGCGGGCCGCCCGAGCCCGGGTTCCCGCCCGAGCCGGATCCCTGGCCGCCCTGATCTTCGGGCAGACCGAAGCCGAACTGACGGTCAGCCATCGTTGGCTCTGAGGCAGGATGGAAGGGTCATGATAGTCACGTTATCTCGGGAGAAGCACACTGTGACAAACGCCCGGCGGCCGGTTCGCCAGGAGCGCAGCGATCGGTACCGACAGCCTATGCCCGTCGTGGCCGTTACGGGGGCCGCTACCGGCATCGGGCCTGCCCTGACCGCCCGGCTAGCCGCGTCGCGGCACGTCAGGAAGGTGATCGCGATTGACGGCCAGCGCGGCGACATCGCGGGCGTGACGTGGCGGGTGGCCGATGTGCGCGACCCGGCGCTGGCGGGCCGGCTGGCAGGCGTCGACGTCGTCGTCCACGCCGACTTCGACCTGACGCCCGACTCCGACTCCAGGCAGCGCCGGGCCTACAACGTCAGGGGCGCGCAGACCGTGCTCACCGCCGCCGCCGCGGGCCAGGTCGGGCGCGTGCTGCTGGTGACAAGCGCCATGGTCTACGGCGCCCGCGCGGACAACCAGGTGCCGCTGCCCGAGAAGGCTCCGCTGGCCGCGGACGCGGACAGCAGCGTGGCCGGTGACCTGCTGGAGGTCGAGCAGCTGGCCCGCCGCTCGCCGCGCTCCAACCCAGGCGTGGCGGTGACCGTGGTACGGCCTGCCGCGCTGGTCGGCGAGGACCCTTATGCCGTGGACACGCTGGTGACCAGGCACTTCGAGGCGCCTCGGCTGCTGACCGTCAAGGGGAGCGCCCCCCGTTGGCAGTTCTGCCATATCGATGACCTCGCCTCCGCGCTGGAGTTCGCGGTGGGCAGCGGGCTCGAGGGCAACTTCGCGGTCGGCTGCGACGGCTGGCTCGAGCAGGAGGACGTCGAGCAGATCAGCGGCCTGAAGAGCATCGAACTTCCCGCCCGGCTGACGTTCGGGGCCATGCAGCGGCTGCACCAGGTCGGGGTGACCCCGGTGCCGGCCATGGACCTGCGCTACGTCGTGTACCCGTGGGTGGTGGACTGCGCGGCGCTGCGCGAGGCCGGCTGGCGCCCGGTGTACGGCAACGAGGCGGCGCTGCGCGTCCTGCTCGATCAGCGCAAGGGCCGGCACGCCGTGGCCGGCCGCCGGATCGCGCGCAAGGAGGCCACGATCACCGCGGCGGGGGCCACGGTCGCCGTGATCGGCACCGCCGCCATCGTCCGCCGCGCCCGCCGCCGGCACCGCGGTGAAAGCTGAGCATCCGGTGACCGGGTAACCTTAGCCGGTGAGCGTGCTACGACTGATCGCCGTGCGCGAGTCCGAACTGTCTGTGGACGAGGTCCGGGCCGCGGTCGCGGATCCCGGCGCCGGCGGCATCGCCCTGTTCGCCGGCGCGGTCCGCGACTGCGATCACGACCAGCAGGTCGTCGGGCTTTCCTACACCGCGCACCCGTCCGCGGAGACCGAGCTCATCCGGGTCGCCGAGGTGATCGCAGAGAAGTTCAAGGTGACTGCGGTCGCGGCCGTGCACCGTGTCGGTGCCCTCGCCGTCGGTGACCTGGCCGTGGTCGTGGCTGTGTCCTGCCCGCACCGGGCCGATGCCTTCGACGCCTGCCGCGCACTGATCGATGAGCTGAAGGCGTCGGTGCCCATCTGGAAGCACCAGCGGTTCGCCGACGGCGGCAGCGAGTGGGTAGGCAGTGCGTGAACCCCTGGACCTGATGCTCAGGTTCCGTGCGTAGTCTTCGCAGCATGCCCCGACGCTCCCTGACGCTGCTTATCGCCTCCGTCGGCGCGGCCGCGGCGATCGCCGTCAGCGTGCTCATACCGGTGCCTTACGTCATCCTCGGACCGGGCCCGACCCTGAACACGCTGGGCAAAGACTCGTCCGGCCAGCCCCTGATCACGATCTCCGGGCGCGCGTCCTACCCCACGCGCGGGCACCTGAACATGGTGACGGTGAGCTACGAGGGCGGACCGGGCACCAGACTCAACATCTTCACCGCGCTGGCGGCCTGGCTGAACCCGGACGAGGCGGTCGTGCCTGAATCGGAGCTCTTCGCGCCCGGCCAGACCCAGCAGCAGAGCCAGCAGCAGGACACCCAGCAGATGACCGGCTCGCAGCAGACCGCTACCGCCGCGGCCCTGACCGAGCTGCATATTCCCTACGCCACCCAGGTTGTCGTCGTGCAGTCCGAAGCCGGCTTTCCCGCTCACGGCGTGCTCGAGCCCGGCGACGTGATCACGGCCGTGGACGGCCAGCCGGTGACCGGGCCGTCCCGCCTGACCGCGCTGATAGCCGCGCACCCGGCGGGCAGCACGCTGACCGTGACTATCGACCGGAAGGGCACGACCGAGCAGGTCGCGGTCGGGACCAGGGAATCTGGCGGGCATCCGGTGATGGGCGTGGAGATCCAGGAGCAGTACAAGTTCCCGTTCAGCGTGACGTTCAGCGTGGGCGACATCGGCGGCCCGAGCGCGGGCATGATGTTCGCCCTCGGCATCATCGACAAGCTGACCCCGCTGAACCTGACCGGCGGCAAGTTCATCGCCGGGACCGGGGAGATCGAGGCCAGCGGGAAGGTCGATCCCATCGGCGGCATCCAGCAGAAGATGGTGGGCGCGCGCAACGCGGGCGCGACCGTCTTCCTGACCCCGGCCGCGAACTGCGCGGATACCAAGGGTGCCGTGCCCGGGGGCCTGCGCCTGGTGAAGGTGAGCACGCTGAGCCAGGCCGTGACCTACCTGGACGACCTCAAAGCGGGTAACAGTCAGGCCGTCCCGTCGTGCTGAGCCGCGAGCCAAGCGCCGGCCGGGCCGGCGCCGCGGGGGGGCCGCAGCACGCGCCCAGGACCGTTCGGCCGGTAGATTTTCTTTCGTGCACGCGGCGGACGCAGTGACCTTCGCGGGTCACCAGGTGCCCGTGTGCCGGTTCCGCGAGGCCCGGACCCAAGCCGCGCTGGCTGGGCCCTGTGGCCAGGTCGGGGGGAAGTGCTCGTCGGTGACTCGGCGCAGGGCGTAGGCTTCATTATTGACGGGACATCCAACGAAGGCGTGCCGGGGCCGTGCGGTTGACGCGAGCTCTGCGTTGCAGGCCTGCCCGGGTGGCCCAGGGAAGGAGCAAGTGCGGTCGTGGCACCTCGCGTACTAGTTGATGCGACTGACGTGCCAGCCGACCGGGGGGCGCTCGGCCGGTACGTTGACGGGCTGATCGGCGCGCTCGATGTTGCGAGCGCGGACTTGGCCGTGGTCTGCCAGCGGGCCGATGAGGAACGCTACGGGCGGCTCGCCCCGAAGGCGCACGTGGTCACCGGCCCGACGGCGCTCTCGCACCGGTCCGCCCGGCTGGCCTGGGAGCAGAGCGGCCTGCCGGTCGTGGCTCAGCAAGTGGATGCGGACGTCATCCACGTGCCGTTTTACTCCATGCCGCTGCGGCCGGGCCGGCCCACCGTGGTGACCGTCCATGACGTCACCTTCTTCACCGAGCCCGAGCTGTACAGCCCGGTCGGCGCGATGTTCTTCAAGTCGGCGATCCGGACGGCCGCGCGCCGCGCCGCCCGCCTCATCGTGCCATCCAAGGCGACCAGGGACGAGCTGGTGCGCGTCCTGGACGCCGACCCGACCAAGATCGACGTCGCCTACCACGGCGTGGACCACCGGCTGTTTCACCGGCCCGACCCCCAGCAGGTCACGCAGGTGTCGAACCGGCTCGGCCTGCACGGCAAGCCGTACGTGGCGTTCCTCGGCATGCTCGAGCCGCGCAAGAACGTCGCCTCGCTGATCACCGGCTGGGCGGCAGCCGTGGCGGACAGCGACGACCCGCCCGCGCTCGTCCTGGGCGGCGGCGGCGGCTGGAGCGAGGAAGTGGATGCCGCCGTCGCGATGGTGCCGCCGCACCTGCGCCTGATCCGCCCCGGTTACCTGCGCTTTTCCGACTTGCCCGGCTTCCTGGGCGGGGCGACGGTGGTGGCGTTCCCGAGCCGCGGCGAAGGGTTCGGGCTGCCGGTGCTGGAGGCGATGGCGTGCGGGGCCCCGGTGCTGACGACTCATTGCACCTCGCTGCCGGAGGTCGGCGGCGAGGCCGTGGCCTACACCGAACCCGACGCCGACGCGATCCGCGACGCGCTGCGCGCGCTGCTCGATGACGCCCCCAGGCGAGAAGCGCTCGCCGCGGCCGGTTACGACAGGTCGCAGGAGTTCACCTGGGCCGCATCGGCCGAAGCGCACCTGGCGAGCTACCGGCGCGCCGCGGAACAGACCGCGGCTGACGCAAGCGCCGTGTAGCCTCACTTCTCATGCCGCGTGAACCGCTTGAGGCGATCGTCCTGGTCGGGGGGCAGGGGACCCGGCTGCGGCCGCTGACCCTGTCCGCGCCGAAACCGCTGCTGCCCACGGCGGGCGTCCCGTTCCTGGCCCACCTGCTGGCCCGGGCGGCGACCGGCGGCGTCACCCACGTGGTGCTGGCGACCTGCTACAAGGCGGACATGTTCGCCGCGGCCCTGGGTGACGGCTCGGCGTTCGGGCTGTCCATCGACTACGTCACCGAGGACGTGCCGCTCGACACCGCCGGCGGGATCCGCAATGCCGCTGATTCGCTGCACGGCACCGGGGCGTCCGATCCGGTCGTGGTCCTCAACTC
This sequence comes from uncultured Actinomycetota bacterium, assembly GCA_963844625.1. Lineage (GTDB taxonomy): Bacteria > Actinomycetota > Actinomycetes > Streptosporangiales > Streptosporangiaceae > Palsa-504. The sequence continues at coordinate 172,604 of CAWJPF010000019.1, read as the reverse complement.
CGACATCTTGTCCGGGCATGACCTGAGGGCGCAGGTCGACCTGCACGTCAAGCACGACGCCGCGGTGACCCTGCACCTGGTGGAGGTCGCGGACCCGTCCCGGTTCGGCGTCGTGCCTGCCGACGCTTCCGGGCGGGTGACCGCGTTCCTGGAGAAGACGCCGGATCCGGTGACCAACCGGATCAACGCGGGCTGCTACGTGTTCCGGCGCGAGGTCATCGGCCAGATCCCGGCCGGCCGCCGGGTGTCGGTCGAACGGGAGACGTTCCCGGGACTGATCGAGGCCGGGGAACTCGTGATGGGCTACCACGAGTCGGCTTACTGGCTGGACGTCGGGACGCCGCAGACGTTCGTGCGCGGCTCGTGTGACCTGGTGCTTGGGCGGCTGCCCTCCCCGGCCGTGCCGGGCCCCGCCGGGCCTTCGCTCGCGCTCCCGGGCGCGTCGGTGTCCGCGGGCGCGTCGGTGTCCGGCGGGACCGTCGTCGGTGCGGGCGCCTCGATCGGCGCCGGGGCGACCGTCTTCGGCAGCGTGCTATTCGACGGCGCCGCCGTCGGCGAGGGCGCGGTGGTGCGCGATTCGATCCTGGGCCGCGGCGTGGTGGTGGCCCCGGGCGCGGTGCTCGACGACGCGGTGATCGGCGACGGCGCGTTCATCGGGGCCGGCAACGAACTGGCCCGCGGCATCCGGGTGTGGCCCGGCGTCCGGCTCGAGCCGACCTCTGTCCGTTTCTCCTCCGACGCGTGACGGCCGTGACGGCGAGCGCAGCCCTGGAGACGGGGCTGGGCCGCGAGTGGCGGCCGCCGTTCGCCGTCAACGTCGGCCGCACGCTGTCGGTGCACCGCCGTGGCGGTGGTGATCCCGCCTACCAGGTGGACGCGGCCGGCGCGGTCTGGCGCACGTCCCTGACCCCCGAGGGCCCCGCTACGCTGCGCGTCACCTCGCGTCAGGCGGGCGCCGCGCCGGGCCCGCTGGTGACCGGGCAGGCCTGGGGCCCGGGTGCGGGCTGGCTGCTCGGGCAGCTGCCCGCCCAGCTCGGCGGCTACGACGACGCCGCCGGATTCACCGCCAAGGATCCGGTGGTCGCCGAGCTCGTGCACCGTCACGGGGACCTGCGGGTGGGCCGCAGCGGCCGGCTGTTCGAGGCGCTGGTGCCCGCGGTCCTCGAGCAGAAGGTGGTCGGCCGCGAAGCCCATCGGGCCTGGCGGTACCTGCTGCGCAGGTTCGGCGAGCCGGCGCCAGGACCCGCTCCGGAGGGGATGCGGGTGTTTCCCCCTCCCCGGGCGTGGGCGCGCATTCCTTCCTGGGACTGGCACCGCGCCGGAGTGGAGGGCGTCCGGGCCCGGACGATCATCGCCGCCGCCGAGGTGGCCGCCCGGCTGGAGCCGCTTCTGGAGCTGGACCCGGTTGCGGCTGATCAGCGCCTGCGGTCCCTGCCCGGCATCGGGCCGTGGACATCCGCCGAGATCAGGCAGCGGGCCGCGGGTGACCCGGACGCCGTCTCGGTGGGCGACTATAACCTCCCCAAGGCGGTCGGCTGGACGCTGGCCGGGCGGATTACCGACGACGCCGGCATGCTCGAGCTGCTCGCCCCCTACGCCGGGCACCGGTACCGGGTGACTCGCCTCATCGAGCTCGGCGGCAGCCACCCCCCGCGCCGCGGGCCCCGCATGTCCGTCCGCGACTACCGCGCCTTCTAGCTCTAGTTCGCCGCTCCCAGAGCCCCCGTCGTTCGCTCCTAGCCCCGTCCAGGGGCGAGTCCAACATCTCGCGTAAAGTTCGAGGATGAGTGTTTTCCGCGGCGACTCTGATACTGGCGAAGTCACCGAGCCGGAGGAGGGCAGAGAAGTCGGCGGGATCAGCGAGATTCCCGGGGGCCAGGGGACCAGTGCGACGGGCGAGGATAAGGCAGGCAGCGCGGCGGACGGCGTCACCGCGTCCGCGATGCGCCGGACGCTGGCACGGGCCAGGGACGGCAAGGCGCTCGACCGCGACGAGGCGACGATCCTGCTCCACGCTCGCGGCGAGGACCTGCAGACACTGCTGAGCTACGCGAGCCGGACCCGTGACGCCGGCCTCACCGCCGCGAACCGCCCAGGCGTCATCACCTACTCGCGCAAGGTCTTCATCCCGCTGACGCGGCTGTGCCTGGACCGCTGCGGCTACTGCACGTTCGCCACCGTCCCGCACCGCCTGCAGAGCCTCTACCTCGAACCGGACGAGGTGCTCGCCATCGCCCGCCAGGGCGCGGAAATGGGCTGTAAGGAGGCCCTGTTCACCCTGGGTGACAAGCCAGAGCAACGATGGCCCCAGGCGAAACAGTGGCTCGACGCCCACGGCTACGACGACACGCTGTCCTACGTCCGGGCCATGGCGATCCGCGTGCTGGAGGAGACCGGCCTGCTACCGCACCTGAACCCGGGCGTGCTGAGCTGGCAGGATTTCCAGCGCCTCAAGCCGGTGGCGCCGTCCATGGGCATGATGCTGGAGACGACCGCCAGCCGGCTGTTCACCGAAAAGGGCGGCCCCCACTTCGGCAGTCCCGACAAGGATCCCGCCCTGCGGCTGCGGGTGCTGGAGGACGCGGGCCGCAGCAACGTCCCGTTCACCACCGGCCTCCTCATCGGCATCGGCGAGACCCGGGCCGAACGCGCCGACTCGATCTTCGCGATCAGGAAGATCGCCCGTGAATACCAGGGCATCCAGGAAGTCATCGTGCAGAACTTCCGGGCCAAGCCGGACACCAAGATGCGGGACGTGCCCGACGCCGAGCTCGATGACCTGGCCGCGACGATCGCGGTGACCCGGCTCATCCTCGGCGCCAAGGCCCGGATCCAGGCGCCGCCAAACCTGGTCGGCGCCCAGTACGACCTCATCCTGCGGGCCGGGATCGACGACTGGGGCGGCGTCTCCCCGCTGACCCCCGATCACGTCAATCCCGAACGCCCCTGGCCGGACATTGACGAGCTCGCGGCTCACACCGCCGGGGCGGGTTTCACCCTGCGCGAGCGCCTCACCATCTACCCGCCCTACATCCGCGAGCCCTGGCTGGACCCCCGGCTGGCCGCGCACGTGCGCGCGCTGGCCGACCCGGACACCGGGCTGGCCGCCGACGGCGCCAGGCCGCACGGCCTGCCGTGGCAGGAACCCGACGGCGGCCTGGGGCAGTGGGCCCAGGCCGGCCGCACCGACCTGCACGTCACCATCGATACCACCGGCCGCACCCATGACCGGCGTGATGACTTCGCTGAGGTCTACGGCGACTGGGATGAGATTGCCCAACGAACCGGCCTGCCTGCCGCCGGCCGCTCTCCGCGAGCCGCCGTCCCGGGCGCCCCAGCCGTACTAGCCGCGGGCGAGGTCGCCGCTGCCCTGCGCCAGGCCGAGCGCGACCCGGCTGCCCTCACCGACGACCAGGCCCTCGCCCTGCTGTCCGCGGACGGACCCGACCTCGAGGCCCTGGCCGCCCTGGCCGACGGCCTGCGCCGCGAGGTCATGGGCGACGACGTCACCTACGTCGTCACCCGCAACATCAACTTCACCAACGTCTGCTACACCGGCTGCCGGTTCTGCGCGTTCGCGCAGCGCCGGACCGATGCCGACGCGTACACCCTGTCGCTGCAGCAGATCGGTGACCGCGCCGCCGAGGCCTGGGATGCGGGTGCTACCGAGGTGTGCATGCAGGGAGGCATCCATCCCGACCTGCCAGGAACAGCATATTTCGAAATCGCGTCCGAAGTCAAGCGGCGCAGCCCGGATCTTCACGTACACGCATTCTCCCCCATGGAGGTGGTCAACGGAGCCTCGCGTACCGGCCTGCCGATCAAGGAGTGGCTGGTCCGGGCCAAGGAGGCGGGCGTTGACTCGCTGCCGGGGACGGCGGCGGAGATCCTGGACGACGACGTGCGCTGGGTGCTGACCAAGGGCAAGCTGCCCGCCTCGGTGTGGATCGAGGTGATCACCGCCGCGCACGAACTCGGCCTGCGGACGTCCTCGACGATGATGTACGGGCACGTCGACACCCCAGCCCACTGGGTCGGCCACCTGCGGGTGATCCGGTCGATCCAGGAGCGGACCGGCGGCTTCACCGAGTTCGTGCTGCTGCCCTTCATCCACGAGAACGCCCCCATCTACCTGGCGGGCCTGGCCCGGCCCGGGCCGACCAGGCGGGAGAACCGCGCCGTGCACGCGGTGGCCAGGATCATGCTGCACGGGGCGATCGACTCGATCCAGTGCTCCTGGGTCAAGCTCGGCGACGACCTGTGCCGTGACGTGCTCCAGGGCGGGGTCAACGACCTCGGCGGCACGCTGATGGAGGAGACCATCAGCCGGATGGCCGGCGCGGACCACGGCTCGTACAAGACGATCAGCCAGTTGCGCGCGATCGCCGAACCTCTCGGCCGCCCGATGCGCCAGCGCACCACCACCTACGGCGAGGTCAGCAAGGAGCGGCGCGCCGCCGCGGCCGCCAGCGACGGCGTGTGCGCGTCGGTCCGATCGGGCCTGCCGCTGCTCAGTGCCCGCTGAAATCTGGGCCCGCTGAAATCAGGGCCCGCTGAAAATCAGGGCCCGCTGAAAATCAGCGCTCGAGGATAAAGTCCCCGGGGTCCCGCGGCGGGCGGGGCGCCGCCGGCCCGGCGGGGTGGCCGACCGCGATGGCGCCCATCGGGCGCCATCCGGCGGGCAGGTCCATCGCGCGGGCCGCGACGTCCTGGCAGAACAGCGTGCTGGAGATCCACGCGGAGCCAAGCCCGTCGACGGCCAGCGCGATGAGCAGGTTCTGCACCGCCGCGCCCATCGAGACGGTGAACATGGCCTGCTCGGCGCGGCCGCGCCGCTCGTCGGGATAGTCGTGCGCCGCGTCGGTGACCAGGCACGGCACCACGATGAGCGGCGCGAGCCTGAGCGGCTCGCCGCGGCGGATCCGGCGGGCGATCTGGTCTTGGGTGAACCCGTCGCGGCGCAGGTCGGCGATCCAGGCGTCGCGCATCGCGTCGAGCAGCGCGGTCCGGACGGCGGCCGAGGACAGGATCACGAAACGCCACGGCTGGCTGTGATGCGGAGCGGGCGCGGTCAGCGCGGTGGCGACCGCCCGGCGTACCACGGTGAGATCGACGGGTTCGCCGGTGAACGACCGGATGGTCCGGCGGGCCAGCGGCACGTCGGCTGACCCGAGCCGGAACATGTCCTCCTCGGCCGGCCTGATCAGCGCCCGCGCGCCCGGCCCGTCCGGTTCGGTGACCAGGCCGGCGAGCCCGCGCACGACCGCGACCGGTACCTGCCGTGACTTTCCCTTCACCAGGTCCGCGGCGGACGCGATCTCATCGGCCACGGCGGCCACGGTGACTTCCAGGATGTTGCCGAACGCGTCGGCCTCACCCCTGTAGTCACGCACCGGCGAGACGCCGGCGGCGCCGATGGCGTTGTCGGTCTGCCCGGCCCGCCATGGCCGGCCCATCGTGTCGGTGACGATCACGCCGACGGTCCGGCCGATCCGGCTGTGCAGGGCCTTGCGCAGCCGCCGGGCCGACTCGTCGGGGTCGGTGGGCAGCAGCACCACGGTGCCGGGGGCGGTGTTGGACTCGTCCACGCCGGCCGCGGCCAGGACCAGGCCGTGCCGGGTCTGCGCGATCGTGGTGGCGCCCCGCCGGGCGATCACCCGCACGGTCTCCGCTTCGATGGCCTCCTCGCGGGAGGCGGCGCTCACCCGGCCTTCGGCCTTGCTCACGATCTTCGACGTGACGACCAGGATGTCGCCGTCCCGCAGGTCCGGGGCGGCGTCAGCGATGAGCGCGGCCAGGTCGGCGCCCGCGGTGATCTCGGGCAGTCCGGGTACGCCGGTGACGGTGAACGCCATCACCGCTGCCCCGGCGCGAGTTCGGCGGCCAGATCCAGGGCCGCGCGGGCGATCGCCGCGGTGGCGGGCAGGTCGCGCATGTAAAGCGGGAGGACGCGCACCTCGAGGCCGGCCAGGGCCGGATCGTCTGCGGCGGCCTTGTCCTGGTCGTCGACGAGCCAGCCGTTGATCAGCGCCGGCCCGTAATGGGCGCCGACCGCGGCGGCCGACGTCTCGACCCCGATCGCGGCCAGGCAGGCGTCGGCCATCCCGCGTACCGGCGAACCGCCGATGATGGGGGACACGCCGACTACGGTCTTGGCCGCCAGCGCCGCCCTGATGCCGGGCACGGCCAGGATCGTTCCGATGCTCACCACGGGATTCGAGGGCGGGAAGAGCACCACGTCCGCGTCCGCGATGGCGTCGAGCACACCCGGGGCCGGAGTAGCGTCCGCGGCGCCGGCGGCGATGATCTCCGCGGCCGGCGTCTCGGCGTGCATGCGCACCCACCACTCCTGGAAATGAACCACGGTCCGCTCACCGGGGCCCTGCAGCACGACGTGGGTCTCGATCGGGTCATCGGACATCGGCAGCAGCCGCACTCCTGGCTGCCAGCGCCCGCACAGCACCCCGGTGACGGCGGACAGCGGCTGTCCCGCCGCCAGCAGCTGGCTGCGCAGGATGTGGGTCGCGAAATCCCGGTCACCGAGCGTGAACCAGTCCGGGCTCGCGCCGTACGCGGCGAGTTCGGCCCGGACGGTGAAGGTCTCCTCGGCTCGCCCCCAGCCCTGCCCCTCGTTGATGCCGCCGCCGAGGGTGTACATGACAGTGTCCAGGTCCGGGCAGACCCGCAAGCCGAACAAGGTGATGTCGTCACCGGTGTTCCCGATGACCGTGATCTCGGCGTCCGGCGCGGCTTGCTTGAGGCCGCGGAGAAAGCGCGCGGCGCCCACGCCGCCCGCCAGCACGGTGATGCGCATAACGAGAAGTGTGGCAGGTCCGCGTCAGCCGCGCTGAGCCTCCCCGTCCGCGTCTCCCCGTCCGTGCCTTCTTTGCGCCGACGAAGCGTGCCGTGCTGGATCCGCTGAGTGATTTTTCTCGCATCTAGGGGCAACGGGGCGACCATTATCACCTTCTCCGCTTGACTTGAAGCAAGACACGCGAGTGTAATTTCATTGATGTGATTCTCACCGCCGCGGGGAGTGGTGAGAACGGGGGCTCCATGAGTTGGGGAGGGAGGATGCGCTATGACCGAGGTCATCGTCCCGCTGGCGCAGGTCATCGTCAGTCCAGATGATGCTGACGAGCTGGGCTGGCAGGACCAGGCGTTGTGCGCGCAGACGGATCCGGAGGCGTTCTTCCCGGAGAAGGGAGGATCGACCCGGGAAGCGAAGCGCGTGTGCCGGAGCTGCGAAGTCCGGGCCGAGTGCCTGGAGTTCGCGCTCGAGAACGACGAGCGGTTCGGTATCTGGGGCGGCCTGTCCGAGCGCGAACGCCGCCGTCTGAAGCGCCAGGCCGTCTGAGCGGCTGGCTGGCTGAGCGGCTGGGCTAGCCGGGCGGGCCGGACATCCCGCGTTCACCCGGCTGGGCACGTGCTGGCTGTGTATCTTTAGTCCTGTCGTGAGCGCTGGGGAAGTTGTCGTTCACGTTGTCCAGGCGCTCGTGCCGGGCCGATAGCCGAGCGGGCGTCGTTGCCCACGCCACCAGACAGGTCCTTTGTCACAGAACGCATCGCACCTCCGTCACGTCGTCACCGCCGTGGTGGTAGCCCACGACGGTGCCCGACTGCTGCCTGGCCTCATCCAGGCGGTGCGCGAGCAGACCCAGCCGGTATATCGCGCCGTCGGGGTGGATACCGGCAGCCGGGACCGCAGCGGGGCGGCGCTGACCGAGCTGCTCGGCCCGGACGCGGTCTTCGGCATGGAGCCGGAGACCGGCTTCGGCGCGGCGGTCGCCCGCGCGCTGCGGCATCCCGCGGCTCGTACGCCCCGCCGGCGGATCCTGACCAGGATCCGCCGGCGGAATGGATCTGGCTGCTCCACGATGACTGCGAGCCGGCCCCCGACGCGCTCGAGCAGCTGCTGCGGACGGCCAGCCGTACCCAGTCAGCGGCGGTGCTCGGCCCGAAGCTCAGGGACCTGTCGAACCGCCGGGTGCTGCGCGAAGTAGGTATCACCACCGACCGAGCGGGGCGGCGGCTGACCGGGATCGAGCCGGGCGAGATCGACCAGGGTCAGCATGACGGTAACCGGGTGGTGCTCGCCGTCAGCTCGGCGGGCATGCTGATCCGCCGCGATGTCTGGGATCAGGTGGGCGGCTTCGACCCGCACCTGCCGCTGTTCCGTGACGATATCGACTTCTGCTGGCGCGTGCACGCGGCCGGCTACGAGGTGCGGGTAGTCAGCGACGCGGTCGTATATCACCGCGAGCTGTCCGCCCGGCAGTTCCGCCAGATGCCCGCTACCGGCGGGCACCCGCGCCTGGTCGACCGGCGCAGCGCGCTCTACATCTTCGCGGTTAACCTGCCGCTATGGCCCATGCTCGCCGTGGTGGCGGGCGGCATCGCCGGTTCGCTTGTCCGGGCGGCTTACTTCCTCATCACCAAGCAGCAGCGCAAGGCGGCGGCCCACCTCGGCGCGGTGGCCTGGCTGCTGCGCCACCCGGTACTGCTGTGGCGCGCGCGCCGCCGTCGCGCCGCCAATCGCCGGCAGGCCTACTCGGTCCTGCGCCCCCTGCTGCCGCGATCCCGGACGCCGTCCCGGCTGGCCGAAGGACTTGCGGGCCTGTTGTCCCGCGGAGCCCGCTACGAGAGCGGGCTGCACCACGCCGTCGTAGACGAGCCAGACGATGACATGCCGCTGCCGCAGACCGATTCGGTCATCCGGCGGGTGCTGACCAGCCCGGGCGTGCTGCTCTTCGCGGGGCTGGTCATCGTGGCGCTGGTCGCCGAGCGGTCGCTCACGGGCGCGGTCCTGACCGGTTCCGGCACGCTCGGGGGCGGCGCCCTGGTGCCGGCCTGGGGCAGCGCCGAGGCCATGTGGCGTGAGTACCTGGCGGGCTACCACGACGCGGGCATCGGCTCGACCGCGAGCACGCCGCCCTACGTGGCCGTGGTGGCCGCCCTGGCCACGGTGGCCGGCAGCAAGCCGTGGCTGGCGGTCGACGTACTGCTTTTCGGCTGCGTGCCCGCGGCCGGGGTGACGGCGTTCCTGGCCACCCGCCGCGTCACGCCCGTGCTCGCGGCACGGGTCTGGATCGCGGCCACCTACGCACTGCTCCCGGTGGCGATGGGCGCGGTCGCGGCCGGGCGCATCGGCACGGCCGTCGCCTTCGTCCTGCTTCCGCTGATCGCCATCATGATCGGGCGGATGTGCGCCGGGCCGCCGCGCGCGGCGCGCCGCGCGGCCTGGGCGGCCGGCCTGCTAGTCGCGCTGGCGGCTGCCTTCGTGCCGCTGATCTGGCCGATGGCGGTGCTCGCCGCGCTCGGCGTCGCGGCCGCCTGGCGCTGGCTCGGCCTGCGGATGGTCGTCAACGCCGTTATCGTCGCCGCGGTGCCCGCGGCTGTTCTCATCCCCTGGACCTTCCACCTGGTCACGAGCCCGTCCGCCCTCTTCGGCGAAGCGGGAGTGCTGCGGCCCGGGCTAGCCGCCGCGGGCCTGCGGCCGCAGGCCCTGCTGCTGCTCAGCCCAGGCGGACCCGGGCTTCCGCCCGTATGGGTGACCGCGGGGCTGGTGCTGCCCGCCTTCTGCGCCCTGCTGGCCCGGCGGCGGCTGGCCCTGGTGTACACCGGCTGGGGCATCGCGCTAACCGGGCTGGTCATCGCCCTGGTGGTCAGCCGGGTGCGGCTGACGCCGCCGCAGGGCGGGACCGCCGTGAGTGCGTGGCCGGGTATCGCGATCGCCGTGGCCGCGGCGGGCCTGCTGCTCGCGGCCGTACCACTGATCGAGGCCCTGGCCCAGGCCGCGGGCCTGGCCGCAGGCCGCCTGCCGCGGCCTGACCGGCGCGCCCTGGCGGCGCTGGCCGGTTTCGCCTTGGCCGCCTCGGCGCCGGTGCTCGCGGCCGGATACTGGCTGGCCGCTGGGGTCGGCGGATCGGTGACCGCGGCCAGCGCCCCCATCCTGCCCGCCTTCGTGGCGGCCTCGTCCGCCGGGCCCAACCAGAACCGGACGCTGGTCCTGCGGGGCGACGGCGGAGCGCTATCGTACGCCGTCCTACGGGACTCCGATCCCGTGCTCGGTGAGCCGGAACTGCCCGAGACCGCTTCTTCCATGCACGCGCTGGCCAGCGTCGTGGCCACCCTGGACGCCGCAGGCGGCAGTGACGCCGGAGACACCGGGCAGGCGCTGAGCGCCTTTGATATCGGCTACGTGCTGCTCCCCGCCCCGATCGATCACGGGCTCGCGCAGCAGCTGGACGCGGCCGCCGGGCTGCAGCCGCTGACCTCCTCCGCCGCGTATGACCTGTGGAAGGTCTCCGGGCCGGTGGCGCGCGCCCGCGTGATCACCGCCGACGGCACCGTGGTGCCCGTCGCCTCGGGGCCGGTCGGCGTGAGCGCCGCCGTCGCGCCGGCCACGTCGGGCACGCTGGTGCTGGCGGAGGCCGCGGGCGGCTGGTCCGCGACCCTCAACGGAAAGCCGCTGACTAAGCTGCCGGAACCGGCCGGAGGATGGGCTCAGGGCTTCGTGCTGCCCGCGGGCGGCGGCCACCTGGTCATTACCCGCGACGAGCTGGCCCGGGACCTCAGCCTCGGCGCCGAGGCCGTCATCCTGGCCGTCGTCTTCGCCCTGGCCCTGCCCGGCACCAGGTCCTCGCTGACGATGCCCGCGGCCGCCGAGGTCGGTGCGGACGGTGCAGCCGTCCCGGGACCGCGGCGCCGGCGGGGCCTGGCCGGTCGGCCGGGAGCCGATCGGCCGCGGGCCGACCGGCCTGGGGCGGCCCGCCGTAAGCGCCGGCCGCAGCTCGCGCCGACGGGTACCAGCGCTCAGCCCGTGACCAGGGCCAGCGGCCCCGAAGACACCGGCTACCGCCCTGCGGCTGCCTCCGGCTACGACTCCGCCGTCGGCCCGTTCGGCCCTGATACCGACGCGGTGTTCGGCTCCGCCACTGACTCCGGATACGCCGCCCAGGCGGCCCCGGTACCGGCCGCGGCCGCCGCCGTCAGCGCCGCGGCCGGTACCGGGGCCGCTTCCGCACCGCCGGAACAAGTCGCGGCCAGCGGTTCGAGCCCGGTGCTGACCGCCGCGCCCCGCGGACGAGGCGGCCAGCACGCGGCCCGGCACGGGAAGCCGTCGCGGCGACGGCGCGGCAGCCCCCCGGACCAGCCCGCCGGTCCGCCGCCCGACCGCGACACCGAGCGCCACGAACCGGGCGGGCCGCAATCGCGGGCGCCCTGGGAAATCGGTGACGACTCATGAGGCTCGGCGTCGCGGTGCCCGCCGGGGTGGTGCTGCTTGCGCTCGGTGCCATCGGCGCGGCCGCCCATTTTGACCAGCCTGCGGCCGCCCCGAACCCCGCCGCCACCGCCGTCCGGCAGGTCGCGGTCGCCTCGGCGGCGCGAGCCTGCCCGCCGGCCCTGGACGGCGGCCCGGGCACGATCGCGTCGATCGCGGCCCCGACTGGAGTCACGGGATCCGGCCAGGCGGAACTGACGTCGCTGCCGCCCGCGGGCATCGCGCTGCGGCCCGTCGTGCCGGTCAGCGTTACGGGCCCGGGAGTGCTGTCCCTGCTGACCGTCCCCGCCGCGGCGAGCGCGGCGAAGAAGGGGACGCCAGCGCCGACGGGCTGGTCGGTGACTGCGAGCGGCACGATGGCGCAGGCCATCGAGACCGAAGTGGCGCAGAGCTCAGGCCTGGCCGGCGTACGCTGCGGCGAGCCCGGTTCTGACATCTGGTTCGTCGGGCCCGGCCAGCAGAACGGCGTGGCGCACATCCAGCTCGACCTGATGAACGTCGACTCGCTCGCCGCGAGCGTGGATGTCAGCCTGATCACCGACGCGGGCCCGCTCGACGCGGGCAGCGCCACCGGGATCACGGTTCCGCCGCACGAGACGGTGACCGAGTCTTTGTCCTCCGCGGCCAGCCACTCCGCCGTGGTCGCGATCGAGGTGCACACCAGCGTCGGCCGGGTGGCCGCTGACGTCTCTGAGGGTGCCGCCGGCGGCGGCACCACAAGCTGGCTGCCGAGCGCGGCCGGCCCCTCGACTCACCTGGTGATCCCGGGCGTGCCCCCGTCCAGCAGCACCGCGGGGCTCTTCCTGGTGGTCCCCGGCGGCTCCAGCGCCAAGGTCAACGTGCTCGCGATCACCCCGCAGGGGCAGTTTCGCCCGTTCGCCTCGCAGACGGTCGACCTGCCCGGGCAATCGGCGTCCTACGTGCCCCTGACCCCGCTGGGCGGCACCGCGGCCGCGCTTGAGGTCACGGCTAACGTGCCGGTCACGGCCGCCGTGATGGTACCGGGCAGCGGCGTGGGCGCCTTTACCGCCGCGACGGGCCCGATCAGCGAACAGGCCGTCGTCGCGGGCAACCCGGGCCGGTCCGGCTTCGCCGCCTCGGTCGTGCTTTCCGCGCCCGCCGCGGCGGCGCGGATCCGGCTGACCGAGATCGCCGCCGCCAGCTCGGCCGGAACCGGAGCCGGAGCCGCTCCGGGCGCGAGCGCGAGCCAGGTCGTGCCGGTCCGGGCCGGGCACACGCTGGTCGTGCCGGTCGCGGCTCCTAAGAACGCCAAACATGGATCGGCTTTCGCCATCGTGATCACGCCGCTGCCCGGGTCGGGGCCCGTTTACGCCGCCCGGGTAGAAACGCAGGGCCAGAGCACCGTCGTCTCGATCATCCCCGCGGCCAGCGCCCTGACCACGCTCAGCCTGCCCCCCGTCCGCGATTCCTACGACGCGGTATATCCCTGAGGCGCTGCGGCGTATCTCCTCCCTCGAGGTGGCGGGCCCGGAAAGGGGATTTGTCCGCGCTTGCGGGGATCCGCACTCGCGGTAGGACTATCAGCCCAGCTCACCGTAACCGGGATCGACGATCTCCGGTTCCACCCCGAGGATCTCGGCGAACTCCTCGACCACCACGTCGAAGACGAGCTCGCTCAGCTCGTCCTCGTCGTCGGCCCGGGCCAGCAGCGGCCGCCGGAACAGCACAATGCGCGGCCCGGTCGCGGGGTTCCCCTGGTCGCTGGTGTCCGGCGAACCGCGGACGATGCGCGCCAGCGGCACGCCGTCGTCGCCGATGACATCGGCGTCCGGGACCTCCTGGACGGCGAATTCCACGTCGGAAAGCTCGGTCTCCCAGCGGGGCTCGAGCCGGGCGACGGCCTCAAGGACCAAGTTGTCGAACTGCTGGGACCGGCTGCGGTACAGCGGAACGCCCGGCGGCACCAGCCGGCCGCGCAGTCCGCGCCCGTGCCGGTCGCGTCGCCGCGGCCGGCCGCCGCTGCCTGGCCGGGAGCCGTCCTCGCCCGTCTGCACAGTCACCGAGCGTATCGGATCCAGCCGCGGTCGGCATACCGGCCGACCCAGGGCCTGCCCAGCGCCGGCCCCGGACCGACCCGGGGCAAGACGCGCAAAGCACGACACGATCGCGGCGCAGTGCGCGGGTGGTGGCGTTACCGGCCGCGGACAGATACCGTCACGGTTGTATCCGACGCCGTCCCGAGTTCCGGGACAAGGTCCCGAGGGTGACGTGAGCGAGGTGGGCTGGTGCGTCCCCGTTGCTGCTCGCGCACCGCGTGCAAGCATCCTCCCGTCTACACGCTGACCTACGTGTACCGCGACTCGACTGCGGTGCTGGGTCCGCTGGCCGCCTACGTGGAGCCGCACTGCTACGACCTGTGCGAGAAGCACGCCGGCCGGCTGGTCGCGCCGCGCGGCTGGGACGTGGTGCGGCTGCCCATCGAGCCAGCCCAGGATCGCGCCGATGACCTGGAGGCGCTCGCGAACGCGGTCATGGAGGCGCGGCCGGGGACGGCGCAGCCGGGAACGGCCGCGGCGGAGAAGGACCCGGTCGGCCAGGGGGTCGAGGTCGGCCGCCGTGGGCACCTGCGGGTGTTGCGTTCCGGGCCGCCGCAGGACAGATAGGCTCGGGGCCAGGCCGCACTCGGCAACGGCGAGGCGGCGTCCTGGCCACGGGAGGCAGATCGGGCGTGGGTGATCTCGCGAGCATCGTCAAGGCGTACGACATCAGGGGAGTCGTGCCTGACCAGCTTGACGAGGGCGTAGCCGAGGCGGTCGGTGCGGCCTTCGTCCAGCTGACCGGGGCCGCCGCGATCGTGACGGTGCACGACATGCGCACCTCCTCGGGCCCGCTGGCGGACGCGTTCGGCCGCGGTGCCGCGTCGCAGGGCGCCGACGTGCTGGCCAGCGGCCTCGGCTCCACCGACATGCTCTACTACGCCAGCGGCGATCTCGGCGTCCCCGGCGCGATGATCACCGCCAGCCATAACCCGGCCCAGTACAACGGCATCAAGCTGTGCCTCGCCGGAGCCAGGCCAGTAGGCATAGAAACGGGTTTGCTAGAGATCAAGAATTTGGCCGAACGAGGCGTCCTGCCTGCCTCCGCCCCCGGCACCGTCACCCGCGTTGACCTGCTCCCCGGCTACGCCGATCACCTCAGGAAGCTGGTCGACATCTCCGGGATCAGGCCGTTGAAGGTGGTAGCGGACGCCGGCAACGGGATGGCGGGCCTTACGGTACCCAAGGTCTTCGAGGGGCTGCCGATCACGCTGGTCCCGCTCTACTTCGAGCTGGACGGCACGTTCCCGCACCACGAGGCGAACCCCATCGAGCCGAAGAACATGCGTGACCTGCAGCGGGCGGTGGTCGAGCAGCAGGCCGACATCGGGCTCGCCTTCGACGGCGACGCCGACCGGTGCTTCGTGGTGGACGAGCGCGGCCGGGTCGTCTCGCCCTCGGTCCTGACCGCGCTGATCGCGACCCGTGAGCTGGCCCACGAGCCGGGCGCGACGATCATCCACAACCTGATCACGTCCCGCGCGGTGCCGGAGATCATCTCCGCCCACGGCGGCGTCCCGGTGCGCACCCGGGTGGGCCACTCGTTCATCAAAGCCAAGATGGCCGAGTCCGGCGCGGTGTTCGGCGGCGAGCACTCGGGGCACTTCTACTTCAGGGACTTCTGGTTCGCCGACTCCGGCATGCTCGCCGCGCTGCACACCCTGGCCGCCCTCGGCGGCCAGGCCGCCCCTCTCTCGCAGCTCCTGGCCGAGTATTCGAGGTACTTCGCCAGCGGGGAGATCAACTCCGACGTACGCGACCAGGTTGAGGCGACCGCGCTGGTCAGGGCGGCGTTCGCGGCCCGGCCCGGGGTCAGCACCGACGAGCTCGATGGGCTCACGGTCAGCGCCGGCACCTGGTGGTTCAACCTGCGGCCCTCCAACACCGAGCCGCTGCTGCGGCTCAACGCCGAAGCGGACACCGAGGCCACCATGACGGCCCTGCGCGACGAGGTGCTCGGCCTGGTAAGGGAGAGTTCATGAAAATCGACGGCTGGCTGCTGGACATCCTGGCCTGCCCGAAGTGCCACGCGCCGCTGCGGGTCGACGAGGACGCCAGCGAGCTCGTGTGCACGAGCGAGACCTGCGGCCTGGCCTACCCGGTCCGGGACGATATCCCGGTGCTGCTGGTGGAAGAGGCCAGGCGGCCGGGCGAGCCCGCGTGAGCGACGAACTAGGCGGCTGGGACGGGGCGGAGTTCGTCCTGGCGGCGGACCGGCTCGATACCCCCGACGTGATCGAGGCGGCCGATCCGGGCGACATGCTTCGGCAGGTGGCGTCGGCGGCCGCCCAGGTCCGGACCTCGCTGCGGTCGTGCCAGGAGACGGATCTTTCGGCCTTCACCCCGGACGCCAGGCCGCGCGCGATCGTGGTCGCGGGCCTGGGCGGTTCGGCCCTGGCCGGCGAGCTGCTTAACGCCGTAACCGGCCTGGCCAGCCCGGTCCAGGTCGTGGTCGGGCCGGCCGAGCGGCTGCCGGGCTGGGTCGGCGCGGCCGACACGGTAATCGCGGTGTCATGCTCGGGCGCGACCCCGCAGACGCTGGCCATCGCGGCCGAGGCGGCCCGGCGTGGCTGTCGCCTGGCCGCCGTCGGGGCCGAGGGCTCCGCGCTGCACCGGATCGCGGAGCAGGCCCGGGCGCCGTTCGTCCCGGTCGTCCCGGCCGGGTTGCCGAGGTCGATGCTGTGGTCGGTGAGCATCCCGGTGCTCGTGCTGGCCGAGCGGCTCGGCGTGGCCCGGATCGGCGCGGACGTCTACGAGCTGGCCGCGAGCCGGCTCGAGGAGGTGTCCCATCAGTGCCGGCCGGCCAGCGAGTCGTTCGTCAACCCGGGCAAGTCGCTGGCCCTTGACCTGGTTGGCGCGCTGCCGATGGTCTGGGGGACGTCGGTGCTGAGCGGGGTCGCCGCGCGGCGGTTCGCCAATCAGCTCAGCGAGAACGCAAAGTACCCGGCGATCGCGGGCGTGCTGCCCGAGGCGGCGCACAACCAGGTCGCGGCGTTCGACGGGCCGTTCGCCCCCCGCTCGTCGCGCCTGTCCGCGCCCAGCGCCGAACCCCCGCGCCTGCCCGAGGCCAGCGAAGATATCTCCGGCCACCCGGACCTGGCCGCCTGGGACCTGGACTACGACGATTCGGATCCCGGCGCGGCGGCCGGGTTCCCGGCGCTGCGGCTCGTGCTGATCGCCGATCCCGACCAGGACCAGCTGGTCGCGGCGCAGCGCGCGGCGGTCACCGAACTCGCCGGGCAGCGCGGGGTGGCCATGTCCGAGCTCGCCATGGACGGCGAGCATCCGCTGGTCCGGCTGGCCGGTGTCATTCAGCTGACCGATTACGCGAGCGTCTACCTGGCTATCGCGTCCGGGATCGACCCCGGCCAGGCCGTCGCCGTTAACGACCTTCAGGCGCGGATCGAGTAATACGGGTGCGGGTTTCCTGGCGCGAGATGCGGGCGGTAATCGCCGCGCTTGCCGCCAACCTCGGGATCGCGGTGATCAAGTTCGTCGCGTTCCTGCTGACCGGCTCCGCGTCCATGCTGGCCGAGGCGGTGCACTCGGTCGCGGACACCGGCAACCAGGTGCTGCTGATCGTCGGCCGCGGCCGGTCCATCCGGCCGGCGTCGGATGAGCACCCGTTCGGCTTCGGGCGCGAGCGGTATTTTTACGGGTTCGTGGTCTCGGTGATGCTGTTCACCGTCGGCGCGGCCTTCTCGGTTTACGACGGCGTGCACAAGATCCTGAATCCGGAGGAGATACACTCACCCGCGATCGCCTTCGGCGTCCTGGCCCTGTCTGCGGTGCTCGAGGCATTCTCGTTGCGCACCGGGATCGGGGAAGCCAATAAAGTACGCGGCCAGCGCAGCTGGGGCACCTTCATCCGGCGGACCAAGGCCCCGGAACTTCCGGTGGTCCTGCTCGAGGACCTAGCCGCCCTGATCGGACTGGCGTTCGCGTTCGCCGGGATCGCGCTGTCCGTGCTCACCGGCGACGGCCGGTGGGACGGCGTGGGCTCGCTGGGCATCGGCTTGCTGCTCGCGACGGCCGCGGCCATCCTGGCCATCGAGATGAAGAGCCTGCTGATCGGCGAGTCCGCCAGCCCCGAGATGCAGCGGATGATCATCGCCGCATTGGAGGACGGACCCGAACTGTCCCAGGTCATCCACATGCGCACCGTGCACATGAGCCCGGATTCGGTGCTGGTCGCCGCCAAGGTCGCGGTCCGCGAGAGTGATACCGCCCAGCAGATCGCGGCGGGCATCGACGCCGCGGAACGCCGGGTGCGCGAAGCCGTCCCGATCGCCAAGACGATCTACCTCGAGCCGGATATCTACCGTCCCTCCCGCCCCGACCACACCGACCCCTCCATCCGCGCCGTCATGGCCAGCCACGCCCGCCCCCCGCATCCCTCCCGCACCACTCGCCCCGCCACCCCCGCCACTCCCGCCACTCCCGCCGACCCCGTCGACCCCGCCGACCGGACCGAGGAATCGCTTCCACCGGCCTTACCGCCGCGGAACCCGCCCGCCTATCCGCTGCTCGCGCCCGGAATCCCCAGCTAACGCTTCCTGTCTCAAGATCGTGGTAAATCCGGCCCGCGCGGAAATTCTGGTACCCGGGAGGGGCCCTGCGCTCAAGGGATTGTCGCAACGCCTGAGCTGAGCGGGGGTAATGAGGCCTGCGTGACGGACGGGCGCCGCTCATCCATCCGCCGGACGCGCCCGGTCCAAAACCTGGCGGGAAACTCGGCGCGAGTGAGTGCTGGACGCCCGCGTGGAGGGGCTCAGCCACGGGATAGCAGGCGCAGCGCGCGTTCCTTCTCGAAGTCGAGCGCCCGGCCCGGCGTGGCGGGGATGCGGCCGAGCCTGCGGCCCAGGTCCGCCACGGCGGCGCGGACCGGCGGCTCGGCCAGCACCCGCAGCCCGAACGCCAGCGACGCGGGGCTGATGTCATAACGGCGCTCGAGCTCGAGCGCCGCCGCGACGGCTTCCAGGTCCGCCTCGCTGAACTGCCGGTGCGCCGCCCCGCGACCCCCGCCCAGGCCTGCCCCTCCCCGCCCCGTGCCTCCCAGCCCCGGCCGACCCCGCCCCGTACCCCGCCGCCCCAACCCGGCAAACTGGTCGCGGACCTGGGGCAAGAGCCCAAGTTCCTCCCGGTAGCGGAGCATGCGAGCCGACGTTCCGAGCCGCCTGGCGGCCTCCGTTATGCGCATGAACGCCGATTCTAACAATTTCACGTCAAGAAAGCCCGTTACAAAGTGCGGCGACCACCCTGGCTCACGTAGCGTATGACCGGTACGAGTCACCAGTGCCCGTTCGGGCCAATAAGAGGGAGAACGCATGACCGCGGAGCAGCCTCCGTATCTAGTCGCGGACCTGTCGCTCGCCGCCTTCGGGCGTAAGGAGATCCAGCTGGCCGAACACGAGATGCCCGGGCTGATGGCGGTGCGCGCGGAGTACGCGCCTAGCCAGCCGCTGCGCGGGGCGAGGATTACCGGGTCGCTGCACATGACCATCCAGACGGCGGTGCTGATCGAGACGCTGACCGCGCTCGGCGCGCAGGTCCGCTGGGCGAGCTGCAACATCTTCTCCACCCAGGACCATGCCGCCGCCGCGGTCGCGGTCGGGCCGGACGGCACCCCGGATGACCCGGCAGGCATCCCGGTCTTTGCCTGGAAGGGCGAGTCGCTCGAGGAGTACTGGCACTGCGCCAACCTGGCGCTGACCTGGCCGGGTGAGCAGGGCCCGAACATGATCCTGGACGACGGCGGGGACGCCACCTTGTTCGTGCACAAGGGCGCCGAGTACGAGCAGGCGGGCGGGGTTCCCTCGCCGGCCGCCGACGACCCCGAGGAATGGGTCATCATCTTGGACCGGCTGCGCAACTCCCTGGCCGGCCACCCCGGCAAGTGGACGCGGATCGCCCGTGACATCAGGGGCGTGACCGAGGAGACCACCACCGGCGTGCACCGGCTGATTGAGATGGCGCGGGCCTGCACGCTGCTGTTCCCCGCCATCAACGTCAACGACTCGGTGACGAAGTCCAAGTTCGACAACAAGTACGGCTGCCGGCACTCCCTGATCGACGGCATCAAGCGCGGGACCGACGTGCTGATCGGCGGCAAGGTCACGGTGGTCTGCGGGTACGGCGACGTCGGCAAGGGCTGCGCGGAGAGCCTCCGCGGCCAGGGCGCGCGGGTCATCGTGACCGAGATCGACCCGATCTGCGCGCTGCAGGCCGCCATGGACGGCTACCAGGTGGCCACCTTGGAGGACGTCATCGCCACGGCGGACATCTTCGTGACCGCCACCGGCAACCGCGACGTGATCACCGCCGGCCAGATGAGCCGGATGAAGCACCAGGCGATCGTGGGCAACATCGGCCACTTCGACAACGAGATCGACATGGCCGGCCTCGCGAAGACCCCCGGCGTCCACCGGACGAACATCAAGCCCCAGGTGGACGAGTGGACCTTCGAAGACGGGCACGGCATCATCGTGCTGTCCGAGGGCCGCCTGCTGAACCTCGGCAACGCCACCGGGCACCCGAGCTTCGTCATGTCGAACAGCTTCACCAACCAGGTCATCGCGCAGGTCGAGCTGTTCACCAAGACCGACGAGTACGACCTGGGCGTGCACGTGCTGCCCAGGCACCTGGACGAGAAGGTAGCCCGGCTGCACCTGGACGCGCTCGGCGTCCGGCTCAGCCAGCTGACCAAGGACCAGGCCGACTACATCGGCGTCCCCGTCGACGGCCCGTACAAGCCGGAGACCTACCGTTACTGACATCCAAGATGTCCCCCCGCGGCCGGACACGCCGCGGGGGGACATCGCTGAGCCCGCCCTCGCCACCGAAGGCGACGCCCGCATCCGGTACGCCGAACGGGCCATGCCGCTACTAGCCGGCCTCATGCAGCGCTTCAGCGCCGAACGGCCCTTCGAGGGCCTGTCCATCGCGGCGTGCCTGCACATCACGGCCGAGACGGCCATGCTGGTCCGGCTGCTGCGCGCGGGCGGGGCGACGGTCTCGCTGGCGGCGTCCAACCCGCTGTCCACCCAGGACGACATCGCGGCGGCGCTCGCCGTCAGCTACGGGATCGCGGTCTTCGCCCGGGCCGGGGTGGACCGGCGTGCCTACTACCGGCACATCGAGCTGGCCCTGAACGAGACCGACAAAGGGCCTGACCTGATCATCGACGACGGTGGTGACCTGGTCAACACGCTGCACACTCAGGGCTCGGCCCTGCTGCCTAACGTCAAGGGCGGCTGCGAGTCGACCACCACGGGCGTGATCAGGCTGCGCCGGATGGCCGCCGAGGGCGCGCTCGCCTTCCCGGTGATCGCGGCGAACGATACCGCGTCCAAGCGCATGGTCGAGGGCACCTGCGGGACCGGCCAGTCGGCGATCGACGGCATCCTGCGGGCCACCAACACGCTGCTCGCGGGCAAGACCGTGGTGGTCGCCGGGTTCGGGGCGAGCGGCCGCGGGGTGGCCGAACGCGCCCGTGGCTTCGGCGCCCAGGTGATCGTCACCGAGATCGACCCGGTCCGGGCCCTCGACGCGTCGCTGCGCGGCTTCCGCGTGCTGCCGATGGCCCAGGCCGCGCCGCTCGGCGAGGTGTTCGTCACCGTCACCGGATCGGTTGACGTCATAAACTCAGAGCACCTCGGGGTCATGCGCGACGGCGCCATCCTCGCCAACGCCGGCCATTTCGACGCGGAGATCGACGTCCGGGCCCTGGCCGGCCTCGCCACCGCGGTGCACCGTGAGGTGCGGCCGCACGTCGACGCCTACGATCTCGGCGACGGCCGGACCCTGCTGCTGCTGGCCGAGGGACGGGTGGTGAACCTGGTCGCCGCCGAGGGGCATCCGCCCGAGGTGATGGACCTGGCGTTCGGCATCGAGGCGCTCGCGCTGGCCTGGCTGGCGCTCAACGCCGGCAAGCTCCCGGCCGGCGTGCACGAGGTGCCCGCGGACATCGACGCGGAGGCCGCCCGCCTCGTGCTCACCACTATGGACACGTCGATCGACGTGCTCACCCCGGCGCAGCTGGCCTACCGGGAGTCCTGGCGCATCGGCTCTTAAGGCCAGCGCAAGGCCAGCGCAAGGCCAGCGCCGCCTCAGTGCGCGCTGGCGGTGAGGCTGTGGCTCCCGGCTTGCGCCGTCCCAGCTGGGGCCGTCCCGGCCGGGTCCCCGCCGCCGCCCGGACCCGGGTCCGTGCCGGAGATGGCGGACGGCTGCTGGTTCAAGATCATCCACCCGAGCAGCCCGATCGGGTATACGAAGTACCCCCACCGGGTGGCCGGAGCCAGCGTGAACATCACCGCGAGCCCCAGGGCCAGCCGCCAGGCCGCCGCCCGCGCGTCCGCGGGCGGGCGGACGATCAGGGATATCGCGAAGCCGAGCCCGGCCGCGACCAGCAGGCCGACCGCGATCCAGTGGCCCGCCATGCCGGTCATGGCCAGCAGGTGCCCGGGCAGCGGGCTGGCGGCCGGCGTCTTGTGCTTGGTCAGGCCGAGCGGGAACAGCACGGTGTTCTGCAGGAACGCGTACGGGTTGGTCAGCGCCGCAGGAGCCAGCGCGACCGAAAGCACGATGGCCACCACGCCGGTGACCCCGACGAAGCGCCAGGCCGAGCGGGCGGCGTCACGCGCGGCCAGCATCGCTCCCAGGACGGGGACCGCGGGCCAGGCGGTCGCCTTCATGGCGCACGCGACCCCGAGGGCCACGGCCGCGCGGTACACGTTGGCGGGCCGGGCGATCAGGGCCAGGGTGAGGAACATCAGCGCGATCACGGGCGGGTCGGTGATCCCGACCGCCAGGGGGAACGCGATCACCGGGGAGGCGGCGATGAAGACGGTGGACAGCAGGACGTTGCGCCGGCAGGAGTCGCAGTGCCGGTGCGGGGCCGCGATGGCGAACGCCACCCAGATCAGCGCGATGGAGGTGACCGTGAGCCAGATCCGGGGGTCGGCGAACAAGCCGGACGCGCCCAGCGCCTTGGGCAGCCCGAACACCGCCATCACCGGCAGGTACGGGTTGTAGGACAGCCAGGTGGCCAGCTGGCCCTGCGGCAGGTACGGGGTGCCGTGCTGGAGCAGCAGGACCGCCGACCGCGAGATGACCTGGACCTCAGGCGTCGGCGCCACCCGGGTGACGAGCCAGGTCACCGGTGCGGCCAGGGCCCCGGCCAGCGATACGAGCAACGGCACCATCAGCGGCACGTTCTTTCCCCTGGTGGCCCAGAGAATCAGCGTCGTCACCCCGTAGCCCACGGCCGCCCAGATCGCCCAGGTCCGGTCCGCGTGGCCGGTGTCTACCGCGAGCGCGGTCGCGTATACCGTGAACGCCGCGTTGGCAGCCAGCAGCCGGTTACGGCTGAGCCAGTGCCGGTGGACTGGCCCTGGGTGATGGTCGTCTTCCTGCGTGTATTCCACGATGCCGGTACCCGCCCGTCCACGCGTGTCTTCCCCTGTTGTGAAACTCAGTTGTCCCACTCAGCTCTTGCCATAGATGACGCCGTGAAACAAATGATCATTAGAACTGCCCCCGAATGCAGTCAAACCAGCCTATCACCAGGCGTTACCAAAACGCTTTCGGGTTATTCTGAGGTGGCCGTGGCTACGGCAGCTTCCAGTCGACAGGTGCGGCTCCTTGCTGCTCAAGCAACTTATTAGCACGACTAAACGGGCGCGAACCGAAAAAACCGTTCGCGGCCGAATAAGGACTCGGGTGGGCCGACTCGACGCACGGTATCCCGTCGAGCAGCGGGACGAGCGTCCGCGCGTCGCGTCCCCACAAGATCGCGACCAGCGGCTTGGTCTTCCGCGCGGCCAGGGCCCGGATGGCCTGCTCGGTCACTTCCTCCCACCCCTTGCCCCGGTGCGAGCCCGGCCGGCCGGGCTGGACGGTGAGCACCCGGTTCAGCAGCAGCACCCCCCGCTCGCTCCACGGGGTGAGGTCACCGCTCGCCGGGATCGGGTATCCGAGGTCGTCGGAGTACTCGCGGAAGATGTTGACCAGGCTGGCCGGCAGCCGCTTGACGTCGGGCGCGACGGAGAAGCTGAGGCCCACAGGATGCCCGGGGGTGGGGTACGGATCCTGGCCGACGATCAGCACTCGCACCTCGGCAAACGGCTGCTTGAACGCGCGCAGCACGTTGTCACCGGACGGCAGGTAGCGACGCCCGGCGGCGACCTCGGCCCGCAGGAACTCGCCCATCGCCGCGATCCGGTCCGCGACGGGCTCGAGCGCCTCCGCCCAGCCCGCCTCGACAATGTTGCCCAACGGCTCCGCCATGGGCCACAACTGTAGCCCCGCACGGGCTGCGGTCATAAGATCAAAACCTTTTATCCCGAACGAGGCGTCGTATCACCCCTCCGGCCCCGCCTTCCGCCGCCCGTCGCAGGCGTCCCGGACGCGCTGTTTTATCTGCGGGCCGGAAAAGCTATCCTCGAACCGGTGACACGTAGCTGGTAAATAGGGGTAGCCTGCGTCCACGCAGAATAAATCACTTGGAACGATGGGGCCCATGAAAGGTCGCGTGCTCGTCGTCGATGACGACGCCGCCCTCGCCGAGATGCTCGGGATCGTGCTTCGCGGTGAGGGGTTCGAGCCGACGTTTGTCGCGGACGGCGACAAGGCGGTCGAAGTCTTCCGGGATTCCCGGCCTGATCTGGTGCTCCTTGACCTGATGCTGCCGGGCTCCGACGGGATTGACGTATGCCGCCAGATCCGCGCCGAGTCCGGCGTGCCGATCGTGATGCTGACGGCGAAGACGGACACGGTTGACGTGGTCCTGGGCCTGGAATCCGGTGCCGATGACTACATCGTCAAGCCGTTCAAGTCCAAGGAACTGGTCGCCAGGGTCCGGGCGCGGCTGCGCCGGACCGACGAGCCCGCGCCGGAAATGCTGCAGATCGGCGACATCGTCATCGACGTGGCCGGCCATTCGGTCAAGCGCGAAGGGGAAGCGCTCAACCTGACCCCGCTGGAGTTCGACCTGCTGGTCGCGCTGGCCCGCAAGCCGAGGCAGGTCTTCACCAGGGAAGTGCTGCTCGAGCAGGTCTGGGGGTACCGGCACGCGGCGGACACCAGGCTGGTCAACGTGCACGTGCAGCGGCTGCGCGCGAAGATCGAAAAGGACCCCGAGCACCCCGAGATCGTCGTGACGGTCCGCGGTGTCGGCTACAAGGCGGGGCCTGGCTGAGCCCAGGTCAACGAAGGTGGTAGCGGTCAGCGGGGGACGGAAGCGCAGCTGGATAACAGCGTTCCGCCGGTCGTCCTTCCGCCGGGCCCTCATCAGGCGGCTGCCGGGCCGGGCCAGGCGCTGGCTGCTGGCGGCCCGTCGGTGGCAGCGCCGGCGCCTCGCGCAGCTGCGGGGCCGCTGGCACCGCTCGCTGCAGCTGCGGGTGGTCCTTACGACTTTGGTCCTGTCCGCGCTGGTGATCGCCGTGCTCGGTTTCTTCCTGGTCCAGTCGATCGCGGCCGGGCTGCTGAGCAGCATGGAGAAGAGCGCGACCGACCAGGTCAACGCGGGCCACACGTCCGCCCTCGGTAATACCGTCGTGCTTCAGCAGCCGCCGTCCGCGGCCGATGCCGTAAACGTGGCCGACAGCACCGCCCGCAGCTTGCAGCTGCCGGGCGGGACCGCGGGGAACTTCCTGGTCTTCGTGTACCTGAACAAGACCTGGTCGCCCAACGTGCGCTGGGTGGCGCAGAACAACGTCAACCCCTCGGCGACCATCCCGCCGGACCTTGTCAACCATGTCGCCAGGGCGCAGACCAAGGGGAAGTACGACAACCAGAACACCGTCGTCCCGGAGTACGAGCCGACCACGCTGATGGACGCCGACGGGCAGTCCGCGGGCCCGGCCCTGGCCGTCGGGGTCCCACTGGGGCCGTACTACCAGCTGTACTACGTATTCCCGTTTACCCAGCAGCAGCCGGCCCTGCTCCTGGTGCAGCGGGTCCTGGTCGGTGTCGGGCTCGCGCTCGTCGCACTGCTGGCCGCGATCGCGTCGCTGGTGACCCGGTGGGTGGTGCTGCCGGTCCGGCACGCCGCGCAGGCGGCTCAGCGGCTGTCGGCCGGGCATCTCGACGAACGCATGCACGTGCTTGGCGTGGACGATCTCGCCGCGCTGGCGACCTCGTTCAACGAGATGGCGGCCAGCCTGCAAGGCAAGCTCCGCGAGCTCGAGGAGCTGTCCAAGGTGCAGCGGCAGTTCGTCTCGGACGTCTCGCACGAGCTCCGCACGCCGTTGTCCACCATCAAGATGGCCGCCGATCTGCTGTACGACACCCGGGAGGAGCTGGATGCGGCCGGCAGCCGCTCGGCGGAGCTGCTGCAAAGCCAGCTGGAGCGGTTCGAGACGCTCTTGGTCGACCTGCTAGAGATCAGCCGGTACGACGCGGGCGCGGCCACCCTGGAAGCCGAGCCCGTCGACGTGTGCGACCTGGTGCGGCGGTCGGCGGATGACGCCCAGCAGCTGGCCGAGCGCCGCGGCGGCCGGATCGAGTTCCGGCTGCCCGCGACCGGCTGCTTCGCCGAGGTGGACCGGCGCCGGGTCGAGCGCATCCTGCGCAACATCTTGGTGAACGCGGTCGAGCACGGCGAGGGCAAGGACGTGGTGGTCACCACCGCCATCGACAGCGACGCGGTCGCCGTCTCGGTCCGGGACTACGGCGTGGGGCTGCGGCCGGGCGAGGAGCAGCTGGTCTTCGACCGGTTCTGGCGGGCCGACCCGGCCCGGGCCCGCACCAGCGGCGGCACCGGCCTGGGCCTGGCCATCTCGCTGGAGGACGCGCACCTGCACGGCGGCTGGCTGCAGGCCTGGGGCGAGCGCGGTAAGGGCTCGGTGTTCCGGCTGACCTTGCCCCGGATCGCCGGGGCCGAGCTGGCCGGCTCGCCGTTGCCGCTCGGCCCGGACGACGCCGCCGAGCTCGCCGCCGGCCTCGGCGCCGGACCTTTCCCGGCGGTCAAGATCAGCGGGGTGATCCCGCGTGACTAGCGGCATCCGGCCCGCGCGGAGTGCCCTGCGGCGGCTGGGGTGGGCCTGCCTGGTAACGGCCGCGGCCGTTACCGTCGCGGGCTGCGTGAACATGCCGGACAACGGCCCGATGGGCGCGATCAGCGCCAGCCCGCAGAGCACCACCGCGGGCGGCGACTTCATCGAGCCGGTCCCCTCGGGACCCACGGCGGGTGAGGGGCCGGCGGCGATCGTGAACGGCTTCCTGGCCGCCAGCGCCAGTTTCCCCGTCCACGACACGATCGCCCGCGAGTACCTGGTCAGCCCGGCCAGCAAGGCCTGGAGCCCCGGCTGGTCCGTGACGGTCTTCAACAGCTCGCACATGTCGCAAGAGACGCAGACGCGGCCGCCCAAGCACGGCGGCGGGCGGGCCGTGGTCGACTTCGCCGTCGACGTGCAGTCCACGTTCGACGGCACCGGCCAGTTCGTCTCGGCTCTGACCAAGCAGAGCCAGACGAAGACGTACCCGTTCCGGCTGCTGCAGGTCGACGGCCAGTGGCGGATCGCGAACCCGCCTTCGTTCCGGCTGCTCACCCTGACTCAGTTCACCGAGTTCTATCAGGCCCGGGACCTGTACTTCGTCAACCCGTACCTCCAGGCCTCCTGGTCGGACCAGGCACTGGTCCCCGCCTCGGTGTTCGTGCCGCAGGGCACCTCAACGGCGGACCTGGTCACTAAGCTGGTCAACGCGCTGCTGCCGGACGCGGCGGGTCAGCCGAACAGCACCTGGCTGCAGACCACGGCCGATACTTTCCCCACCGGGACCGCGCTGGGCGGCGTCACGCTCGACGGGACGACCGCCGTGGTCAGCCTGCACGGCCCGGCGAATGCCTCTACGGCGACGCTCACGCAGGTTTCGGCCCAGCTGGCCTGGACGCTGGCCAGTCCCAGGGCCGGTCCGCCCGCGGCCATCCAGTCGGTGGAGCTCGTGTGGGACGGCCACGCGTTCATACCGCCCGAATCGATCTGCGGGAGTAGCCAGACCCGCAGCTCCGTGCAGAACCAGGCCATCTACTCGTGCTACAACCCGTATCCGTCGCAGCCATCGGAGTTCTTCTTCGCCAGTAACGGTCAGGTCTGGTCGCGCTGCGGCTCGGAGACTGGTGCTCAGCGCGGCGAGGTCGGCCCGGTCGTCTCGGTCTTCCATCGCACCAGGGCCGGGAGTTCTCAGTCGTGTGGCCTCGATCCCGTGCCCACTAGCTCCAAGACGGCGCCCGCGGCCGCAGCGCTGCCGGCCAAGGACGGCGCGGCCTCTCTCGTGGCGGTGTCGCCGGACCAGGCGAACGTCGCGTTCTACGCGCCGGCCGCCAAGGACGTCTTCATCAGGCTGTCCGCCTCCGGCAGCCTTCGCCCGGTCCCGGTCGGACCGGATGTGACCGCGCTCAGCTGGGATCGCAGCAACGATCTGTGGATCGCCCAGAACGGCGACGTCTTCATGGTGCCGCCCGGGGGAAAGCCGGTAACGGCCACCACGGAGCTGCCGAACGTCACTGCCCTGAGCATCGCCCCGGACGGCGTCCGGGTCGCCCTCATCGCGCAGGCCGCGTCCGGCCCCGAGGTCCAGCTCGCGGCGGTCGCCCACGGCGTCCCGTCGTCACCAGGTCAGCACGGATCGCCCTTGGTGACCGCTTCGATCAACGGGCCCGTGCAAGTCGGGCCCGACCTCGGCCAGCCCGAGGCGCTGACCTGGTATGACGCCGACAACCTGATCGTGCTGGCGGGAAGCTCAGCCAAGGCGACGCTGTCCGAGGTGCCCGTGGACGGCCAGAATTCCTCCAGCTCGCAGCCCGCCCCCCTAGGCGCGAACGCGATCACCGCGGCGGGCGCCATGAACGCTCTGGTGGCCGGGCTGCCCGGCCAGCAGCTGGCCGTCTCGACCGGTCTTGAAGGTCCCTGGCAGCCGCTGACCGTCCTCGGCCAGAACCCCGCCTATCCCGGATAAGGTGCCCGGCCAGAACCCCGCCCGCCCCGGGCGAGGTGCCCGGCCAGAACCCCGCCCGGCCCGGGTAGCCCGCCCTCCGGACCAAGCCCCGTCAACGTTATGCGGTCGTTATATGACTACTTGTCACCGGCCGCCTACAAGTCCCTCCTGACATTCAGCCGCCGGCAGGCTAGCGTTCAGACATGGCACTCGCCCGGGTCCGTGGTTGCGCCGGGCGTGGCTCCCCGCAAGGGCGCCACGCCGGGCAAGCCGATGCCAGCTGCAGGCGAAACGGCCCACGTAAGGCGACTTCTCGTCGACTGATCACGGTGCGGCTTAGGAGTAAGTCCTGCCTCGCCGGGAGATACCGAGTCTCCCGGACCGGGAGAAGGGCAGTAGTGGCCATCGAGGCCGCGAACCCCTCAGCAGGCGAATGTGGGGTCGAAGACCAGGTCGGCCGGGCGAGTGCCGCCCCGCTCGACTAGGCAGGGCGAAATCGACTGGATTGGGGATCGAGATGGAAATCATCGTCAGGGGACGGCATATCACTGTCCCGGCACGTTTCCGTCAGCACGCCACCATCAAGCTGGCCAAGATCGAGAAGCTTGACCAGAAGGCGGTGCGGGTCGACGTCGAGGTCTCCGAGGAACGTAACCCCAGGCAATCCGCGCGTCGCGAGCGCGTCGAGCTGACCATCTTGTCCCGTGGTCCCGCGATCCGGGCCGAGGCGGCGGCTGATGATCGGTACACCGCGCTTGACCTGGCCTTCGCCAAACTCGAATCCAGGCTGCGCCGGGCCGCCGACCGTCGCAAGGTCAAGCACGGGGACAACGTCAGCGTGCGGTCGGGCGGAGCCCTGGCCGACGCGGCGCCCACTGAGGTAGCCGCGGTCGGCGGCCCGGCCCCGGAAGCAGGGGTCAACGGGCACCACGTGGCGCGGCCGCGCACCGGTGAGATGGACGATGAGTCCGCCCGGGCTGAATCCGGCCGGGCCGAGCTCGGCGACACGGAACCGGACAGCACCTTCGTCCCGATCACGATCAAGATGGAGGGCGACGGCCCGCTGGTACTGCGCGAGAAGGTACACGCGGCCCGGCCGATGACGATCGACCAGGCTCTGCTCGAGATGGAGCTCGTGGGTCACGACTTCTATCTGTTCCACGATTGTGACTGTGACCGCTTCAGCGTCGTCTACCGGCGACGGGGCTATGACTACGGGGTGATCCGGCTGGTCGAGGAATAGTTCGCGGGCCGCTCGAGGTCATACTTCCCTGGTGCCAGCCGGGCGTATGCCCGGCTTGCATCATGGCCCCGGGTCGGCGAGAGTCTGATCACATGACGTTCGTGCCAATCAAGGTCAGCCTGGCTGCCTAGTGAGGCTGACGCGGGCGATGGTCCCTGAGGGAGGCAACGAGGTGAGCGCCGTGGGCGACAGGGCGGTGGGTGGGGGTAAGCGCCCGGAACCGATCCGGGTGCTGATCGCTGATGATCATGCGCTGTTCCGGCGCGGTCTGGAGATGGTCCTCGAGGAAGAGGAGGGCATTGATCTGGTCGGGCAGGCGAGTGACGGCAAGGAGGCGATCGCCGTGGCCGGCGAGTCGCTGCCCGATGTCGTGCTGATGGACATCCGGATGCCGAAGATCAGCGGTATTGAGGCGTGCCGTGCGACCAAGGAGGTGGCGCCCAGCGCGAAGATCGTCATGCTGACGATCAGCGACGAGGAAGAGGACCTGTTCGAGGCTATTCGGGCCGGTGCCAGCGGCTACCTGCTCAAGGACATACCGCTGGACGAGGTGGCCGAGGCGGTCAGGTCGGTGCACGGCGGCCAGTCACTGATCAACCCGTCGATGGCGGGCAAGCTCCTGTCCGAGTTCGCGACGCTCGCTAAGCGCGACGCCGAGGAGGAACGGGTCCAGCCTGTCGCCGCCCCCAAGCTCACCGACCGGGAGATGGAGGTGCTCAAGCTGGTCGCGCGCGGCATGAACAACCGCGACATCGCCAAGGAGCTCTTCATCTCGGAGAACACGGTGAAGAACCACGTCAGGAACATCCTGGAGAAGCTCCAGATCCACTCCCGGATGGAAGCCGTGATGATCGCCGTCCGCCAGAAGCTGATCGAGTTTAGTTAAGGTGTTTCCCGCTCGCCTCCGGGGCTGTGTTTGCCACGCTCGCCTCCGGGCCGCCGTTGGGCACCGCCTTCCCTCGTCGCTCCTTCGTCGCTCCTCGGTCCAGGCGGCGCCGCGGCCCTTTGGCTCGCTCGGGACTTCAGGTCGCTCGAGCTAGGGCGGCGGTGAGGCGGGGGGCGTGCTTGGCGGGCTCGATCTGTTCTAGGCGGATGTCGTCGCAGCCGACCCAGCGGGCGGCCTCGCGGAGGGCCTGGGCCATCGGCTCGGCGGCGGTGGCCCGTTCCAGGGAGAGCTTGCGGGCGATCAGGGTCTTGCCTTCCCGGGCGGGATCAACCCGGCCCGCCAGGTGGCCGCCCGCGAGCAGGGGCATGGTGAAGTAGCCGTGTACCCGCTTGTGCTTGGGCACGTAGGCCTCGAGGCTGTGCTCGAAGCCGAACATCTGCCGGGTCCGTCTCCGGTCCCAGATCAGTGAGTCGAACGGCGAGAGCAGCGTGATCCGGTTCCGCTCCCGGCCCGCGGCCGACGCCTGGGCCAGCGCCGCGGGATCGGCCCAGGCCGATATGGGCCTGGCCGCCGCGGACCTGCCCGGACCGGTGCCTGCGTTCCGGTGGCCCGAGATACCGCCTGCGATTGTGACCGGGATCAGGCCCGCCGCCAGCGCGGCGTCGGCGACCAGCCGCGTGTGCTGGCCCGTCTCGTTAGTGAGATAGTTCAGCCGGTGATAGTCGACCAGGTCCGCGTGCGTGACTACGCCGAGGGACCGGGCGGCGACACCGGCCAGGTACGTGAGGCACTCGGGGTCGGACGGCTCCGCGGCCAGCAACTCGCCCGGCAGGACCCGCTCGGGCAAGTCGTAGACCCGTCGCCATCCCGTCCGCCGGACGCAGATGACGTCACCGGTGTCGAGCAGCCATTCCACCGCGATCTTGACGTCTGACCAGTCCCACCACGGGCCGCCCGCCTTGGCCCCGCCCAGCTGGGTCGCGGTCAGCGGGCCCTCCGCACGCAGCCGGGCCAGCACCTTGTCGCACGTCTCCTGATGGCTCTGATGCCAGCGCACCCCCCGGGCCCGCAGCGCGCGGCGCCGGAAGGCGAAGTACGGCCATTGCTCGATCGGCAGCACGCAGGCCGCGTGAGCCCAGTACTCGAAGGCGGCGGGTTTCCCGGCGTGCCAGTACGCCTGCTCGATCTGCTGCCGGGAGACCGCCCCCAGCCGCGCGTAGGCGACCAGCTCGTGCGAGCGGGCCAGCACGCTGATCGTGTCGAGCTGGACGGCCCCGACCCGGCGGAGCATGGCGGCCACGCCGCCGCGCCGTGAGGTCGCGCCAAGCAACCCCTGCGCCCGCAGGGTCATCCGGCGGACGTCATCAGCGGTGACCGTCACCTCAGCCGCGGGAACATCCACGCCCATGCCCAGATCGTAACCGGGGGCTATGACATTTCCGGGGCGCTCTAGTACCAGTCATCGAAGATGCGTGTAGTGGCGGCCACGAGGGCGCCGATGACGGCGATCCCGGCGCCGGTCCAGAAAAGCCACCAGCGCGGATGGGGGACCATCGCGACCCCGCCGACGATGAAGCCGACGATGATGATCGAGACCGCCACCCAGGAGGCAGGCCGGCCATGGAATTCCTCGTGATGCACGGGCGGCAGCCCGGTCTGCACGTCAAGCCCGTGCGTCCCGGTATCTCCCGCGGCCTCCGCCATGGTTCCTGATGACCCCTGCTCGGTCACTCCTGGCTCCTCTCCTCGCTAAGGCTCTTATTATTCTCCGGGAAGTGCAAGACTGATCAGTAGCCGGCCCCCGCCCGCTGGCGCCGTTAGACCCTGCCGGTTCCCGTGCGACTCGGTTTTGGTGTCTGCCTCGCCTACCATGACATGTTGAGGCGGTGAACGGGAGCCGGTTACGGCCACCGCCCATCACGAGGTCGGACGATCCGCGAGGAGCGCGACGAGAAGTGCCACCCATCATCGATAGTGTCCTTCGCGCCGGCGAAGGACGGATCCTGCGTAAGCTCAAGCGGATCAGCGAACAGATTAACTCGATTGAAGACGACTTCGTCAAGATGAGTGACGCTGAGTTGCGGGCCATGACCGATGAGTTCCGGCAGCGGTACGCCGACGGCGAAACGCTCGACGACCTCCTGCCCGAGGCCTTCGCCGCCGCCCGCGAGGCCGCCAGGCGCACCCTCGGGCAGCGGGCCTTCGACGTCCAGCTGATGGGCGCCGCGGCATTGCATCTGGGCAACATCGCCGAGATGCGGACCGGTGAAGGCAAGACGCTCACCGGCGTCTTCCCCGCCTACCTCAACGCGATCAGCGGCGAGGGCGTCCACGTCGTCACGGTCAACGACTACCTGGCCAAGCGTGACTCGGAGTGGATGGGGCGGGTGCACCGCTTCCTCGGGCTCGAGGTGGGCGTGATCCTCGGGGACATGGAACCGGCCGAGCGTCGCAAGCAGTACGCCGCCGACATCACCTACGGCACCAACAACGAGTTCGGGTTCGACTACCTGCGCGACAACATGGCCTGGGCGCTTGAGGACTGCGTGCAGCGCGGCCATCACTACGGGATCGTCGACGAGGTGGACTCCATCCTCATCGATGAGGCGAGGACGCCGCTGATCATCAGCGGGCCGGCTGAGCAGAGCCCGCGCTGGTACACCGAGTTCGCCAAGATCGCGCCCAGGCTGCGCCGGGGCGAGGACGGCGAAGGCGACTACGAGGTCGACGAGAAGAAGAAGACCGTCGGCATCATGGAATCGGGCGTCGAGAAGGTCGAGGACTGGCTCGGCATCGACAACCTCTACGACCCGGTCAACACGCCCCTGGTCAGCTTCCTCAACAACTCGATCAAGGCCAAGGAGCTGTACAAGAAGGACAAGGATTACGTCGTCATGAACGGCGAGATCCTGATCGTAGACGAGTTCACCGGCCGCATCCTGAACGGCCGGCGCTACAACGAGGGCATGCACCAGGCCATTGAGGCCAAGGAGAGCGTGGCGATCAAGGACGAGAACCAGACGCTCGCCACGATCACCCTGCAGAACTACTTCCGCCTCTACGACAAGCTGGCCGGCATGACCGGCACGGCCACCACCGAGGCCAACGAGTTCCACCAGATCTACAAGCTCGGCGTGGTTCCGATCCCGACCAACAAGCCGATGATCCGCGCCGACCAGGCCGACGTCATCTACCAGACGGCCCAGGCCAAGTTCGAGGCGTGCGTCGAGGACATCGCCGAAAGGCATGAGGCCGGGCAGCCGGTCCTGGTGGGCACGACGAGCGTGGAGAAATCCGAGATCCTGTCCCGGATGCTCAAGCGGCACGGCGTTCCGCACGAGGTGCTGAACGCCAAGTACCACGAGCGGGAGGCCACGATCATCGCCCAGGCCGGGCGCAAGGGCGCGGTCACCGTGGCCACCAACATGGCCGGCCGCGGTACCGACATCATGCTCGGCGGCAACCCCGAGTTCATCGCCGACACCGAGCTCCACCAGCGGGGCCTGTCCCCGGTCGAGACGCCCGAAGACTACGAGGCGGCCTGGCCGGAAGCGGTAGCCAAGGCCCAGCGGGCCGTGGCCACCGAACACGAGGAAGTCGTCGAGGCGGGCGGCCTGTACGTGCTCGGCACCGAGCGGCACGAGTCGCGCCGCATCGACAACCAGCTGCGCGGGCGATCCGGCCGCCAGGGCGACCCGGGCGAGAGCCGGTTCTACCTGTCCCTCGAAGACGACCTGATGCGGATGTTCAACTCCGAGCGGGTCGGCGCGATCATGGAACGGCTGAGTATCCCGCCCGACGTTCCGGTGGAGTCCAAGGTCGTCACCCGCGCGATCAGGTCCGCGCAGACCCAGGTCGAGCAGCAGAACTTCGAGATCCGCAAGGACGTGCTCAAGTACGACGATGTGCTGAACCGGCAGCGCAAGGTCATCTACGGCGAGCGCCGTCAGGTGCTAGAAGGGGCCGACCTGCACGAGCAGATCGGCGAGATGGTCGACGAGGTGATCGCCGGATATGCGGCGGGCGAGACGGCCGACGGGTATCCGGAGGAGTGGGATCTGGACAAGCTGTGGCGCGCGTTCCGCCAGCTCTTCCCGATCACCATCAGCACCGATGACGTCATCGAGGAAGCGGGCGGCGACCGGGCCGGGCTGACCACGGAGTTCATCACCGAGGCGGTGATCGCGGACGCGCAGGGCGCCTATGAGCGCCGTGAGCAGGAGTTCGGTTCTGAGGTCATGCGGGAAGTCGAGCGCCGGGTGGTGCTATCGGTTCTCGACCGGAAGTGGCGTGAGCACCTGTACGAGATGGACTACCTGCGTGAGGGCATCGGCCTGCGCGGGTACGGCCAGCGCGATCCCCTGATCGAGTATCAGCGCGAAGGTTACGACATGTTCAACGCCATGATGGAGGGGATCAAGGAAGAGTCCGTCGGTAACCTGTTCAACCTGGTGGTCCAGGTCCAGGAGAACCCCATCGTCGAGGAGACGGCCGTCGGCGAAGGTGCGCTCGGTGCGGCCGCTCAACTCGACTCGCCGGCCGGCGCTACCCAGCCCGCCCGGCCGGTGGTCCCCGCCCAGGGCACCCCAGGCGCCCCAGCCCGGGGCGCCCACGCTCGCGATGCCGCGCCGGCCGGCGCGGCCCCAGGCGGTGCCGCGCCAGCCGCTGCTGCGCCGCGTTCCCCCCAGGGCCGCCCCGCGGCGGCTAAGCGCGACGGCCGGGTCAGCGGTGCCCAGAGCGGCGCCGCGGGCACCAGGCGAGACGGCCGCGGCGGTGGTGCGCACGCCCGGCCAGCCGCGGAACCGGCCGCCCCCATACCGGCCGGACTCGCTCCGCGCCGCCCCCAGCGGCTGCAGTATTCGGCACCGTCCGTCGACGGCGGAACGCACGTGGAGACCACCCAGGGCCCGGAGGGCGATTTCGCGCGCGTCGGGCGCAACGACCCGTGCCCCTGCGGCTCGGGCCGCAAGTTCAAGCGCTGCCACGGCGACCCGCGCAATACCCCCTGACGGGCCAGCGCTAGTCCTCGTCCCAGTAGGCGCACGTGGGGCGTTCTAACCTGGCGCCTGCGCCCGCTGCCCAGGAGTATTTGGCGTGCCCGAGGACCCGGATTCTCCCCAGCACCCGGACTCTCCCCGCAAAGTCCGGCTTATCTGCAACAGCGGTAAGTGGTGAGGCCGGTGAGGTCAGTGATGCGTGCCGCCAGGAAGCGGTGACGGTGGGGCCGGAAGATAGTGGAAGATCCGGCTTGCGCGGTAATCCAGGTACCCCAGGACTGCCCGGATGTTCCACGTAGCTCGGATCCTCCACGATAATTCCGGCCTGAGCAACACTGGTGAGGCGAATGGGATCAGTGCGGCGCCAAGGGGCTCTGGTCGGGCCGCGTTAGGGTGCTCTGGTCGGGCGGCGCCAAGGGGCTCTGGTCGGGCGGCGCCAAGGGGCTCTGGTCGGGCGGCGTTAGGGGCTCTGGTCGGTCCGGCGGCGCGGTGGCTTAGCCTGCTTCCAGGTCGGTGCAGAGCCACCGGGCTGGCCGGGCCGGCAGCCCCGGTACGGCCGGCCGGGCCGGCCGGTGCTCGAAGCGCATGGCCAGGGCGCGTGATCGCGACCCGAAGCTGACGACCACGGTCATCTCCAGAACGCCCGCTGCGGGCCGGAACGTCACCAAGCGCCTGATCCTGGGCTGCTGATCGCAGCCGAGGGACCGCGCGAGGAGGCCGATCTGCGCCCGGACACGATCGGTGGTCAGCGGAATGAGTTGTCTCGGCGAGCGCGAGCCGGCCAGGATCTCGACGATGACCTGGGCCAGTTGCCGTGGCCACACGTCGGCCGCGCCGCCCGAGCCCGCGCCCGACCCCGCCGCGCCGCCCGCGCCCGACCCCGCCGCGCGGGCGGAGCCCGCTCCGCCCGCGCCGGGGGCCACAGGCGAGGCTTCCCGCGCCGCCGCGCCCGCGGCAGTGCCGGGCACTCTTACCGGCTCCCGCCTGCGCCTGCCCGCCGGACGCGCCTCGGCGCCTTCCGCAGACAGGCCAGCGCCGCGCGGACCCGCGCCGCCGACGTCGCGCGCCGCCGGGCAGGCGACGCCGTGGATTTCGCAATCGTAGGGTGGCGCGGCGTCCGGGACCTTAACGAGCCGCAATCCCTGGAGCCCAGCCGAGGGGGACGGTTCGGCCGCGGGGGAGGATTCAGGTGAGGGCAGCAGGTCGGGAGTCAGGGTCCTCGACGGCATGTTCCCGCCTTCCAGATCCGGAGAAATGCTAAGTGACCGCGTGCGCCCTTGGCGGCCGTATTCGCATCAGGCTCCGTCTGGACTTGTTGTACTCCAGGGCAGTGACATTCTTGCCACCTGCCCACATCCTGCCTGGTCATTGATCCTTCATGTACCCGACAGGTGTTGTTTCCTCATCAAGCAAAAGTACGTTTAAAATTATCTTCGTGATTAATGGTACGGAATTCCAGGGTGTCATCACGGACTGGGGCGGCGTGCTGACCATCCCGATCCTGACCACCGTCCGGGCCTGGATCGCCGCTGAGGACATCGCCTGGGACACCTACCGGGCCGTCATGCGGACCTGGGTCGCTGACGCGTACCGCCCGGACGGCCGCCACAACCCGATCCACGCGCTGGAGCGCGGCGAGTACCCAGGCCCTGAATTCGAGCGCCTGCTAGCCGCCGAACTGGTCCACGTTGACGGCGGCGCCGTGGCGGCCGAGGGCTTGCTGCGGCGCATGTTCGCGGCGAGCGTGCCCGTCCCCGCCATGTACGACACAATCCGCGCGGTGCGTGGCGCCGGCTTCGGCACCGCGCTGCTCTCCAACTCCTGGGGATGCGACGAGTACCCGCGCGCGGACTTCCCTGAGCTGTTCGACACCGTGGTGATTTCCGGTGAGGTCGGGATGCGCAAGCCGGAAGAAGGCATCTTCCTGTACGCCGCGCAGACGCTGGGCCTGACGCCGCAGAGTTGCGTCTTCATCGACGACATGGAGGCGAACGTCAACGCGGCCGTGGCCTGCGGCATGACCGGCGTGCTGCACACGGACGCGGCGACCACGGCGGCGGCGCTGCAGGATCTGCTGGGTGTGCCGCTCACCTGGAGCCGTCCGGGCAACCTCGTAGGGTGATGGCCGCCTAACTCGCGGCGGCGCCTAACTCAGGCCACCTCGGCCCGCAACTCGGGCCACCTCGGCCCGCAACTCGATGCGCTCAAGGTGGGGACCGGGCTAGCCTGTGACCGTGGCGGACTATCCGCATCCGTCCAGCGCGGGCCGATCGGCCAACATGCGGGCCAATCGGCGGACGGACACTAAACCCGAACTGGCGCTGCGCCACGCCTTGCACCGGCTTGGCTACCGGTACCGCAAGGACTACCGGCTCGACCTGGACAGTGGCCGGCGCGTCCGGCCGGACATCGTGTTCACCGCGCGGAAGGTGGCCGTCTTCGTGGACGGCTGCTTCTGGCACGCCTGCCCGGAGCACGGATCCAGGCCGCGGGCGAATGAGTGGTACTGGAGCCCCAAGCTCATCAAGAACGTCGAGCGCGACCGGGTGAACGACGCGGCCCTGATCCTGGCCGGCTGGACGGTGGTGCGGCTCTGGGAGCACGTGCCGCTGGACCAGGCCATTGCCACCGTGGTGACCACGCTCGCGGCGAGCAGGCGCCCCGAACCGACTCCGTTACCAGCCGCCCGGGCCGGCGTCTATGGCAGACTCTGGGACACCATGCGCGTGTTCTTGCCGTCGACGCTTCCGGCTCTGGCCCGGGCCTTGCAGACTGGCCAGGTCAGCCCAGCTAACCAAGTCAGCCCGGCCGGCCAGCCCAGGCCGGTCAGCCCGGCCGACCCAGCCGGGCCCGGACCGATGCGCGGCTTCGCGGTCACGCCCTCGCTGCGCGAGGCGTACTTCAGCGGCGATGAGGAGGAGCTTGAGTACGCGGCGATGACCGAGGCGGCCCGGGCGTCGCTGCGGATGCTCGCCGCCGATCCGGCCGCACCACCCCGGCGGGTGGTTCTGGCCGCGGAGATCCCGGCTGAAAACCTCAAATGGGATACCGGGGACGGCGAGCCGGCCCGCGTGCTGGTCGGCGCGGCGGTCCCGGTCAAGCTGCTGGCGTCGGCGCACGTGGACGAGCCCGAGGCGGCCGCCGACGTACGAGCAGCCGTCGAGGCGCTGCCGGCCGCCGACGCGGGTGACGAGGACGCCAAGTTCGCCGTGGACGGGGCCGAAGGCCACGAGCTCGCCTGGTACGCCACCCAGGAACTGCCCTACCTGACCGAGTGAGCCACAGCGCCGGCCCAGCCACAGCGCCGGCACCCGCACAAACCCATTACCCGCGCGAGCATGCGACGATACAGCTACCCAACCGATAACCCCGAACGCCAGGAGCGATCGTAATGGACGCCGTCTCCAGGACGCCGGTGCCGGTCAACGAGCCGGTCAGGCAGTACCAGCCAGGCAGCCACGAGCGAGCCGTGCTGGAAGGCAAGATCAAGGACCTCGCCGGCCAGCGGGCCGAACTGACCATGACCATCGGCGGCCAGCAGCAGATGGCTACCGGTGACCTCATTGACGTCACCCAGCCGCACAACAAGACACACGTGCTCGGCCAGCTGGCCAACGCCACCGACGTGGACGTGGCGTCCGCGATCTACGCGGCCAAGCAAGCCGCGCCCGGCTGGCGCGCCCTCAGCTTCGACGACCGGGCCGCGATCTTCCTCAAGGCGGCGGAGCTGCTCGCCGGGCCGTGGCGCGCCACCCTGAACGCCTCGACCATCCTCGGCCAATCCAAGTCGCCGTTCCAGGCCGAGATCGACGCGGTTTGCGAGCTGATCGACTTCTGGCGGTACAACGTGTACTTCGCCCGGCGGATGCTCAGCGAGCAGCCGGAGTCGGCGCCCGGGACGTGGAACCGGATGGAGTACCGGCCCCTCGAGGGGTTCGTACTTGCCATCACGCCGTTCAACTTCACCTCGATCGCGGGTAACCTGCCGACGGCCCCGGCGCTGCTCGGCAACGTCGTGGTCTGGAAGCCGTCGCCGACCCAGCAGCTCTCGGCGCACTACATCATGCGCCTGCTCGAGGCGGCCGGGCTGCCGCCAGGCGTCATCAACCTGGTGACCGGGGACGGGCATGCGGTGTCGAACGTCGCGCTGACCCATCCCGATCTGGCCGGCATCCACTTCACCGGCTCCACGGGCACCTTCCAGCACCTGTGGCGGACCGTCGGCGAGAACATCGCCAGGTACCGCAACTACCCCCGGCTGGTGGGGGAGACGGGCGGCAAGGACTTCGTGATCGTGCACCCGTCCGCCGAGCCAGCCAGCATCGCGCCCACGCTGATCCGCGGCGCATTCGAGTATCAGGGGCAGAAGTGTTCCGCGGCGTCCCGGGCCTACCTGCCAGAGTCGGTCTGGAACCGGGTCCGCGACGACTTCATTACCCAGGTCGACTCGCTGACCATGGGCGACGTGGCGGCCGACCTGTCGCTGTTCATGGGTGCCGTCATCGACGCCAGGGCCTTCGCCAAGCACACCGCCGCACTCGAGCGAGCCAGGCACACCAACTCCATAAACGTCCTGGCCGGCGGCCAGACCGACGACAGCGAGGGCTTCTTCGTGCGGCCCACGGTGCTCGAGGGCTCAGATCCAGCCGACGAGATCTTCACCACCGAGTATTTCGGTCCCATCCTGGCCGTCCACGTCTACCCGGACGCTGCCTACGAGCAGACCCTCACCCAGGCCGCGGACGCTACCCCCTACGCGCTCACCGGCGCGATCCTGGCTACCGACCGCCAAGCGATTGCCCAGGCCACGGAGTCCCTAAGGTACTCAGCGGGCAATTTCTACATCAACGACAAGCCCACCGGGGCGGTGGTCGGCCAGCAGCCGTTCGGCGGGGCGCGCGCCAGCGGCACCGACGACAAGGCGGGCTCGATCTTCAACCTGACCAGGTGGGTATCTGCCCGCGCGATCAAGGAACTCTTCGTCCCCCCGTCCGACTACCGCTACCCTCACATGGGCTGATCCGTGTCTTACCCAAGATTTCGGGTTATTCAGATTCCCGCGACGGTTCCCCGCCGCCGATGCGGCAGCGGCCTGACAGCCCGTACTCGCTAGTCGCTATCTGAATAACCCTCATCGCACCGGAGGACGTCGTCATTCACCGGCTGGTTCTGTGGAACATCGATCTGACCTTGGTCGATGTCGTACTGGTGACGAGGGCCGCCTACGTCGAGGCCTTCCCGGCGGTCGCGGGCCGTCCGCTGCTCCGGTTGCCGCAGGTGGCGGGGCGCAGCGAGTCGGAGATCTTCTTCGACGCGCTCGCCCTGAACGGCGCCGACGTCAGCGCGGGCGGGGCCGCAGAAGCCCTGCTCGAGCCGTTCAGCGCCGCGCTCGCCGCGGCGCTCGAGGCCCGGCGCGACGATCTGGTCCGCGAGGGGCACCTGCTGCCCGGGGCGGCCGCGGCGGTCGCGGCGGTGGCCAGGCTCGACGATGTGGAGCAGACGGTGCTGACCGGCAGCAGCAAGCCGAGCGCGATGCTGAAGCTGAGCGCGTTCGGCCTGGACCGCTTCTTCGATTTCGACATCGGCGGCTACGGTTCGGAGGCTTACCCCAAGGGCACCCTCATCCAGGTGGCCAGGGAACGGGCCGGGATCAAGCACGGCAGAACCTTCGACGAGAATGCCGCGGTCTACGTGGCGGACTCGCCTCGTGACGTGGACGCGGCCAAGATCGGCGGTGCCCGGTCGCTCGCCGTGGCCAGCGGCCGGGCGAGCGCGGCCGAACTGCGCGACGCAGGCGCCGACGCGGTGCTACCCGACCTCACCGATACCGACGCGGTGGTCGCCCTGATCACGCGGCTCACCGAAGCGCCGAAACCATGACGTATCCGTCATAACCGACCGGCGAGGCGTTGCCAGCAGGCCCAGGATGGGCTGATGCTGAAAGCATGGAAGCCAGCGACAGTGATTACGGCACGATGCTCTGGCGACCAGACGACAAGACGGTGCGCCAGGCCCGGATCACCCGCTTCATGCGCTGGCTGGCTGAGGGCCCGGGGCCGGAGTTCGGCGGTTACGACGAGCTGTGGCAGTGGTCGGTGACGCACCCGGCGCCGTTCTGGACCGCGATCTGGGACCACTTCGACGTCCTCGGCGAATGGGACCACGATCCCGCGTCGGTGCTGGCCGGCGAAGTCATGCCGGACGTCAGCTGGTTCCGCGGGGCCACGCTCAACTACGCCCGTAATGCACTGAGGACCGCGTGGACCGATCCCGGCCGCACCGCGATTATTTATGAGGCCGAACGAACCCCGGCGCGTGCCCTGACCTACGCCGAGCTCGCCGTGGAGGTCGCGCGGGTGGCCCGGGGCCTGCGCGCGCTCGGCGTCCGCCGGGGTGATCGCGTGGCGGCGCTGCTGCCGAACGTGCCCGAGGCGGTGATCGCCCTGCTCGCCACCGCGAGCCTGGGCGCGATCTGGTCCTCGTGTTCGCCCGATTTCGGCGCGCCCAGCGTCGTGGACCGGTTCGCGCAGATCGAGCCGGCCGTCCTGATCGCCTGCGACGGCTACCGGTACGCGGGGAAGGAGTTCTCCCGCGCCGCCATGGTGGACGAGGTGACCTCGGCCCTGCCCGGCCTGTCCGCGGTGGTGCAAGTGAACCTGCTCGGCGAGGCCGAGCCGCCGGCGGGCGTGCTGCGCTGGGCCGACCTGGGCGCGGGGGCCCACCCGAACGAGCCGGAGTTCGAGGAAGTGCCGTTCGAGTATCCGCTGTGGGTGGTGTACTCCTCGGGCACCACCGGGCTGCCCAAGCCGATCATGCACGGACACGGCGGCGTCGTGCTCGAGCACCTCAAGGCGCTCGCGCTGCACCAGGACCTGCGGCCGGGCGACGTCTTCGCCTGGTACACCACGACCGGCTGGGTGATGTGGAACTACCTGGTCGGGGGACTGCTGGCCGGCGTCACGATCGTGCTGTACGACGGCAGCGCCAGCTATCCGGCGGCCGACCGGCTGTGGCGGCTGGCGGCCGAGCACGGCGTCAGCTACCTGGGCGTCGGCGCGCCCTACCTGGTCGCCTGCGCCAAGGCGGGGCTGCGCCCCGGCGAGGAGGTGGACCTGTCCGCGCTGCGGGGCATCGGCTCGACCGGGTCGCCGCTGCCCCCCGAGACGTTCGGCTGGGTCTACCGCCACGTCAAGCCGGACCTGGTGCTCGGCTCGTTCTCGGGCGGCACCGACCTGGCCACGGGCGTGGTCGGGCCGTGCCCGCTGCTGCCGGTGCGGGCTGGCGTGATGTCCGGCCGCTGGCTCGGGGCCGCCGTCGAGGCCTACGACTCCGGCGGAGAGCCGGTCACCGGCGAGGTCGGCGAGCTGGTCATCACCGCGCCGATGCCGTCGATGCCCGTCGGGTTCTGGAATGATCCCGGCGGGGCCAGGTACCGGGAGAGCTACTTTGACACCTATCCGGGGGTCTGGCGGCACGGTGACTGGATCGAGCTGCGCCCCGATGGCGGTTGCGTCATCTACGGCCGCTCCGACGCCACGCTCAACCGCGGTGGCGTCCGGATGGGCACCAGCGAGTTCTACCGCGTGATCGAGGCCTGGCCGGAAGTCGGCGACAGCCTGGTCGCCGACACCGGCAGGCTCGGCGCCGAGGGCCGGCTGCTCTTGTTCGTGGTGCCCGCCGCCGGCTGCGAGCTCGACGATGACCTGAAGGACAGGCTCCGGGCCGCGTTGCGGGCCCAGCTGTCGCCCCGGCACGTGCCGGACGAGATTCACCAGGTTCCCGCCATACCGCGGACCCTGTCCGGCAAGAAGCTGGAGGTGCCGGTGCGTAAAATCCTGCTCGGCGCGGATCCGGAGCAGGCCGCCGATCCGAACGCGCTGGCCGATCCCGGTGCCCTGAGGTACTTCGGCCGCTTCCAGGGAGGTTCCGATCCCTTCCGGTTACCTGAGGTAACAGACTCGTCACAATGAGGTGGCAGGGTTTGTCCGGGCCGGAACGGACCGGGAACAGACAAGACGGCGGATCAGGTTAGTGGACACGAAGGAGTGGACGCGATGCCGGAGAATAACGTGGACGAGGCCAGGGAAGCCCTGCTGGCCAAGGCGGAACAGGCATGGCCAGACGATCCCGCCCTGGACTCGGCGGCGCTAGGCGGCATCTGGTGCTACCTGGATGCTTACTACCAGCGCGTCGCCACCGAGGACCTGGTGCTGCCCTCGCGGCTGGCCGCGGTGGCGCAGGCGCACGCCCGGCTGGGCCTGCGCCGGCCGCAGGGCCGGGCCCTGGTGCAGGTCCGCGAGCCGGGCGATGCCCACCTGGACCCGGTCGGGCGGTCGGGCCTGGTGGTGGACATCGTCACCGATGACATG
This sequence comes from uncultured Actinomycetota bacterium, assembly GCA_963844625.1. Classification (GTDB taxonomy): domain Bacteria; phylum Actinomycetota; class Actinomycetes; order Streptosporangiales; family Streptosporangiaceae; genus Palsa-504. Next base: position 128,831 of record CAWJPF010000019.1, on the reverse strand, counting down.
CCCTACCTGGTCGACTCGGTGACCACCGAGCTGAACCGGCACGAGGCCGACATCCAGCTGCTTGTGCACCCGCTGCTGCGGGTCCAACGGGACGTGACCGGCGCGTTGCGCGGGATCATCGGCGTATGCGCGGACGACGCGGCGCCGGCCGCCACCGGCGAACTGACCGAGGCCTGGATCCACGTGGAGCTCGGGCCGCCCAAGGACCGGGTCAGCGCCGATCAGCTCGCGGCCGACCTGCGCCACGTGCTCGACGACGTGCGGGTGGCCGTCGAGGACCAGCCGCGGATGGGTTCGGTGGCCCGCCAGCTGGCCGATGATCTCGGCGGGGCTCCCGGCAGCGACCGGGCCGAGGCCGGCGAGCTGCTGCGCTGGCTGGCCGACGACCACTTCACCTTCCTCGGCTACCGCGAATACGACCTGCTGCGGACCAAGGAAGGCGCCGCCCTGCGCGCCGTGCCGGGCAGCGGGCTCGGCATCCTCCGTCACACCAGGCCAGGCCGGGATTCGCTGCGGAAGATGTCGTCTCAGATCGCGGCCCGCGCCCAGGACCCGAGAGAGCGGCTGGTGCTGGCCAAGGCGAACTCCAGGTCGACCGTCTACCGCGCCAACTACCTGGACTACGTCTCGGTCAAGAAGCTCGACCCGGATGGGGTGGTCATCGGGGAGTTCAGGTTCCTCGGCCTGTACGCGCATACGGCGCACACCGCGGCGATCGCCACGGTACCCGTGCTCCGGCGCAAGCTGGCCCGGGTCCTGGCCGCGGCCGGCCTGTCAAGGGACAGCCATGACGGGAAGGACCTCATCGAGATCCTGGAGGACTTCCCGCGCGAGGAGCTCTTCGAGATCTCGGCCAAGGAGCTCACCCCGATCGCGCTCGGCGTACTGCGGCTGAGCGAGCGCAAGCAGACCAGGCTGTTCCTGCGCCGGGACCGGTACGGACGGTACATGTCCTGCCTGGTGTACCTGCCGAGGGACCGGTACACCACCAAGGTCAGGCTCCGGGCCCAGGGCATCTTGGCCGACGCGCTGAACGGCGTCTCGGTGGACTACAGCGCCATGGTCGGTGACTCGGCCCTGGCCCGCCTGCACGTGGTGATCAGGGGTGAGCACGGCCGGCCTGTGCCGCACGTGGACGCGGCCGCCCTGGAACGCCAGCTGTCCGCGTCGGTCAGGTCCTGGGACGAGGACCTCGCCGCCGAGGCGACCCGCGTGCTCGGCGAAGAGCGGGCCGGGACGCTGCTTGACCTCTATGCGGCGGGCATCCCCGAGACGTACAAGGCGGACGTCTCCGCCCCGGACGCGGTCGACGACCTGTGCACGATGCTGGGGCTGCGCGAGTCGGGGACGGAGTTCGCGGTCCGGCTGGTGGAGCACCCGGAGCGGTGGACGCTGGTGGTGTACCGGTCGGGCACGCCGATCACGCTGTCCGACGTGCTGCCCCAGCTGCAGCACATGGGGCTCGAGGTCGTCGACGAGCATCCGTATAAGTTCTCCGGATCGTCAGACGCCGGTTCGTTCTGGATATATGAATTTGGTCTTCGCCCGCCGGCGGCGCCACGGCAGGCAGCCTGCGCCAGCTCTTCGAGGAGGCGCTGACCGCCCTCTGGCAGGGCCAGACCGAGGATGACGGGTTCAACGCGCTGGTGCTGACGGCCGGCCTGAGCTGGCGCGAGGCCACCCTGCTGCGTGCCTACGCCAAGTATCTGCGCCAGGGCGGGCTGCGGTTCAGCGAGGCCTACATGCAGCGGGTACTGCGGTCCAACCCGGCCATCACGCGGCTGCTGGTCCGGCTGTTCGAGTCCTGGTTCGACCCGGCCCGCCAGAACGGCGCCAGCGAACGCTGCGAGGCCATCACCGAGGAGATCCGCGGCCAGCTCGACGAGGTGGTCAGCCTCGACCACGACCGGATCCTGCGGTCTTACCTGGCGCTGATCGACGCGACCCTGCGGACCAACTACTACCAGCGGGAGAGCCCGGGCGGGGTCGACGGGCCGCGGCCGCTGGTGCTCAAGCTCGACCCGGGCGGCGTGCCCGGGCTGACCTCGCCGCGGCCGAAGTTCGAGATCTTCGTCTACTCGCCCCGGCTGGAGGCGGTGCACCTGCGCTTCGGCCGGGTGGCACGCGGCGGGCTGCGGTGGTCCGACCGGCTCGAGGACTTTCGCACCGAAGTCCTCGGCCTGGTCAAGGCGCAGGAAGTCAAGAACGCGGTCATCGTCCCTTCCGGGGCCAAGGGCGGCTTCGTGTGCAAGCGGCTGCCCGATCCCGCCGACCGTGAGGCCTACCAGGCCGAGGTGCTGGCCTGCTACCAGACGTTCATCGCCGGCATGCTCGACGTGACCGACAACATCGTGGGCGACGAGGTGGTGCCGCCTGCGGGCGTGGTCCGGCGGGACGGTGACGATACGTACCTGGTGGTGGCGGCCGACAAGGGCACCGCGACGTTCTCCGACACCGCCAACGAAATAGCGGCCCGCTACGGGTTCTGGCTGGGCGACGCGTTCGCCTCCGGCGGCTCCGAGGGCTATGACCACAAGAAGATGGGCATTACCGCGCGCGGTGCCTGGGAGTCAGTGAAGTGGCACTTCGCGGCGCTGGGGATGAACCCGGACACCGATGACTTCACCGTGGCCGGCGTGGGCGACATGTCCGGTGACGTGTTCGGCAACGGGATGCTGCTTTCGGAGCACATCAAGTTGATCGCGGCCTTCGACCACCGGCACGTGTTCATCGATCCCGATCCCGATCCGGACGCGACCTTCGCCGAGCGCGCGCGGCTGTTCGCGCTGCCCCGGTCCTCGTGGGCGGACTACGACCAGGCGCTGATCTCGCCGGGCGGCGGCGTCTGGCCGCGCACCGTGAAGTCGGTTCCCGTGTCGCCGCAGGCGCGGGCCGTCCTCGGCATCGACGCGGGGGTCGGCGCGCTCTCCCCGGATGAGCTGATCTCCGCCATCCTGGCCGCCCCGGTCGACCTGTTCTGGAACGGCGGGATCGGGACCTACGTGAAGGCCAGCGCCGAATCCCACGCCGACGTCGGCGACCGGTCCAACGACGCGGTCCGGGTCAACGCCAGCCAGCTGCGGGCGCGGGTCATCGGCGAGGGTGGCAACCTCGGCCTCACCCAGGCGGCCCGGATCGAGTACTCACTCGGCGGCGGGCTGATGAATACCGACTTCATCGACAACTCGGCCGGGGTCGACACCTCCGACCATGAGGTCAACATCAAGATCCTGCTCGCCGACGCGATCAGGGACGGCGCCATTCCCGCGTCCGCGCGGCACCAGTTGCTGAACGAGATGACCGACGAGGTGGCCGCGCTGGTGTTGCGGCATAACTACGGGCAGAACATGGCGCTGGCGGTGGCCAGATCCCAGGCGCCGTCCCTGCTGCACGTGCACGCCCGGTACCTGCGCAAGCTGATCAAGGATAAGCGGCTCAGCACGGAGCGGGACGTGCTGCCGGACGAGCGGGAGATCGCCGAACGGCGCTCATCAGGCGGCGGCCTGACCAACCCCGAGCTCGCCCTGTTGCTCGCGGTGACCAAGATCTCGGCGGCCGAGGATGTCCTGGAGTCTGCGCTACCCGACGACCCGTACCTGCGCCGGGTGCTCGACGCCTACTTCCCGGCGCCGCTGCGGGCCAGGTTCGCCGACCGGATGGAGTCGCACCCGCTGCGCCGGGAGATCATCACCACCTCGGCGGTCAACGAGATGATCGACACCTCGGGCACCACGTTCCTGTTCCGGCTGATCGAGGAGACCGGCGCCTCCGTGCCGGACCTGACCCGGGCGTGGCTGGTCGCCCGCGAGGTGTTCGACATGCCGGCCTTCTGGCGCCAGGTCGAGGAACTGGAGGGCCAGGTCGGCATCACGGCCCAGATCATGCTGCTGCTCGAAGGGCGCAAGCTGACCGAGCGCGCGACCCGGTGGCTGCTGCACAACCGCCGCCCGCCGTTCGACATCGAGGCGACTGTGGCCTTCTTCGCCGAGGGGGTACAGACGGTGCGTTCGGGCCTGCCGAAGCTGCTCACCGGCCGGGATCTGTCCGGGTTCGAGGAGCGCCGGGACTCCTACCTCGACCTGGGCGTCCCCCAGGAACTCGCCGAGCGGGTCGCGGCGATGGTGCCGACCTACGCGGCCTTCGACATCGTCCGGGCCGCCTCCGCCGCGGGCCGCGGGATCGAGGAGACCGCCGACGTCTACTTCGATCTGGCCGACCGGCTGCAGATCACCCGGCTGCGCGACCGCATCACCGCGCTGCCGCGGGACGACCGCTGGTCGACGATGGCCCGGGCGGCGCTGCGCGACGATCTGTACGCCGCGCTCGCGTCGCTCACGCAGGACGTGCTCGGGGTCAGCGGCCCTGAGGTGCCGAGGAACCCCGAGGAGCGGCTCGTCGCCTGGGCCTCGCGTAACGAGGCCGCGGTGGCCATGGCCACGCAGACTCTGGGCGAGATCTGGGAGAGCGAGCGCTTCACGTTCACCACCCTGTCCGTAGCCCTGCGCGCCATCCGCACCCTGGTCGCCGCCAGTTCCCTGCCCCAGGATTAGTACGCGTGGCCGTAGTTGGGGTCACCGGTAGCCGCGATGACGTTGACCTTGGCGTTATGGGCGGTGGCCGGCGGGTCCACCGCGGCGAACTGATAGGTCCAGTTGGCGTACACCGCGTGGTACCCGATCTCGCTGGGCTTGGCCAGCTGCGCGGTGAACCCGGCAGGCACCGGAATCGGTGCACCGGCCACCAGGTCGTGGTGCTCGGCGGTCGTGTTCAGGTACATCCCGTACATCGTCAGGGCCCCGCCATCGGTGGTGCGCAGCTCGAACTGCGGGACGTTGGCGCCCTCGGCCAGCCACTCGTAGTGCAGCCCCTGGGCGGCGTAGCCACGGCCGATCGCGGCCTGCGCCGCGTAAAGCCCGGTCGTCTGCGGTCCGCTGGCGATCACTGCCGCCGATGCGCTGTCCGGACCCTCGTCCATCACGGCCGCCTGGGTCGCGCTGATCAGGTCCGGCCGCAGCACCAGGCTAGGGTCGTTGTTGGGGACGGCGACGGCGTAGCCTGCCTGGTCGCGGACGATCGCGGGCAGTGGCTGATCCAGCACGGCGATGCCGTTGAGCGTCCAGGGCACGGCCTGCTCATAACGATCGAACAGCATGATCGTGTTGACCGCGGGACCCAGGTGACCGCCCGAATCGGTTTGCCTCGGCACCGCCACCATGAACCATTGCGGGTACCCAGCGGCCAGCCCGGGGACGTAGAAGACCGGCTGTCCGTACTGGTACCTCGGGATCGGGGTACCGGTCGTGGCCAGCGCCATGTACTGGCCCTTCAGCTGGGACCACAGGGCGCCCCCGGCGAGCGCGAGTCCCTGCACCTGGTCGCCTTGCGCCGCGGCTGAGTCGCTGGCCGCCAGGTAACGGTGATAGACGGCCTGCGCCGCGCTGAGGCTCAGGGCGTGGTCGGCGGTGGTGACCGCGGACGCGGGGGGAGCGGGGGAGGAGCACCCCTGGACGGCCAGCAACGTCACCGCGGCGAGGGCCGCTGACCCGATCGCGGTCCCAATCCAGGTCTTACGCCGTCCGAGTATCACGCTAAGGCAGGATACCGGGTTTGCCCACCCGGTTTCGCGGGCACGGCGCTTCGGCACGGGCGTTCCGGCGGCGGGGCGCTATATGCCGGGCGGGCTGGGGCTGCGGCCTGCGCTCCTCGCGTAGGCTACCGGCATGGCAGGTATCGATCCCGCTGATGAGATCGCGGCATTGAAGGCGAAACTCGCCAGCATCGAGGCGGTGCTCGATCCTGGCGCTATCGAGACAGAGGCGGCCGGCCTGCGCGAGCAGGCCGCGGACCCGGAGCTGTGGGCTGACCAGGACCGGGCACAGAAGGTAACCCGGCGGCTTTCCTACCTGGAAGCGGAGCTGGCCCGGCTGGCCGGCCTGCACCGGCGGCTCGGCGACACCCAGGTGCTGTTCGACCTGGCCGAGAGCGAGAACGACGAGCCCACCCGCATCGAGGCGGGACGCGAGCTCACCACCCTGCGCACCGAGATCGACCAGCTCGAGGTGCGTACGCTGCTGGCCGGGGAGTACGACGTCCGCGAGGCCCTGATCTCCATCAACGCCCAGGCGGGCGGCGCGGACGCCGCCGACTTCGCGGAGAACCTGATGCGGATGTACCTGCGCTGGGCGGAGCGGCACAAGTACCCGACCGAGGTCTACGACACTTCCTACGCGGAAGAGGCGGGGATCAAGTCGACCACGTTCGCGGTCAACGCGCCCTACGCCTACGGCACGCTGCGCGGCGAGCACGGCACGCACCGGATGGTCCGGATCTCCAAGTACGACAATCAGGGCCGCAGGCAGACCTCGTTCGCCGGCGTCGACGTGACGCCGGTGGTGGAACAGACCGACCACATCGACATCAACGAGGACGAGATCAGGGTCGACGTGTTCCGCTCCAGCGGCCCCGGCGGCCAGGGGGTGAACACGACCGACTCGGCGGTCCGCATCACGCACCTGCCCACCGGGATCGTGGTCTCCTGCCAGAACGAGCGCAGCCAGATCCAGAACCGCGCGTCGGCGATGGCCGTGCTCCAGTCCAAGCTGCTGGAGCGACGCCGGCAGGAGGAGGCCGAGGAGATGGCCGCGCTGCGCGGCGACGGCGGCCGCGCCTGGGGTACCCAGATCCGCAACTACGTCCTCTACCCGTACCAGAACGTGAAGGACGTGCGGACGGGGCAGGAGACGGGCAACGCCGTCGCGGTCCTCGACGGCGAGATCGACGATTTCATTGATGCCGAGATCCGCTGGATGCGGCAGAATGGCCGGTAGTTACCTAAGGTGCCCCGGTTACCGTGAGGGGTCCCAGGCCCGCGTGCCGACCGCGAGCACCGACCCGCACGGCGGCTCACGATCGAGGCCGCGGTCCGGCTGGATCCAAGGCAAGGCGTCCATCCCGCATCACCATACCCAGCGGCCGCCGCGTCACCGGAAAGATCGTGGTGGATCCGGGCTCAGCCGTGGTTCCGGTGCATCCCGTTGCCTCAGGTGCCCGTTGCCTCAGGTGCCCCGTTACCTCAGGTGCCCCGTTACCTCAGGTGCAGGGCGAGCAGCAGCAGGAAGCTCAGCACGAGGACGGCGGCGACGATGAGCTGCGGGCTGGCGCCCGAGTGCTGGTGGTGAACGTGCTCTCGCGAAGCGCGGCACGCGGGGCAGCGACCTTCTACCACTGGCCCGGCGCATTGCGCGCAGATCAGGTGTTCGCAGCTCATCGGAACCCCTTCCGGCTGGCCCGCGCCACGGCACTTGCCGCGATGTAAGGCCTTAGCTGCCAGTTTCCCTCTAGACTGTTCCCTGGCCAACCCCAGGTTACCCGTAATGTCGCCCAGGTTGGCGGCGCAGCCGCCGTGGTCCTTGTCCCCTACATCGATGTGATGGTCCCGTGATCAACTTCGATAACGTCACAAAGGTCTATCCGAATCAGAGCCGCCCCGCGCTGGAGAGTGTGAACATTGAGGTTGCCAAAGGCGAGTTCGTCTTCCTGGTCGGGCCGTCCGGCTCGGGGAAGTCGACCTTCCTACGGCTAGTCCTGAAGGAAGAGCGGCCTTCAGAGGGCAGAATCCACGTGGCCGGCCGGGATCTCGCGCGCCTCACGAACTGGAAGGTGCCGTATCTGCGGCGGCGCATCGGCTGCGTGTTCCAGGATTTCCGGCTGCTGCCGAATAAGAACGTCTACCAGAACGTCGCGTTTGCCCTCGAGGTCATCGGCAAGCACCGGCGCTTCATCCGCAAGGTCGTGCCCGAGGTGATCGACCTCGTCGGCCTGGAGGGCAAGCACGACCGCATGCCCGACGAGCTATCAGGCGGCGAGCAGCAGCGGGTCGCGATGGCGCGCGCGTTCGTCAACCGGCCGATGATCCTGCTCGCCGACGAGCCAACGGGGAACATCGACCCGGCGACCTCCATCGGCATCATGAAGGTGCTTGACCGGATCAACCGGACCGGCACGACCGTCGTGATGGCCACCCATGACGCGGCCATCGTCGACTCGATGCGCAAGCGGGTCATCGAGCTCGAATACGGCAAGGTTGTCCGAGACCAGTCGCGCGGGGTGTACGGCCAGGCATACTGATCTGTCATCGCCGCGCCGGTCCGCCGCGCGGTGCCGCCTAGGACTACCAAGGGATCAGCCAGCATGCGTTCACAGTTCGTCTTCCAGGAGATCTGGATCGGGCTGCGCCGGAATCTCACCATGACGATGGCGCTCATCGTGGTCGTGGCCATCAGCCTGTCCCTGCTCGGCACGGGCCTGCTGTTCGTTAAGCAGGTGGACAGGACGCGCACCTACTGGCAGGGCAAGGTCGAGCTGTCGATCTACCTGTGCATCAAGACGAGCCCGCAACCGAATTGCCAGTCGAACGGGCCCTCCACCGCGGCCCAGCGCGCCCAGCTGCAAAGCCAGCTCACGTCGATGCCTCAGGTCGAGGCCGTCTACTACGTGAGCCAGCAGCAGGCGTACTCAGAGTTCCGGCAGTACTTCTCGAACGAGGCCCTTGTCCAGGACACCCAGGAAGGCGACATCCCCGATTCGTTCGAGGTGAAGCTGAAGAACCCCGAGGCCGACTACAGCATCGTGTCCAGCGCGGTGACCGGCGCGCCCGGGGTGGAAACCGTGGTCGACGAGATGACCATCCTGGACAAGTTCTACCGGCTGCTCGACGGGGCGAGGAACGCGGTGGTCATCATCGCCCTGATCCTGATCGTCGCCGCGGTCTTGCTCGTGGCCAACACGATCAGGTTGTCTGCGTTCAACCGCCGCAGGGAAACTTCCATCATGCGCCTGGTCGGCGCGTCGAACTTCTACATCCAGCTTCCGTTCCTCCTCGAGGGGACGATCGCCGGATTGATCGGCTGGGCGATCGCGGCGGGCCTCCTGGTCGCGGTCAAGTCGCTGATGCTAGATAGCCTGGAGCAGTACTTCTCATTCAACGTAGGTTTGTCCGTCGGCGACCTGATCGAGGTCATCTTGATCTCGATGGTCGTGGCGATCGTCTTGTGCGGTGCGACGTCGTTCCTGACCTTGCGCCGCTACCTGCGGGTCTGAGTGGCGGCTGGCGTAGTGATGGGAGAAACGTGGCTCGGGAGCAAGGGCAGAAAGTCATCGCCCGTAATCGCCGCGCCTACCACGACTACCACATCGAGGACACCGTCGAGGCGGGCCTGGTCCTGACGGGTACCGAGGTGAAATCGCTGCGCGAGGGCCGGGCGTCCCTGGCGGACGGGTTCGCGCAGATCACCGGCAATGAGGTGTGGCTGCACAACGTGCACATCCCTGAGTACGTCGGGGGCACCTGGACCAACCACACCCCGCGGCGGATCAGGAAGCTCCTGCTGCACCGTAAGGAGATCGACCGGCTGGCGAGCAAGATCGCCGAGCAGGGTCTGACGCTGGTCCCGCTTTCGCTGTATTTCAGGGATGGGAACGTCAAGGTGGAGCTTGGTCTCGGACGCGGTAAGCGCATGTACGACAAGCGCCAGGACCTGGCCAAACGAGATGCGGCCAGGGAAATAGACCGGGCGCTGAAACGGCGAAGGTGACGGGCAGGCGAATCGTGTCCTCTGCTGACAGCGAGCGCGACGGCCACGCCGGGCCGCGGGGGCCCGTCACGCCCGCGTCACGCGATGCCGCGCCGCCCGCTTCAGCCGACCCCGCTTCAGCCGACGCCGCCTCAAACGGCCCCGCGTCAAACGGCCCCGCTTCAGCCGGCCCCGGGGTACCCGCATCCCGTGAGGCCGCCTCGTCCGGACCTCGCGTCCCCGGCCGCCCGGGTCCACCCGGACCGGGTCCACCCGGACCGGGTCCACCCGGACCGCGTGCGCCCGCTCCGCCGGGGCAACTCGTCGCCGGGGCGCCTTCGGCACGCGCCCCGGGAACCGCGCGAGACGCCGGCGGATCCGGAAGCCCTCCGGCACCCGGCGCCCCCGCGGCACCCGGACGGCCGGGCCCTGGCGCGCCCCGGTCGGCCCGTCATGTAGCCGCCGGGTCCTCATCCAGACCCGGTCGCAAGGCTTCGCCTGGGCGGCGGCGGTCGAAGCGGGCTCGCTTGGCCGCGCTCGCCATCGTCGTCGTGGGCGTGCTGGTCATCGGGCTGGTGACCGGTTTCGGCTCCGAACTGTCCGCAGAGCCCACCGCTCAGGCGTTCCTGCTCGCCTGGCAGCAGCAGCAATACGGCGCCGCGGGCGCGCTGACCACGGCCGCGCCCGGCACCGTCAAGACCGCGCTGAAGGAAGCCTTCGTGCAGGTCGATGCCACCCAGCTGCTCCTGTCCATGCACTCGATCGTGCAGCACGGCGGTACCGCAGAAGCTTCCTTCACAGCCTCGGTCAGCCTGGCCGGACAGGAACACCAGTGGACCTATCAGGGTCAGTTCGGCCTGCGCCGGGTGGACGGCGCCTGGAAGGTTGACTGGGCGCCTAGCGTCATCAACCCGAGCCTCGGCCCGGACGAGCGGCTGGCGATGGTGACCCGGTTCCCGGCCCGGGCGGCCGTGCTTGACGCCGAGGGAAAACCGCTGCAACTGCCGGCCCCGGCCTATGAGCTAGGCGTGTGGCCTGACCGCCTGGCCAGCCAGGCGGCGACGGCCCGGGCCTTCGCCGCCGTCACCGAGCTCCAGACGGGGCAGATACTCGGCCAGATCGCGGCGGCCCCGCCGAACCAGTTCGTCCGGCTCGCCACCCTTGACCCCGGCGCGTACGGCCGTCTGCGCAGCTCGCTCCGCAGCGTGCCTGGCCTGGTGGTCCGGCAGGTATCGGAGCGGCTGTTCCAGGCCAGGGCCACCGGGCTAGTCGGGGGGGTGGGCAGTGAGATCAACCCGCAGCTGCGGGCCGACGGCGCGTTCTACGTCCCCGGTACCACGGTCGGGCTGTCCGGCCTTGAGGCGGCCTACCAGCGCCAGCTCCTCGGCACGCCGACAGCCGAGGTGGTCACGGTGAACTCGGCCGGGACGCAGACCGGTGTCCTCGCGCGCTGGCCGGGCGCGGCGGGCACCCCCGTTCAGACCACGATCAACCCGTCGGTGCAGAACGCGGCCCTGAGCGCGCTGGACGGCGTGGCTAACTCGGGCGAGATCGTCGCGGTCCAGGCTTCGACCGGCCAGATCCTGGCCGTGGCGCAGCGGCAGGGCTCCGGCGCGCTGCCCGCGGACGGCCCGCTGAACGCGCAGCTGGTGCCGGGCATGGCCTTCACCATCGTGTCCGCCGCGGCGCTGCTCAGCGACGGGATCAGCGCGTCCAGACCGATCCCATGCGAAAACTCCTTCACAGCCGGCGGACAGACCTTCACCAGTTACGGGACCGGTGCGGAGAAGCCGTTCAGTTCCGATTTCGCCGACGGCTGCGGTACGGCGTTCGTGGGAATGTCCGAGAAGCTCTCGCCTGGCCAGTTTGACGAGGTGGTCAAGGCTTTCGGCATCGGGGAAAACTGGCCGCAGCTCCAGGTGCCCGCCTTCTCCGGGGCGGTACCTTCGGCCAGCGGGGTCGCCGGCCTCGCCGCCGAGACGATCGGGCAGGGGAACGTACGGATGAGCCCGCTGGCGATGGCCATGGTCGCGGCGGCGGTTGATTCAGGTAGCTGGCACGCCCCGCAGGTTATCGTCGGCGCCGATCCGCCCAGCGGGCCGGGGGTCGCGCTTGACCCCACGGCCATGGCTGCGGTGCAAGGTCTCATGCGAAGCGCGGTCAGCTCAGGCGCGGCGCACGCCGCTGAGCGGTCCGGAGCGCCGGTGTACGGGCAGGTCGGCCTGGTCCACAGCGGGTCAGGCTGGACGAGCTGGTTCGTCGGGTACCGCGGCGACGTCGCGTTTACCGTGATCGAATCGGGTAAAACGGCCCAGCTCTCCGCCGCCGCCCTGGCCGGCGCGTTCCTCGCGGCGCTCCACAGCTGACCCAGACCGGGCTCCGACCCTGCCGGTCTGCCGCCGCGGGCGCATTTTGGCCACCGCCAGCGTCCGCAGGGGCCACTTCATGTCCTTCAGTCAGTTCAGGCGGGTGGCGGAGATACCTCCGCCGACGCGGGAATCTAAGTTGGCTTACGGATGTTGTGGATGTACGGTCAAGTACGGCGGTGTGGCTTAGCCGTGCGGCCGACAACTCAATAGCGGGGGTGATCGGTTTCGACTTCGGTGGTCGAACCAGGTGAAGCGGGCCGAGGGTTGCGGTTGTGACCTCGTTAATCCTGTGACCGCAAACCAATAAGTGCCAACTCTAATCAGCGCACTCTCGCTCTCGCCGCTTAAGGCGAGTTAGCGAGTGTCAGCCCGGGGATGCCTTCGACCCGGTGTCTGGCATCAGCTAGAAGGATCTACCGCCTGACCCGGCCGCGGGGCTAGGCGGGACATCTAACAGTGGCTGAGCCCGTCGGCGTCTCGCTTGCGTGATCGCCGGGGCTGAGAAAAGCAGAGCAAGCTGCGCCCGGAGAAGCCCTGGTGAAGTACCGAAGGACGCGGGTTCGATTCCCGCCACCTCCAAGAGTGCTCAAGGCAGGCCTTGAGCATTGTTGGAGGTGTCCGAAGCTCCCGTGTAACGAGCGAGTATTTCGTGCGCCACCAGACCCCTGATGGGTCCGGTGGCTTATTTCGTGACACGCCGGGTGGCATCGCGCTTGGACTACGTCGCATGAGGGCTACCGCGGCGTGGCTAACGCCTGTGGCGTGTCGGCAGTCTGCGCTTCCTGACCGGGACTCGCCGTCGCCCGCTGGCGGCGGAAGCCAGGCAGTACCCGGGCCAGTACCAAAGCGCCCGCGATGCAGGCGATGCCGCCAGACACGACCGACACGGTGTCGCCGAAGGCCGTCGCCACCGCGCCCGACTCCAGGTCCCCGATCCGGGGCCCGCCGGTGACCACGGCGATCTGCAGGCCCGACAGGCGGCCCCGCAGCGCGTCCGGCACGGACAGCTGGATGATCGTGCTGCGGAACACCGCCGAGATGACGTCGGCGCAGCCCGCCACGGCGAGCAGGGCCAGGGCCGCGGGCAGCCAGGACACCAGCCCGAAGCACGTGATCGCCGCGCCCCACGCGATGACCGCGACGATAACCGCTAGTCCCTGACGCTGGATCCGGCTGACCCAGCCGGTGGTGAGCGCGCCGATCAGCGCACCCGCGCCTGGAGCGGCGTAGAGGAACCCGAGGGTTGCCGCTCCGCCCCCGAACAAGTTGGCCGCCAGCGCCGGGAACAGGGCCCGCGGCATGCCGAACACCATGGCGTTGATGTCGATCAGGTAGGCCCCCTGGATCGCCTGCCGCCCGCGCACGAAGCGCAGGCCCTCGATGATCGAGCGCAGGCCGGCCCGGTGGCCGGCGGCGCCGGCCGGCGGCTGCGGTGAGATCAGGAACGCTCCCACAAGGGCCGCCCCGAAGCTGGCCACGTCAAGCCAGTAGACGAAGCGGACTCCCGCGCCGGCCAGCAGCAGTCCGGCCACGGCCGGACCGACCACCAGGCCGAATTGGAACAGGGACTGGAACATGGCGCTGGCGGTGGGCAGCTCAGTCCGGCGGACCAGGTTGGGGACGATGGCGCTGCGTGCCGCGCTGTCCAGCGGACTGAACCCGGCGGACAGCGCGGGCAGGACGAACAGCGGCCACAGCGAGGGGCCCAGGTCGGCGTTGACCGCCAGGCCGGCGCTGCACACGGCGGGCAGCAGCTGGGCCAGCATTAGCAGGCGCCGCCGGTCCATGGCGTCGACCAGCGATCCACCCAGCAGTGCCCCGGTGATGAGCGGGAGCAGCTGGACCAGGGACACCAGCCCGACGTCCAGGGACGAGTGGGTCAGCTGGTACACCTGGTAGGGCACCGCGACCGTGGTCAGCTGGGTGCCGAGTACGGAGACGAGCTCCCCGAGGAGAAGCCAGCGGAAATCGCGGGACCGCCGCAGCGGCGTCAGGTCGATGAACAGGCGCCGCCTGGTCCGGCCGGGGTGCTCCGTGCCTTCACCCACCCCGGTTCCCCTCCCTGCCTGCCCTGCACGCCGCTTCCCGCTGCCACCGGCCAGCGGCCGCTGCCACCGGCCAGCGGCCGCCGTCGCGGACCACCGGCCGCGCACACGAATGACTGACGGTCACCCAGTCAGGTAGTCTACCGGTGGCGGTAACCGCCGCTGGCGCCGGCCCCCGCGGGAGAACTGCGATGACACGAACCAAGCCCGCCGAACAGCGCCGGGCCGACCTGCTCGCGGCGGGCCAGGCGCTGTTCCTGGCCAAGGGCATCGCGGCCACGTCGCTGGAGGACATCACCCACCGGGCCGGGGTTTCCAAGGGCTTGTTCTACCTGTACTTCCATTCCAAGGAAGACCTCGTCCTCGCCCTGCAGGAACAGTTTTCGCAGCAGGTGGCCGAGCGCGTCGCCGCGGCCGCGAATATCCCGGCGGACTGGACCGCCCGGCTCGACGCCTGCGTCCAGGCCAGTTTCGAGTGCTACCGCGATCTCCACGACCTGCACGAGATCCTGTTCCACCACGCGGCCCACCCCAGCTCCCCGCCCCAACCCAGCCCCCCGCACCAGGCCGGCTCCCCGCCGCAGGCCGCCCACCCAGGCTCCCCGCACCAGGGCGGCCCCGCGCACCCCCGGCTGGCGCAGGTCATCCGCGACCTGCTCGCCGCGGGCACGGCGGCGGGTGCCTTCGACGTGGCCGATCCGGAGATGACCGCCGCCTTGTGCTACGCGACCATGCACGCCTTCGATGGCCCCTGCGGTCCGGACGACGCCCGCCTCCTGCGGGCCGCCCGGCAGCTGTTCAGGCGCGCCGCGGGCGTCGCCGCGAGTGTCGCCGGGGGCTGATCAAGGCGACGCGCCGGCGAAATCGCCGAAGGGCCGCCGTAAAGGCCGTTGCGCGTGCTTTCGGGGGGGCAAGGATCTGTGATCATTACCATTCTGCTTCCGAACACGGGATAATAGGGCGACAGATAGAAACGATTGTGGCTCGTCGGTTTCACCGCAGGCACCGCGATCGCGGCGTGCGCAGAGCCTGTGCGTCTCGCGCGGTGGGGCCCGGAGAAAGGGGATGGGAGAATGGCGGCGATGAAGCCGCGGACGGGTGACGGTCCGCTTGAGGTCACCAAGGAGGGGCGGGGCATCGTTATGCGTGTCCCGCTTGAGGGCGGCGGCCGACTCGTTGTTGAGCTCACAGCTGACGAAGCAGCCCGGCTTGGTGACGCATTGAAATCGGTGGTTGGCTGATCCGATCCCAGCGGGTTCTCTCAGTCGCCCCGCTTGACCGCGGCGAGCAGGCCATCGCCGAGCGGTAGCAGTACCGGGATGAGACGGTCGTTCGCCCGAACCTGGCTCGCCAGGTCGAGTGAGTCAACGCCGTCTGGATCGTCAGCGTCCCTCACCGGACCAGGATCCGCCGGATCAGGATCTGCCAGCCCGGGATCCGCCAGCAGGGCGTTATTGAAGGCCACGATGCCGCCGGCTCGCAGCAGGCGCAGCGCGGCGGCCAGGTAATCCGGGTAGTCACGCGCATCCGCGTCACAGAACACCATGTCGTATGCGCCGTCGGACAGCCGCGGCAGCACGTCGAGCGCGCGGCCGAGGATAAGGCGGCACTGATTCTGCGCGAAGCCGGCTTGCGTGAACGCCTTACGCGCCATCCGCTGGTATTCGGGCTCGGTGTCGACGCTGGTGAGCGTCGAGCCGGGGCGCATACCGCGGAGCAGCCAGATGCCGGAGCTGCCGCATCCGGTGCCGATCTCGACCGCGGTCCTGGCCCCGACCGCGCAGGCCAGGAACCGGAGCGTGGCGCCGACGGCCGGGAGGACCGGCTCAGCCCCCCCGAGCTCAGCCGCGCATCCCCGCGCGGCGAGCAGCGGCTCGTCCTCGGGGACATATTCGCCCGTATACGCAAGTGACCCCACCCGCAGCAGCCTAGCGCCAGATCCGCAGGTCCGGGAACTCTCCGCCGATCCAGGCCGTTACCTAAACGGCAGGGCGCAGGCGCGCGAGGCCTGTCGTAGCCTGGTTTGCGGCTTACCTGGCTTACCCGGACACAACTAGCGCAACGGAAGAATCCAGGGCACGATGGTGACAGTCGCGGCAGTTTGTGACCCGGAGGGCGGAGTGTTGGAGGAGGTCAGCCAACGCCAGTCCTCGGTCACGCCACCCGAGCCAGCCGGCTCCACCCAAGCCGGCACCGCTCAAGCCGACTCCGTTCAGGCTGGCGCCGCTCAGGACGATTGGGACCTTCCCACGTGGGAGGATATCGTCCGCGCGCATTCCGCCCGGGTCTATCGCCTCGCCTACCGCCTGACCGGTAACCCGCACGACGCGGAGGACCTGACCCAGGAGGTATTCGTCCGGGTGTTCCGGTCACTGTCCAGCTATACGCCCGGCACGTTCGAGGGCTGGCTGCACCGGATCACCACGAACCTGTTCCTGGACTCGGCACGCCGTAAGCAGCGGATCCGCTTCGAGGGGCTGGCCGACGAGATGGCCCACCGGCTACCGGGCTCCGAGCCCAGCCCGGCCCAGGCCTTCGACGACAGCCACCTCGACGACGACGTGCAGGCTGCGCTGAAGGCACTGCCGCCCGAGTACCGCGCCGCGGTGGTGCTGTGCGACATCGAGGGCTTCTCCTACGAGGAAATCGCCGCCACCCTCGGCGTCAAGCTGGGCACGGTGCGCAGCCGGATTCACCGCGGCCGAGCTCAGCTGCGTTCCGCGCTCGAGCACCGCAGGCCCGTCCCGGTCGGCGTGGCCCAGCCAGCGACTCCGCAGGAGACTCAGCTGGCCACCCCAGGCGAAACGGCCGACCCGTTCGCGCGCCCCTGGCGCCAGGGCCTGGTCCCGCGGCGGCGGCCGAAGCGGGCTGGTGAGCCATGAGCCATCTCGGTGACCGGCTGTCGGCCCTGGTCGACGGCGAGCTAGACGGAGCCGAACGCGATCGCGCACACGCTCACCTGGCCAGCTGCGAGCAGTGCCGGGCCGAAGCCGCTGAGCTGCGCGCCCTGAAGCGGAAACTGCGCGGGCTCACGACCGGAGCGAGCGGAGCGACCGGAGTGCCGGCCGAGGCGGCGATGACCAGGCGCCTGATCGAGATGACCGGCCCAGGCGGCCCGATGCCGTCGCGGCGCCGGCGGCTGCGGATAGTGCCCGGCCACCGGCCTGTGGCCGGCCTGACTCCGCCGCGGCCAGCGCGGCCGGGAGCCCGCCGGCCGCGCTCCGCCCATCGCCGGCGCTACCTGATGCTCGGCACCGTCTCCCTGGTCGTCGGTCTCGGCACGGCCGCGTTCACGGTGGGCGGCGGGGGCACGGCGGCGCCGGGGCCGGGGATTACCCCGCCTGTGGAGATGTACAGCGTGGAGCACGCCATCACGACGGGCGAAGTCCCGGCACCTCTGCCGTCGGCGCAGCCCGCCGCTTCGGCCTCTGCATTTGACTCTGACGCGCCGTGACCGTGAGGCCCGTGTGTTCACGCTTAGTTCTGCCGTGGGGCGCTGCCGTGACGGCCGGTCGCCCCTGCTGCTGGCGGCCGCGCTGGTGGTGGCGCTGCCTGGGTTCCTGGTCACGGCGTGCAGCGGCCAGGCCGGCCCGGCGACATCCCGGGCGGCGGCCCTCAATGACATGGGCGCGGCGGTCGGCGGTTCCCCCGCGGTGACGGACAAGGCCCCCGCGACGGTACGGCGGCACACCAGCGCGCGCGCAGTGAGCCTGCTGGACCAGGCGGCTCAGGCGGCGATACTGACGTCTTACCAGGGCGAGGAAGTAACGACGCGCTGGGACAACGGCAGCGGGAGCGTCCTCGTTTCCGACATCTGGCACGTCAGCGGCGGCCAGACGGTGACCAAGACGCTGACCGCGGGGACCTCGCTAAGCAGCCAGCCCTACCTGTCCTCGGACACCGACGGCCAGGCCCCCGAGGGTGTGCTCGGTATCACGCTCTCCCTGGTGCAGTTGCTTGAGACGCACTATGTCGTGGTCTACGCGGGCGCGGGCTCGGCGGACAGCCGGACCGCGCAGGTGATCGAGGCCTGGCGGGACGACGGCAGCCTGGCCGCGAGGATCTGGCTGGACGACGCCACCAAGTTGCCCCTCGAGCGGGTGGTCTTCGACTCAGCTGCGCACGTGATCGGCCAGGACGTGTTCCTCAACGTTCGCTTCGCCCGCCCGGGGCAGGCGGCCGCCCCGGCGGCCGGCTCGACGGCCGGGCCGTCCGGGCCGTGGGCCGATCCGCTTTCGCAGGCCCAGCTTCTCGCGCTGCACACAAGCGGCTGGCTGGTCCCCGCCGAACTTCCCGATGGCCTCTCGTTGTTCACCGGAGCCCAGACCACGACGAGCGCGGGCACCGTGCTCCACCTCGGCTACTCAGACGGCCTGTCCGTGGTCTCGGTGTTCGAGCAACGCGGCGACCTGGCGGCCAGCCTGGCCGGCTGGCAGAAAGCCAAGGTAGGCGGCCACGTGATCTACGTCGCGGAGCCAGACCAGCGATCTCTCACCTGGTCCGGCCACGGCATGGTGTACACCGTGATGGCGGACGCGCCGGTCCAGACCGTGGACGCGGTGGTCGGCGCGCTGCCGCATGACGCGCCGCCGGGCTTCTGGAAGCGCATGTCGCGGGGCTTCGTCCGGCTGGCCTCCTGGGCCGATCCCTTCGGCTGACGGTTTAGAGTGGACCTGCGAGAGCGTTTGTTCGCCTGCCAGACGGGAAACTGAGCGTGTTTGACCTGTCCCCCTTCAAGCTGCTGGTCCTTGCGGTGATCGCGCTGATCATTTTCGGCCCGAACGAGCTGCCGAAGATCGCCTCCCAGGCGGGCCGGGCCCTCCGCGACCTGCGCCGGATCGCCGAGGGGGCCAAGACCGATCTGCGGGAAGGGCTCGGACCCGAGTTTCAGGACTTCGACATCGACGATCTGAACCCGAAGCGGTTCCTGCAGAAGCATCTCTTCGATGACGTCAACGGGGACTCCGCCCAGGCCGCTGCGCAGGCTTCGCGTCAGGCCCGGGCCAACGGGACGCTGCTCGCACCGGGCGAGCGCCCTCCGTTCGACACCGACGCGACCTGACCCCAGAACCCCGGAACGCCTACCGCGGCGTGAGGCTGAGGTGCCGCCCGGCCAGGCCGCGGCCGCGCGCACCGAGCTCGTCGGCGATCTTCCGCAGCGCGAGCGCGGCCGGGGAGTCGGGGTCGCTGAGCACCAGCGGCACGCCCTTATCGCCGCCTTCGCGCAGCCGGACGTCAATCGGCACCTGCCCGAGCAGCGGCACCTGCGCGCCGCTGAGCTGGCTGAGCGCGGTCGCCACGGAGGCGCCGCCGCCCGAGCCGAACAGTTCCGTGTGCTCGCCGCAGTGCGCGCAGACGAGGTAGGACATGTTCTCGATGACCCCGGCCACCCGCTGATGCGTCTGCGACGCGATCGCGCCCGCCCGCTCGGCGACCTCGGCCGCTGCCAGCTGGGGGGTGGTCACGACGAGCAGCTCGGCGGTCGGCAGCATCTGGCCCACCGAAATGGCGATGTCGCCGGTGCCCGGCGGCAAGTCGAGCAGCAGGACATCCAGGTCGCCCCAGAAGACGTCGGCGAGGAACTGCTGCAACGCGCGGTGCAGCATCGGCCCGCGCCAGACCACGGGCGTGTTGCCCTTGGTGAACATGCCGATCGATATGACCTTCACGTCGTGGGCCGACGGCGGCATGATCATGTTCTCGACCGGGGTCGGCCGGCCGGTGACGCCCAGCATCCGCGGGATCGAATGCCCGTAGATATCGGCGTCCACGACGCCGGTCCGGTGGCCCGCCGCGGCCAGCGCGGCGGCCAGGTTCACCGTGACCGACGACTTGCCCACGCCGCCCTTGCCGCTGGCCACCGCGTACACGCGGGTCAGCGAGGACGGCTGGGCGAACGGGATCTGCGGCTCGGCCCGCCCGCCGCGCAGCTGTGACTGCAAGGCCTGCCGCTGCGCATCGCTCATCACGTCCAGCTCGACGCGGACCGACGACACCCCGGGCACCTTGCCGACCGCCGCGGTCACGTCCCGGGTGATTTTGTCCCGCAGCGGGCACCCCGCGACGGTCAGCCAGACCTCGACGAGTACCGCCCCGTCGGCCGCGACGTCGATGTTCTTGACCATGCCGAGCTCGGTGATCGGCCGGTGGATCTCGGGGTCCTGCACGCCGTCGAGCGCGCGGGTAACCTGCTCGGCGCTGGGCGGGGTCATATGCGGGGAGGTCATGGCTTCATGCTACCCAGGCCCCCGTAAGACCCATGATGCCGAACGGGCCTCGGTGCCTGCCTCCGCACCGCCGCATCGCCCCCTGGCGACGACGGCGACCGTGGGTACGGTCGCCGCCGTTTCGCCTTAAGCGGGAGTTACCACGAGCCGCTGACGACCTCGCCCGTGGCCGGGTTGAGGATGAGGGGCCGGAAATTCGGCTTAACGCGGAAGTCGAGCAGTCCGCCCTTCGCGTAGAGGCTGCCGGAGATGGCGTCGTAGGAGCCGTCGCCGAGCCGCTGTGCGTGCAGCCAGTTGTCCTCGATGAAATTGGTGACCGAGGCGGTGTCGGTCAGGTTGTTGCTGACGTAGTTCTGCCGGGTCCAGGGCGAGATCACGATCATGGGCAGCCGCTGGCCGAAGCCGCAGCGGGTGGTCCAGCTGTCCAGCGTGGTCGGCGCCGAGGAGCAGAACGGGGTGTCCGCCGACGTGTTGGACCCGTTCACGATCGGCATGACCTGGTGGTCGTACCAGCCGTCGGAGTCGTCGTAGGTGATGACGATCGCGGTGGACTTCCAGAACTTGGACTTCTCGATCTGGTTGATCGTGTTCACCAGGAATGTCTGCTCGTCCAGCGGGTCGGAGTAGCCGGGGTGGGCGTCCTGGTATTCCGCCGCCTTAAGGAAGCTGACCGCCGGCATGTTGCCGTCGGTGAGCGTCTCGTAAAAGTCGGACAGGTCGTACTGGTGGTTGGCCTGGTCAGTGTGGCCGATGGCCGCCTCGGAGCTCGGCGGCAGGTGCTTGGGGTTGGCGGTGGACTTGTAGTACTGGAACGGGTTGTGGTGCGGCGAGTAGTCGGTGACCTCGTTGCCGCCGATGTTCTCGTGCTCGGCGCCGCAGACCGCGTAACCGGCCGAGTTGGTTGAGGTCGGCGCGAACCCGCCCTGGAACCAGCCCCAGCTGATGTTCTTGGTGTTGAGCAGGTCGCCGATGTTCTGGCCGGTCATGACCCCGACTGGGTTGGTCGAGGTGTGGCTGGCGTCGGAGCAGTCGTCGTAGGCGGGGTCGAGGTCGCCGTAGATCGTGCCCAGCCCGGCACTGTTCAGCGCGCTGACCGTGCCCGCGTCCGGCTCCGTCGCGCCGGTGGTCGGGTTGACGGCGTAGCCGCCACCGGTGTTGCCCGACGCCAGGTCGAGCGCACCGGGGGTGGACGGGCCGAAGACGGGGTCGAAGTTGTTGTCGCTCATCGCGTAGTTCTGCGCGTAGTTCCACAACCCGGTGACCGTGTTGCCGTCGAAGTAGTCCATGACCAGGCCGGGCTGGAAGAACTCGTCCGTACCCGCGGCGCAGGTCGAGGCGCTCTCGGTGAACTGGACGAACATGTTCATCTTGCCGCCGTTGACCGCGTTCTGCTCCGGCGTGTAGCCATGGTTCTGGTCGCAGGTCAGGGCCTGGGAGTGGGTGAGCCGCGCGGGGTTGTAGCTGTTCGGGTTGGCGGTGAGCAGCGGACCGGCCGGGCCGTTCTTGGTGATCTTGGAGTACAGGCCGTTCACCGTCGGGGTGCCAGGCTTGGCGTGGAAGGTGCTCCCGTCGGTATTGGCCGCGTACGGGTAGGTCCCGAAGTAGTGGTCGAAGGACTGGTTCTCGTCGAAGAGGACCACGAGGTGCTTGATCGGCGTCGCGGTCCCTGGCGTGATGGTCCAGCTGCTCGCCGGGGTGGCCTTGGGGACGGCCACCGCGTTGACGGTGTTCGGCGCGGCGTTCGCGCCTGCCACCGTGGTGCCGACGGCAACGCCGGCGCTCACCACGATGACGGCGCCGATGGCCGCGTAGTACCGGGCTTTCCTCCGCCTGACACGGACCGTGACTGGGCCTTCGCCCATCTTGCCCTCCTGAGTCTGCTGGCTGAATGGGCCGGCGAACCCCCTAGAGGCTCCGGGGCCGCGGCGCGGTGCGCGCGAACGCGCACCCAGGTGCAAAATTGGCACAACGGGATGACACAGATACGCACATAATCTGACCAGAAAGGAAACGCACGGTCAAGAATCTGTCACCGAACCGGGATCGTGGCGTGTGCGGCGATGCACCGGGCACTCATGTGAGCAGGGCCCGGCCCAGGTAGTCGGAGCCGTTCGCGACCCCGGGCAGGGCCAGGAAGTAGCCGCCGCCGAACGGGCTGATGTAGTCGGTCAGCGGCTCGCCGATCAGGCGCGTCTGCACCGCCTCGAACTGGCGCCTTATGTCCTGCTGGAAGCAGGTGAAGACCAGCCCGACGTCCAGGTCCCCAACCTGGTCCAGGCCGCGGTCGTAGTTGTAGGCACGCCGCAGGATCCGGCTGCCGGCGGTTTGCGGTGTCCGCGGGTTGGCGAGCCGCAGGTGCGCGGTCAGCGGGATCACATCCCCAGTGGGGTCCAGGGCGAAGTCCGGCGTCGCGTCGATGCTGTCCGCGTCGAGCAGGTAGCCGCTGGCCCGGCGGCGGCCGATCATGTTCTCCTGCTCGGCGATGTCCACCCGGTCCCAGAACTCTATGAGCATCCTGATCAGCCGGACCACGAAGTAGCTGCCGCCGGCGGTCCAGGCGGGCTCGCCCGCGGTGTTCGGCTGGATCCAGACGAGGCTGTCCAGCTGGGCCGTCTCGCTCGTGTCCGGGTTGGAGATGCCGTCCATGAACCCGAGCATGTTGCGCGGCATGGTCCCGCTCGGCCGGGCCGGGCTCGAGAACCCGTCGATGCGCCACAGCGCCTGCATGCCGCCCCTGGTGTGCCTGGCGATGTCGCGCAGCGCGTGCATGACCGTGTCCGTGTTCCCCGCGCTGAGCTGAACCACCAGGTCGCCGCCGCACTGCGCTGGGTCGAGATCGTCGTTAGGGAACGTGCGCATCGGCGTGAGCTTCGCGGGCAACTGGGCGGTCAGCCCGTAGCGCTCGTCGAAGAGCGTGGATCCGACGCCGACCGTCACGGTGAGGCCGTCCGGCACTACGGTCGGCCCGAGCACACCGGAGTCGGCAGGCGGCGCCCCGATGCCGACCGGCGGCGGGGTACCGCCGGCGGTCAGGAACCTGGCCCGCGCGGTGATCGCCTGGAAAAGATCGACGAGTTCCCCGCGTCCGTCCGCGGTCGCGCCGAACGCGATCACCGCGGTCTGGCGCTGCGGCTGGGGCAGGATGCCGGCCTGGTGTTTGCCGTGAAACGGCACCGGCGCAAGCAGCCCGGTCTCGGCGTTTTCCAGCGCCAGCTGGCTAGCGGGTGCCGGCCCGGTGGCGCGGTAGGCGTAACCGGCGGCCGCGCCCGCCACGGCGCCGGTGACGCCCGCGCTCAGGGCGCCGCGCAGGAACGCCCGGCGCGGTGACCCCGGGACGGATGGGGCGGCCGGCCTGGACCCGGCCGCCGCGGGTTCGGGCGGGGCGGGTTCGGGCGGGGCGGGTTCGGGCGGGGCGGATCCGGCCGGGGCGGATCCGGCCGGGGTGGGCTCCGGCGGCGGTGATTCGGGTGGCATGGACTCGGGCATTAGGTGATCCGCGGTTCGGTGATGGCGGCGATCGGCGCCAGTTCCTCCAGGGCCTGACCGCAGGCCGCGTCGATTTGCTGGCGGCTGCTCTCGCTGAGCTCCGAGACGGGGATCCACTGCCCGTTCGGCCTCTTGCCTTGATTAAGCAGCGACTGGAGACGGTCCAGCCAGGTGTATACGGCGGGGAGCCCGGTGTAGCGCGGGACCAGCAGCGGGTGCAGGACGGTCAGCAGCTCGAGCGTGCCGGCGATGTTGGCCTGGGTGGTGGCGAGCGTGCTGCCGCTGCCGTAATCGTCATGGCCGGTGAGCTGGAACTCCAGGGCGTTCTCCAGGATCTCGTGGGCGCGCAGCCCGATGTCGAGCAAGTTGATTTCAGTGCCCGGCCATGACTTGAGCAGTGCGCGCACGTTGGCGCCAAGCGTGTCCGCGACACCGCTCAGCTCGTGCGCGCTCTGCCCGTGCCACAAGCCGTACTCCAGCCGGTAGAAGCCGGTCCACTGCGGTGAGTTCACGCCGCCGGCCAGGCCGTCCGGCCTGCCGTCGATCTCGGCGTCGAAGGGGCCGAAGGCGTCGTACGCCGCCCCGAGCCGCTCGTAGGTGAGGTGCGCGGTGAGCCAGGCGCTTCTGGCCGCGCCGAGATTCCCGCTGCGGACGTCCGCGGCCAGGACGCCGGCCTGGCCGGCCAGCGTGCTCAGACCCGCCGCGACGTAGGCGTGGTATTCGCTGGCCGGCGCGAGCAGGTCGTTGCTGGTGATCGGGAGGATCGCGGGGGTCCCGCGGGTATGCCCGCCGATGACCACGGTAGGCCCGGTGATCGGGTCGTAGTCGTCGAACAGGCAGCGGAAAGCGTAGGAACCTGAACCCACGTCGAGGCGCATCGGGCTGGTGGTGCCGGGACCGAGCCCTTCCACCTCCGCGTAGATAGCGCCGTTGGCCGGGTTGACGAGGTCGACCTCGCCTCCTTCAGCGGCCGCGTTGTAGATCTGGAAGGTATACCACCCAGGGTCGGCCAGCTGCCAGCTGCTCCCGCATCCGCCGTTGGACACGGAGACGAGGTCCGCTGGCGGTGCGCCGCTGCACGCGGCGAGAACTCCCGCGGATATCGCCAAGACGGCGCTCAGCGCGGCACGTCGCACGTCGGAACCTGCCGGATTCAGATCGGAGGTAAGCCGGGCAACGCAAATCTTAGCCGCGCCAGCGGACCGCGAGCCCGCTCGGGTCCCGTGCTTGGCCAACGTTCACCCGCCGATAATCCATAGTTCGCTACGCTCAGGTGTTGCGGAGAGGTCCGCGACACGGACGGTTTCCGGCGAGGCATCCCGCAAGATGGCGGGACTTATCGCGGCCAACGGGCGCGCGTCCAGCTTCTCTTAGTAACCGCAGGAATGCGCCGGAGTGAATGCAAAAGTGCGAGACGTCACGAGCAGGAACAAATAGCGTTCCCGGCAGGTAAGCGGAAAAACCGGACGATAAATGTCGTTCTTGCCCCAGAACTCCCCATTCGGTAAGGGCTTCGAGCAGGCCTTCTGTGACCGCGAGGGTGGCGAGTTCCGGGGCGGCCACCCAGCGCGCATCGGCGGCGTCGTCGCCCGCCCGGAGCGTGCCGCCGGTCACGGTGGCCGCGTAATCCCTGATGTCGATGACGTCGCCGTCCCGGCCTGGGCGCCGGACGCGGCCCAGCAGTCGTCCCGGCTCCACCACGAGGCCCGTTTCCTCTTGCATCTCCCTGACCAGCGCCTCGGCGTCCGTCTCGCCCGCCTCTATCCTCCCGCCAGGTATCGACCAGAGCCCCGCGCCCGGCTCGTGCCCGCGCTTGATCAGCAGCAGGCGGCCCTGTCCGTCCTTGATGACGGCACCGACGCAAGGGATCACAGAGTCCGGCATATCGATAAGTATCTGAAATGCCACCCGGCGAAGGCAAGTGGTGGTACGGTGCGCACGTATCAATACATAGTGCCGTAACTGCCGTCAGGGCGATATTAAAGTTTCGATTTGGTTACGCCGGATAATTCACCTCAATCCGCGTCAACCAAACCCCGAGACCCCGCGTCTCCCTGATGGATAAACGGACCAAAGCTTCATAGCTAAGAAGATCAGCGGATGCGCCTCAGACCGCGCCGTCGCTGTTCGGCTAGCAGTATGAGGCGGCTTGACAGCCCTGCCCAGTGACCGCAACTCACCGGGCAGGACCTTGACCCCCGGCCTGCACAGGAGGGCGAGGATCTGTGAACCATGGTAAGCACCGTTCGGCTCCTGAAGCTGCGCTGGCTTCAGCCTGTGGTCAGGGCGTAACGCCCGCACGACAGCATTCTTTGCCGGTAACACCTCTTTAGCTTCCGGGTTCGCCCGGGTTCTTCCCTTTCTCAACCGCAAGACCGATCAGGATGGCCGTTCCTGTCCTGATCAGGCCGCCGCACACCGGCGGGCCGGAGTGTCTCCGGCCCGGACGATGCGGGGGTCGGCTCCAACAGCCGTGCGCAGGGCACGGCTGTGGTTCCAAGAAGGGAACACTTCATGTCCATCAAGAGCAAGGTGCTCGCCACTGCGGCGACGCTGGCCCTCGTCGGCGGCGCCGGTGCCATGAGCACCGTCTCCGCCAGCGCGGCCACCCCGTCCTGTGGTCACTTCTGCGTCGACATCTTCAGCCGTGACTTCGGCACGCACGCGAGCCCGAACTTCGCGCTCGACACGCTGCGTCAGGGCGAGAAGGTCGGCCAGCCGCAGATCCTGTTCCGCACCGCCAACTTCGACCCGGCGCTGGACTACACCTTCTCCTACCAGGGTCTGGTGTCGGACTTCGTCGCCGCGGGCCTGGTCGGCCCGGCGTGGCCCTGCACTACGGCTGACACCGGCACCACCGAGCCCTCAGGGACGACGCCGCGTTCGAGATCCAGTACTCGCCTTACGGCGTGGACAGCGGCCTGTGCGCGGGCGTCGCCGCGACCGCGGTGGCGGGCGAGAAGGTCACGCTGCAGCCGTGTGGCGTCTCGGCCAAGACGGTGTGGATCGTCGACTCGGCCGACACCGTGGGTCACGGCTACGTTCCGCTGATCAACGGCTCGGACACCAACTTCTCGCAGCCGTTCGTGCTGACCTACCCGGGCTCGGCTTACCCGACCGACATGCCGCGGCCGGAGCTGTACGTCACCAACCTGACCGGGTTCCAGGGTGCGAACGGGTTCCCGACCGGCACCATCAACAGCAACCAGCTGTACGGTGCCGACTTCGGTGTCCTGAAGTAGGAAACGCCGTAGCTCGACCGATTGACACGGTGGCGCCGGTCCCCTCGGGGACCGGCGCCACTGCCATGTCTAGGCCCCAGTGCGACGTGAATCGCGCACGACAATCACGGAACGTCGGCACTGCGCTAGCTTGCGGCCTGTCTAGCCGAAATGACCGCGCGGCGACGGTTCGCGGTGGTATCGTCCCCCGCGTATCAACAGCCACAGCTGTAACTGGGGTCAGAGTGACGTAAAAGTTTCAGTTTGGTCACGCCGGATAAATCATCTCGATCCGCGTCAACCAGGCCCCGGGGCTCGGCGTCTTTCTTGGTAAAGGAGGACAAAGACGTGAACCATGGTGAGTGCTGTTCGGCTTTTGGAGCTGCGCTGGCATCAGCTTTTGGTCAGGGCGTCACGCCCGCACGGCAGCGTTCTCCTTTTGGCTGTACCTGTTGGCCGGTTACACCTCTTTAGCTTCCGGGTTCGCCCGGGTTCTTCCCTTTCTCAACCGCAAGACCGATCAGGATGGCCGTTCCTGTCCTGATCAGGCCGCCGCACACCGGCGGGCCGGAGTGTCTCCGGCCCGGACGATGCGGGGGTCGGCTCCAACAGCCGTGCGCAGGGCACGGCTGTGGTTCCAAGAAGGGAACACTTCATGTCCATCAAGAACAAGGTCCTCGCCGCTGCGGCGACGATGGCCCTGGTCGGCGGCGTCGGCGCGATGGCTCCGCTGTCCGCCAGTGCAGCTACCCCGTCCTGCGGCAGCTTCTGCATCAACATCTTCAGCCGTGACTTCGGCACGCACGCAACCCCGAACTTCGTGCTTGACACGCTGCGTCAGGGCGAGAAGGTCGGCCAGCCGCAGATCCTGTTCCGCACCGCCAACTTCGACCCGGCGGAGGACTACACCTTCTCCTTCCAGGGCACCGTCGCCGACTTCTTCGCGGCCGACCTCGTGTCCGCATCGCTGAACCTGCACTACAGCACCGACGCTGCGTTCGAGATCCAGTACTCGCCTTACGGCGTGGACAGCGGCCTGTGCGCGGGCGTCGCCGCGACCGCGGTGTCGGGTGAGAAGGTCACGCTGCAGCCGTGTGGCGTCTCGTCCAAGACGGTGTGGGTCGTTGACTCGGCCGACACTGTGCGCCACGGCTACGTTCCGCTGATCAACGGCTCGAACACCAACTTCTCGCAGCCGTTCGTGCTGACCTACCCGGGCTCGGCTTACCCGACCAACATGCCGCGGCCGGAGCTGTACGTCAGCAACCTGACCGGGTTCCAGGGTGCGAACGGGTTCCCGACCGGCACCATCAACAGCAACCAGCTGTACGGTGCCGACCTGGGCGTCCTCAAGTAGGAAACGCCTCAGCTCGACCGATTGACACAGTGGCGCCGGTCCCCTCGGGGGCCGGCGCCACTGCCATGTCCGGCCCACAGTGAGGCCGGCGCCACTCAGAGCATGTTCCGCCGGCCAGCGGGTAAGACCGCTCACACTACAAAGATGGCTATTCCGCTCGCCATCGAAGAATGCCATTCCACTGCGCTGCGATGAGGTAAGCCCGTGGGTCAGGACAGTCACCGTCACTCGGCCGCGGCCTGCCCGCGATGCGGCCGGACCGTCCATGAGCCCACCGCATGGTCCAGCGCCTGGCGTTGCGACCTGCACGGCGAGGTCCATCCTCTGCTGCCCGCCTTCAGCCCGTCCCAGGAAGGCCTGGACGGGCTGCTGCGCACCGCGGGTGTTCCTGTCTGGCTGCCGTGGCCGCTGCCGGCCAGCTGGCTGGTCGCAGGGTTCGCCGGCGCGGGCGACGAACGTACCGGCGTCCGCGCGTGCGCGGTGGCGTTGTCGGGCCCGAACCCCTGCGGCGGCCCCGCTGACATGGTGGTCGTCGCCGAGGAACCAGGCGTGGGACTGGGCGCGGGCCTGGCCGGCCTGGACAGCGTGGACCCGGGCGCGGGGTTCGCCACCGCGCCGCCGGTCGCCACCGCTTCGTTCGGGAAGCATGATTTCCCGCTCTGGCAGGTGGACTCGCCGGACCGCGCCGCGTTCGCCGGCGAGATCAAGGGCTACTGGCTGTGGCTGGTGCTGTGGCCGGAGACCGCAGGCGTCCAGCTCATCGAGCCGATCGCCCTGCGTGACCTGCGTGATCCCGGCCAGGATCTGGACCTGCCGTTCGGGGCCGCGTCGGTTCGCCTGTCCGCCCGCTGACGCTCTGTTTTCTCGTCTCCTACGATGTTTCCCGGTCTCCTATGATGGGTTCCCCTACGATGGGCCGATGCGGGCCGACCTGCACGTGCACAGCAGTGCCTCGGACGGGACCGATCCCCCCGCCGAGGTGATGCGCCGCGCCGCGCGGGCCGGGCTGGACGCCATCGCCCTGACCGACCACGACACGGTGGCAGGTCACGCCGAGGCTCGCCGGGCGCTGCCGGAGGACCTGATCCTGGTGCCTGGCCTGGAACTGTCCGGCCGGCTAGCCGATCGCAGTGTGCACCTGCTGGCGTACCTGTTTGACCCGGACGACGCGGAACTCGCCGCGGAACTCAGCCGGATCCGCGACGACCGCGTGCTGCGCGCCCGGGCCATGGTGAGCCGGCTCGCCGACCTCGGCGTGGACGTCAGCTGGGGCCAGGTGGCCGCCATCGCGGGCGACGCCGTGGTCGGCCGCCCGCACATCGCTCGCGCGATGGCGGCCAGCGGCGCCATCGCGGAGCCCCGCGAGGCCTTCACCCGCGATTGGATCGGCGACGGCGGACGAGCCTACGTGGACCGGTACGCGCTCGATCCCGTCCACGCGATCGGGCTGATCCGCGCCGCGGGCGGGGCCGCGGTGCTGGCCCACCCGCGGGCCGGAAGGGAATTCGTCGTCTCGGACGAGGAGATCGTCGCGCTGGCCGCCGCAGGTCTGGCCGGGGTGGAGGTCTTCCATCCCGACCAGCCAGAGGCCGAACGAGCCCGCCTGCTTGCCCTCAGTCATGATCTCGGCCTGCTGGCCACCGGCGGCAGTGATGACCACGGCAGCCTCAGCGGATACCGGATCGGCGCCGAGACGGCCGCCGCCGGAGTGTACGAGGCCCTGGTCGCCCAGACCACGGGGAGCAGGCCGGCCAGCCGCGGTTAATCCGCGATATGGTGCCCCAATGGCCTTCACATCCTCGCTCCCTAAAGATGTCCGCCGCGTCTACCACGAGGAACTGGACGCGGGGCAGCGGGCCGCCTTGCTCAGCTGGCTCGCCTTCACGGCCACGTTCGGTGCCGTCCGGGGCATCACCTACAGCATCAAGAACGGCAAGGGACCGTTCGGCAACCTCAGCGTCGGCGGTGAGCACCTGCACCACTACATGTGGGGCATCGGCCTGATCAGCGGCGTCGGCGGGATCGCCGTCCACGGTGGTAACAGCGAGCACCGCAGGCACCCGGTCGTGGCGCTGGCCTACGGTGCCGGGCTCGCGCTCATCGTCGATGAGTTCGCCCTGCTGCTTGACCTGAAGGACGTCTACTGGGCCAAGCAGGGCCGGATATCGGTCGACCTTGGTGTCGGCGGCAGTTCCCTGGCCGGAACCTACTTCGCCGCCCTGCCGCTCGTCCGCGCCCTGCGCCGCCGGGTAAAGTAGCGGTCCCCACCGCCGACCCGAGGAGGGAAACGCCCGGATGAGCGCACGGATTGATCAGCTGCCGTCGCCCGCGGCGGCGGCCGGACCCAAGATCAACGTCTGGGTTATCGGCGATGACGAAGAGGTCATCGTCATCGATCCGGGCCGCGATGCCGAGGCGGTACTCGACGTGGTGGGCGACCGCGAGGTACTGGCGGTCATCTGCACGCACGGCCACGCCGATCACGTCGCTGCGGCGCTCGAGGCGGCCGAGCGGGACGAGGCGCCGGTGGCGCTGCACCGGAAGGACCAGATGGCGTGGCGGGAAGCCTATCCCGAGGACCAGGCCGACATCGAGATGGAGGACGGCGGGATTTTCGAGGTCGCCGACGTCACGCTTGAGGTCCTGCACGCGCCGGGTCACACGCCCGGTTCGGTCTGCCTGTACTGCGAGGAACTCGGCGTAGTGTTCACCGGGGACGTCTTGCTGGCCGCGGGACCGGCCCCGCACGACGGCGAGTTCCCAGGCTACGCCGACCAGCTGACCGCGATCGGGGAGCACCTGCTTCCCCTGCCGCCGGAGACCCGCGTGCTTCCTGGCCACGGCCCGGAGACGACGATCGCGGCGGCCGAGAAGAAGTTCGACTCCTGGGTCGCCGCGGGCTCTGATCCCTCGTCCCTGGCTAGCCTCGGCGAGTAGGGCCCGGGTCACCGATGGAGCGCAGGGCGGAGCAGCTGGGATTCGAGGGGATGCCGCGCCGGCTGTACCCGTGTACGCCGACGCGGCTGACGGCCTGGCTCGACTGCCCGCGCCGGTACCGGATGAGTTACCTGGACCGGCCCGCGCCGCCGAAGGGCCCGCCGTGGGCGCATAACAGCGTCGGGGCCGCCATCCACAACGCGCTGGCCGCCTGGTGGCGGCTGCCGCTGGCGCAGCGGACGCCTGCGTCCGCGGGGGCGCTGGTCGACCGCGGCTGGATCGACGAGGGTTTCGCGGACGAGACCCAGTCGGTGCGGCAGCGTGAACGCGCGATCAGCCTGGTCCAGCGGTATGTCACCGGCCTTGACCCCGCCGATGAGCCGGTCGGGGTGGAACGGACGGTGGCGACCCGCACGGACAAGATCGCGGTTTCCGGACGGATCGACCGGCTCGACGTCCGGCTCGCCGAAGCTGCGGGTACCGAACTGGTGGTCGTTGATTACAAGACCGGACGGCACCTGCTCACCGTGGACGACGCGCGCAGTTCGCTGGCGCTGGCCCTTTACGCGCTCGCGGCCGGGCGGGTGCTACGGCGCCCCTGTCACCGGGTGGAGCTGCACCATCTGCCCACCGGCGAGGTGCTCACCTGGTTGCACACGGACGTATCGCTGGCTAGGCACCTGGGCCGCGCCGAGGACATCGCGGCGGAGTGCGCGGCCGCGGACGAGCGGATGCGCGACGGCCTGCCCGCCGACGCCTTCGACGAGGTGTTCCCGCCGCGTCCCGGCTCGTCCTGCGGATGGTGTGACTACCGGCGGCACTGCCCCGAGGGGACCGCAGCCGCGGTGCCGCGGCGGCCCTGGGACGGGCTGGCTACCAGCTGAGCCCCTAAGCCATCGGAGTCGCGGCGGCGCGGGCGGACGTCGCGGCCTCGGCCGCGTCCCAGAATTGCGTCAGCGCGCCGGCGGTCGTGGCGGGGGCCTCGACGGCGGGCGAGTGCACCGCGCCCGGGATGCATACCCGGCGGGCTTTCAGCCGCCTGGACATCTGCTCCTGCGCGGCCGGGGACCAGGCATTGTCGTTCTCACCGTAGATGACCAGCATCGGGATCTGGCCAAGCCGGGCCAGCTCGGCCGTCCGGTCCGGGGCGGCGAGCAGGTTGCGCGCCATCACGACTAGGCCGACCGGGTCGTTGCCCAGCATTCGCCGAGCCAGGAACGCCACGACCGCGGCGGGAACACCAGCCGCGATGAGCTGCGGCTCGAGGTACGCCTGCCAGAGCTCGGAGAGGCCGGCCGCCAGCGCCGTCCGGTCCGGCACGCTGGCGTCCCGGACGCCGAGGGTGTCCAGCATCGCGTGCAGTTCCTCGGCTCGCGGCCCGGTGAGCGCGCCCGGTCCCGAGCTCATCAGCGTCAAGGACACGACATCGCGGCCGAGGGTCAGGCCGCCGCGGGTCCGCCATGCGCCGGCCAGGACGGCCTCACGGGCCACCAGCCCGCCGTAGGAGTGCCCGACCAGGTGCCTGGTGCCGGTCGCGTGGACGATCGCGGCGATGTCCGCGGCGAGCGCCGGCCCGCTGTAGCCGTCCTGATGGTCCGCACCGGGTGTCTCGAACTGCCCGCGCATGTCGATCGCGATGACCTGGCGGCTTCGGTCGGCCAGCAGGTCGAGGATGGCGATGAAGTCTTCCTTGCTGCCCGTATAGCCGGGGATGAGCAGGGCGGCGTCCCGCTCGCAGACCCCCGAGGCCGGCGCCGCCTCGAACGCCGCGAACGGGCCCCGGCTGGTGTCGATCGTGGTGCGCCGTACCCCGTCGGGCAGG
Source organism: uncultured Actinomycetota bacterium (assembly GCA_963844625.1). GTDB lineage: Bacteria > Actinomycetota > Actinomycetes > Streptosporangiales > Streptosporangiaceae > Palsa-504. The sequence goes on along the minus strand of CAWJPF010000019.1, from coordinate 95,795 downwards.
TCAAGCGAGGTTGGTGTGCTCACAGTGGCGAACCTTACCTGGCGACGTTGAACAAAACCTCCGCGGTCGCTCGGGAGACGGTCTCAGCCAGCCGGGAATACGCTGATCAGGAGGCTTTGCGCCGGCTTTCCTGGGGCTGGGTTTCCTGGGGCCCGCTTTCCGCTGGCCGGTTCTCCGCGGAGCCCAGCTCGCGTCCGGCCCTGGTCCGGCGGCGCCGCGTGCTCCTGGCCGCGCCGCCGGTGCCGTCACCGGCTTCGCGTCCCGCCGCAGAGGTCTTCCGGGCCTGACCGGAGCCGCCGCGACTCTGCCCGCCACTGGGCCCGCCGCTGCTCCCGCCGTTCCGGCTCCGTCCGGACCCGCTCTGTCCGGACCCGCTCTGTCCGGACCCGCCCCGACCGGACCCGCCCTGACCCGCCGAGCCTCGCCCGCGGCCGGGCCTCGGCGAGCGGATCTTGCCGGTTTCGCCGATATCCTCTACCGCCTCGGCCTCCAGGCCGGCTCGGCCTCGCATGGCGCGGGGGAGCGTTCCGGTGGCGCCGCGCGGAATGTCCAGCTGGGTGAACAGGTGCTCGGAGGTGGAGTACGTCTCCTCCGGCTCTGGCTTGCCCAGCCCCAGCGCGTCGTTGATGAGCTTCCAGCGGTGCATGTCCCGCCAGTCGACGAACGTGATCGCGACACCGGGCCGCCCGGCTCGCCCGGTCCGGCCGATGCGGTGCACGTAGGTCTTTTCGTCGTCCGGGCATTCGTAGTTCACCACGTGGGTGACGTCGTCCACGTCCAGCCCGCGGGCCGCGACCTCGGTGGCGGTAAGCACGTCGACCTTGCCGCTGCGGAACGCGCGGAGCGCCCGCTCCCGCTGGCCCTGGCCCAGGTCGCCGTGCACGGTCGCCACCGCGAAGCCTCTGGTTTCCAGCGCGCTGGCGACCTGATCGGCGGCCCGCTTGGTCTGGCAGAACACCATGGTCAAGCCGCGGTCCCTGGCCTGCAGGACCCGGGCCAGCACTTCGATCTTGTCCATCTGGTGCGCCCGGAACACGTGCTGCGCGGTACTGGGCGCCGGCGCGGGCTCGTCATGACCTTCGGCCCTGATGTTGGTCGGGCGCCGCATGTGACGGCGGGCGAGCGTGACGACGTCCCCGGGCATGGTCGCGGAGAACAGCATCGTCTGGCGGCTGTCCGGGGTGAGCCGGACGATCCGCTCCACGTCGGGCAGGAAGCCGAGGTCGAGCATCTTGTCGGCCTCGTCGAGTACCAGGGCCCGGACCGCGCTCAGGTCAAGGTGGCGGCGCTCGGCCAGGTCAAGCAGCCGTCCGGGGGTACCGACGACGATGTTGACGCCGGCCGTCAGCGCATCGATCTGCGGCTCGTAGGCCCGGCCGCCGTAAACGGTGAGGACCCGGGTGTGGAGGTTGATCGCCGCGGTGCGCAGGTCATCGGCGACCTGGATCGCCAGTTCCCTGGTCGGCACGACGACGAGGGCCTTCGGCGCACCCGTCGGCCCGTCCTGGACCAGCTCAAGAAGCGGGATGCCGAAGGCGAGGGTCTTGCCGGTGCCGGTCCTCGCCTGCCCGATGATGTCCTGCCCGCGCAGCGCCAGCGGCAGGGTAAGCGCCTGAATGGGAAAGGTGGTGAAGATGCCCGCCGCCTCCAGGCCGCGGCAGATCTCATCGCTGATGCTGAAATCGCGGAACGGGACCGCGTGGGTATCGCCGCCGCCGATGACGGGCGGGGCGTCGTCTCCGGTTCCGGCGCTCGGAAGAGCCGTCACGGAGCCGGGCTCCGAAGCCTCCGGCTCCGTCGTATCCCCGCTAAAAATTTGAGTTGTCAGGGGTTCCATCCTTCATTACGGCCCTCCCCAGCTCTTGCGGGTCCGGCCCGGTCATGTCGCTACGCTGCCCGCAGCGACCCCGCCTCGATGCGAGCTGCTACCTAGTGGCCGGCTTAGGGCATCTACACCCACCCGCCGCACCCAGCCAGGGAGCCCGCTACCACTGTCGGGACGCTGCTATTCGCTCGGGTAACCCCCCCGGGACGCCAGGCGCCGTGCCTAACAGAAACGGCGCTCAGCATAAACAGCAGCTGACTATGTAACACGACCGTTGGTTACGTCATTCCATTGGCCAGTCGTCACTAAGTGTACCAGGACCGGACACTGCGGCCAGGCAGGCACACCCAGAACAGCCGTGCGGCCGGCGAGCCTCCTCAGCCGCATCGCCATGTCATGAAACCGGGGTTCCACTACGTCCTGGCGTGCTGAAAGCCCAGTTTCATTCCGCTCCGGCGGGCCGCGCTCCGGCGGGCCGCGCTCCGGCGGGCCGCGCTCCGGCGGGCCGCGCCCGGCCTCAGCTCGCGGCCTGCGTCAGGAGATGCTGCCGAAACCTACCCGGCGCGCTTCCGGCGCGCCGAATTCCACGTAGGCGATCTTGTCGGCGGGCACCAGCACCTTGCCGCCCTTGCTGACGGACAGCGCGAAGACGGAATGGTCTCCGGTCAGCGCCGCGGACAGGTCGCGCTCGAGCTCGTCCGCGGAGGTGTCGGTCTCCACCACCAGTTCACGCGGGACGGAATGAATTCCGATCTTGACTTCCACGGCGCTCCTGTCATGCCCGGGCCAGCTGCTAGATCCTGCGTCGACCGTACTGCGTCGACAACCTGCGTTGATGCTCAGTGCTTGGTACTGCGGGCCGGGGTGTCGGCCCCGGGGTGCTCGGCGCTCTCGCTGCGGGGCCAGCCGCTGATGCCGCGCCAGGCGAGCCTGGCCACGAGCTGCTCGGCCGCTTCCCTGGGGATATGGTCGCGGCTGCCGAGCCAGTACCTCGCGGTGACCTGGGCCATGCCGACCAGCCCCACGCTCAGCAGGTGCGCCTCGCCTTCGGACAGCCCGGTGTCTTCGCTGACCGCCTGGCCGACCATCGCGGCGCACTCGAGCTGGACCCGGCCGAGCCGGTCGCGGACGGCCGTCTCGTTGGACAGGTCGGACTCGAAGACCAGCCGGTACGCCTCGCCTTCGCCGCCCACGTATTCGAAGTAGGCGCCGAAGGTCGCGGCGACCCGCTGCTTGGGGTCCGCGTTGGAGCGGATCGCGGCGCGCAAGTTGTCCAGCAGGGTGTCCACGCTCTCGTCGAGCAGGGCCAGGTACAGGTCGAGCTTGCCCGGGAAGTGCTGGTAAAGCACGGGTTTGCTGACGCCTGCGCGTTCGGCGATCTCGTCCATGGCGGCGGCGTGGTAACCCTGGGATACGAACACCTCAAGCGCCGCGTCCAGTAGCTGCCGCCGCCGTTCATGCCGTGGCAGCCTGTTGCTGCGTGGCCGTGCGTCGGACGTTGCAGTCAATGTTCGGTCTCCGAAGTTGCGAACGGCTACTTTTCCTCGCTCGCACTCATACTAGGCCGCGTTCAGCGGTAGTCGTCATCGTCGAAGCCGACGGCAAGCTCCTGTTCCACCGCATCGGCCTCGTTGGCCTCGAGCGGAACCTCGATCCTGGTCAGCCCCTCGTCCTCGAAGACGTCCTGCCGCTGTTCGATGGCATCGTCCTCGGGCGTCTCTATGTCCGGTTCGCTCAACGGCCTGATCCCTCTCTCCTGATCGGCGGCCCCGGTTCGCGCCAGCTCCCGCAGTGCCGTTTCCAGTGCTTCCCCGTAGGTCGGGAAGGCATGCACCACGTCGGCCAGGACCGTCACCGGGATCTTGGCCTTGATGGCGAGGGTAACCTCGCCCATCCAGCTGGCCGCGTCCGGCCCCACCGCGACCGCTCCGGCCAGCACCCCGGTCTCGGCGTCCGCGTAGAGCTCCAGGCAGCCGAGTTCGTCTTGACCGAGATGGGCCCGGGCGGTAGCGCCGAGGTCGGCCCGCGCCGTGATCAGCCCACGGTCGGGCCCGGCGTCCGTCCCGCTTCCGCCGGGAACTCCGGCGGCTTCGTCCTGAGCGTCCTGAGCGTCCCCGGCCGCGATGGCCGTGACGGGCGCGATCCCCACGGCGAAGACCGACGGCGTGGTGAAGACGCAGCGCGGGATGGCGCTGTAATCGGCTTCCCAGCGCTGGCCGAGGATGTTCGCGGCGACCACCCTGGCCTGGTAGTGGCTGGCGTGAGTATGCGTGATGCCGGTGACATCCCCCGCCCCCCAGACGCCATTAGCCCCCGGAACCCGGCACATGGTGGTCGTCGGCAGCGCCAGGCCGGGGGGGACGGCGATACCGAGGGCGTCGAGGCCGAGGCCGCTGAGCCTGGGGCGCCGGCCCGAGGCGAGCAGCAGCCGGTCGGCGTCGATCCGCGTGCCGTCGGCCAGCGCGAGCGTGAGGCCTTCCGGCGTGCGTTCCGCCTTGGTGGCGCGTGAGCCGAGGTAGATCTCGGCGCCGGCCCGGCGCAGGGCCGCGGCCAGGATCTCCCCGGCGAAGGCGGGCTCCCCGGGCAGCAGCGCGGGCTCCGCTTCGACCAGCGTCACCTGCGAGCCGAACGAGGCGTAGATCTGCGTCAGCTCACATCCGGCGGACCCCCCGCCGAGCACGATGAGCCGCCGGGGCAGGTCGGGGGAGCACAGGCTCTCCGCGGTGGTCCACGCCGGGATATCGGACAGGCCCTCGATCGGCGGTGCGACCGGCTCGCAGCCGGTCGCGATGACCAGGTCCGAGTAGGTCAGCAACTCCTCGCCGTCGGCCAGCGTCACCTGCACCCGGCCCGGGCTCGCGATCCGGCCGGTGCCGCGGATCACCGTCACGCCCGCGCTGGCCAGCCGGCGCGCCGGGGCGGAATCGTCCAGGCCGCCCGTGACCTCGTTCCGGCGGGACACCGCGTCTTCCCAGGTCTCGCCACGGGCCGCGGAAAGCAGCAGGGAGTTCGACGGCAGGCACGCCAGATACGGGGACTCGCCGCCGATCAGGCCCGCCTCGACGAGAGCGACCGACTTGCCGGCGCCTGCCACCTCCGTGGCGACGTGCAGGCCCGCGGTCCCGCCGCCGAGCACGACTACATCGAAAGCGCTCATTTCTCTCCGTCCCCCTCCGAACTTTGAGCCGCTGCCTGGCCATCATCTCAGCCGCGGCTAAGCTCTCTACCAGAGTTGGGCTAAATCCACCCACGTTAGCCCTAAGTCCGCTCGAATGTATTGTCGATTATGAGAATTAGGGCAACGCATGATGTATCAGCGGGTGGCCAACCGGGGTAGGTGAAGACCATGCGCAGCATATGGGCAGGCGCGATCTCCTTTGGCCTGGTCGTGATCCCGGTGAAGCTCTACGCCGCGACGGAGCAGCGGGACATCACCTTCCGCCAGGTGCACCGCAAGGACGGCGCCCGGATCCAGTTCCGCCGGGTGTGCACGCTGGACGGGGAGGAAGTCCCGTACGCCGACATCGCCAAGGGCTACGAGCTGCCCACCGGTGACATGGTGGTGCTGACCGATGAGGACCTGGCCGACCTGCCGCTGGTGACCGCCCACCGGATCGAGGTGCTGCACTTCGCGCCGGCCGATCAGGTGGAGCCGATTTTCGCGGCCAAGAGCTACTACACCGAACCCGACCAGACCGGCGTCCGGGCCTACGTGCTGTTCCGGGACGCGCTGGAGAAGTCGGGGAAGGTGGCCGTGGCCAAGGTCGCGCTGCGCCAGCGCGAGGCGCTGGCCGCGCTGCGGGTCCGCGAGGGCGTCATTACCCTGGAGACCCTGCTGTGGCCCGACGAGGTACGCAAGCCCGACTTCGCCTTCCTGGACGAGGACATCGAGGTCCGGTCGCAGGAGCTGAAGATGGCCGAGTCGCTCATCGACACGATGACGGAGGACTTCGAGCCCGATCAGTACCACGACGCCTACCGCGAGGCGCTCGAAGCCGTGGTCCAGGCCAAGGTCGAAGGCAACGACGTCGTCCGCCCGGCCGGCCTGGAGGCGCCCGAACCCAAGAAGCAGCCCGCCGACCTGACCGAGATCCTGCGGGCCAGCGTGGCGGCGCTGAAGAACGAGCGCGGCGAGGCCGCCCCCAAGCCCCGCACCCGCGCGAAGGCGCCCGCCAAGGCGGCCAGCAAGGCGGACGCCAAGGCGGACAGCAAAGCCAAGCCCAAAACCGGGACGCGAGGCAAGGCCAGCGCGTGACCGACAGCACCATACCCATCCCGCACTGGCCGGGACGGCTGATCTCGCTTGGCGACCACCAGGTCTATGTCCGCAGCGTGCCACCGGGCGAAGCCAGCGCCGACCCCGCCCTTTCCGAGCCAGCACTGTGCGTGCACGGCCTCGAGGGCTCCTCGCGGAACTGGACCGACCTGATGGACGTGCTCCGGCCCCGCCTCGACTGCGACGCGCTCGACCTGCCCGGTTTCGGCGATTCCCCGCCCCGCCCCGACGGCCGTTACTCGATCGCCGCCCAGGCCCAGACGATCGCCACCTTGATCGAGCGCCGCGCCCGCGGCCCGGTGCACCTGATGGGCAACTCCCTGAGCGGCGGCGCCTGCGTGAAGGTCGCAGCCACCCGCCCCGAACTCGTAAGGACGCTCACCCTGATCTCCCCGGCCCTGCCCGACCTCCGGCCGAGAAGGGACCTGCTGAGCTTCCCGGTGATGAGCCTGCCGTGGGTCGGCCTCCGGCTGATCCGGCAGTACCGCCTGCTGCCCCCCGAACGCCGCGTCGCCAACGTCATCAACACCTGCTACAGCGACCCCGGGCGACTCGCGCCGGAACGGTTTGCCGCCGAGGTCGCCGAACTCACCCGCCGCGACGCCCTGGACTACCCGCCCGCCGCCCTGATGGGGAGCGCCCGGGCGCTGACGGCCGAGTTCCTCCGGGTCGGCCGCGCGTCGGCCTGGCGCGAAGCGGCCCGCGTCCGCGCACCCGCCCTGGTCATCTACGGCGCCGACGACCGCGTGGTCGATGCCAGGAACGCCAGCCGGGCCGTACACGCGTTCAAAAACGCCCGGATCGTGGTCATGCCGCGCACCGGTCACCTCGCGCACATGGAGCATCCGCACCTGGTCGCGGCCGAGATCGGCGTCCTCCTCGCGCCATCGACCGGGGCCGCGGCCGGCAGCGCCCAGCCCGGCCCGGCGCGGGAATTCCCGCTCACTCGCGCCGGTTGATCGTGGCAGATGCCGGGAAGGTGAAAGCCCGGATCGTTCGGTAAAAAAAGATTTTCATCTTTGGAGAGAACCGTGTCGCTGCCGCCGCTGGTGGAACCCGCCGCTGAGCTGACCGTTGATGAGGTACGGCGCTACTCGCGCCACCTGATCATTCCGGACGTCGGGATGACCGGGCAGAAGAGGCTGAAGAACGCCAAGGTGCTGTGCGTCGGGGCCGGCGGGCTCGGCTCGCCCGCGCTGCTCTACCTGGCCGCGGCCGGCGTCGGCACGCTCGGCATCGTCGACTTCGACGTGGTGGACGAGTCGAACCTGCAGCGCCAGATCATCCACGGCCAGTCCGACGTGGGCCGCCCGAAGGCCGAGTCGGCCCGGGACAGCATCCGCGAGCTCAACCCGCTCGTCAACGTGGTCGTGCACGACGTGCACCTGGACTCCGACAACGCGATGGAGATCTTCGCCGACTACGACCTGATCGTGGACGGCACCGACAACTTCGCCACCAGGTACCTGGTCAACGACGCGTGCGTGCTGCTCGGCAAGCCGTACGTGTGGGGCTCGATCTACCGCTTCGACGGGCAGGCCAGCGTGTTCTGGGCCGAGTACGGCCCGTGCTACCGCTGCCTGTACCCCGAGCCGCCGCCGCCCGGGATGGTTCCGTCCTGCGCCGAGGGCGGCGTGCTCGGCGTGCTCTGCGCCTCGATCGGGTCGATCCAGGTCAACGAGGCGATCAAGCTCATCACCGGGATCGGCGAGCCGCTGGCCGGGCGGCTGATGATCTACGACGCGCTCGAGATGGACTACCACTCGGTCCGCGTGCGCAAGGACCCCGAGTGCGCGGTCTGCGGCAAGAACCCGACGATTACCGAGCTGATCGACTACGAGGCGTTCTGCGGCGCGGTCTCCGAGGAAGCGGCCGAGGCGGCCGCGGGCTCGACGATCAGCGCCAAGGACCTGGCCGCCATGCTGGACGCGGGCGACAACATCTTCCTCGTCGACGTCCGCGAGCCCAACGAGTACGAGATCGTGTCCATCCCCGGCGCGACGCTCATCCCGAAGGGCGAGTTCACCTCCGGCGCCGCCCTGGAGAAACTGCCGCAGGACAAGCGGATCGTGCTGCACTGCAAGAGCGGTGCCCGGTCGGCCGAGGCGCTGGCGATCGTCAAGAACGCCGGCTTCTCCGACGCCGTACACGTGGGCGGCGGCGTACTGGCCTGGATCAGCCAGGTAGACCCCTCGCTGCCAACTTACTAAGATCATTTTTATACCGAACGGACGCCCGTTCCCGCGCCAGGAGGTCCGCCCATGAAGGGGGATCGCGTTGAGGTCGTGATTGACTCTGGCGAGGGAACGCAAGCCTACGAGATCACGGCGACCCGGGCCGGCCGCCGGGTCGAGATCACCAACCGGCGCGGGGTCATCGAGGTCAGCGAGGTGACCAGGACCGGGACGCCGGTCCGCACCGCGCGGTTCATGGCCAGCCGCGTGGTGGCCATGGTCGAGCATCCCGCCGACACGTCCGCCGCGGGTTAGCATGCGCGAATGGACGTTCTCCGCCCGGTAGTAAGGCCTTACGCGTGGGGCTCCAGGCACGCGATCGCGGACCTGCAGGGCCGTCCCGTCCCCGCTCCCGGCCCGGAGGCGGAGCTGTGGATGGGCAGCCACCCGTCGGCGCCTTCGGTCGTGTACCGAGACGGGCCTGCCGCCCTGGACGCCGTCATCGCGGCCGATCCGGACGCCGAGCTCGGGCCGGACTGCGTGGCCCGGTTCGGGCCCCGGCTGCCCTTCCTGCTCAAGGTGCTGTCCGCCGATAAGGCGCTCTCGATCCAGGTGCATCCGTCCCGCGCCCAGGCCCAGGCGGGTTTTGCCGCCGAGAACGAGCGCGGGCTGGCGCCGGGCGATCCGGCCAGGAACTACGTCGACGACTGGCCCAAGCCCGAACTGCTCTGCGCGCTGACGCCCTTCGAGGTGCTGGCCGGCCTGCGTGCCCCCGCCGACGCGGCGGCCTTCCTGTCTGCCCTCGGGGTAGACCAGCTCAAGCCGCTGGCCGCCCAGCTGGAGACCTCAAGCCGCGCCATCCCGGCCGTGCTCGGAGCGATTCTCGACTGGCCCGCCGCCAGCCGGCCCTCGTGGCGGACGTGGTCACCGCGTGCGCCGGGCTCGCGCCGGGTGGCGGGCCTTACGGAGACGCCTGCGCGGCGGCCGTGCGCGTGGCGACCGATCATCCCGGGGACATCGGCGTGGTCGCGTCCCTGCTGATGCGGTACGTGGTGCTGGCGCCGGGCCAGGCGATGTTCATGGCGGCCGGCGGGCTGCACGCCTACCTGCGCGGTACCGGGATCGAGCTGCTGGCCAACTCCGACAACGTGGTCCGGGCCGGCCTCACCGGCAAGCACCTGGACGTGCCCGAGCTGCTGAAGCTCCTCGACCCGTCGGTCGCGGTGCCGGTCCTTGTCCCCAGGACGCTCGCCGGCGGGATCATCTGGTACGGCACCCCGGCGCCCGAGTTCCGGCTCTACGTGGCCGATCTCGCCGGTGCTGCGGTGCCCCTCCCTGGCGCCGGTCCGCGGATCCTGCTGTGCACCGAAGGTTCCGTGGCGCTGCGCAGCGAGTCCGGCCGGACGGCCGAGATCGGCCGGGGCGGGTCGTGCTTCCTGGCCGCCGCCGACGGGCCGGTCCGCGCCACCGGGTCGGCGCATCTCTTCCTGGCCAGCCCCGGTCCCGCCGCGGGATCCTGAGACCCGCCGTGCTCGCGGCCCTGCTCCTCGCGCAGCCCGCGCTGCGTTCGGCTGGCCGCACCGAAATCGATCTCAGGTAAGGGGTTTCGCGTTCGCCCACGCGCCCGGAGTCCGCTAGACTGCGTGGGCGCACCGAGCCGCGAGGCTCGATGCCAGTGGGGTATGGGGTAATTGGCAGCCCGACAGGTTCTGGCCCTGTTAGTCTAGGTTCGAGTCCTGGTACCCCAGCAAGCAAGCTGGGTTGACAGCGCGGACGTGGTTCACGTCCGCGCTTGTTCATTCCAGTCTTCATGACACCGGTTGGCGACACCGCTGGCGAGGCGGTAGTGTTCCTGTCGGTGCACACGCACGGCCCCGTCGTCTAGAGGCCTAGGACGTCGCCCTCTCAAGGCGGTAACGCCGGTTCGAATCCGGTCGGGGCTACTTCAGCAGTAGCAGGCAAGAGGCCTGATCGCCACTGCGGCGGTCAGGCCTCAGTCATCTTGCTCATCGCTGGCCAGCCCGCCGTCATTTGACTTGGCTCAGGGCCCGGCGCCGGCGCGGGTCACAGTACCCGGGCCAGCCGGCTGAGCTCCTCGATTGGATCGTCGCCGACCGGGCACATGACGACATGTCCGGCGCCGGCGGCCGCCAGTTCGGCGAGCCGCGCGCGGACGGTAGCCGGCGGACCGACCAGGGCGAGCTGGTCGATCCATGCGCCGGGCAGCCGGCGGGTGAATTCGGCGGCCGAACCGGCCGCCTGCCGCATCGAGGTGAGGTCGGCGGCGAACGGCAGCGGCGCGATCTCTGGCTGCCAGGGTGGCTCGCCCGCCCACCACAGCGCCGCGCGGACCCGTTCCCGGGCGCGCCGCTGATCGTCATCGACGGCCGCGATGTTGTAGGCCACAATCTGATGTTCACCCGCACCTGCACTGCCGATATGGGACCGGGCGAACTCCAGGTAGGCCGGGGTAACCGGCTCGGCGAGGATGGTCCCGTCGGCGTGCCGGCCGGACAGGGCCAGCGATTTCGGGCCGCGGACGCCCGCCAGCACCGGGGGCGCGATCGGCGGGACATGGGCCAGCTGAACATCGGTGAGCGTGACGTACCGGCCGTGCACGGTAAGCGTCTGCCCGGCCAGCAGGGCCCGCAGCGCGTCCAGGTATTCCGCCAGCAGTGTCAGCGGGCTGGACGGCCACGCGCCGGCCTGCCGCAGCCAGCCGGTCATGCCGTGGCCGACGCCGATCATGAGCCGTCCCGGGAAGGCGCAGGCCAGGAAGGACACCTCGAGCGCCGCGAAGGCGACGTTGCGGGCCGCGGCCGGCATGATTCCGACTCCGACCCCGATCCTGGTGGTCGTGGCCAGGGCGACGGCGGCCTGCGCGATGCCCCCGCTGAGGAAGCAGTCCTCCGCGAGCCACAGCTCGTCGAACCCGGCCTGCTCGGCTTGGGCCGCGAAACGCCCGAGCAGCTGCGGCGGCATAGCTGCGGGGGCCATGATCCCGGTCAGCTGGCCCATCAGTTGGCTTTCAATGCGGGAAATACCTGGCCGCGGACCCGCTCCCAGTGGCTGCGCAGCGCGGTGTACTGCGCCGTAGCCGCGGGATCGGGCCGGACCGGCGGCGCCAGTTCCAGCACCGCCGCGAGTGCGCCGGCCACCGAGCCGAACAGCCCGGTGCCCAGCCCGGCCAGGATGGCCGCTCCGATCGACGGGGCCTCGGCGCGTACCGCCGGCGTGATGGTCTGGCCCGTCACGTCGGCCTTGATCTGGTTCCACAGCCGATTGCGCGCTTCGCCGTCCGAGATCGTCAGCGAGCCGGGCTGGTGTCCCCGGCTCCGTACGACCTCAAGCAGCGCGGGGTACTGGTAGGCGGTCCCTTCCAGCGTCGACCGGACGAAGTGGGCCCGCTGGTGGTGCCCCGCGATGCCGTAGTACACCGCCCGGGCCGCGTCGTCCTGCCGCGGCACGGTCGCCCCCTCGAGGTACGGGAAGCACAGCAGGCCCTCGCTGCCCCGGCTGACCGGGGCGCATTCGGCGATGAGCTGCTCGTAGCTCATCCCTTCGCCGAAGGTACCGCGGAACCAGCGCAGGGTCGTACCCGTCCCGGTGACCACCATCTCGTGCAGGTACCGGCCGGGAATCACGTGCGGCATCAGCCCGATCAGCCCGGTGGGGTCGGGCCGCGGCTCGGCCCCGACCACCCGCCAGCTCATCGACGACCCGGTGCCGATGCTGACATCTCCGGGGTTGACCACACCGGAGCCGAGTGCCGCCGCCGGGTCGTCGCCGCCCCCCGCGACCAGGGTCGTCCCGGGCACCAGACCGAGATCATGAGCGGCCGTTCCGAGTACTCCGCGCGGCTCCCACGGCTGGTACTTGACGTCGGGCAGGATCTCCCGCGGGATACCCGCCTCTTCGCACGTGGGCGAACTCCAGTCCTGGCGCCGCCAGTCGTTGAGCATGCTGCGCGTCGGGCCGGTCGGATCGGTCCCGACGTCGCCGGTGACCCGGTAGGCGAGATAGTCCTTGGGCGGCAGGGCGAACCGCACCCGGCGCCACACCTCGGGTAGATGCCGCTTGGTCCACGCCAGGTTGGGCAGCATCAGTCCCGGAATAGGCAGCGTCCCGCTGCGGTCGATCAGCCGCGAGCGGCCCAGGTCGTCGTAAAGCCGGCGCGTTTCCTCCGGATCACGCCGGTCCGTCCAGTGAATGCAGGGCGTCAGGACCGTTCCGTCCTCGTCCATCAGCACGGCAATGTCCCGCTGGCCGACCACGCACAGCGCCCGCACCTGGCTGGCCGGCACATCCGCCGCGGCCAGCACCTCGGGCACGGCCCGGGCCAGCGCGCGGTACCAGTCCCCGGGATCGTTCTGCGCCCACCCCGGCTCCGGCCGGTCCATCGGATAGGCGTGCTCGGCCACCGCCACCACGCCGCGTTCGGCGTGCACCAGGACCGCCTTGAGGGCCGACGTCCCGACGTCCGCCCCGACGACGTACCCGGTCCCGGTCACGCGATCGGCTCGACTCACGCGATCGGCTCGACCTCAGGCCCGGGCAGCGGATCAGGGGCCGGCCGCGGCCCGGGCGCACCGGGGAACTGCGCCCGCCAGTACGAGCCGATCCATTCCGCCTGCGCCGCAGGCAACTCCGCCACCTCGCCGAACTGCCGCGCGGCTAGATAGACCTCGCAGGCCCCCTCGACGACCGCCGCGGTGTGGAACGCGTGCTCCAGGTCGGCTCCGATGGCCAGCAGCCCGTGGTAGCGCAGGAACGTCGCGCCCCGGTCCCGCAGCGCCGGCGCGGTGTAGGTGTACATCTGGTCCGTCTCCGGCTGCGAGTACGGCGAGGTGAGTACGGCACCGCCGGTTGCCTCGCACAGCCCGGTCAGGATCGGAGGCAGGGTCCAGCCCAGGTTGGCGAACGTCATGACGGCCTTGCCGTGCGTGTGCACGATGGCGCCGATCTCGGGCCGGTACTTGCAGAACATCGTGTGCATCCGCAGTTCCGAGGTCGGTGCCTTCCGCCCGTCCACCTGGTCGCCGTCGAGGGTGACGATGGCGATGTCCGCCGGCTCAAGCAGGTCGTACTGGGTGGACGCCGGCGTGCAGGCCAGCAGCCCCGGCTCGGCCGGGATACGCAAGCTGATGTTGCCCGCGGTCGAGTAGACCAGCCGCTCCGCCTGAAGTTTCAGGGCGTACGTAATGACCTTCTCGCGGGCTTCCTGCCACTTCAGTGACATCGTCTTCGTTCCTTTCCATTGGCGGCCGGTCCCTCGGCGGCCGGGTCCGTTGGTGGCCGGTCCGTTGGTGGCCGGTCCGTTGGCGGCCAGTCCGTTGGCGGCTAGCCACGCCCGGGCTGCCCGCATCGCCAGCTCGTACCGCTGAGCGGCGCCGTACGGCCGCAGCGGCTGGTGGAAGGTCACCGCCGGGGCTCCTTCGGTGAGCGCTCCCGCGATGTTGCGGTTAGGGCGCGGATTCGCCGCGAGCACGACCGCGTCACACCGAACATCGATCCGCGTCCGCGCTGTGTGCAGCCGCAAGTGCGTGACCCGGGCCCGGCCGATCACGCTCAGCCGGCCGGGCCAGCCGAACCGCTCGTCACCCCAGTCTCCGTTATCGGTCACGGCCACGACTCGCGTGCCCAGGGCGCGGGCCCGCTCGGCCACCGCGCGAGCCCACGGACCGTCGCCCAGGACGACCACGGTCTCCCCGAGCCTGACGCCCGCCTGGAGCAGGCGCTCGGCCACCGGGCCGGCCATGACACCGGCCGGACGGTCGCCAGTAATGTTGAGGTCGGCGGCCGTGGCCGGCCGCAGGCCGCCGGCGAAGATCAGGTGGCGTCCTGCGATTGGTTCGATACGCCCGGGCCCGGCCACTATGAGGAGGCCGTTCTCCCCGCTCAGCGTCTCCCCGCTCAGCGTCTCCCAGCGTAGGGCGGACTCGCCCAGCCGTAGCTCGACGCCCAGCCGCTGCACGTCGGCCTGGCCCCTGCCGGTAACCGGATCGCGGTCGAGCAGGACCACGGGTCCGTGGTGGGCGAGTTCGGTCGCGAAACCCAGCCCGCTCGGCCCCGCGCCGACAACCAGGAAGGGCAACGTCGTCATGACCCGAACGTTCCCTTGGCGGTCTGCCGGACACCTGCGGGCTCGGTGCCGGTATGCCGGGCGGTGATGAGCGCGATGTCCGCCGTGCACAGGGCACCCTGGCAGCGGCCGTAGCTGGCGCCGGTGCGTTTTCGCACGCCGTCGACCGACGTGGCGGGAACAGGCATGTCCAGCGCATGGCTGATCTCGGCCGCGCTGACGTGCTCGCACGCGCAGACCACCTGGCCGTAGAGCGGGTCCTGCTCGATGAGCCGCTGCGGTTCCGGCTCGGTCCGCAGCCGTACCTGACGTGGCAGCACGCGCGCCGCGTCCGGACGTTCCTCCGCGTCTAGGCCGGACTGCCGCAGCAGGGAGAGCATCATTTCCGCCGCGGCGGGGGAGATGCTGACCCCAGCGGACCGGTTGGTGCAGTGCAGGAGGTGGTCAACCTGCCGATCGAGCCGCAGCCGGTACGGCTCGTCGCTGGCCGGCCGGTTGGCGGCGAAGGTCTTGATGACGAAGTCCGGCGAAATGACCGGAACGAGCCTGGCCGCACTTTCGATCAGCGCCGCGATGGTATCCGGATCGGTCGCCTTGTCGTCGGGGTCCTCGATGTCGGCGGCGGTGGGTCCGAGCAAGGCCGACCCGTGCGTGGTGGGGACGACGTTGATCCCCTTGGTGGTCGCCGAAGGCGTGCAGAAGACGATGTGCCCCAGCCGCTGAGCCATGACCCGGTCAAGCACGGCGAACTGACCCTGGCGCGGCCAGCACCGCAACTGCTCGCCTCCGGCCATCGCGCTGACCGCCCCGGCGGCGACCCCGGCGGCGTTCACGATGAACCGGGCCTGGACTGAGCCGCCGGTGAAGTCCACCCGGCTGGAGCCGTCGTCGTCATAGCGGATCGCGGTCACCGACGCGCCGAGCCGTACCGCGGCGCCATTCGTGACGGCCAGATTGGCATAGGCCACCGTCAGCGCCATCGGGTCGATCACCCCTTCGTCCGGCATGTGCAGCCCAGCCAGACACGAATCGGTGACCAGCGGCTCGACCCGTCGAACCTGCCCCCGGTCAAGCAGCTGCCCGCGCACTCCGGCCTCGCGCATCTCCGCCGCGGTGGCCTCGAGCTGCTGGGCCTCCGCGTCGTCCAGCGCCACCATGACCGCGCCGATCCGGCGGTAAGGCACGTCCAGCCGCTGGCACAGCGCTTCCCACCCCGGGTAGCTGCGGTTGATCAGCTCGGTTTCGGGCGTGCCCGGCGGTCCGTAGTAGGAGACCGCGATGCCGGCGTTGCCCTTGCTGGCTCCCTCGCAGACATCCGTTTCGGCCTCCAGCAAGCAGACGGAAGCCGTGGTCGAGGACAGCCGGGCCGCCACCGCGGTCCCGAGCACGCCGCCCCCGATCACGACAACATCGAAGCGCGGTCCGATCGAAGCTCACCTCACCTCTCCTGGCGCCGCATTCGTACCAAGCGCCCCTTTCGCCTCTCCCGACGTCGTCGGGTACGCCGCGGCGGCGCAGCGATTCAGGTATCGATGTTCGGATTGCCGGCCGGCAGCGGGACCAGGTGCGCAGGCGGCCGCGTAATCACTATCTCGGAGTGCACGCTGAGATCCGGCCGGACGTGCACGAGCTCACCCGGCGCGAGCATCCGCCACCCCGTCTCGCCGTCGAGCTCCTCCGACGCGACCACGACGGACGCGGCCTCGGCCAGCGCCGGTACGTGAAAAGACGACGTGGCGCTCCGGAGGTGCAGGCCCTCGGCCGGCGAACCGCGCCCCGCCGCGGAATCAGCCGGCCGCTCCAGCACGTGCAGCGCGTGCGCACCCGGATAGCGCAGCGCCCACAGCTCACCGGGAGCCGCGACGACGGCGTTCAGGGACGAGACCGGCAGATTCTCGGCGATCCAGCCCGCCGCCGCGGCGATCCCGGCCCCGACGTCTCCGCCGTGGGCGTCGATCTGCTGGGTGATCAGCGCGAAGTACCGTTCGGAGTCGGTGTCACCGAGTACCAGGCGGCCGTAGTCGCCGAGCTGTTCTTCCAGCCGCGGCAGGTCACCGAGCCCGCCGTTGTGCGCCATGATCCGGTCCTCCATGGCGAACGGGTGCGTGTTCGCCACCGAACGCCCGCCCGTGCTCGCCCAGCGGACGTGCGCGACAAAAGCCGAGGACTCCGCCTGCTTGGCCGCGCGGGTGAACGCCTGGTCGCTGAACGCGGGTTCTGGCTGCTTGTGGAGCACGGGTTCGCCCGCGGCCCCGAAGTATCCGATCCCGCTGCCGTCGGCGTTGCGATGGCTCTGGACCTCGAGCGAATCGGGTGCATCAAGGAGCCAGAACGTCGCCTGGATACGGGCCGTGCCCGCGGTCAACCCGAACAACCGGCACATAGCGCTCCTCGGTCACATGAGACCAGCTTAGCCGGGTAGGGTTCGGTTCCCAGCTCGATCGGGGGCATGGCCCCAGGCCAGGAGGAAGAGCGAGGATGACCGAGTCACAGACCCAGAGCAGCGCGGCACTGACCGAAGCGGCGCGCGAACTTCAGTCCGCCGGACACGACGCGCAGGTGGCCTTCGACTGCATCGCTCTCGGCGAACTCGACCGGGCCCACACCCACGCGCTGACCGCCCGGGTGGCCCTCGACGCGGCCGTGACCGCCCTGGCCGCCACCCTCGACGACGCCAGCCACGAAGACGACGCCGGCCACGAAGACGACGCCGGCCAGAAAGACAACGCCGGCTTCTAGACGGCGGCCGGCTTCTCCAGCGCCGCCAGCAGCGCCTTCATCCACGGACCGAGGTCAGCCGGCGTCCGCGCCGAAATAAGGTGACCGTCAACCACGGTCGCCTGGTCGACCCAGTCGGCGCCCGCGTTGATCATGTCGTCGCGGATGGCGCCGACGCTCGTGGCCCGCCGGCCCTTGATGATCTTGGCTGAGATCGGGACCCAGCCGGCGTGGCAGATGAAGGCGATCGGCTTGGCCGCGTCATCGAACGCGCGGACCAGGTTGAGCACGGTTTCCGAGCGTCGCAGCTTGTCGGGCGCGTAGCCGCCCGGGATGACCAGGGCGTCAAAGTCGCCCTCGGTGACCTGGCCGACGGTGGTGTCGACCGGAAGCGGGCCGTAGCCCTTCTTGCCCCGCACCGGGTGGTCATCGAGCCCGGCGACGGTCACCGCGACGTCTTCCTCGATGAGCCGGTGCAGCGGGTAGAGCAGCTCCATGTCTTCGAAGTCGTCGGCGGCCAGCAGCAGGACCTTGCGTTGCGCGAGTGCCATGAGACCGACGATAGCCGGACCGCCCGTTCGGCCAAAGAGCCAAGATCAAACCCTTTGGGCCGAACGGGCCGTCGTTCCTCTACCCCGCCCCCTCACGCGGCCCGGCGCCGGACCAGCCAGACGGTGGCCGCGATCAGGATTGCGGACAGCGCCACCAGCCAGCCGGCCTCGATGAACTGGAAGTGCCAGAACCGGCTGGCCGGCTCGTACGAGGTCCACTGCGTGTAGTGCTGCTGGGCCAGCCAGTTGGTGAAGGCGTTCGGGTTCGGCGAGTTCTGCACGCTGGCCGGCGCGTTCGCAGCGAGCTGGTTTAGCGCCCGCTGGCTCAGCACCTGGCCGTTCGGGCCGGTCGCATAGTTGCTCAGGATCCACGCCGAGCCGGGCGGATTAGCCGTGGTCCTGAGCGGTGCCTGGTAATGCTGGCGCAGCCAGGTCGCGGTCCCGATGGCCAGTACGGTCCAGGTCACCAGCGTTGCGGCCATGGCCGGCAGGGTGCGCCGGATGAGCGCACCGAAGAACACGGCGATCGCGAAGGCGGCCAGTGTCCAGGCGGCGAAGGCCACGCCGAGCAGGCCGAACGCCAGCGGCAGCAACCGGCTCACCTGGCCGTCGACCAGGAAGCCGTGGTAGTACCACGTGAAAAGCTCGGTAAACGCCCAGGTGACCGCGGTTATCACGACCGCGAGCAGGACGAGCTTGGCCACGGCCCAGCGCACCCGCCCGCAGCCCTGGGTCCACGCGAACCGGAACGTCCCGGACTCGAACTCGCGGGCCAGCGCCGGCGCCCCGAGGAAGATACCGAGCAGCACCGGCACCACCAGCATCAGGCTGGAAACGGTCTGCGCACCTCCGGCGGACAGGGCTCCGGTGCCGCCGCCGCCCCAGTATTGCGCGTTGAACGCGTGTGCCAGCTGCTGGCACACCCCCGAGCCGGCCGGGCGACAGCTGGCCACCTTGGCGTAGGCGTGGTTGATGGCCAGGCCCATGATCAGCAGGTACAGGCTGATCAGGCCGAGGAACGCGGCCGCTCCGGTCAGCGCGGTCCGGTGCTGACGCCAGGTGACGTAGGCCAGTCTGGTCCAGGGAACGGGCCGCCGTCGCGTGACCTTGAGCGGGGAAACAGTTATCGCGGTCATGCCGCCACCTCCGTAGCGCCCTCGCGCAGGTAGGCGAGGACAATGTGTTCCAGGTCCATGCCGTGCACGGCCACCAGGTCCTCGACCGGCCCGGTCACCTGGACCTTGCCGCGCGACAGCACGATCAGGTAGTCGGCCATCCGTTCCAGCTCGGCTACCACGTGCGAGGACAGCACCACCGAGATCCCGTCGGCGGCCACCGCCGCCAGCACCGAGTCCATGAAATCGTGCCGGGCCAGCGGGTCGAGCGCCGCGAGCGGCTCGTCCAGGACGAGCAGGTCGGGTCGCCGGGCCAGGGCAATGGTCAGCGCCAGCTGCGCCTTCTGGCCGCCAGATAGCTGGCCGACCTTCTTCTTCGCCGGGATGCCAAGGTCCGCCAGTCGCTTGTCGGCGCGCGGCTGGTCCCAGCGGGAATTCAGGTTGCGGGCCACGTGCACCATGTCCGCGACCGGCAGGTTCTTATACAGTGGTGCGTCCTGGGCCACGAAGGCGATCCGGTCCAGGGCGTCCGGTGACCCCGCGGGCGTGCCGCCCAGCACAGTCACGGCCCCCGTCGTGGGCGTGGCCAGGCCGACGGCCAGGTTGAGCAGGGTGGTCTTGCCCGCGCCGTTCGGCCCGACTAGTGCCACCACGTGCCCGGCCGGGATCTCCAACGTGCAGTCCCGCAGCGCCCAGGACCGGCGGTAGCGCTTGCCTAGTTCAGCGCATTCGATGACGTTCATCCGATTCCCTTCGAATAGTTATCGCTACGGTAAGAGCCGGCCGCACGGGCGCGACATACGGCTGAGCGGCGTTTGCGGGGGTAGACCTAGGTACACCTGGTATTCGGGGCTCAGCGTCACTTCCGGCCCGGCCCGCTGAGCGGCAGACTGACAGGGACGGAAGGAACGCGACCATGGCTACTGCGATCCCGGGCCGGCGCGCCAAGCCGGGGCTCGGCCTGGCTGCGGGCCTGACGGCCGCCGTGCGGGGGCTGGCGTTCTCCGGCTTGATGCTGGCCGGCCTCGGACTGCTGCTGGCGGTGCTGGCGGCGCTCGGCCTGGCCGCGCTGAGCGTGGTGCTCCTTGTTCAGGACCAGGGCCACCCGCACGCTGAGCGCGCGCTGGTCCTTTTGGTAGTGGTGGTGGCGGCCGGACTGGTTCTAGGCCGGATCCTCGTGTCGGCCGTACTGGCGGGCCTGCGCCGGGTCGCCATCCTGACCAGGCGGCTGTCGGGCGAGTGGTGCGGCGTGCCGATCGCCGATCCCTACCGCGCGCCGGGCGGCCGCGCCGACCTGGGGCTCAGCCGCGCGGAGCGGCTCAGGTGGATGCTCGGTGATGGGGCTACCTGGCGGGACCTGCTCTGGGTGACGGTGAATATCCTCGTCGGGTGGATCTTGGTCGCCGCGTCCGCGGTAGCGGTCGGGGTGGGCACGGTGGCCTTCATCGTGCCCGCGCTGACGAAGGCGGTCCCGCCTCCCGCCTTCCCCGGGAACACCAAGCCGGTCATCGTGGTGCTGGGCCTCGCGATCATCGCGACGGCGGTGGCGGCGGCCCCGTGGCTGCTTCGCGCCTACGGCCTGCTGGCTAGCTCGATCCTGGGCCCGACCAGCCAGGCCGAGCTGGCGCTACAGGTCCGCCACTTGTCGCAGACCCGCACCGACGCCCTCGACACCGGGGCGGCCGAGATCCGCCGGATCGAGCGGGACCTGCACGACGGGGCGCAGGCCCGGCTGGTCGCCATGGGCATGACCCTGGACGCTGCCGGGCAGCTCATCGACACCAATCCCGCCGCGGCCCGGGCGCTGCTCATCGAGGCCCGCGACGCCTCGGTCAAGGCCCTGGCCGAACTGCGCGACCTGGTCCGCGGCATCTACCCGCCGGTGCTGGCCGACCGCGGCCTGGCTGACGCGATCCGGGCCCTGACCCTGGACAGCCCGATACGGGTGGACCTGGCCGGTGACCTGGAGGCCCGCCCATCCGCCCCGGTCGAGTCGGCCGCCTACTTCGCGGTCTGCGAACTGCTGGCCAACGTGTCCAAGCACGCCGAAGCCCGGCAGACCTGGATCGATATCCGGCACACCGATGGGATGCTGCGGGTCGGCGTCACCGACAACGGGCAAGGCGGAGCCGACCCGGCTCGGGGCAGCGGGCTGCGCGGGATCGAGCGGCGGCTGGCCCCGTTCGATGGCGTCCTCGCGATCAGCAGCCCGCCCGGCGGCCCGACGGCGGTCACCATGGAGGTTCCGTGCGCGTTGTCATCGCCGAAGACCTCTTCCTGCTGAGGGACGGCCTGACGCGGATGCTGCAGGCCCACGGCCTGCAGATCGTCGCGGCCGTCGACAACGGAGCAGATCTGCTCGCCGCGGTGACCGCGGAAAGGCCGGACGTGGCCATCGTCGACGTCCGGCTGCCGCCCACCTTCACCGACGAGGGCATCCGGGCCGCGCTCGCCGCCCGCCGCGAGGTGCCCGGCCTGCCGGTGCTCGTGCTTTCCCAGTACGTCGAGCAGCTGTACGCCCGTGAGCTGCTGGCCAGCGGCAGCGGGGGCATCGGGTACCTGCTCAAGGACCGGGTGTTCGACAGCGCCCAGTTCGTCGACGCCGTCCGCCGGGTCGCCGCCGGCGGCACCGCGATGGACCCGGAGGTGATCGCCCGCTTGCTCGCCCGCAACACCGGGGACGGCAACCTGGCCGCGCTGAGCCCGCGCGAACGCGAGGTGCTCGCGCTGATGGCCGAGGGCCGGTCCAACGCCGCCATCGCGCAGCGGATGGTGATCACCGAACGCGCCGTGGCCAAGCACACCGCGTCCATCTTCGGAAAGCTGGACCTGCAGCCCTCCGACGATGACAACCGGCGCGTCCTCGCCGTCCTGGCCTACCTCGGCGGCTGAAGCCGGCCCTGTGCTGTTCGGCGCAGCCTCGTTAATCGCGGGACGCCCAAATGCATAACTTCGTCCGAGCAGGGCAGGATGGGGGCTCGTGTCCCGCCGCATCCAACAGGGGGTGTCCTAATGACCACGGAACCACAGCCGACCCCGGCTGTCCCCCCTTTGCCGAGGCCCACGGTAGGCGCCGAGGACCCGCCTGCGCCCGAGCAGCCCCAGCTTGCAGCGGGCAGCCAGCCGCCGCCCGCCGCCCAGCCAGCAACCCCCCAGCCAACCGTTCCGCCGCTCAAGATCAAGCGGACCAGGACCAGCGGGCTCTGGGTGGCCGTGGCCTGCTTCGCCGTCGTCCTGCTGCTCCTGCTGATCTTTATCCTGCAGAACGGCGCCAAGGTAGACATCTCCTATATGGGTGCCCACGGCCATCTCCCGCTCGGCGTGGCCCTGCTGTTCGCGGCCGTCTGCGGGGTTCTTCTGGTCATCCTGGCCGGCGCGGCCCGCATCAGTCAGCTGCGAACGACGGCCCGGCGGCATCGCCGAGCCCACCAGAAGAACGCGAAGATCGCCGCGGCAGCCCCTCCCGCTGACCCTGTCCGCTAGCGGCCCACCGACCCGCCCGCTAAACCAGGGCGCCCTTCGTGACGCGCGCGATGCGCCGCACGGCCTCGCGGAGCTGATCGGGCGTGTGCGCGGCGTAGCCCAGGATGATCCCCGGAACCCCTGGTCGCAGGCGGTGCCAGGACAGCGGATGGACGACGACACCAGCCCCCAGGATCCGCTCGGCGAGCTCGGTGTCCGAGCCGGCTAGCTCCGGAAACGTGACGAGCAGGTGCAGCCCGGCGGCGACGCCTTGCACCCGGGCCTGCGGCAGTTGCTCGGCCAGCGCGCGCAGCAGCGCATCACGTCGGCCGCGCTGCCGCTTGCGGACGCTTCTGATGTGCTGTTCGAGTTCCCCGCTCGCGATCATGTGGGCCAGCACGAGCTGCGGCAGCGCGGGACTGCCGAGGTCGCTGGCGTGCTTGGCCTCTACCAGCTCCGCGTGCCGCCGGAGCGGCGGGATCAGCCAGCCCAGCCGCAGACCCGGCGCCAGCGTCTTTGAGGTGCTGCCCGCGTAGGCAACCTGGCTGGGCGCCGAGGCCTGCAGGGCCGGGACGGGCGCCCGGTCGTAGCGGTATTCCGCGTCGTAGTCGTCCTCGATGACTAGCGCGTCGGCCGCGGCCGCCCAGTCAAGCAGCTCGCGGCGACGCCGCGGGCCGAGCACGACCCCGGTGGGGAACTGATGCGCGGGCGTGAGCAGCACGGCCCGCACGCGTGCGCCCATTAGGTCGTCCACCACCAGCCCCTGATCGTCCACCGGAATCGGTACCGGCCGCAGGCCCCAGTAGGCGAGCTCGTCGCGGGACCCGCGCGATCCCGGGTCTTCGACGGCGATCCCGCGCTCCCTCGGCCCAACGGCGGCTAGCCCCTGGGCGAGCAAGGCGAGGGCCTGGGCTACCCCGGTGACGATGATGATGTCGTCGGGCTCCGCCCGCAGGCCGCGGGTGCGCGCGAGCCAGCCCGCCAGTTCCTTCCGCAGCCACTCGCTGCCGCGCGGATCGCCGTAGCCGAGATCGGCCACGCTCGCCTGCTCCAGCACCGACCGCTCGGCCCGCAGCCAGGCGGCACGCGGAAACCCGGACAGGTCGGGTACGCCAGGGGAGAGGTCAATCTCCGCCCGAGCCCGCCACCGCCGCGGCAACAGCCCGGGCTCAAGCTTCTCTGGTCCCCCCAGCCTCTCTGACCCTGCTGACCCTGCTGACCCCGCCGGCCCCGCCGGCCGTCCGGCCGGGCGGGACGGCTCCCCGAGCCGCGGCCGCTCAGCGAGCCCCAGCACCCTCGTCCCCGCTCCGGGACGCGCGCTGACCAGGCCCTCATCGGCAAGCCGCTGGTAGGCCTCGACGATGACGCCGCGCGAGACCCCGAGGTCGTCGGCGAGCACCCGGGTGGCCGGCATGAGCGTCCCGGCCTGCAGCCGCCCGTCCATGATGGCCGCCCGGACGGCATCGGCCAGCCAGCTGGTCAGTCCCCGCACCGGCGCCGCCGCCGGACTCAGCTGGAGGAAGTCGGCGCCACCGGTCGCCATGTCCATTGGTCTATCATAATCTCGCTCGAATGGCCCTGTTCGCTGGACCATTACGCCCATAACGTGACGCTGTGCCCAATGTTCGTGCGCCCGAAGCCGCCCATCGCGTCCCCATGCCGCTGTCGCGCCCCGACGCCAGCCCCCGGTCCGCACCGCCGTCGCGCCCCGAAGCCGGCGCCCCGCCCGTGCCGCGGCGGGACGCGGGGGCGTCGGGTTTGGGCGTGGCCGCGGGGATCGGGGCCATGGTCTGTGTGGGCGGCAGCGTCGCGGTTTCCTCGGTCCTCGTCCGGGCGCCCGTCTTCACCGCGGAGGCGCTGCGGTACGCCGCGGCTTGCCTGCTTCTCGTCGTGCTCGCCCGGATGACCGGCCGGCGGCTGAGCATGCCCCGCGGAACCGAATGGCTCTGGCTGGGCGGCATCGCGGTGACCGGCCTGGTGGTGTTCAACGTCGCCCTGGTCGAGGGATCCCGGCACGCGGAGCCCGCTGTGCTCGGCGTGGCGGTGGCGTGCGTGCCCGCGGTGCTGGCCGTGATCGGTCCGCTGCTCGAAGGTTCGCGTCCGCGCCGCATCGGCGTGGCCGCCGCCCTGGTGGTCACCTGCGGCGCCGCCCTGGTACAGGGGGTCGGCCGCACCGACGCCGTTGGCGTCGCCTGGTCCGTCGTGGTCTTCGGCTGCGAAGCCGCGTTCACCCTGCTCGCCATCCCGGTCCTCGGCCTGGCACGGCCCGTGGGGCGTGTCGGTGCACGCCACCTGGCTCGCGACGGTGATCTTCGCCGTTCTCGGGGTGACGCGGGAAGGACCCGCCGCGGCCGGGCACCTTAGCCGGGCTGACTGGCTCGCCGTGGTCTACCTCGCCGTCGCGGTTACGGCGGTGGCCTTCATCATGTGGTACTCCAGTGTCAGGCGGCTGGGCGCGAGCAAGGCCGGCCTGCTCACCGGCGTGGCCCCGGTCGCCGCGGCGGCGACCGGCGTCCTGCTCGGCGGTCCGGCCCCCCGGCCGCCGGTCTGGGCCGGTATCGCCGTGGTCTCCGGCGGCCTGGCGCTGGGTTTCTCGCGGAAGTCGGGTCCGCGCCGGACTTGAGCGGCTGCTACCACCTGACGTGAGGAGGATGCATGTACTTCCAGCACGGCGATGACATCTGGCGCGACTTCCCCGCGCTGGTCCCCGGAATCCTGTACGCCCGGGGAATCACCAGCGACGTGTCGACCGGTTCCGCCGTCGACCGGTTCGCCGCCGTGGCCAAGTCACGGCTGGCGGTCGGCCCGGAAGGCGAGCGGCCCGAGATACAGGCCTGGCGGCGTACCTTCGCCCAGCTGGGGCTCAAGCCGACGCAGTACCGCTGCGCGTCGGAATCACTGCTGCGCCGCTTCCGTAAGGAGGGCAGCCTGCCGCGCCTGCATCCCCTGGTCGACCTGTGCAACGCCGTCTCGATGGCGTTCGCCATCCCGGTCGCCGTCTTCGACGCCGACCGGATCACCTGGCCGCTCGAGGTGCGGTACGCGGCCGGGGATGAGGATTACCAGACGTTCGCCGGGGACACCGAGTACCCGGCCGTCGGCGAGGTGATCTTCGCGGACCAGGCGGGCCGGGCGCACGCCCGGCGCTGGACGAACCGGCAGAGCGGCCGGTCCGCGGTCCGGGATTCCACCACCGCGGTCGTCATCGTGGCCGAAGCGCTGCACGACTCGGCCGCGGCCGATATCCGCGAGCTGATGGCCGCCCTCACCGGCGAGCTGACGGCCACCTGGTCCGTCACGCCGCCGGCCACCGTGCTGACCCGCGCCTCGCCCCGCTTCACGTTCGGCCCAGCCGCGCCCGGCGAGATCCAGGCCAGCGCGGACTAGGCCAGCGAGAACCAGGCCAGCGCGGACCAGGCCAGCCAGGCCCGGGATGCCTCCGGCGCCGAAGCCATGGCAGGCTCCGTCCCGTCGTGACAGGCCGCGCCGTGCTCGCATTCATCGGCCACGCTGGCCGACCTCCGTTCCCCGGAAAGCGCTCTATGCCTTCTCAATGCTAGTTGTCACAGACAGTGAAAGGCGGGACCGAACTCCGCCACGTCCCCCGCGCGCAGCTGTCGCACCGTGACCCTCCGGGCCAGTACGCCCTCGGGTGTGCATTAGCTGCCCGTTCGAGCAGCACAATATCCATGCCGAACGGGCTGGCCTTGCCGTCAAGGGCCCCAGGGTCGTCAGGCTTTACGCCAGACCACCCAGCCGCTGCTGGCGTCGGAGGCGGCGATCCGCCAGCCGGCCGGGGCGTGCGGCCAGCTGGAGCCTGCGGGCTGGCCCGCCGTCCACGGCATTTGGACCACGGTCACGCCGGCCGGGGGTGACTGGCTGGCCGGGTTGAAGACCTCCGGCTCGGTCCACCAGACCTCGAACGCCTGCGGTATCGCGACCTGCCAGTTGAGGCCGGTGCTGATCGCGATCTGCTCGCCCGGCCGCACGCCGCCGACCGTCACCAGCCCGGTCGCCTTCTCGGCCTGGGCCTGCGCCGCCGGGGACCGCGAGACATGGCTGGTCATCTGGACCAGGGCCACCAGGCTCACCGCCGCCACGCTGAGCCCGAGTACCGTGAGGCCGCCGGCCAGCCTGGGGCTTCGCCAGCGCCGGACGGTGAGCGCGGCCACGACCCACACGGCGAGCAGTCCCAGCGCCACCGCGGTCGCCAGCAGCACGTTCGCCTGGGTCCAGTTCTGGGTGAGCACGGCGGGCTCGGCGAAGTTGAACGCGGCGCCGAATCCGGTCGCGGGCAGCGATGCCCCGGCGTAGACCGCCACTATCACGGCGGCTAGGACGGTCAGCCCGGCGGTGCAGGCCGCATACGCGAGGATCCGCGCGGTACTGACCCGCAGCAGCACCACCGCGCCGAGGAGGAAGAACGTGACGATCATGCCGTCGAGGTAACGTCCGGAGGCCCAGGTCTGGGAGGTGTCGGAGGGAAGTGCGGCGGGCGCGCTCGCGGCGATGAGGACGGTAACCGCCACCGAGAGTCCGGCCATGATCCTCAGGTCGGGGCGCAGGCCCCGTCGCCCGATCGCGGCCAGCGCGGCGAACAGGCCGATCCCGGCGATACCCCAGCTGTCCAGCGTGAGCCGCCACATCTGGCCGACGGCCATCTCGATGACGTGGATCATGCCCTGGAAGCTGCCCAGAGTGCTCTCTAGCTGGGCGGACAGGCTGCGCGTACCGGACGGATACAGCGCCGACGTGAGGTAGCGGTTCAGGGCCCAGGCCGCTGCGGCGGCGAGCAGCGCGGTCAGGGCCGCGGCCGCCACCGAGCCGCGCGCGGCTCGGTGGCGCCAGGCGATGAGGGCGCCCACGGCGGCGTAGCAGAGCAGGATGACCAGGCCCCGGGAATGGACCGCGTAGGCGTATCCGGCCAGCAGAGCCGAGCCGGTGGCCGCCGCGTACCTGGCTCGCGGCCCGGCGCCGCCCGCTGCGGCGATCAGCCAGCTGTGTACCGCCAGCAGCCAGGCCAGCGTGATCACCGGGAAGATCGCGTCGGCTATCGCGTACTGGCTGTAGAAGAACCCGGCGGGCACCAGGGCGGCGATCATGGCGACGCCGTAGGCGGCCGGGCGGTCCAGCCCGAGCCGGCGGCAGGCCAGGTAGCCGAGCGGCATCACCAGCGCGCTGATCACCGCGTTGATCACCAGGACGGCGTGATAGACCGCGCCGGGGTTACTGGTGAACCAGTACACCGGCGTGATCAGCAGCGGATACCCGCCCTGGTAGAGCGTCGAACCCGAGAGGTCGGCGCCTGGCCCGCCCGCCAGGAACCGGGCCGCGATCAGGTAGGCGGTCTCGTCGGGATTGGCCAGCGGTACGGATTGCGCGTGGCTAAGCCACGTCCGCAGGCCCGCCTGCACCAGCCACCCGGCCGCCAGCAGCAGGGCCCACCGCCGCGCCGTCCGCCGTGCGGCTTTCGTGGTCCCGGCGCGCCCGGCTTCGGCGCCCGTCCGCACGGCGCCCGTCCGCACGGCGCCCGTCCGCACGGCGCCCGTCCGGGCCGTGTCAGCCTGTGCGGTGGCCGCCGGAGTGGTGGCGGCCGGAGTGGTGGCAACCGGCGCGAAGACGGCATTGGTGATGGCTGGCGTGAACAGGCGCGCCAAGGCGGCAATCTCCCTGCGGTCGAAGGATGGTCCCGGCCCTGGCCCCCGGGGCACGACGTCGCTGCTGCGCGCACGCCGGTGATAGCAGCCCGTTGGCGCGCGTAAACCAGCCTGGTCGTTCAGCCTTAGGGAAATTAGGTGATCGGACTGAAGACTTATTGTGTCTACGCCCAGAACTCGCTCGCCCGGCCACCGGGCGCGGCCCTCGGCCGGGGGTAGCAGCGTCAGGGTGTAACATCGGTCGCGTGTCGCGGTCGTATTGGCGTTTTACCCTGGCTCCAGGCGGAGCCGGGCGTTTCCGCCTGCGCTTACCGCCGCCTGGAGCCAGAACTTAGGGGTGTGCTGGCTCCCGGGGTCCGGGCCGCAGCCCGCCCGGGAGGAGAACCGCCTGATGCCGCGCACCAGGGATACCCGCATCACCGGCTACGAGCCGCTGCTTGCGCCCGCGGCCCTGCTCGACGAGCTGCCGCTGACTGAGGAGGCGGCCGCGACGGTCGAGCGCACCCGCGCCGACGTCCGCGCCGTGCTGGACGGATCCGACGACCGCCTGCTGGTGATCGCCGGGCCCTGTTCGGTGCACGATCCCAGGGCCGCCCGCGAATACGCGGGCCTCTTGCGGGCGCAAGCCGACCGCCGTCAGGCCGATCTGCTGATCGTGATGCGGGTCTACTTCGAGAAGCCGCGGACGGTGACCGGCTGGAAGGGCCTGATCAACGACCCGGGCATGGACGACGGCCACGACGTGCACCGCGGCCTGCGGACCGCGCGCCGATTGCTGCTCGACATCGTGACGCTCGGCCTGCCGGTGGGCTGCGAATGGCTGGACCCGATCACCCCGCAGTACATCGCGGACACCGTGACCTGGGGCGCGATCGGCGCGCGGACCACGGAAAGCCAGGTCCACCGCCAGCTTGCCTCCGGTCTGTCGATGCCGGTCGGGTTCAAGAACGGAACCGACGGAGACGTCCAGGTGGCGGTGGACGCCTGCCGGGCCTCGGCCACCGGGCACACGTTCTTCGGCGTCACCCCGGTCGGCGCCGCCGCGGTGGTGAAGACGGCGGGGAACCCGGACACCCACGTGATCCTGCGCGGCGGCCGGACCGGCCCGAACTACGAGGTCAGCCACGTGTCCAAGGCGCTCGACCTGGTCGCAGGAGCCGGGCTGCCGCGCCGGCTGATGGTGGACGCGAGTCACGACAACAGCGGCAAGGACCACCGCCGCCAGCCCTTCGTCGCGGCCGCGATCGCCGAGCAGGTGGCGGCCGGGGAGGACGGCCTGACCGGCGTGATGCTCGAGAGCTTCCTGCGCGAGGGCAAGCAGAAGCCCGGGCCGCCGGCCACCCTCACCTACGGGCAGAGCGTCACCGACGCCTGCATGGACTTCGACACCACCACCGCCGTACTAGACGACCTGGCCGCCGCCGTCAGGTCCCGCCGTAATTTTTTATCCCGAACGAACGCTCCTGCCTGCCCAGGGAACAGCCTTCAGCCGACGGCGGGCAGGCGGGAGAGGGCGTCGTCGATGCGCTCCTGGGATAGCTCGAAGTCGGTCATCTCACCGGACAGATAGCGCTCGTAAGCGGCCATGTCGAAGTGCCCGTGACCGCACAACGCGGTCAGGATCACCTTCGGCTCGCCGGATTCCGTGCACCGCTTCGCCTCCTCGACCACGGCCGCTAGCGCGTGCGAGGGTTCCGGCGCGGGGATGATCCCCTCGGCCCGGGCGAAGGTCACGGCGGCGGCGAAGCACTCCCGCTGCGGCTTGTTCACGGCCTCGAACAAGCCGAGCTCGTACATGTGCGACAGCAACGGCGACATGCCGTGGTAGCGCAGCCCGCCCGCGTGCACCGGATCGGGAATGAAGTCGTGGCCGAGCGTGTGCATCTTCAGCAGCGGCGTGAACCCGGCCGTGTCGCCGAAGTCGTAGGCGTACCGGCCGCGGGTGAACGACGGGCAGGCCGAGGGCTCGACCGCGCGGATGACCGGATTGGCCCGGCCGGCCAGCTTCTCCCGCAGGAACGGGAAGAACAGGCCGGCGAAGTTGGAGCCGCCGCCGGTGCAGCCGACGATCAGGTCAGGGGCGGACTCACCGGCCGCGGCGAACTGCTTCAGCGCCTCCTCGCCGATCACCGTCTGGTGCATGAGCACGTGGTTGAGCACGCTGCCGAGCGCGTACCTGGTGTCGGCGCTCCCTCCGGCCGCCTCGACCGCCTCGCTGATCGCGATGCCCAGGCTGCCCGGCGAGTCCGGATCCGCGGCCAGGATTTTCGCGCCCGCGGTGGTGGTCCGGGATGGGCTGGCGTGTACGGTCGCGCCCCAGGTCTCCATCATCGTGCGCCGGTAGGGCTTCTGGTCGTAGGAGGCGCGGACCATCCAGATCTCGCAGTCGATGCCGAACTGGGCGCAGGCGAAGGCGATCGCGCTGCCCCACTGGCCGGCGCCGGTCTCCGTGGTGAGCCGCTTGGTGCCTTCCGCGGCGTTGTAGAACGCCTGCGGCACGGCGGTGTTCGGCTTGTGCGACCCGGCCGGGGAGACCCCTTCGTACTTGTAGTAGATGCGCGCCGGGGTGTTCAGCGCCTTTTCTAGCCGGTGCGCGCGGTACAGCGGGGTGGGCCGCCACAGCCGGTAGACGTCGAGCACCTCGGCCGGGATGTCGATATAGGAGTCGGTGGCCACTTCCTGGCGGATCAGCTCCATCGGGAACAGCGGCGCCAGGTCTTCCGGGCCCACCGGTGCAAGCGTGCCCGGGTGCAGCGGCGGGGGCGGCGGCGCGGGCAGATCGGGGATCACGTTGTACCACTGGCGGGGGATCTCGGACTCATCCAGGGTGATCTTGGTGCGCTCGGTCACGACGGCCTCCCGATCTGGCGTCTAATACTCTACTGCCCCGGGGGGCGACCCCCGGGATCCCCCGATCCTAGGGGGAATCCATCCCCCCAGGCCCCCTGGGCCCCCAGAAGGCGGGCGGCGGGGTCAGCCGGGGGTCAGCCGACTAGGGTCTTGACGGCCGCGTTGAGCTCGGCCATGGCCTTTTTCGCGTCGGCGAAGTACATGCTGGTCTTGGGGTCGAAGTACAGTTCGTTCTCCATGCCGGCGTAGCCGGTTCCCATCGAGCGCTTGATCACGATGATGGACTTGGCCTGGTCGACGTCCAGGATGGGCATGCCGGAGATGTCGTTGCCGGGGCGGCGTGCGGCCGGGTTGGTCACGTCGTTGGCCCCGATGACCAGGGCCACGTCGGCGCGGGCGAACTCCGGGTTGATCTCGTCCATCTCCTTGAGCTGCGGGTAGGGCACGTTCGCCTCGGCCAGCAGCACGTTCATGTGCCCGGGCATCCGGCCCGCGACCGGGTGGATGGCGTAGCTGACCTCGATGCCGCGCTCTTCCAGGGTGCTGGCCAGCTCGGCCACGCCGTGCTGGGCCTGCGCCGCGGCCAGCCCGTAGCCGGGCACGATGATCACCTTGGCCGCGTAGGCGAGCTGGATGGCCGCGTCATCGGCGGCGATCGAGCGGACGTGGGCATCCGCGGCCGCCTCCACGGCGACCGCGCTGTCCCCGGTGCCGAACCCGCCCAGAATGATGTTGGCCAGCGACCGGTTCATCGCGTCGGCCATCAGCTTGGTCAAGATGCCACCCGAGGCGCCGACCAGGGCCCCGGCGATGATCAGGGCCCAGTTGCCGATGACGAAGCCGGCCATCGCCACCGCGGTGCCGGTGAACGCGTTCAGCAGCGAGATCACCACCGGCATGTCCGCGCCGCCGATCGGCAGCACCATCATCACCCCCAACGCCAGGGACGCCAGCACCACGATCAGCAGCGCCGGCAGGCTCGCCGTGGTGAACATGAACGCGGCCGTGCCGATCGCGACGACGGCCAGGGCCACGTTGAGCAGCCGGCCGCCCCTGAAGATGATCGGCTGCCCGGGGATGAACCCCTGCAGCTTGCCGGCCGCGATGATCGACCCGGAGAACGTGACCGAGCCGATGAGCACGTCGAGCACGGTGAACACCGTGGTGGTACCGAGCACGCTGCCGGCGTTGCGCTCGGCTTCGTAGTAGCCATAGATCGCCACCAGCGCGGCGGCGCCGCCCCCTACCGAGTTGAACGCCGACACCAGCTGCGGCATGGCGGTCATCTGCACCGTCTGCGCGGCGTACAGGCCGACCGCGGAGCCGATCAGCGCGCCGGCGATCAGCACGATCCAGCCGGTCGTAGTGACCGTGCCATAGTGGATCATCAGGGTGAGCGTGGCGATGCCCGCGATGATCATGCCGGCGATGGACACCTGGTTGCCGCGCCGGGCTGTCGCCGGGCTGTTCATCAGGTGCAGGCCGATCACGAAGCACGCCGCCGCCAGCACGTAGACGAGCTGGATGTTGCCGGTGAACCCGCTCATGACTGGGCCCGGCCTATGCCTACCTTGCCCGCCAGGCCCTTAAGGCCCTTGTGACCGTCAAGTGACTCCGGGCTTTCCTGGCTCACCTGCCCCGGACCGGGCGGTACGGCCTTGCGGCGGAACATCTTCAGCATCCGCTCGGTCACGACGTACCCGCCGACCACGTTGGCCGCGGCGAAGAACGAGGCGATGAACGCGAGGATGTAGCCGACCCAGTTGTTCGCCGTCACCCCGATCAGCAGTGCGCCCGCGAGCACGATGCCGTGGATCGAGTTGGTCGCCGACATCAGCGGCGTGTGCAGCGTGGCCGGGACCTTCCCGATGACCTCGATGCCGACCAGCAGCGCGAGCACGAAGATGGTCAGGTCAGTTACCAGGGCCGTCGACATCGGCGCCTCCCTCGGGTAGCAGTCCGGCCGGTGTCTCGCCGGGTGTCTCGCGGGGCGGGACGAGCAGCGCCGCCACGCCCTCGTGCACGATCCGGCCGTCGTGCGTGATCACGACGCCCGCCTGGACTTCGTCGTCGATGTCGATGGCCAGCACGCCGTCCTTGGTCAGGTACGCCAGCAGCGCCGAGATGTTCCGCGAGTAGGCGTTCGAAGCCGCGGTCGGCACGGTGGCGGGCAGGTTCTCCGCGCCGATAATCGTGACGCCGTTGCCCGTGACGATGATCTCGCCGGGCCGCGATCCCGTCACGTTGCCGCCGAGCGAGCTGGCGCCCATGTCCACGATGACCGAGCCCGCGGCCATGGCCTTGATCGCGTCCTCGGTTACCAGCAGCGGCGGCCGGCGGCCGGGGACCTGGGCGGTGGTGATCACCACGTCGTGCCGGGCGATGTGGCCGATCAGCTCGTCCTGTTGGGCCTGCCGCTCTTCGGCGGTCAGCTCGCGGGCGTAGCCGCCTTCGCCGGCCGCGGTGACGGGCGAGGTCAGCTCGACGAACGTGGCCCCGAGCGACTCGACCTCCGTCTTCGACGAGGGCCGCACGTCGTAGCCGCTCACCACCGCGCCCAGCCGCCGGGCCGTGCCGATCGCCTGCAAGCCGGCCACGCCGGTGCCCAGCACCAGCACCTTAGCGGGCCTGGCGGTGCCTGCCGCGGTGATGAGCATTGGGAAGAACCGGCCGAACTCGGCCGCGGCGATCAGCGCCGCCTTGTAGCCGGCCACGTTCGACTGGGAGCTGAGCGCGTCCATCGGCTGCGTCCGGGACAGCGTGCGCGGCAGCCCGTCCAGGCTGATCGCGGTCACGCCCTGGGCCGCGAGCGTGGCGGCCAGCTCGGGGTCGGTGAGCGGGGCCAGCATGCCCACGATGGCCTGGCCCTTGCGCAGCTGGCCTACCACCGCCGCCGACGGCCTGGTCACGGTGAGGATGACGTCGGCGCTGCGGTACAGCTCGTCGGCGCTGACGATGGTCGCGCCGGCCTCGGCGTAGGCGGCGTCGGTCAGCCACGCGCCCTCGCCAGCCCCGCGCTCAACCAGCACGTCGATCCCGGCCGGGCGCAGCCTGGTCGCTGCCTCCGGCACCAGGGCGACCCGGTGCTCCCCCGGTGCGGTCTCCTTGATGACAGCTGCCTTCATGCGCGCGACCTCGTATCCTTCCCCAGCTCGCGTTCTGCGGTTCTGCCGGAATCTGACCATATCCATGATGGCGTAGTCAGGTAACTGCCGTGCACCGCGATCCGGCCGGGCCCTGAGTCACCCGGCTCGCCCGGCGCCGGCCTCTGGTTATTCCGGTAGGTTACCCGCGGTTCCAGGGCGTCAGTTATATAGGTAACCTATTTGATGTTCCTGGCCAACGGCGGTCGGATCCTTCCAGCGCGGCCCCTTTCCAAGGCACGGACTGCGTGGCTACCCTTCGGCGCGCAGCAGCTTGCTGATCTTGTCTCCGGCCGCGACGACGGCCGGGGCGTGCATCCGCCCGGGCGACCTGGTCAGGCGCTCGATCGGGCCGGACACCGAGACCGCGGCCAGGACCCGGCCGGCCGGACCGCGGACCGGCGCGGACACCGACGCGACGCCGGGCTCGCGCTCGGCCGCGGTGGCGGCCCAGCCGCGCCTGCGGACCTGAGCCAGCGTGGTCGCGGTGAACTTCGCCCCGCGCAGCCCGCGGTGCATGCGGCCGCCTTCTTCCCAGGCGAGCAGGACCTGGGCGGCGGATCCGGCCGTCATCGGCAGCGCCGTGCCGACCGGAACGGTGTCCCGCAGCCCGCTCGTCCGCTCGGCCGCGGCCACGCAGATGCGGGCGTCGGCGTGCGGCCGGTAGAGCTGGGCACTCTCGCCGGTGGCGTCCCTGAGCTGGATCAGGATCGGCTGCGCGATCGTCAGCAGCCGGTCCTCCCCGGCCGCGGCGGCCAGCTCGCCGACTCGCGGGCCGAGCACAAACCGGCCCTGCGTGTCCCTGGCCAGCAGGCGGTGGCTCTCCAGCGCGACCGCGATCCGGTGCACGGTCGGCCGGGCCAGGCCCGTCGCCTTGACCAGTTGAGCGAGCGAGGCTGGCCCGCCCTCCAGGGCGGACAGCAGGGAAACGGTCTTGTCGAGGACGCCCACTCCGCTAGAGTTGTTCATGTACTGAATACTGCCGTCTCGGAATGCGAGACGCAAACGAGAGGAGAGAGCGTGATGGGCCGTACGCTCGCCGAGAAAATCTGGGACGCCCACGTGGTGCGCAGCGCGGAGGGCGAGCCCGACCTGCTCTATATCGACCTCCACCTGGTACACGAGGTGACCAGCCCGCAGGCGTTCGACGGGCTGCGCGCGGCTAACCGCAAGGTCCGGCGCCCGGACCTGACCATCGCTACCGAGGACCACAACGTGCCCACCACCGGGATCACCGGTCCCGGCGTGCCCCTGTCCGGCCCAGGTAGCCCGGTCACCGACCCGGTGTCCCGCACGCAGGTCGAGGCGCTGCGCAAGAACTGCGCCGAGTTCGGCCTCCTGAACTACCCGATGGGCGACGGCGACCAGGGCATCGTGCACGTGATCGGGCCGCAGCTGGGGCTGACCCAGCCGGGCCTGACCATCGTCTGCGGCGACTCGCACACTTCCACGCACGGTGCGCTTGGCGCGCTGGCCTTCGGCATCGGGACCAGCGAAGTCGAGCACGTGCTCGCCACCCAGACCCTGCCGCAGCAGCGGCCCAGGACGATGGCCATCACGGTGAACGGCGCCCTGCCGGACGGGGTGCTGCCGAAAGACCTGATCCTCGCCATCATCGCCAAGATCGGCACCGGCGGCGGCCAGGGCTACGTCCTGGAGTACCGCGGCCCGGCGATCCGCGCGATGTCGATGGAGGGCCGCCTGACGGTCTGCAACATGTCGATCGAGGCCGGCGCCCGGGCTGGCCTGGTGGCGCCGGACGAGGTGACGTTCGCCTACCTGACGGGCAGGCCGCACGCGCCGTCCGGCACGGCGTGGGAGGCCGCGGTGGATTACTGGCGCTCGCTGCCCAGCGATGACGACGCGACGTTCGACCACGAGGTCACGATCGACGCGGATACGCTGACGCCGTATGTGACCTGGGGTACCAACCCCGGGCAGGCGCTGCCGCTCGGCGCGTCCGTGCCTGACCCCGCCTCGTTCGCCGACCCCGGCGCGCGGACCGCGGCCGAGCGCGCGCTGAAGTACATGGACCTGACCCCGGGCACCGCGCTGCGCGACATCGCGGTGGACACGGTGTTCATCGGCTCCTGCACCAACGGCCGGATGGAAGACCTGCGTGCCGCGGCCGCGGTGCTGCGCGGCCGGAAGGTCGCGCCCTCGGTGCGGATGCTCGTGGTTCCTGGCTCGATGCAAGTGCGGGCCCAGGCCGAGCGCGAGGGGCTGAACGAGATCTTCACCGCGGCCGGCGCCGAGTGGCGCTCGGCGGGCTGCTCGATGTGCCTGGGCATGAACCCGGACACGCTCAGCCCGGGGGAGCGCAGCGCGTCCACCTCCAACCGTAACTTCGAGGGGCGCCAGGGCAAGGGCGGCCGCACCCATCTGGTGTCGCCCGAGGTCGCCGTGGCCACCGCCGTGACCGGCCATCTCGCCGCCCCCGCCGACCTGTAGCCACCACGCCGAAGAGGAGACTTCCGTGGAACCCTTTACCGCCCACACGGGCCGCGCGGTGCCGCTGCGCCGCAGCAACGTGGACACCGACCAGATCATCCCGGCCTCGTACCTGAAGCGGGTCAGCCGCGCCGGGTTCGGCGAGGGCCTGTTCGCCGCCTGGCGCGAGGACCCGTCCTTCGTGCTCAACCAGCCGCAGTACGACGGCGCGACGATCCTGGTCGCGGGCCAGGACTTCGGCACCGGGTCCTCCCGCGAGCACGCGGTCTGGGCGCTGACCGACTACGGGTTCCGCGCGGTGATCGCGCCGAGGTTCGGCGACATCTTCCGCACGAACTCGACCAAGGCCGGCCTGCTGCCGGTCGCCCTGCCCGAGGCCACGGTGACCGCCCTGCAGGACGTCATCGAGGCCGACCCGGGCACCGAGGTGACCGTCGACCTAGCCGGCCGCTGCGTCCTGGCCGAGGCGGCCGGGATCAAGGCGCCCTTCGATATCGACGACTACACCCGCTGGCGGCTGATGGAGGGCCTGGACGACATCGGCCTGACCCTGCGGCACGTCGACGCCATCACCGCCTTCGAGCAATCCCGTCCCTCCTGGCTCCCTGTCACCGCCTGACCCACCGGTCCCGCACCCCGAGCCCGGCCTAACCACAACGATGGAGCATCGATGTTGCCCCAGCGACATCGATGCTCCATCGTTGTGGTTGCGGGTCGGCGTTTCAGGGCGCCGTTCGGGCCTGCGGCCTCGCGCGGAAGAGCGAAGTAGCAGATAAGCGGCATCTGGATACTTTGCGTATAGCGGCTGCTGCTGCCGCGTGTGATATTGGCCGACACGCCGGCCAATCTGGCCGTGGTTATTGTGCATCGGCGCTGGATCGCCTACTTTCGGGCAGGTCAGAGGTCGCGATCCCAGTATCGGAACCCACGCGACCTGTGGGGGAAGCGCAGGAGTGAACCATGAACAAGCGGGATCTGATCGACGCGATTTCGGGACGGTTGGGGGACAAGAAATCCGCGACCGAAGCCGTGAACGCGGTGCTCGAGGCCATCCAGTCGGCCGTCGCGAGCGGTGACAAGGTGGCCATCACCGGGTTCGGTGTCTTCGAGAAGAGCGAGCGCCCGGCTCGCACGGCCCGTAACCCGGCCACGGGCGCGACCATCGAGGTGCCGAAGTCCTCGGTGCCCAAGTTCCGTCCCGGTGCGGACTTCAAGGCGCTTGTCAACGGCGATAAGCCTGCCGACAAGAAGTAGCCCCAAGACCACAGCCAGGCCAGCACGGCCAGGCCAGCACGGCCAGGCCAGCACGGCCAGGCCAGAAGGCCAGAACGGCTAGGCCAGGGCCAGAACGGCCAGGCCAACGGCCGCGGGCGGCATCCGGGCACCGGCCCGGACGCCGCCCGCGGCCGTCTTCGGCGATAACCGCAGCCCTGGGCGCTTGCGCAGCGCGGTTTGGATGATCCGCTCGATGAGCTGCGGCAGCGGCAGGCCGGTGGCGGCCCACATCATCGGGAACCCCGAGGCCGGAGTCATCCCGGGCATCGTGTTGATCTCGTTGACCAGGATCTGCCCGGCGGGCGTGTAGAAGAAATCGACCCGTGCCAGCCCCTCGCAGGAGATGGCGTCGAAGGCGGCGCAGGCGATCCGCCCGATCTCCTGCGCCGCGGCCGCGGGCACCGGCGCCGGGATCCGCATCGTGGCCGCCGACGCCAGGTACTTCGCTTCGAAGTCATAGAAGTCCGACCGCGCATCCACTACCACCTGCCCGGGCACGCTCGCCTCGGGCGGCCCGCCGTCGAGCCCCTCGAGCACGGCGCACTCGACCTCCATCCCGTCCACCGCGGCCTCCACGATCACCTTGGGGTCGTGCGCGCGGGCGGCCTCGATGGCCTCCTCAAGGCCATCAACGCCCGTCACCCGGGAGATCCCGATGCTGGACCCGCCGCGGGCCGGCTTGACGAACACGGGCCAGCCCAGCTCGGCGATCTCATCGAGGACCCGCTTGCGCTCACCGGACCCCGAGCCCAAGGACCCCGAGCCCCAGGACCCGGACCCCGAGCCCAAGGACCCCGAGGAGCCGGAGCGCCAGTCGCGGTCCCTGACGACCACGTACCGGCCGACCGGCAGGCCGCGCGCGGACAAGATCAGCTTCATGTACTCCTTGTCCAGGCCGGCCGCGCTGGCGAACACGCCCGCACCCGCGTACCTCGTCCCGGTCATCTCGAGCAGGCCCTGCAGGGTGCCGTCCTCACCGTAGGCGCCGTGCAGCAGCGGCAGCACCACGTCTACCTCGCCCAGGTCCCGCGGTACCGCGCCGGGAGAGCTCACCTGCAGCACCCCGCCCGGGCCCGTCTGCGGCGTGATCTGCGTCCCCGGAACAGCCACCGACTCCACCGAGGGCACCGACCCGGAAGAAAGCGCGAGCCGGACCGGGTCAGCCGAGGTGAGCACCCAGCGACCATCAAGCGTGATCCCGATCGGCAGCACGTCGTAGCGATCAGGGTCGAGGGCGGACAAGACCAGGCCCGCGCTCGCGCAGGAAACCGCATGCTCTGTGCTGCGGCCGCCGAACACCACGGCGACCCGTATCTTGCGCTGCCCCGGCACGCGTCCTCCCGAACCCAAGTTGAGCGAAACTCCCAGGCTAACGCCGGCACCCTACGGCCTGCTGAGAGATTCCAGGGCGACGTACGCATCAGAGATGAGATCTTCCGCGTCCTCCAGGCCGATGGAGAAGCGTACCGCGCCCGGGTCGATGCCGCCGGCCGCGAGCGCCCGGTCGTCCAGCTGGCGGTGCGTGGTGGAGGCCACATGGCTGATGACCGTATGGGTGCCGCCCAGGGACGTCGCGTTCTGCGCCAGCCGCAGCTTGTCCGCGAACGCCATGCCCGCCTCGCGGCCGCCGTGCGGAACCACGGTCACGATCGCGCCGAACCGGACGCCCTCCGGGCCGGCGTCGAACATCCGCCTGGCCACCTGGTGCCCGGCGTGCTCGGGCAGCCCCGGGTAGTCGATGCGCAGCACGGCCGGGTGCCGGGACAGGGCGGCGGCGAACACCGAGGCCGTGGAGCAGGCCCGCCGGACCCGCAGCGGCAGCGTCTCCAGGCCGCGGCGGAGCAGGAAGGCCTCGTCGGGGGCCAGGCACGCGCCGGTGTCGACCCGGACGCCGCGGATGTTGCTGATCAGCTCGATGCGCCCGGTGACCACGCCGCCGGTGGCGTCGGAGTGACCGCCGATGTACTTGGTCGCCGAGTGCACCACCAGGTCGGCGCCGTGTTCGAGCGGCCGGCAGATGACCGGCGGGGCCAAGGTGGAATCCACCACGAGCAGCGCCCCCGCCTCGTGCGCGATGTCGGCCAGCTTGCGCAGGTCGGCGACGGCCGTGGTGGGGTTCGCGATCGTCTCGGCGTACACGATCCGGGTCGTGGGGCGGATGGCCGCCTGGACCTGGTCCAGGTCGGTGATGTCGACGAAGTCCGTCTCCACCCCGAACCGGGACAAAACGTTGCGCAGGAACCCGTACGTCCCGCCGTAGACCGCGGCCGAGGCCACCACGTGCGCGCCGGTCCGGGCGAAGGTCCAGAACACGCCGCTGATCGCGGCCATCCCCGAGGCGAAGGCCTGGGCGGCGGGCCACCGCGGCAGGTTCACCCCTTCCAGCGCCGCGACCGAGCGGGCGAACGCGTCGACCGTGGGGTTGTCGATGCGGCTGTAGGTGTAGCCGGGCATCTCGTCGTTCAGCACGGCCCGGTACTCCTCGGCCGTGCCGAACGCGAACGCCGCGGTACGGTAAACCGGCGTGCCCAGCGGCTGCTGCGAAGGCGTCGGCGGGGCCGGCAGGTGTACCGCCCGCGTGTTCTCGCCGGACTGCTTGCGCACTATGTCCACGATGTCATTCCCACCGATCCGGGCATCAGGGGCCAGCCAAAAGGCACAACCAGAAAGTCAAGGGCCGTACCACTCGGGCTTGGCCGAACGCGAGGCTAGCATCGAAGCGGCCTGCTCGACTGGCAGCCCGTCATGCATGACGGCCGCCGCGACCTCGGTGATCGGCATCTCCACGCCGTGCGCGCGGGCCAGTTCGAGCACCGGCCCGCACGATGCTACGCCCTCCGCGGTCTGGCTCATGACCGCGGCGGCGGCCTGCACCGACAGGCCACGCCCCAGGTTCTCACCGAACGTCCGGTTGCGTGACAGCGGCGAACTGCACGTCGCGACCAGGTCGCCCAGCCCGGCCAGGCCCGCGAACGTCTGCGGCTCCGCGCCGAGCGCCGAGCCGAGCCGGGCGATCTCGGCTAGCCCCCGGGTGATCAGCGTGGCCTTGGTGTTGTCGCCGAGCCCCATCGCCACCGCGATGCCGACCGCGATCGCGATGACGTTCTTTACCGCGCCGCCGAGCTCGCAGCCGGTCACGTCGGTGTTGGTGTACGGGCGGAAGTACGGCGTGTGACACGCGCCCTGCAGCGCCAGCGCGCCGTCCGTACCCGCGCAGGCCACCACCGTGGCGGTGAACTGCCGCCTGATGATCTCGCCCGCCAGGTTCGGGCCGGCCACCACGGCGACCCGCGAGGCGTCCGCGTCGAGCACCTCGATGATGACCTCGCTCATCCGCTTGCAGGTACCGAGCTCGATCCCCTTGAGCAGGCTGACGAGCAGCGCGCGGCGCGGGATCAGCGGTGCCCAGGCGATCAGGTTCGCCCGCAGTGATTGCGCCGGCACCGCGAAGGCCACCAGGTCGGCGCCCGCGAGCGCCTCCGCCGGGTCCGCCGTGGCCTCGAGCGCCGACGTCAGCGCGATCCCCGGCAGGTAGTCCGGGTTCTCGTGCGTCTCGCTCAGCGCCTTGGCCAGCTGCGCCCGGCGGGCGTGCAGCACGGCGGCCGTCCCCGCGTCGCAGAGCACCTGCGCGAACGTGGTGCCCCACGACCCGGCCCCCATCACCGCGGCCTTCATGGCTGGCCGGAGGCGGACTCGCCCGCCCGCGCCTCCCCGGCTCCGGTCGCACCTGGCCCGGGGACAGGGCCCCCGTCCGTTCCGCCGCCCGGGGAAACCTCCGCCACGGCGGCCGGATCGTAGGGTACGGCGGGTGGTGTCTGCTGCCTGATCGTGGCCAGCAGGGCGGTGATGTCGGTCATGATGTCGGCCGTGGCCGCGCGCAGCACGCTGGCGCCGAGCCGCTGGCCGGCGTAGGCGGACAGGTCCACCGGCGGCCCCGCGACCATCCGCACGGTCTTGCGCGGGAACAGGCGGAGCTTCTTCGTCCCGTAGGGGAGGATGTCCTGCGCGCCCCAGTGCGCGATCGGGATCACCGGCGCCCCGGTGGTCAGCGCCAGCCGCGCGGCGCCCGTCCTGCCCACCATCGGCCACAGGTCCGGGTCGCGGGTCGCGGTGCCCTCCGGGTAGACGATCACGGCCGCGCCGTCCTGCAGCGCCTGCTCGGCCTGCTTCAGCACCAGCCCGGCGTCGCCGCGGCCGCGGTACACCGGCAGCTGGCCGAACTTGCGCAGCAGCCACCCGACCCCCTTGACGTCGAAGATCGGCGACTTGATCATGAACACCGGATACCGGTGCGTGTACCCGTCGCTGAATATCGCGATCGTGGCCCAGTCGGCGTAGGACAGGTGGTTCGGGGCCAGGATGATGCCGCCGGTCTGCGGGATGTTTTCCTTGCCCTGCCACCGGTGCTTCATCAGCAGCCGCAGCCCGGGGTGCAAGACGAGCCGGGAGAACTGCCGCCAGCCTGGTGAGTAGCTGTAGCCGCCGGGCGACGTAGGCTGGTCGACGGCCTTTCGGGAGCTCATGGGGTCAGTCTCCTGGTTCAGGTGGTCTGGTGTCGAGGCAGGATCAACTACATGACCGATAACGCCCGCGTCCCCTGGTCAGTGCTGATGCCCGTTAAGGTACTCGCCCAGGCCAAGTCCAGGCTGGCCGAGCTCGCCGGGCCGCACCGGGCCGAGCTCGCGCTCGCGCTGGCGTGCGACACATGTGCGGCGGTGCTGGCGTGCGACGAGGTCGCTCGTGTGATTGTCATCACAGATGATCAGGTCGCGGCCGCCGCGCTGGCCGGGCTGGGCGCGCTGGTGGTGCCGGACGAGCCGCGCGACGGGCTCAACCCGGCGCTGCGGCACGGCGCCGCGTACGCCTCGTCGCGCTGGCCGGGATCAGGGCGGGCCGCGCTGTCCGCCGACCTGCCCGCGCTGCGCCCCGCCGAGATCGGACGGGCGCTGCGGGCCGCCTCGGCCTGGCCGTCGGCCTTCGTGGCCGACGCGGCCGGGGACGGCACGACGCTGTACACGGCGGCTCCGGGGGCGGCGTTCGAGCCCGCGTTCGGCCTGGCCTCGCGGTCGCGGCACGCGGCCGGCGGGGCCGCCGAGCTGGACCTGGCCGGCCTGCCCGGCTTGCGCCGGGACGTGGATACCCCTGCCGACCTGCGCGATGCGGTCGCGCTCGGCCTGGGCCCGAACAGCGCGCCGCTCGCGGCCGAACTACTCAGATGTGCACCACGGGGCAGGTGAGCGTCCTGGTGATCCCGGGCACGGACTGGATGTGCGTGGCCACCAGCCGGCCGAGCTCGTCGACGTTACCCGCCTGGGCGCGCACGATGACGTCGTAGGGACCGGTGACGTCTTCGGCCTGCGTGACCCCGCTGATCTTGCCGATATGCGAGGCTACGTCGGCCGCCTTGCCGACTTCGGTCTGGACGAGGATGTAAGCCTCCACCATGAGGTCTCCTCCCGGGCATTGCGGGACGGGTGCCCCTTGTTGGTTCACGCTACCGTAGAGGTCCAGACCTGTAACACGTTTGGCCCCTTGTGGCGGAGGCGATCATCGCTAGCGACGACCCCGAGACGCTGGCCGGGCTGGGGGAGTTCGGCCTGATCGCGTCGCTGCCGGCCTGGCTGCCGAGCGGCCCCCGGACGCTGGTCGGCATCGGCGACGACGCCGCGGTGCTGGCCACGCCGGACGGCCGGGTGGTCGCGACCACGGATTTCCTGCTCGAGGGCCGGCACTTCCGCCGGGACTGGTCCAGCGCGTGCGACGTCGGGCACAAGGCCGCGGCCCGCAGCCTGGCCGACGTCGCGGCCATGGGCGCTGTGCCGTCCGCGCTGCTGGTCGCGCTGGCCGCGCCCGCGGACCTGCCGGTCAGCTGGGCCCGGGACCTGACGGCCGGGCTCGCGGCCGAGTGCGCGCGCGTCCCGGGCGCGAGCGTCATCGGCGGCGACACCGCCCGCGCCGATTCGGTGCTGCTGGCCGTGACCGGCCTCGGTGACCTGGCCGGCCGCACCCCGGTGCTGCGGTCAGGCGCGTCCCCCGGCGACGTGGTCGCGGTGGCCGGACCGTTCGGCCACGCCGCGGCCGGCCTGGCCCTCCTGCTGACCGGAATGCCGGACGCGCCCCTGGTCCGTGCCCACCTGCGGCCGGCGCCCCCCTACGACGCGGGCCCCGAGGCCGCCGACCTCGGCGCCACGGCCATGATCGACACCAGCGACGGCCTGCTCGCCGACCTGGGCCACATCGCGGCCGCCAGCGGCGTGCTCGTCGACCTGGCCGCCGAGGTGCTCCGCTCCGCCGCTGTCCCCCTGCTGTCCTCGGCGCGCGCCGTACTTATGGCCCGCCGTAACGTTTCTTTTTCGGGCCGAACGGAGCGTCCTACCACCATCCAGCCACCATCCAGCCCGCAGTCGCTGGCGCTGAGCTGGGTCTTGACCGGGGGCGAGGATCATTCCCTGGCCGCCACGTTCCCGCCGGGCACGGCGCTGCCGTCACGGTGGACGGTGGTCGGCGCGGTGCGCGCCGGGCAGGGCGTGGTCGTCGACGGCCAGCCGCGGGCCGGAGCCGCCGGCTGGGATCACTTCGCTAGCGGGTGACCTTTCCTGCCTTGATGCAGGAGGTGCACACGTTGAGCCGCTTGCGCGTGCTGCCCACCATGGCGTGCACGGTCTGGATGTTCGGGTTAAAGCGGCGGCGGGTGCGGCGATGTGAGAACGAGACGTTATTGCCGAAGCCCGGCTTCTTGCCGCAGATGGCGCAGACGGAGGCCACGGTTCGCTCCATTGATGAGGGTGACGGATCAGGTATTAGTGCCAGCGGATCGGCCAGCCGTCGTAGCCTACCCGACTCCCGGACCCGGGCGCGAACCGGGCCGAATGTCGGTGCGCGCTTCTATGCTGCCAGGTGTGACCACGCTGCGCGAACCGCTCGCCCGGGCGCTGGGCCCCAAGACCGGCAAGGCGCTCGAGGCCCAGTTCGGCCTGCGCACGGTCGGCGACCTGCTGCGGCATTACCCGCGGCGCTACTACACCCGCGGCGAGCTGACCGACCTGTCCTCGCTGCGCGAAGGCGACCACGTCACCGTGCTGGCCCGGGTCGACCATGTGACCCTGCACCCGATGCCCGGTCAGGGGCGCAGGTCCCGGGGCGAGGTGATCGTCACCGATGACCGCGCCAAGCTCATGCTGACGTTCTTCTTCCGGTCCCCTGGGGCGCAGTACGCGTTCCGGCGGAT
Source organism: uncultured Actinomycetota bacterium (assembly GCA_963844625.1). Lineage (GTDB taxonomy): Bacteria > Actinomycetota > Actinomycetes > Streptosporangiales > Streptosporangiaceae > Palsa-504. The sequence continues at coordinate 50,988 of CAWJPF010000019.1, read as the reverse complement.
CGCGCCCGGCATGGTCGGCATGTTCGCGGGTACCGTCTCGAGCTTCCGCGGCCGCCTGCAGCTGATCCACCCGGAGTACGAGCTGCTGCCCGGCGCGCCGCCGGACGCCGACCTGCACCCGATCTCCACGGAGCTGGCCGCCGAGTTCGCCGCCGAGATGATCCCGGTCTACCCGGCCAGCGCCAAGGTCAGCTCGTGGGTCCTGGGCCGGTCCATCAAGACCCTGCTCGACACGCTGGACGTGGGGGAGGATCCGCTGCCGCTCACGGTCAGGCAGCGGTACGGGCTGGCCGGCCGGGCCGAGGCCATCCGGGCCATCCACCGGCCGCTGGACGCGGCGGACCGGACCCGGGCCGTTGACCGGCTCAAGTGGGACGAGGCCTTCTCCCTGCAGGCGGCGCTGGCCCAGCGGCGGCTTGCGGCGGCCGCGATGCCGGCCATGCCGCGGCCGCGTATCAAGGGCGGCCTCGCCGGCGACTTCGACGCCAGGCTGCCGTTCACGCTCACGGCCGGCCAGGTGGCGGTGGGCGAGACCATCGCCGGCGAGCTGGCCTGTGCCTACCCGATGCACCGGCTGCTTCAGGGCGAGGTCGGCTCGGGCAAGACGGTGATCGCGATCCGGGCAATGCTCCAAGTGGTGGACGCGGGCGGCCAGGCGGCGCTGCTCGCGCCGACCGAGGTGCTCGCGCAGCAGCACTACCGGTCCATCACCGGCCTGCTCGGGCCGCTGGCCGCGCGCGGCCAGCTCGACGGCGCCGAGCACGCCACCAGCGTGGCCCTGCTCACCGGCTCGGTGGGGGCGGCCGCCAGGCGCTCGGCGCTGGCCGACGTGTTCACCGGCGACGCCGGGATCGTGATCGGCACCCACGCCCTGCTCGAAGAGCAGGTCCAGTTCGCCGACCTCGGCCTGGTCGTCATCGACGAGCAGCACCGTTTCGGCGTGGAGCAGCGGGACGCGCTGCGGGCCAAGGCCGCGGGCAACCGCCCGCACGTCCTGGTCATGACGGCGACGCCGATCCCTAGGACGGTGGCCATGACCGTGTACGGCGACCTGGAGACCTCCACGCTGACCGAGCTGCCCGCCGGGCGCTCGCCCATCGCCACCCACGTGGTACCCGCGGCCGATAAGCCCCGGTACCTGCAGCGGGCCTGGGAGCGGGTCAGGGAAGAGGTGGCCCGGGGCCAGCAGGCCTACGTGGTGTGCCCGCGTATCGGCGGCGACGACATGCCCTCTGATGACACGGGTTCCGACGAGGCGGACTACCCCGACGAGGGAGACTTCGCCGGCGAGGGAGGCTTCGATGCGGGAGGCTTCGATGCGGGAGGCTTCGATGCGGGAGGCTTCGCCGGCGAGGGAGACTTCGACGCGGGCGACTTCGCCGGCGGCGGTGCCATCCCGCGCGGGGTGGTCAACGGCAGGCGGCAGCCGCTGGCCGTGCTCGACGTGGCCGCGGCGCTGGAGTCCGGTCCGCTGGCCGGGCTGCGGATCGCCGTCTTGCACGGCCGGCTGCCCCGGAGGAGAAGGACCGGGTGATGCGGGACTTCACCGCGGGACTGATCGACGTCCTGGTGGCGACCACCGTGATCGAGGTCGGTGTCGACGTGCCGAACGCGACCGTGATGGTGATCATGGACGCCGAACGGTTCGGCGTCTCCCAGCTGCACCAGCTCCGTGGCCGGGTCGGCCGCGGCGCCGCGCCGGGCTTGTGCCTGCTGGTGAGCGAGGCGCCGCCCGCCAGCCCGTCAGCGGAACGCCTCGCGGCGGTGGCCGCCACCCTCGACGGGTTCAAGCTGTCCCGGCTCGACCTCGAGCAACGCCGCGAGGGCGACATTCTCGGCGCGGCACAGGCGGGCCGTCACTCCAGTTTGAAGCTGCTCCGGCTGCTCACCGACGAGGACCTTATCGGCCAGGCCAGGCAGGAGGCCAGCGCGGTAGTCTCGGCCGACCCGCAGCTGGCCGCGCATCCCGCCCTGCGCGAGGCCATCGACGAGCTGCTCGGCCACCAGGCCGATTACCTCGACAAGACCTAGTTACGCCGCCGCCGGGCCGGACCGGCCCGGCGAGCCCGGCACTGATCAGCCCTCCGCGGGCCCGGCACTGATCAGCCCTCCGTCGTGCCGGGCCCGGGACTGGTCAAGCAGGGCCCGGGCCGACTTGCGGAAGGCCGCCGCCCCCGCAGGCGTCCCGCGAGCTGTCCTGGCCCCGCAGGCGTCCCGTAAGCTCCCTGTTAGCGTATGGTTGCCACACCCTACACAATAGAGTGTGTAGGGTGTGGCAACCATTACACGCAGTCTCGGCCTGAAATAGGCTCTCTTGGACGAAATGTACCGATATGGGAGAGGCGTGTCACTGGAAAGCAGATGCACCCTGTTGTTCGCTGAACTCACCGCATGATCCGAGCGATAACACCAGCCACATGAGCCGATTTTCTCGGCGCTCGCCGTGCTTCAGCGGGTGCAGTCGCCCGCTTCAAGGCCGGGGGAGGTGTGACGGCTGAGATGCGAGCGTGCACACTAAAGGGGTGGCACGCGTTATCGCTGGCGAGGCGGGTGGCCGTCGGCTGGCGGTCCCGCCCGGACGGGATACCAGGCCGACGAGTGATCGCGCCAGGGAAGGGCTGTTCGCTACGGTCTCCTCGATCCTGGGACCGCTGGCCGGAGCCCGGGTGCTCGACCTGTACGCCGGGTCGGGCGCGGTGGGCCTCGAGGCGCTGTCCCGGGGCGCGGCCCAGGTGCTGCTGGTGGAATCCGGGGCGCGGGCCGCGCGCGTCATCAGGCAGAACATCGACGTACTCGGCCTGCCCGGGGCGACGGTGATCGCCGACCGGGTAGAGCGGATGCTGGCCCGCGGACCCGGCCAGGCACAAGGCGACCGCTATGACGTCGTGTTCGCCGACCCGCCGTACGCGATGGCGGACGAGGAAGTAACCCGGATGCTGGCCCTGCTGGCGGACGGGAAATGGCTGGCGCCCGGGGCGCTGGTGATCGTGGAGCGCGCCACCCGATCCGGACCGGTGCGCTGGCCTGACGGCTTCGGGCCCGACCGGGCGCGCAAGTACGGGGAAGCAACCTTCTGGTACGGTCTCGGCCCTGGAACGCCAGCGCGGTGACCGGCCTTTGCCCATTGGCGTACTCAAAGCTGAGCAGAAGGGGTGGCACCGCGTGCAACGCGTAGTCTGTCCGGGCTCTTTCGATCCTGTTACCAACGGTCATCTCGACATCATCGGCCGCGCCGCCGGGCTCTACGACGAGGTGGTCGTCGCGGTGCTCATCAACATGACCAAGCACAGCCTGTTTACCGTCGACGAGCGCGTCGAGATGCTGACGCAGATCACCGCCCGGTACGGCAACGTCAGGATCGACCGCTTCCACGGCCTGCTGGTCGATTTCTGCGCGGCCAACGGGATCACCGCGGTGATCAAGGGCCTGCGTGCCGTCAGCGACTTCGAGTACGAGATGCAGATGGCGCAGATGAACTACCGGATGGCCAAGGTCGAGACGCTGTTCATGACCACCAATCCGCTGTACTCCTTCCTGAGTTCGAGCCTGGTCAAGGAGATCGCCAGATACGGTGGAGACGTCAGCGGGCTGGTGCCTGAGACGGTCCTGGGCCGGCTCAGGGAGCGCCTGGCCGAAGAGTAGAGCGCCCGGGCCGGAATACGGTCCAGTGCTGTCAAGTTGGGAATACCGCGCGCCGCCGGTAGGCTGGGCGCTCGGTTCCGCTAAGTCAACGCGAGTACATTGCTATGCCCCATACACGCACAAACGCCCCTCGTGGCGCGCTCATTTTTGACACCCGCCAGCTCGGCCGTCAGGCGGGGTCCGCGCTCACCCAGACGCGGACCGTGCCCGCCCCCGAGGACATGCATCTTGAACTTGTCCGCGTCCCCGTCGGCACGGACATGGCCCTTGACGTCCGGTTCGAGGCCGTGACGGAGGGCGTCCTGGCCACGGGCACCGTGACCGCGCCGCTGGCAGGTGAGTGCGCCCGCTGCCTGGCTCCGCTGACCTCGACGGTTACGGCCCGCTTCCAGGAGCTTTACCTGTACCAGGAAGAGCGCCCGCACGGGGCGGCCGGCCGCGGGTCCGCCGGACGCGGCGCACACGACAAGTACCACCGGTCCGATCACCACGACGAGCCCGAGGAGCAGGACGACGAGCAACTCCATCTCGACGGCGACCTGCTCAACCTGGAGCCGGCGCTGCGTGACGCGGTGGTGCTAGCGCTGCCGATGTCGCCGCTGTGCCGGGACGACTGTCCCGGGCTGTGCGTCGAGTGCGGCGTGCCGCTGGCCGAGGCGGGCCCGGGTCACCGGCACGAAGACGCCGTTGACCCGAGGTGGGCCCGCCTGAAGCAGCTCTGAGCACCCAAGCAACGACCAGGAAACAACCAGGACCGGCGTGCCGGTTTCACTGACCTAAAGGAGGGCTGACGTGGCTGTTCCCAAGCGGAGGATGTCCCGCAGCAACACCCGATCACGACGTTCGAACTGGAAGGCCACCGCCGCTTCGCTGGTGAGCTGCCCGCAGTGCCACTCACCCAAGCTGTCGCACGTAGCCTGCCCGACGTGCGGTACTTACCGGCGGCGCCAGGTCATCACGCCGTCGGCATGAGGCTGACCGGTCCGGGCGGCATATGGTGGGTTAAACATCTCGCCCGGCCTGGCATGATCAGCGAATGCTAAGAGGAGGGCGCGGTGGGCGTCGTGAGCCGGTCATGGGATGGCGGTGTGAACGCCGGAAAAGATCCCGCTGAGCTGCGGCGCGCCCTCGGCGTGCCGATCGAGCCGCCGTCGCTTGAGCGCGCTCTCACGCACCGCTCCTTCGCCTATGAGAACGCCAACCCGCCCACCAATGAGCGGCTGGAGTTCCTGGGCGACTCGGTCCTGGGCCTGGTCGTGACGGACACGCTGTTCCGCGGCTACCCGGATCTCCCCGAGGGCCAGCTGGCCAAGCTGCGCGCCGCGGTGGTCCAGATGAAAGCCCTGGCCGAGGTGGCCAGGGAGCTGAGCCTGGGCGACTACGTCATGCTCGGCCGCGGTGAGGAAGTGACCGGCGGCCGGAACAAGTCCTCGATCCTCGCCGATACGCTGGAAGCGGTCATCGGCGCGGTGTACATCGACTGCGGCCTCGACGACGCCAGCGGGCTCGTGCACCGCTTGTTCGACCCGGTCATCGACCGGTCGGCCCGGCTGGGAGCCGGCCTGGACTGGAAGACCTCGCTGCAGGAGCTCACCGCGGGCCACATGCTCGGGGTCCCCGAGTACGTGGTCGAGGAAAGCGGCCCGGACCACCAGAAGTCGTTCCGGGCGATCGTCAAGGTGGGCGGCCGGGTACTCGGCTCCGGCGAAGGCCGGTCCAAGAAGGAAGCCGAGCAGAAGGCGGCCGAAGCGGCCTGGAACAAGATCTCGGCGGAAGTGAGCGGCCAGCAGCTGCCCGGCGACGAGGAGGACGGGCCAGATCACGACGGGCCAGATCACGGGCCAGGTCACGACGGGGGAGACCCACCCGGTTCCGCGCCCCAGCCCTGAGTCGCCAGCCCTGAGTCGCTAGCCCTGAGTCCCCCGTTGTGAGTCCCCCGTTGTGAGTCCGGAGCCGTAAGCGATGCCCGAGCTGCCTGAGGTCGAAACCGTCCGCCGCGGCCTCGAACATCATGTCGTCGGCCGCACCATCGATACTGTCTGCGTCCTGCATCCGCGCGCCGTCCGCAGGCAGCCGGGGGGCGCCGCGGAGTTCGAGACCGCCCTGGCCGGGCGCAGCCTGGACCGCGCCAGCCGCCGGGGCAAGTACCTGTGGCTGGCGGTGGGCGAGGACGCCCTGCTGGCCCACCTGGGCATGAGCGGGCAACTGCTCGTCGGCGAACCGACGCGGCCGCTCTCGCCCCACGTCAGGATCTCGTTCACGTTCAAGGACGACGAGCCTGACCTGCGCTTCACCGACCAGCGGACGTTCGGGTACATGTGGCTGGTGCGCGACGGCGCCGACTTGCCCGCGCCGATCGCGCACATCGCCCCCGACCCGTTCGAGCCGGCCTTCGACGCCGGGGCGCTGGCCCAGCGGCTGCGTGCGCGCCGCACCGGAATCAAGCGCGCACTGCTCGACCAGTCACTGGTCAGCGGCGTCGGCAACATCTACGCCGACGAGGCGCTGTGGCGCGCCCAGCTGCACTGGGCCAGGCCCACGGAGACCCTGAACGGCCCCGAGGTCAGCCGGCTACTCGCCGCGGTGCGGGAGGTCCTCGGCGAGGCGCTGGCCGTGGGCGGGACCTCCTTCGATGACCTGTACGTCGACGTCAACGGCGAGAGCGGCTACTTCGACCGGTCGCTGGCGGTCTACGGCCAGGAGGGCCTGCCCTGCCCGCGGTGCGGCACCCCGGTCCGGCGTGACCCGTTCATGAACCGCTCCGCCTACACCTGCCCGCACTGCCAGCCCCGGCCGCGCCGCGGCCGCTGGTAGCCCCCGCCGCGCTGCGGCGGCTGGTGACCGCGCCGCGGCCGCTGGCAGCACGGCCCGGAAGCACCATCGGCCCGGCCCGGTCCGTTTGTTAGCGCTAACACCCGTGCCCCGGTTCTGGTGAAACAGTTTGTTCGGGGAGATATGGTGTATATCAGGCATGAGGTGAGCACTCAACTTGACCAGCAAACGCTTCGATGAGAAACTAGTGGACGTTGGTTGCGCGCGCGGCTCTCGCGCGTGTTAAGTTAATGTGCCCACTCTGGTCACTCAGCGTGGAGGACCTTTTACAATGGCGAAGGCTCTATTCGGCCACGTCGGCGGTCCCGATCCCCGCATCGTTTCTGAGATGCGCCGCCTCCAGCAGCGAGTACGCGATCTGGAAGCCGAGCTTGTTCGGCTCCAGGAAGAGAACGACGCACTTGCGGTTGAGACGGCCCACGAGGACATGCTGGTCTCGGAACGCGAGCCCGCGTACGTCTGACGAGCGTAGGCAGGCGAGGCCAAAAAACGTCAAAGAACGAATCAGGGGCGCCTTTGGCGGCGCCCCTCTTCGTTGTATATCTGCCCGTTATATGTCATTAGTCACACGGGCATCAAAGGGTAGTTCGACGCCGGGTGTCCCCATTCGGGCACCCGGCGTGTTTGGCGTGCCCGCTTCACGGCTCTGCGGCACGCGGTCCGCGCTGAGTTCCCGGTTTCGCGCGCCGCGGGGCGGTAAGGTGCCTGGAGCGGAAGGAGGGGCGGCACTTGTACCTGAAGAGCCTCACCCTGCGCGGCTTCAAGTCTTTCGCCTCCGCCACGTCGCTCCGCCTCGAGCCCGGCATCACCTGCGTCGTGGGCCCGAACGGCTCGGGTAAATCCAACGTCGTCGACGCCCTGTCCTGGGTGATGGGCGAGCAGGGGGCTAAATCCCTGCGCGGCGGCAAGATGGAAGACGTCGTCTTCGCCGGCACGACCTCGCGCCCCCCGCTAGGCCGCGCCGAGGTCACGCTCACCATCGACAACAGCGACGGGGCGCTGCCCATCGAGTACGCCGAGGTGACGATCAGCCGCCTGATGTTCAGGTCCGGGCAGAGCGAGTACGCCATCAACGGCGATCACTGCCGCCTGCTCGACGTGCAGGATCTGCTGTCCGATTCCGGCCTGGGCCGGGAGATGCACGTGATCGTCGGGCAGGGCCAGCTCGACGACATCCTGCACTCGGGCCCTGAGGCCCGGCGCGCCCTGATCGAGGAAGCGGCCGGGGTGCTCAAGCACCGCAAGCGCAAGGAGAAGGCGCTGCGCAAGCTGGAGGCGATGCAGGCCAATCTCACCCGGCTGGTCGACCTCACCGCGGAGCTCGGCCGCAGGCTCAAGCCGCTGGGCCGGCAGGCCGAGGTGGCCAGGAAGGCGGCCGTCATCCAGGCCGAGCTGCGGGACGCCAGGCTCAGGCTGCTCGCCGACGACTACGTGACGCTGGCCGCCGACCTGCGCCGCGACGAGGCGGACGAGGCGGCCGTGCTGGCCAGGCGGGCTGTCCTGGCACAGGAACTGGCCCAGGCCAGGGCCAGGGAAAACGAGCTCGACCAGGCCGCGCAGCAGGCCTCGGCCGTGCACGCCCGCGCCCAGGAGACATGGTTCGCGCTGTCCTCGCTGGCCGAGCGGCTGCGCGGCACGCAGCACCTGGCCGCCGAGCGGCACCGGCTGCTGACCGAGGCGACCGAACCTGAGCGCCCCGGCCGCGACCCCGATGAACTGGACCGCCAGGCGGACGAGCTGCGGGAGGAAGAAGACGCGCTGACCACGCGGCTGGAAGCGGGCCGCGAGGTGCTCTCCGTCGCGGTCGCCGAGCGCGCCGCGGCCGAAGCCGAGCTCACCGCGACCGAGCGCCGCCTGGCCGAGGGAGCCAGGACCGCGGCCGCCCGCGCCGGGCGCGTCGCCCGGCTGCGCGAGCAGGCAGGCGCGGCCGACAGCCGCAGCGTCGCCGCCCGGGAGGAGATGGACCGCCTGGAGGTCTCCGCCGAGCAGGCCAGGCAGCGGGCGGCCCGCGCGCAGGACGAGTACGAGGAGGTCCAGGACCTATCCGGCGGCCGGGACGAGGACCGTAGCGGGCTGGCCGCCGCACACCAGGAAGCGGCCTCAATTCTTTCTAATTATGCCGAACGGACGTCCGTTCTCCGCACGGCAGAACGCGAATCCGCCCGCGAGCTGGCCGCGCTGCGGGCCCGGGCCGACGCGCTGGCCGAAGCCGTCCGCCGCGGCGCCGACGCCTCCGCCGCGCTGATCGCCGATCCCAACCGCTTCGGCGGCGTGCTGGGCGCGTTCGCCGCGCGCTTGCAGGTCGCGGAGGGCTTCGAGGTCGCCATCGCCGCGGCCCTGGGCGCTGCGGCCGACGCGGTCGCCGTGACCAGCCTGGACGCCGCCGCCGAGATCTTGTCCACGCTCCGCCGCGAGGACGCGGGCAGCGCCGGCCTGGTGATCGCCGCCTCCGCCCCCGCCCCCGCCGCCCCGCCCGCCCCCGCCGCCCCGCCCGGAACCGCCCGCGCGGCCACGCTGGTGAGCGGGCCGGGCGGGCTCGGCGAGGCCGCCGCCGCGCTGCTTCGCGACGTGGTAGTGACCGATGACCTGGCGCAGGCACGCCGGATCGTTCGGGAAAATCCTGCTGTTAAGGCCGTCACGCGCGCCGGTGACCTGCTCGGATCGCACTGGGCGCACGGTGGCGGCGCGCGGCCGCAGAGTCTGCTCGAGCTGCGCGCGGCGGCCGATGAGGCCGCCGCCGGGCTGGCCGAGGCGGAGCAGCGGTGCGACGACGCGGCGCAGCAGCTGGCCGTGGCGGTCCAGGCCGAGGAGGCCGCCCGTCAGGCGGTGGCGCAGACGCTGGCGCGCAGGCACGAGGCCGACGCGGCCGCGGCGGAGATCTCAGGGCGCCTCGGCCGGCTGGCGGGGGCCGCCCGGGCCGCCGGGGACGAGGCCTGGCTGGACGCGACCCTCGCCGCGGCCCGGCTGGCCGCCGAGAAGGACCTGGCCAAGCTGGAGCAGGTCCGGCTGGAGCTGGCCGAGGCTGAGGCCGCGGCGGAGCAACCGCCCGAGCTTGAGGACGAGGCCGACGGGCGGCGGGAGGATCTCGCGGAGCGCTGCACCGCGGCGCGGAACACCGAGATGGAGGCGAGGCTCGAGGTCAGGACCGCGGAGGAACGGCTGCGCGCGATCAGCGGCCGGGCCGACTCACTGACCGCCGCCGCGGCCACAGAACGCCAGACGCGCCAGCGCGCCGCCGATCGCCGTCGGCGGCGGGCGACTCAGGCCGCCGTGGCCCGCGCGGTCGCGCTGGGGGCCAGGTTCGCGGTCGAGGCCGCCGAGCAGTCGGTCAGCCAGGCCCTGGTCCGGCGGGCCGAGGCGCAGGCCGCGAGCGCCGGCGGGACCGGCGAGCTGAAGGCGGTCCGGGCCCGGGTCCGCGAGCTCGCCGCCGACCTGGACACCGTGGTGAACACCGCGCACGGGACCGAGATCGCCCGGGCCGAGCACCGGCTCCGGCTGCAGCAGCTGGCCGAGCACGCCCTCGAGGAGTTCGGTGTCGAGGGAGCCGCCCTGGTGGCCGAGTACGGTCCCGAGGTACCCGTGCCGGTGATCGGTGACGAGTCCGCCCTGCCGTCACGCTATGACCGGACCGCGGCCGAACGCCGGGCCGCCGACGCGCAGCGCCAGCTCGACCGGCTCGGCAAGGTCAACCCGCTGGCCCTGGAGGAGTACGAGGCGCTGACCGAACGGCATACGTTCCTGGCCACCCAGCTGGACGATCTGCGTAAGACCCGGCGGGACCTGCTCACCGTGGTCAAGGAGGTCGATGACCGGGTGCAGGAGGTGTTCGCGTCCGCCTACGCCGACACCGCGCGCGAGTTCGAGCAGCTGTTCGGCCGCCTGTTCCCCGGCGGGCAGGGCAACCTGGTGCTGACCGAACCGGACGACATGCTGGCCACCGGCATCGAGATCGAGGCGCGTCCGCCGGGTAAGAAGGTCAAGCGGCTGTCGCTGCTCTCCGGCGGCGAGCGGTCGCTGACCGCCATCGCCTACCTGTTCGCGATCTTCAAGGCCCGGCCCTCGCCGTTCTACGTGCTGGACGAGGTCGAGGCGGCCCTGGACGACACGAACCTGCAGCGGCTGCTCACCGTCTTCGACGAACTGCGGGAGAGCTCGCAGCTCATCGTCATCACCCACCAGCGCCGCACGATGGAAGCCGCCGACGCCCTCTACGGCATCACCATGCGCGGCGACGGCGTCTCCGCCGTGATCAGCCAGCAGCTAGCCACCCGCCAGCCCGCCTAGCCCCGGCCCGTCCCGTCCCGTCCCGTCTGGCCCCGCACACTACCCACCAGCCCCATCCGAATCACTGGCCTCAAACGTCCCATCCACCGCAACTTATCGTGGAGGATTTGGCCTGCGCGGAGTCTTTTGGGCTGCTATTGGGTACCTCCGCTCATCCGCGTAGCTCGAATCTTCCGCGTTATTTATGCTTCCGGGCAACAAGAGGGCCTCTAACGCCCCTCTGAAATCCTGCGTCACACAAAAGGCGCCAAGCGGAAGGTAAGTTGGCGGACGACCTGCGCGCGCTGATGCCGCGATCCGGACCGACCCCGCAGGGCCCCTGCGAGACGCGACACATGGCGGGGTCTGGGAGACTGTGAGCCTGATGGAATACGTAATCCTTATCGTTGTCATCGCCGTTCTGGCGGTCGCCGCCGGCGGATTCCTGCTGTTCGTGCGGCCGCGCCGGGGGCGCACGATCGCGGCGCCGCCGAGCCAGCCGCCGGTGGCCCCGCCGTCCGCGCCCGGCCGCGGCCAAGACGGCCAAGGCGGCCAACTAGGCGAAGCAGCGGAAACCGCCGCCCCGCCGCAGGCGACCGCCGCCGTCCTTGACCTCGAGCGGCCGCCGCCGTCGGCAGGGCGGATGGTACGGCTGCGGGCCCGGCTCGCCCGGTCCCAGAGCTCGGTCGGGTCGGCGCTGCTCAACCTGCTGTCCAGGGACAAGCTCGACGACGACACCTGGGACGAGATCGAAGAGGTGCTCATCACGGCCGACGTGGGCGTGGTGCCCGCCCGGCTGATGGTGGACGACCTGAAGACCAAGGTGAAGGTGCTCGGGGCGCGCGGGCCTGCCGAGGTGCGGGCGCTGCTGCGGGCCGAGCTGCTTGGCCAGCTCGGCGAGGATGATGACCGGTCGCTGCACACCACGCCGCACAACGGTGTGCCCGCGGTGCTGCTCATGGTCGGCGTGAACGGCACCGGGAAGACGACGACCTGCGGGAAGCTCGCGCGGGCGCTGATCGGGGACGGGCAAACCGTGCTGCTCGGCGCGGCCGACACCTTCCGGGCGGCGGCCGCCGACCAGCTGCAGACGTGGGGCGAGCGGGTGGGCGCCAGGACGGTCCGGGCCGACCGGGACGGTGCCGACCCGGCCAGCGTGGCGTACGAGGCGGTCAAGGACGGCATCGACACCGGAGTCGACGTGGTGCTCATCGACACGGCCGGCCGGCTGCACACCAAGGTCGGGCTGATGGATGAGCTCGGCAAGGTGAAGCGCGTGGTGGAGAAGCTGGCCCCGGTCGACGAGGTGCTGCTGGTGCTCGACGCGACTACCGGGCAGAACGGGCTCCGGCAGGCCCGGGTGTTCGCCGAGGTCGTGGACGTCACCGGCATCGTGCTGACCAAGCTCGACGGCACGGCCAAGGGCGGCATCGTCATCGCCGTGCAGCGCGAGCTCGGCGTTCCCGTCAAGCTCGTTGGCCTCGGCGAGGGGCCCGATGACCTGGCCCCGTTTGACCCGGGCGCGTTCGTCGACGCCATCCTGGGCTGACCGGCCCGGCCGAGGGAAACATGCCTGTAACAAGCACCCCGTGTGTTTCACGCGGCCGACACACGCCGACAGATCTGGTGAAACCTCGGCAGCAGATGGTCGGTACAGGACTCCGAAGGGACACCTCAGATGAAGCTCATCACTGCTGTCATCAAGCCGTTCAAGCTGGACGACGTCAAGGCCGCACTGCAGGCATTCGGCGTCCACGGCCTGACGATCACTGAAGCCAGCGGATACGGCCGGCAGCGTGGGCACACGGAGGTGTACCGCGGGGCTGAGTACCAGGTCGACCTGGTCCCCAAGGTCATGGTCGAAGTGCTCTGCGAAGACGAGGATGCCGACGACCTGATCGGTGTGGTGGTCAAGGCCGCCCAGACAGGCCGGATTGGCGACGGGAAGGTCTGGTCGATCCCCGTCGAGACAGTTGTCCGGGTGCGGACCGGCGAACGCGGGCCGGACGCTATCTGACCGGTATCTTATGACCGGTCCGGGGGACGCGTGGAAGCCATGACAGCGTTTGCCGCGGACCGTGCTCGCCGGACTACGCAGGTCGATCGATGGCTGGCGGAACTCCTCGGCGCTGAGGCTGGCGTGGCCCTGGTGGCGGTCGGCGGGTACGGGCGCAAGGAACTACTGCCTCGCAGCGACCTGGACGTGCTGCTGCTGCACGGCGGCCGCGACGACATCGCGGGTATCGCGGACCGGATCTGGTATCCCGTCTGGGACTCCGGCGCCGAGCTCGACCACGCGGTCCGTACCGTGCCGCAGGCCAGGAGGGTGGCGCGCGCCGACCTCAAGGTCGCCATGGGGCTGCTGTCCGCCCGGCACGTGGCCGGCGATCCGGATCTCACCGAGCGGCTGCGGGCGGGCGCCCTGGAGGACTGGCGCTCGGCCGCGCCCGCGCGGCTGGCCGAACTGCACGCCAACCACGATGAACGCACCCGGATGAGCGGCGAACTGGCCTTCCTGCTCGAGCCCGACCTGAAGGAGGCCCGTGGCGGCCTGCGGGACGTGCACGCGATCCAGGCGGTCGCGGCCGCGTGGGTGGCGCCCGCGCCCGGCCCCAAGGTCCGCACCGCCTACGAGCAGATCCTGGACGCCCGGCACGCGCTGCACGAGGTCACCGGGCGCCGCCTGGACCGGCTGGTCCTTGAGGAGCAGGACGAGGTGGCCCGCGCGCTCGGCCTGCTCGACGGGGACGTGCTGCTCCGGATGCTGGCGGGGGCCGCGCGTACCGTCGCGTACGCGGTTGATCACGCCTTCCGCCAGGCGGACCGGGTACGCGGGCGCCGGCTGCGCCGCCGCCGGGCCGAGCGCCGCCCGCTCGCGGACGGAGTGGTGGAACAAGACGGCGAGGTGGTGCTGGCCCGCGCCGCCGACCCGGTCAGCGATCCCACGCTCGTCCTGCGCGCGGCCGCCGCGGCCGCGCAGGCCTGCCTGCCGCTGGCGCCGCGGACCCTGGACCGGTTGACCGAATGCCCGCCGCTGCCCGTCCCCTGGCCCGCGGCGGCCAGGGACTCGCTGCTCGCCCTGCTGGGCGCCGGCCAGGCCGCGGTCAGCGTCTGGGAGGCGCTCGACACCGAAGGCCTGGTGACGGCGCTGATCCCGGACTGGGAGCGGATCCGGAACCGGCCCCAGCGCAACCCGCTGCATACCTTCACCGTGGACCGTCACCTGGCCGAGGCGGCCGCGCATTCCGCCGCGCTGACCAGGGAAGTGGCCCGGCCTGACCTGCTGCTGCTCGCGGCCCTGCTGCACGACATCGGCAAGGGCTGGCCGGGTGACCACAGCGTCACAGGCGAAGTCGTGGCCCGAGACGTCGGCCGGCGGATGGGCCTGCCCGCCCCGGACACCGAACTCGTCGCCGCGGCCGTCCGGCTCCACCTGCTGCTGCCCATGGTCGCCACCCGGCGTGACCTGGACGACCCGGTCACGGTGAAGCAGGTGGCCACGGCCGTGCGCAGCCGGGTCCTGCTCGAACTGCTCCATGCCCTGGCTATCTCCGATGGGCTGGCGACTGGTCCCGCGGCGTGGAACGACTGGAAGGCCACCCTGGTCGCCGACCTGGTGGGGCGAGTGGCGGCCGTGCTGGACGGCGAGCCGATGCCCGGGCCCGCGCCGCTGCGCGACGATCAGCTGGCGCTCGCCGCCGACGGCGCGCCGGCCGCGACGGTCCGCGGCTCCGAGGTGACCGTGGTCGCTCCCGACCGTCCTGGCCTGCTGTGGCGCGCCGCGGGGGTGCTGGCCTCGCACCGGCTGGCGGTGCGCAGCGCGAACGCGACGTCGGTGGGCAACATGGCCGTCACCGTGTTCGACGTGGAACCCGAATACGGCGATCCGCCCGACGCCACGCTGGTGGCCGCGGACCTGCGCCGGATGCTGCAGGGACGGCTGGATGTCGAAGACCGGCTGGACCGCCGCGCGCGCGCCGTCCGCCCGCGCGGCGCTTCGGTGCCCGCGTCCAAGGTGACCCTGGTCGACGACGCGTCGGACACCGCGACGGTGGTGGAGGTGCGGGCGCACGACGCGCCTGGGCTGCTGTGGCGAGTGGGGCGGGCGCTGGGTGACTGTGGTCTCGACGTGCGCGCGGCCCGGGTGGAGACGCTCGGGGCCGAGGTCGTCGACGTGTTCTACGTAACCGATGGCGACGGCAAGCCACTGGCCACCGATGACCTGCGCCGCGCGACCGTGCATTCGGTCCTCTCCGCGCTGGGCGATTTAACGCCGCCCGTCGATAACGGGACGGACGCCGCCCTCAGTTGCCTGATCGACGCGGTGCTCCTGGCCGACCGGACCCAGGGACCACGGACCGTTCGGTAACCTGAAGTTGTGTTTGAGACCCTATCTGACCGGCTGACGCAGGTATTTTCATCGCTGCGCGGCCGGGGACGGCTGTCCGCTGCCGATATTGACGCGACGATGCGGGAAATCCGTATTGCCCTGCTGGAGGCGGACGTCGCGCTTCCCGTCGTCAGGCAGTTCATCGCACGGGTCAAGGAGCGAGCCAGCGGCGAAGAGGTTTCCGCTGCGCTGAACCCGGCTCAGCAGGTCATCAAGATCGTCAACGAGGAGCTCATCGGCATCCTGGGCGGCGAGACGCGGCGGCTGCGGTTCGCCAAGGTGCCGCCGACCGTGATCATGCTGGCCGGCCTGCAGGGCTCGGGCAAGACCACGCTGGCGGCCAAGCTCGCGCTCTGGCTGAAGGCTCAGGGCAACACCCCGATGCTGGTCGCCGCGGACCTGCAGCGGCCCAACGCCGTCCAGCAGCTTCAGGTGCTCGGCGAGCGGGCCGGTGTCCCGGTCTACGCGCCGTCCCCAGGCAACGGCGTCGGCGACCCGGTGGCCGTCGCGCGCGACTCGCTGGAAGAGGCGAGGCGCCGCCAGCAGAATATGGTCATCATCGACACGGCGGGCCGCCTAGGCCTCGATCAGGAGATGATGGCGCAGGCCGCCGCGATCAGGGACGCCACCCAGCCGGACGAGATCCTGTTCGTGGTCGACGCGATGATCGGCCAGGACGCGGTGGCGACCGCGCAAGCGTTCCTCGACGGGGTCGGCTACGACGGCGTGGCGCTGACCAAGCTCGACGGCGACGCGCGCGGCGGCGCCGCGCTGTCCATCGTGGAGCTGACCGGGCGCCCCATCATGTTCGCGTCCTCGGGGGAGAAGCTCGAGGACTTCGACCTGTTCCACCCGGACCGGATGGCCTCGCGAATCCTCGACCTGGGCGACATCCTCACCCTGATCGAGCAGGCCGAGAAGGCCTTCGACGCCGACCAGACCGCGAACCTGGCCGGGCGGCTCGCCTCAGGCGAGGGCTTCACGCTCGAGGATTTCGTCGAGCAACTGTCGATGGTACGCAAGCTGGGCCCGATCGGGAACCTGCTCGGCATGCTGCCGGGGGCGGCGAAGAACCGGGCCCTGCTCGAGCAGGTCAACGACAAGGACCTGGACCGGGCGGAGGCGATCGTCCGGTCGATGACGCCGGAGGAGCGGCGCAACCCGAAGATCATCAACGGCTCCCGGCGCGCGCGCATCGCCAACGGGTCCGGCGTCGCCGTCGGCGAGGTCTCGCAGCTGGTCACGAACTTCTTCGAGGGCCAGAAGCAGATGAAGGCCATGTTCAGCGGCGGCATCCCGGGCATGCCAGCCATGCCGGGCATGCGGGCGGCGACCAAATCCGCCCGTAAGAAGGGCGGTACCAAGAAGAAGGCGCCCCGCAGCGGCGACCCGCGGCGTGCCGCCGAGATCGCGCGCAACGCGGGCGCCCAGCCGACCGCCGCCCCTGGCGACCGAGGAGGCCTAGGCGCACTCGGCGGGCCCGGCGGCCTGCCGGAAGGTTTCCAGGAAAGCCTGGCCGACGGCCTGGCTAACCTGCCGCCCGGCCTGAACTTCCCGGCGCCGCAGCAGGACAACATACCCGCCGCGTTCCGCGGCGGCGGCAAGCGCAAGAAGAAGTGATCGCCCGCCGCAGCCGGAGCCGGAGCCCGCTCCATCACGGCACCGGACTCAGGGCGCGGACGGTGCCTATGGTGTCGGCTTCGGCCGCGCTCTTGTCCTCGCGGTAGCGCAGCACGCGGGCGAACCGCAGGGCGAGGCCACCGGGGTAGCGCGGGCTGCGCTGGACGCCATCGAAGGCGATCTCCACCACGAGCTCCGGCCGGACGTAGACCGTGTACGAATCCCGGTGGTCCTCCAGCTCGAGCAGCCGCTGCGTCTGCCAGGTCAGCAGCTCGTCGGTCAGCCCCTTGAACGTCTTGCCCAGCATGACGAACCCGCCCGTCTCCGGATCCCGGGCGCCCAGGTGCAGGTTGGACAGCCAGCCGCGCCGCCGCCCGTGCCCCCATTCGACCGCGAGTACCACGAGGTCCAGCGTGTGCCGGGGCTTGACCTTGATCCACCCGGCCCCGCGGCGCCCAGCCGAGTACGGCGTATCCAGGGACTTGACCACGACTCCCTCGTGACCGTGCGCGATCGCGTCGGCGAAGAAGGCCGTCGCCTCCTCGGCCGAGTCCGTAACCAGGCGGGGCATGAGCAGTTCGGGCGGCACCGCCCGGGCCAGCGCGGCGTGCCGTTGCTGGTCTGGCAGGTCGATCAGGTCCGCGCCCTCCAACTGCAGCACGTCGAACAGGAACACGGAAAGCGGGACCGGCAAACCCGAATCCAGGCTCGCGGTGCGGGCCGCCGTGTCCTGGAACGGCAGCGGCCTGCCGTCCTCGCGCAGCGCGATCAGCTCGCCGTCCAGGACCGCGGACCCGACCGGCAGCTTGGCCAGCACCGCCACGACTTCCGGCAGCCGGGCGGTGATCTCGTCGAGCGTCCGGGTGAACAGGCGCACCTGGCCTTCGGCTAGATGAGCCTGGATCCTGATGCCGTCGAGCTTCCACTCCACCGCGGCGGGACCACCCACTTTGGCCAGGGCTTCGGCGATGCTGGCCGCGCTGGCGGCGAGCATCGGCCGCACCGGGCGGCCGACCTCCAGGCCGAACGTCCGCAGCGCGTCGCCGCCGCCGGCCAGCGCCGCGGCGGCCACCGCGCCGAGCGAGCCGCGCAGCATCATGGCCCGGCGGACCTCCGCCACGGGCACCGAAGCCGCGCGGGCGACCGCCTCGGTCATGACTCCCTCCAGCGCTCCCTGCCGGAGCTCGCCGGACAGCAGGCCGTAAAGGAACCGCTGCTCGTCCTCGGTGGCCCGGCCGAACAACTCGCTGACCAGGGCCTTGCGCGCCGCCGTCGATCCTCTTCCGGACACCGCCCCGATCGCGGCCAAGCCCGAGTCCACCTCCGACAGGGTGAGCGTGGGCGCGGCCGCGGGCGTGAACCCGCCCCGCAGCGCCGCCCAGCCGATGCCGATCTGCCGCTGCGGCAGCTCCCCGGACAGGTAGGCGACGGCGATCGGCACCTCGAGGGGCCCGGCCTCGCGCAGCGCGGCGGCCAGTATCTCTATCTTCGCGAGCCGGGCGCCCGTGGCCGCCACGGCCCGCGACACCTCGGCGATCTCGGCAAGGAGCACACGAACATTCTCGCCCCACGCGCGTGTCAGCTGTGCTTGCCGCCCCGCCCGCGGAGCCGGCCTAGGCCGCGGCGGCGGCTGCTGCCTGGCGCCCAGAGCCAGTATCCGACCGGGAACAGCCGGACGTGCAGGTGATCATCGACGAGGCCCCAGAGCCCGCGGCGCGCGAACAGCGCGATGGCGATGGCGACGAGCCCGAGGATGATCAGGTACCAGGCGTTGTACGAGGCCAGCGTCTGTTGCAGGAGGATGTAGACGGCGGTGCCGAGGATCGGCCCCTCGATCGTGCCGAGCCCGCCGATGATGGTCGCGAACGCCATCTCGGCCGTCCACTGCACGCTGAATACCGCGTCGGGCTGCACCTGGAGCTGGCTGATCGCGAGTACCGCGCCAGCCGCGCCGCAGCCGATCCCGGCCACCACGAACACGAGCATCCGGACCAGGCCGACCCGCGCTCCCGAGCTGCGGGCGGCGACCTCGTCGTCCCTGATGGCGGTGAGCACGAGGCCCAGCCGGCCGCGCAGCAGCAGGTACACGGTGGCCAGCGCGATGACCGTGACGGCCAGCCCGATCCAGTAGGTGTAGGCGGTGAGCAGCGTCGGGGTGTACCCGGACAGGCCGGGCAGCGGCAGACCGGTCCCGCTGCCGAGCGAGGAGAACTTCTCGATGATGAGCATCACGGTCGCGGCCAGCACCCAGGTGGCGATGGCGAAGTACCCGCTGCGCAGCCGGGACACCAGCCACCACAGCGGCACCGCGGCGACGCCGCAGCCGATCGCCGCGACCGGGAGCGCGGCGAAGGGCGAGATGCCGTGGAGGGCCAGGATCAGCACGAAATACGCGCCGAGCCCCACGAACGCCTGCTGCCCCACCGACACCAGGCCCGCGTAGCCCGCCAGCAGGTTCCACATGCTGGCCAGCGTGAGCACGATGAACGCCTGCACCATGATGGTGGTGGTGCCCGCGTACACGATGTAGGGGAACAGCGCCAGCACGACGACGACGATAAGCGCGCCCGCGCCGGTCCAGGCCACGTTCCTGCGCGACCGGGTAACCCGGAAATTTTCTTCCGAACGGGCCGGGGTTTCCGTGGCCACGCTCATGACTGCGCCTTCCGCGTGGTCAGGCCCTGCGGCCGGAACACCAGCACGACCAGGAAGACGAGGTACCCGGCCAGTACCTCGTCGGAGATATTGATCTGGGCACCGATCTGCTGGGCCACGCCGAGCACCACGCCGCCGACCAGCGTGCCCCACAGCGAGCCGAGCCCGCCGATCACCACCGCGGCGAACGCGAACAGCAGGATCGTGTCGGTGCCCGTGGTCGGCGAGAACTGGGAGTACATGCCGTAGGCGATGCCGGCCAGCGCCACCGTGGCGAACGCGATCGCCGCCGCGATCCCGAACACGTGCCGGTAGTCGATGCCCGATAGCTGGGCCGCCTCCTTGTCGTCGGCCACGGCCCGGATCATCCGGCCGTACCTGGAGGCGGACAGGAAGTACTGCAGGCCGAGCAGGACCACTACCGCCACCGCGAAGATCAGCACCAGCAGGTAGGCGATCGTGATCTGCGAGCCGATCGAGAATGAGCTGGTGATGATGGCGTTGCCGGTCCCGAGCGAATGGCTGTCGGCGTTGACGAACTGCAGCAGCCCGTTCTCGATCACCACGGACAGCCCGAACGTCACGATCAGCGTGGTGAGCACGCTCCGGTCCAGCGACGCCTGGATCATCGTCCGCTGGAGCACGTAGCCGAGTACGGCCATGATCGGCACCACGATCAGGAACGACCACAGCACCGGGATGTGCGTGACGGCGATGACGCCGATCGCCACGTAGCCGGCGAGTATCGCGAGGTCGCCGTGCGCGAGGTTGACGACCTTCATGACCCCGAACATCAGCGAAAGCCCGCAGGCGAACAGCGCGTACAGGCCACCGGTCAGGATCCCCTGGATGATGTCGTTAACCCAGACCATAACTCGCTTCCCTCCGCCGACGGCTCGGATGCCACCCCGGCGAGGCCGAAGTAGGCGGCTTCGACCTGCTCAGCGGTGACGTCCGACGGCCGTCCTTCCAGGGTGGTATGTCCCTCGAGCAGGCACTGCAGATGGGAGGCCACGCGGAGCGCCTGGCTGACGTCTTGTTCGACCAGCAGCACGGTGATCCCGCTGGCCAGGATCTGCGGCATCGTGCCGTAGATGCGCTGGACGACTACCGGCGCCAAGCCGAGGGACAGCTCGTCGAGCAGCAGCACGCGCGGGTTGGCGACCAGCGCCCGGCCGATGGCGACCGCTTGCTGCTCGCCGCCCGACAGCTGCGCCGTGCGCTGGGTCCGGCGGTCTTTCATCCAGCCGAACAACTCGTACACGCGCTCGAACGTCCACGGGCCTTTGCGCGCGTATGTGGCACCGACCTGCAGGTTCTCCTCCACCGTGAGCGATCCGAACAACCGCCGCCCCTCCGGCACCATGGCGATCCCGCGGGTGGCCCGGCGCTCGGGGCGGACCTTGGTCACGTCCTGGCCGTCGTAGGAGATCGACCCCTCCGTCGGGTGGTGCAGCCCGGCGATCGTGCGCAGCAGCGTCGACTTGCCCGCTCCGTTCGCGCCGATG
Organism: uncultured Actinomycetota bacterium; assembly: GCA_963844625.1. Classification (GTDB taxonomy): domain Bacteria; phylum Actinomycetota; class Actinomycetes; order Streptosporangiales; family Streptosporangiaceae; genus Palsa-504. Next base: position 30,078 of record CAWJPF010000019.1, on the reverse strand, counting down.
ATGGCGTACACCTCGCCGGGGAACACCCGCAGCGATATGCGGTCCAGGGCCCGCAGCTGCCCGTGATGCACGGTCAGTTCACGGACCTCCAATATGGGCTCGCTCGCTCCGCTAGTCTCGCTCGCCTCCGGGCCGCCTTCGAGGCGCCGCCTTCCCTCCTCGGTCGTGCCTCCCTCGTCAGTCCAGGCGTCGCCGCGGCCCGTTGGCTCGCTCGGCTCAGTCATGGGGGTCTCCCAGGCTGATGTCTTCGGTCAGGGTGCCGCCGCTTAGGGAGGCGGTGACCTCGGAGCCGAGGAAGACCTCGCGGACGGCCGGGTTGGCCAGCACCGTGGCCGGGTCGCCGTCGCCGACGAAGGACCCGCCGGCCAGGCAGATCAGCCGGCTGACCACGGCGGTGAGGGCGCGTACCACGTGCTCGATCCAGATCACCGTGACGCCCTCGGCGTTGACCCCGCGGACGATCTCGACCAGCTGGGCGACCTCGGGATCGGTGAGGCCGCCCGCCACCTCGTCCAGCAGCAGCAGCGTGGGCTGCGACGCCAGGCCGCGGGCGAGTTCCAGCCGCTTGCGCTGCAGCAGGCCGAGCCGCGCGGCGGGCAGGTTCGCCTCGCCGGTCATGGCGGTCCGCTCGAGTGCTCCGGCGGCCGCCGCGTAGCTGGCCCGGCGTCGCAGCCCGCCGCCCTGCTGCGCGGCGACGAGCACGTTCTCGAACACGGTCATGTCGGTGAACGGCCGGGGCACCTGGTAGGTACGGCCGATGCCGAGCCTGCACCTCGCCGCCGCGTCCAGCTTGGTGACCGGGCGGCCGGCGAAACAGACGCCCCCGGCGTCCGGGGATAGGTCGCCGGAGATGAGGCCGAACAGGCTGGTCTTGCCCGCCCCGTTCGGCCCCACGATCCCAACTGTGTCCCCGGCGCCGACGGCGAACGACACGTCCTCCACGATGACGACCCGGCCGAAACGCTTCGTCACGTGGCCAAGCTCGAGCAGCGGACTGGTCATCCGGTCACGTGTTGGTCGGCAGCAGGTCGCCAGTGGTCGTCACCTGCGGGAGCAGCGTGTTGTCGACGACCTTCATCTCCAGCGGGTACTTGGTTCCCTTCTGCCACTGCACGCCGACGGGCGGGGTGATCGCCACGCCGGGGGCGGGATTCTTGGCCGAGGCGAAGTCCAGCGGCCCGGCCAGCGCGTGGACGTTGACGTTGTGGATGGCGTCGGCGACTTCGGTCTTGTCGTGCGGGTTGTTCACGGACATGAAGGCGGCGTGCGCGATCTCGAAGAGGCTGTAGTTGCTCAGGTTCGCGTTCCACTGCCCGCCGCCGGCCGCCTCGTAGTCGTTGGCGAACTGCTGGCACGTCTCGCCGGTGAAGGAGGACGTCCACGGCATCGTCGGCACCCACCAGGTGTCGGTGGCGACGTTGTTGACCAGCGAGCCGAGGGCGTAGGCGTCGGTCGGGAACAGCAGGACCTTGGCCACGGTGGCCAGCTTCGGCCGGAAGCCCTGCTGCACGGACTGCTTCCACATCGTGGCGAAGTCGGGCGGCAGCGGCACGTTGGTGAAGAAGTCGGCATCGGCCGACTTGAACTGGGAGATCATCGAGGAGTAGTTGGTGGTCCCGTCGGTGTAGGGCGACGACAGTTCCATGGTGTAGCCGGCCGCCTTGGCGAACATCGGGAATACCGCCCGGAAGGCGTTGCCGTCAGAGTCGTTGGGGTACGCGGCCGCGACTATCTTGTTGGTGTGGAGCTGGGCGTGGATCTTGTCCCACATCGGGATGAAGGCCTGCGCCAGGTGCTCCACCCCGAAGAAGTACATCACGACGTACGTCGCCTTATCCGTCGCCTTCTGCGGATTGCCCTTCGGGAACAGGTTGAGATACCACGATTCCCACGGGATGTTCGCGCAGACCAGCGGTGTGCCGAGCGTTTCGGCCGTGCTGGCCACCGCATTCACGGTCTCCGGCGTGCTCGAGGCCAGCAGCAGGTCCACCCGGTCGCCGTTGATGGCCTGCTGGGCCAGCTGGCCGGCCCGGGTCGGGCTGGACTGGGTGTCGTAGGACTTGATGGTGACGTCGTAGGTCTTGCCGCCGATCTTGAACCCGTTCTTGTACTGCGAGGTCGCCTTGATCTTCGACGTCACGAAGTTGTCCGCCGCGCCGAACCCGGCGAGCGAGCCGGTGAGCGGGTGGATCCATCCGATCGTGATCTGCCCGGCGGCGGATCCCGAGCTGGCGCTGGTGCTGGAGCTCGCGCTGGCCCCCTTGATGCTGGAGCTACATGCCTCGAGCAGTCCGCCGCCCCCCACGACGGCCGCACTGATGCCGGCCACGCGCAGCAGGCCGCGTCGGCTGATGCCGCCGTCCGGCTCCGTCTGCCCGAGGAGGTGCCCCCCCGGAACCCCCCGGGAGATGCTGTCGTTTTGCGGAGTCTGGTCACTCATGTGCAATCGATCTCCTTTGGGTCGCGCCGAGGCGCGGGACCGCGTATGAGGTGACGCCACTATCCTCGCGATTGCGGGGGTCGTGAGGCTGTGGCGCCATGAGGCTAACACCACCTAAATCCCGGCGAGGGAGAGCGCTGCATGTGAAGCAACGAGCGTTCGGCCTCATTAGTTCGGGGGGCCTCGGTACGGAGTGCCTAATGTGCGGGCTCCTATCACGTTATGAGAGTGTGACCGGCGGTGTCCCCGGTAAAACGTGCGCTGTGCGAACGAACGTGCATATATAGAACAGTATGGCTACGCTAGGATGCCTGTTCAGGGATAGTCAACGTACGTTATGTAACTGTTTCATAGCGTGGAACAGCCGGTGCCGGTGTCTTCCTACCTGGGGTGAGACCCGATCGGCGCTAATCTTCCGCCCGTCTTATTGCGCCTGCGGTCGGCGCCTGGTTTCCCGTCGGCTCCACCCGTCCCGCGGGTCGCGCGGCGGCTGGTGCTTGTGTATATCTGGTATCACTAGAGTTCCCGCTGGGACGCCGGCCCAACCGGACCGGTCGCCCGCGGCGGCCACTCGAGGCGCACGGCGCCGCAGGCGGTTGCGGCGACGATTACTAGTCAGGGCCAGTTGTCTGGCACAATGTGATGCTGACCGCTAAGCCATGCGACGCCCTCTCCTCGTTCGCCCGGCTTAGCTCATCTGTGCGGCCCTGTCGACTGTTCCCCGGTCGGCGCGGTCCGCCGCTTCGCATCTATCGCTGGGAGAAGACCACAGTCGTGGCTGTCAAGATCAAGCTGAAGCGCCTGGGCAAAATCCGGGAGCCTTACTACCGGATCGTCGTCGCGGACGCGCGCACCAAGCGTGATGGGCGCGCCATCGAGGAGATCGGCAAGTACCACCCGAAGCAAGACCCCTCGCTTATCGAGGTGAATTCCGAGCGGGCGCAGCACTGGCTCTCGGTGGGCGCTCAGCCGACCGACCCGGTTCTTGCCCTGCTCAAGATCACCGGAGACTGGCAGAAGTTCACCGGGGAGGCGGGCGCCGAGGGCACGCTGCGGACCGCCGAGCCGCGCGGGGACAAGAAGGAGCGCTTCGAGGCTGCCGCCAAGGAGAGCCAGGCCCGCAAGGAAGCCAAGGAAGACAAGGCGAGCAAGACGGGGACCCAGTCCAGGGCCGCCAAGCCCGCCAGAGACACCTCGGCCAAGGAAAGCCCGGCGAAAGACACCGCCGCTGCGGCCAAGGACACCGCCGCTCCGGCCAAGGACACCGCCGCTCCGGCCAAGGACACCGCCGCTGCGGCTACGGACACCGCCGCTGCGGCTACGGACACCCCCGCTCCGGCTACGGACACTGCCGCTAAGGAAAGCACCGCCGAGGCCAGCGGCGCGAATGCGGCCGACGCGGTTGAGGCCAACGAGCAGACCGCGAGCCAGGATGCCGGGGCCGCTGAGGTGAAGGCGGCAGCCGGTGAGTCAGGGAGCGGAGCCTGACGTGCTTGAGGAAGCCCTCGAGCACCTAGTACGGGGCATCGTCCAGTTCCCGGACGACGTCCAGGTCGCCAGCCGGACGCTGCGCCGAGGCAACGTCCTCGAGGTGCGGGTACATCCCGATGACCTCGGCAAGGTCATCGGCCGGGGCGGGCGCACCGCCAGGGCACTGCGGACAGTGATCAATGCCCTGGCGGCGGGCCGCTACGTCCGCATCGACCTGCTGGACGCCAACGAGGTCCGCTGACCTCCATGCGGGTGATCGTCGGCCGGATCGGCCGCCCGCACGGGATTCGCGGTGAGGTCGTGATCGGGGTCAGGACGGATGAGCCTGACCTCCGGTTTGCCGTGGGCGCGGTGCTCGACTTCGAGCGCACCCTCTCCGCCGGTACCAGCCCGGGCGCGGGTCCAGCCCCCAATGGTGACGGGCAGCTGACCGTCGAGGCGGCGCGCTGGCATTCGGGACAGCTCCTGGTCGCGTTCGCCGGGATCACCGACCGGACCGCGGCCGGCGAACTGACCGGCGGCTGGCTGAGCGTCGACTCGAGTCAGCTGCCGCACACCGAAGACCCGGACGAGTTCCGCGATCACCAGCTGATCGGCCTGTCGGTGCGGACGGCGGCCGGCCAGGCCGTGGGAGTGGTCACCGACGTGCTGCACTACGGCCAGGACCTGCTCGTGATCCGGCGGACCCCGCAACCGGACGGCTCGGGCCCGGAATCGCTGGTGCCGTTCGTGAAGGCCTTCGTGCCCGAGGTCGACGTCGGGGCCGGGGTTATCGTCATCGACCCGCCGCCGGGCCTGCTCGACCCCGCGCCAGCGGATTAGGTGACCAGTGTGGGGCTGCGCATCGATATCGTGACGATTTTCCCCGAGTATTTTGACGGCCCGCTCGGCGCCTCCCTGATCGGGAAGGCCGCGGGCCGGGGCGACATCGAGTTCCGCGTGCACGACCTGCGACGCTGGGCCACGGACGTGCACCACACCGTGGACGACCTGCCGTTCGGCGGCGGCCCGGGCATGGTGATGAAACCGGACGTCTGGGGCGACGCCCTGGACGAGATCATCGGGCCGGATCGGTCCGGCAGGCTGGTCGTGCCGACGCCGAGCGGGGTGCCGTTCACCCAGGAGGTGGCGGCCAGGTACGCGGCGGAGCCGCGGCTCATCTTCGCCTGCGGCCGGTACGAGGGCATCGATGGCCGGGTGGTCGACGAGATGCGCACGCGCGTGGGCGTCGACGAGGTGAGCATCGGCGACTACGTGCTGGCGGGCGGCGAGGTGGCCGCGCTGGTCATGCTCGAGGCCGTCGGCAGGCTGCTGCCCGGGGTCCTGGGCAACGCGTGCTCGGCCGGGGACGACTCGTTCGGCGGCGACCCGGGACAGGCCAGCGCCATGCGCGGGCTGCTCGAGGGGCCGGTGTACACCAGGCCGCGGGCCTGGCGCGGGCGCGAAGTGCCAGCGGTCCTGCTGTCGGGCCACCATGCCGCGATCTCGCGCTGGCGGCGCGATATGGCGTTGCGCCGGACCGCCGCCCACCGGGCGGAGCTGATCGGGACGCTGCGCGACCTGGACCGGCGAGACCGGCAGGTACTGGCCGAGGCCGGATACAATGGTGGGGCTCCCGCGGCCGCGGGGCCCGATATGGCCGCTTCAGGGCCCGGGCTTCCGGCGGAGGCGGGTAGTGCTTCTGCCGATGGCTTTCCGGTTAGCGGCGAAGATATGGCACACTGAAGTCCGCTGCCTTCATCGGCATGCGGCCGGAGGCACCCCAGGACGCCCACGCCCGCGAGCCGGCTGCTGCCGGGAGCCCGCACACGACCACCAAGGAAACCCTGTCATGCATACCGCGATTGCCGAAATCGAGCAGGCCCAGACCCGGTTCTGACATCCCGGACTTCAGGCCCGGGGACACGCTGAAAGTCCACGTCCGGGTCACGGAGGGGAACCGCTCACGGATCCAGGTGTTCCAGGGTGTGGTGATCCGGCGTCAGGGCAGCGGGGCGCGGGAGACCTTCACCGTCCGCAAGGTCAGCTACGGCGTTGGCGTCGAGCGGACCTTCCCGGTGCACAGCCCGTCGATCGACAAGATCGAGCCGGTCACCCGGGGCAAGGTGCGCCGCGCCAAGCTTTACTACCTGCGGGACCTGCGCGGCAAGGCAGCTCGAATCAAGGAGCGCCGCGACCAGACCGGCAGCTGAACGTGCCCGGCGGCGGGCAGGCGATGGACGATCAGCACGATCCTGGTTCGTTCGCGTCGGCCCGCACTTCCGCCGGAGCGGGAGCTAGCGCGCCGGCCGCGGGCAAGAGCGCTCCAGCGGCCAAACCCGCTAAGAAGAAGAAAAGCTTCTGGCGCGAGCTGCTGACTATCGTCGTGGCCGCCGCCGTGCTCACGCTGCTGGTGAAGGCCTTTGTCGTTCAGGTCTACCGGATCCCCTCGGCGTCGATGGAGAACACTCTCCAGATCGGCGACCGGGTCCTGGTGAACAAGCTCGTCTACCACTTCCGCGGTATCGCCCGCGGGGACGTCGTGGTGTTCAGCGGCCAGGACTCGTGGGGACCCGACGCCGCGCCGCCGTCCGGCGATCCGGTCCTCCGGGGCTTCGAGGACGTGCTCTCGGACATCGGGCTGCGGAGCAGCCAGACCTATTACATCAAGCGGGTGATCGGCCTGCCCGGCGATCACGTGGCGTGCTGCACCGACGGGAAGGTCACAGTCAACGGCGTCCCGCTGAGCGAGACTTCCTACATCTACCCTGGTAACGCCCCGTCGGCCTTCCGGTTCGCCGCGACCGTGCCCGCAGGCGACGTCTGGGTGATGGGCGATCATCGCGGGGACTCCGACGATTCCCGGTACCACACCGGCTATCCGGGCCAGGGCGCCGTCCCGGAGAGCGAGGTCGTCGGCCGGGCGTTCCTGATCATCTGGCCGCCCTCGCAGATCCGCGACCTGCCCATCCCCGACACCTTCAGCCAGGCCGCGCTGCACGCGGGGGCCGCGGGAGCTCCCGTGCTCGGAGTCAGCGGGGCGGCGGTCACCGTCGGCGGAGCCGCGCTGAGTGTCGTGGCGGCTGCTCCCGTAGCGGGTATCGCAGGTGCCGCCGGAATCATCGGCGCTCCCTTGCTCCTGGGTCGCCGTCGCCGTCGCCGTCGCCGGGGGTAAATGGTCTTCGGCGTCAGGCGCCCCCGCCTCGGTGTCGCTGCCTTGGTGTCGCTGCCTCGGCGCCCCCGCCTCGGTGTCGCTGCCTCGGCCGGCCCGCATGTGACCGCTGATCCTATTGAGCGAAATACGATTTCCGCCGCAATTGCGGGGCTATCGGACGGGCGGTGCCCGGCGGGGTGGACGCTCAGGCGCCCAGATAATGGCGCTAAGCTCGGGTGGATGACGGCGGCATGGGTCTGCGGGTGCCGTCCGGGCCCGGGACACGCGATGGCCGGCCTGCCGGGCGTGGCCGTCTCGGTCACGGTAAGCGGTGAACGTAAACGGAGGGGGCGCGGATGAGCGGCGCTGGCCGGGGCGTGACGCCCGGTGCCGAGTCAGACGCCGGCCCGGACGAGGGCGCCGACTCTCCGGTCCGTGACCAGGGCCAGGCGGCCAGTTCAGATACCGGGCCCGTGACCGCCCGCGGTGCCTCCGGCGAGCCCGCGACGGGCACACCGGAAAAGGCCGGAACGGGCGATGCGGCTGAGGCGTCCGCGGAGGGTGCGGGTCAAGGGCCGGGATCCGCGGAGTCCGCGGAGTCCTCGGGGCCCTCAGGACCCTCAGGGTCGGCGGGGTCGGCCGGTTCTGGCGCCGCCGGACGTCGCGCCGCCGCCGGTCGTAAAGGCAAGCGCGGCGCCCGGTTCCTGCGCGAGCTGGTGATCTTGGTCGCGATCGCGCTGGTGATCGCGGTCGCGATCAAGACGTACGCGATCCAGGCCTTCTTCATACCGTCCGGATCGATGGAAAACACGCTTGAGATAAATGACCGCGTTCTGGTCAATAAGATCGTTTATGACCTCCGCGGCATTCACCGCGGCGATATCGTCGTCTTCAATGGTGATGGCTCATGGGACCCGGGTTCGGTGCCCACGAGCTCGAATTTCGCCGAGGAGTTCTTTAGCGGCTTTGCCAGCATGTTCGGCTTCGGGCGACCAGGCGACATCCTCATCAAGCGGGTCATCGGGCTGCCCGGAGACGACGTGGCCTGTTGCGACGCCCAGGGCCGGGTCACCGTCAACGGCGTGCCGCTTAACGAGCAGTCCTACCTCTATCCCGGCGACGTACCCTCCGATATCAGGTTCAACATCGTCGTGCCGCCCGGCCGGTTGTGGGTCATGGGGGATCACCGGCTCATTTCCGATGACTCGAGGGACCACGAAGGCGATCCCGGCGGTGGCACGGTCCCGGAAAGCGCCGTGCTCGGCCGGGCCTTCGTCATCATCTGGCCGCCCAGCCGGTGGCGCATCCTGCCCATCCCGGCCACCTTTGAGCAGTCTAAGCTCAGCGCGCTTGCGGCAGGCTCGCCTGCGTCCGCCGCGGCCGCCAGCGCCAGCACCGCCGGCCTGCTCTCGGCCCGGCTTGAACCATCGAGCCCGGCCCTGCCGCTATCCCTCGGCTTTGCCGCCGCTATCCCCGTCAGCTGGCTGCAGCGCCGCGTCCGGACCCGGATCACCCGGCGCCGCGCCGCCCGCCGTGCGCCCGGCCCTCCCGCCACCTAGTCCTGGCGCGTACCGTCCACGCCGCGGTCTGCTCCGTGACCCGGAGGCGTCCCCGCGTCCCGCGCTGCCTTGGCCGCGTCACCGCGATAACTGGCGTAATCTTCCCAGTGTCATGACCCGCCATTCTGGTGTGCCGACAGCCAGCCTGGCCCCTTCGGCCCCCCTAACATCCTCAGCCGCCATGGCCTCGTCAGAATCTCTGGCCCCGGCCCGGAACCCGTATCCCAGATATCCGGGCTATACGCCTAGACGCGACGGGGGCCTAGCCGCTTACGAGACCGTGCTCGGCCGCGCTGGTTTCGCTCCCGTAGCCGGTATTGACGAGGCCGGACGGGGCGCATGCGCGGGGCCGCTGGTGGTCGCGGCCGTGGTCCTGGATCCCGCCAGCATCCGGCGGATGCCTGGCCTGGCCGATTCCAAGCTGCTGTCCCCGCAGGCCAGGGAGGACGCGTACGCCGAGGTACTACGCCGTGCAATCGACTGGCACGTGGTCGTGATCGGTTCGGACCAGATCGACGCGACCGGACTGCACGTCTGCAATGTCTCGGGCATGCGCCGCGCGTGCGCGGGTCTGCGCGCCAAGCCGGGGTACGTGCTCACCGACGGCTTTCCCGTCCGCGGCCTCGGCGCGCCTGCGCTGGCTGTCTGGAAAGGCGACCGGGTCACCGCGTCGGTGGCGGCCGCCTCGGTCGTGGCCAAGGTCAGCCGGGACCGGATGATGCGAGACCTGCACGAACGTTATCCCATGTACGGATTCGATCGTCATAAGGGATATGTGACCGATGAGCATGTGCGGGCCCTGGCCGAGCACGGGCCGTCCCCGGCCCACCGGTATTCGTTCGTGAACGTGGCCAGGACGGCGAGCCAGGACGACCGCGATCGCGCGGGACCGCTGGACCCGTATCCCGTAGACGCTGACCTCGTGGACCCGGCGGACGCCATGACCCCGGTGGCGGCGGCTGGCGCTGACTCCGTAACGGCCCTGGTGGCCTCGGAACTGCGCCTGGCGGGTATATCGGGGGAAACGAGAGGAGAATGAACTCATGAGCGCGGAGGACCTTGAGAAGTACGAGGCGGAGATGGAGCTGCAGCTCTATCGCGAGTACCGCGATGTCGTCGGGTTGTTCACGCACGTGGTCGAGACCGAGCGTCGGTTCTATCTCACGAATGACGTCGAGCTGAACGTCCGGTCAAGCGACAACGGTGAGGTCTTCTTCGAAGTTACGATGCGAGATGCCTGGGTGTGGGACATGTACCGGCCCGCCAGGTTCGTCAAGAACGTACGTGTGGTCACCTTCAAAGACGTCAACATCGAGGAACTGGCCAAGGCTGACTTGGAAGTTCCAGAAGACAAGCCGGACTTTCCGGCCTAACCTCCGCGGAGGGCGAATGTTCGGGCTTCCCGACGTGGTGACCGCCTGCCTGTTTGACATGGACGGCGTGGTCACCCAGACAGCGGTGGTGCACGCGGCGGCGTGGAAGGAAATGTTCGATGAGTTCCTTCGCGATCACGCCAAGCGCACCGGAACCGAGTTCGTCCCGTTCGATCCGCACGCGGACTACGACGCGTTCGTCGACGGCAAGCCGAGGCTGGACGGAACCAGGGCGTTCCTTAAATCCCGGAACATCGACCTGCCGGAAGGCACGCCGGATGACCCGCCGGGGACGCCTACCGTGTACGGGCTGAGCAACCGCAAGAACGTCCTGGTCCTGGCCAAGCTCGCCGCCGGAGGCGTTCAGGTCTACGAGGGCAGTATCCGCTATATCAAGGCGGTGCGGGAAAAGGGAATAGCGACCGCGATCGTATCGTCGAGCAGGAACACCGAGCAGGTGCTGGACTCGGCCGGCATCGCGGACCTGTTCGACGTCCGGATCGACGGGCAGATCGCGGCAGATCGCGGCCTGCGCGGCAAGCCCGCACCCGATACGTTCCTCGCCGCGGCGCAGGAACTGCACGTGCCGGCCAGCCGCGCGGTGGTGTTCGAGGACGCACTGGCTGGCGTCGAGGCTGGCCATGCAGGCGGCTTTGCCCTGGTGGTCGGCGTTGACCGGGTGGGCCAGGCGGAGCAGCTCAAGGCGCACGGGGCAGACATCGCCGTGCAGGACCTCGCCGAACTCCTCGATGAGGATCCAGCCTCAGGCCAGGCGGCGCCTTCGGACAAGGATGCCCGATGATCAAGCAGTCCGCGTACGGCACGGAGCCCTGGCGGCTCGTCGAGAACCGGCTTGACCTCGACCTCCTCGCTCAGAGCGAATCGATCTTCGCCCTGTCGAACGGGCACATCGGGCTGCGTGGCAACCTCGACGAGGGTGAGCCGCACGGGCTGCCCGGCAGCTACCTGAACTCCGTCTACGAGGTGCGCCCGCTGCCGTACGCCGAGGCCGGCTACGGCTATTCCGAGAGCGGGCAGACCGCCATCAATGTCACCAACGGCAAGATAATCCGGTTGCTGGTCGACGATGAGCCGTTCGATATCAGGTACGGCGTCCTGCACTCGCACGAACGCATCCTTGACCTGCGGGCGGGCACGCTGACCAGGCAGGTCGACTGGTCTTCCCCCGCCGGGGCCAGGGTCAAGGTGACCTCGGTCCGGATGGTGTCGCTGACCCAGCGCGCGATCGCCGCGATCAGCTACACCGTCGAGCCGGTGGATTCCAAGCTGCGGCTCGTGCTCCAGTCCGAGCTCGTCGCGAACGAGGAGCTCCCGCAGCGGGGCAATGATCCGCGCCTGTCCGCCATCCTGGAGAATCCGCTGGTCGGCGAGGAGCACCAGTACTCCAGCTCTAACGACGGCGGGCCGGCCAGGGCAGTCCTGGTGCACAGGACGCGGGTCAGCGGGCTGCGGATCGCGGCCGGGATGTCCCACGAGATCACCGGCCCGCAGAAGATGGCTAGCCGGGCCGAGTCCTATGACGATCTGGGCCGGGTGACGGTGGCGACCGAGGTCGCCCCCGGCGAGCAGATACACATCGTGAAGTACATCGGTTACGGCTGGTCCAGCGGGCGGTCCAGGCCCGCCCTCATCGACCAGGTGGTCGGCGCGCTGGCGGCTGCCCACCTGACCGGCTGGGACGGCCTGCTGGCCGAGCAGCGCGCCTACCTCGACGAGTTCTGGGAAGGTGCCGACGTCGAGGTGGACGGCGACGCCGAGATCCAGCAGGCGGTGCGCTTCGGGTTGTTCCATATCCTGCAGGCCGGGGCGCGGGCGGAGTACCGCCCGATCGCGGCGAAGGGGCTGACCGGGACCGGCTACGACGGTCATACGTTCTGGGACACCGAGACCTTCGTGCTGCCCGTGCTCATGTACACCCACCCGTCCGCGGCGGCTGACGCCCTGCGCTGGCGGCACCTGGTGCTCGCGGAGGCCAAGCGGCACGCAACCGAGCTCGGCCTGGAGGGGGCCGCGTTCCCGTGGCGGACGATCCGGGGCCAGGAATGCTCCGGCTACTGGCCTGCCGGGACCGCCGCGTTCCACATCAACGCCGACATCGCCGACGCCGTCTGCCGTTACCTGGACGCCACCGAGGACTCGGCGTTCGGGGAGGAGGTCGGCCTCGAACTGCTCGTCGAGACGGCGCGACTGTGGCGGTCGCTCGGCCAGCACGACGCCAAGGGCCGGTTCAGGATCGAGGGCGTGACCGGGCCGGATGAGTACAGCGCGGTCAAGGACAACAACATCTACACCAACCTGATGGCCCAGCGGAACATGGCCTGTGCCGCCGATCTGGCCACCAGGCTGCCGGACGTGGCCGAGACGCTCGGCGTGACGACGGAAGAGGCCGCGTCCTGGCGCGACGCGGCGGCCGCCATACACATCCCGTTCGACGAGCGCCTCGGCGTTCACCCGCAGCACGAGGGGTTCACCGACTACGCCAGGTGGGACTTCAGGAACACCCCCGAGGATCACTACCCGCTGCTGCTGCACTACCCGTATTTCCAGCTCTACCGCAAGCAGGTGGTCAAGCAGGCGGACCTGGTGCTCGCCATGTACCTGCGGCCGGACGCCTTCACGCCGGAGGAGAAGGCACGGAACTTCTCCTACTACGAGCCGCTGACCGTACGTGACTCCTCGCTGTCGGCCTGCACGCAGGCCGTGATCGCCGCCGAGGTCGGCCAGCTCGACCTGGCCCACGATTACCTCGCCGAGGCCGCGCTCATGGACCTGCGGGACGTCGAGCACAACACCTCCGACGGCGTCCACATGGCCTCGCTGGCCGGCGCGTGGATCGCGCTGGTCGCGGGCTTCGGCGGGATGCGCGCGGGCGCGGGGGCGCTGTCCTTCAGCCCGCACCTGCCCGGCGGCATATCGGAGCTGAGGTTCCGGCTGCGTTACCGGGGCCGGAAGCTGCGGATCACCATTAGTGCGCAGCGGGCCAGGTATGAGCTGCTGGAAGGCGACCCGCTCATGATGGTCCACCACGGCAAGGAATTCGAGCTCGGCAACAGGGCCGTGCAGCACGACATCCTGCCCGTCCAGGCCGGGCCGCGGCCGGAGCAGCCGCCGGGCCGCGCCCCGTTCGGCCGGGCCGGAACCTAACCACCCCCTCCGACCTGGGCAGCCCAGTCTCGCCGCGGTACGCGGCGTCTCTTAACGTGCTCTGGCTAGACGCCCCCTGGAGGATTGAATCATCCGGCGCTGACATTCCCGGAACCTTTTCCACCGGCGCGCTCATCGCTGGTCCGGTTTTCCGCAGCCTCGGAGGCTGTCCGGCGGCTCACCCCTGGTTACGGCGATGGTCGTAACCGGAGGTGATGGCAATGCGCGCCAAGGACATCCTTGGTAAGTCCGGTGAGCAGGCGGCCGCCGAGTACCTGGAGGCAGCCGGTCTGCGGATCCTGGATCGCAACTGGCGATGCGCGGACGGCGAGATCGACATCGTGGCGGTCGAGCGTCATGCGCTGGTGGTCTGCGAGGTGAAGTCCAGGACCGGGGTCCGCTATGGCAGCCCGCTTGAGGCGGTCAGCCGCGCTAAGCGGGCCCGCCTGCGCCGGCTCGCGGTCCAGTGGCTGAACGCTCACGGAGTCCGGTTCGATCAGGTCCGGGTTGACGTGATCGGCCTAGTGTACGAGGGCACCGGCGGGTTCACCATCGAGCACATCCGCGGGGTGGGCTAGCCGTGGCGCTGGCTCGCACCTACTCGGTGGCCCTGATCGGGGTTACCGGCCATGTGGTCGAGGTCGAGGCGGACATCGCGAACGGCCTGGTCGGCATGATCCTGGTCGGCCTGCCCGACACCGCACTACGGGAAGCACGGGACCGGATCCGCGCCGCGATCGTCAACAGCGGCGAGGAATGGCCGCAGCGGAAGATCACCGTCGGCCTGTCCCCAGCCAGCTTGCCCAAGCGCGGCAGCTGGTTCGACCTGGCCATCGCCGTCGGGGTGCTGGCCGCGGCGGGCAAGGTGCCGAGGAGGGCCGTGGATGGGGTGATGTTCTTCGGCGAACTGGGCCTTGACGGGCGGCTGCGGCCCGTCCGCGGCGTGCTTCCCGCGGTAGCGGCCGCGGCGGAGGACGGATTCGGCAGGGTGATGGTGGCCGCGCCGAACGCGGCTGAGGCGGCCCTGGTCCCCGGCGTACACGTGATCGCGGCAAGCAGCCTGACCGTGGCGGTGGACTGGCTACGCGGCACGCCCGGCCTGCGCGGCGAGCCGCCGGCCGCCGAGTTCGAAGGCGGCCAGGTACTCCCGGCCGGCCACCTACCCTCCGGCCGGGCCACCGCCGTCGGTGACGGTGGCCGCGGACCGGCCTGGGCCGGCCGCGTCGGCCGCGTCGGCCGCGCTGGCAATGCGGCCGGCCCGGGCCCCGTGCTGGTCCCCGACCTGGCCGAGCTGCTCGGGCAGTCGACGGCCAGGCGGGCCGCCGAGGTGTCCGCGGCAGGCGGGCACCATCTGTCCCTGCTCGGGCCGCCCGGTGCGGGCAAGACGATGCTGGCTGAACGCCTTCCCACCATCTTGCCCAGGCTCGACACCGCCGCCGCGCTCGAAGTCACGGCCATTCATTCGGTAGCGGGTACGTTGCCCTCACATATCCCGCTGCTGACCGATCCGCCGTTCCTGGCTCCGCACCATACGGCGAGCAAAGCCGCCATCGTGGGCGGCGGCAGTGGCATCATCCGCCCCGGATCCGCGTCCTTGGCGCACAGAGGCGTTCTCTTCCTCGATGAAGCCCCGGAATTTGCTAGGGACGTGCTCGACGCGCTTCGGCAGCCGCTCGAGGCGGGTGAGATCGTGGTGGCCAGGTCGGGCGTCACCGCCAGGTTCCCGGCCCGGTTCACGCTGATCCTGGCCGCGAACCCGTGCCCATGCGCGCGAGCGGCCGGACCCGCTGAAGGCTGCAGTTGCAGCCCCGCCACCCGCCGCCGCTACCTGGGCCGGATCTCGGGTCCGCTGCTCGACCGGGTCGATGTGAAGATCGGGCTCGAGCCGGTAGGCCGGAAGGAACTGCTGAACGACAGGAACTTCGCCGAGTCAAGCCGGACCGTAGCCCTCCGGGTGGTCCAGGCCAGGGAACGCTCCGCTTACCGGCTGCGTGGCACCCCCTGGCGCCTCAACGCGGAGGTGCCGGGATCGGAGCTGCGCCGGACCTGGCCTCCGGCGCCTGGCTCGCTGGCCGTGGTGGAACGCTCGCTTGAACGGGGCCAGATCACGGCGCGTGGCGTCGTCAAGGTCATCCGCGTAGCCTGGACCATCGCGGACCTGGCCGGGCGGCCGCGGCCGACTCGCGATGACTGCGATTCCGCCCTGGGCTTGTGGCTCGGGGTGCGGCGGTGAGCCCCGTGGCGCCCCCAGCCGGCCAGCTCAGTGCGGCCAGGCTAGCCCGCGCCGCGCTTACTTACCTGGCCGAGCCAGGCGATCCGGCCCTCGGGGCCCTGCTGGGAATTTGCGAGCCGGATGAGATCGTGGCCGCGATCAAGGCGGACCTGCTGCCCGGGACCGGGCCCGGATGCGGTGACAGCCCGGCGAGCCGGGCGGCGCTGGAGCGCGCGCTCAGTCGCTGGCGCGTTCGCCTGCCCGAACTGCCCGGCGACGCTGACCTCGCCGGCGCCTGCCGCGATGGCATCAGGCTTCTCTGCCCGGGGGACCCCGAATGGCCCACCGCGCTTGACCAGCTTGGTCAGGCCCGCCCGTATGCGCTGTGGCTGCGGGGGGATGCCGACCTTCGCCTCAGCGCCCAATGTTCGGTGTCCATCGTGGGATCACGTGCCGCCACCGGATACGGCGCCCATGTGGCCGGCGAGATCGCCGCTGACCTCGGCGAGCAAGGCTGGACTGTCG
Organism: uncultured Actinomycetota bacterium; assembly: GCA_963844625.1. Lineage (GTDB taxonomy): Bacteria > Actinomycetota > Actinomycetes > Streptosporangiales > Streptosporangiaceae > Palsa-504. The sequence continues at coordinate 14,180 of CAWJPF010000019.1, read as the reverse complement.
TCTCAGGCGGAGCCTACGGCATCGACGCCGCCGCGCACCGCGGCGCGCTGGCCACGGCAGGTATCACTATCGCGGTGCTGGCCTGCGGTGTCGATTACCCGTATCCCGCGGGTCACGCCGAGCTGTTCGCGGATATCGAGGCGCACGGTCTGGTGATCAGCGAATGGCCGCCAGGCCGCCATCCCGCGCGTATGAGGTTCCTGGTCCGCAACCGGGCGATCGCCGCCTTGACCAACGGCACCGTGATCGTGGAGGCGGGCGAGCGCAGCGGGGCGCTGAATACCGCGCGCCACGCGGCCGATCTGGGCAAGCCGCTGATGGCCGTGCCAGGACCGGTGACGTCGCATCAGTCGGCGGGATGCCACCGGATCATCAGGGAGTGGGGCGCGAGCTGTGTCACCCGCGCCGCCGACATCATCGAGATGCTCTCGCCGGTGAGCGCTGTGAGCGCGTCGGCGCCCGGGGGCGGGCCGGGCATGCGGACGCCACCAGGGCGCCGGCCGCCCGCCCCGGGCTCGGCGCTCTCGCGCGATGACCTTGACGCCGACAGTGCCAGGGTCCTCGACGCGTTTCCCGCGCGCGGCGCGGCCGGGACCTCGACGCTCGCGGTCGACGCCGGAGTGGATCTCGATTCGGTGCTGCGTTGCGTCGGCGTGCTGGCCGGGTACGGCTTCATCGAACGCTGCGACGGCGGCTGGCGCCTGCGCAAGCACGCCTAGCCCAGCCATGCCGTGGCCCGGAGAACAACGTCGCCTGCTTCCGTTCGTGGCCAGGCCAGCTGCTCTTCTTACGGAAGTCCCTGTGATGCAAGGCTATAACCCGGCTGACTGGGAGCCGTTCTTCACCGCGATGATCGCCGCCTCCGCGGGTCTGACCGGCCTGCTCTTCGTCGCGGTCTCCATCAATCTCGACAAGATACTCAAGGGCACCAAGTTCCTCCCAGCTCGCGCCGCCGAGACCCTGGCCACGCTGCTTCTCGTCCTGGTCAGCTCCGCGCTCACGTTCATACCGCAGAGCAGCCGGCTAATCGGCCTCGAGATCACGATCGTCGTCGTGCCCATGCTCGTGATCACGCTCTCGAGCCAGCTCAGCCACCGGCGCCAGAACCACGAGGATCCGTTGCTGTGGACCATCTCCCGGATGGCGGGCACGGCCGTCCCAGGGAGCGCAGCCGCGCTATAGCCGGGTAAGCAGGCCCTCTTACGCGGCCTCTACCCCGGCCTCCACCCCGGCCCTAGCCTCAGCCTCGTACTCGGCCTGAAGCTCGGCGTCGGCCTGAAGCTCGGCGTCAAGCTCATCCCCGGCCGCAGGCTCAGTCTCGGCTTCGTCCTCGAACTCGAGCTCCAGGGTGCGCTCCATGGCGAGCTGGTCCAGGCCGTAACGCTCGACGTGATCCGGGTCGGTGAGGCTGATGGTACGCAGCCCCTGTCTGGCCAGCCGGTCGTTGATCTCGGTGAGGTGCTCGCGGACCAGTTGCTTCTCAGTGTCGGTGATCTTGCCCTTATGCGGCTTGCCAGCATGCTCCAGGGTGGCGTAGTCGAGGCGGTCACCGCGGGAGGCGCCGTTGGCGGGCGTCCTTGAGCTGCGCCGGGCGGGCCGGGCGGTGATGAGGAGCTCGCTCATCGGGTTTTCCGTGGCCAGCTTGTCGAACACGTCAGCCTCGATGACGATTCGGCGCGGCTCGATGTCATCCCGGAGGTAGAGGTCCACGACCGCTACCCGCAGCGCGGCCTGCTCCATGGCTTCGGCTTCGTCCACGAGGGCCTCGATCTCGACCGGGCCGTCGCCGAGTTCGGGGTGCTCATGGACCACGATGCGAGCCAGTGCCTCATCACGCATGATGAGCTGGCCACTCAGGTCGCTGAACCGGACAGTCTTCTGACCCATGCTCGATCCCTCTTTCATAACGTCGATCTAGGCGCTGGCACGAGCGTTCCGCGGCCTCGCTGCGACGCCGAGACCTCGGGGTGAACGCACGAATCACCCTGCCGCACCGAATTCGCCATGTCAAACTTCAGTTCGATCGGCGTGTCGTCATGCGAAATCACTCGCGATTGCCTCACGTCCGGCCTGTCTCGCACTCAGCTGCCGGTCCAAGGTGCAAACTGGGCTCATGAAGAACGCCGGGGAGCGCGCCGACCCCCGGGAAGCCGCCGGGGCCGGGGAATCCACCGACGCCGGAGAGCCGCTGCCGCCTCAGCTGGCCGCGGCGCTCGCCGCCTTCGAGCGCTACCTCCGGGCCGAGCGCTCGCTGTCACCGCACACGGTCCGCGCCTACACCGGCGACATCAGGTCGCTGCTCGAACACGCCCGCCGTAACGGCGTCCAGACGCCCGACGGCCTGGACGTGGCGCAGCTGCGCAGTTGGCTGGCGGTCCAGTACTCCGCTGGCGCGGCGCGCACCACGCTGGCCAGGCGCGGCGCGGCGGCTCGCGCGTTTACGGCGCTGGCGTACCGCCGCGGCTGGCTGGCCGTGGACCCAGGTCCCCGGCTCGGCACGCTGAAGACCCGCCGCGTTCTCCCGCATGTCCTGCGCCAAGACGAAATGAAGGCCCTGCTGACCGGCCTGGATACGGCCGGACGCCGCGCCGAGGCGGTCACCACCGGCGACCCGGCCGGAGCCGAGCCGGACTCAAGGACCGAGGCGGCGGTGATCCTGCGCGATGCGGCCGTGCTCGAGCTGTTCTACGCCACCGGCATCAGGGTCAGCGAGCTGTGCGGGCTGGATGCGGGCAGCCTTGATCACGGCCGCAGGACCGTCCGCGTCACGGGCAAGGGCGACAAGGAACGTACCGTGCCGGTCGGCGTGCCCGCCCTGCGCGCGGTGACCCGCTGGCTGACCGCGGGCCGCCCCGCCCTGGCCACCGCGGCCAGCGGATCGGCCCTGTTCCTCGGCGTCCGCGGCGGCCGCCTGGATCCGCGGACCGCCCGCCGGATCGTGCACGAGCGCTTGCGCGATACCGGAACGACGCGCGACGCCGGCCCGCACGGCATCCGCCACAGTGCGGCGACTCACCTGCTTGAGGGCGGCGCCGACCTGCGCAGCGTCCAGGAGATTCTCGGCCATGCCTCGGCCGCGACCACCCAGATATACACGCACGTGTCGGTGGAGCGGCTCAAGTCCAGCTACCGCCAGGCTCATCCCCGGGCGTAGGGAACCTCCATTGCGGACTAGCTAAAGGTTTTGCGGTCGGCACGCGACTACATAGGTGTGATGCGCTCAACGAACTTCGGCCGGGCTCAGCGCAGGTGCGGGCAGCTGTCCGCGGAGGTGCGGCATGGGTCACCGCCCACCACGGGCCAGGATGGTGACGCCCTCCGGCCGCCTTCCTAGCCACAACGATGGAGCATCGCTGTCGCCGGGGCAACAGCGATGCTCCATCGCTGTGGTAGCGAGCACGCGGTAATGGCCCGAAATATCCGGTTAAGGACCATGGTTTGGGTGGATGAGGCGTTTTACCGGGGGTAAAGACGGACGCCTCCCACGAGGATCAGGGCTTCCAGGCGACGGGCACGGCCAGCGCGCCGGGCAACCGCCAGGCAACTGCCGTGCGATGCGACGGCGACGGGGAACGTCCAGTATCCTTAGTGAAGGTCGTCGCAGCCTCACCTACCTGGGGAGTGCTCGGCGGCTAAATCGCGTGCCCGCTTGCCCTCCGGGGCGACTAGATCGCTGACACGACTAGATCGCTACCGGCGGGACGCGCCGCTCGGTCCGCCGGCCGCAAGGCCGGCCGCAGGCGCGTCATGTCACGGGCACCAGGAAGCAACCGAGCAGCGTCGCGGCCGGAATGGCGCGCGGCGCACGAAGGAAAGGGACCGGCCCCATGGCTCAGGTCGTCAGCATGAAGCAGCTCCTGGAGAGCGGCGTCCACTTCGGTCACCAGACCCGGCGCTGGAACCCGAAGATGAAGCGCTACATCTTCACCGAGCGCAACGGCATCTACATCATCGACCTCCAGCAGTCGCTCGACTACATCGACCGCGCGTATGAGTTCATCAAGGAGACCGTCGCTCACGGCGGGACCATCCTGTACGTCGGCACGAAGAAGCAGGCCCAGGAGGCGATCGCCGAGCAGGCGCGCCGGGTGGGGATGCCGTTCGTGAACCAGCGCTGGCTCGGCGGCATGCTCACCAACTTCTCCACCGTGTACAAGCGGCTGCAGCGCCTCAAGGAGCTCGAGGAGATCGACTTCGACGACGTCGCCGCCTCCGGGATGACGAAGAAGGAGCTCCTGCAGCTGCGGCGCGAGCACGACAAGCTCGACCGGACGCTGGGCGGGATCAGGGACATGGCCCGCGTGCCGAGCGCGATCTGGGTGGTGGACACCAAGAAGGAGCACATCGCCGTCAAGGAGGCCCTCAAGCTGGGCATCCCGGTCGTCGCGATCCTCGACACCAACTGCGACCCGGACGAGGTCAACTTCCCGATTCCGGGTAACGATGACGCCATCCGCAGTGTCGCGCTGCTGACCAGGGTGGTCGCCGACGCGGTGGCCGAAGGCCTGATCGCGCGGGCCGGCGCCGCTGGCGGCGACGAGAAGCCCGCCGGCAGCCAGCCCGGCGCCGAGGAGCCGCTGGCCGAGTGGGAGCGCGAGCTGCTTGTGGGCTCCGGGAACCCGACTGCCACCGCCGCTACCCTCGAGGCCGCCACTGAGGTGGCAGCTTCCGAGGAAGCACCCACCGCCGCGGCAGACGCGGAGATCCCGGCCGACTCGCAGACGGTGAACGCCGCCGCGGCCGAAGGTGCCGCCGAGGGCGAGATCAATGCTGGGTCCGCGATCACCAGCGAGGCCGCCGCCGCTGCCGACGAGGCCGACGACCTGGCGGGCGTCGCCGACGACCTGGCCGCGGGTACCGACGAAGCGGTCACCACCGACGAAGCGGCCGCCACCGACGAAGCGGTCACCACCGACGAAGCGGCCAGCACCGACGAAGCGGCCGCCACCGACGAGGCGCCCAGCACGGATGAGGCGGCCAGCACCGACGAGGCGGCCGCGGGCACCGACGAAGTATCTGAGTGAGAGACGAGGACATGGCGAATTTCACCACCGATGACGTGAAGCGGCTGCGCGAGCAGACCGGCGCCGGCGTGATGGACTGCAGGAACGCACTCGAGGAAGCCAGCGGTGACCTGGAGGCTGCCATCGAGGTGCTCCGTCTCAAGGGCGCCAAGGACGTGAACAAGCGGGCTACCCGCACCGCGGCTAACGGCCTGGTGACGGCCAAGCTCGACGGGACCCGGGCCGGCGTGCTGGTCGAAGTGAATTGCGAGACCGACTTCGTGGCCAAGACGGACCAGTTCCAGCAGCTGGCCGCCGAGATCGCGAGCACCGCCATCAAGGCCAGCGTCGGCGACCGGCTGGCGCTACTGGCCACCGAGACCAAGGCGGGCACCACCGTCCAGCAGCTCATCGAAGAGGCAGGCGCCAGCCTCAAGGAGAAGCTGGAACTCGGCCGGTTCGCCCGCTTCGAGGGCGGCTACGTGGACAGCTACCTGCACCGCAGCGACGCGGCGCTGCCGCCGACGCTCGGCGTGCTGGTCCAGCTGGACACCGAGAACGCCGAGGTCGCCAGGGACCTGGCTCAGCAGGTCGCCGCGATGCGGCCGCTGTACACCACGCGCGAGGACGTCCCCGCCGAAGTGGTGGAGAAGGAGCGCAGGATCGCGGAGCAGATCACCCGCGACGAGGGCAGGCCCGAGCAGGCCATTCCCAGGATCGTGGACGGTCGGCTGGGCGCCTACTTCAAGGACGTCGTGCTCACCGAGCAGGCCTTCGTGAAGGACCCCAAGACCACGATCAGCAAGGTCCTGTCGCAGAACGGTGTCACCGTTAAGGGCTTCGCCAGGTTCCAGGTCGGCCAGGCCTGAGGCCGGGCTCGATGCCAGCAGGCCACACGCCAGCAGGCCACACACCGGAAGGCTACACACCAGACGGACGTACGCCAGACGGAATTGCCGGGGTGCTTCATCCGAGCTGGCACCGGGTGGTGCTGAAGCTGTCCGGCGGGTTGTTCGCGGGCTCTGAGCCCCTGGGCATCTCGCCGGACGTGGTGGCCCACTTGGCGGCGGAGATCCTCGCCGCGGTGAAGGAGGGCGTGCAGATCGCCGCTGTGGTCGGCGGCGGCAACATGTTCCGCGGCGCCGCGCTGGCCGAGCGGGGCATCGACCGGGCCCGCGCCGACTACATGGGCATGCTCAGTACGGTCATTAACTGCCTGGCCCTGCAGGACGTGCTGGAGAAGATGGGCGTCGAGACCCGCGTGCAGACGGCCATCACGATGGGCCAGGTCGCGGAGCCCTACATCCCGCGCCGGGCCATCAGGCACCTCGAAAAGGGCCGGGTGGTGATCTTCGGGGCTGGCCTGGGCGCGCCGTACTTCTCGACCGACACCGCCGCCGCCCAGCGGGCCCTCGAGATCGGCGCCGACGCGGTCCTCAAGGGGACCAAGGTGGACGGCGTGTACGACGCGGATCCGAACACCACGCCGGACGCGGTGCGCTTCGAGCGGCTGGACTACGGCGAGTTCCTCAGCCGCGAGCTGAAGGTGATGGACGCCACGGCGGTGAGCCTGTGCCGGGACAACGGGCTGCCGATCGTCGTGTTCGCCCTGATGGGCGAGGGGAACGTCGTCCGCGCCATCCGCGGCGAGAAGGTCGGCACGCTGATCTGCCGCGACGACCCGCAGAACCCCCAGGAGTCACGCGACACCGAAGAGCGTGCGTACCAAGCCCCGGCGGACAGCTAAGCTCGCTTAAGCATGGCGAGCATTATGGAGCCGAACAATGATCGATGACACGCTCCTCGAAGCCGAGGAGAAGATGGACAAGGCGGTCACGGTCGCCAGGGAAGACTTCAGCATCATCCGCACCGGCCGCGCGCACCCCAGCATGTTCAACAAGATCACGGTGGACTACTACGGCACGCAGACCCCGGTGAACCAGCTGGCCTCGTTCCACGTGCCTGAGCCGAGGATGGTGGTCATCCAGCCGTTCGACAAGAACTCGCTGGCGGCCATCGAACGGGCCATCAGGAACAGCGACCTGGGCGTCAACCCGAACAACGACGGGGCCATCATCAGGATCGTGCTGCCCGAGCTGACCGAGGACCGCAGGCGCGAGTACATCAAGACCGCCCGGCACAAGGCCGAGGACGGTCGCGTCGCGATCAGGAACATCAGGCGTCACGCCAAAGACACCCTGAACAAGATGGTCAAGGCCGGCGACGCCCCTGAGGATGACGTCCGCCGGGCCGAGCGTGAGCTCGACGATCTCACCCACACCTACGAGGCGCAGGTGGACGAGCTGCTCAAGCACAAGGAAGCCGAGCTCCTCGAGGTCTAGTTGGACACTGAGCCGGCGGTACCCCCCCTCACCCGTCCGCCGGGCCGGGCCGGGCGCAACCTTCCCGTCGCCATCGCCGTCGGCGCGGCGCTCGGCGGCGTGGTCATCCTCACGCTGCTGACCGTCAAGGCGACGTTCCTGATCTACCTGGCCCTCGCCCTGGGCCTGGCCCTGACGGAGCTGGCCGGGGCGCTGGGCAAGCGTGACATCCGGATCCCGGTCATCCCGGTGGCGGCCGGCGGCGTGGCCATCATCACCTGCATGTACTGGCTGGGCATCCAGGCTGCGCTCGCGGCGCTCGCGCTGACCGTGGTCGCCCTGTTCGCCTGGCGCCTGCCCGGCGGTGCCTCCGGCTACGTCAAGGACGTGACGGCGAGCGTCTTCGCAGTGATCTACCTGCCGTTTCTCGCGTCGTTCGTCGTGGCCATGCTGGTGCCCGCCGACGGCCCGCGCCGGGTGCTGACCTTCATCATCGTGACCATCTGCAGCGACATCGGCGGTTACGCCGCCGGGATCACGCTCGGCCGCGGCGGCCGCCATCTGATGGCCCCCGCCATCAGCCCGAAGAAGACCTGGGAAGGCTTCGCGGGCTCGGTCCTCGCCTGCCTGGCCGGCGGGGCGCTGTGCCTGCGGTTCCTGCTGCACGGGCACGTCTGGGCGGGGCTGCTCACCGGGGCGGCGGCGGTACTCGCGGCGATCCTGGGTGACCTGGTCGAATCCATGATCAAGCGGGACCTTGACATCAAGGACATGGGCACGCTGCTGCCCGGGCACGGCGGGGTCCTCGAGCGGCTCGACTCGCTCCTGGTTGTCGCGCCCGTGGTATGGCTCCTGCTGTCCGTATTCATTCCGGTCCGCTAGTTTTATTCGTCCCTCTCCGGGGAGCTGCCGGGCCTCAGTCCTGGATCGGTTTGGAGAGGAGCCGAGAAAGACATGACGGTTCGGTTCAGAAGCCTTCTCTGGGTCATCTACGTGCTCATCGGGATTGTGATCGCGTGAGATCGCGGCTATATCTTCTTCGCCTGGCTGAAGGCGACGGCGAGCATTTTGCTCGCCGTTTTCCTTTGGTGGCTGGTCCTGCTCGGCGTCAACCTGCACGTCCATTAACCAACGCCGGGCCGCGGCCGCCACCAGCGACCGCGGCCCGGAATTACCAACAACTACGACGGCCCGACGATCCAGCTTCGCTGCTGCGCGGCGAACCGGCTGACCAGCTGAGCGGAGCCGCGCTCCTTGGCTAGCTGCCGGTCCCGTTCGGAGATCGGGACCACCCACAACCAGCGCACCGGGTCCCCGCCGAACGCGAAACCCGACAGGTCGGGTGCCTCAGGTCCGGCCAGCGTACCGGGGGAGTCAAGCAGCAGGACCGCCTCGCCCGCGCCGAGCGGGAACGTCGCGGGCTCGTGATACCAGCGAACGCTGTGCCCAGGCCCGAACCACGTCACCGCGCGCCACGGGTAAGTCGCGAGCCACAGGAACACCCGGGCTGCCTGTGCGCTCGGCAGCGTGGTGGCGAGCGCGAGCTCGATCCGCGCGTACCCGCTCGGGTCGTCCAGGACCTGCTCCACGACGGGCATCCGCTGGCAGCTCATGCCCACGGTGGACAGGACCGTGTAGGGACGGCGCGGGCCCGACGGCCGTTCGGTCACCCCGGTGAGCGGCTGGTTGCCCGCCGAGACGTCCCAGTAGTGTCCGCCCGGACCGAGCCGGGGCAGCAGGTGGCCCAGCAGCGCCTGCTGGAACTGCCCCCACCCGCCGCCCGACTGCCGCCAGCGCCAGTAGGCCCGGGATCGCTCGAGCCGGGGCGCGAGTCCTTCCATGGCATCGTCGAGTGACCAGCCGAACGGGGTCTGGCCGATCACGTCGCTGCTGTAGCCGGGCAGCCCGCGGTCCATGTCGGACCAGCCCGCGATCACCGCGATCGGCCGCCCGTTCTCGTAGATCGCGACCCCGTCGCCTTCCTCGAACCACAGCGCTTCCAGCGCGCTCGCCTGCAGCGGCGGCAGGCCGCCCGGGTGCTTGGTGCGCCCGGCCGGCATCAGCGGCGCGCGTCCGGCGTCGAGCCGGGCGTGGTCGGTGCCGGGCGGCGCGGGCCGGTGGTTGGCGATCCAGGTGGCGGATATCGCGGCAGCGTCGTCGTGCAGGTAGGCGGCCGTGGTCAGCCCGTCGTATTCGACGGTGACCTTACGGCTTCCGTACGGGCTGAAACTCTCGAGCAGCGTGACCGGCGGCCGCGGCGGCCCGGGCCTGGTGGCTTCTGGGTGCGGGATGCCCATAAAACGAAATGTACTGACTCCGCCGCGGCCCTCAAACTCGTGCAGGCCGTAACCGCCTATCCTGTAGTGACCGCAAAAAAATCTTTATTAATCCGAACGGAGCGTCGTGTCACCTTCCCGCCCCCCTGCCCCGCCTCCCGGGGTGGCAGAACCAGGCGGCCCGGTCGAGCTCGCCCTGACCGAGCGGCCGGGGGCGAAGGACGCCAGGACACGGCGTACGCGCGCCCCGCGGCACCTGGCTGACCTGCCGCTGGCCGAGCGCCGCACCGCCGTGGCCGGGCTCGGCGAGCCGCCGTTCCGGGCCAGCCAGCTGTCCAGGCACTTTTTCGGCCGGTACACCGACTCACCGGATGAGATGACCGACCTGCCGCGGGCGTCCCGCGACGCGCTGGCGCAGGCCCTGCTGCCCCGGCTGCTGACCACCGAGCGCGAGCTTTCCTGCGACGACGGGACTACCCGCAAGACCCTGTGGCGGACGTTCGACGGGGCGCTGGTGGAGTCGGTCCTGATGCGCTACCCGGACCGCGTCACGATGTGCGTGTCGTCGCAGGCGGGCTGCGGGATGGGGTGCCCGTTCTGCGCGACCGGCCAGGCGGGCCTGACTCGCAACCTGTCCACCGCCGAGATCGTGGGCCAGGTGGTGGCCGGCGCGCGGCTGCTGGCGACGGGCCAGGTGCCCGGGGGTCCCGGGCGGGTCTCCAACGTGGTGTTCATGGGCATGGGGGAGCCCCTGGCCAACTACGCGAGCGTCCTAGCTGCGGTCCGCAGGCTGACCGACCCGGTGCCGGAAGGCATGGGTATCTCCCAGCGCTCGGTCACCGTCTCTACGGTGGGCCTGGTGCCTGCCATCACCAGGCTGGCCACCGAGGGCCTCTCGGTGACGCTGGCCGTGTCCCTGCACGCCCCGGACGATGAGCTGCGTGACACCCTCGTGCCGGTGAACCAGCGGTGGAAGGTCGCCGAGGTGCTGGGCGCCGCGTGGGACTACGCCGCCATCACCGGCCGCCGGGTCTCGATCGAATACGCGCTGATCAAGGACGTCAACGATCAGGCGTGGCGGGCGGATGCGCTGGGGTCGCTGCTGGCCGGGCGGCTCGCGCACGTCAACCTGATCCCGCTCAACCCGACGCCCGGGTCAAAGTGGACGGCGTCGCGGCCGGCCGCGCAGCGCGAGTTCGTCCGCCGCCTGGAGGCCCACGGCGTCCCGGTCACGGTGCGGGACACCAGGGGCCGGGAGATCGACGGCGCCTGCGGCCAGCTGGCCGCCTCGGTCGGCTAGCGTGCCCTGGCTTGGCCGCCTGAACCGGCGAGCACTGAACCGGCGAGCACTGAGCTGGCGAGCACTGAGCTGGCGAGCGGTGCACTGGGGCTGGGAGGCGGTGCAGCGCGCCGGGATGGTGACGGCGGATACGCCGCAGGCCGGCGGTTCGCCGCGTTCGGCCCCGGAACGATCGTGGCCTTCCCGCCCGGATCGGTGTTCGGGGAGCGCTCGATCGCGATCGGAGCGGATACCCTCATCGGCGCGTTCGTCACTTTGTCGGCCGGGATGGTGCCCGGCCAGGATCTCGGCCCGGCCCCGGTGCTCTTGATCGGGGACCGGTGCGTGATCGGCCGGGGCAGTCATATCGTGGCGCACCATTCGCTCGTCATCGGGGATGACGTCTTCACCGGACCGAACGTCTACATCACCGATCAGAACCACGGGTACGCCGACCCGGATGTCCCGATAGGCCGGCAGCTGCCGACCAACGCCGCCGTCCGGATCGGCTCGGGGAGCTGGCTGGGGGCCGGGGCGGTCGTGCTGCCCGGGGCGTGCATCGGCCGCAACGTCGTGATCGCGGCCGGCTCGGTGGTCCGCGGTGCCGTGCCCGACCGGTGCGTGGTGGCCGGCGTCCCGGCCCGGGTGGTCAGGACATACTCACCGGACGGCGGCTGGTCTGCGCCGGGCTCAGCTGCTTCCCTCGCCGGACGGGTTGATGACCTCACGCAGTCGTCCGACCTGCCGCGCTAGCCGGGCCGTCGTCTCCTCCGCCGCGGCGTCCTTCGTCACCGCGGGCAGGTGGCGCAGTACGGCGACCGTCTCCTCGACGGCCGCCAGCGGTCCGGACAGCTCGTCCAGGCGGGTGCCCTTCAGGTAGAGGTCGACGAAGACCGACACCTTGGTCTTGAGCACCCAGGGATCGAACGGCTTGGCCAGGTAGTCGACCGCGCCGACGGCGTAACCGCGGAATGCTTGCTCCGGCGGCCCGGTCGCGGCGGTGAGGAAGATGATCGGCACGTCCCGCGTCTTGGCGTGCCGCTTGATCTGCGCGGCCGTCTCGAAGCCGTCCATTCCCGGCATGACGATATCCAGCAGGACGACCGCGAACTCGTCGGTGAGCAGGGCCTGCAGCGCCTGCTCGCCGGACCGGACCGGCACCAGGATCTGGTTCAGCGACGACAAGATGGCGTCCAGGGCGACCAGGTTCTCCATCCGGTCGTCAACCAGAAGGATTCGGGCCTGCCGCGACACTGGCTCACTTCCCTCTCGCTACCCGCAGATCTACCCGCCCGCCCCCCGGCTAGCTTGATGCCATCGTCTCACGTTCTGACCTGGCCGTCTTTCCCCTTCCGGTTAGACCGTCCTTTCCCCTCCTGACCGGCCATCGTCGGCGCGACTTCGCCGTCGGGCGTGAAGACCTCACCGCGCAGGGCGCGTTCGACCAGGCTGACCGCGCGGGCGGTGGCGGCGAGCCGCGCGCCTTCCTTCCGGTACGCGGCCAGCACGGTGTCAATCGCGTGCGGCGGCAGCGCGCCGTCTAGCTCCGCGCGCGCCGCGCGGTACCCGTGGCGTGCGCCCTCGACGCACGCCTTCGAGTGGTACCTGGCCAGGGCGGCGAGCGCGACCGGATAGCGGCGCAGCACGCCGTGCAGGCGGTAGTCCGGCGGCACCACCTCGAGCAGCCAGCCCACCGCGGTGGACTCGAAGTCCTCACTGCCCGGCGGGTGCACCCCGCCGGCCACCCGGACGGCATATAAGTGGCCATAATGACAGCATACCCACGATCGAACCTTTATTCTATTAACTCAACGGCGCCGTCTTGAGGCGGTATGCCACATCGGCGTCCACGGAATGCGCGGAAAGGGAGGGCATGCACCTCGCCAGGCGGACGATTTACCTCGTCGTCCTGGTGGCCGCGTTCGGGACGGGACTGGCCGCGTGCGGCTCCGCCGCCCAGGGCGCCCCGGGCAGCACGCCCGGATCCCCGCAAGTCGCGGCGGTCAGCCGGGATGTCTCGTTCGCCGTTAACGGCACCACCACCTACGCGACGCTCGATATCCCGGCGCACCAGGCCGGCCAGCACCTGGCCGCCGCGCTGCTGATAGCGGGCAGCGGACCCACCGACCGCAACGGAGACGACGCCATCGCGGGCTTCACCCCGCACATCCTCCAGCTGATCGCGGGCGTCCTGGCCCGGATGGGCATCATGAGCCTGCGGTTCGACAAGTACTTCAGCGGCCTGACCGGCGGCGGCACCTTCGCCGGCGATCCCGGCTCCATCGACCTGGCCGCGTACATCCACCAGGCCGACGCGGCCTACGACCTGCTCGGCGCTCAGCCGCAGGCCGACACCAGCCGGATGCTGGTGGTCGGGCACAGCGAAGGAGGGATGTACGCGCTGCTGGTGGCCGAGTCGGTGTCGCCGCGTCCGGCCGGCCTGGCCCTGATCGAGCCGCAAGATGAGCGGTTCCTCAGCCTGATCCAGCTCCAGACCGACGAGCAGATCAACGCGGCCGTCCGTCAGGGGACGCTTCATGCGGCCAGCGGCCAGCGAAACGCGACCGGGGTAAAGCGGGCAATCGAGGAATTCCGGGCGGTGCAGCCGGTCGACGTCAACGGCCTGGCTCCCGGCGTAGTGCAACTGCTAACGCCGTGGATCCTTACCCGGGCCAACGCGCGCTACGTGCGCTCGGACGACGCGGTGTACCCCCCGTCCCTCGCGGCCCGGCTGCCGAGCGGCACCCGGGTCCTGGTCACGGACGGCACGCAGGACACCAATGTCCCGCTTAGCACGATTAAACCCCTGGTCAGCGCCCTGGCTGCGGCCGGGAGCACTGGCCCGGGACTGCGTGTGCTGCCCGGCGTCAATCACCTCCTGCATCTGCCCGGCGTCGCCGGGAACGACCTGGTCCTCGCCCCGTCGGCGGTCGCCGCGCTGCAAGCCTGGGCGCAGCCCTACGCCCCGTCGTCCTGACCGGGCCACGGTCATCAGCGTGGTCGACCGCCCGCTGCGCGGCGGTCCGGCGACCACGAGTCCGGGACCTTCGGCCCCAACATCGAGGCTCTGCGGTGACAGCTGGTAGCCTCCAGCGCCCGTCAGCACCCACAGCCGACGGCGCTGGCTGATCTCGGCGCGGCCCGAGCGTCCGGTAGATCTCCTGGTGGCCGGTTTCCGCGGTCGCTCGCGGCGTGGCGCTGCGTGCAGCGCCACGTGAGCCTCGCCGGTCCCGTCAGCCACCCGCCTCACATCCCGGGGCGCCCGCCTGGGTAATGAAACCGGGTTTTCAGCACGCCCCAG